>NZ_JADEYH010000099.1 GCF_017114865.1 Streptomyces verrucosisporus | reverse complement strand
CCGGCGTGGACGAGATGGTGATCTCGCTGTCCGCGAAGGGGCTGACGACCGGTGAGGTCCAGGCCCACCTGGCCGAGGTCTACGGCGCGGAGGTCTCCCGGCAGACGATCTCCACGATCACCGACAAGGTCCTGGACGGCATGGCCGAGTGGCAGAACCGGCCGCTCGATGCGGTCTATCCGGTGGTCTTCATCGACGCCATCCACGTCAAGATCCGCGACGGCGCGGTGGCCAACCGGCCGATCTACGTGGCCCTGGCGGTCACCGTCGAGGGCCGGCGGGACATCCTGGGCCTGTGGGCCGGCGACGGCGGGGAGGGCGCCA
>NZ_JADEYH010000098.1 GCF_017114865.1 Streptomyces verrucosisporus | reverse complement strand
TTTTCTCAGCGAAATGATCTACGCGAAGCCGGATGAGGCTCCGGTATCGGGACGGGCCGGGCAGCCCTGCCCTGACCGCGAGCAGACGTAAAGCCCCTGGTAGGACAGGTCTCACCACAAGATCTCGTCCGCACAACCAGAGGCTTCACGTTGGTTTCCCATCCTGCCATGCTCGACGTCCCGCGCCCGGTGGTGGTCTTCCTCGCCCGGCTCCTGTCTGCCCACCGCCGCCGGATCGGCACCCCGAAGGGCTCGCGGGCGCTGGGCCCGTTCCGCCAGGCGGTGCTGGTGCTGCGCTGGTTCCGCCACCGCACCTGCGTGCACTGCCTGGCCCGCGACGCCGGGATCTCCCAGGCCACCGGCTATCGCTACCTGCACGAGGGCATC
>NZ_JADEYH010000097.1 GCF_017114865.1 Streptomyces verrucosisporus | reverse complement strand
CTGAACTGGTTGATCACCAACTTCGTGGACAACACCCCGGGGGTGTCGCACACGGTGGTGGTCTCCGCCGACGGCCTCCTTCTGGCCATGTCCGAGGGGTTTCCGCGGGATCGCGCCGATCAGTTGGCGGCGGTCGCGTCGGGGCTGACCTCGCTGACCGCTGGTGCGTCGCGCATCTTCGAGGGGGGTGCGGTGAATCAGACGGTGGTGGAGATGGAGCGTGGGTTCCTCTTCATCATGTCGGTCTCCGACGGTTCCTCGCTGGCGGTGCTGGCGCATCCGGAGGCGGACATCGGTCTGGTCGGGTACGAGATGGCCCTGTTGGTGGACCGTGCGGGTACGGTGCTGACGCCGGACCTCCGCGCCGAACTGCAGGGAAGTCTGCTCAA
>NZ_JADEYH010000096.1 GCF_017114865.1 Streptomyces verrucosisporus | reverse complement strand
AGTACCGTCGAACAGAACACCCCGTAAAGCCGCCAACCGTCGTGAACACGCCGACCGGCAGAACTGCTTGACAAAGCCGATGCGAGCCATAGGTTTCCGGTATCGAAACGCGAATTCTCCCGAAGTCGGAAATCCCTTCCGAATTCACCCGGTCGCGGCCGACGTGAACATCCCGGACACCACACATCAGGTCTGTGACCTGCGACTTCACGACGCACAGCACTCACCGGGGCGCCCACTCGAAGGAGGTGAGCGGTGGCTGATTTGTCAACTACCGCAAAAATTAAACGAGTTGACAGCTTGATGAACGTACGTGATCTTTAGAGCCCCTCCAGGCCCGGCAAGGTCTGGAGGGGCAGGGAGGCGTGCCCGCCTCCAGACCGCATAATCCGTAACCTGGCTAGTGTCCTGAGTCGTTAGTTCGTGTGCAGTATGCGGCGAGGGTTTCGAGGATG
>NZ_JADEYH010000095.1 GCF_017114865.1 Streptomyces verrucosisporus | reverse complement strand
GCTAGAGCTTGCGAAGTCCACTGAGCACCCTTTCGAGCAGTGTCACATCCGGTGCGCCGCCGGGCTCGCTGCTGCTGCCCGGCTGATGGATGGCCACCATCCCGGCCTCGGCCAGGTCGGCCACGAGGATACGGGCCACGCCCAGGGGTATGGCGAGCAGTGCGGAGATCTCCGCCACCGACTTGACCTCCTGGCACAGGTGGCAGATCCGCTGGTGCTCCGGAAGCAGGCCCATGAGCTGTGCCGGATCTGCGGTGGCGCTCACCAGCGCCTCGATGGCGAGCTGGTAGCGCGGCCGGGTACGGCCCCCGGTCATGGCGTACGGCCGCACCAGCGGCTGGTCGCCCTCACCGCCGTACGGCGTGTGGTCGTTCAGGCCACCGTACGGATTGGGTGAGGCGGGCGGCGGGGTCATGGCTCCTCCGAGCGAGGCATGTGGTCGACGATGCGGACTGTAGTGCTCGTGTGGGGGGAGCGTGGACTAA
>NZ_JADEYH010000094.1 GCF_017114865.1 Streptomyces verrucosisporus | reverse complement strand
GCGTCCGGACGGCACCCCGCTGTGGTTCTCGCGCGCGGCACCGGGCCGCACGCACGACCTGACCGCGGCCCGCGCTCACGGCATCGTCCAGGCCTGCCTCACCCGGCAAATCCTCGTACTCGCGGACCGCGCCTACCAGGGCGCCGGCGCCACCTTCCGCACGCCGTACTACCACTACAGCGAACAACCGCAGCAGTACCAGCGGTTCAACCGCGACCACGCCCGACTCCGAGCCCCCGACGAACGCGCCTTCGCTCAACTCAAGACGTGGCGGCTACTGCGGCGAGCCCGCTGTTCCACCCGCCGCATCGGCACAGCCGTCCAAGCCGTCCATACCCTGCTGACCTGCGCATATTCAGGATGAAAACGGTTCACCGAGGTTGAACTCGTGATGTCGTAAGGGTTCATCCGGGTCTGATGTCCTTGTGAGCGCTGTGCCGCGACGTCCGCGAACCGTCGCTGACGGCTTCGACGTCAGGCGGGTCACCCCGGACCGTAACGCTGTCTCACTCAAA
>NZ_JADEYH010000093.1 GCF_017114865.1 Streptomyces verrucosisporus | reverse complement strand
CCACCACCTCCGCGAAGATCGTGGTGGCGGGCGGGTTCGGCGTGGGCAAGACGACCTTCGTGGGCGCCGTGTCGGAGATCAACCCGCTGCGCACCGAAGCCGTGATGACCGCCGCGTCCGCCGGGATCGACGACCTGACGCACACCGCCGACAAGACCACCACGACGGTGGCGATGGACTTCGGCCGTATCACGCTGGACCAGGACCTGATCCTGTACCTGTTCGGTACGCCGGGCCAGGACCGGTTCTGGTTCATGTGGGACGATCTGGTGCGCGGCGCGATCGGCGCGGTGGTGCTGGTGGACACGCGCCGGCTGGCGGACTGCTTCCCGGCGGTGGACTACTTCGAGAACTCGGGTCTGCCGTTCGTGATCGCGCTGAACGGGTTCGACGGGCATCAGCCGTACACGCCGGACGAGGTGCGTGAGGCGCTGCAGATCGGTCCGGACGCGCCGATCATCACCACGGACGCGCGGCATCGGGCGGAGGCGAAGAGCGCGCTGATCACGCTGGTCGAGCACGCGCTC
>NZ_JADEYH010000092.1 GCF_017114865.1 Streptomyces verrucosisporus | reverse complement strand
GTCGGCCTGGGCGGTCCGATGCCCACGACGATCACTCCGGTCGTCGTGGGGCGGTGCCGTCCGTCGCCGGATCGGGTGCCCGAGGGCGCGTCGCCCGATCGCGATGCCGGCGGCATCGTGTCGGGACATCTTCCTGTTCTTCGAGGTGAGGGGCTTGGCCCAGTGCTGTGCTCCCCACATCGAGGTGTATGCCGGATCGACGGCGACGATCGACAGGCCGTGTTCGGCGGCCATCGAGACGAGCCGGGCCTTGAGCCTGCCGGTGGGGATGCCGCAGACGAGTTGCCGGAACCGCTTGCGGCGGCCGTGCTTCTCGCGGGTCTTCTCGGCGGTGAAGTCCAGGTTCTCCAGGCCGATGGCCTTCACGCCGCATCGGCCTGTCCAGTGCGGCAGCCGGCTGATGGCGTGCCGTATCTGGGCGTCTCGGTGGCCGGCGGGGCCGGTGAGGTCGTAGAAGAACCGGCGCGGGTTGCCGATCGGGTTGCCGTGTGGGCCGAGGTGGTAGGCGGCGAGGTGGTCGGCGTTGGTGTCCACGCCGACC
>NZ_JADEYH010000091.1 GCF_017114865.1 Streptomyces verrucosisporus | reverse complement strand
TCTGACCGAGACCGAATCCTGCACCTGGCCCGTTGCACCGTGGAGAACGGCTGGCCCCTGCGTCGAGCCGCGGAACGCCTCAGGTTTCCGTCACCACGGCCCAGCACTGGGCAGGCCGCCAACGGACCCTGGGCGAAGTGGGCATGGCCGACCACTTCAGCCGCCCGCACTCCATCCCTCACCGAACCCCGACCCGCACCGAGCGGCGCCTCATCAAGGCCTGCTTGGCCCGCCGAGGGGGCCCGGCTCGCTAACTCCTTGACCACGGTGACCTGCCTGGTCAGGCGGGCCGTGCGCCGCTGATACCGCTCCAGGAACCCACACACCTATTCGCGGACAGGTCTGGTAGCAGCCGGGCGTGAGACGCACCGGACGCCGCACCCGCACGCGGACTACTACCCGGCGGTCATCGACCGGCAGGTTGGTCACTGTCCGCAGTTGACAGCCGTGCACCCGCCCCGGCGACACTCCGCACACCGGGCAGACCACGGCGCCCCGCGGAGTCCGCGCCCGCGCCACGGTCCGCTCGCTCTGGTCGATCACATCCTCTATGACCGGCGGAGACAGCC
>NZ_JADEYH010000090.1 GCF_017114865.1 Streptomyces verrucosisporus | reverse complement strand
AATGTCCTGGCCGAGCGCGCGCCGGACCTGCACGAAGTCCTGGACCACTGCCGCGAGCAAGGGATGAGCCATGTGGTGCTGGACGGCACGCTCATCGCCTGCGACCGTGTGGCCGGCACCACCGAGCGGGGCAACGACCTGTGGTACTCCGGCAAGGGACGGCGCTTCGCCGGAAACCTCCAGTTCCTCGCCGCTCCCGACGGGCGTCTGTTGTGGGTCTCCGACGTCGAGCCCGGCTCGGTGCACGACCTGCGCGCCGCCCGCCTCCACGCCCTGCCCGCGTTGTACGCCGCAGCCCGCGCCGGGCTGCCGACGCTGGCCGACGTCGGCTACACCGACGCCGGCAGCGGCGTCCACACACCCTTCCGCCCGCACCCCGACATCGCCTCACCCCTGGCGGCGGACACCCGCGCCCACAACCGGCTCCTGCGCGGCATCCGCGCGATCGGCGAGCGCGCGGCGGCCGAACTCAAACAGCGCTGGCGCGCCCTGCAGCATGTGACGGCCAGCCCCAGCCGCATCGGCACCATCGCCCAGGCCGCCCTCGTCCTCAACAACTCATGGAAATGAAAGCCTCTG
>NZ_JADEYH010000009.1 GCF_017114865.1 Streptomyces verrucosisporus | reverse complement strand
GCCCCCACCCACTCCTCGGTGCCGTCGGCGAAGGTCTGGTGCTTCCAGATCGGCACCCGGTGCTTCAGGTCGTCGATCAGGCGGCGGCACGCCTCGAACGCCTCGGCGCGGTGCGCGCAGGAGACGGCGACGACCACGGCCAGATCGCCGACCGACAGGTCCCCCACACGGTGGACCGCGGCGAGCGCCCGTACGGGGAAGTCGGCCGCGACCTCCTTCGCGACCCGGCGGAGCTCGGCCTCGGCCGTGGGGTGGCAGGAGTAGCCGAGCCCGGTCACCCCCGTGCCCCCGTCGTGGTCGCGCACGGTGCCCGCGAACAGCGCGGTGCCTCCCGCCGAGGCGTCGCCGACGGCCTTGAGGACCTCGTCCACGGAGAGCGGGGTGTCGCGGATCGCCAGGAGGCGGACCGGGTCGGGCGCCGCCCGCTCCCCGGGGTGGTCGTACGTCTGTGCCATGGGGCCATGGTGCCGTACGGGCGCGGGAGCACGGCGGCGGCCCGCCGACACCCCGGTGCCGCCCTCCGGTGCCGCGCCCGTCGTCACACCCGGCGGCGGGCCTTGCGAGCGCGCCTGACCAGGGCCGCTGTGCCCACCAGGGCGACGGTCGCGCCCGCGGCGCCGAGCGTGGTGGCGTCCTTGCGGCCCAGGCGGCGGCCCGCGACCGCGTGGCGCCCGGCCGCCTCCTCCAGCAGCGCGGCCAGCACCTCCTCGTTGGTCCACTTCGGCCGCCAGCCCGCCTCGTGCAGCCGGGAGCCGCTGACCACCCAGGGGTGCATGGTGTACGCCAGGTCGCCGGCCGGGGAGGGCGTCAGCCCCAGGCGGTGGAGCCGGGAGGCGGCGCCGAGCGCGACGGCGGAGGGCAGCTCCATGCGGCGGATGCCGGACAGCTCCTCGACCTCCTCCTGCTCCAGCCAGCCGTCGCAGCCGACCGCCAGTTCGCCCTCCACCTTCTCCAGCGCCGCGTACTCCAGGGCGCCGGCCAGGTCCTCGACGTGGCAGAACTGCCAGCAGGGCCGGGAGCCGGCCACGACCAGCAGGCGCGGGGACTCGAAGTAGCGGGTCAGGGCGGTGTCGGTGCCGCCGACCAGGACGGTGGGGCGTACGACCGTGACGTTCAGTCCCGGATGCGCGCGCGGGGCGCGCCGGGCGAGGCGTTCGATCTCAAGCAGGTCGCCCACCCCGGTGGCCTCGGCGGTCGCCCGCAGCTCGGCGTCCTCGGCCAGCGGCACGTCGTTGTCGGGCAGGGCCCCGTAGACCATCGCCGAGGTGCACAGCACCACCCGGCGCACGCCCGCGGCGGCGGCCGCGGTCAGCACGGTCTGGGTGCCGCGCACGTTGTAGGCGGTGCGTGCGGCGGGGTCGGTCTCCAGATCCAGGTCCAGGGCGAGGTGGACCACGGTGTCCACCGGCTCGCCGTCACCGCGCAACCGGTCGGCGATGGCCGGGTCCCGCACGTCCAGGACGTGCCACTGCGCGTCGTCCACCACTCCGCGGCGCTCGTCGAGCGCGACGACCCGGCCCACGTCCGGGGAGGCGACCAGCCGCTCGGTGAGCAGCGCGCCGACCCCCGTTGCGGCTCCGGTGACCGCGACGACGGGCCCTGCGGCTCCGTTACGCGGACCGCGAACGTTTGGCTCCTGGGAACTCACCCGGTGTCTCCCGCGGTTGTCTGTGGGTACGACGTGCGCAGGCTCCATCCTGCACGAGAGGTGTCTAGGCTGGACGTAGAGCCCGCCACATCGCACACCATCCCACCGACGTCCCACCGTCCCATCCACCAGAGCCGAGGAACCCCGTGAGTGACATCCCATTCGGATTCGGCATGCCGCCCGAGGAGCCCGAGGAGGGCGACGACGGACGGAAGAAGGGCGACAAGGGCGGTCAGGGCGACCGGGGCGGCCCGCAGAACCCCTTCGGGTTCGGCGGCGCGGGCGGCGCCGACAACCCGCTCGCGGCGATGTTCGGATCCCTGGGCGGCGGCCCCGGCGGATTCGACCCGAACGACCTGGGCGCCGCGTTCCAGCGGCTCGGCCAGATGCTCAGCTACGAGGGCGGGCCGGTCAACTGGGACATGGCCAAGGACATCGCCCGGCAGACCGTCGCCGCGGGCACCCCGGACGGCACCAAGGACGCCAGCGTCGGCCCGCGGGAGCGCGAGGCGGTGGAGGAGGCCGTGCGCCTGGCCGACCTGTGGCTGGACGGCGTGACCTCGCTGCCCTCCGGTTCCGGTTCGGCCCTCGCCTGGAGCCGCGCCGAGTGGGTGGAGGCCACCCTCCCGGTGTGGAAGGACCTGGTGGACCCGGTCGCCGAGCGGGTCGGGGCGGCCATGGGCGACGTGCTCCCCCAGGAGATGCAGGCCATGGCCGGCCCGCTGCTGGGGATGATGCGCTCCATGGGCGGTGCGATGTTCGGCACCCAGATCGGCCACGCGCTGGGCGTGCTGGCCGGCGAGGTGGTGGGCTCCACCGACATCGGGCTGCCGCTGGGGCCGAAGGGCCGGGCGGCGCTGCTGCCGGCCAACATCGCGGCCTTCGGCGAGGGCCTGGGCGTGCCCCTGGAGGAGGTGCGGCTCTACCTGGCGCTGCGCGAGGCGGCGCACCAGCGGCTGTTCGCCCATGTCCCGTGGCTGCGCTCGCACCTGTTCGGCGCGGTCGAGGGGTACGCGCGCGGGATCAAGGTGGACACGGCCAAGCTGGAGGACGTCGTCGGGCAGCTCGACCCCTCACGTCCCGAGGAGCTGCAGGAGGCGCTGCAGCAGGGCATGTTCCAGCCCGAGGACACCCCCGAGCAGAAGGCGGCCCTGGCCCGGCTGGAGACGGCGCTGGCACTGGTCGAGGGCTGGGTGGACGCGGTGGTGCACGCCGCGGCCGAGCCCCATCTGCCCTCCGCCTCCGCCCTGCGCGAGACGCTGCGGCGCCGCCGCGCCGGCGGCGGTCCGGCCGAGCAGACCTTCGCCACGCTGATCGGCCTGGAGCTGCGGCCCCGGCGGCTGCGCGACGCCTCCCGGCTGTGGGCCTCGCTCACCGACGCCCGCGGGGTGGACGGGCGCGACGGGCTGTGGGCGCACCCGGACATGCTGCCGACCGCCGAGGACCTCGACGACCCGGACGGCTTCGTCCACCGCGAGCAGCTGGACTTCTCCGAACTGGAGGGGTTGCTGGGCAAGGAGTCCGGTGCGGAGGGCGGCGCCGAAGGCGTGCGCGGCCCGGAACCGGAGGACAAGGACGAGCGCGAGGACGGCGGGAACGAGCGCGGGGACGATCACGGCGGCGCCCGGTGAGCCTGCACGAGGACGCGGCGCGGACGCTCAAGGAGTGGTCCGCGCCGGACGGCGCTCAGGAGGCGCTGCGCCTGGCGTACTGCGACCATCTGGCCGCCCGCCCGGACGGCGTGTGGCGGTCCTGCGCGGACGGGCACATAACGGCGAGCGCGCTGGTGGTGGATCCGCGGCGCGGACGCGTCCTGCTGACGCACCACCGCAAGCTGAGGATGTGGCTCCAGACGGGCGGGCACTGCGAGCCCGGTGACACCGTCCTCGCCGGAGCCGCCCTGCGGGAGGCCGCCGAGGAGTCGGGCATCGCGGGGCTCACCCTGCTGCCGGGCGGGCCCGTACGGCTGGACCGGCACCACACGCCGTGCGCCTGGCACCTGGACGTGCAGTACGCCGCCCTGGCGCCCGAGGGCGCGGCCGAGGAGATCAGCGAGGAGTCGCTGGAGCTGCGCTGGCTCGGCTGGGACGAGGTGGCGGACGTGGCCGACGACTCCGTCGTACGGCTGGCCGAGCGCACTCGCGCACTGCTCTGACACCGGGGCGCGCGGGCGGTCCTCCTGAGGGGGCCCGCCCGCGCGCCCCGGTGTCCTCCGGCCGGTCAGTTGGTCCAGATGTTGCCCTGGTTCTGGCCGCGTGCGCCGTGCTGGCCCATGCCGTACTGCGCGCCCGGACCGGCCGCCGCGTTCTGCGGCGGCAGCAGCTCGCTGGGCTGGACGAGGGCGAAGCCCTCGCCCATGAAGTTCAGCTCCCAGCCCTCCCCCGTGCTGCCGCGCCGGCGGAACACGCTCTGGGAACTGGTCTGGGCCTGCATCTGCACCCGCAGCGAGCTGGACCAGGCGACCACCGCGTCGGAGTCGGCGCTGACGTACCGCTCCGGGGTGACCTGGAGCGCCAGTGGCTGGCCGGAGGTCATCAGCGCGACCTTGCCGCGCCCGGTGATGTTGAGGTTGTACGCGCCGGAGCCGGAGATCCCGAACTGGCTGTCCACGGCGATCACCTCCCAGTGCAGGGACGAGTCCAGCGCCAGCACGTAGGCGCTGTCGACCGTCAGGCCCTCGGAGTCCACGTCCATGATGTGGATGTACTGGGCGAGGTTGGCCAGGTAGACCGTGCCCTGCCCGGAGCAGCGCATCAGTTCCAGGTTCTCGCCGGTCCGGGACCGCCTGCGGCGCTGCTCGCCGCTCTGGTACTCACCGTCGAACTCCATCAGACCCTGGTAGGCGACCATCGCGCCCTTGCGGGCGAGCACATCGTCCTGGCCGCCGAGCAGGACCCGCAGAAGCTGCGGGTTCTGCAGGGCGTAGCGGTCCTGGCTCTGCACCTCGGTGTGGCCGAAAAGCGGACTCTGCATGGTTCTTCCTTCCCCCTCAGCCCCGGACGCGCAGGCGGTCGGTACTGTCCTCGCTGGGCTGTACGACGACGAACCCCCGGCCGGAGAAGGCGATCTGGTACGCCTCGCCACTGCCCCGGCCGATCAGTGCGCCCGCCTTCATGCTCCGCTTGCCCTTCATCTTCAGCCCCGAGGACCAGGCCACCAGTGCGTCGGGGTCGACGTACGTCTCGTCCTCGCCGCGTCCGCAGTCCACGACCACGGGAGTGCCGCGGGAGGTGAGGGCGACCCAGCCGGTGCCGGATATCCCGACGTTGAACATGCCCTGCCCGGAGAACTTCGCCAGGCCCTTGACGCGCTCGACGCCCCACTGGAGATGGGCGTCGAAGGCGAGGAGGTTGGTGCCGTTGACGGACATCGCCTCGTTGTCGAGGTTCAGGCAGACGACGTCGGCGCCGTAGTCGGCCAGGTAGAGCAGTCCGTCGCCGCTGCACTTCATCAGTGGGGCGCCCTCTCCGGTGAGCCACTGGGAGGCGGCCTGCCGGACGGCCGGCGGATTGGCCTCGTACTGGACGAAGCCCTCGTAGGCGACCATCGAGCCGGAACGGGCGAAGACGTCCTGGCCGCCGGTCATGGCGATCTTCACCATGTGCGAGCCGTGGTTCTCCATGCGGGCGGCGGGCGGGGCCGGGGCGTAGCCCGAGACCCCCGGGATCGCTGTGTGGTCCATGACGGGCTCCCTCAGACCTCGTAGGGCTGGACGACGATGAAGTTGCCGGGCGCGCCGCGGAACTGGAGGTTCACGGTCTCCCCGCTGTGGCCCGGGTAGGCGTTGCGGCGCAGCCGCACCTGGCTGGAGATGATCACCTGGGCGCCGGCGGACCAGGCGACTACGGCCTGGCTGTCGGCGAAGGTCGTCGGGGTGACGGGCAGGACGACCGGGGTGCCTTGCGTCTTGACCACGACGGTGCCGGTGCCCTGGAACTGCATGGTGAACAGTGCGCCGCCGGGGATGCCGTGGCCGTCGATCCGGCGCACCTCGTACTGGAGGGTCTCGTCGAAGGCGAGCACGTTGTCGGCGGAGACGCAGACGGCGTCGCCCTGGAGCTCGATGGGGTGGACGTGCGCGGCGTTCTCGGCGAAGAACACCTGGCCGCGGCCGGTGCAGCGCATGAGCTGCATCTCCTGGCCGGTGGCGTTGCCGATGATCCGGCCGGCGAATCCGGCGCCCTTGTAGGAGAAGTCGACCTTGCCCTGGTAGAGCACCATGCTGCCCTGGCGCGCGAGGACGCCCTGGCCGTCGTGGGAGAGGTCGGCGCGGATCAGCGCCGGGTTCTGCAGGGTCCAGCGCTGCCCGGTGGGCGCCTCCCGGTACTTCTCCAGCGCGGCGCCGATACCGGCCGCCGGTCCCTGGGGTATCTGGGGCATCTGGGGTGCCTGCGGGGCGCCGGGGTGACCGGGGGCCTGTCCGAAGGGCTGCTGCGGAGCCGGCGGCTGCCCGAAGGGGTTGGGCAGGGCCTGGCCCGGGGCTGTGGGCGCCGGGGGTACCGGGGCGGACGGGGGCGCAACGGGCGGGGCCGCCTGTCCCGGGAAACCCGGCTGGGCGGGCCCGCCTCCGTGGGAGGGTCCGGCGGGCTGCGCCGGCTGCCCGAAGGGCGGCTGGGCGGGAACGGGGGCCGCCGGGGGCGGGGGTGCCTGCTGCGGTGCCGGTGCGGGCGGGTGTGCCTGCTGCGCGGGAGCGGGGGGCGCCGGGGGCGCGAAGCCGGGCGCCGGTCCGGCGGGCGGCGCGAAACCGGGCGCCGCCTGCGGAGCCGGCGCGGGAGCGGGCTCCTCCTCCAGCACTTCGCCGCCGAAGTGCTTCAGCAGCGCCTCCAGCCCTCCGTCGAAGCCCTGCCCGACCGCCGCGAAGCGCCAGACGTCCTTGAGGTAGAAGTCGCCGAGCATCACGGCCCGCTCGGTGGTGAACTCCGAACCGTCGAACGAGTAGCGCGCGACCTCCTCACCGCCCGCTACGATCCGCAGATAGCCGGGATCGGTCCGGGACATCTGCCCGTCGCCGTCGATCGTGGCGGTGAAGGAAATCTTCTGGACATTCGTGGGAATGCGGTCCAGCGTCACTCTGAAGGATTCGGTGTCGCCCGCCTGGGCGCCCAGCAGCCGGATCGCCCCCTCCGGCGACTCTGGCTGGTTGAAGAAGACGAAGTAGCGGTCGTCCGACAGCCTCTCGTCGGCGTCGAGACCGAAGCAGCTGATGTCGAAGGACAGCCCCGGCGCGGAGATCCGTACGCCCACGTACAGGTCCGTCCCGGCCGTCAGATCGCTGATCTTGGCCTTGTGGCCTCGTTGGAATTCCCTGGCCATGCGTAACGACCGTCCCCCATCCGAAGCGGTGAATTGCGTTGCGCCAGGCTAACCGGTACTCCCGCGGCTCACTCGCCCCCGTCGCGGGGAACGTTCGGCAGCCGGCCCGCGGCGGTCACTCCCTCAAGGAATCCCCGTGCCCTCTCCGTACGCGGATAGGTCTCCAACAGCCGCCAGAATTCCGGGCCGTGGCCGGGGACCAGCAGATGGGCCAGCTCGTGCAGGAGGACGTAGTCCAGGACGTACTCCGGCATTCCCTGCAGACGGTGGGAGAGGCGGATGCTGCCCTCGGCGGGGGTGCACGAGCCCCAGCGGGTGTTCTGGTTGGTGACCCAGCGCACGGTGGCCGGGCGGGCGCGCCCGAGCAGGTACTGCTCGGACAGCCGCACGGCGCGGGCGGCCAGCTCCCCGTCGTCGAGTGTCCTCCGGCTCTCCTGGGCGGCCAGCTTGTCGAGCATGACGCCCACCCAGCGCCGCTCCTCCTCCTTCGACATCCGGGCCGGGATGAGGACGACGGTGCGGCCGCCCTCCCGGTAGGCGGAGACCGTACGGCGGCGGCGTGTGCTGCGGCGGACCTCGATCGCGTCCGGCCGCGGCGCCGTGCCGCCCGCGGCCGCGCCGTCCGGGCCGGGGCCCGGCTCCTCGACGCTGTTCAGCGGGTCTGCGGGCATGCCACGACGTTACCCGCAGGCATCGGTGGAAGTCCCGCCTCCGGGGCACCGGCGGGGACGCACGCCTGCGTGCGAGCCGGTGGCGCGCCTCCCGAGCGCCCCCGCACACCCGGTATGACGAACGCCGCGTCCTGTGGACGGCGCTCCGCGGCGGGCGCGGGAAAGGACGCAGGCTGGGTCCGTCCGGTCCTCCTCCCGGCGCCAACGCACCTGGGAGGGGCTCAGAAGTGGTTCAGCGGTCGTTCAGGGGGTTGCCGTGCATCCGATGATCAAACCCGCGCTCCGGCGTGCCTGGCGGGACCGGGACACCGTGCGGTACGGGGTGGCGCCCGCGCACGCGGTGCTGCTGGGTCCGGTGGACACCGCGACCGGCGGTTTCCTGGAGCTTTTCGACGGCACCCGCAACCTTTCCCAGCTCAGACAGGCCGCCGAGGCGATGGGGCTCGGGGCGGACGCTGCCGACCGGCTGGTGGCACGGCTGACGGCCGCGGGGCTGCTGGACGACGCCACCGCTCACCGGCGGGCGGCGGCCCGGGTGGACGACCGGCTCCGCCCGGACCTGGGGTCGCTCTCGGTGCTCCGGCCCGAGCCGGGCGGCGGGGTGCGCCGGCTGGCCGCCAGGTCGGCGGCCCGGGTACAGGTGCGCGGCGCCGGAAGGGTCGGAGCGACGGTGGCGGCGCTGCTGTCGGCGGCCGGGGTGGGGCAGGTGGACGTGGTGGACGGGGGCTGCGTGGCGCCGTGGGACACCGCGCCCGGGGGCATCGATCCCGGGCAGACCGGCGAGCGGCGGTCCTCGGCCGCTCGCCGGGCGGTACGGCGGGCGGCCGCCGGGGCCCGTCCGCCCCGCCCCGGGCGGGGGGAGGGCTCCGTGCCACTCGCTCTGGTGGTGATCGCCCCGCGCGACGGCCTGGCCGCCTACGCCCCGGATCCCGCCGCGGCCGAGGAGCTGGTCGGGAGCGGGCGGCCTCATCTGTACGCCGGTGTCGTCGAGGCCACCGGCTTCGTGGGGCCGCTGGTGCTGCCGGGTGCGACGGCCTGCGCGGAGTGCCTGACGCTCGGGCGTACCGAGCGGGAGCCCACCTGGCCGCTGGTGGTGGCACAGTGGAGGTCGGCACGGCGGTCGGCGGTGCCCGCCTGCGACGTGGCGCTGGCGACGGTGGTCGCGGGGGCCGCCGCCTCCTGTGCGCTGAGTTTCCTGGACGGGGACGAGAGCTGTGTCACGGACTCGCGGCAGCACTGGGTGCTGCCGCGGCTGCGCGCCGAGTGCGAGCCGGTGCCGCCTCATCCGGAGTGTCCGTGCGGTGCGGCTTCCGGGCACGGCGGCCGCCCGCTCTCGGCGGACGGGGCCCGGCGGTCCACAATGGCCACATGACCGCTGTCCTCGGCGCTGCCACCTGGTCGTGCTGTCGGGAAGTTGGAGGGGCACATGTCGGATCTTCCGCGTAAGGCCGTCACCCGTACCGCCAAGCTGGCCGCGCTGCCGCTGGGGATGGCGGGGCGCGCGACCTGGGGCCTGGGCAAGCGGATCGGCGGGTACTCCGCGGACCTGGTCGGGCAGGAGCTGCAGCAGCGCACCGCCGAGCAGCTGTTCAAGGTCCTCGGGGAGCTGAAGGGGGGTGCCATGAAGTTCGGCCAGGCGCTGTCGGTCTTCGAGTCGGCGCTCCCGGAGGAGGTGGCCGGCCCCTACCGCGCGGCGCTGACCAAGCTCCAGGAGGCGGCACCGCCGATGCCGGTGGCATCGGTGCACGCCGCGCTGGCCGAGCGCATGGGCGAGGACTGGCGTGGGTTGTTCGAGGAGTTCGAGGACAAGCCCTCGGCGGCGGCCTCGATCGGGCAGGTGCACCGCGGTGTCTGGCACGACGGCCGCCCGGTGGCCGTGAAGGTGCAGTACCCCGGTGCCGGTGAGGCGCTGCTGTCGGACCTGAACCAGCTGGGACGCTTCGTCCGGCTGCTGGGCCCGCTCATTCCGGGTGTGGACATCAAGCCGCTGGTCTCGGAGATGCGCGACCGGCTCAGCGAGGAGCTGGACTACGAGCTGGAGGCGCGGGCGCAGCGGGCGTACGCGGAGGAGTTCGCCGACGACCCGGACGTGCGGGTGCCGGACGTGGTGTACCAGTGCGACCAGGTGCTGGTCACCGAGTGGCTGGAGGGCGTGCCGCTGGCCGATGTGATCAGGGACGGCAGCCGTGAGGAGCGGGACCGGGCCGGGCAGCTGCTGGCGCGCTTTCTGTTCTCCGGCACGGCCCGCACCGGACTGCTGCACGCCGACCCCCACCCGGGGAACTTCCGGCTGCTGACCGGCGACGCGCCCGACGGTCCGCCCGGGCAGTGGCGGCTGGGGGTGATGGACTTCGGCACGGTCGACCGGTTGCCGGAGGGGCTTCCGCCGACGATCGGCGTCGCCCTGCGGATGGCGCTCGACGGCGATGCGGAGGCGGTCCACGAGCTGCTGTGCGACGAGGGGTTCATCAAGCCGTCCGTCGAACTGGATCCGGACGCGGTGCTGGAGTACCTCCTGCCGATCATCGAGCCGGCGCAGGTGGAGGAGTTCGTCTTCTCCCGGGACTGGATGCGGGAGCAGGCCGCGAGGGTCGCCGACCCCCGTTCCCCCGCCTACCAGTTGGGCAAGCAGCTCAACCTGCCGCCTTCCTACCTGCTCATCCACCGGGTGACGCTCAGCACGATCGGTGTGCTGTGCCAGCTCGGCGCACAGGTGCGCATGCACGAGGAGATGGAGGCGTGGGTGCCCGGTTTCCTGCCGGATGAGGACGAGGAGGAGTACTTCGACGATGCCGGGGAGGGCACGGAGGTGGCGGAGACCTCCGCCTGAGGGGCCTGGGGCGGGCGGGGCTCGCCGCGCCCGCCCGGAAGGAGGCGGGGGCCGGGGCGTCACCGCCCCGGCCCCCGCGTCCTCGGTCAGTGTTCTCTGCCGTCGTCCTCTGCTTTGGCTGCCCGTCCGGTCTCCGCCCGGCTGTCCGTCCGGCCGCCGTCCGGTCCCGGCTCCGGCCCGCCGGGGCAGTCGGACGGTAGCGGCTCACCGGCTCCAGCTGTGACCGGGATCAGGGCCGGAGCCGGGGAGCCGTCACTGCATGATGGCCAGGGCCAGAGCGCGGCGGGCCCGCAGGGAGGCCCGCTCGGCGCGGCGCTGCATACGCCGGGCGGTGATCACCCGGTGGCCGAGTTGTTCCGACTCGGCCTCCCGCATGCGTTCACGCATATGGGCACGGGCCATGGCTTCTGGGATGAGTTGCATGTCGCGGGTCCTGTTCTGGAGCGAGGCGGTGGCGTCGGGCTGTGTGCTCGCGTGGTTGTCGGTGTTGAGGGTCATCGCGGATTCCGGCTTCGGGAAGGGACGCAGCGCGGGACCGTGCGTCGCGGGGTGATCGATCGTGCCGACGGTGTTCATGCCGTGACCGGGTTCTTGCGGGGACGGCCACGCGGCCGCTTGCGGGGGACGACCACCCCCTGGACGAACAGCTCGCCGCCCCAGACGCCCCAGGGCTCGCGGCGGTCCTTGGCGCCGGCGAGGCAGGCCTCGCGCAGCGGGCAGGTCTGGCACAGGGACTTGGCGTACTCCACGTCGGCCGGCGACTCGGCGAAGAAGACCTCCGGGTCGTAGCTGCGGCAGGGCACGGCCGCACCGAGACGCTCGATGGCGTCGTCGAGCTCGGTGAGCGTGGTGAGCGGGGTCAAGGAGTCCTCCGTGGAATCGGACGTTCGGATCGGGTCGGGCTGTACGGACGGGGCGTGCGTCTGGATGTGCACGGCGGTGGATTCCTCGTCTTTGTGTCGTCTCTTCGGCCCGGCTGGTGGCCGGGCCATTGGGGGAAAACAGAAGGGCCGCGGATCCCGGTGTGGGTTCCGCGGCCCTGGAAGGTGCCGACCTGATCGTGCCGATCAGGCTGGATCTCTCCAGGGTTCGAGCCCACGGAAGGCCCACATCGTGTGGTGCTTGGCCTGCTTCTGTCCGTTGCCGGCACCGTTGGCCGCGCCGGTGAGGGCATAGGCATCAGCCTGTGCCGCCGCCACTACCGCGGGTGCCTGGGTCGGTCGCTCACTGGCCCGCTCGCGAATCGACAGAACCGCGAGGGAGGCCGGACGCGCGGCCGTAAAGCCGAAGGCACGGGTGCCGGACAGGCGAGAGCCGAGCAGGCAGGAGGCGAGGACCTCGCGACCGGTCGGTTCCGTCGTGATCGTGGTGGTCATCGAAGCTCGCCTCCTCTCGGCGCTTTGGGGATCGACGTGTGTGTCGATCCGGACGTTCAGGGTTCAGTACAGCATGGATCCGACGGAGCCAGTAGGCCCCGCTCGTCCATGTCCGGAAGGCTATGAGGGTTTGGACGGCCCGCGCAAACTATTTTCCCGGCGGATTCGTAACAGCCTCTGTGACAGATTCCGGAAGCTATTCGTCCGCTTGTTCGTCCGCTCGTTCCTCCATCCGCTCGCCCGCGGATTCCCCCGGGTCCGCGCCGATCTCCTCGCCCGCGCACAGGGCCAGCACATCGGCGCCGAACCTCTGGAGCTTGCGCCCGCCCACGCCGGGGATCCGCGCCAGCTCCGTCTCGTTGTCGGGCAGGGCCTCGGCGATCGCCATGAGCGTCTTGTCGGTGAAGACGCAGTAGGCGGGCTGGCCGAGCTGCCGTGCCTGACCCGATCGCCACTCGCGCAGCCGCTCGTACAGCTCCTCGTCCAGATCGGAGGGGCAGCCCTCGCAGCGCATCAGCTTGATCTCGCCCGCGTCGGTGAGGGTGCGCCCGCACACCCGGCACCGCACCGGACCGCGTCGCTTGCGCGACCGCCCGCCGCCGCGCTCCACCCCGCCGGCGCGGCCGGCGTCCGACGAGGAGCCGGGCCGCAGCCCCGCCAGGAACCGGCTCGGGCGGCGGCCGCCCCGGCCTCCCGGCGAGCGTGACAGCGCCCAGGACAGGGAGAGGTGGCGCCGGGCCCGGGTGACGCCCACGTAGAGCAGCCGGCGCTCCTCCTCGACCTGCTCGTCGGTCTTCGCGTAGCTGATCGGCAGCGTCCCGTCCGTCAGCCCGACCAGGAAGACCGCGTCCCATTCCAGGCCCTTGGCGGAGTGCAGCGAGGCGAGGGTGACGCCCTCGACGGTGGGGGCGTGCTGGGCGTTCGCCCGCTCGTCCAGTTCGGCCACGAGATCGGCCAGCGTCGCCTGCGGCCGGGCCCGGGCGAAGTCCTCGGCCAGCCGCACCAGGGCCGCCAGGGACTCCCAGCGGTCGCGCACCGCCCCCGATCCGGCCGGGGGCCGCGGCGTCCAGCCGGTGCCGCCGAGCACCGCGCGCACCTGGGAGGGGAGGTCCACGGCGTCGGCCAGCAGCGGGTCGTTGTCCCCGGCCCGTGCCGCGCCGCGCAGGGCGACCCCGGCCTCACGCACCTCGGGCCGTTCGAAGAACCGCTCGGCGCCGCGCATCTGGTAGGGCACCCCCGCGTCCGCCAGGGCCTGTTCGTAGACCTCGGACTGGGCGTTGACGCGGTAGAGGACCGCGACCTCGCTCGCCGGGACCCCGGCGTCCATCAGCTCCCGGATACGGCGGGCGACGCCCTCGGCCTCGGCGGGCTCGTCCGGGTACTCGGTGTAGACGGGATCCGGCCCGGCCTCGCGCTGGGAGACCAGCTCCAGCCGGTGGTCGGCGGCCCGGCCCCGGGCCTGGGCCAGCAGCCCGTTGGCCAGATGCACCACCTGCGGTGTGGAGCGGTAGTCGCGCACCAGCTTCACCACCGTGGCGCCGGGGTGCCGGGTGCGGAAGTCGAGCAGGTGGTCGGGGGTGGCCCCGGTGAAGGAGTAGATCGTCTGGCTGGCGTCGCCGACCACGCAGACGCTCTCCCGTTCCCCCAGCCACAGCTCCAGCAGCCGCTGCTGCAGGGGACTGACGTCCTGGTACTCGTCCACCACGAAGTGCTGGTACTGCCGCCGCACGGTGTCGGCGATGTCCGGCCGCTCCTGGAGGATGCCGACCATGAGCAGCAGCACGTCCTCGAAGTCGATGACCGAGCGCTCGCGCTTGAGCTGCTCGTAGAGCCCGTAGATCCGGCTGATCTCGGCCGGGTCGCGCGGCGCCTCGCGCGAGGACTTCGCCACCGCGGCCGGGTAGTCCTCCGGGACGCTCTGGGTGACCTTGGCCCACTCGATCTCGCCCGTCACATCCCGCAGTTCGTTGCGGTCGAGCCGGATGCGGCAGCGTGCGGCGGCCTCGGCGACGAGCTGGACCTTGCGCTCCAGCAGGCGCGGCAGGTCGCCGCCGATCGCCTTCGGCCAGAAGAACTGCAGCTGGCGCAGGGCGGCGGAGTGGAAGGTGCGGGCCTGCACACCGCCCGCGCCGAGCTGGCGCAGCCGCCCGCGCATCTCGCCCGCCGCGCGGTTGGTGAAGGTGACGGCCAGCACGCTCGCGGGCGGGAGCGCCCCCGCCCGCACCCCGTAGGCGATCCGGTGCGTGATCGCGCGCGTCTTGCCCGTACCGGCCCCCGCCAGCACGCACACCGGGCCGTGCAGCGCCGTCGCCACCTCGCGCTGCTCGGGGTCGAGTCCTTCGAGCACCGCGTCGGGCGAATCGGGGACGTTCGGGAAGAGGGAGGAGGGCGTTGCTGCTGTCACCCCGCCATGCTGCCAGGTCGGCCGGGGGCCCGGTAACCGTCGTCCACAGGCGGCCGGGACTCGTAGCACCAGCGCCTCCGCGCGGCCCGGTCGGGGCTCGCTCCGGCCCCGGTCCGGGCCGTTCGGGAATGGGTCCGGCCGGTTGAACGTTCCACCGATGCCAGTACGCCGACACGCCGAGACGAGGAGCACGAGAACCCATGGCGGGAACGGTCACGATGTACAGCACCACCTGGTGCGGCTACTGCCGTCGGCTCAAGGGCCAGATGGACCGCGAGGGAATCGCGTACACCGAGGTCAACATCGAGCACGACCCGGAGGCCGCGGCCTTCGTCGAGAAGGTCAACAACGGCAACCAGCTGGTCCCGACCGTGCTCTTCCCCGACGGCTCGGCCCTGCCCAACCCCTCGATCGCGAAGGTGAAGGCCGTTCTGGGAGCCTGACGCACCACCGTCGGCGGTCCGCCGCGGGCCCGGATCACCGGGCCCGCGGCGGACCGCCCGTCACAGCGGGTCCGGCAGCGGCTGCCCGTACCACAGCTCGATCAGCCGGGCAGCGATCGAGATGCCCGACGGCGGGAGCACCTCGCCGGAGGCGAACGCGGCGCCCAGCTCCTCGCGGGAGAACCAGCGGGCCTCCTCGATCTCCTCGCCGTCCACCCGGATCTCGGTGGAGGTGGCGTGCGCCACGAAGCCCAGCATCAGGCTGGAGGGGAAGGGCCACGGCTGGCTGGCGACGTACTCGACCCTGCCGATCGTGACGCCCGCCTCCTCGCCCGCCTCGCGGACGACCGCCTGCTCGATGGACTCGCCCGGCTCCACGAAGCCCGCGAGCGTGGAGAAGCGGCCCTTGGGCCAGTGCACCTGGCGGCCCAGCAGCGCACGGCCCTGCGGATCCGTCACCAGCATGATCACGGCCGGGTCGGTGCGCGGGTAGTGCTCGCCGCCGCAGGCCGGGCAGCGGCGGATGTGCCCGGCGGCGGCGATGACCGTGCGCTCGCCGCAGCGCGAGCAGAAGCGGTGCATGCGCTGCCAGTTCTCCAGGGCCACGGCGTGCACCATCAGCTGGGCGTCCCGCTCGGACAGCAGCGTGCCCGCCTCCCGCAGACCGGCCGGCCGGGCCGCGTCGTCCATCCGGCCCGGCAGCGCGTCCTTCTGCAGCGCGAAGTAGCGCACGCCGTCCTCGTCGATGCCGAGGAAGTAGCGGTGCGCCTCGGTCAGCGGGGCGTCGAAGGAGGGCATGGTCACCAGCTCGGCGCCCCCGCCCCCGGTGTCCTCGATCAGCACCTGCCCGCCGGAGACCACGAAGCAGCGGGTCGTCGGGTGGCTCCAGGCCGCCCCGAGCCAGGCCTCGTCCAGCCGGTGGTGGGAGGCCCGGTCTATGCCGCCGGTGGCGGTGAGCGTGATCGGAGGACGGTCGTCGGTGGTGTGGTCGGGCCAGGTGATCACGGCTGCTACCAACTTCCCCTGCTGCGTGAGCGGTGGTTCGGGTGCGTACGACGGCCGCCGGACCGTTCCGTGCGGTCCGGGTGCGGTGGAAGACCCGTCCCTCTCCGTCCGCGGCGGCGCCCGCTCACAGCCGTCCCGCCCGCTCCCCCGTGCCGGGGGGACGGGGGCGCCGACCGTCCGCGGGGACGGCGGGCCGGCCTGCGGTGCGCGCGCGGACGACGGTGTCCACGAGCGGCCGGGGTGGTGCTCATGCCCCGAGCCTATCCGGCCGTTCCGCCCGCCCCGGAATCGGTCGCCGCGTCCCGCCGTCCGCCGGGCACCTCCCGGCCGCCCGGGATGTCCGGAACATCCGGGGCGGTCATCTCCCGCGCGCCCTGTGCGCCTTCGGTGCCCTCCGTGCCGTACAGCAGCAGCCTCTCCAGAGCGGCGCGGCCCGGCAGCCGGGCGGGGCGGACCAGCTCCCCGCTGCGGACGTGGAGGAAGGCTGCGCCCACGGCCTCGGGCGGCAGCCCGTGCCGCTCGGCCCAGGCGAGGCGGTAGACGGCGAGCTGGAGCGGGTCGGCCCTGCCGGAGTGCCCGGTCTTCCAGTCGATGATCTCGAAACGGCCGTCCGCGTCGCGGTACACCGCGTCGATCCGGCCCCGGACCACCCGGCCCGCGAGCACCAGCCGGAAGGGCGCCTCGACGCGGTACGGGGTGCGGTGCGCGTAGGGGGTGCGGCCGAACGCCTCCTTGAGCGCGGCCAGATCCTCCTCGTCGGCGATCCCGTCCTCGCCGCCGGGGTACGCCTCGCCCTCCTCCCCGCCGCCCGGCAGCTCCTCGGGATCGTGCAGGGGCAGTTCCAGCTCCTCGAAGCGGGACTCCACCCAGGCGTGGAAACGGGCGCCCCGGCGGGCGGCCGCGGGCCGCGGCGGCCGCGGCATGGGCCGGGCCAGATCCCGCGCGAAGCCCTCGGGGTCGGCGGCCAGGCGTACGAGCTGGGTCGCGGAGAGCGCCGGGGGCAGCGGCACCTCCAGCACTCCCGAGCGGGCCCGGCGCAGTTCGGCGGTGAGCGCCTCCATGTCACGGTCCCAGGAGGCGACGGTCCGCGCGTCCTCCGGCGTCAGCTCCGGGGCCGGGTCGGGCTCCGGGGCAGGACGGGGACGGGGCAGCCTCCGCCCGTCCGACCGCCCGTCCCCCCGCTCGCCCGTCCGCCCGTCCAGGTGGGCCATGACGCGCGCGGCGGCGGCACGGCGGCGTGCCCAGGCCTCCTCGTCCAGTGGCAGGGGCCAGGCGCGCTCCTCGGCCGACTCCTCCAGGGCCGGGTTCTCCTCGCCCTCGGCGGGCTCCCCGGCCCAGTGCTCGACCTCGCCGTGCCGCGGGTCGGCCTCGCAGTGCGCGCGCAGCGCCTCCAGGAAGGAGGAGGGGCCGCGCGGCTTCTTCTGGCTGGGGCCCCACCAGTGGCCCGAGCCCAGCAGCAGGGAGCGGGGGCGGGTGAAGGCGACGTAGCCCAGCCGCAGTTCCTCGGTGTGCTGGTGGTCCCTGACCGCCTCGTCGTAGGCCTTGCGGTCCTTCGCCGTCCAGCCGGACAGCTCCGGCAGGGTCGCCGCGTCGCCGCGCAGCGCGGGCGGCAGCACCTTCGGCTGGGAGAGCCAGGACTCGCGGGCCTGCCCGCTGGGGAAGTTCCCGGCCACCAGCCCGGGGAGGGCGACCACGTCCCACTCCAGGCCCTTGGACTTGTGCGCGGTGAGGACCTTGACGGTGTTCTCGGCGCCGGGCAGCGAACTGTCCAGCCCCTTCTCGTACTCGGCCGCGGCGCGCAGGAAGCCAAGGAAGGCCAGCAGGGTGGACTGCCCGTCCAGCGAGGCGAATCCGGCGGCGATGTCCAGGAAGGTGCCGAGGGTCTCCCGGCGGCGGGCGGCCAGCGCGTGCGGGGAGGCGGAGAGTTCGACCTCCAGGCCGGTGACGGACAGCACCCGGTGCAGCACGTCCATCAGCGGGTCGGCCAGGGATGCCCGCAGGTCGCGGATCTCCTTGGCCAGCCGGGCGAAGCGCACCCGGGCCTCGGCGGAGAACGGCAGCGGGTCGTCGTGGCCGCTGGTGCCCAGGAAGGTGTCGAGCGCGTCGGCGAGGGAGACCACCTCGGCCGGGTCGGTGCCCTCCACGGCCGCCGCCAGCCGCTCCTCGACTCCGGCCTCCCCGCCGCCGGTGCGCGGGCCGCCGGGCACCAGCAGCCGGGCGCGGCGTCCCAGCAGGGCGAGGTCGCGCGGGCCGATGCGCCAGCGCGGGCCGGTGAGCAGGCGCACCAGGGAGGCGTTGGCGGTCGGGTCCTGGAGGACCTCGCACATGGCGACCAGATCGGCGATCTCCGGCAGATGCAGCAGTCCCGACAGGCCGACGACCTCGACCGGCACCCCGCGCTCCACCAGCGCGCCCTGGATCCGCGCGAAGTCGCCGGCGGTGCGGCACAGCACGGCGACCCGGCCGGGCTCGGTGCCGGTGTTCACCAGATGGGCGACGGAGTCGGCCAGCCACGCGATCTCCTCGGCGTGGGTGCGCAGCAGCGCGCAGCGCACCAGGCCGTCGTGCTCGGCGCCGGGTGCGGGGCGCAGCGCCTCCACGCCCGCGTGGCGGGCGCGCAGCGGCGCGGCCAGTGTGTTGGCCAGGTCCAGCAGCCTCCCGCCGCTGCGCCGGTTCTCGCTCAGGGACTGGCGGCGGGCGGGGGCGCCGCCGGCGAGGGGGAAGTGCTCGGGGAAGTCGTCGAGGTTGGCCACGGACGCGCCGCGCCAGCCGTAGATGGCCTGGCAGGGGTCGCCGACGGCGGTGACGGCGTGGCCGGTGCCCTCCCCGAACAGGCCGGCCAGCATGACGCGCTGGGCCACGGAGGTGTCCTGGTACTCGTCCAGCAGCACCACGGCGTACTCCCCTCGCAGGATCCGCCCGACCTCGGGCACATCCCTCGCCAGGGACGCCGACAGGGCCATCTGGTCGCCGAAGTCGAGCAGTTCGCGCTCCCGCTTGCGCCTGCGGTACTCCTCGACGAGCCCCAGCAGTTCCAGACGGCCCCGCGCGGTCTCGGGCACCTTCCGCAGGGCGGCGTTGGTGAGCCTCACCTCGCCACTCTCCAGCAGGCCGAGCAGCTCTCGGTCGTACGCGCGCAGCCGCTCCGGCTCCACCAGGTGCTCGGACAGCTCGCCGTCGAGGGCAAGGAGGTCGCGCACCAGCTCGCTGACGGACTTGGTCAGCGCCGTGAAGGGGCCGGGCGCGGTGCGCAGCACCGAGGCGGCGAGCTGGTAGCGGGTGGCGTCGGCCAGCAGCCGGGCGGACGGCTCGATGCCCAGCCGCAGCCCGTGGTCGCCCAGCAGCTGCCCGGCGAAGGCGTGGTAGGTGGAGATCCGCGGCTCGCTGGGCGGCTGTTCGGGGGCGGCGGGGTCGGAGGGGTCGATGGGGTCCGGGTCGAGCACTCCCGCCCTGCGCAGCGCCCCGCGCACCCGGTCGGCCAGCTCGCCCGCCGCCTTGTTGGTGAAGGTCAGACCCAGTACACGCTCGGGCGCCACCTGCCCGGTGCCCACCAGCCAGACCACCCGGGCGGCCATCACCGTCGTCTTGCCCGACCCGGCTCCGGCCACGATGACCTGCGGCGCGGGCGGAGCGGTGATGCACTCCATCTGCTCGGCGGTGAAGGGGATGCCGAGGAGCTGCCGGAGGTCGTCGGGGTCGTCGAGCTGTGCGGGCACCCACCAGACGCTAGCGCGCCGCGCCGACAGCCGCGGCGCGGCGGTGGCGGGCGGCGGCCGCCGGCCACCGCCGCGCCCCCGTTGCGACGGGGCGTCAACTCCCCTCAGACCGACTCGTGCCGGCCGGAGTCCTCGCGCATCTCGCCCAGGTCGAGGACCTCGTCCGGATCCGGAGCCTCGACCACGACCTCCTCCCCGTGGCCGGTGAAGTCCATCACACCCGGCTCGTCGCTCCCCTCGTTCTCCATCCGCAGCAGATAGGGCCGGTCGTCGTCGTTGGCGACGTAGGCGGTGGTGGTCCCCTCGCCGTCGTCCTCCTGGACCAGCGGGATGACCTCCCGGCCGTCGAGCTCGACGGGCTCGCGCTTCCCGGTCTCCCCGGAGCCGCCGGACTCCATGTCCTCGAGCAGCCCGTCGAGGTCGCAGAAGCCACCGGGGCCGGCGCCGGACTTTCCGTCGCCCGTCCTCACCCAGCGCTCCGAGAGCAGCTCGACGGCCAGGTCCTCCCCGAATCCGCCGTCGCCCTGGCTCTCCCAGAAGCTCTCGTCGCCCTTCATGTACATCCGCCCGTCGGCGGAGAGGACCTCGGCGGTGCCTTCGCCGATCGTCATGGTGCCGGTGCAGTCGCCGTCCCCGGCGAGCGCCAGGTCGACCGTCATCCTGCCGTCACCTTCGTCCCCGGCCACCCAGCCGGTGATGCGCAGCGACTCGGCCCGCCTCATCGCCTCGGCGGACCGCTCCATGATCTTCCCGGCGGAGCTCCGCTCCAGCCTCGTCCCGCCGAACCCCCCGGCGAAGGGGGCCTCCCCCTCCTCCGGCTTCCCCGATGCCTCCGGATCCGCCCTGCCGATCCCCGCCGGAAGGCCGCCTCCCGACCCGGAGTCCGGTCCGCCCGTACCGCCCGGTCCCCCGGAGCAGCCCGCCAGTCCCGCGGCCATGGCGCAGACCAGTGCCGCCGCCAGAGCCCCCCGCTTGTCCCCCACCGCTGTGCCGCCTCCGTCTCCGCGATGCCGTGCCGTGCCGCAACATGGGACTACACCGCACCGACAGCCGGTTCCCGGGGACCGGCCGGGGCGGCGCCCGCTCCGCGCTCACTCCACGATGTGGCGCCCCTCGGGCCGGGCGCTGCACGCCCCCCTGAACGAGCAGGTGTCGCAGTGCCGTCCGGGAGAGGGGGCGAACCGCTCGTCCAGCACGCGCCCGGCGGCGTCGGCCAGCAGCTCGCCCACCCACTCCCCGTTTCCGTCCCCGTCCCCGTCGCCGGAGGACAGGGCGGGCTGCCGCTGCACGGCCGGGAGTTCGTCGCCGCCCTCCTTCTTCGGCGCACCGATCCTGAGCTGGACCAGTTCCGCGCCACCCGGCTCCGGCCGCCCCTCGAAACCCTCGACCCCGTCGAGGGCGCCCTCGCGCACCGCGAGCTGGTAGACGGCCAACTGGGGGTGGCGCTCGACCTCGGCAGCGGTCGGCTTGCTCCTGCCGGTCTTGAAGTCGACGACGTACGCCCGGCCGTCGGGCCCGCGCTCGACCCGGTCCATGGAACCGCGGACGCGGACCCGGTGGCCGCCCGCCTCCAGCGTCACGTCGAAGTCGTGCTCGGTGGCGGCCGTCTCCCGCCCGAGGTCACGCTCCATCACATGCCAGCGCAGGAAGCGCTCCAGGGCCGCGCGGGCGTTCTCCCTCTCCTGCCGCGACTTCCAGGGCGCGTCGAAGGCGAGCGAGTCCCACACCGAGTCCAGCCGCTCCAGCAGGACGGACAGGTCGGCGGGGGTGCCGCCGGAGGCGACCTCGTCGGCCAGGACGTGCACCACGTTGCCGAAGCCCTGGGCCGCGGTCGCGGGCGGCTCCGCCCTCACCTCGCGGCCCAGGAACCACTGGAGCGAGCAGGCGGTGGCCAGTTGGTGCAGCGCGCTGCCGGAAAGGGCGACCGGCCGGTCCCTGTCCCGCAGCGGCACCTCGCTGCGGGTCGGCCCGTACAGCCCCCACCAGCGGTGCGGATGGGCGGCGGGGACCAGGGGGACGCCGTCGTCGTCGCGCAGCGCGGCCAGCTCGGCCAGCCGTTCGGCGGCGGCCTCGCGCAGCGCGGGGGCGGCCGCGGGGTCGACGGTGGTGGCACGCAACTCGGCGACCAGCGCGGGGACCGACAGCGGGCGGCGCGGGCGGGCGGTGACATCCCTGGGCTCGACGCCGAGTTCGGTCAGGAAGCGGGAGGGCTGGTCGCCGTCCTCGGCCGCGGCCTTCACCGCGGTGACGACCAGGCGGTCGGCCGCGCGGGTGGCCGCCACGTAGAACAGCCGTCGCTCCTCGGCCAGCATCGCGCCGGGGGTGAGCGGTTCGGCGAGCCCGTCACGGCCTATCCGGTCGGGCTCCAGCAGGGAGCCGCGCCGCCGGAGGTCGGGCCAGAGCCCCTCCTGTACCCCGGCGACGACCACCAGCCGCCACTGCAGGCCCTTGGCCCGGTGCGCGGTCATCAGCCGTACCGCATCGGGGCGCAGCGCTCGGGGGGCGATGGTGTCGCCGGCGATGTCCTGGGCGTCCAGCTCCTCCAGGAAGTTGAGCGCGCCGCGCCCGCCGACGCGTTCCTCGGCGCGGGCCGCGGCGGCGAACAGCGCGCAGACGGCGTCCAGGTCCCGGTCGGCGTTGCGGCCGGCGGCGCCGCCGCGCCCGGCCGCGCGCCGCAGCCGGGCGGGCCACCGGCCGTCCCGGTCGCCGCCCAGGCCGTCGTTCCACAGCAGCCACAGCGCCTCCTCGGCCGTGGCCCCGCCGGACAGCGCCTCGCGCGCCTTGCGCAGCAGCAGCCCCAGCTCGTGTGCGCCGCGCGCGTACGACGGGTCGTGCGCGACCAGCCGCTCGGGTTCGGACAGCGCCTCGGCCAGCAGCTCGTCCGAGGGGCGGGGCACGGCGCGGCCGGCGGCGCGCTCCTCCTCGCGCAGGGCCCGGCCCAGACGGCGCAGGTCGGCGCCGTCCATGCCGCCCAGCGGGGAGGTCAGCAGGGTGAGCGCGGTCTCCACTCCGATCCAGGGCCCGTCCGCACCGCCGTCCGCACCGCCGTCAACTCCCTCGGGCCGGCCCGGTCCGCCGGCCCGGTCCGCTCCGGCGGTGTCCACGACGGCCGCCCGCGCCGCCACCCGCAGCGCGGTCAGCAGGGGCACCACCGCCGGCTCCCGGCTCAGCGGCACGTCGTCGCCGTCGGCCTCCACCGGTACGCCGGCGGCCGTCAGCGCCCGCCGCACCGCGGGGACGGTGCGGTGGCCGGCGCGCACCAGCACCGCCATCTCCCGCCACGGCACGCCCTCCTCCAGGCGGGCGCGGCGCAGCAGGTCGGCGATGTTGTCCAGCTCGGCCCCGGGGGTCGGATAGGTGTACACCTCCACCCGGCCGCCTTCCCGGGCCGCCGTCAGCCCCCGGTGGGCGCGTACGGCCTCGGCCGGGAGCCGGGTGAGCGGCATGCGGTGGGTGATCCGCCGGGTGGCCTCCAGCACCACCGAGGCCGAGCGGCGGCCGGTGCGCAGCACCGCCACCGGGGCAGGGGCCCCGTCGCGCTGCCGGAAGACACCGGGGAAGTCGAGGATGCCGTTGACGTCCGAGCCGCGGAAGGCGTAGATCGCCTGGTCGGGGTCGCCGAAGGCGACCAGGGTGCGGCCCTGGCCGGCCAGCGCGCGCAGCAGCCGCACCTGCGCCGGATCGGTGTCCTGGTACTCGTCGACGTACACCGCGTCGTAGCGCGCGGCGAGGTCCGCCCCCACCTCGTCCCGTTCGGCGAGCAGCACCGCGCGGTGGACCAGTTCGGCGTAGTCGAGCACGCCCTGGAGGTCCAGCACGTCGAGGTACTCGGCCAGGAAGGCCGCGGCGGCCCGCCAGTCGGGGCGGCCTGCGCGGCGGGCGAAGGCGTCCAGCGCGTCCGGTCCCAGGCCCAGTTCGCGGCTGCGGGCGAGGACGGCCCGCAGTTCGTCGGCGAAGCCGCGCGTGGTCAGGCAGGCGCGCAGTTCCCCGGGCCAGCGGGCCCGCTCCCGGCCGGTGTCCTCCAGTTCCGCCTGGCCGGCCAGCAGTTCGCGGATGCGCAGGTCCTGCTCGGGTCCGGACAGCAGCCGCAGCGGTTCGGCGAACAGATCGGCGTCCTGGTTGGCGCGGACCAGGGCGTAGCAGTACGAGTGGAACGTCGTGATCTGCGGGGTGCGGGGCGCGGGCCCGTCCAGGCGGGCCGCCATCCGGTCCCGCAGTTCGACCGCCGCCCTGCGGCCGAAGGTCAGTACGAGGATGCGCTC
Organism: Streptomyces verrucosisporus; assembly: GCF_017114865.1. Classification (GTDB taxonomy): domain Bacteria; phylum Actinomycetota; class Actinomycetes; order Streptomycetales; family Streptomycetaceae; genus Streptomyces; species Streptomyces fenghuangensis. The sequence continues at coordinate 167,634 of NZ_JADEYH010000009.1, read as the reverse complement.
CGGATCGCCTCCGCGCCGCACGCGCTCGGCGACGGACTCCACCAGGGTGGTGGTCTTGCCGGTGCCGGGCCCGGCCAGGACGAGCAGCGGTCCGCCGCGGTGGTCAACCACCGAGCGCTGGGCCGCGTCCAAGGCAGGGAGGCTCGCCGGACCGGGCGGGGTACGCACCAACCGGTACGTATCGGACTTGAGGGAGGAACTCACGTGGATCGCCGGTCCTGGTCGCTGTGCTGGATGGTGCAGACGGTACGCCAGGGGGCAGTCGTGGCGCACGGCGTCGCGCCCCCGCCCGCGTCCGGTCCGGACGGCTCACCGCGTGCACGGCGACGTGTACGGCGACGTGTACGGCGGGGCCATGGCGGAAGCTGGTACGTGTGAGGAGTCCCACAGCCGGGCGGTCAGGAACGCCGGGCGGACCGCTCGCCGGCGCCGGCCCCGTTCCCGCTCCCGCCCGCTTCCCCGTCCCACCGGGCCCGGCGCATGTCGATGCGCACCGCACCGGCGGTGCGGCCGGCCGCGCCCTCCCGGCCGCCGCGCAGCGGGGTGTCCTCCTGCCGGTAGTGGGCCAGCGCGCGGCCCTCGTGGCAGGGCGGCGGCGTCCCGTCGGCCCGCACCACGCGCCACCACGGCACCGCGCCGCCGTAGAGGGACATCACCCGGCCCACCTGCCGCGGGCCTCCCTCCTCCAGCCACTCGGCCACGTCGCCGTACGTCATCACCCGGCCGGGCGGGATGCGCTCCACCACGGCCAGCACCCTCTCCGCGTAGTCCGGCAGCTCGCCGGCGGGCCCGGTCATGGCGGCCATGGTGCCCCATACGGCCGCCGGCCCGCACCGGCGGCGGCGCGCGGGCCCGCACGACACGCGCAAACTCGGCTTTCCGCGGAGAAAAGCGACCTCCCTCGCCGGTCCGCCACCTCCTCGTGCCACCATCGTCCCGGCGGTGACAGGTGATACGAGAGCGAAAAGGGACCGGGGAGCGGTCCGAGGACCAGGGCGGGCCCCCTCCGCGGGAGGAGCCCCGTTCCGCTCCCTCCTCCCCGCACACCGGTGACACCGGCCGGGAGTCCGCACGGCGGGACACCGGCAGGACCGGCGGAGAGACGGGTCAGGAGCACGTCGACGGCGACGAGCCGATCCTCCCCGCCCGGGTGCACCGCCCCTCCGACCTGATGCGGCTGCTGCTCGGGGTCCTGGGCATCGCCGTCGTCCTGGTCGTCGCCGCCTTCGCGCACGGCACCACCGCGGGCCTGGAGCAGGACATCGGCAAGGGCGCGGGCCAGGCCCCTCCCCTGCTGATCAGCTTCGCCGGCTTCGCCTCCAGCGTCGCCGTGCTCATCGTGCCGGTGGCCTTCGCGCTGGAGCGGCTGATCAAACGCGACGGGCTGCGGATCGCCGACGGCGTCCTCGCCGCCGTCCTGGCGCACGGCGCGTCGCTCGCCACCGACCTGTGGGTCGCCGAGCAGGCCCCCGGATCCATCCGGAACGCCCTGACCAGCCCGGCGCCGGGCGGCGGGCTCACCGATCCGGTGCACGGCTATCTGGCGCCCGTCATCGCCTACATGACGGCCGTCGGTATGGCCCGCCGGCCGCGCTGGCGGGTGCTGCTGTGGGTGGTGCTGCTGCTGGACGCCTTCGCGGTGCTCGTCGGCGGTTACACCACACCGTTCTCGATCCTGGTCACCGTGCTGATCGGCTGGACCGTCGCCTACGGCACCCTCTACGCCGTCGGCTCCCCCAACGTCCGGCCCACCGGCCAGAACCTGCTGGCCGGGCTGCGGCGGGTGGGATTCAGGCCGGTGAGGGCGCTGCGGCTGGACCCCGCCGACCCCGTGGACTCCGAGCGGGCCGAGCAGAGCGACCGGGCCCGGCGCTATCTGGTCACCCTGGAGGAGGGCCCGCCGCTCGACGTCACCGTCGTGGACCGCGAGCAGCAGGCGCACGGCTACTTCTACCGCGCCTGGCGCCGTCTCGCGCTGCGCGGCATCACCCAGCGCCGCAGCCTCCTGTCGCTGCGGCAGGCGCTGGAGCAGGAGGCCCTGCTGGCGTACGCGGCCATCGCCGCCGGGGCCAACGCCCCGAAGCTGATCGCCACCTCCGAGCTGGGCCCCGACGCCGTCATGCTCGTCTACGAGCACGTGGAGGGGGACGGTCTGGGCTCCCTGCCCGACGAGGAGGTCACCGACGAGCTGATGCGCGCGGTCTGGCGGCAGGTGCGCGCGCTCCAGTCGCGGCGGATCGCCCACCGCCGGCTGGAGGACGACGCCCTGCTGGTGGCCTCCTCCGGCGAGGTGTTCCTCACCGACCTCAGCGCCGGCGAGATCGCGGCCGGCGATCTGGTGCTGCGGATGGACGTGGCGCAGTTGCTGACCACATTCGGTCTGCGCGCCGGCGCCGAGCGTTCGGTCGCGGCGGCGGTGGAGGTACTCGGTCCGGACGCGGTGGCCGACAGCCTTCCGCTGCTCCAGCCGATCGCGCTCAGCCGCGGCACCCGGGCCACCCTGCGCAGACTGGCCAAGGAGCGGGCGCAGCGCGAGCGGGAGGCGGCCATCGAGGCGTCCCGCCACAGCCGTGAGACGCGCCACGCCCAGGGACACCCGCCCGCCGGCGACCGCAAGTCGCTCCGGGCGGAGAAGCACGCCGAGAAGCAGGCGGTCATGGAGGCCCTGGAGGAGGCGCGCGAGGAGGACCTGCTGGCGCAGATCCGCGGGCAGGTGCTTCTGGTCCGACCGCAGGCCCCGATACAGCCGGCCCGGCTGGAACGCGTCCGGCCGCGTACGCTGATCAGCTTCATTGCCGGGGCCTTCGCCGCGTACTTCCTGCTCTCCCAGCTCACCCATGTGAGCTTCCGGCAGGTCGTCGTCGAGGCGAACTGGGGCTGGGTGGCCGCCTCGCTGCTGTTCTCCGCCCTGACGTACTTCGCGGCGGCGATGAGCCTGCTCGGTTTCGTGCCCGAGAAGGTCCCCTTCCCGCGCACGGTGGTCGCCCAGGTGGCGGGCTCCTTCGTCAAGCTGGTGGCGCCGGCGGCGGTCGGCGGCGTCGCGCTCAACACCCGCTTCCTGCAGCGCGCCGGGGTCCGGCCCGGCCACGCGGTCGCCAGCGTCGGCGCCTCCCAGCTGTTCGGCCTGGGCAGCCACATCCTCCTGCTGCTGGTCTTCGGCTATCTGACGGGCACCGAGCGCACCCCGACCCTCTCCCCGTCCCGCACGGTGATCGCGGGGCTGCTGACGGCGGCGGTGCTGTCCCTGATCGTGGCGGCGGTCCCGGCGCTGCGGAAGTTCGTGGTGGAACGGGTGCGGGCGCTGTTCGCCGGCGTCGTCCCGCGGATGCTGGACGTCGTCCAGCGTCCGCAGAAGCTGCTCAGCGGCATCGGCGGCATGCTGCTGCTGACGGTGTCGTTCGTGCTGTGCCTGGACGCCTCGGTGCGCGCCTTCGGCGGTGAGCTGAGCTACGCGAGCATCGCGGTGGTCTTCCTGGCGGGCAACGCGCTGGGCTCGGCGGCGCCCACCCCGGGTGGTCTGGGCGCGGTGGAGACGGCGCTGATCGCGGGTCTGGTCGCGTTCGGGCTGCCGTACGAGATCGCCACCCCGGCGGTCCTGCTGTTCCGTCTGATGACCTTCTGGCTGCCGGTCCTGCCCGGCTGGCTCTCCTTCACCCACCTCACGCGCCGGGAGGCGCTCTGACCGTCCGAGCCGGTGCGGTCCCGCCACCCCTTGCCCCTCGCGGGTGCGAGGGACAGGGCCCTGTCCGCCTTGCATGTGCGAGCCTCTGCGCCATAACGTCGTGCACATGCGTTCCTACTCCATGGGCCGGGCGGCCCGGCTGCTCGGCGTCAGCCCCGACACGGTGCGCCGCTGGGCGGACGCCGGACGGCTGCCCACCAGCCGGGACGAGGGCGGCAGGCGGCTGGTGGCGGGCGAGGACCTGGCCGCCTTCGCCGCGGCACTCGCCGCGGACGCCGCCGAAGGCGAGGACGACGGGCCGCACACCAGCGTCCGCAACTCCTTCCCCGGCATCGTCACCGCCGTCCGCCTCGGCGACGTCGCGGCCCAGGTGGAGATCCAGGCGGGCCCCCACCGGCTGGTCTCCCTGCTGACCCGGGAGGCCGTGGAGGAACTGGGGCTGGCGGTCGGCATGGAGGCCGTGGCCCGGGTGAAGTCCACCAACGTCCACGTCGACCGGGCGTGAGGCGGACCGGCATGCCCCTTCGCCGCCGCCGCCGCACACGCCGCGGACTCCGCACCGTCCTCCTGCCCGCCGTCCTGGCCCTGGTGGCGGCCCTCACGGCCGGCTGCGGGGGCGGGGCGTCCGGCACCACGCGGACCACCGTGACGGTCCTGGCCGCCTCCTCCCTCACCGACGTCCTCACCGGGGCGGGCGCCGCGTACGAGGAGGAGCACCCCGGCGTACGGCTGCGCCTGTCCTTCGCCGGCTCCCAGGAGCTGGCCGCGCAGATCCGCCAGGGCGCGCCCGCCGATCTGGTCGTCACCGCCGACACCGCGACGATGGAGTCCCTGCGGGACTTCACCGGCCCGTCCACCGTGATCGCCCGCAACCGGCTCGTCATCGCCACCGCCCCCGGCAACCCCCTGGGCGTCGAGTCGCCGGACGACCTCGCCCGCGAGGGGGTGAAGACCGTGCTCGCCGCCCCCGAGGTCCCCGCCGGGCGGTACGGGCAGCGGCTGCTGGAGCGGCACGGCGTCACCGTGCGCCCGGTCTCCCGGGAGCCGAGCGTGCGGGCCGTGCTGAGCAAGGTGGAGCTGGGCGAGGCGGACGCCGGGCTGGTGTACGCCACCGACGCCGCCGCCTCCGCCGGCCGCGTCGAGGCCGTGCCCGTCCCCGGCGGCGGCTCCGCCGTGCGCTACCCGGCCGCGCCGCTGAAGGAGGCCGCCCATCCCGGGCAGGCCGCGGACGTCGTCGGCTGGCTGGGCTCCGAACCGGCCCGCCGCCTGCTGCGGGAAGCCGGTTTCCTGCTGCCGTGAACCACCGCACAGGATCCCGCGCCCGGCCGTCACGTGCCCGCAGTCGCACGCCCGCCGCGCGCCCCCGCACACCCGTCGCGCTCGGCGGGCCTGCCGCGCTGGCCGCGGCCTTCCTGGCCGTGCCCCTGGCCGGGGTGCTGGCCCACACGCCCTGGCGGGACCTGGCCGGGCGGCTCACCTCGCCCGACGTGCTCCGGGCGCTGGGGCTTTCCCTGCTGATCTCCGTCCTGGCGCTGCTGCTCTCCCTCGTCCTGGGCGTGCCGCTGGCGTGGCTGCTGGCCCGCGCCGACTTCCCCGGCAAGGCGCTGGTGCGCAGCCTGGTGCTGCTGCCGATGGTGCTGCCGCCGACCGTGGCGGGCGTCGCCCTGCTGCGCGGCTTCGGCCGCGGCGGGCTGCTGGGCGGACCGCTGGAGGCGGTGGGGGTGACGCTGCCGTTCTCCACCGCGGGCGCGGTGGTCGCCGCGGCCTTCGTGGCGATGCCGTTCCTGGTCATCGGCCTGGAGGGGGCGCTGGCCGGGATCGACCCGCGCTACGAGGAGGCCGCCGCCACCATGGGCGCCGGCCTCCCCCAGACCCTGCGCCACGTCACCCTGCCGATGGTGGCGCCCTCCCTGGCGGCGGGCGCCGCGCTGTGCTGGGCGCGGGCACTGGGCGAGTTCGGCGCGACGATCACCTTCGCGGGCAACCTTCCGGGTGTCACCCAGACCCTGCCGCTCCAGGTCTATCTGCTCCTCCAGCAGGACCCGGCCGCCGCCACCGCCGTCTCGCTGCTGCTGCTCGCCGTGGCGGCGGCCGTCCTGATCGCACTGCGCGGACGCTGGCCGGGCCACTCGCGCTGACACGCGCGGCCGACGGCTCCTCGGGCCCAGCCGTGCGGCGCGGCCGAGGGCGCCACGGTCGTCCGGCGATCACGCCCCTGTCACTGTCCGGGGCGTCGGGGGACTGCCGGGCGCGGCTGACGACGGCAGGTGACGACCGCGTTCCGACAGCACTGTGGCGGGGTGCGGCGCGTCGTCGCACCCCGCCACAGGGGGGGTCTCAGTAGACCGGCTTCTCCGGCTCGATCTGGGTGACCCAGCCGACGACGCCGCCGCCGACGTGGACGGCGTCGGAGAAGCCCGCGTTCTTCAGGACGGCGAGGACTTCCGCACTGCGGACACCCGTCTTGCAGTGCAGGACGATCCGCTTGTCCTGGGACAGCTCACCCAGCGCGTTGCCCATCAGGAACTCGTTCTTCGGGATCAGGCGCGCGCCCGGGATGGAGACGATCTCGTACTCGTTGGGCTCGCGGACATCGATGATGTCGATGTTCTCGCCCTCGTCGATCCACTCCTTGAGCTGCTGCGGGGTGATGGTCGAGCCCATCGCGGCCTGCTGGGCCTCGTCGGAGACCACACCGCAGAACGCCTCGTAGTCGATCAGCTCGGTGACCGTCGGGTTCTTGCCGCACACCGCGCACTCGGGGTCCTTGCGGACCTTGACCTGGCGGTAGCTCATCTCCAGGGCGTCGTAGATCATCAGACGGCCGAGCAGCGGCTCGCCGATGCCCGCCAGGAGCTTGATCGCCTCGGTGGTCTGGACCGAGCCGACGGACGCGCACAGCACGCCCAGGACGCCGCCCTCGGCGCAGCTGGGGACCATGCCCGGCGGCGGGGGCTCGGGGTACAGGCAGCGGTAGCACGGCCCGTGCTCGGCCCAGAAGACCGACGCCTGGCCGTCGAAGCGGTAGATCGAGCCCCACACGTACGGCTTCTTCAGCAGCACGCACGCGTCGTTGACCAGGTAGCGGGTGGCGAAGTTGTCGGTGCCGTCCACGATCAGGTCGTAGTCGGCGAAGATCTCCATCACATTGGAGGAGTCCAGCCGCTCGGTGTGGAGGTTGACCTTCACGTACGGGTTGATCCCGAGCACCGTGTCCCGCGCGGACTCGGCCTTGGGGCGGCCGATGTCCGCCTGGCTGTGGATGACCTGGCGCTGGAGGTTGGACTCGTCGACCTCGTCGAACTCGATGATGCCGAGCGTGCCCACGCCCGCGGCGGCCAGGTACATCAGGGTGGGCGAGCCGAGGCCGCCCGCGCCCACGCAGAGCACCTTGGCGTTCTTCAGACGCTTCTGCCCGTCCATCCCGACATCCGGGATGATCAGGTGGCGGGAGTATCTGCGGACCTCGTCGACAGTGAGCTCGGAGGCCGGTTCGACCAGGGGTGGCAGCGACACGGAGACCTCAACAGGGTTGGTCGGTGGACGGTTGTTCCTTCCGCAACACTGCCACGCCCTATCTCATTCCGAGACACCCGGTCCGAGACGCGAGACGATTTCGTCCCAGTAACCGGGCATGGCCTCCCAGGGGTCCACGGCCTCGCCCCGGCGCCCGCGGCGGGTGCGGTCGGTGAACCAGACGGTGCCCGCGCCCTGCCAGCGCGCGATGCGCACGGCCTCCTCCAGATGGGTGCGCGGCACCCCGTGCACCAGATGGCAGAAGCGTTCCGGCGAGTGGTCCGCCGTCCACTCGGCCACCTGCGACCAGCGGTAGTCGGACCACGACCCGGAGAACGTCACGAGCTGGTCGCCCACCTCCGCGTAGCCGGGGAAGGGGTGGGTGCCGTGCCCGAGGACGATGTGGGCGTCCCCGCCCAGGGCGCGCAGCGCGGCCGTCACCCGGCTCACCTCCGGCAGGGCGGCCCGGTCGCCCGGGCAGCGGCCGAGGTGGAAGCCGTCCACCCCGTACCAGTCCAGGAAGCGGTGCGCGTCGTGGACCAGCGGGCCGAAGTCGCGAGTGCCGTGCCGCAGGTCCAGATGGCCCAGCACGCGCACTCCGGCCTCGCGCAGCCCGGTGACGGCCGCCGCGCAGTACGGGTCGGAGCGCTCCCCCGGCCCGCGCGCCACGTTGAGCACCGCCCAGTGCACCGGTGCGCCCGGCCGGGTCAGCTCGGCCCACTCCACGGGCGCCACCATCGGGTGCGCGTAACCGGGCACCCCGACGCCGAGCCGGCCGGGCACTCCGGCGGCCGGTCTGCGCCGGCCGGAACTGGTCAGATACGGCATGCCGCCTCCATCCAGATGTCCGCGAGCGACTCCTCCAGTCCGATCCGGGGCCGCCACCCGAGCCGGTCGCGCGCGCTGCGCACGTCCGCCTGCTGCCAGGGGCCGCAGCCGTCGGGGTACGGGGGCACCTGCGGGCCGCCGCCGGCCGGGGGCTGCTCGTCCATCTCGTGCACCGCGCCGGTGTGGCCGGCCACCCTGCCCAGCACGGAGACCACCTCACGCAGCCGCACCGCGCGGCCGGAGCCGATGTTGACCACGCCCTGGGCGGCCGACAGGGCGGCGGCGTGCACCGCCCGGGCCACGTCCCGCACGTCCACGAAGTCGCGCTGGACGGCCAGCCCGGCCAGTCTGAGCTCGCCCTCGCCCTGCTGCATCACCCGGCGCATCGCCTCCGCCAGCCGCCCCAGCGGCGAACCGGTGGGGGTGCCGGGGCCCACCGGGGAGAAGACGCGCAGCACGATGGCGTCCAGCCCGGAGCCCAGCACCAGCTCGCTGGCGGCGAGCTTGCTGACACCGTACGGGCTGCCGGGCCGCGGCACCGCGTCCTCCCCGGTGGAGGAGCCGGCCGGAGAGGGCCCGTACTCGGCGGCACAGCCCAGATGGACCAGCCGGGCCCCGCAGCCGCTGCGGCGCAGCGACTCGCAGACGGTGGCGGCGGCCACGGTGTTGTGCCGGATCAGGTCACGTGCGCCGCCGCGGGTGGCGCCGGCGCAGTTGACGACGACTCCGGGGTGGACGGCGTCCAGGAAGCGGGTGAGCGCTCCGGGGCTGCCGGTGGACAGGTCGAAGCGGACGTCGGCGTCGTCTCCCCGGCCCAGGGCGGTGAGCTGGACGGCGGGGTCGGCGAGCAGGCGGTCGGCCACGTGGCGGCCGAGGTATCCGTTCGCACCGATCAACAGCACTCTCATCGGACGTCCTCCCGTACTGCTGCGGTGACGCCGGTGGCGCTCGGAACGGTCATCGGGTGTGCTCCTTGGTCGGTGGTGCGCGGCGCGCGAGGGTGTGTGCGCCGCGGGAAGGGGTCGGGTGGGGCGGGAGGGGGCCAGGGCCGGGTCACGGCTCCTCCCGGTGGTGGGCGGACGCGCCGGTGAGGCGGGAGGCGGCGAACACCGACAGGGCCAGGGCCGCGCAGGCGCAGGCCGCGGCGGGTACGGCCGCCGGCCCCCAGGCGGTGGCCGGCGCCGCCACGAGGCGGCCCGGAAGCGCCAGGCCCAGGTGGCCGGAGGCCGCCGCCGCGGCGAGTGCCGCGGCCTCCAGTACGCAGGCCGCGACGACGCCTCCCGCTGCGGCGGCCGGGAAGCCGTGGGCGGACAGCAGCAGGGCCGTGAACAGCAGGATGCCCAGCGCGGCCGCCTCGGCGATCCGCGCGCCCTCCGGTCCGGTCACTGCGGCGGTCACGGCGGCGGACGGGCCGCCGGTGAGGCCTCCGGTGAGACCGCCGTCCACGGCCGCGTGCGCGACGGCCAGCACCGTGAGCTGGGCGACCGTGAACAGCGCGACGGCGGCGGCGAGCAGCGGACGCGTCCGGGCCGCGAACTCCTCCAGGCCGCGGCTGGTGCCCAGCCGCCGCCTCGCCCGCCCGGCGAACCAGCGTGCGCACCACACGGCGGGCGCGACGGCCAGCGCCAGGCCCAGCGGCACGCACCACTCGCCCGGGAAGGCGTCCGCCGCGGGCGAGCGGCCGTCCAGCGCCCAGGCCAGGGGAAGACCGCCGGCCAGTGCGTGCCCGGTCAGCAGGCAGCCGCCCAGCACGGCGGTCCGGTTCAGGCCCGTACCGCGCAGGCACAGCCGCACGGACAGCAGGACGAGCAGGACTCCGGCCGCGCCGGCGGCGGCACGGGCGGGTGCCGGGAGGCCGGCGGTGAGGGCGTGTGCGGCCGGCGCCGCCGCGCACAGCCCGCCGGGCAGCAGGGGGAGCAGCGCGGTTCCCGCCGGGTGCGCCCCTCCGGCCCCCCGGCCGCTGCGGGAGGGCCGGGCGGCGGGCGCCTCGCCCCCGGGCCGCCCGGTGCCGGGGCCGTACGCCTCCCGGGCCTCGTCCGCTCCGCCTGCTCCGCGGGGCCCGCCGCTTTCTCGTGCTCCGCCGCCTCCGCGGGCGCCGCCGGTCTCGTCCGCGCGGGGGGTGCGCGCGTACAGCTCCTCGGAGAGCGAGAACACGTCCCGGTGCCGGTAGCGCGCCGCGGTGCGGTCGGTGATCCCGTGCGCCTCCAGGGCCGCGGCGATCTCCAGCGGGTCCACGGCCCGCGCGCACAGCTCCCGGTGGCGGTGCAGCAGCGAGCGCACGGGGTCGGCGGGCCGGCGCGGGTACGGCGGGGCGCTCACCGGCTCCCCCTGCCCTGCCCGGCGGGCACGCCCGCCGCGGCCGTACGGGCCCAGCTCGGGGCGCGGGCCGGACGTCCGGCGGAGCGGGCGGCCGCGGGGGCCGCGGGCGCGGTCACGGCGGGAGCCGCGGGCGCGGTCCAGCGGCCGGGGAGGCTGGCCTCGGGCGGCCGGGCGAACGGCAGCGCGGCGACGGCCGGGCCGTCGGGCAGCGGGCGCTGTGAGAGCAGCTCCAGATAGACGCCGCGGAACGCCGCGACGTTCTGCTCCGCGGTGAACAGCTCCTGCGCCCGGGCCCGCGCCGCGGCGCCCAGCCTGGCTCGGCGGGCCGGGTCGCGCAGCAGGGCCGTGCAGGCCTCCGCCAGGGCGCGGGGGTTGCGCGGCGGCACCACGAGCCCCGTGCCGCCGATGACCTCGCACACCGCGCCGACGTCCGTGGAGACCGTGGCGCGGCCGGCGAGCATCGCCTCGACCAGCGGGACCGGGAAGCCCTCCACCACGCTGGAGAGCACCGTGACGTCGGCGGCGGCGTAGGCGTCGGCGAGGCGGGGAAGCGCGGAACCACCGATCCGCGCGAAGCAGACCGGGTTCTCCCCGACGCTGAGGGGGCCGGCGGCCTCGTCGGGGAAGAGCTGCGCGGCCAGCGCCCGGCAGTGCGCCAGGTACCGGGCCGACTCCGGGTCCTCCTCCGGAGCCGGGCCGCCGGGCCGTTCGGCGATCAGCAGCCGGGTGCCGGGCACCGCCCTGCGGACCTCGGCGAAGGCGTGCAGCAGGCCGACCAGATCCCTGGCGGGACCGGTCCGCCCGACCCACACCAGCACCGGATCCGGCCCGGAGCGTCCCGCGTCCTCCTCGATCCCGGTCAGCTCCGGCGCGTCCATGCCCGGGTAGACCGTGCGCAGTCTCCCGCGCTCCGCCCCGCACCTCTCCTGCCAGCGCCGGGCGTGGAGGTTGCCGGAGGTGACGATCTCGGCGCGGCGGTACGCCTCGCGCGCCAGGTTCCCGTGGAAGGAGGCGAGCAGAGCGCGCACCGGTGCGCTCACGGCGTCCGGCGCGACGGCGTGCGCGGCGCTGGCGAGGTAGTGCTCGCGCAGCCGCACGCCGTACTCGGTCACCAGCAGGGGGGTGCCGAAGAGGCGCCGGGCCAGCAGACCGGGGAGCGCGGCGGGACCGGCACCCACCGCGTGGCAGACGTCCGCGGCCGCGAGCCCGCGAGTCTCCCCGGCCCCGTACCAGTCCAGCGACAGGGGCCGCAGCGCCCTCTCCAACTGCTCGGCGACCGTGAGCAGGTCGGCCGGTGTCGCGGAGCGCGCGGCCCGCAGCGCGCCGGGGGCGCGGCACGCCACCTCCAGCAGCCGGACCGCCTGCTCGGAGCGGAGGGCCGCGGCGAGTCCGCCGTGCTCCCGCGCCAGGTCGGCCAGCCCGTGGAGGCCGTCGGCGAAACGGTCCGCCTCTGCGGCGGCCCCTCCGCCCCCGGCCGCCGCGCCTTCCGTTCCCCCGCCGTACGCACCTGCGCAGACCGCGCGGGCCAGCTCCGCGAAGTGCTCACCGAAGCGGCGCCCGAGGCGGCGCCCGTATCCGCTCCGGTGCCCCCCGCCCCCGGGAGCGGGGCCCCACAGCGGGGCGGTGCGCACCCTCCGGACGTTCTCCGGCAGCGCGGGCCAGGAACCCTCCCTGTGCCGCTCGTCGCGGCCGAGCGCGTGGACCTCGAAGTCGTGGCCGCCCAGGCCGCGCACCAGCCGGTCGCACCACGCGTACGAGTCACCGCGCGGATAGGGATAGCCACCTTCCGTGAGCAGTGCGATGCGCACCTGTCCACCCCCGTTCCTCCTCCGGGCCACCGACCGTCGCCGTGGCGTCGCGGGAAGACGTTATGCGCGAGGCGGGGCGGCGCGGCGGACGGTTGTCCGTCACACCACCGGAAGGGGTGAACTACCGTGACTTTCGAAGCGATTGAACGTTCGGTCGTCTACCGCGGGCCGGAGCCGAAGGGCCGTCAGGCGTCGGGGAAGGGCCAGGCGTTGGGCCGGCAGGTCGCCCCGCCCACCGTCAGGTACTTCGTCTGCTGCATCATCACCGGCGCCAGGGCGCCTTCCTCCGGGCAGTTCACATGGCCCTTGCCGAGCCGGTGGCCCACCTCGTGGTTGATGAGCATCTCCCGGTACTCCCGGATCCGGTCCGGCCCGAAGGTCTCCGCACCGCGCGCCCACCGGTAGGCGTTGATCATGACGCGCTCGGTCGAGGCCGAGTCGCACGAGACGTTGTCGACCGTGGTGTCCAGGCCCGATCTGGCGCACCACTTCGCGGTGGTGGGGGGAGATGCGAGCGTGATCACGAAGACCGGGTCGCCCCCCTCGGACTTCTCGGACTTCCCCGGTTCGCCGGAGACCCGCTCGAAGGTGCGGGCGCCCCCGTGGCTCCAGCTCCGCTCGTCGTTGAGGGTGCGGTGGACGGCCTCGGCGAACAGCTCCCCGTCCAGCGGCAGCCCGTCCTCGACGTCGACCCGGTAGCGGACGACCTCCCCCTCGCCGGACGCCTCGTCCCGCCCCGCGACGGCGGTGAGCCGCCCGGATCCCTTGAAGTCCGGGGCCAGGTCGTACAGCCGCTCCATCCGCTCGCCGTAGGAGGCCCGCGTCCCGGACGGGGCCTTCCCCCCGTCCGCTCCGCCCGAGGGGGCGGGCCGGGTCTCGAACCGGGAGGCGTCCGGGGCGTCCTCGCGCTGGGCCTCGCCGCCGGCCCGCAACTGGCGGTCCATGCCGCTTCGGCCGTCGGCGACCTGTCCGGCCACCACGACGGCCAGCACGGTGGTCACGGCAGCCGCCGCGACCCCGGTGAAGGCCCGGCCGCGCCCACCGCGCCCGCTAGGCGCACCGTGTGCGCCGCGTCCGTCCCGGCCGCCGTCACCGTCCTCGCCGTCCGTCTCACCCGGCCGGGGGGTACCGGCCGGCCGGCCGGCCTCCGCCGAGGGCTCCGGCCCGGACTCGTCCGCGCGCGGTGCACCCGGCGAGCCGAAGACGCCGTCGTCGAACGCCTCGACGTACTCGCGCCGCGGCATCCGTCCCGTGCCGTAGACCGTCTCCCGCGGCGGTCCGGCGGGCCCGCGCCCGGCGCCCGGGGCGGGTGGCCGCCGCGGCGGCAGACCCCAGCCGCCGCCCGGTTCGCGCTGCTCGGGGTGGCCGCCGCGGACCGGTGGTACACCGCGCCGGCCTGCGGTACGCCCCTCGGACTGGGGGTACGGCGGAGCCTGCGCCGGACGGGGACGCGGGGTCTCCTCCGGGACCGCCGGCCCGGCCGCGGGCCGCTGCCCGGTGACCATGGCCGTCGGCTTGCCGCTGCCCGGCCGGCCCCGGCGACTGTGACGTCCCACGACTCGTCAACCCCTGCCCGTATCGGTTTCTCCCAGCAGACCCCTGAAGGCGTCCCCCACCGCCTCCGGATATTCCATCATCGCCACGTGCCCGGCGTCGGGAAGCGCCAGCAGCCGCGATTCGCGGAACGCGGCGGCGGCCCTGCGCGCCATGCGGAACGAGACCAGCAGGTCCCGCCCGCCGTAGACCAGCAGCGTCGGCGCCAGCACCCGCTCGGCCTGGCGCCACAGCGCGTGCTGGCCGCCGAGGGTGTAGGCGTTCACCAGGCCGCGCGCGGACCGGGAGAGCGAGTCCCAGAAGTACGGCAGCGCCAGGCGGCGCTCGTACTCCGCCACGGCCGCCTCGAGCTCCTCCCGCGACACCGCCGCCGGATCGCCGTAGCACAGCGCCAGGAGCTCCCGGGTGCGCCGCTCGGCCGTCCAGTGACGGGTCATCCGCCCGAAGAGCCTGGTGGCCCCGGGCACCGCCAGCAGGGCTGTGGGCACCGCGGTGCGCTGCGGACGCAGTTCGGGCAGGGCGGGCGAGACGAGGGTGAGGGTGCGCACCAGGTCGGACCGGACCGCCGCGACCCGGGTGGCGACCGCGCCGCCCAGGGAGTTGCCGAACAGGTGCACCGGCCCGCGCCCGGAGAAGTCGAGGTAGCGGATGACGGCGCGCGCGTGCCCGGAGACCGAGTAGTCGCCGTCGTCGGGCGGCGGCGAGTGACCGAAGCCCGGCAGGTCGACCGCCTCGCCGTCGACCTCGTCGGCCAGCTCCCGCATCAGCGAGGACCAGTTCAGGGAGGACCCGCCCAGACCGTGGACGTACAGCGCGGCGGGCAGCCCCGGGCGCCGGCCCGGCCGCCCGCGCACCGACAGGGTCAGGCCGGGCAGTGACACGGATCTGTGCGTCTCGCCCTCCCCGGCGCGCGACCGGCCCGAAGGGGGGACCTCGAACGGGGTCGCCGCCTGTGGCCGCTCGGTCGATGACATGGGGCAATGTTACGAGACGATCACTGCCGCTCTCACGTGTTCGGGGTCACACCTTCCCGTCCCCCGTAATTCCCCTCTCCCGGACTCGTGTGGGACCCCCTCAGCCTGGAAAGAGGATCGTCATGTCTGTTGACCCCACCGATCCCGACACCTTCGACCGGTTCGACGACGAGGACGGCAGGCCCGCGGCCGAGCGGTTCGGAGTCGAGGCTCCCGAGGCGGACGCGGCCGAACAGCACGCGGAGGTCCTGCCCCGCGGGAACGCGCGGCTGCCGGCCGCCGGCTCACCGGAGGTGAACCCCGCGGACGCCGCCGAGCAGGCACGTGTCGTCGAACTCGACGAGGACGATTACCGCTAAACCACGACATCGCGCGTTCGGGACGCGGATTTCTGTGCCCGCCGGACGCACAGAAGGTTTACCCAAAAGTACGATGGCGGGCGCAGCGCACCCCGCGCGCGGAAGTACCGACGACCTCTCTCCGGATCCCCGGGCCCCCGGACCCCCTCGGGGCTCGGTCCGGGCCCTGCCCGGGAGGCGTTCCAGGGAGACCCCAGGAGGCGAGCGTGACAGCCATCGAGCAGACCGAGGCACGCCCGCGTGGCACACGGCTGCCACGCCGGGCCCGACGCAACCAGTTGCTCGGTGCGGCGCAGGAGGTGTTCGTCGCCCAGGGCTACCACGCCGCGGCCATGGACGACATCGCCGAACGCGCGGGTGTCAGCAAGCCGGTGCTGTACCAGCACTTCCCCGGCAAGCTCGACCTGTACCTGGCCCTGCTCGACCAGCACTGCGAGGCGCTGGTCCAGTCGGTGCGCGCGGCACTGGCCTCGACCTCGGACAACAAGCACCGGGTCGCGGCGACGATGGACGCCTACTTCGCGTACGTGGAGGACGAGGGCGGGGCCTTCCGCCTCGTCTTCGAGTCCGACCTGACCAACGAGCCCGAGGTCCGCAACCGGGTGGACAAGGTCAGCCTGGACTGCGCCGAGGCGGTCAGCGAGGTGATCTCCGAGGACACCGACCTGCCTCCGGACCAGGCGATGCTGCTGGCCGTCGGGCTGTGCGGCATGGCGCAGATCACCGCTCGGTACTGGCTGAGCGCCGGGCAGAAGGTCCCGCGCGACACCGCCACCAAACTCATCTCGTCGCTCTCCTGGCGGGGCATCGCGGGCTTCCCGATGCACGGCTGAGCCCGGCCGCCCACGGCGTGCGGCCGCCCGGTGTTCGCTGTCGGCGTGCGGTCGCGGGCGGCCCACCGTCCCCGCGAGGGCTAATGTTGCTGGCATGACGGCGCGGCCCGCCCGCGCACCCCTCCCCGGCTCGGCCAGGGAGAATCACCAACCGTTCGGAAGGGACATAGCCGTGGAGGTCAAGATCGGCGTGCAGCACGCGCCCCGCGAGATCGTTCTGGAGAGCGGGCAGACGGCCGAGGAGATCGAGCGCACCGTCGCCGAGGCGCTGACCGGTAAGTCGCAGCTGCTCAGCCTGGTGGACGAGCACGGTCGCCGGGTGGTCGTCCCGGCCGACCGGCTGGCCTACGTGGACATCGGCGAGCCCAGCGGCCGCAAGGTGGGCTTCGGGGCCCTGTAGGGACCCGCAGGGACCCGCAGGGACCCGCGAGGGGCTTCGGTGAAGCTCCGCGGGGCTCTGGGGCCCGGTGAGGAGACCACCGGCCGCGAGGCCGGCGCGAGCGGCGCAGTGAGCAGCGCGCGGAGGGCCGGGCGGGATTCCGCCCGGCCCTCCGCGTCCTTTCCGTTTCGCACTCGGGGCGCCCTGGGTAGGACCGAGTAGCCCGATGCGCACCCCACCGGCCCGCGGGAGGACCCAATGCTCTGGGAAGTGCTCGGCTCGGCGCTCGTCGGTCTCGCCGTCGCCCTCGTCGCCGGCCGCCGTTTCGCGGACCGGTTCCGCGACAGGTCCCTGGTTCTGGTCACCGGGCCCGCGGCCGCCTTCTGCGGCGGCGTGATCACACGTGTGGTGCTGGGCCCCGGATACGCGCTTCCCACCCTCGTGGTCGCCGCCCTGGTCGCGGTGGCCCTGCTGTCCCTGCTGGTCCGCCCCCGCGGCGGTCCGGCGGCCGGCCGGCCTCACGTGGGCGCGGTCTGAGGCGGCGCGGCCGGGGCGCGCCCCACCGCACCCGGCGGGGCGCACACGTCAGGCCGCCAGCCCCAGCGCGGCCATGCGCTTGGTGTGCGCCTCGGTGATCCGCGAGAACATCCGGCCGACCTCGG
This sequence comes from Streptomyces verrucosisporus, assembly GCF_017114865.1. Classification (GTDB taxonomy): domain Bacteria; phylum Actinomycetota; class Actinomycetes; order Streptomycetales; family Streptomycetaceae; genus Streptomyces; species Streptomyces fenghuangensis. Next base: position 150,720 of record NZ_JADEYH010000009.1, on the reverse strand, counting down.
CCAGGTCGAATCCCGCGGTGACCCCGCCGACCAGCATCATCGACAGCGCGTCGCGCTCGGCGACCACCCGCTGGGCCTGCGACAGCGCCTCGCCCATCAGACGGCGGGCCCACAGGGCGAGCCTGCCGCCGACCCGGGGGTCGGCCTCGATGGCCCCGCGCACCTTCTCCACCGCGAAGCCGGAGTGCCCGGTGTCGTCCAGCACGCCCAGCACCAGGGCCCGGGTGTCGGAGTCGAGGCGGGCGGCGACCTCCCGGTAGAAGTCGGAGGCGATCGAGTCGCCGACGTATGCCTTGATCAGACCCTCCAGCCAGTCCGACGGCGCGGTCTGGCGGTGGAACTCGTCCAGCGCGGCGGCGAACGGCTCCATCGCCGCCGCTGGGTCCTCGCCGATCTCCGCGAGCCGGCCGCGCAGCCGCTCGAAGTGCTGGAACTCCGCCGACGCCATGGAGGCCAGCTCCGCCTTGTCCACCAGGGTCGGGGCCAGTTTGGCGTCCTCCGCGAGCCGTTCGAACGCGGCCAGTTCCCCATAGGCCAGCGCGCCCAGCAGGTCCACGACCGCCGCCCGGTACTGGGGGTCGGCCGAGGCCGATGCCCAGTCCTGGACGGTGGTCCCCTCGGTGTCCTCGGCTCCTGCGGCCCTCTCGGCGCTCCCGGTTCCCTCGGGGCCGGCGGGGGATGTGTCAGACGTCTCCATGCCGGGCACAATAGCCCGCCGCCAGGCCGTCCGACCTGCCCGGGAGGCGTCCGGCGCGGTCCGGCGCCGCCTTGGCGGCGGCCTTCTGCGGAGATCGGCCGGGCGCGGATGCGGGATCAGGGGGTACAGTGATATTGGGCCCGCTTCCTGACAGCGGGTTCTGCGCATACTGTGTTATCCGGGCCCCGGGGACGTTCTCCGGGCCCGTAACGGATGCCCGGTCGGTGGCCCGATCGGCTCCGACACGACCGCCCTCCACGTGGGCCGTATGCGGAGTGCCGGCTGTGGACACACGCAGCCGGGCGTTCCGCACGGGCCACGGTGAGGGGCCCGCTCGCGCGGTACGAGCGCTTGAGCGAGAGCCCGGGTCCTGCGCCGCGAGGCCGCCCGACAGGCAGCCGGCGTCCGGCGCGGTACGACCCACCCCGCTCCCCCGGGGTGCGCCCTCGCTCCCCCGTCCCGCGTCTCACGGAAGAGGCAAGCATCCTGACCACCACATTCCGAGAGCTCGGGATCCTTCCCGAGACCGCCGAGGCGCTGGAAGCCGTCGGCATCACGTCCCCGTTCCCCATCCAGGAGATGACCCTCCCGGTCGCACTGTCCGGCTCGGACGTCATCGGCCAGGCCAAGACCGGCACCGGCAAGACCCTCGGCTTCGGCCTGCCGCTCCTGGAGTCCGTCGTCGTCCCCGCCGACGTCGACGCCGGCCGGGCCGCACCGGACCAGCTGACCGACGCCCCGCAGGCGCTCGTGGTCGTCCCCACCCGCGAGCTGTGCCAGCAGGTCACCAACGACCTCCTGACCGCGGGCAAGGTCCGCAACGTCCGGGTGCTGGCGATCTACGGCGGCCGCGCCTACGAGCCCCAGGTCGAGGCGCTGAAGAAGGGCGTCGACGTGGTCGTCGGCACCCCCGGCCGTCTCCTGGACCTGGCCGGCCAGCGCAAGCTGAGCCTGGCGCACATCCGCGCCCTGGTGCTGGACGAGGCCGACGAGATGCTCGACCTCGGCTTCCTGCCGGACGTCGAGAAGATCATCCAGCAGCTGCCCGTCAAGCGGCAGACGATGCTGTTCTCCGCGACCATGCCGGGGCAGGTCATCTCCCTGGCCCGGCGCTACATGTCGCAGCCCACCCACATCCGCGCCACCGCGCCCGACGACGAGGGCGCGACGGTGGCCAACACCGCGCAGCACGTCTTCCGGGCGCACTCGCTGGACAAGGTGGAGATGGTCTCCCGGATCCTGCAGGCCGACGGCCGCGGACTGGCGATGATCTTCTGCCGCACCAAGCGGACGGCCGCCGATGTGGCCGACCAGCTCTCGCGCCGCGGTTTCGCCGCGGGCGCGGTGCACGGCGACCTCGGCCAGGGGGCGCGCGAGCAGGCGCTGCGCGCCTTCCGCAACGGCAAGATCGACGTGCTCGTCTGCACCGACGTCGCCGCCCGCGGCATCGACGTCGAAGGTGTCACGCATGTGATCAACTACCAGACGCCGGAGGACGAGAAGACCTATCTGCACCGCATCGGCCGCACCGGCCGCGCGGGCAACACGGGTACGGCCGTCACCCTCGTCGACTGGGACGACATCCCGCGCTGGCAGCTGATCAACAAGGCGCTCGTCCTGGACTTCAACGACCCGCCGGAGACGTACTCCACCTCCCCGCACCTGCACGAGGCGCTGGGCATCCCCGAGGGCACCAAGGGGATACTGCCGCGCACCGAGCGCACCCGTGCCGGGCTCGCGGCCGAGGAGGTCGAGGACCTGGGCGAGACCGGGGGACGCGGCAGGGGCCGCGGCCGCGGGGCCTCGGCCCCCGCCGCCGAGGAGCCCGCGCCGCGCACCCGCACCCCGCGCCGGCGCCGCCGTACCCGCGCCGGCCAGAGCCTGGAGCACCCCGGCGCCGACGCCGCGGCCTCACCGGCCGGTGAGGCGGAGGACTCCGGTGCGCCGGCTGACGCCCCGGGCGAGGTCCGCAGGCCGCGCCGCCGCCGTCGCACCCGCGCCGGTGCCGGTGCCGCTCCCCAGGCAGGCCGGGACGCCGAGGCCCCGGCCGCGCAGGGCGGCGAGGGCGTTCCCGCGGACGGGCCGGGGGACTCCTCCGGTGAGGCCCGCAGGCCGCGCCGCCGCCGTCGTACCCGCGGCGGAACCGGTGCCCGCCCGGCGGCCACGGAGGCCGCCCCGGAGAGCTGACGGGTGCGCGGCGGCGTACACAGCCGCCGCACGCCCGTGATCATGACGGCGCCCGCCCCCGCCGCATCCGCGGCGGGGGCGGGCGCCGTCATGGCCGCGGGCGCACTCATGGGCGCGGGCGGAGGGCCGCTAGCCTCGCCTCATGAGCAAGCCGCCGACCCTGACCCTGCCCCCCGGCGCCCGGGCGTACCGTCTGAAGACCGCTCGCGGCGAGTTCGCCGTGCACGACGCGGGTGAGCCGCGCGCCGGTACGGCCCTGCTGGTGCCCGGGTTCACCGGCAGCAAGGAGGACTTCATCGCCCTGCTCGCCCCGCTGGCCCGCGCGGGCTTCCGCGTGGTGGCCGTGGACGGCCGCGGGCAGTACGAGAGCGAGGGGCCGCGCGAGCTCGGCGCGTACGCCCAGGACGAACTGGCCATGGACGTGCTGGCCCAGGCGGAGGCGCTCGGCGGGGGCGCCGGGAAAGCCGGGGGCGTCCATCTGCTGGGGCACTCCCTGGGCGGGCTGATCGCCCGCGCCGCCGTGCTGCGGGACGCGGCCCCCTTCCGCTCGCTGACGATCATGAGCTCCGGACCCGCCGCCATCACGCATCTCCAGCAGGAGCGCACCAGGATGCTGATCGAGGCGCTGGCGGTGCTGGACATGGAGTCGGTGTGGCGGGCGATGCGCGATCTGGACCCGCCGGAGGCCGCGGACGAGGCCACCGACACGGCGGTGGCCGGGTTCCTGCACCGCCGCTGGCTGGCCACCGTCCCCGAGCAGCTCGTCGCCACCGGCCGCCAGCTGCTGACCGAGCCGGACCGGGTCGGGGCGCTGGCGGCCGTGCCGCTGCCCAAGCACGTGCTGTCGGGCGAGGTGGACTACGCCTGGCCGGTGCCGCTGATGGACGAGATGGCGCGACGGCTGGACGCCCGGCGCACGGTGGTGGCGGGCGCCGAGCACTCGCCGGGTGCCGAGCGCCCGGGGGAGACGGCCCGGGCGCTGGCCGCCTTCTGGCACGACCGCGGAAGCCGGGCGGGAACCGGGGCCGGGGAAGGGGCCGGAGCCGGAGGAGAGGCCGGGGAAGGAGCCGGAACCGGTTCCGGCCAGGCCTGACTCAGCCGCCGCCCTGGATGAACCGCGTGACCCCGTTGGCGATCTGCTGGACCGCGATCGCCGACAGCAGCATCCCCGACAGCCGGGTCACCAGGACCACGCCGCCGTCCTTGATGACGCGGATGATCAGCAGCGAGTACCGCATCACCAGCCACAGCACGATGTGCAGCGCGGCGATGGCCGTCCACACCGCGGCGTGGTCGGCCGGCCCGTCCGCCCGCTGCACGGCCAGGATGACGGAGACGATCGCGCCGGGCCCGGCCAGCAGGGGCATGCCCAGCGGCACCAGCGCGGCGTTGACGTCCTTGGTCTGGGTGGGCTCCTCCGCCCTGCCGGTGAGCAGGTCCAGGGCGACCAGCAGCAGCAGGAGACCGCCCGCGACCATCAGCGCGGGGATCGACACGTGCAGGTAGTCCAGGATCTGCTGCCCCAGCAGGCCGAAGACGGCGATCACCCCGAAGGCGACGGCGGTGGCCTGCAGCGCCATCCTGCGCTGGACCTTGACCGGGCGTCCGGAGGAGAGGGCGAGGAAGATCGGGATGATGCCGGGCGGGTCCATGATCACGAAAAGTGTGACAAAGACGGATCCGAAGAGGGCGACGTCGAACACGGTGCTGCCTTGCGTGAGGTGCGCGGTGCGCGCGGTGGTGATCTGAGGGCGGTTCAGGCGGAGACGGGTGCCGCGCCTGATCCGCGGGCGGCGATCTCGGCGTAGACGTCCGGATCGGTGGTGTACTCCCCCAGCCGGCAGGTCTTGCGGCTGCCGTGGTAGTCGCTGGAGCCGGTGGCCAGCAGACCGAGGTCGCGGGCCATGCCCCGCAGCCGCTCGCGGGCCGCGGTGTCGTGGTCCATGTGGTCCACCTCGATGCCGTCGAGTCCGGCTGCGGCCAGTTCCGCGACGGCGCTCTCCGGCACGCACCGCCCGCGCTTGACGGCCAGGGGGTGTGCGAAGACCGAGACACCGCCGGCGCCCTTGATCAGCCGGACCGCCTCGAACGGGTCCAGTTCGTGCTTGCCGACGTAGGCGCGGCCGCCGTCGGCGATCCACTCGGCGGTGAAGGCGTCGGAGACGGTCTCGACGACGCCCAGCTCCACCATCGCGCTCGCGATGTGAGGGCGGCCGACCGAGCCGTCCCCGGCGATCCCGGCGACCCGTTCCCAGGTGATCGGCACGCCAAGCTCGCGGAGCCTGGCGACCATGCCCTTCGCACGCGGCACCCGGTCGTCGCGGACGAGTTCGCGCTCACGTGCCAGCTCGGGCTCGTCCGGGTCGAACAGGTAGGCCAGCATGTGCAGGCTCACACCGTCCAGGCGGCAGGAGAGTTCCGCGCCGGGGACGAGGGTGAGGCCCGCGGGGAGGGCGGCGATCGCCTCGCCGTGTCCGGCGACCGTGTCGTGGTCGGTCAGCGCCACCACGTCCAGCCCGGCGGCGGAGGCGTTGCGCACCAGCTCGGCGGGGGTGTCGGTGCCGTCCGAAGCGGTGGAGTGGGTGTGCAGGTCTATGCGCACGGTACGTAGCTCCCACGGCGGACGGCTGAGGCGGACACTCCAGGGTAGAACAGACGCGCGCCCGGTCCGTCCCGCGTCCGCCTGCCGCCGGACCCCGAAGGCCGGTCAGGCCCCGGGCCGTGCGAGCAGCTGGGGGGAGAGCGCCCCGCACGGCACCAGCTCCACCTCGGCGCCCGCCTCCCGCAGGTCCGTGAGCACCAGCTCGTCGTACATCAGCATCCCGGACTGCTCGGGCCAGACGATCGCCCACAGCCACAGGCCGCGCGCCTCCCCCGCGAACACCGCGCGGTCCCCGGGAGCTTCGCCCACCAGCCACAGCGGGGTGGGCCGTCCGCCGGCCAGCACCTTCGCGTGCGGGGGCCGGTCCACGTCGATCAGCGGGCCGGGGTCGGGGCCGGGCACTCCGGCGTAGCGCGCCCCGAGCCCGACGCCCAGTTCCTCGGCGACCAGGAGCAGTTCGCCGGGGCCGCCGAGCGGGCCGGGACCGGAGCAGGCCACGGCCGTGGCGCGGCCGCCGCTGCGGTCGTCGCCCGCGTAGGCGATCCCGGTGAACAGCCAGCCGATCGGCAGGGGCCAGGGCACCCACACCGGGACCTGGGCTCTGTGGAGGACCACGCCGAGCGCCTCGACGCTCGGTGGGAGGACCGGCTGCAGCGGATGGACCGCGCCGTGCACGTCGCACTGCCAGGAGTCGGTGAAGAGACCGGGCGCCCTGACACGGCCGCCGCACTTCGGGCAACTGGGTTCGCCCCTCATGAGCCCCACGGTCCTCCCCGGAAAGCCGCGCGTCAAGGACGATCACCCGTACGGATCGGGCGCGTCCCTGACAGGCCGGCTCAGTCCGTCAGGGGCACGGACGACCGCCGCGGATCGCGCAGGTCGGTGCCGCGGGCCAGCCAGCGTTCCTGGAGTTCGGCCGCGCCGTGCACCCGCTTCCAGGCCGCCTCGTTGGGCGTCATCGGCAGCAGGGGGAGGAAGCGCACCGGCTCCATCGGCGGATCGAGTTCCAGATCCTCCACCAGACCCCCGGGCTCGGCGACCAGCACGGAGGTGAAGGGGGCGCCCGGCCACAGCGGCTCGCCCACGTCCAGCGAGGCGCCGGGGGCCACGACCACGCCCTCGACCTGGGGGGAGGCGGCGAGCACGGCGAGCGGGCGCAGCGCCTTGTCGGTGTCGGCCGCCCCGGCGCGCACCGTCAGCACCAGCTCGGCGCGGGGCCCCCGTTCGGGGTCGGCGAGCATGTCGGAGGGGTCGGCCATGGGGGCCGCGGACATCCCCAGGGTGGCGTAGCGCACCAGACCGCTTCCGCCGCCGGGGCCCTCCCCGGTGGCGGGGAAGCGCAGCACCTCGATCCGGTCGGCGCCCAGGAAGGTCACCGCCGCCCGCGCGTCGGGTTCTCCCAGGACGCTGCGCAGCCGGGCCTCGACCAGTTCCAGAACGTGTGCCATACGGCGAGCATAGATCGTGTATTGATCAGGCAAAGAGGGTACGCGTCGGCCCCGGAACGGGACGGGCGGGCGCCCGCGAGTGCTACCGTTGACCGCTGGTCAAGGCGTGTACACGGATTTCCCCCAGCGGGGACCGGCCGGAGGAGGTGGGGCTGCGATGGATCCGAGTCGACCGTGCAGTACCAGCCGCTCTTCCGCACGGCAGCCACGTCCCCTTGCCTGAGGGCCTTCCTCCCCCCACCGCCGGGCGGTGAAACCCTGGAAGTCCCCTTCTTTTCCTCCTGCGGACCGGCTTCGCGGAAGAGCGCGTGAATCCCCTGCTCGACCGACGTTCTCAGCGAATGCCGCCTGTGCGTACGGTCCCGCGTGGTGCCCGCTTTGCAGACCTCCGGCCCGTGGACTTCCCGTCCTCCGGCCCCGTAGGCCCCCATTCCGGGCAGCGCTGCGCCCGTTCACCGGCGGCTCGGCACGCGAAGGAGCCCAGCATGTCGATGATCCGTGACCTGCGCGCCGCGGTCCGCCCCGCCCTGCGCCGGGGCGGCCGCTCCGCCTACCCCTACGCCCACGGCGGCCCCGTCGCCGACACCACCGCGACCAGCGCGGTGGTGGACTGCGCCGTCTACCGGGACGGCCGCCGCGAGTCGCGGCACATGACCCCGGCCGAGGCCCTGCGCTCCCTGCGCCACCGCGAGCCGGGGGAAGCCCGGGGACAGCAGGGCCGGCAGGACGGTCGGGGCGGCGGGGCGTTCGTGTGGATCGGCCTGCACGAGCCCACCGAGCGTGAGTTCTCCGGCATCGCCCGCGAGTTCGGCCTGCACCCGCTCGCCGTGGAGGACGCGGTGCACGCGCACCAGCGGCCGAAGCTGGAGCGGTACGACGACTCCCTGTTCACCGTCTTCAAGACGATCCACTACGTCGGGCACACCGAACCGACCGACTCCGGCGAGGTGGTGGAGACCGGTGAGGTGATGTGCTTCACCGGCCGGGACTACGTCATCACCGTCCGGCACGGCGGCCAGGGCTCGCTGCGCACCCTGCGCCACCGGCTGGAGGACGACCCCGGGCTGCTGGCCAAGGGGCCCTCGGCCGTGCTGCACGCCATCGCCGACCAGGTGGTGGACGGATACCTGGCGGTCGCCGACGCGGTGCAGGACGACATCGACGAGGTGGAGATCCAGGTCTTCTCCGAGAGCGCGGGCAGGGGCCGCCGGGGCCGCGACGCCGGGCGGATCTACCAGCTCAAGCGCGAGGTGCTGGAGTTCAAGCGGGCGGTCTCGCCGCTGCTGCGGCCGATGCAGCTGCTGAGCGAGCGGCCGATGCGGCTGGTCGACCCCGACATCCAGAAGTACTTCCGCGACGTGGCCGACCATCTGACCCGGGTCAACGAGCAGGTGCTCTCCTTCGACGACCTGCTCAACTCCATCCTCCAGGCGAACCTGGCCCAGGCGACGGTCGCGCAGAACGAGGACATGCGCAAGATCACCTCGTGGGCGGCGATCTTCGCCGTCCCGACGATGATCGCCGGGATCTACGGCATGAACTTCGAGTACATGCCGGAACTCCAGTGGCGTTACGGCTACCCGGCCGTCATGACCGTGATCGTCGGGATCTGCTACGCCATCCACCGCGGCTTCAAGCGCAACGGCTGGCTGTAGGGCCCGTCGGCCCGCAGGTCTCGGAAGGTCGGGAACGGGAAGGGCGGGAGCGGGAAGGGCGGGAGCGGACGGTGCGTCAGGCCCGCGCGCCGCGCGCGGGCCCGGCGTTGCCCCGGACCACCAGGGCCAGGCCGAGCAGGATCACCGCCAGCGCACCGTAGACGGCCGCCGGCGGGTTCTGGCCCAGCCAGAGCGCCGCGATCAGCGCCGCGCCCGGTGTCTCCAGCAGGATCGCGGTGGAGGTGACCGACGGTCCCAGTCCGCGCACCACCCGGTTGAGCAGCGAGTGGCCCAGCAGTTGCGCGGTGACGGTGAGGACGGCGAGCTTGATCCAGGTCTCGCCGCTGTAGCCGCCGAGGTCGGCGCCGAAGACCAGGCAGGCGGCCAGCAGCAGCACGGAGGTGGTGGTGTAGCAGACGTAGGTGTACGCGGTCGTGGAGACCGTGCGGCGCACCTCCGCCCCCAGCAGGACGTATCCGGCCGCCGCCATGCCGCCGCCCAGCGCCAGGGCGTCGCCCGCCAGCGCCCGCGGCGAGAGCGACAGGTCGACCCCGGTGAGGATCACCACTCCGGCGAAGGCGACCGCCGTGCCCGCCCAGACCAGGCCGGGCGAGCTCCGGCCGCGCAGCCGCAGCAGCAGGGTGGTCCAGATCGGGGTGGTGGTGACCAGCGCGGTCGAGGAGGCGACCGAGGTCATGTGGAGGCTGGGCAGCCACAGTGCGAAGTGCAGCGCGAGCAGCGCCCCGGCGGCGGCGGCCAGCAGCACGTTGCGGCGCCCCATGGCGCGCAGCCCGGCCCGGTGGCGGACGAGGGCCAGCGGAGTGAGGACGCCTACCGCCATGGCGTTGCGCCAGAAGGCGATGGCCAGGGCCGGGGCGGCGGTGGCCGCGATCAGGGGCGCGGACAGGGAGATGCCGGACACCGCGACCGCCAGCAGGAACAGGTCCAGGCCGGTGCCCGGACCTCCCGCCACGGTTCCGTCTGCCTGTCGGGGCGCGGCGGTACGGGTCCTGACGGCGCGCACGGGGCTCCTCTCCGGGGCTGCTGGGGTCCGAGCCGGGGCTTCCGGGGCCCGGGTTCGGAGCGCGAAACGGGTCGGGGCGCTGTGTCGGCCGCGCCGCCGGCCACCAGCGTAAGGCGCGTGACCATGACGCGGTACTGACCGTCCGGCTGTCGGGACCGCCCCGGGAACACGGCACGCACGGTGCGGGCGCCGGGCGCGGCGGTAGGGTCGTCCCATGGCCGATCCGTCCGTTCCCGCCGACTCCCGGACGTCCCGGGCGCCCCTGTCCGTGTCCGACCGGGCGCTGATCGAGGAGTCGGCGAAGAAGTCCGCGCTGGTGTGGGTGCGCGGCCCCCGGGGGCCGCAGCGCGCGCTGTGGCACGTCTGGCACGACGGCGCCGTGCACCTGGTGGGCGACGGTCCCGCGGAACAGCCGCTGGAGCCCCTGGGGCTCGCCGACGGCGCCACCTCCACGGTCTCGGTGCGCAGCAAGGACAAGGGCGGGCTGCTGGCCGTCTGGCCCGCCCGGGTGGTGGAGCTGCCGCCGGGCGGCGAACAGTGGCGGGAGGCGGTGGCCGGGCTGGCGGGCAAGCGGCTCAACGCGCCGGACGCCACGACGATCGCCGAGCGCTGGGCCCGCGAGTGCCGTGTGCTGAGGCTGGAACCGGCCGGGCCGCTTCGGGAAGGACCCGGCTCCATGGCGGAGGACCTGCGTGCCGCCGTCCCACCGCCGTCGCCGGCGACCACGCGCCGCCCGGCCCCGGCCGCGCTGCCGAGACTGCTGCGCCGCGGCCGGCCGGGGAGGAAGGGCCGGTAGGGGCCGGCGGGGAGCACCGGGGCGCCGGGGGAATGAGCCGACGGGAAGGAACCGGGCGGGAGGCCCGGACGTCACTCGGCCGCCGAGATCTTCTTGCCGTAGTCGACGATCTGGTCCTTCTCCGGGGCCCGCAGGGTGAACTCCTTGTCCCACTCCAGCATCTGGACCACGCCCGCGTCTCCGCCGCGCTCCAGCCGCAGCGGGTACGGCGTGCCGATCAGCGAGACGCTGAGTATCCCGCCGTCGCCCTCGGCGGCCCGCACCTCGACCGTCCGCACGCCGTCGACCTCGCCGTGCTCCCCGGTCCCGCGCTCGCCGTTCAGGTTGAGCAGCCCGTCCAGCAGCACGTCCTTGTCCGTGAATCCGCTGAGCTGCTTGTAGGCGGGGTCGCCGGGCGGCACCTTGACGTACTTGCCCTCCAGCTTGTGGGCCGCCGCGAGGTCGGCCTCGTCCGGCTTCTCGCCGTCCTTTCCCTGGTCGGCCCAGAAGTCGGCGTTCGCCTTGAGGTAGAGGTCCTCTCCGACCCGCAGCAGCTCGAAGCGGGGGCCGCCCCTGGCCGAGACCTCGCCCAGGCCGCCGTCGTCCTTCAGCCGCATGTCCAGCCGGTAGGTGCGGCCCTTGCTGACCACACTGCCCGACAGCCGTACGGACCGCGCCGCACGGGCGGCCTTGCCGGCCCTCTTCTCGATCTCGGCGGCCGGAAGCCTGCCGACCCCGTTGGTCCCCTCGTTCGGGTCCTTCGAACCGCACCCCGTGAGCAGGGTCAGAAGGACCGCGCAGACCGCTCCCACCGACACGGCCTTACTCCGGGCGCGAACACCGTGGACCCACGCAGTCACGTCAGCTCTTCCTCCTGATGCCGGGGCAGGACGACGGCACCCTACCGGGGGCCTCGGAGCGGGTCGCGGGCGACCGTACGGCCGGTGCCGCCGCACGGGGCCGGCAGCGGTGCGCGTAGCCTGAAAACCGCATTCGGTTCACGTCCCACATGCGGGCATCCGGTCACACGCGGGTACACGGGCACACACACGGCAGGCACGGCGCGCACGGCGGGCGGGAGACCCGGCGCGCGCCGGACACGAGTGGGAAGCGGAGGATGGACCATGGTGCTGGGCGCCCAGCGGGTCTTCGTCTCGCACCTCTCCGGCGTGGCCGTCTTCGACCCCGTCGGGGACCAGGTCGGCCGGGTGCGGGACGTGGTGGCGATGCTGCGCGTCGGCGGGCGTCCGCCGCGCGTGCTCGGACTGGTCGTCGAGGTCGTCAGCCGGCGGCGGATCTTCCTTCCCATGACCCGGGTGACCGGCGTCGCGTCGGGACAGGTGATCACCACCGGCGTGGTCAACATGCGGCGCTTCGAGCAGCGGCCCACCGAGACGCTGGTCCTGGGCGAGCTGCTGGACCGCCAGGTGACGCTGGTCGAGACGGGTGAGAAGGTCACCGTGCTCGACATCGGCCTCACCCAGGTCCCCGGGCGCCGCGACTGGCTGATCGACAAGGTCTTCGTGCGCCGCGGCGGCGGCGGGCTGCGCCGGCGGCGGTCGGGCGAGACGCTGACCGCGGAGTGGTCGGCCGTGACCGGCCTGTCGCTGGAGGAGGAGGGGCAGGGCGCGGCCAACCTGCTGGCCACCTTCGAGCAGCTGCGCCCGGCCGACCTGGCCAACGTCCTGCACCACCTGTCGCCCAAGCGCCGGGCGGAGGTCGCCGCCGCGCTGGACGACGACCGGCTGGCGGACGTGCTGGAGGAGCTGCCCGACGACGACCAGGTGGAGATCCTCGGCAAGCTCAAGGAGGAGCGCGCCGCGGACGTGCTGGAGGCGATGGACCCCGACGACGCCGCCGACCTGCTGTCCGAGCTGCCGGAGGGCGACATGAACCGGCTCCTGGAGCTGATGGAGCCGCAGGACGCGGCCCCGGTGCGGCGGTTGCTGACGTACGAGGAGCACACCGCGGGCGGCATGATGACCACCGAGCCGATCGTGCTGCGGCCCGACGCCACGGTCGCCGACGCACTGGCCCGGGTGCGCGTGCAGGACCTCTCGGCCCCGCTGGCCGCCCAGGTGTACGTGTGCCGGCCGCCGGAGGAGACCCCGACGGGCAAGTACCTGGGACTGGTGCACTTCCAGCGGCTGCTGCGCGAACCGCCCGGCACCCTGGTCGGCTCGGTCGTGGACACCGACCTGCGGCCGCTGCCGCCAAACACCCCGCTGCCCACGCTGACCAGCTACCTGGCCGCGTACAACATCGTGTCGGTGCCGGTGGTGGACGAGAGCGGGTCGCTGCTGGGCGCCGTCACCGTCGACGACGTACTGGACCACCTGCTGCCCGACGACTGGCGGGAGGCCGCCGCCCGGGAGACGTTCGGAGTGCACGAGCCGATGGAGAGCCTGCGGGACGGCCGGGGGACCGCCGATGGGTGACAGGGAACGGGACGAGCGCATGGCGCGCAGGGAACGCGAGCGGAGCCTTCCGCCGGCCACCGGGCGCGCGGCCCGCACCAGGCTGGACCAGCCGATGGTGCCGCGCCGCAGCCCGCTGCCGGAGTACGACCCGGAGGCGTTCGGGCGGCTGTCGGAGCGGATCGCCCGCTTCCTGGGGACCGGGCGGTTCATCGTCTGGATGACGTTCACCATCGTGGTGTGGGTCGTCTGGAACATCGTGGCCCCGCCGGACCTGCGCTTCGACGAGTACCCGTTCATCTTCCTGACCCTGGCCCTGTCACTCCAGGCCTCGTACGCGGCCCCGCTGATCCTGCTGGCCCAGAACCGGCAGGACGACCGGGACCGGGTGAACCTGGAGCAGGACCGCAAGCGCGGCGAGCGCTCCATGGCCGACACCGAGTACCTCACCCGGGAGATCGCCGCGCTGCGGATGGGCATGGGCGAGGTCGCCACCCGGGACTGGATCCGCTCCGAGCTCCAGGACCTGCTCAAGGAGCTGGAGCAGCGCGGCGCCCTGGAGCCGCCGCCCGACCGCGAGCGGTGATCCGGTCCCGTACCCGGCGCGTCCGGGGCACGCGCCCCGCCCCGGCCCGGCGCCCCCGGGGCGGTGGACCGCGTCCCGGGAAGCGGTGACCCGCGTCTCATCCGCCGTCTTCGGTGCCGACGCCGGTGCGCCGTACCATCGGGGCATGGCTACTGACACGTCCGCGGCATCCAGCCCCGCCCCCACCGAGGACGCGGTCCGCGCCGCGCTCGCGACCGTCGACGACCCCGAGATCCACCGTCCGATCACCGATCTGGGCATGGTGAAGTCGGTGGAGATCGGCGACGGCGGCTCGGTCGCGGTCACGGTCTACCTGACGGTGTCCGGCTGCCCGATGCGCGAGACGATCACCGAGAACGTGACCCGGGCGGTCCGCGGTGTGGCGGGCGTCACGGATGTGACGGTCTCCCTGGACGTGATGAGCGACGAGCAGCGCCGCGAGCTGGCGGCCACGCTCCGCGGCGGGCAGGCCGAGCGGGAGATCCCGTTCGCCAGGCCCGGCTCCCTGACCCGCGTCTACGCGATCGCCTCCGGCAAGGGCGGCGTCGGCAAGTCCTCGGTGACGGTCAACCTGGCGGCGGCGATGGCGGCCGACGGTCTGAAGGTGGGCGTCGTGGACGCCGACATCTACGGCCACTCGGTGCCGCGCATGCTGGGGGCCGACGGCCGTCCCACCCAGGTCGAGAACATGATCATGCCGCCGTCCGCCAACGGCGTGAAGGTCATCTCGATCGGCATGTTCACCCCGGGCAACGCCCCGGTGGTGTGGCGCGGGCCGATGCTGCACCGCGCGCTCCAGCAGTTCCTGGCCGACGTCTACTGGGGCGACCTGGACGTGCTGCTGCTGGACCTGCCGCCGGGCACGGGCGACATCGCCATCTCGGTCGCGCAGCTCGTCCCCAACGCCGAGATCCTGGTGGTGACCACCCCGCAGCAGGCGGCCGCCGAGGTGGCCGAGCGCGCCGGGTCCATCGCGGTGCAGACCCACCAGAAGATCGTGGGCGTGGTCGAGAACATGTCCGGGCTGCCCTGCCCGCACTGCGACGAGATGGTGGACGTCTTCGGCACCGGCGGCGGCCAGCGCGTCGCCGACGGGCTGAGCCGGACCACCGGCACCACAGTGCCCGTGCTCGGCTCCATCCCGATCGACGTGCGGCTGCGCGAGGGCGGCGACGAGGGCAGGCCGGTCGTGCTGACCGACCCGGACTCCCCCGCGGGCTCGGCGATCCGCTCGGTCGCGGGCAAGCTGGGCGGGCGCCAGCGCGGGCTGGCGGGCATGTCGCTGGGAATCACCCCGCGCAACAAGTTCTGAAAGGCCCTACCGCGCACCTCCCCGTACGCCCGCGCACCCGGGCGGGCGTACGGGCGCCGGGGCGGGCGGGTGTTCAGCGCTCGTACTCGCCGAGGTCCTTGATCACCGAGAAGCCCAGCCCGTACGCGCTCATCCCCCGCCCGTAGGCGCCGATGTGCACGCCCTCGTGCGCGGGGCCGGCCAGCACCCACCCGTACTCCGACTCCCGGTAGCGGAAGTCGGTGGGGACGCCGTCGACCGGCAGCGAGAGGGTGGACCAGGCGGAGCCGCCCAGGTCGTCCGCCAGTTCCCAGGCGACCGCCGTCTGCTGGTCGAGCCAGCTCTGTCTGAGGCCGCGCTCCATCTGTGATGGCCAGGTGCATGACAGCAGCCCCGATCCGGCCAGCCAGGCGGCCGACGAGACCGAGGTGGCCTCCAGGACCCCCGTGCCGTCCGGACTGCTGCGCACCGGGCGGTCGGCGACCGTCACGACGACGGCGAAGCGCCGGCCCTCCGGACCGGACTCGGCCCGGAAGGAGGGCTCGTCCCCGTGGCCGGTCGAGCCGTGCTCGACCGTTCCGTCCGCGGCGGCTCCCACCCGCATCAGCCAGCGCGGGCCGGTGAAGGCCTCGTCGAGGCCGTACCAGGGGAAGCCGGCCATCAGGTAGCCGTCGACCACCCGGTCCGCCCCGGACGCGGGTGCGTCTCTCGGCCCTGCCCGGCCCGTCTTCTCCATCTGTGCGACGCCTCCTCGTGTGCCCCGTGTCGTGGGAGGCCCGCCCCCCTCGGACGGCCCGACCCCGGACACAGGGAGGATAGCCACCCTTGTGCGCCGAACCGGGCAGGACCGGCTGCGGAGTACGGGAGGTGGCCCTCCCGGTTCACCGGCGGGGCGGCCCCCGGCGGCCTCAGGTGGCGTCGGCGTCGTACGGCGGGGGGTCGGTCCTGGGCGACGGGGCGTCCTTGCGCAGATCGACCGCGGGCGACGGGCCGTCCTTGCGCAGACCGACCGCGGAGCCGCCCTCGGAGGAGGCGGACGGGCCGCCCGAGGTGATCTCCCTGCCGTTGACCGCGTCCGTGACCTCGGCGAGCTCCTGGCGCAGGTCGAAGCCGTTGCGGATCTCCTTCAGCCCCAGGTCCTCGTTCTCCAGCAGGTGCTTGCGCGCGAAGTTCCTGGGGTTGAGGTCCTCGAAGTCGAAGTCCTTGAACTCCGGTCCCAGTTCCCTGCGGATGTCGTCCCGGGCACTGTCGGAGAACTCCCGGACCTTGCGGATGAACCGCGCGGTGTCCTGGATCACCTTCGGCAGCTTCTCCGGACCGAAGACGAGGATCGCGAGGATGACGAGAGCGATCAGCTCGAGGGGTCCTATGTCGAAGAACACCGTTCAGCTCCCTCATGTGCGTCCACGACCCGTACGGCCACAGTCACGGTACCCGGCGCGGGGGCGGGTTGGGAGTCGGCGGGGCGAACAACGGCCGTCGTGGCGGCAGGCGTGACGGGTCTCACGGGCCGGCCGCCGAACCGAGGACCACCTCCACCGAGCGCCGGCCGCCACCGCGCTCGACCGTGAGCTCCAGCCGGTCGCCGGGGCGCCGGGCGCGGATCCTGGCGATCAGCTCCTCGCCGCTGCGCACCCGGGCGCCGTCCACCTCGGTGATCACGTCGCCCTCCTCGATGCCGGCCGTGTCGGCCGGTCCTCCCGGCACGACCGCCGTGCCCTCGCGCCCGGCGGGCAGGCCGACCCGGGCGCCTTCCGCGGGGTGTCCCATGTCGACCGTGACACCGATCACGGGATGGGTGGCGCGGCCGGTGTTGATCAGTTCCTCGGCCACCCGCCTGGCCTGGTTGACGGGAATGGCGAAACCCAGGCCGATGCTGCCGCCGGTGTCCGCCCGGGGCAGGTCGCCGCCCGCGGAGCGGATCGCGCTGTTGACGCCGATCACCCGGCCCCCGGCGTCCATCAGCGGGCCGCCGGAGTTGCCGGGGTTGATCGGGGCGTCGGTCTGCAGCGCCTCCACGTGGCTGAGGTCGCCGCCCCCGCCGCCGTCCCCCTCGCCGCCCGCGGTGACGGGGCGCTCGGTGGCGCTGACGATCCCGGTGGTGACCGTGCCCGCCAGACCGTACGGCGCGCCGATCGCCACGACCGGGTCGCCCACCCGCACGGAGTCGGAGTTGCCCAGCGGCAGCGGGCTGAGGCCGCTGACCCCCTCCACCCTCAGCACGGCGAGGTCATAGCCGCTGTCGGTGCCCACGATCTCGGCCGTGGCGCTCTCCCCGCCGTGGAAGACCACCCTGATGCCGCCGTTTCCACCCCCGCCCCCGGCGGGCTCCACAACATGGTGGTTGGTGAGGAGGTGGCCGCGGCCGTCCAGGACGAAACCTGTGCCGGTGCCCGACTCCCCGGCGCCGCGCACCTGGACGGTCACCACGCCCGGCAGGGCCCGCTCCGCGATGCCGGCCACGCTGTCCGGGGCCCGGCCGGTGTCCTGTACCGGTGCCTGGGAGAGCCGGACGGTGCCGACGTCGCCCCGGCGCTGCGCGTACGCACCGATGCCGCCGCCCACCGTTCCGGCGACCAGCGCCAGCAGGACGGCCCCGGCGACAGCCGTACCCGGTCGGCCGCGGCGCGGCGCGGAGGCCTCCCGGTGCGGCGGGGGCGCGGGGCGCGGGGCGGCCCGGTGCGGGGCGGCAGCGGACGGCGGCGCCCATGGGTCGTAGCGCGCGAAGGCGTCCTCCGGCGCGGCGGGGCCGGTGGCGCGTTCCGGGGCGGGCACGGCGGCCTGCGCCTGGGGCGGCAGCAGGGTGCCACGGGCCGGTGTGGCCGTGGGCCGCTGGACGGGCGGGGCCGGGGCCCAGGGGCCGGGGCCGCCGTAGGGCGGGGTGCCGTACGGATCCTCTCCGTGCAGCGGGACCGGTGCGCCCCGGGGCGTACGGGCGCCTCCCGCCACCGGGCGCGGGGCCGATACCCCGCGTGGGCGGCTCCACCACGTCGGCCGCTGCCCGGCGGCCTTCCCCTCGTCCATGTTCTCCCCAGCATCGGCCCGCGTCGCGCTCCGTGCGGACTCGCACCACCTGCCCACGATTCAACCAGTTCCGCCCCCGTCGGCGAAGCCGGACCGGCCGGTCCCCACGGGGTTTCCCCCGCGGGGACCCCTGGTTGCCCTGCCGTCCCGGCGGTACCGCCGGGACGGCAGGGCAACCAGGGGTCGCGGTGGCATGCAGGGGTACGTACGGGCCGCGCGTACGGACGGCCCGTACAGCGCGGCCCCGGAGACGGTCAGCGGCCCGGCGGGAGCGTGGGCGCCGGAGTGGCGCCCACCGGGGCGGTGGGCGTGGCCGAGGGGGCCGCGGACATGGGGGTCGCCGCGATGAGCGGCTGCCTGGCGGGCTCGGACCGCTCCGGCGGTCCCTCGCCCGGCGGCGCCCCGTACTGGGTGGGGTGTATCAGCGGCGGGTGCAGGGTGGGCAGCGCGTCGATCACCGGCACCACCGTCAAATCGTGTGGCCGGGGAACGTAGGCGGCCTCCAGCGGTGACACCGACAGTACGGGCGGCCGCGTCGTCGCCACGGCCGGTCCGCTCGGTGTACCGATCGGCCCCTTCCCCGCTCGCTGTCCCGGTCTGCCGCCGCTCCGCTCGCCACCGCGCTCCGTACCGACGGCCGCCGTGCGCGGCGAGCGGGCGCTCGTACCGCCGTCCCCGCCCGCGGAGACCGTGGAACCGCCGGTGGCCGCCGAGGTGAGCGCGCCGCCGATGGCGAAGGCCGCCAGCGAGACCGCGCCCGCCGCCGCGAAGGCGAAGCGGCGGCCGCGTGAGGAGGAACGGTCCGTCTCATGGACCCGGTGGATGCGGAATCCGCGGTCGGGTGTGAGCACGCTGCCGGCAGGCAGGTACTCGAAGTCCCAGGGGGACGAGGACGCGGAGGGGCCCGTCGGCCCGCCCCGGCCCCGTCCGGGGTCGTCGTCCAGTCCTCCGGGCAGCCCCTGGAGCCTGGCCAGCAGCCGCTCCGAGGGCGGCGGGGGCGCGGCGTCCGCGAAGACGCTCTTCAGCCTGCGCTGCGCGTCGGCCTCCGCCTTGCAGGTGTGGCAGGTCGCCAGGTGCGCCAGGACGCGCTCGCGCGTCTCGTGGCCCAGTTCGCCGTCCACCAGAGCCGCCAGCCGGTCGCCCAGGTGCTGCTCGGCCGGGGTCGGCTCCGGGTCGGGTACGCCGTCGTGTGTGCCGCTCACGCGGTGCCGCCCTCCCCTCCCACGGCGCCGGGGAGGGCCCCGGCCAGAGCGCGCTGCCCGGCGCGTGCCCGGGGGGACCGGTGCTTGAGGGCCTTGCGCAGATGGGAGCGGCCGCGGTGGATGCGGCTGCGGACCGTGCCGAGCTTCACGCCGAGCGTCGCGGCGATCTCCTCGTAGGACAGCCCCTCGATGTCGCAGAGCACCACCGCCGCCCGGAACTCCGGGGCGAGGGTGTCCAGCGCCTGCTGGACGTCGGCGTCGAAGTGGGTGTCGTTGAAGTGCTGCTGCGGCGAGGGCTCGCGGCTGGGCAGCCGCTCGGCCGCGTCGTCGCCGAGGGCGTCGAAGCGGATGCGCTGCTTGCGCCGCACCATGTCCAGGAAGAGGTTCGTGGTGATGCGGTGCAGCCAGCCCTCGAAGGTGCCGGGGGTGTAGGTGGACAGCGAGCGGAAGACCCGGACGAAGACCTCCTGGGTCAGGTCCTCGGCGTCGTGCTGGTTCCCGGTGAGGCGGTAGGCGAGGCGGTAGACCCGTGCGCTGTGGGTGCTGACGATCTCCTCCCAGGTGGGAGGCGTCCACGCCGGAGCGTCCGCGTCGGTTGCGAAGGTCGCGGTGGTCACGGAGTCGGCGGCGTGGTGGTGGTCAGCGGTGTCGTTCACGGATTTCGGCTCGCCGGAGGACCTGAGGAAGCGCTTGAGCACTCTCCGGTCGCCGGCCGCAGCCGCACCTCCCCTGTCGGCTCTGGTGGTGTCCAGTGGAGTCCCTACCATAGCCACCTCGCCCGTTAGCTCCGGATAAGCTTCTTTGATCCTCTTACGGCCGAGTGCCAGCTGCGTTCTCCCCCGCCACTCGCCGTACGGCTTCCACACAACCAACGCGCGGTCCCATCTGCGGGTTCCCGGCGCCAGCGGATACAGTCACGGTTGCGGGCACCACGGGGACAGGAGAGGGCGATTACCGGCAACCGGCAGACGAGCTGGGCGTTCGCCGACGCGTACGGCGCGGAGAACGTCCAGCACGCCGAGCGCTCCGAGCACTCGGCGGCGCTGCGCTGGGCCCGCGACCGGGCCCGGGAGGCGGGCCTGCGCGCGGTGTCGGACGGCACGGGCGCCGCGCTGCGGCTGCTGGCCGCGGCCGTGGACGCCAAGGCGGTCGCCGAGATCGGCACCGGCACCGGGGTGTCGGGCATCCATCTGCTGCACGGCATGCGGTCCGACGGCGTGCTGACGACCGTGGACACCGAGCCGGAGTGCCAGCAGATCGCCCGCCAGGCGTTCCGCGCCGCGGGCTTCGCGGCCAACCGCGCCCGCTTCATCCCCGGCCGCGCCCTGGACGTCCTGCCCCGGCTCGCCGACGGCGGTTACGACCTGGTCTTCTGCGACGGTGACCGGACGGAGTGCCTGGAGTACCTGGGCGAATCGTTGCGCCTGCTGCGCCCGGGCGGACTGGTCTGCTTCGAGGGCGTCTTCGCCGACGGCCGCACCGTCGACTCCTCGTCCCAGCCCGCGGAGGTCCTCAGGCTGCGCGAGCTGCTGCGCACCGTCCGGGACAGCACCTCGCTGCTGCCCTCGCTGCTGCCGGTGGGCGACGGCCTGCTGTGCGCGGTCAAGCGCCACCACTGACCACACCACCGACCGCGGCCGCCGGCCGTGGGGCACCGCCGACCGCCGGACCGGTCGGCCGACGACGGGCCGGCCGGCAGCACACCGCCGCCCCCGGGGGCCGTGCTCTCCCGGGGGCGGCGGTGGTGGTGCGAAGGCGGTGTGCGCCGGAGGTCTTCGATCGCTCCTCAGCCGCAGGCCTTCTTCAGAGCTTCGCCGAGTGCATCCGCCTCGTCAGGGGTGAGCTCGACGACGAGTCGTCCACCGCCTTCGAGCGGAACGCGCATGATGATGCCCCGCCCCTCCTTGGTCACCTCGAGCGGGCCATCGCCCGTCCGCGGCTTCATGGCCGCCATGCTCGTTCCCCTTCCTGAAACCAGCTGATCTCAGCCGGGCAACCCAGGTGTCGCCGGCGTCGAACACATTGCTTCTTGGCCATTATCCCGCATCGCACGACCTCATGACCAACATCGGTCCGTATCCCTTGCACAACACCCTCGCGCAAAACCACCCAATTCGGGGATCAGGCTGCAATACTGCGCCCTTTCTCCCCCGGAAAGGCACCGCGGCCGTTTGACGCAGGTCACACGCGGCTCGCATGCGGGCCCGTATCGGCCCCCGCCGTTCCTTGCCATGCTGGCCCCCATGTCAGACAACGTCGTCTACGAAGTTTCCGGAGGGCTGGCGACCGTCACCCTCAACCGCCCCGACGCCATGAACGCGCTCGACACCGCGCTCAAGGAGGCGCTGCGGGACGCCCTGCGGGAGGCGGCCGGCGACCCGGCGGTGCGCGCGGTGCTGCTGACCGGCAGCGGGCGGGCGTTCTGCGTCGGGCAGGACCTCAAGGAGCACGTCGAGGAGCTGCGGCGCAGCGGCGGCGCCGCGCTGGACACCGTGCGCGAGCACTACAACCCGATCACCCTGGCGATCGCCTCCATGCCCAAGCCGGTGGTGGCGGGCGTCAACGGCGTCGCGGCCGGCGCCGGGGCGGGGTTCGCCTTCGCCGCCGACTACCGGGTGGTCGCCGACACCGCCGCCTTCAACACCTCCTTCACCGGGGTGGCGCTCACCGCCGACTCCGGGGTGTCCTGGACCCTGCCGCGTCTGGTCGGCCCGGGCCGCGCCGCCGAACTGCTGCTCTTCCCACGCAGCGTGAAGGCGCCGGAGGCCCTGGAGCTGGGCATCGCCAACCGGGTCGTCCCGGCCGACCGGCTGGCGGCCGAGGCCGAGGAGGTGGCACGGCGGCTCGCCGAGGGACCGACGGTCGCGTACGCCGCTCTCAAGGAGTCCCTCGCCCACGGCTCCTCGCACTCACTGGCCGAGACGCTGGAGAAGGAGGCCGAACTCCAGGCCCGGGCCGGCGCCTCGGAGGACCACAGGGCCGCGGTGGAGGCGTTCGTCGCCAAGGAGAAGCCCGTCTACCGCGGAAGTTGACCCCCCGCCGGCAAGCGCCCGGCGTCCGGGGACGCCGGGCGCGGGGCGCCGGTTCAGCCGGCGGGGCGCGGGGCGCGGGCGCAGCAGTCCGCCAGGTGGTCGTCGACCAGGCCGCACGCCTGCATCAGGGCGTAGGCCGTGGTGGGACCGGTGAAGCGGAAGCCGCGCCTCTTCAACTCCTTGGACAGCGCCGTGGACTCCGGTGTGATCGCGGGCACCTCGGCGAGCGTGCGCGGCACGGGACGGCCGGCCGGGTCGGGGGCGTGGGACCACACCAGGGCGTCCAGTTCGCCCGGCTCCCACCGGGCCGCGACCCTGGCGTTGGCGATGGTCGCGTCGATCTTGGCGCGGTTGCGGATGATGCCCGGATCGGCGAGCAGCCGTTCCCGGTCGGCGTCGGTGAACTCTGCCACCTCCGCGATCCGGAAACCCGCGAAGGCCGCCCGGAAGCCCTCCCGCCTGCGCAGGATGGTCAGCCAGGACAGCCCGGACTGGAACGCCTCCAGGGACAGCCGCTCGAACAGCGCGTCGTCGCCGCGCACCGGGCGGCCCCACTCGGTGTCGTGGTAGGCGGTGTAGTCCTCGGTGGACAGGCCCCACGGGCAGCGCAGCCGCCCGTCCGGGCCGGGGAGCGCCCCGCCCCCGGCGGTCACCGCGACTCCCCCGGCCCGCCGGGCTCTTCGCCAAGATCTCCGCCTGGCACAGTGCCGGACTCCCCACCGGACGCGGTGCCGGGGCGGTCCCCGGGGCCGCCGCCGGGTCCGCCGAACATGCCGGGCCCGCCGAGCGCAGTCGCCTGCGTACCCGCCAGCGACGCCTCCAGTTCGGCGATCCGGGCGTCGCGTTCGGCCAGTTCGGCGCCGAGCCGGTCCAGCACGTCGTCCACCTCCTCCATCCGGTAGCCCCGTACGGCCTGCGGCAGCCGCAGCGACTCCAGGTCGGAGCGGTTCAGGGGGCGGTCGGGCGGCAGCCAGGCCTCGGTCCGGTCCGGCAGTGCGTCGGCGAGTCCGCCCGTCGCGGTGCGGCCCGGCCCGTCGCCGCCCCCCACAACGGCCAGCGCGACCGCGGCGACCACCACGACCAACGCGATCAGCAGAAACCAGAACACGCCATCTCCCCGGGTCCGACACGCCAAACGGCAGGTACAGGTCTGCTGTGATCGTGCCACGGCGGGAGAGCTAGGGTCGGCTGCGGGGCACTGTGCGGTGCCGGGGAGCGCGGGAGGAGAGGACAGCTGATGCTGCGGCTGGGACGGCGCGAGTTCGGCGAGCACGAGACGGTGGTCATGGCCATCGTGAACCGGACGCCGGACTCCTTCTACGACAGGGGCGCCACCTTCCGCGACGGACCGGCCCTGGACCGGGTCGAGCAGGCGGTCGCGGAGGGCGCCGCCATCATCGACATAGGGGGTGTGAAGGCCGGCCCCGGCGAGGAGGTCTCCGCCGAGGAGGAGGTGCGGCGCACCGCGGGCTTCGTCGCCGAGGTGCGGCGGCGCTGGCCGGACGTGGTGATCAGCGTGGACACCTGGCGGCACGAGGTGGGCGAGGCGGTCTGCGAGGCGGGCGCGGACCTGCTCAACGACGCCTGGGGCGGCGTGGACCCGAAGCTGGCCGAGGTGGCGGCGCGGTACGGCGCCGGGCTGGTGTGCACCCACACCGGCGGCGCCGCGCCGCGCACCCGCCCGCACCGGGTGGCGTACGACGACGTCATGGCCGACGTGCTGCGCCGCACGGTCGCGCTCGCCGAACGCGCGGTCGCGGCCGGGGTGCGGCGGGACGCGGTGCTGATCGACCCCGGCCACGACTTCGGCAAGAACACCCGCCACTCGCTGGAGGTCACCCGGCGGCTGGAGGAGATGGTGGCCACCGGGTGGCCGGTGCTGGTGTCGCTGTCCAACAAGGACTTCGTCGGGGAGACCCTGGACCGGCCCGTCAAGGAGCGGCTGACCGGGACCCTGGCCACGACCGCGGTCTCCGCCTGGCTGGGCGCGCGGGTCTACCGCGTCCACGAGGTGGCCGAGACCCGTCAGGTACTCGACATGGTGGCCTCCATCGCGGGTCTGCGCCCGCCGGCCGTGGCCCGCCGCGGCCTGGCCTGAGCCCTTCTCCGGCGCACCCGGTCCGGCCCCGGTCCGGCCGGGATGCGCCGGACCGGTCAGTCCGGGTCCTCCGGCCGGAACCCGTCCCCCGGCGCGCCCTTGCCGGAGGTCTCCTTGGTGACCAGGGCGATCGCCTCGTCCACGTCGTCGGTGAGGTGGAAGAGCTCCATGTCGTGCGCGCCGATCTTCCCGCTGGGCACGACGGTGGCGCGCAGCCAGTCCACCAGCCCCTGCCAGTAGTCCGTGCCGAACAGCACGATCGGGAAGCGGGTGACCTTCCGCGTCTGGACCAGGGTGATCGCCTCGAACAGCTCGTCCATCGTGCCCATGCCGCCCGGCAGGACGACGAAACCGCTGGCGTACTTCACGAACATCGTCTTGCGCACGAAGAAGTAGCGGAAGTTGACGCCGATGTCGACATAACGGTTCATCCCCTGCTCGAAGGGAAGTTCGATACCCAGGCCGACCGAGGTGCCTCCCGCCTCCCTGGCGCCCTTGTTGGCCGCCTCCATCGCGCCCGGGCCGCCGCCGGTGATCACCGCGAACCCGGCCTCCACCAGCGCCCGTCCGATCCGCACCCCGGCCTCGTACTCGGGCGACCCCTCGGGCGTGCGCGCCGACCCGAAGACGCTGATGGCGGGGCCGATCTCGGTCAGGGTGCCGAAGCCCTCGACGAACTCCGACTGGATGCGCATGACCCGCCACGGGTCCTGGTGCAGCCAGTCCGAGGGGCCGGCGGTGTCCAGCAGACGCTGGTCGGTGGTGCTGTGCTGCACCTGGCCGTGGCGGCGCAGCACCGGCCCGAGACGCTGCTCCCGCGGTGCGTCCTCCTGCTCGAACTCCTCCGCACTGGCCATGCCGTAACTCCCTTGTCGACGCCGACGTACAGGCCGCCAGGGTACGCAGGTGAGGACCACGCGGAGCGGAACTTCCCCGGACGCACCGGCGGCCACCGGATGTCGCGGGGCCCGCACCGGCGGCGCGGGCCCCGCGGATCAGCCGATACCCAGCGGGTCAGGCGGTAAGCCAGGCGCGCAGCCGCTCCTCGCAGTGGCCGATCAGAGCCGTTTCGACCCTCTCGTCGCGTTTGTGTGCCAGATTCGGGTCCCCGGGGCCGTAGTTGACGGCGGGCACACCCAGCGCGCTGAACCGGGAGACATCCGTCCAGCCGTACTTCGGCCGCACCTCGCCGCCGACCGCCTCGACGAAGGCCGCCGCGGCGGGGTGTGTCAGGCCGGGCCGCGCCGGACCGGAGCTGTCCTCCACCTCGAACTCCGCCACACCGCAGCCGGCGAACACCTCCCGCACGTGGGCGAGCGCCTCCTGTTCGGTGAGGTCGGGCGCATAGCGGTAGTTGACGGTCACGGTGCACTCGTCGGGGATGACGTTGCCCGCGACGCCACCGGTGATCCCCACGGCGTTGAGGCCCTCGCGGAACTCCAGCCCGTCGACCACCGGCCGCCTGGGCTCGTACGCGGCCAGCCGGGCCAGGACCGGCGCGGCGGCGTGGACGGCGTTGACGCCCTTCCAGCTCCGCGCCGAGTGGGCGCGCTGCCCGGTCATCCGCAGCCCGACCCGCAGCGTGCCCTGGCAGCCGCCCTCGACCTGCCCCTGTGATGGCTCCAGCAGTACCGCGAAGTCCCCGGCCAGCCAGTCGGGGTGGGCGCTCGCCAGGTGGCCGAGGCCGTTGAGGTGGGCCGCGACCTCCTCGTTGTCGTAGAAGACGAAGGTCAGGTCGCGGTTGGGCTCGGGCACGGTGGCGGCGATCCTGAGCTGGACGGCGACCCCGGCCTTCATGTCGGAGGTGCCGCAGCCCCACAGCACGCCGTCCTCCAGCCGCGAGGGCACGTTGCCCGCGATCGGCACGGTGTCGATGTGTCCGGCCAGGACGACCCGCTCGGCCCGGCCGAGCGCGGTCCGGGCGACCACGTTGTTGCCGTACCGGTCCACGCGCAGGTGCGGCAGGGCGCGCAGCGCGGCCTCGATCGCGTCCGCGAGCGGTTTCTCGTCTCCGCTGACGGAGGGGATGTCGACCAGGCGCGCGGCCAGCGACGCCCCGTCCAGGGTCGGGTCCAGGGTCGGGTCCAGGGTCGGATCCGGGCTCTCCCCGGGGGCGGTTCCCGGGATTTCGGGGGCACTCTCCATGCGGCCGACCCTACCTGGCGTCCGTCCGTGGGATCCGCGTCACGTCCGGGTCCCGGACACGGCGGGGCCGGTACCTTTGTCGCGTGTCCGAGCGAGCTTCAACTCCACGCCGCGGCAGGCTGCCGCGCCTGGCCGCCGCGTGCGTCGTACTGCTCGGACTCGCCGGGTACCTCCTCGTGCGCCACGATCCCGGCGGGTCCGGACCGGCACGCTGCACCGTGACCGCGGCCGGCGGCGAGCCGTACGTCATCGAACCGCAGCAGGCCGCCAACGCCTCGACCATCCAGGCCGTCGCCTCCGCCCGCGGCCTGCCCGAGCGGGCCGTCACCATCGCCCTGGCGACGGCCATGCAGGAGTCGGCGCTGCGCAACATCGACTACGGCGACCGCGACTCCGTGGGCCTCTTCCAGCAGCGGCCCTCCCAGGGCTGGGGAACGGCGGAGCAGATCATGGACCCGGTGTACTCGGCCGGGAAGTTCTACGAGCATCTGGCGGAGATCCCGGGCTACTCCCGGCTGCCCCTGACCGTCGCCGCCCAGCGGGTGCAGCGCAGCGGCTTCCCCGACGCCTACGCCAAGCACGAGCCGAGGGCGGCGCTCCTGGCCGCCGCGCTGACCGGCCGCCGGGCCGCCGCCCTGAACTGCGTGCCCGCGAAGGTCACCCCGAAGGAGACGGCCGCCGGCGACCCGGTGCGGGTGCGCGAGCGGCTGATCCGCGAGTTCGGCGCGGACGTCCTGCCGGATGCCCCCGGCATCGACGGCGGCGGCGCCGGGCGCAGCGCGCCCGGCCCGGTCGTCTCCGTCCCCGTCCACACCCCGGCGCGCACCGGCGGGGCGGACGCCGACCGCCGCGGCTGGGAACTGGCGCACTGGGCCGTGGCCCACTCCCAGGAGCTGGGGATCGAGCGCGTCTCCTACGGGAAGCGGGTCTGGGAGGCCGGACGGGCCGCCGAGGGCTGGCGCACGGCCGGGGACGAGGCGGGTGCCGAGGTCGTCATAGCCACCTCGCGCTGACCGCCGGCCTGCGCGCCGCCTCCGCCCCGGTTCCGTGCGGCGACGCGGCGCCGGGGCGGGGGGCTGAGAGGTGTCCGCCGCGTCACCGCACGGCGTCTCCCCCCGTCACCCGAACGGGGGTCGTGCGCCATGGCCGCCAGGCCCTCCGAGGCCGTCGGCGCGGCCCCTGGCCCGGCTCCGCCAAATCGCGGAAAACCCATGGCCGCGCCGGGGTCCGGCGCCCTTCGGGAGCCCCCGAGGGCGGCCCCGCCCCCCGCCTCCCCCGCCACCGGGGCCACCGGGGCATTGCCAATCCTTTACCCGGACGGCCGCAACCTCCGGGCCTCCCGGCCCGATAGGCACAGCGTCCGGGGGGCGCCGCCCCGGCCGGATGCGCAACGACGCCCTCCGGGCCCGACGGCCCGCGGGAAACCTCAGCAAGCCTCTTCTCCGTCGAAGGAGCAACATGTCCCTCCCCCTCTCGCGCCGGATCGCACGGACCGCGCTGCTGGTCGCAGCGGGTGCCGCCTCCGCAGTCGGTGCGGCCGGTTCCGCGAACGCCGCCGAACTCCTGCCGCCCGCCAAGAACCTGGGCGGAGTGAGCAACCTGGACGGCGCGAACCTGGGCGACACCATCGACGACACCTCGCGCAAGACGAGCACCCAGGTGGCCGACACCGGCAGCAAGGCCGTGAAGAAGACCGTGCCGACCGCGGGCCGGACCGTCGGAGCCGCGGGCAGGACCGCCGTCCCGGCCGTGCAGAGGACCGCCGACGACACGGTGGCGACCGCCGGCTCCCTCCTCGGCGAGGCCGCCGGGCCCGCCACCGGCGGCAAGGGCAAGGCGGGCAAGGCCGTGAAGTCCGCCAAGGGCAAGGTGCCCGCCGTCGGCAAGCAGGTGAAGGCCGACTCCCTGACCGACGGTCTGCCGGCGGTCGGCAAGCTGCCGCCGGTCGGCAAGAACCTGCCGCTGCTCTGACACCGCTTCCGGTGTCGGCCGACACCGGTGGGCGCCGGTGGGCGCCGACAACGCGGACGGGCGGGCCCGGGGATCGTGCGATCCCCGGGCCCGCCCGTTTCCCCGCGCACCTCACGCGGTCAGGCGCCGCACCGCCTCCCCGACGCGCTCGTCGGTGGCCGTGAAGGCGACCCGTACGAACCGCTCGCCCGCGGGGCCGTAGAAGTCGCCGGGCGCGACCAGCACACCGCGCCGGGCCAGCTCCCCGACCGTGTCCCAGCAGGGCTCGTCGCGCGTCGCCCACAGGTACAGCGAGGCCTCGCTGTGCTCGATCCGGAAACCGCTCGCCTCGAGCGCCGTGCGCAGCGCCGCGCGCCGTGCCGCGTAGCGCTCGCGCTGCTCGGCCACGTGCGCGTCGTCGCCGAGCGCCGCCACCGTGGCGGCCTGCACCGGGGCGGGCACCATCATCCCGCCGTGCTTGCGCACCCGCAGCAGCTCCTCCAGGACCGCCTCGTCCCCGACCAGGAACGCCGCCCGGTAGCCGGCCAGGTTGGAGCGCTTGGACAGCGAGTGGACGGCGACGATGCCCTCGTGGCTGCCGCCGCAGACGTCCGGGTGGAGGACGGAGACCGGTTCGGCCTCCCAGCCCAGCTCCAGGTAGCACTCGTCGCTGAAGACCAGCACCCCGTGCTCGCGCGCCCAGGCGACGGTGGCCCTCAGTTCCTCCCCGGGCAGCACCCGGCCGGTCGGGTTGGAGGGGGAGTTCAGCCACAGCAGCCGCAGGCCCTCGGGGTCCAGTTCGCGCGGCGACTCGTCGTAGACGACCGGCTCGGCGCCCGCCAGCCGCGCCCCCACCTCGTACGTCGGGTACGCCAGCCGCGGGTACGCCACCTTGTCCCCGGTGGCCGGCCCGCCCCCGATGCCGAGCTGGATCGGCAGCCAGGCCACCAGTTCCTTGGAGCCGACGACCGGCAGGACGTGGGTGTGCGCCAGACCCCGCGCGCCCAGCCGCCGCTCGCTCCAGCCCACGATCGCGTCCCGCAGCTCCTCCGTGCCCCAGACCGTCGGGTAGCCGGGGCTGTCGGCGGCCCCGGCCAGCGCCCGGCGGACCACCTCGGGCACCGGGTCGACGGGGGTGCCCACGGAGAGGTCCACGATGCCGTCGGGGTGTTCGGCCGCGGTCTTCTTGTACGGCTCCAGCCGGTCCCACGGGAAGACCGGCAGGCGGGAGGACAGGGGTGGCACTTGGCTTCGCTCTCTTTCCTGGAAAAGCCCCGGTCCCGCACGGCGGCGGGGCCGTACGGGACCGGGGTCAGTGCTGCGGGTGGCGCGGGGTCACTCGTCGTGACTCTGCGGCGGGAGCGCGGCGACGAAGGGGTGGTCGCGCTCGATCAGGCCGAGCTTGCTGGCGCCGCCGGGCGAGCCCAGCTCGTCGAAGAACTCGACGTTGGCCTTGTAGTAGTCCTTCCACTCCTCCGGGACGTCGTCCTCGTAGAAGATCGCCTCGACCGGGCAGACCGGCTCACAGGCCCCGCAGTCGACGCATTCGTCCGGGTGGATGTACAAGGACCGCTGGCCCTCGTAGATGCAGTCGACGGGGCACTCCTCGATGCATGCCTTGTCCTTCAGGTCCACACAAGGCTGCGCGATGACGTAGGTCACGCTGTCGTTCCTCCTCGGTAGGGCGCGGGCAGCCGGTCCGGTTGTGGCTGAGCCGCATGGCGCGCGGGAGCGCGGCGTCGTCGATGCCCGCCCCTAGTATCTCCGTTCCCGGGCAGGAGACGAACAGGAGGGGTGACAACGACCGTGGAGTTCACCGTGGGCGGACGACTCGAGCTTCGCATCAGCGCCGACGACGTGGGGAAACGTGTCTCCGTGCGCAGTCTGACCGGATCCGCGGACGCCGGTGCCGCCTTCACCGACACGGTCGGTGTTCTCACATCCTGGAAGGACGGTGTGCTCTCCATCACACGGCGTGGCGGACAGAGCGTGGCGATCGAGGAGTCGGCCCTGGTGGCGGGGAAGACCGTGCCCGCCGAGCCCGCCCGCCGCCGCGGCCCGGCGGCGGGGGTGCGGGAGCTGGCGGAGGCGGCAGCGCGGGGCTGGCCCGCGGTGGAGACCGCCCGCCTGGGCGGATGGCTGCTGCGCGCCTCCGGCGGCTTCACCGGCCGCGCCAACTCCGTCCTCCCCCTGGGCGACCCCGGCACGGACCTGGACTCCGCCCTGGCCGAGGTCGTGCGCTGGTACGGCGGGCGCGGGCTGCCCGCGCTGGTCCAGATCGCGACGGGCGCGGCCGGGGCCGACGAACTGCTGGCCGACGGGCTGGAGCGGCGCGGCTGGGCGGCCGAGCGGTTCGCGGTCCTCTGCACCGGGGCGCTCGCGCCGCTGGCCGACCGCGAGCCGGACGACCGGGTCCGGCTGTCGCGGCGGCCGGACGCCGCCTGGCTGTCCGCCTACGGCCGCGGGACCCCGGACACGGCCGGCGACGCGCTGAAGGTACTGGCCGGCGGCCCGTCGGTGTGGTTCGCCACCGTGCCGGGCGATGCCCCCTCCGGCGCCCCGGCGGCCATCGGGCGGTGCGTGGTGGACGGCCGGTGGGCTGGGTTCGCCGCCGTCGAGACCGCCCCCGGGCGCCGGCGCGAAGGGCTGGCCACGGCGGTGATGGCCGAGCTGGCCCGCGCCGCGCTGGCGGAGGGGGCCTCGGCCGCCTACCTCCAGGTCGAGCCGGAGAACACCGCCGCACGGGCGATGTACGCCAGGATGGGCTTCGCCGACCACCACTCCTACCACTACCGCCGGGCGCCGCGCGGCTGAGCCGGGCAGGGAGGGCCTGATGGACAGTCCGGACACCGCGGGAACCGACTCGGCGCGGGACCGCTTCGCACGGGCCGCGCGGGCCGAACGGCCCGACCTGGCGCTGCTGTGCCTGCTGATCGGCGCCGAGGCCGACCCCGGCATACGCACGGAGGGCGGCAAGGGCGTGGACGGCCTCGTCGACGCCGCCCAGATCGAACTGGACCGGCTGACGGGCCTGCTGCCGTACGCCCCCTCGCGCACCCCCGCGCAGTGGGCGCACGCCCTGGCCGAACTGCTCGGCGGGCGCCATGGCTTCCGGGGCGTGCCCGCCGACTACCGCCGGCTGGATTCCTCGCTGCTGAACGAGGTGCTCAGGCGGCGGCGCGGGCTGCCGATCCTGCTGTCGGTGGTGTGGATGGAGGTCGCGCGCCGGGCGGGCGCGCCGGTGTACGGGGTCGCCCTGCCCGGGCACTTCGTGGTCGGCTTCGGCGATCCCCGCGGCGAGCACGTCCTCGCCGACCCCTTCGCGGGCGGTCTGCCGCTGACCGGGCAGGACGTCGAACTGCTGGTGGCGAGCACGGCGGGAACGCCGCTGTCGGAGGCGATGCTCCAGCCGGCCGGCCCGGTGGAGATCGTGCTGCGGGTGCTGAACAACATCCGCGCGTGGGCGGCTGCCCGCCCCGAGCACACCGACGTCCAGCTGTGGGCGGTGGAACTGTCCCTGCTGCTGCCACATCACCCGGCCCGGCTGCGCTACGAGCGGGCGCGGCTGCTGGTGGAGCGGGGCGACTTCACCGGCGGCGCGCGGGAGCTGGAGGAGTACGCCGACATGGTCGCCGCCATGGAGCCCAACGCCGCGGTCACCGTGCGCCGCGAGGCGCGGGCGGCCCGCTCCCGGCTCAACTAGTGCCGTGTCGGGCAGGGTCTGCCCGGTGGCGGGGCTCCCCTCCCCGGCATCCCGGCATCCGGCCGGGAGCCCCCCGGGTGCCGGGGCCTCCCCGGGCCCGCAGGGCCGAGGAGCCGAGGGGACGCGATGGCCGGACGGCCGGAAGCCGCGTGTACTCGTCCCGCCCGGGCTTTGGGCCAACGCGGCACGGGTGCGCCCCCGGCAGGGGGCGGTGAGCGGGGTGAACCCCGACCCACGCGGCACCAGCCGCGCCGGCCGGGGCGGGCCCCGGCCGGCGCGGCTTCGGTGACGGCCGGAGGCCGGGGTCCGCCCCGCCCGCTACCGCGGGTCGAGTTCGATGACGCCGACCCGCTTGGCCGGATCCGTCTCGCGGAGCGCCTCGCGCAGCGCGCCGACGACGTCCTGGGGGGTGACCGGCGTCTTGGACCCGTTGCCTCGGGTGATCAGGACGCCGTCGAAGGTGCTGCCGTACAGCTCCTCGAGCACCTTGAGGTCGTAGGTGTCCACGAGCTTGCCGTTCACCGGCTTCATGGACAGGAACTTCGGCAGCGACCCCGTGGGGCTGAACGGGATCGACCTGTCGCCCGCCCTCACCGTGACCAGTCCGGACATCGCCGGCTCGCCGAACTCCCGGATCGCCCGGTCGATCTCCTTCCGGTCGACCGAGGGCTGCTGGAGGGCGACCGGCAGTTCGACGGCCTCACCCCTGCCGGTGGCGACCTGCGTCCGGTAGGCGTCCTCCAGCATGTCCGCGCCCTTGCCGGCGTCGACCTGCTTGTACGGCTTGCCGGGGACGCCGACGGCCTTGCCGCCGGTGAACTTCACCGTCCCGTCCTGCGGCGCGCCGCCGCCGGACGATCCGGTCAGGTCCTTCAGCGCCGCCGTGAGCTTCTCCTCGTCGACCTTGAAGACCGGCTCGGCCTGCCGGGCGCCGCCGAGGAGCGTCCCGATCACGGAGACGGGGTTGTAGTCCCGGCCCGAGGCGCCCCGCACGGTGTTCTCGGTGTCCAGCGACAGGCCCGCGACGCTCGGCTTGAGCGTCTTCTGCTCGCCCTCCACCTCCAGGACCAGTGGCATGCGGGCCCGCTCTCCGAGAACGGCGTCGAGCTTGTTCATCGCCTCGTCCTTGCCCGTGCCGCCGATGTCGACACCGAGCACGGTGGTGCCGTTGGGAACGTCGGCGTGGTCCAGCAGCAGGCCGGCGCCGTACGCGATGCCGAGCACGCCGAAGGCGGCGACGCCGAGCAGGACCAGCTTGGAGCGGCCCCGCTTGGCGGGGGCGGGTGCGGGGGCGGGCGGCCGGGCGCCGTGGTCGTCCGCCGGGGGGGCGGGCCGGCCGTCGTCGTCGGCCGCGGGCACCCGCGGGATGCCGCTGACGAGGGTGTCACCGGAGACCCTGCCGTGGGAGGGGCCGGGACCCTGCCCGTCGAACGGATCCTGGCCTTCGAAGGTGTCCTGCCCCTCGAAGGGGCTGGGGACCGCCTCCGGATCCGCCGGGAAACCGGGTCCGCCGGCGGGGCCGCCGAGGTCCGGTGCCGGTCCGCCGGTGCGCGGCGGCTCGGGCGCGGTGACGGGGCTCGGGGCCGGGGACACGGTGGGCCGCGGCCCGGTGTCGCCCGGGCCGGGCGGCGGCACGGCGCCGCCCTGCTGCCGGAACCCCGGCGGCGGCAGCGGCATCCCGCCGGTGGCCGGCCCGGTGGTCGGCCCGCTGGGGCCCTCGCCCCGGGCCGGCGGCGCGGCGGGGAAGCCGTGCGGCGGGGTGCCCTCCGGGCCGGACGGCGGCGCGCCGCCCGGGCGGACGGCACCGATCGGGCCGGTGGCGTCCACCCGGTCGGCCGGGAAGCCGTGGGACGGGGTGTCGGTGCGCTGCCGCGGCGGTCCCGCGGGGGCCTCGGCCCCCGGGGCGGGCGCGCCGCCGGACGGAGGCTTGCGCGGGGAGAACCACGAACTGGTCGGCTTTCCGCCCCCGTTGGCCGAGGGGCTCCCGGAAGCGGTCGAATCCGGCTTGCCCGGCGCCCCGTTCGGTCCCGGGGCGCCCGCCGTGGACGGTGCCGCGCCGTTCGCGGTACCCGACGGACCGCCCGGCCCCGCCGTGTTCCCGTCGGCGCCGGACGTCTCACCGCCGTTGTCGCCCCCGGCCTCGCCGACGGGCTTGCGCACGACGACGGGCGGGATGGGGCGGGAACCCGGGATGTTGATCCGGATGCGGGTGGTCAGCGTGGTCTCGGTCTTCGGCTCGCCCGGCTGCGCGGTGGGCTCGCCCGCCGGTGCGGCGTACGGCTCGCCCCCCGGCGGGTGGGCGGTACCGCCCCGCGCCTGGGGCCCGGAGGACGGACTGTCAGTTTCACGGCTCAATGCAGGATCTCCCGGTTGGATTCGCCGCCCGTCATGGTTCCGATCGGCTCGCACGAGCGGCTCGCCGGCGCGCACCACCTTACTGGGGGCCGACCGCCCCGGGTCCCGGGAGTGCCGAATCACCGCACCGGCGGACCTTGTGTGCGAATGCCGCGCCGGCACATCGCCGCGCGGATTCTCGGCCACTCGGGGGCCGGTTGTCGACCGGAGACCGACCGCCTCCGGTCGTTTCACCGTCCCTTCACGAGATCCGCCGGGCCCGTGGTTCCCGTCGGCGGAAGCTGCCCGGAGGGGGTGATCGTGGCGCACACCACAGCGGCGAACATCCCGCCCAGCAGGAAGAAGTAGGTGCCTCCCCCGGTGCCGAACACGAAGTCGCCCTCGGGACGCGACGTGGTCAGCGGCAGCACCACCAGCGTCCAGCCGGCCCCCGGAGCCGCCGCTCCGACCCTCGTGCCCGTCAGCCGCGCGCCGCCGTAGAACAGCGCCACGGAACCGCCGAGCGCCAGCAGCGGGCCCAGCGGGAACCAGCCGGCCTGGACGAGGGCGCCCGCGACGGCCACCGCGCCGCCCAGCACGGCCAGTACGGCGTATACGGCGATACGCGCCCCGCGCGCCCTCACCTCGCTTCCTCCGCGCCCCCGGCCGTCCCCACCAGCCCCTCGAAGAGGTCGCGCAGCGGCCTGCCGGGGCCCCCCGTGCCGTCGGCCAGCCGGAAGTGCTCGGTGTGCAGCAGCGGCTGACCGAGCCTGTTGGACAGGGCGAAGGACTCCGGTGACCCGGACGGGGAGTCGGCCACCATGATCTGGGTGGCGTGGGCGCGCATCGCCGCGGCCTTGGCGGCGGCCTCCGCCTCGCCTCCCTCGACGACGGCGTCCACCTCCGCGTCCTCCACCACACCGGGGACGTCCCCGGCCGAGGCGAGTTCCGGGAAGGGGGTGCCGCCCGGGGCGCGCAGACGGGCGAAGCCCTCCTCGACCGCCGAGCGCGCCGCGCAGTTCCAGTAGACGCGCCCGACCCGGTGAGGCTTCCCCTCCCGCTCCGTGCGGTACGCGGGATCGGCCGCCAGCTCCACCGCGCGCATCGCGACCCGGTGGGCCTGGATGTGGTCGGGGTGGCCGTATCCGCCGTTCGGGTCGTAGGTGATCAGCACCTGGGGGCGCACCTGGCGGATCTCCTCGACGAGGTGTGATGCGGCCTCGTCGACGTCCGCCCGCCAGAAGCAGTCGGGGCGCTCGTTGGCCGGGGTGCCGAACATCCCCGAGTCCCGGTAGCGGCCGGGGCCGCCCAGGAAGCGGTGGTCGGCCACACCCAGCTCCCGCATGGCATGCCGCAGCTCGCCGATCCGGTGCGGCCCCAGTCCGTCCTCACGGTCGGCCGCGAGGTGCGCCAGGGCCGGCGGGATGACCTCGCCCTCCTCCCCCAGCGTGCAGGTCACCAGGGTGACCAGCGCACCCTCGGCGGCGTATCGGGCCATGGTGACGCCGTTGGTGATCGACTCGTCGTCGGGGTGCGCGTGGACCAGCATCAGGCGGCGCGCGGGAAGCTCGGTCATGAGGGCGAGCCTACGCCGCCGGTGTCAGAACTTGATGCTGCCGATCATGCCGGCGACGTTCGATGTCAGTTCGCTGATGGTGGGAGCGATCGACGAGCTGGCCATGTAGAAGCCCAGGAGCATGCAGACCAGTGCGTGTCCGGTCTTCAGCCCTGATTTCTTGATCAGCAGGAAGACGATGATCGCCAGCAGCACCACCGCCGAAATCGAGAGTGCCACGGCGGTTCACCTCCAAGAGCGCGCAGTCGACACGGAATCAGGATGCCTGTACGACAGGGCAGTTCTGAAGCTACATACCCCGCCGCGAACCATGCGCAACGGATCATAACTTTCCGTGAGTCGGCACGGATCGGTGCACGGGTGCAGAAGAGGGGCGCACACCCGTGTGACCTTGGACACGTCCCCTTCCCCCGACCGGCCGCAGGCCCTTCCGGGGCTCCGGGACGGCCCCCCGGAAGACGCGTGGGGGACGCCCGGGGACCGGTGACGGGCGCACCGCGGGAGCACGGCCGCGCGACGCCGTACGCTCGCCCCATGGTCATGTCGTTTCCACGCCAGTACGCCAGAACGCAGCGCTTCACCCTGGGGGCGCCGCGCGCCTTCACCGTGGCCCCGGACGGCTCCCGGATCGTCTTCCTCCGCTCCCGCGGCGGCACCGACCGGGCGAACCTGCTGTGGGTGCGGGAACTCGGCGGCCCCGGCGAGCCCGGCTTGGGCGGGGACGGGGGCCGGGAGCGCGCGGTGGCCGATCCGGCGGAGCTGCTCGGCGGCGCGGACGAGGAGCTCTCGCCCGAGGAGCGCGCCCGGCGCGAGCGGAGCCGCGAGGGGTCGGCCGGGGTGGTCGGCTACGCGACCGACTCCGCGGTGGAGACCGCGGCCTTCGCCCTGTCCGGGCGGCTGTTCACCGCCGACCTGCGCACGGCCGCCGTACGCGAGCTGTCCACCCCCACCCCGGTGGTGGACCCCCGCCCCTGTCCGGGCGGCCGGCGCGTCGCCTATGTGGCGGACGGCGCCCTGCGCGTGGCGGACCTCGGCGGCGGGGGCGACCGGGCAGTGGCCGGACCGGAGGAGACCCGCGGCGGCGGCCGTACGACCTGGGGCCTGGCGGAGTTCGCCGCGGCCGAGGAGATGGACCGCTCCCGGGGTTTCTGGTGGTCTCCGGACGGCACCCGGATGCTGGCCGCCCGGGTTGACGACTCACCCGTGCGCCGCTGGTGGATCGCCGACCCGGCCGATCCCGAGAGCGAGCCGGCCGAGGTGGCCTACCCTGCCGCCGGCACGGACAACGCCGAGGTGACGCTCCATCTGCTCGACGTCGGGGACGGGGAGGCGGCCGGGGAGGCGGGCCGCACCGAGGTGGTCTGGGACCGCGTCCGCTACCCCTACCTCGCGCGCGTCCACTGGTCGGCCGCCGGGCCGCCCCTGCTGCTCGTCCAGTCGCGCGACCAGCGCAGCCACCTCTACCTGACCGTCGACACCGCCACCGGCCGCACCGCGCCGCTGCACGCCGACGAGGACCCGGCGTGGCTGGAGCTCTTCCCCGGCGTGCCCGTCTGGACGCCCGACGGGCGCCTGGTGCGGATCGCCGACGAGGGCGGGGCGCGCGTCCTGGTGGTCGGTGACCGGCCGCTGACCTCGGCCGCCCTGCACGTACGCGCGGTACTGGACGTCGGCGACGAGGACGTGCTGTTCTCCGCCTCGGCCGGGCCGGAGGCGCCGGAGGACTCCCCCGTGGGCGAGATCGCCGTCTACCGGGCCTGGTTCCGCGGCAGCGGCGACCAGGGCGGCTGGGAGCGGGTGAGTCACGAGGACGGCGCGCACATCGCCTCCGCCGTCCGCGGCGGGGACACCGTGGTGCTGTCCACCGCGGTCCTGGACCGGCCCGGCGCCCGCGCCGAGGCGCTGCGCCTGCCGGAGACCGGCAAGGGCGCCCCGACGCCGCTGGCCGTCATCGCCTCCCACGCCGAGACGCCCGTGCTGACCGCCCGCCCCCGGCTGCTGCGCGCGGGCGCCCGGCGGATTCCGGCCGCCGTACTGCTGCCCACCGGGTACCGCGACGGCGACGGGGCGCTGCCGGTCCTGATGGACCCCTACGGCGGCCCGCACGGCCAGCGCGTGGTGGCCGCGCACAACCCTCACCTGACCTCGCAGTGGTTCGCCGACCAGGGGTTCGCCGTGGTGGTCGCGGACGGCCGCGGCACCCCCGGCAACTCCCCCGCCTGGGAGAAGGCGGTCGCGGGCGATCTGGCGGGCACCACCCTGGACGACCAGGTCGAGGCCCTGCGCACACTGGCCGAGAACCACCCCCTGGACCTGGGCCGGGTCGGCATCCGCGGCTGGTCCTACGGCGGCTACCTGGCCGCGCTGGCCGTGCTGCGCCGCCCCGACGTCTTCCACGCGGCGGTGGCCGGCGCTCCCGTCACCGACTGGCGGCTGTACGACACCCACTACACCGAGCGCTACCTCGGTCCGCCCCAGGAGCGGCCGGAGGTGTACGCGGCCAACTCCCTGGTCACCGACGAGGGGCTGTCGGAGCCGGCCGGCCCGCACCGGCCGCTGATGATCGTCCACGGTCTGGCCGACGACAACGTGGTGGCCGCCCACACCCTGCGGCTGTCCTCGGCGCTGCTGGCCGCGGGCCGCATGCACGAGGTACTGCCGCTGTCCGGGGTGACGCACATGACCCCGCAGGAGCAGGTGGCCGAGAACCTGCTGCTGCTCCAGGTGGCCTTCCTCAAGAGGTCGCTGGGCGTGGCGTGACCGCACCGGGCCGCACCGGACCGCACAGCCGCACGACACGGACGCCGCCGCGCCCCCCGGGAGGGGGCGCGGCGGCGTCCGTGCGGGTTCAGGGGCCCTGCGCTCAGGACTCCTTGCCGGAGTCGGCGGCCCCGGCGGTCCCGGTGTCCCTGTGCTCCATGGCGGCCAGGCCCGGGTCGAGGACGACCTCCCTGCCGCCCTCGATGGTCCCGGCCTCCGGGAAGTGGCACGCCGTCAGGTGACCGGGGGTGTTGCCCTCGATCTGCACCAGTGGCGGCGCCTCCGTCGCGCACTTGTCCTGCGCCTTCCAGCAGCGGGTACGGAAGCGGCAGCCGGACGGCGGCGAGATGGGCGAGGGCACGTCGCCGGCGAGGCGGATGCGCTCGCGCCCCCCGGTC
This sequence comes from Streptomyces verrucosisporus, assembly GCF_017114865.1. Lineage (GTDB taxonomy): Bacteria > Actinomycetota > Actinomycetes > Streptomycetales > Streptomycetaceae > Streptomyces > Streptomyces fenghuangensis. The sequence goes on along the minus strand of NZ_JADEYH010000009.1, from coordinate 111,816 downwards.
TCGTCCTCGTCGCGCAGCACCGCCTCGGGGACGGCGGACAGCAGCGCGTGGGTGTAGGGGTGCCTCGGGCGGGTGTAGATCGACTCGCGGTCCCCGACCTCCACGATCTTGCCGAGGTACATCACCGCGACACGCTGCGAGAAGTGCCGTACGACCGCCAGGTCGTGCGCGATGAAGACGAAGGCGATGCCCATGTCCCGCTGCACCTGCTGGAGCAGGTTGACGACCTGCGCCTGGATGGAGACGTCCAGCGCGGAGACCGGCTCGTCGGCCACGATCAGCTTCGGCTCCAGCGCGAGCGCGCGGGCCACTCCGATGCGCTGGCGCTGACCGCCGGAGAACTCGTGCGGGAAGCGGTTGTAGTGCTCGGGGTTGAGCCCGACGATCTCCAGCAGCTCGCGGACCCGCTTCTCGCGTCCTCCGGGCGGGTTGATGCCGTTGATCTCCATCGGCCCGCCGATGATCTTGCCGACCGTCTGGCGCGGGTTCAGCGAGGAGTACGGGTCCTGGAAGATCATCTGGATCTCGGACCGGATGGGCGCCAGCTGCTTGCGCTTGGCGTGGGTGATGTCCCGGCCACGGTAGTTGATCGTGCCGCCGGTCGGCTCCAGCAGCCGGGTCAGCAGCCGGCCGGTGGTGGACTTGCCGCAGCCGGACTCGCCGACGAGGCCGAAGCTCTCGCCCGCGAGCACGGTCATGTCGACCCCGTCCACGGCCTGGACCGCGCCGACGGTCCGCTTGATCGGGAAGCCGCCCTTGATCGGGAAGTGCTTGGTCAGCCCCTTGACCTCCAGCAGGGGCTCGCCTGTGCCCACGGCCGGCTCCGCCGGCCTGGTCAGGGTGAGTTCGTCGCTCATGTCTCTTGCTCCCTAGCCCAGCCGGGGCTTGATCTGCTCGATGAAGTACGTCCGCTTCTGCTCCGGCGTCAGGTGGCAGGCGGCTCCGCGGCCCTCGGGCAGCAGGGGCCTGTCACCGGTGCAGGAGACACCGCCGGGGACCTTGTCCCTGAACTCGCAGCGCGGGTGGAAGGGGCAGCCCGACGGCGGGTTGAGCAGGCTGGGCGGAGTGCCCTCGATCGGCCGGAGCTTCTGGTTCACATCCCCGCCGAGCCTGGGCATCGAGCTGAGCAGACCCCAGGTGTAGGGGTGCTGGGGGGCCCGCAGCACCTCGCCGGTGGTGCCCCGCTCCACGGCCCGGCCGCCGTACATCACCATGATGTCGTCGGCCACGTCGGCGATCACGCCGAGGTCGTGGGTGATGAAGATGATCGCCGACCCGAACTCCTGCTGGAGATCCTTGAGCAGGTCGAGGATCTGGGCCTGGACGGTGACGTCCAGGGCGGTGGTCGGCTCGTCCGCGATCAGCAGATCGGGGTCGCACACCAGCGCCATGGCGATCATCGCGCGCTGCCGCATACCGCCCGAGAACTGGTGCGGGTAGTCGTCGACGCGGGTCTTGGGGTGGGGGATGCCCACCTTCTCCAGCATCTCGATGGCGCGTTCGCGCGCCTCGCGCTTGGAGGCGCCCGTGTGCTTGCGGAAGGGCTCCCCGATCTGGCGGCCGATGGTGTAGTACGGCGACAGCGCGGTCAGCGGATCCTGGAAGATCATCGCCATCTTGTTGCCGCGCAGCCCCTCCATCGTCTTCTCGGGGGCGCCGGTCAGCTCCTGGCCGTCCAGGACGATCTCGCCGGTGATCTCCGTGGACCGCGGGTTGTGCAGGCCCAGGATGGCGAGGTTGGTGACCGACTTCCCGGAGCCGGACTCGCCCACGATGCCGAGCGTCTTGCCGCGCTCGACGTCGAAGGAGAGGTCGTTCACGGCCTTGACGATGCCGTCCTCGGTGGAGAACCGGACGTTGAGGTCGCGAACCGAGAGGAAGGAACCCGCCCCGGTCGGGGACGGCGCGCCCTCGGTCTTGGTGAGTGTGGTCACGGTCGTTCTCCTAGGACAGGCGCACACGCGGGTCGATGAACCCGTACACGGCGTCCACGACGAGGTTGCAGAGCAGGATGAAGGCGGCGCTGACCAGCATGACGCCCATGGTCAGGGGCAGGTCCTTGTAGAGGACCGACTCGACGGCCAGGCGTCCGACGCCGGCGAGGCTGAAGGTCAGCTCGGTCACGATGGCGCCGCCGAGCAGCGCGCCCAGGTCGATGCCCAGGATCGTGACGATCGGGGTCAGCGAGCCGCGCCAGGCGTACCGGAAGAAGACGTACTTCTCGGACATGCCCTTGGCCTTCGCCGTGCGGACGTGGTCCTCCTGCATCTGCTCGATCAGGGTGGACCGCGACATACGGGTGTAGTTCGCGGTGAAGATCAGCGACATCACGAACCACGGGATCAGCAGGCCGACGAACCAGGCCACCGGGTTCTCCGTGATCGGCACGTACTTCGGGGAGGACAGCCAGCCGGTGCTGTAGACCAGCAGGCCCAGCACGATCGGGCCCAGGAAGTAGATCTGCATCGAGCTGAGGACCAGCGAGGCGGAGCTGAAGGCCTTGTCGACGAAGGTGCCCTTGTTGCGGGCGGCGATCATGCCGGCGCCGAGGCCGAGGGTCAGGAAGATGACCAGGCCGCCGACGGTCAGGGAGAGGGTCAGGGGCAGCCGGTCGATGATCGTGTCCCACACGAACCGGTCGTCGTTGAACGACACGCCGAAGCAGGGGGCGTCGCAGTGGCCGACGGCGAAGTCCCGCCCCGCCACGATGCCCTTCATGAACTCCCAGTACTGCGCCGTGATCGGCTTGTCCAGTCCGAGGTTCTCGTGAATGATCGCCAGGTTCTGCGGGGTGCAGTTCTTGCCGCACGCCAGCAGGGCCGGGTCCTGCGGGATGGCGAAGAACATGGCGAAGGTGAAGGCACTGATCAGGATCAGGATGACGAAGGCGCCGACCGACCGGCGAATGAGGAATTTAAACATGGTGGTGGTTCGCAGCTCTCAGCACGGCGACAACGACGACGGGGGTGGGACGTGCGAAGCGAAAGCCCGTGGGCGGGTCCCCGGGGGGTTCTCCCCCGGGGACCCACCTCATGAGCCGGTTACTTCTTCAGGTACAGCTGGGTGAGGTCGATGTAGCTCTTGACCGTGCTGTACCGGGCACCACCGATGTTGGAGCCGTAGATCTGCAGCTGCTTGGTGTAGTACAGCGGAGCGGCCGGGTTGACCTCTTCCACGATGTACTTGTGCAGCTCGACCCACTCCTTGGTGGCCTCTTCCGGGTCCTGGATCTTGGAGATCCGGTCGATCTCGCCGTTGACGTGCTTGTCGTTGATGTGCGAGTAGTTCGACGCGCCGTCGGCGATCTGGTCACCGTCGTACACCGGCGGGATGACGGTGGAGGGCGACGGCCAGTCCTGGCCCCAGCCGGTCATGTAGATGTCCAGGCCGTTGTCGACCTTGCCGACCTGCTCGTACCAGGTGGAGGGGTCGATGTCCTTCTTCTGGACGTCGAAGCCGGCCTTCTCCAGGGCGGTCTCGATGATGACCGCCTGCTTCTGGCGGTGCGGGGCGTTGGCGTAGGCGTAGGTGAGCTTCATGCCCTCCTTGCCGGCTTCCTTCAGAAGCTGCTTCGCCTTCTCGATGTCGCCGTTGGGCTTGTCGAGCTTGCCGTACGGGTCGTAGCCGTCCTCGTAACCCGGCAGGGTCGGGGCGAGCAGACCGCCGGCCGGCTCACCGGCGTAGGAGCCGCCGTCGGGGCGCAGGATCTGGCCGTTGGGCAGCGCGTGGGTGATCGCGTCACGGACCTTCTTGTCCTTGAGGCGGTCCATGTTCATGTTGAGCTGCCACACGTAGGGCTGGTAGCCCTTGATCGTGCGCTTGTCGGCCTCTTCGATGACCTGCTTGATCTTGGTGGAGTCCACCGAGCCGCTCATCTGGATGGCGTTGGCGGACTCACCGCGGTCGGCCAGGATGCGCTCGGTCTGGTCCGCGCGGTCGTGGTTGAACGTGATGTTCCAGCCGTCCACGTACTGGTGGCGGGAGGGGTCCGTCTTCGGGTCCCACTCGGTGTTCTTTACCAGCTTCATGGACTTGCCGGGCTTGAAGTCGGCGATCTTGTACGGGCCGAGCGCCACGGGCTTCTGGTCGTACTTCGCCTTGGTGTCGTCCTCTTCGGGGACGATGGAGTAGCCCGGCATCGCGAGCGCCTGCGGCAGGTCGGGCTGCGCGGTCTCGAAGTGGAAGACGATCGTCTTCTCGTCCGGGGTCTCCAGGACGGAGTCGGGCAGGTGGTCGCCCTCGTACGGACCGTCGGGCAGCTCGTCGCGGTAGTCGGGGCCACCGGACAGCCACTGCTGGATGTAGGTCGGGCCGTCGGTGATGTGCTTGGCGTACAGGCGCTCGATGGTGTGGCGGATGTCCTTGGAGGTGATCGGGTCACCTTCCTGGTCCTTGATGCCGTCCTTGAGCGTGTACGTCCAGGTCTTGCCGTCGTCGGACTGCTTGCCCGAGTCGGTGGCGAGGTCGCCCACGACGGTCAGGCTGCCGTCCTCGGCCTGGGTGTAGGTGGTCAGACCGCGGTGGATGAGACCGGAGAGCTGGCCGGCGTCGCTGACGTAGATCTGGCCCGGGTCCAGGTGGGAGAAGTCGTCCTCCTGGTAGACCCGGATGGTGCCCCCCTCCTGGGCGCCCTCGACCGGCTCGGCCGGGCCCTTGGAGGCGGCGGCGTCGCCGTACTCGACCGCCGCGGACTGGGCCTTGGCGGCCTCCTTGTCCTTGGCGCTCTCCTCGCTCTTGCTGCCGTTGTCGCTGCCGCTGCCGCAGCCGGTCAGCACCAGCGAGCCGGCGGCGAGGGCGACGAGCGCACCTCGCAGTGTGCGCGATCGGATGGGATTCATGATGCTTGTGCACCTGCCTGTCAGTTGGGATCCGTCTGCTGCCCTGTCGCATCCGGTCTCCCGGGTGCGGGGGTGGCAGCCCCCCTCAGATGGACGTGATCAGCGTCCGGACTTGGGGTCGAAGGCGTCCCGCACGGAGTCGCCGAGAAGGTTGAAGGCCACCACGAAGATCACCATGGCGATACCGGGGAAGAACATGTACGTCGGGTTGTCCTGGTAGATCTTGGCCGCGGTCCTGAACATGCGCCCCCAGTCCGGCGTCGGCTCCACGTAGCCCACGCCCACGAAGGACAGGAAGGCCACGGAGAGGATCGTCGCGGGGAGCATGTAGGTGGCCTGCACCAGGATCGGGGTGACCAGGTTCGGCAGCAGCTCCTTGCGGATGATCCGCCAGGGCGACGCCCCCGAGACCTTGGCGGCCTCCACGAACTCGCGTTCGCGCAGGGTGAGGGCCTGGCTGCGCACCAGGCGCGCCATGCCCATCCACCCGAGGAGCCACAGGACGACGATGATCGCGGACGCCCGGACGTAGACCGGGGTCTCGTCGACGGGCGACACGAAGACGGCCACCACCACGGGCATCGCCGCGATCAGGGTGAGCTGGCTGGGGAGGGCCATCATGAAGTCGGTGACCCGGCCGATCCAGTAGTCGACCTTCCCGCCGAAGTAGCCTCCGACCAGACCGATCAGCACACCGGTGACCACCATCAGGATCGTCACCGGGAGAGCGGTGTACAGCGATGTCCGCATGCCGTACAGCAGCTGCATGAACACATCGCGGCCGAGCTCCGGCTCGATGCCGAACCAGAACTCGGAGGAGATGCCTCCGTTGGGACCGGCCGGGAAGCCGAACTCGTCCAGCAGTTCGTACTGCTCCTGACCGTACAGCGTGTACGGGTCCTTGCCGTAGAGCCAGGAGACGACCGGTGCGAGCGCGGCGATCAGGAAGAAGAAGATCACCACGAAAGCACTGATCACACCGACACGGTCGCGCTTGAAGCGCAGCCACATCAGCTGGCCGGGTGAACGGCCGGCGAGCTGGCCGCCACTGCCGGCGGTCTGCTCTTTGCTCAGGCTCTCGGCGTCCGGGCCAGGGTTGTCGGCCTGGGCTGTCGCAGCCTGGGTTGGACTCGTCATCGCGTTGCGCCCCCGCGCTGTGGGTGTTGGCGGAACCCGCTCTTTCTTCGGCACTGGGAAATGCCATGGGCTGAGCGGACTTTTGCAATCGGTTCCCAGCTCAGTCAAGAGGTCTTGGCCCTCGGTTGGCCACTCTCCGCACATCTTGAGCGAAGGTTTTGCAGATTGAGGTCCCAGCGTGCTTGACAAGCTCCAGAAGAGTCGGACATATAGCCACTTTGGGCCCATAGAGAGTTAATGAATCCGCAACCTAGCCGTCGCTGCGCCGATATACGAACGTGCCGTTCTGAACTGCGTACGGCCTCCTCGTGACACACCCGAAACCCGGGAGATGTCCCCCGGAAGAGTGGACGCGCGTAGACCCATCTCGCACGGAAGACCACCAAAGCCGTTGCGATGGCAAACAATGGCATGTTCGCCCGGCCCGTTCCGCGCCACCGCGCCGACGGGGGCGGGGCCCTGTGGAACCGTCCGCGCCGGCCACCTGCCGCGCGCCCCCCGCTCACGCCCGCCGGGCCCGCCCCCGGACGCGTGGGCGGGCGCCGGCACCGCGCCGCCAAAGCGGTGGGAACGGCTCCTCGCACAAGCGCCTCCTTCAGGGCCTGGACACCCTCTCTCCGGAGCCATATCACCTCATAAGAGACTTTTCCCGCCGCTACGCCCAACGGGCTCGCGGAGTGTTCCGGCGGCCGCCCGGATGCCGCACGGCTCCCGCACACCGCCGGGGCCGTGGGCCCCGGGCCGTCCCGGACGGCTCCGGACGGCCCCGGACCGCGCGAAGGGGCGCCGCGGACCGCTGTGGTCCGCGGCGCCCCTTCGGAAGGAATCGCCGGGTGTGTCAGGCGTGCTTGGCCCGGGAAGCGGCGCGGGCGCGCTCCTTGTGGTCGAGGACGACCTTGCGGATGCGCACGGCTTCCGGGGTCACCTCCACACACTCGTCGTCACGGCAGAACTCCAGGGACTGCTCCAGCGACAGCTTGCGCGGCGGGACGATCGACTCGGTCACGTCGGCGGTCGAGGACCGCATGTTGGTGAGCTTCTTCTCCTTGGTGATGTTGACGTCCATGTCGTCGGAGCGGGAGTTCTCACCGACGATCATGCCCTCGTACACCTCGGTGCCCGGCTCGACGAAGAGCACGCCGCGCTCCTGGAGGTTGGTCATGGCGAAGGCGGTGACGGCCCCTGCGCGGTCCGCTACGAGCGAGCCGTTGTTGCGGGTCTTCAGCTCTCCGAACCAGGGCTCGTGGCCCTCGTGGATGGAGTGCGCGATACCGGTGCCGCGGGTCTGGGTCAGGAACTCCGTGCGGAAGCCGATCAGGCCGCGGGAGGGCACGACGAACTCCAGGCGCACCCAGCCCGAGCCGTGGTTGGACATGTTGTCCATCCGGCCCTTGCGGGTGCCCATGAGCTGCGTGACGGCGCCCATGTGCTCCTCGGGCACGTCGATGGTCAGGCGCTCGACCGGCTCGTGGACCTTGCCGTCGACCTCCTTGGTCACCACCTGCGGCTTGCCGACGGTCAGCTCGTAGCCCTCCCGGCGCATGGTCTCCACCAGGATGGCCAGCGCCAGCTCCCCGCGGCCCTGCACCTCCCAGGCGTCGGGGCGCTCGGTGTCCAGCACGCGCAGCGAGACGTTGCCGATCAGCTCCCGGTCGAGGCGGTCCCTGACCTGGCGGGCGGTGACCTTGCGGTCCTTGACGGCCGACTTGGCGTCCGCGCCCTTGCCGGTGCCGCCCCGGCCGACCAGCGGCGAGGTGTTGGTGCCGATGGTCATGGAGATCGCCGGCTCGTCGACGGTGATCAGCGGCAGGGCGACCGGGTTCTCCGGGTCGGCCAGCGTCTCGCCGATGGTGATGTCCGGGATGCCGGCGACGGCGCAGATGTCTCCCGGGCCCGCCACCTCGGCCGGCTTGCGGGTGAGCGCCTCCGTCATCAGCAGCTCGGTGATGCGCACGTTCTGCACCGAGCCGTCGCGCTTCATCCAGGCCACCGTCTGGCCCTTGCGCAGCTCCCCGTGGGCCACGCGCAGCAGCGCGATGCGGCCGAGGAAGTTGTCGGCGTCCAGGTTGGTGACGTGGGCCTGGAGCGGGGCGCCCTCCTCGTAGGAGGGGGCCGGGACGTGCTCCAGCAGCGTGGAGAAGAACGGCTCCAGGCTGTCGCTGTCGGCCGGGACGGTGCCGTCGGCCGGCTTGGTGAGCGAGGCCACGCCGTCACGGGCGCAGGCGTAGACGATGGGGAACTCGATCTGCTCCTCGTCCGCGTCCAGGTCCAGGAAGAGGTCGTAGGCCTCGTCGACGACCTCGTCGATGCGGGAGTCGGGCCGGTCGGTCTTGTTGATGCACAGGATGACCGGCAGCCGGGCCTGGAGCGCCTTGCGCAGCACGAAGCGGGTCTGCGGCAGCGGGCCCTCGGAGGCGTCCACCAGCAGCACCACCGCGTCCACCATGGACAGGCCGCGCTCGACCTCGCCGCCGAAGTCGGCGTGGCCGGGGGTGTCGATGATGTTGATGGTGACCGGGGCGCCGCCGTCCTTGGGGTGGTACTTGACCGCGGTGTTCTTGGCGAGAATGGTGATGCCCTTCTCGCGCTCCAGATCGTTGGAGTCCATCACGCGGTCGTCGACCGACTCCAGCTGGTGGGCGGCGAAGGCGCCGGCCTGCTTGAGCATGGCGTCGACCAGGGTCGTCTTGCCGTGGTCGACGTGGGCGACGATGGCGACGTTACGGATGTCGTGGCGCGTGGGCATACTGGGGGCGCTTCTCCCGGAATCGTGGATGGCGGCGCGACCGGTGCGTCGCGCGCCCGCCGGGCTGATCATCGCCACGGCCTGTCATCCCTCCATGTTACGGGCCCGGCGCCGGCGTACGGGGCCCGACGGCTCCCCGCGGCCCCCGGCCCGCGCCCGCTGCGACCGTAGACCTCGCCCGTGTCCGCCCGGTGACACCCGGGTGACCGCCCGCCGACCGGGGGCTTCGCCCGCGCCGGGGCGCGGGCGCGACTCCCGTGCGGCGGGCGGTGTGACGTGCGGCACTCCCGCCCGCGCGCACGGCGGGGGCGGGGTCGAAGACGGCGCCGGCCGCCCCTTCAGAACATGCTGAGCAGCGCCTCGGCCGAGTCCGGCGGCTTGGGCTCACCCTCCTGGGGGAGGGCGAGCTCGAACCAGACCGTCTTCCCCCGCGGGGTACGGCGGCTGCCCCAGCCCGAGGAGAGCAGGTCGACCAGTTGCAGACCGCGTCCGCCCTCGTCGGTGTCGCGGGCGCGGCGGCGGCGCGGCTGGACGAGCCCGGAATCCCACACCTCGCAGACCAGGGTGCGGTCCAGCAGCAGGCGCAGCCGTATCTCTCCCCCCGGCGCTGCCGGGGGGACCCCCACCCCCGGCTGCGCCGGAAGGGCGCCCGCCCCCGGCTGCGCGGAGGAGACTCCCATGCCGTGGCGCAGGGCGTTGGTGACCAGCTCGCTGACGAGCAGTTCGGTGGTGTCGGCGAGGTCCTCCAGCCCCCAGGCGGCGAGCCGGCGGCGGGTCAGATCGCGGGCGCGGGCGACCGAACGGGGCTCGGCCGGCAGCGTCCAGTCGCCCACCGACTCCGCCGGAAGCCCCTGGATCCGGGCCAGCAGCAGGGCGATGTCGTCCTCGCCGTGGTGGGTCTCCAGTGCGCCCAGCACCTCGTCGCAGACATCCTCCAGCGGGCGGTCGGGGCCCGACAGGGTGGCGCGCAGCGCATGGAGCCCCTCGTCCAGGGACTGGTGGCGGGACTCGACCAGTCCGTCGGTGTAGAGGGCGAGCAGGGAACCGTCGGGCAGCTCGACCTCGGACTCCTCGAACGGCTCGCCGCCCACGCCCAGCGGCACGCCCTTGGGGACCTCCAGCAGCAGCGCGGACTGCTCGCCGCCGTCGTCGCGCGGCTCGACCAGCACGGGCGGCAGATGCCCGGCGTTGGCGAAGGTGCAGCGGCGGGTGACGGGGTCGTAGACGGCGTAGACGCAGGTGGCCAGGTACACCTCGGAGAGGTCGGCGTCCTGGCCGGACCGGCCCTCGCGGTCGCCGCGGCCGTTGCGGGAGGCGCCCAGCCCCTGGGCGATCTCGTCCAACGCGCCCAGCACCTCGGCGGGTTCCAGGTCCAGCAGGGCCAGGGTGCGCACCGCGCTGCGCAACTCGCCCATGGCCACGGCCGCGCGCAGGCCCCGGCCCATCACGTCGCCGACCACCAGGGCGGTGCGGTGTCCGGGCAGTTCGATGACGTCGAACCAGTCGCCGCCCACCTCGCTGGCCGTACTGCCCGGCAGATAGCGGCAGGCGATGTCGAGCCCGGCGGCCTCGGGGTCGTCCGGGGGCAGCAGACTGCGCTGGAGTATGAGCGCGCGCTCGTGCTCCCTGCGGTACAGCCGCGCGTTGTCGACGCACACGGCCGCGCGGGCGGCCAGCTCCGCGCCGAGTGCGGCGTCCCGCTCGCCGAAGGGCTCGCTGCCCTTGGTCCGGGAGAACTGCACCAGTCCGAGTACCCGGCCGCGCGCGACCATCGGCACGGCGAGGGTTGACTGCACCAGGGTGCCCGGGACGCGCTGGACGCGGGCGGTGCGCAGCGCGTCGGCGTACGGGGAGCCGGTGGGGTAGCGGTGGACGCTGCCCGGTTCGACGTGGTCCGGGTCGGGGGCGCCGCCCGTGTGGTGGCCGAGGGTGATCGGGCCGTCGGAGACGGCACTGGCGAAGGCCACGCGCCGCAGTGGACGGGTGCCGTCCGGGCCTTCCGCCGCCCGGGGGTCCTCCCCGGAGAACACCTCCGGGTACAGGTCCACGGAGGCCAGGTCGCAGAACTGGGGCACGGCCACGTCGAGGAGTTCGCGGGCGGTGGTGTCCAGATCGAGGGAGTTGCCTATCCGGGCCCCCGCGGCGTTCAGCAGCGCCAGGGCCCGGCGTACGTCGTCGGGCTTTCCCGCCTCGGCCGGAATGTCGCTCAACGCCGCCCCTTCCTGTTCCGGTCCAGCATCTTCCCGGGCACACTCCGCCCGGAGCCCGCTGGGCCCGTCCGCCGCCCGGTTTCCGCCACCTCCGGCGGAACCCGGGCCGCTCCCGTCCTCTCTCTCCTAACCAGGCGGGGTCCGCTCGAACCACGCGCCATGACGGCGTGGCCGTTCCCGGCCGGGTCCGGCGGCGGCACCTCGGCCGGAGTCGCAAGGCGCACGATGTGGTGTGGCGCAATTTTTCCGGTGTGTTGGACACAGCGTCAAGGCGCAGGTGGGACCGCTGTCACGGGGCCGGGAACTGGGATCGAGCCCACCTTCCGTCATGGAAGGCTCAGTTCGAACCAGACGGTCTTGCCGATCGGGCCGTGGCGGGTCCCCCAGCGGCGCGCCCCGCGGGCGACGAGCTGGATGCCGCGCCCGCCCTCGTCGTCCACGGCGGCGTTGCGTTCGCGGGGCGGGGCGGGCAGCGGGTCGGAGACCTCCACCAGCAGGGAGGTGCCGCGCACCATCCGTACGCCGATGGGTCCGTGTGCGTGGCGCATGGAGTTGGTGACCAGTTCACTGACGAGCAGCACGGTGTCGTCGGTCAGCGCCTCCAGCCCCCAGCCCCGCAGGACGCCGCGGACGGCATCACGGGCCCGGCGCACGGCGTACGTCTCGGCGGGGAAGGTCCAGGAGGCGGCGCTGTCCTCGGGGAGGCAGCCGAGCCGGGCCATCAGCAGCGCCACGTCGTCCACCGATCCCATCGATCCCGCCGGGCCTCCGGGACCGGCCGGCCCGGCGCCCGGGCCCATGCCGCCGAGCACCCGGTCGCAGACGTCCTCCAGGAACGGCTGGGGGGGCAGGCCGCGGAGCAGGGACACAAGGCGGTCCAGTCCCTCGGTGATGTCCTCGCCCCGGTGCTCGATCAGTCCGTCGGTGTAGAGCACGAGGACCGCCCCGTCCTCCACCTCCAGGCCCACGGACTCGAACTCCACCCCTCCGACGCCCAGCGGGGCGCCCGAGGGCGCCTCGACGGGGGTGATCTCCCAGCCGTCGCCCCGGCCGGTCAGCAGCAGCGGCGGCACGTGCCCCGCGGTGGCCAGGGTGCACTGGCGGGTGGAGGGGTCGTAGACGGCGTAGACGCAGGTGGCCATCAGGGGCTCGTCGGGGCCCTGGGCCAGGTCGTCGGCCAGGTCGTTGACGCGGCGCAGCAGTTCGTCGGGCGGCAGGTCGAGGGCGGCCAGGGTGCGCACCGCCGTGCGCAGCTGCCCCATGGTGGCCGCGGCGCGCAGCCCGTGGCCCATCACGTCGCCGACGACGAGGGCGACCCGGCCGCCCGCCAGGGGGATCACGTCGAACCAGTCTCCGCCCGCCTCGGCCTCGGCCTCGGTGTGGCTGCCCCCGGGGACGTAGCGGTAGGCGATCTGCACGCCGGGCGGCGAGGGCACCTGCTGGGGCATCAGGCTGCGCTGGAGCATCAGGGCGCTCTCGCGCTCGCGGGCGTAGAGGCGGGCGTTGTCCAGGCTGATGCCGGCGCGCCCGGCCAGTTCCATCGCGAGCGCGAGGTCGTCGCGGTCGAAGGCGGCGCGGCCCCCGGCCCGGTTGAGCAGCAGCAGCCCCAGGACGGTGCCCCGGGCACGCAGCGGGACGACCATCAGGGAGTGGATGTCCAGGTCGAGGGCGGCCTGGACCCTGGGGTCGCCCGGGTAGGAGGCGGAGACCAGCTCCTCGCGGGACATCACCAGATGGGGGGCGGCGGAGGTGAGCACGCTCTCGAAGATCGACCCCCTCTCCAGGGCGATGTCCTGGCCGACCCTCAGCATCCGCTCCACGACCGGGCCGCGGGCCTTGGCCGCGGCGCCGAGCTGGAGCAGCGGGGCGCCGGACGGCCGGACGGCGCGGGGCAGTTCGCCGCCGTGGGCGACGGCGGCGTAGAGCATCACGCTGGAGTAGTCGGCGAAGCGCGGGACGAGGGCGCCGGCGAGCGTCCTGGCGATCCTGGGGACGTCGAGCAGGTCGCCGAGGGCCACACCGACGTCGTCCAGGAGCTTCAGCCGCTGCCGGGCGCGCTCGATCTTCTCCATCGCGTCGCGCCGCTCGGTGACGTCCATCACCGTGGAGCTGACGCCGAGGACGCGTCCGTCGGGGCTGGTGAGTCTGCCGTAGGACACCGAGCGCCAGCCGTGCCCGTCGGGTGCGGCCAGGACGGTGTCCACCACCGGGCGGCCGGTCTCCAGCACCAGGGACTGGATCTGGGCGAGGGTGTCGGCCATGGCCTGCGGCAGGACGTCGTGGACGGTCCTGCCGAGGATCTCGTGGACCGGCCTCCCGTTGAGCCGGGCGAGTGCCTCGTTGGCGCGGACGTAGCGGCGCTCGGGGTCGAAGACGGCGATGCCGAGCGGGGATGTGGCGAAGAGGGCGTCGAGGGCCGCGAGGTCCTGTTCGACGGCGCGCAGCCGGGAGGTCTCGACGATGTTGGCCAGAACGAATGGTTCGCGGTCGGGGGGCGTGAGCAGGGAGGCGCGGGCCTCCACCTCCACGGCGTGCCCGTCGCGGTGGCGGACGCGCATGCTGCCGCGCCAGTACCTGTTCTCCCGGAGCGTCCGGTAGATCCCGTCGCGCGAGACCGGGGCTCCCGAGGACGCCTCGACGGGGACGTCCGTGAGGTAGCCGCCGTAGTAGTGGCCGACCATGGCTTCGGCGGGCCACCCGAGGATCTCCTCGACCGTGGGGCTCCACAGCACGATGCAGCCGTCGGTGTCGAACATGACGACACCGACGCGCAGGGTGTCGAGCAGCGAGGTGGTCACGCCCTCGACCGCGCCGTGGAATGCCTTGGGTGGGTCGTTCACGCCGTCCTCGTCCACGCTCGGGCTCTCGCCCGGGCGCGCACCCGGGCCTTTTGGGACTGTTTGTCCGTATACCCGATTGTGCAACGGGTCAGGCGTGATCACCGCTTCCGCGGCGCAGGCGCTCGACCAGGTAGCGCCGCTCCTGCGCCCCTCCGTCCGCCCCTTCCGCCCCGGCGCCGCCCGCCCGGTCCCCGCCCAGCCGCTCGGCCATGCTCAGGGCCTCGGCCCGGGTGGCGTAGCGGCCGACGCGGTAGCGGTTGCCGTTCGGATCCTGCCGTATGACCATCCAGGGGAGCACGGCCTTGCCCTCACTCATCACGCACCCCTCCCGCCCGGCGCCCCGCGCCGCGCGACTTCCCCCAACGATCCACCGGTCTGCATATGCCCGACCCTACGCCCGGACTTCACTCAACGCATTCGCGTTGGCACAATGCGACATGGTTTCGGCCAGGTGTGCGAGTGACCGCGGCATCCGCAGGGGGCGCGCGGGAGTGATTCAGCGCACCGGGAGGTGGTACACGGCGCGGTGGCGGTCCGCGGGCACGATCACGTCCGCGGTCTCCACCGGGCGTCCGCCGGCGCGGTACGTCCGTTCGATCACCAGCACGGTGTGCCCCGGCACCCCGCCCAGCACGAGCATCTCCTCGGCCAGTCCGGGCCGGGCTCCGACCTCCTCCACCACGTTGTCCACGACGATGTCGATGGCCGCCATCCGCTCCACCACCCCCCGTCCTCCGAGCGGCCCCTCCTCCGGCAGCATCACGGGGGTGCGCCCGGTGACGGCCAGCGGCTCCCAGGAGGTGGAGAGCATCGAGGGCTCCCCGCCGACCCGGAACAGGTAGTGGGTGCGCATCACCCGCTCCCCCTCCTTGATCCGCAGCCGCTCGGCGATCCCCGGGCCCGCCTCCTCCTGCTCGCTGTGCGACTCCCAGGTGCCCGTGATCCGCTCGTCGGCCTGCTCCTGGCGGAACGGGCCGGTCTCGCCTGCCGGCCGGTAGCCGGTGCGGACCACCCTGCGCGGCACGGGCCGCTCGCGCACGTACGTCCCCGACCCGGAGCGGCCCTCCACCAGCCCCTCGGCCATCAGCACCTTGCGGGCCTCCAGTGCGACGGTGTCCGAGACGCCGTACTCCGCGCGGATGCGGGCCTGCGACGGCAGCCGGGTGCGCGGCGGAAGCGTGCCGTCGGCGATCTTCCGGCGGAGATCCCCGGCCACACGCAGATACGCGGGCTGTTCACCGAAAGGCACATGTCCTCCCAACAGCTTGACGGTGTGCAACAGCTTGGCAACGGAAGGTTGTACGCCGCAATAATCGGCCAGGGTTTCACCCGATGTGATGAAGTGCTGCTCAGGGCAGGTTTCAAGCACGAAACCGGCCCCCACGGCGGAGCCGTGGGGGCCGGGGCTGTGCACGGGCGGTCGGAGCCGCCGGGGACCGGACCGCGGATCGGCCCGGAGTTCAGGCCGGAGGCCGGTCCGTGGAACAGGGGTTTCGGGGGCTCAGAACTGCAGCGCCCAGGAGTTGATCGTGCCGGTGTCCCACCAGGCGTTGTCGCTGACCCGCAGCTTCCAGGTCCCGTTCGCGGTCTCCGAGGAGGCGTTGACGGTGTAGGTGCCGATCACGTTGTCGGCGCTGCCGCCCGTCCCGTAGTCCTTGAGGCGGTAGGCACTGCCGTCGGGGGCGACCAGGTCGACCCGGAGGTCGCCGCTGTAGGTGTGCCGGATGTCGACCTCGACCTTCAGGTCGGAGGGGGCGTTGCCGCTGACGCCCGAGACGGTGATCGGGGACTCCACGGTGGAGTTGTCGCTGATCGGGTAGTCGGTGGTGTTCTCGAAGCGGTCGCCCGGGTCACCGGGGTCGCCCGGGTCGCCCTCGCCCACGTTCAGCAGCTTGTTCGGGGAGCCGCTGCCGGGGCCGGAGATCACGCCGGTGACGGCGGCGGAGTCCAGCCCGGCCGCGACCTGGGACGGGGTGGCGCCGGGGTTGTCCCCCAGGTACAGCGCGGCGGCACCGGCGACGTGCGGCGCCGCCATCGACGTCCCCGAGATGGTGTTGGTGGCGCTGTCCGAGGTGTGCCAGGTGGAGGTGATGGACGAGCCCGGCGCGAAGATGTCCAGGATGCTGCCGTAGTTGGAGAACGACGAGCGCGCGTCGGAGCTGGTGGTGGATCCGACGGTGATGGCCTCGGCGACCCGGGCGGGCGAGGAACTCGACGCGTCGGTGTTGGAGTTGCCCGCGGCCACCGCGTAGGTGACACCGGAGGCGATGGAGTTGCGCACGGCGGTGTCGAGGGTGGAGTTGGCGCCGCCGCCCAGGCTCATGTTGGCCACCGCGGGCTTGACGGCGTTCCGCGTCACCCAGTCGACGCCCGCGACCACGCCGGAGATGGTGCCGGAGCCGTTGTTGTCCAGCACGCGCACGGCCACGATCTTCGCCTTCTTGGCGACACCGTGGGACGTGCCCGCGACGGTGCCGGCGACGTGGGTGCCGTGGCCGTTGCCGTCCTGCGCGACGTTGTCGCCGTCCACGGCGTCGTAGCCGTTCACGGCCCGGCCGCCGAAGTCGCTGTGGCTGATCCGCACGCCGGTGTCGATGATGTAGGCGTTCACGCCCTGGCCGGCGGAGTCCGGGTAGGTGTAGCTGTTGTCGAGCGGCAGGGACCGCTGGTCGATGCGGTCCAGGCCCCAGGACGGGGGGTTGGTCTGGGTGCCGGCGATGGAGACCTTCTGGTCCTGCGCCACCGCGTCCACGGCCGGGTCGGCGGCGAGCCTCTTCGCCTCGGCCTCGCTCAGCTGGACCGCGTAGCCGTTGAGCGCCTCGCGGTAGGTGCGCTTGATGGAGGCGCCGTACTTCTTCACCAGCGACTTGCCCTTCGAGGAGCCGGCGTCGGCCGCGTCCTCGTCGAGGGTCACGATGTAGCTGTTCTCGATCGCTCCGGGGGCGCCGGCGTTCTGGATCACGCCTTCGGCCGGCGGAGCGGCCACGGCGGTCACCGCGGGCACGAAGCCGATGGCCAGGGCCGCGGCGGTCACCGTGGCCGCACGGGCACGTCTGCGTCGGGTGGGACGCATCGCTGCCATGTGGGGGTCCTCCTCCTGTGGGGTGCGCTACCGAGGGATTGCGCATGAACATGACAAACCAAGCACCGGGAGGTGCGCGGTGCCCGAACGGTTCGCCGCTCGAAAGATTCGCCGATCCATAGGAAAGACACAAGGGTGCGTGCACAAAGACACGTACATGTCACATGCCGTCAACACACTTCCGGCCACGACGCCCTGGCCCCCGGGCCGGTGCCGCCCCACCGGTCCGCCCGGCCGCCGGAGGAGGCCCGGCGGTTGTATCCGCTTTGTATGGGCGCCCCCTTCAATCGCCCCGTCACCGACCACAAGGGGAAGCCCATGCAGAGACGTTCCCGCCGGATACTCGCGGCCGCGAGCGCGGTCGCCGCCCTCGCGGCCACGGCCCCCAACGCCGTCGCGACACCGCAGGAGAGCTCACCGGACGCCGTACAGGCCCTGGCCCGGCCCAACTTCAAGATGCCGTTCCTGTGCGGCCAGGTCTGGCGCGGCAGCAACTGGAACGGGCACAGCCCGGCCCGCTCGATCGACTGGAACCACTACGACGCGAACGGCAACCCGGACGACTACAAGCGCCGGGTGTTCGCCAGCGCCGGCGGCACCGTCCTCTCCTCCCACTACTCCACCACCACCGGCTACGGCCACACCATCGTGATCGGCCACGGGAACGGCTGGCGGACGCGCTACGCCCATCTGTACAGCCGGGGGGTCGGCAAGGGCGACAAGGTCAAGGCCGGCCAGCGGATCGGCCGGGTCGGCAAGTCGTCCGCCAAGTACAGCCTCTCCCCCCACCTGCACTACGAGCAGATCCACAACGGGTCGGTCGTCACCGCGGTCGTGCAGGGGGTCGGCTACCCCGACTACACCACGCGCTACCAGAAGAGCACCAACAAGTGCTGATGTGACGCCCCCGCGAGGGGCGGACGGCCGGGCCCGCCGCACCCGCCGTCCGCCCCTCGCGGGGGCGTGCCGCCTCCGGCGCCGGAGGCGACACGCCCCCGCGAACCCGTCAGGGCCGCGAACGCACCGGCAAGGCGAACGCGTCAGCACGGCGAACGCAGCTTGGCGTCCACGAGCTCGGCCTGATCGCACACCTGGAGCCGGCGCCACGTCGAAAGGGAACGGTGGAAGTAGCGCCTGGCGGTCTGCTCCCGGCCGGTCGCCCGGTGCAGTTCACCCAGCAGGCACGCGACGCGCGCCTCGGCCCGGCGGTCGCCGAGCTGCCGCTGCACGGCGAGCGCGTCCACCAGCAGCGCCGACGCCTGGCCCGCGTCGCCCTGCCGCAGGCACAGCTCCCCGATGCTCTGCTGCACATAGGCCGCGCAGTGCGTGTCGGCCAGCTCGTCGAAGATGCCCAGCGCCCGCTCCAACTCCGCCCGTGCGGCCTGCGGTTCACCGCGCAGCTCGTGCAGTACCGCGATCCGGCGGCGCACCTGCGCCTCCCGGTGCCGGTCGCCGACGGCGCGGGACAGCTCCAGGGCGCCGTCGAGCCAGGGCGCCGCGGCGTCCGGCTCCCGGCGCTCCAGCCACACCGAGGCGATCGCGTTGTGCGCGACCGCCTCACCGTGCGGGTCGCCCACACCGCCGAACCCGCGCAGCGCGTCGGTGAACGCCTTCAGAGCGGCGCCGAGATCGCCCACCACCCGGTGCACGGAGCCGGCCCCCACCGCGGCGACCGCCTCGCCCGGCGGATGCCCCAGCCGGGCGAAGAGGGCGCGCGAGGTCCGGAACGACTCCAGCGCCTCCGCGTACCGGTCCTGGTAGAGGTGGAGCTGGCCCAGGTTGCGCAGCAGCGCCGCGGCCCGGATGTCGGCCGGGTCGGGCATCGCGTCGAGCACGAGCCGGTGCGTTCTCAGCCAGTCGCCGTAGTAGCCGCGCATGTCGAAGAAGCCCGCCAGCTCGACGGCGAGGTCGGCGGCCCGGGAGACCCGGCCCAGCCGCAGCGCGGACTCCACCGACCGGACCAGCAGCCGGCGCTCGGTCTCGAACCACTCGACGGGCCGGGCTCGTACCGCGTGCGCGACCGCGGCGGCCGGCCCGGTGGGCCGGACCGGCTCCCCGAGCACCCCGAGGAAGCGGGTGGGCATCGCCGAGTTCGCGCAGCGGGCGAGCGCGATCAGCTCGTCGACGACCTGCAGCCGGAGCCGCCGGAGCACGCCCGCGCCGTCCTCCTCGGCCAGCTCCCCGGCGTAGCAGCGCAGCAGGTCGTGCATCCGGTAGCGCTGCAGCCCCAGCCGGTCGGTGCCCACCACCTCGACCAGGTGCTCGTCGGCCAGCGCCTCCAGCTCCCCGGCGGCCCCGTCCGGGCGGCCCATCGCCACCGCGACGAGCCAGCCGGGCACCGCGTCGCCGCTCAGGTGCCCGAAGGCGCGGAAGGCCGCCGCCGCCCGCTCGGGCAGATGGCGGTAGCTCAGCTCCGCGCTCGCCCGCACCTCCATCTCGCCCGTCTGGAGCTGGTCCAGCCGTCCGCGCTCGTCGTGCAGGAAATCGGCCAGCGTGCCGACGCTCCAGCCCGGCCTGTTGGCCAGCCGGGAGCCGGCGATCCGTACGGCCAGCGGCAGCGAACCGCAGCCGGTGAGCACCCGGTCGGTATCGGCGCCCTCCCTGCGCAGCCGGTTCTCCCCCACGATCGCGCCCAGGAGCGCGCGGGCCTCGTCGCGTCTCATCACCCCGATGGGGAAGTGGTGCGCCGGCAGCCCCGGCGTCCGGCGGCGCGAGCTGACGACCACCGCCGATCCGCCGGTCCCCGGAAGCAGGGGGCGCACCTGCGCGCCGCCCGCCGCGTCGTCGAGGACGACGAGGTACCGGCGCTGCGCCATGCGCGAGCGCAGCAGCGCGGCCCGTTCGCCCAGCTCGCCGGGGACCGCGCTGTCGATGACGCCGAGCCCCCGCAGCATCTCGGCCAGGACGTCGGCCGGCTCGCGCGGGCGGTCGCTCATCCCGCCCAGGTCCACGAAGAGCTGGCCGTCGGGGAAGGCCCGGCGCACCCGGTGCGCCACATGGACCGCCAGGGTCGTCTTCCCCGAGCCCGGCGGGCCCGACAGGACGGCGACGACCGGCTGCCGGCCGGCCGCCGACAGCAGCCGCTCCAGCGCGGCGACCTCCTCGGACCGTCCGGTGAAGTCCGGCACGTCCATCGGCAGCTGGCACACCGGCTCGGCCGGCACGGGCCGGCGCCGGCCGGTGTAGCCGTTGACCTCCTCCCCGGTGCGGCGCAGGGAGGCGCCCGGTTCGACGCCGAGCTCGGCCGCCAGGATCCGCTCGGCCTCGGCGTAGGCGGCACGGGCCTGCGCGGTGCGGCCCGACCCGTGCAGCGCCCGCACCAGCATCTGCCACAGGTCCTCGCGTAACGGGTCCCCGGCCAGACGTGAGCGCAGCTCCACGACCAGCGGCGCGTACTCCCCCATGCGCAGCCGCACTTCGAGGCACTCGCCGACCGCGGCCGACCGCGCCTCCTCGGCCCTGGCGACCACCGGATCCCACACCACGCTGGACGGCACGTCCTGCAGCACGCTGCCGCGCCAGAGCCCGAGGGCCGACTCGTAGCGGCGCAGCGCCGCCTCGTCCCCGCCGTGGTCGCGCTCCGCGCGGGCCCGCTCCAGCCGCTGCTCGAAGAGCGACAGGTCGGTGTCACCGGGCGCGACGTCGAACGCGTACCCCGACGGTCTGGTGCTCAGCCCGCCGGTGGCGACCCCCGCCTCCGACAGGGCGCGGCGCAGTGTGCGCACATAGGTGCGGACGTTGGCGACGGCGGAGCGGGGGGCGCCGCCGGGCCACAGGACCTCGGTCAGCATGTCGAGCGAGACGAAGGCGCCTGGCTGCAGCAGCAGCGTGGCGAGGACCGCCCTCGGCTTGGGACCGCCGAGACGGACCTCGGTACCGCGCCCCCGTACCCTCAGCGGCCCCAGCACCCCGAAAGTCGGCTCCCCCATCCACGCGCCCTCCGCGACGGTCCGTGGCCCGGGGGCACAGCGTACTGGCGTACGAGGGTGTCGGACAGGTGCGCGCGGAACGCCGCTCCCCGCGGCGAACACCGGCCGTCCCTCCGGCGTCGTACGAGTGCCGCGCGGGTGTCCCCGGGCGGTCCTGCGGGCCGTTGACGGCGGCCGGACGTCCACGCCCCTCCGCCGCCGGCCGGGCACGGCGGCGTACGCGGGGCGCGGAGGCCCCCGCCTCCTCCCGGGGCCGGGCGGTACGGCCGGAAGGACCGGGCGCCGCGCCGGTGCGCCGGACACCGATGCTCTGTCCCACTTCGGCCAATCGTCTGAAATACGACACCCGCTGGAATACCCTGTGTGCCCTGCCGAGCACCATGGGGGGACCGTGGGGTTATTCGGAGAGAACCAGGTTTTTCTGAGCAGACTGGCCCACACCGACCAGCAGTCGCTGCTGGCGCTCGGCCACCGGCACGTCTACCGGTCGCAGGAGGAACTCGTCGGCGAGGGTTCGGCGACCACCTTCGTCCTGCTGATCCTGACCGGCTGGTGCACGGTGTGGCGGGCCACCGAGCGCGGGCGCCTCATCCTGGCGCTGCGTCAGGCCGGTGAACTCGTCGGCGAGATGGCCGCCCTGGACGGACGCCCGCGCAGCGCCACGGTGAGTGCGCTGGGCACCGTGGAGGCCCTCGTGGTGCCGGGCGACCGCTTCCGGCACTTCATGTCGGCCCGCCCTTTCGTGACCGGCCTGGTGATGGCGCAGCTCACCGAGCGGCTGCGCAGCGCCGACGACCAGCGCCGCTCCCTGGCCTCGGCCACCGTCCTGGAGCGGCTCGCCGCCTGCCTCGTCGAACTCGCCGACCGCACCGGCCGCCAGGAGAGCGGCTCGACGGTGATCCGTCTCCCGCTGTCCCAGCAAGAGATCGCCGCGGCGGTGGGCTCGACCCGTGAGGCGGTGGCGAAGGCGCTGCGGCTGCTCCGCGAGGAGGGGCTCGTACGCACCGGGCCGAAGGTCATCGTGGTCAACGATCCGGAACCGCTGCGGCTGCTCGGCGGTTCCGCGACGCCGACGTGACGGCCGGGTGTGTAAACGGCTACAGCGCGGTCCCCGCCGCCGCGGGACAGTGGCGGCAGGGCCGGGACGAACACCGGGCAGGCCGGGGCGAAAGGCAGTGGAGCGATGCACGGCGAGACGCGGTACGGATTCATCATCAGCCTGGACGCCCAGGGATCGGGCACCACCCCCGACCCGGACCGCCCCGGGTTGCGCGCACGGATCCACCGGGTGGCGGAGGACGCGTTCGACAGGGCGGGCATCGGCGACGCCAGGCTGGTCCAGGAGGATCGCGGTGACGGCATTCTCGCCGTGGTGGAGCCACGCCGCACCGAAGCGCTCGCGGGTGAGTGGGTGGAGTACCTCCACCAGAACCTGCGCCAGGTCAACCGGGAGCTGAGCCGGCCGCTGCGGTTGCGTGCCGGCCTCAACGTCGGCCCGTTCACCCCCGACGGGCAGGGCTTCTCCGGCGCCGCGGTCGACCTCGCCTGCCGGATCGGCAACTGCCCCGAGGCCAAGGCCGTACTGGCCGCCGCCCCCGGCTCGCCGCTGCTGGTGGCCGTCACCGAGCAGCTCTACCGGGACGTCATCCGGCACGGGGGCCGGTGGATCGAGCCGGACCACTACCGCCGGTACCGCGTCCTGCTCAAGGAAGGGGCACATCAGCCCTGGTTCACGGTGCCGGGCCGCACCGCACCGCCGCCGCTCCCCGGTCAGGAGGGGAGCGCCGCACCACCGGAGGCGGACGGGCCGCCGGAGGCGGACACCGGGCGGGGGGAGGACGCCGGGGACGACTTCCGGTTCGGCACCGTGACCCACTACGGGTCCGGGCAGGTGCTGCAGGGCAGGTTCGGAGACCTCACCTTCGACCAGCGTCACGGCGGCGCCGGGGAGCGCGCATGAGCACCGGCGACACGGACACCCCCGAGGCCCGGGCGGACAGCGCGCCCGGAACGGACGGAGGCGGCGGTGGCGGCGGTGGCGGCGGCGGCCGTGGCGACGGCGGCCGACCGCAGCCGGACCGGTCCGGGGGGCAGGACCGCGGACCGCGGCAGGACGGCGGGCCACGGCAGGACGGCGGGCCCGCCGCGTCCGACGGACCGCCGGAGGACGAGCTCTTCGGCGACTCCGGGACCGACCCGTCGGCCAAGGAGGGGCGGGCGGCGGCGGGAGGGGCCGCCGCCCGCATCGCGCGCGAGTCCCGGGCGTTCTTCCTGCGCGACTCCAGCACCTACGTCGGCGGCACCATCGGTGCGGTCAACTTCCGCTTCGGGGAAACCGCCCGGGCGTCCCTGCTCGCCGGACCGCTGCCCGAGGACGAGCTGCGACGGCTGCGGCGGCGGTTCGCCCGGCCGCCGGACTACGAGGACTTCAAGCGGCAGCTGCGCGACGACCGCCTGCTGGTGCTCTGCGGTCAGCCCGGCAGCGGGCGGACGTACACCGCCCTGTCGCTCCTCGACGACCTCACCCGCGGGAAGGTGTCCCGGCTGGACCCCGGTTCCGACCTCACCGGCCCGGACTCGGACGACGAGGGCGGCCGTGTGGCCGAGGGCCACGGCTACGCCCTGGAGCCGGCCGACGGCCGGCTGCCCGCGGAACTGCACCTGGACCGGCTGCGCCGCCTGCTCGCCGACCGCGGCGCCTACGCCGTGCTGCTGTCCGTACCCGACACCGGCGTCCCCGGCGCGCCGCAGGCCCGCTACCGCCGCGCGCACACGCCCGCCGCCGAGGACGCCGTACTCGACGGCCACCTGGCAGCGGAACTCGACAGCGCACCCGCCGAGGTGAGACGGGCGGCCCGGCTGCTGGCCCGCCGGGACACCGTACGGGCCGCGCTGGGACTGGAGACGCTGCTGCCCGCCGAGGCCGCCAGGCTCGCCGGCCTCGTGGCCCGGCACGTCACCGGCGAGCTGACCGAGGAGGAGCTGCTGACCGCCTGCCGCGGATTCGCCGCCGAGCAGGTCCGCGAGTGGTTCGCCGGAGGCCCGGCGGCCGAGACCCTGCCCGCGCTGCGGGACGCGGCGTACCGGATCGCACTCGCGGTGTTCGGCAACAGCTCCTTCAACGTCGCCGCCGAGGCCGCGGAGCTCCTCACCTGGGAACTGGCGGTGACCGCCGATCCCGAGCGGGTGCCCGGACGGCCGCTGCTCAGCGACGGCCTGGAGGCCAGGCTCACCTCGGCCCGCGCCACCACCCGGATCAGTCTCCAGCCGGTGGTGGCGGACGAGGAGATCCCGGTCCGCACCGTGCAGTTCCTCGGTACCGCCCTCGCGCCGGCCCTGCTCGCCCATCTGTGGGAGCACCACCACAACATGCGCGGCCCGGTGCTGCGCTGGCTCGACTCGCTCTGCCAGGACCCGCGCGACGAGGTGTGGACCAGGGCCGCCGTGGCGGCGGGCGAGCTGTGCCGGCTCGACTGCTCCCACACGCTCAGGGAGCTGCTCGTCCCGATGGCCGAGGCCGACCGGGCCCGCCGCGGCCTGTTCGTCGCCACCGCGCTGCAGGACGTGCTCGACGACCCGACGGTCGGCGGGGCCCTGCGGTCGCTGGTGAAGAAGTGGGGCTCCCACGGCAACGGCAACCTCCGCTGGACGGCTGCCGCGGTGCTCAGCCGGGGCACCGCGACCCGGACCGTGGACGAGGCGCTGGGCAGGCTCGGCCGGATCGGCACCTGGGAGGACGGCCGGCTGCGGTCCATCGCGGCGGAGAGCGTCGCGCACCTGGCCGGCTCCGCCTCGGGCCGGGAACCGCTGGCCCGGATCCGGGCGTGGCTCGGCGACAGCAGGCGGCAGCATCAGAACCTCGGCCTGGTCAGCACGCTGTTCCTGGCCGAGACGCTGGTGGAGGCCCTCTGGAATCCGGTCCCGGAGTTCGTCGGCCGCGAGAAGTGGCCGCTGGCACTGGCGATCTGCGCGACACGCCCGGACCAGGCGTCCGAGGTCGCCGGACTGCTGTGGACGGCCCTCAACACCAGCCGCTCCTACCGGGCGGCGCTGGACACCGTGGCCTCCTGGCTGCGCACATGCCCCGGCAAGCCGTGGGAGGCGGCCGTCCTCGGCTTCCTGCCACTGCTGGTGCTGACCGACGACGACCGGCAGCGGATGCTCTCGCTGGTCGGAAAACTCTCCCAGGACCCCGACGAACCGCTGGCCCGGGAATACGTCCACCGCCTCCTGCGGACGCTCCAGACAGGAAGAACCCCATGAACCAGAACATCCACCACCAGGCACCGGCAGGCGGGCCCCTCGACAACAGTGTGACGTTGCCGGACGAGCTGCGGGGGCCGTTCCTGTTCGAGATCACGCCGGACGGCCCCTACCGGCACATCGGGCTGCAGCAGGCGTCGGTCGTGCACTACCGAAACGGCGGCCACAGCGTCATCACCGTACGCGGCGCGCTGCACCACAACAGGCCCCGGGTGGGAAGGCGGCCGGTGTCGGTCTGCCTGATCGCCCAGGGACGGCACCAGACCTCCTTCGAGATGCGGTTGCCCACCCGGGGCGACGAGGGCAACTTCACCTGCGCGGTGGACATCCACTGGGAGGTCCAGGACTTCCTGCTGGCCGCGGAGAAGCGGGTGGTGGACGTCGAGAGGATGCTGCGCGCTCCCCTGCTGGCCCGGCTGCGGACCTTCACCAGGCGCTACGGGCTCGACGGCGCCCAGCAGGCCGACGAGGCGATCCAGGCCGAACTGGCCACCGGGAACCAGTCCTCCCTCGGCGCCGACATCGGCCTGGCCACGACGGTGTACGTACGCATCGACCTGGGCCGGGCCGCCGCCGACCACAAGCAGGCCCTGCTGGACGTGCAGCACACCGCGATCGTGCAGTCGGCCAGGGACCAGGCGGACGCCGCCCGGGTGCAGTCCAACCTGGCCGCCGCGCAGGAGCTCATCGCCGCGGGCGAGGCCGGGCAGTACGCCCACATGCTCGCGCAGGACCCGGCCCGCGCCCAGGAGATCCTGCACGAACTGCAGGGCCAGGCGCGGCAGCAGCGGCAGGGGGCCCTGGAGTACCTCACACGGCTGATCGACCAGGGCGTCGTACAGCGCCATCAGGTGGAGGGTCAGGTGCAGCAGCTCATCGACTACGCCAGGTCGACCGGCAGAGCGCTGTTCGACAGCGGTCTGCCGCAGCCCCCGACGGCACTGCCGGTGCCGCCGGCCGACCCGGCGTCCGGACAGTGGATCACCACGGCCCGGGAACCGGCCGCACAGGCCGCGGACACGCCCCCCGCCCCGCTCGCGCCGGGCACTCCCCCCATGCCGCCCGTACCGCCGCAGGTCCCCTCCGCCGTACCGCCGGACACGGCGGAGACGCGGGACGAGCCGCCGGCGGGGTCCGGCGGCGGGAGGGTGAACTACATCAAGCAGGAACGGCACCGGCCCAGTCGGGAGGACCAGGATGAGCACAACGGGTGAGTCCGCCACCGACGTGCCCCCGACCGGCCGGGAACAGGCCGTCTACGTGGCCGAACGGCTTCTGTCCACCGCTCGGGAGGATCTCGCCCGGGCCGACACCAAGGCGGCCGTACTGCTCTCGGGCGCCTTCGCGGCACCCGTGCTGCTCCTGGGCGGAGAAGTGTGGACCCCGTCCTCGGTGACCGGCGCCACGAAGGCCCTGCTCCTCGCCGGAGGGACCTTGTGGGCCGTCGGTACGGCGCTGCTGGCCTGGGTCGTCCTGCCCCGCACCGGCACCGCCCGGCCGGGGCCCGGGACGACGTTCTTCAGGGACATCGTCATGGCGTCGCCGGACACCGAGCGGCTCGTCCGGGCGATCACCGCGGCGGCCCTCGACCGGGTGTCGTGGCTGACGGTGCAGCTGGTGGACGTCAGCCTCATCCTCGACTCCAAGTACCGCTGGCTGCGGTGGGGCACCTGCTGTCTGGCCACCGGCCTCATGCTGTGCGGGGCGGCCCTGGTGAGTTCGCTGTAGCGAGCGGTCGCCCCTCCCGGGCCCGGCGGGCGCGCTCCCGCCGGGCCCGGGACGGGGACGGAAGCGGGGCCGCGCCCCGAAGAGCACGGCCCCGCCCGACCTGCCGCCTGCCGAACCGGCTGGTCCATGCCACAGCCGCCCGCTACACGTTGAAGCGGAACTCCACCACGTCGCCGTCGCGCATCACGTAGTCCTTGCCCTCCATGCGGGCCTTGCCGCGGGCGCGGGCCTCGGCCACCGAGCCCGCCTCGACCAGGTCCTCGAAGGAGATGACCTCGGCCTTGATGAAGCCCTTCTGGAAGTCGGTGTGGATCACGCCGGCCGCCTCGGGGGCCGTGGCGCCCTTCCTGATCGTCCAGGCGCGGGCCTCCTTCGGGCCCGCCGTCAGGTAGGTCTGGAGGCCGAGGGTGTCGAAGCCGACGCGGGCGAGGGTTGCCAGGCCCGGCTCCTCCTGGCCGACCGACTGGAGCAGTTCCAGGGCCTCGTCCTCGTCCAGTTCGGCGAGGTCGGACTCCAGCTTGGCGTTGAGGAAGATCGCCTCGGCCGGGGCGACCAGCTTGCGCTGCTCCTCCTTGAACGCCTCGTCGCCCAGCTCGTCCTCGTCCACGTTGAAGACGTAGAGGAAGGGCTTGGTGGTGAGCAGGTGCAGGTCGTGCAGGAGTCCGGCCCGCTCGGAGCCCTGGACGATGCCGGCCGAGAACAGCGTGCGGCCCTCGTCCAGGATGGCCTTGGCCTCCTCGACGGCCTTGACCTTGGGCTGGACGTCCTTCTTGATCCGGGACTCCTTCTGGAGCCGGGGCAGGACCTTCTCGATGGTCTGGATGTCGGCGAGGATCAGCTCGGTGTCGATCGTCTCGATGTCGTCCTTCGGCGAGACCCGGCCGTCGACGTGGACCACGTTCTCGTCGTCGAAGGCGCGGATGACCTGGCAGATCGCGTCCGACTCCCGGATGTTCGCCAGGAACTTGTTGCCCAGCCCCTCCCCCTCGCTCGCGCCGCGCACGATGCCGGCGATGTCGACGAAGTCGACGGTCGCGGGCAGAACGCGCTGGGAGTCGAAGATCTCCGCGAGCCGGGCGAGCCGGGGGTCGGGGACGCCGACGACGCCGACGTTCGGCTCGATGGTGGCGAACGGGTAGTTGGCCGCCAGCACGTCGTTCTTGGTCAGGGCGTTGAACAGGGTCGACTTGCCGACGTTGGGCAGGCCGACGATTCCGATCGTGAGCGACACGTGGCGACTTCCCGTAGCGAGAGGATCTGGGTGGACCGGCCCGGATGGGGGCCGATCCACCAGTCTACGGGCACTCCAAAGGACGCCCTTGGCGTGTCCGTGCCCGGCTCCGGGCCGGTGCCCGGCCTACGTTGGTGCGGTGGAGCAACACAGTGCGCGCATCCCCCGTCTCCGTCCGCGACGCCGGACGGCGCAGCCCTCATCCCCCGAAGCCGCGAAGAGCACACGCCGGGACGCGCCGGAGCGGCCCGATCCGGACCCGCCGCGCGCGGATACCCGGACCGCCCGGACCGGCCCGCCCGCCCGGCGCGAGTGGCCGCCGGGCGCGCGCCTGACCGGGCTGGGCTGCGGGCTGCTGGCCACGGGCGCGATGCTGCTGGCCGGCGGGCTGGACGCGCTGCTGCTGGGCGGCGACCCGGCCGTCTACGGGATCTCCTTCGTGCTGGTCAGCGCCGTGTGCGCGCTGTGGGTGCGCCCGGCCGACCTGGCCGCCGCGCCGATCGCCGTGCCGATCGCGTTCACCGCCGGGCTGGTCTTCGTCAGCGGAGGCTCGGGCGGGCCGGCGGACCGGCTGGTGGAGCTGGTGACCGCGCTGGCCGTGCACACCGGCTGGCTCTACGGGGGCACGCTGACGGCCGTGGCCGTGGCGGTCGCCCGCGGGCCCGGCGCCAGGCGTGCCGGACCCGGCGGGGCGAGGAGGGCCGGGGCGCGGAGCGGGAAGGCCGGGACGCGGGGGCGGGGGCGGGCCCCGGCCCCGGCCGCCCCCGCCGGCGCGGAGGAGGGCGGGGAGCGGCCCGCACGGCAGCCCGCCGGTTAGCCGGCGGCCTTGCGCCCGGCCTCGGCCCGCAGGTCCCGGCGCAGCTCCTTGGGGAGGGAGAAGGTCAGCTTCTCCTCCATCGGCTGGACGACCTCCACATCGCCGTAGCCTCGCTCGGCCAGCCACTCCAGAACGCCCTCGACCAGTACGTCCGGCACCGAGGCGCCCGAGGTGACGCCGACGGTGGCGACCCCCTCCAGCCACGCCTCGTCGATCTCGGAGGCGTTGTCGACCAGGTGACCGTCCTTCGCTCCCGCGCCGAGGGCGACCTCGACCAGGCGGACGGAGTTGGAGGAGTTCTTCGAGCCGACGACGATGACCAGGTCGGATTCGGCGGCTACCTGCTTGACCGCGGTCTGGCGGTTCTGGGTGGCGTAGCAGATGTCGTCGCTCGGCGGGCTGACCAGCGCCGGGAACCGCTGCTTGAGCGCGTCGACCGTCTCCATCGTCTCGTCGACCGACAGCGTGGTCTGGGAGAGCCAGACGACCTTCTCGGGGTCGCGCACCTCGACGTTCTCCACGTCCCCGGGGCCGTCGACCAGTGTGATGTGGTCGGGCGCCTCGCCGCTGGTGCCGATGACCTCCTCGTGGCCCTCGTGGCCGATCAGGAGGATGTCGTAGTCGTCCTTGGCGAAGCGGACGGCCTCCTTGTGGACCTTGGTCACCAGGGGGCAGGTGGCGTCGACGGTCGCCAGCTTCCGCCGCTCGGCCTCCTCGTGGACGACCGGGGCGACCCCGTGGGCGGAGAAGATCACGATGGAGCCCTCGGGCACCTCCTCCGTCTCGTCGACGAAGATCGCGCCCTTCTTGCGCAGGGTCTCCACGACGTACTTGTTGTGGACGATCTCCTTGCGCACGTAGATCGGCGCGCCGTACTGCTCCAGCGCCTTCTCGACGGCGATCACGGCGCGGTCGACGCCCGCGCAGTAGCCGCGGGGCGCGGCGAGGAGGACCCGGCGTGCGGTCGTAGCAGTCATGTGGCCATCGTACGGGCCCGGTCCGCGGACGCCCGGCGGGGCGGACGGTGCGGGTGGGAAAGGTGGGCGGGCCCCGGTTGTCGGCGGGTGCGGCTAGCCTCCTTCCATGGCTCTCAACACGTCGCCCGAGGCGCCGGTCCCCGTCGGCGAGGTGTCGCGGCTGATCGGCGGATGGATCGACCGGCTGGGCGCGGTGTGGGTCGAGGGGCAGATCACCCAGCTCTCCCGGCGCCCCGGCGCGGGGATGGTGTTCCTGACCCTGCGCGACCCCTCCTACGACGTCTCGCTGACCGTGACCTGCTACCGCGCCGTCTTCGACAAGGTGGCGGAGGTGGTGGGCGAGGGCGCCCGGATCGTGGCGCTGGGCAAACCGGAGTGGTACGCGCCGCGCGGTCAGCTCTCCCTGCGGGTGAGCGAGATCCGGCCGGTGGGGATGGGCGAGCTGCTGGCGCGACTGGAGCAGCTGAAGAAGTCGCTGGCCGCCGAGGGCCTGTTCGCGGCCGAGCGGAAGAAGCCGCTGCCGTTCCTGCCCGGTGTGGTCGGCCTGGTCACCGGCCGCGCCTCCGCCGCCGAGCGGGACGTGCTGGAGACGGCCCGGCAGCGCTGGCCCGCCGTCCGCTTCGCCGTGCGAAACGTGGCCGTGCAGGGCGTGCACGCGGTGCCGCAGGTGATCGACGCGGTGCGGGAGCTGGACGCCGACCCGGCCGTGGACGTGATCATCGTGGCCCGGGGCGGCGGCAGCGTGGAGGATCTGCTGCCCTTCTCCGACGAGCGGCTGGTGCGGGCGGTGGCCGGCTGCGCCACCCCGGTGGTCTCGGCCATCGGGCACGAGCCGGACACCCCGCTGCTGGATCTGGTCGCCGACCTGCGCTCCCGTACGCCCACCCATGCCGCCAAGGACGTCGTGCCGGACGTGCGCGAGGAGATGGAGCGGGTGCGGCAGCTGCGCGAGCGGGCGATGCGGGCGGTTCGGGGGATGCTGGAGCGGCAGGAGCGAGGGCTGGCGGACACCATGAGCCGCCCGGTGATGGCCCGGCCGCAGGCGATGGTGGCCGAGCGCGAGGAGCAGGTCGCGGCGGTGCTCGACCGCGCCCGGCGGACGTTCGGGCATCTGCTGGCGCGGGCCGAGGCGGAGCTGGAGCACACCACCGCCCGGGTCGTCGCCCTCTCCCCCGCCGCGACGCTCGCACGCGGCTACGCGGTGCTGCAGCGGGCCGACGGGAGCGCGGTGCGGGTGGCGCGGGAGGTGGCCGACGGCGAGCGGCTGCGCGCCCGGGTGGCCGAGGGGGAGCTGACGGTGGTCGCGCGGCGCGGCGAGGAGGAGTGAGCAAGCCGCGCTGTCAGGCCCCGACACTAGGCTGAGGCGCATGACAGACACGAGCACCCACGCCCCGCCGGCCGGGGAGATGGGCTACGAGCAGGCGCGTGACGAGCTGGTCACCGTGGTCCGCCGTCTGGAGGCGGGCGGCTCCACGCTGGAGGAGTCGCTGGCGCTGTGGGAGCGGGGCGAGGAGCTGGCCGCGGTCTGCCGCCGACGGCTGGAGGGCGCCCGTGCGCGGCTGGACGCGGTGCTGGCCGAGAACGGGGAGGACGCCGTCGGCGAGGCCGCGGACGAGGAAGGGCCGGGGGACGGCCGGGAGTGACGGCGGGGGCCGCACCGGCCCCGGGCCCGGTCCGTGAGGACGCCGTCGCCGCCGTCCGGGAGCGCGCCGGGCCGCCGGGCGGGCCCCGGCGGCCCGCGTCCCGTCCCGGCTTCCGCTCAGTTCCTCCCGGGCGTCCCGGTCTCGCCGGCGTCCGCGGGCGCCCCGGTCTCCCCCGGCTCCCCGGCCCGCTCCGCCTCCAGCGAGGCGGCCAGCCGTGTGAGGCTCTCGAAGGGCGCCGTGCCCGTCACCACCGTGGTCACCCCGGACTCCCGCCGGACCAGCGCGTCGTACTTCTCGCCCTCGTAGCGCTCCCACTCCTCGCCGCCGACGGTCTGGGTGCGGTCGGCCGGTTCCGCCCCGTGGGTGACGCTCCGGACGAACTTCTCCGGCTCGCCGTCGCTCTGCTCGACGGCCGCGTACTGGTCGTCCGGATTCATGAAGCCCAGGTGCCACACGGCCCCGAGGTCGCTCTGCCGCTTGTAGCTCACCGAGGTCGCGCGCCAGGTGTCCGGCAGCCCCGCGGGCGCCACCACCGGGTACGGCGCCGCGCGCCGCGCCGTGACCAGCTCCAGGTCGTAGCTGATCGGGCGGACCGGGTCCAGTGAGTCGTCGTGCGGGACGAGCAGGTACACGAACCCCGCACCCAGAAGGATCACCAGCAACGACAGCACCATGTCCCGTGCCGTCTGCCTACCGCGCTTGTTCTCCGTGCTTGCCACGCCTCCATGGTCCCCCATGCCCGTTTCCGCCCGGACCACCACCCCCACCGCGCTCATCCGTGGGGCAGCCTGCTCACTTTGCCACTGCTCCGGATAGGGTCGAAGGCACCCTCAACACTTCGGCCGTCGCGTTCGGACGCCGTACAGACGTGCAGAAAGGTGCGTCACGATGACCGATCACCACCACCTTCCCTCCCAGCTCGAAGTAAGCCCCGAGGCACCCGACCGCAACCTCGCCCTCGAACTCGTCCGCGTGACCGAGGCGGGCGCCATGGCATCGGGCCGCTGGGTCGGCCGCGGCGACAAGAACGGCGCGGACGGTGCGGCCGTCCGCGCGATGCGCACCCTGGTCTCCACCGTCTCGATGAACGGCGTCGTCGTCATCGGCGAGGGGGAGAAGGACGAGGCCCCGATGCTCTACAACGGAGAGCGCGTGGGCGACGGGACCGGCCCGGAGTGCGACGTGGCCGTGGACCCGGTGGACGGCACGACCCTGACCGCCAAGGGCATGGGCAACGCGGTGTCGGTGCTGGCCGTGGCCGAGCGCGGCTCGATGTTCGACCCCTCGGCCGTGTTCTACATGGACAAGCTCGCCACCGGCCCGGAGGCCGCCGAGTTCGTCGACATCACCGCCCCGCCCGCGGTCAACATCCGCCGGGTCGCCAAGGCCAAGGGCGGCGCGCCGGAGGACGTCACCGTCGTCATCCTCGACCGGCCGCGCCACGACGGCATCGTCAAGGAGGTGCGGGAGTCCGGCGCCCGGATCAAGTTCATCTCCGACGGCGACGTGGCGGGCGCGATCATGGCCGTCCGCGAGGGCACGGGCGTGGACCTGCTGCTGGGCATCGGCGGTACGCCGGAGGGCATCATCGCCGCCTGCGCGATCAAGTGCCTGGGCGGTGTGATCCAGGGCCGGCTGTGGCCCAAGGACGACGAGGAGCGGCACAAAGCGGTCGACGCGGGCCACGACCTGGACCGGGTGCTGACCACCGACGACCTCGTCAACGGCGACAACGTGTTCTTCGTCGCCACCGGCATCACCGACGGCGACCTGCTGCGGGGGGTGCGCTACCGGGCGGAGACGGCCACCACCCAGTCCCTGGTGATGCGGTCGAGGTCCGGCACGATCCGCCAGATCGACTCCACCCACAAGCTGTCCAAGCTGCGCGCCTACAGCGCGGTCGACTTCGACCGGGCCCGCTGACGCGCCCGGCGGCGGGCCGGGCGGCCCGCCGCCGCGGGGGTGCGGGGCGAGGTCCCGGACCGGCCGGAAGGCGGAGCCGGCGCCGGGACCGGTACCGGGGGCGGTGACGTGCCGGTGCCGGGTGGGATCCGGGTGAGGGCCGGGATGGGGCGGGGCCGTCAGGCGATGCGGGACACCTGGGCCGGCTGCCCCAGCTCGGCATCGTGGCGACGGCGGCGGGCGAGCACCACTCTGCGCTCGGCCGCGGTCAGCCCGCCCCACACTCCGTACGGTTCGGGCTGGAGCAGCGCGTGCTCACGGCACTCCACGAGCACCGGGCAGCGTGCGCAGACCCGCTTGGCCGCCTGCTCGCGCGAGAGGCGGGCCGCCGTGGGCTCCTTGGAGGGCGCGAAGAACAGACCGGCCTCGTCCCTGCGGCAGACCGCCTCGGAGTGCCACGGTCCGGTTTGCTCGCGCGAGGAGGTGCGCTGGACGGGGACGACGGTGGCCTGCGGAGACTGATGCGGCGTTTGCAGCACGGTCCACTCCTGACGACGGCTACGGCTGTTCGATCTTTCGACTGAGTCACCCTGACCCGCCTTGCTGCGCACGGCAGTTCGCGCTGCGGCCGTACGAGAGACGATGCATCGGCTCTACCCACTGTGCGCACGCTTATGCATACGGTGGCGTACGGCCGGACGGCCCGCCGCGCGTCCCTTCGGCGGCGCCCGGCGAGGGGCGCGGCCGCCGTGTGCGCAGCGTGACGTGCGGCGGGCCGGGCCGCCGCACCGATCCGGCGCGCCGTCAGTCCACGATGCGCACCGGAAGCGGACGCATTGCCTCCCGCAAATCCTTGGCGAGCACCGCGAACTCGTCCCGCCGCGCCGCTCCCGCCCGCATCGCCAGACCGATCCGCCGCGAGGGCGCGGGGTCGGCGAAGCGGGCGGTCGCCAGCAGCTCGTTGCGCTCCGTCTCCACGTGCAGCGAGGTGCGCGGCAGCAGCGTCACGCCCAGCCCGCCCGCGACGAGCTGGACCAGGGTGGACAGCCCCGCCGCGCTCGTGGTGGCCGGCACCCCGTCGGTCCGCCCGGCCTCGCGGCACACGTCCAGGGCCTGCTCGCGCAGGCAGTGCCCCTCGTCCAGGAGCAGCAGGTCGAGACCGCGCAGCGTCTCGCGGGGCAGGCGGCCCCGGCCGGCCAGTTCGTGTCCGCTCGGGGTCACCAGCACGAAGTCCTCGTCGAACAGGGGCACCGTCTCCACCCCGCCGGCGTCCGCGGTCCGCGGTGCGCCGGGCGGCACCGCGAGCAGCAGCAGGTCGAGCCGTCCGGCCACCAGGCCGTCGAGCAGTGAGGCGGTCTGCTCCTCGTGCACCTGCAGATCCAGTGCCGGATAACGATCGTGAACGAGCCTCAGGACCGTCGGCAGCAGGTAGGGTGCGCAGGTCGGGATCACCCCCAGTCGCAGCGCGCCCGTGAAGGGGGCGCGTGCCGCCTCCGCCTCCTCCAGCAGCCCCTCCACCGCGTCCAGCACTGTCCGGGCTCTGGACGCCAGGCGCTCACCCGCCGGGGAGAGCAGTACTCTTCGCGTCGTACGCTCCAGCAGCTTCACTCCGAGCGACTCCTCCAGCGCCGCGACGGCACCCGAGAGAGCCGGCTGGCTCATCCCGATCTCAGCGGCGGCCTCACGGAAGTGGAGATGGTCCGCCACGGCCGCGAACGCCCGCAACTGGGACAGCGTGGGTTTGCGGCCCCCCCTGCCGTGCGACACGGGCCCCTGGTGGGGGCGCCTGCGGGACTCCTGGTCCGGTCTGTGCGCCGACAGGGTCACTGATAACCACCTCCGATCAATGCCAGTGAGTCTAGCTATTTCTGTGATCAATGTTGGCTATGGCAGTGTGGATCGCGTCCAACCCTCAGGAAAGCCCCACGGCGGGGCGTTTCCACGCAACAAGGAGCGAGCGTGCTCACTGTCGGTGACAAGTTCCCCGAGTTCGACCTGACCGCCTGTGTGGACCTCGACGCCGACAAGGCGTTCGAGGAGATCAACCACAAGACGTACGAGGGCAAGTGGAAGGTCGTCTTCTTCTGGCCGAAGGACTTCACCTTCGTCTGCCCGACCGAGATCGCCGCCTTCGGCAAGCTGAACGACGAGTTCGCCGACCGCGACGCCCAGATCCTCGGCGTCTCGGGCGACTCGGAGTTCGTGCACCACGCCTGGCGCAAGGACCACGCCGACCTGCGCGACCTGCCCTTCCCGATGCTGGCCGACCCCAAGCACGAGCTGATGCGGGCCTGCGGCGTCGAGGGCGAGGACGGCTACGCCCAGCGCGCCGTCTTCATCGTCGACCAGAACAACGAGATTCAGTTCACCATGGTGACCGCCGGCTCCGTCGGCCGTAACCCCAAGGAGGTCCTGCGGGTCCTGGACGCCCTGCAGACCGACGAGCTGTGCCCCTGCAACTGGTCCAAGGGCGAGGACACCCTCGACCCGGTCAAGCTGCTCTCGGGCGAGTGAGGGGCTGAGACGACGACATGGCTCTCGACGACCTGAAGTCGGCGCTGCCGGCATACGCCAAGGACCTCAAGCTCAACCTCGGCTCCGTGATAGGCAACTCCGACCTGCCCCGGCAGCAGCTGTGGGGCACGGTGCTGGCCTGCGCGATCGCCTCGCGCTCGCCGAAGGTGCTCACCGAGCTGGAGCCGGAGGCGAAGGCCAACCTCTCCCCCGAGGCGTACACCGCCGCCAAGGCGGCCGCGGCCGTCATGGCGATGAACAACGTCTTCTACCGCACCCGGCACCTGCTGTCGGACCCGGAGTACGGCACCCTGCGCGCGGGCCTGCGGATGAACGTCATCGGCAACCCGGGCGTGGACAAGGCCGACTTCGAGCTGTGGTCGCTGGCCGTCTCCGCGGTCAACGGCTGCGGGCAGTGCCTGGACTCCCACGAGCAGGTGCTCCGCAAGGCCGGTGTGGACCGCGAGACGGTCCAGGAGGCCTTCAAGATCGCCTCCGTCGTCCAGGCCGTCGGCACGGTGCTGGAAGCCGAGGCCACGCTGGCCGGAGCGCAGGCGGACGCCCCGGCGGCCGCGGCGGTCTGACGGACCGTCCCGGCCCGACCGATCGCCTCGGCCCGGCGGGCCGTCGCGAACCCCCGGCGTGAACGGACGGGCCCCGCACCACCACCAGTGGTGCGGGGCCCGTCCGTTCGCCCCGCGGCCGCGCTACGGTATGGGCAGCTCGAACCAGACCACCTTGCCGGTGCTCAGCCGGGTCGCGCCCCAGCGCCGGGCCAGCCGGTTGACCAGGTACAGGCCCCGGCCGCCCTCGTCCGTCGCCCTGGCCTGCCGCAGCCTGGGCAGCTGCGGCACGTCGTCGCCGACCTCGCAGCGCAGTGTGTCGGTGCGCAGCAGCCGCAGCGTGATGGGCCGCTCGGCGTAGCGGACGGCGTTGGTCACCACCTCACTGACCAGCAGCTCCACCGAGTCCGACAGATCCGCCAGGTCCCAGCGCTCCAGCGCGCGCCGGGCCAGGCGGCGGGCCTGCCGCGCGG
This sequence comes from Streptomyces verrucosisporus, assembly GCF_017114865.1. Taxonomy (GTDB): domain Bacteria; phylum Actinomycetota; class Actinomycetes; order Streptomycetales; family Streptomycetaceae; genus Streptomyces; species Streptomyces fenghuangensis. The sequence continues at coordinate 74,923 of NZ_JADEYH010000009.1, read as the reverse complement.
TCTGGGCGCGCGGGTCGAGGTACCAGTAGGCCACGTCGCTGGGCGGGATGCCGTCGAAGCGGGCGGCCAGCAGCGCGATGTCGTCGTCCCGGTCGCCGGGGCCGAGGATGTCCAGCACCTCGTCGCACAGCGGTTCCAGCGGCGGCGGGGTGTCGGGGCGGGTCAGCCCGGCGGTGTCGGTGAGCTTCTCGCGCAGCTGCTCGATCCCGGTCCACACGTCCCGGTGGCGGGACTCCACCAGGCCGTCGGTGTAGAGCAGCAGCGTGGCGCCGGCCGGGGCGTCCAGCTCCACCGCCTCGAAGTCCACGCCCCCCACCCCGATGGGCGCCCCGGCCGGGACGCGCAGCACCTCGGCGTGGCCGTCGCGGTGCAGCATCACCGGCGGCGGGTGCCCGGCGTTGGCCACCACGATCCGGTGGGCCACGGGGTCGTAGACGGCGTACAGGCAGGTCGCCATGCGGTCGCTGCCCAGGCGCTGGGCCTGCTCGTCGAGGTGGTGCAGCACCTCCTGCGGCGGCAGGTCGAGCCCGGCCAGGGTCTGGGCGGTGGTGCGCAGCTGGCCCATGATCGCCGCGGAGGTCATGGAGTGGCCCATGACGTCGCCGACGACCAGGGCCACCCGGCCGCCGGGCAGCGGTATCGCGTCGTACCAGTCGCCGCCCACCCGGGCGGTCTCGGCCGCCGGGAGGTAGCGGCTGGCCAGCGTCACCCCGGTGGGCTGGGGCAGCTCGTCGGGGAGCATGGTGCGCTGGAGTTCGTCGGCGATGTACGCCTCGCGTCCGTAGAGCACCGCCTTGTCCACGCCCAGTGCGGTGTGCGTGGCCAACTGCGCGGCCACCAGCAGGTCGTCGCCCTCGAAGGCGGCCCGGTCGGCGCGGCGCAGGAACACCGCCGCGCCGATGACGCGGCGGCGCCCGCGCAGCGGGGCGAGGATCGCCCGGCGTCCGGCCGGGATCTCACGGGCGGGGCCGAGAAGCTCCGGCAGCGCCTCGCGGACGGTGGGCGCGTCGCCGAAGACCGGGCGCACCCCGCGCAGCACCTCGGCCAGCGGGCCGCCGCCGCGCACCTCGATCTGCTCAGGCGTCCCGCTCACCGTGCCCTCCGGCGCGGCGGTGAGCAGGGGCAGCGGGAACTCCCCGGTGTCGGAGGGGTCGGCCTCGGCGGAGGCCGGGGCCGCGTAGTCGGGCAGCCGGTCGGTGCGGCGCAGCCGCAGCAGGAAGGGCCCGGTGGGGCGCTCGTCCCCCACCGGCAGCGGATCGCGCAGATAGACCAGGATCGCGTCCGAGAACGCCGGGACGCTGGCCCGGCACAGCCCGAGCACGGTCTCGTCCAGGTCGACGCCGCGGGCGATCCGCCGGGTGGCGGCTCCCACGAAGCGCAGTCGGTCGCCCCCGCGCCGCTCCCGCTCGGCCCGCTCGTCCGGCTCCTCCGGCTCGTCCGTGCCGGGGTGCCCTGCCGCCGTCGGCCCGGCGCCCGGGTCGGCGGGCTCCGGCGCGGCGGGACGGCTGCGGCAGGCCGGCTCGTCGCCGCCCGCGGGCCGGGCGTGGCCGGTGTGTGGGCGGCGTCCGGCGGCCGGTGCGGGCGTCTGTGGCGGGGCGGGGGCGTCCCTGGGCGCGGTGGCCGCCAGATCCGACGCCCCCGGCTCGTCCCGGGGATCGGGAAGCGCGGCGTGCGCGGCGTCGGCGCGCCCGGCCGTTCTCTCCGGCGCGGGCGCGGCCGTACGAGCACCGCCGCCCATCGGCCGGGCAGCGGACTGTCGGGGGGTCGGATACTCCGTCACGCGTTGGGTTTCCATCCGTCCGGGGCCGCGCCGTGCATCGGGCGGGCCCAGCGCTTGAGGACTCAGGGGCGTCGGCAGTTGAGGAAGACCTGTATCTCGGGGGAGACGTCCGTACTGGCCGGCGCGTACGCGAACGTCTCCTCCCCGCCGATCTCGAAGCCCGCGTCGGCCACGACCTGGCGCAGCTCCTCCCGCAGGTAACCGGATACCCGGATCGTATGGCCCAGGAACGGGATGGCGAAGTCGTCCACGTCCGCCTCGACCATGCCGAGCGCCAGCAGCCCGCCGGGGCGCAGCTGACCGTGCAGCATCCTCAGGGCGACGGGGATCTCCTTGCGCGGCAGCATCAGCAGCGAGAAGAAGACGGCGGCGCCGTCGAAGGGCCCCAGACCGGCGCGCTCCAGGTCGGCGAGGTCCATCAGGCGGAAGTCGGCGTTGGGGACGTTGGCCCGGCCCAGCTCGACCATGCCGGGGGAGATGTCGATGCCGGTGACCCGGTGCCCGGCGTCGGCGAGCTGCCGGGCGGTGGGCACCCCGGTGCCGCAGCCGACGTCGAGCACCCGCGAACCGGCGGGCAGCTCCTTCGCCAGCCAGGCGCCGGCGGTCAGCTGCCCCTCCTTGTGGGGGAAGACGTCGTCGTAGCGGTCGCCGATCGCGTCGAACGCCTCGGCCTGTCCGGCGCGGTCGATGGCCGCTCTGTCGTAGCCCGTGTACACCTGGTGGCCTTCCGTGTCGCTCACGCTGGGGCTCCTCTCGCGGCGGTGCGCCAAATCCCTTGCATGGACAGGGAGTTCACTGTGGTGGGCTTTCCGCCGAGTCCGGGGGTGATCCTACTTTCGGCGCCCGGGGGCGCGGCAAGGAACCGCGGAACGTCCTCCGCCATCATGCGAGACGCGCGGCCACCCCACCAGCCCTTTCAGCCGATCCGTACGGGTTCGCGGTCCCAGTCCCGCGGCAGCGGCGGAATCCGCCAGGCGGGATCGGGCCGCCAGTCCTCCCATCCGTCGCCGAAGGGGCTGCCCCAGTCGCGCACCACCTCCACCGCGCGCCGCCCGGCGGCCCGTACGCGCTCGGCCTGGGCGGCGTCCATCAGGCCGACGCGCTGCGCCTGCTCGAACTCGTCCTCGTCCCGCCACTGCCAGGTGCGGTCGGGGTGGACGGTGATGTCCAGGAAGTGGTCCTCGGAGTCCACACCGCCCGTCCAGCGGCGCAGGGGTTCCTCCAGATTGACGTACCAGTTCCGAAACCGCCAGCCGCGGTCCCAGAACAGCCACACCGACCAGGGTTCGCCGGCCCGCGCGAGCTTGAGGACCCCGGTGCCGAACCACCGCGACCGCACCGTCCGGCGCGGCTTGGTGTAGCGGGTGGCCAGCGGCTCGCGGTGCACGGGCGTGCCGTCGGCGAGCTCCGGCTTGACGCAGGCGGTCCCCGGCGCCATCCACACGGCGAGCAGTTCGGGGGTGTCGCGGACGACGGTCACCGGGCGGCAGATGTGCAGGGCGTCGCCGCCGTTGGCCCGGTACCGCCACAGGATGTGCTCGCCGGCCCTCCAGCGGGTGCCGCCCGCCGCGTGTGTGTGATCCGCCGTGTCCGCCGTCATGCACGGATCTTAGGCCCGCGCCGGGGACGGGCCCGGGATCTTAGGCCCGTCCCCGGCCCCGTGCCGCGGGCCGGGGCCGGTCCGGGACGGATCAGGGACGGGTCATGCGCAGCACGTCCAGGGCCTGGTCGAGCTGCTCCAGGGTGAGCTCGCCGCGCTCGACGTAGCCGGCCTCCAGGACCACCTCACGGATGGTCCTGCGCTCGGCCAGGGACCGCTTGGCGACCTTCGCGGCCTCCTCGTAGCCGATGTAGCGGTTGAGCGGGGTCACCACGGACGGGGAGGACTCGGCGTACTCGCGGGCCCGCTCGGCGTCGGCCTCGATGCCGTCGACCGTGCGGTCGGCCAGCAGCCGGGAGGAGTTCGCCAGCAGCCGGATCGACTCCAGCAGGTTCCGGGCGATGACGGGGAGCATGACGTTCAGCTCGAAGTTGCCCGACGCGCCGGCCACCGCGACCGTGGCGTCGTTGCCCATGACCTGCGCGGCGACCATCAGGACCGCCTCGGGGACCACCGGGTTGACCTTGCCGGGCATGATAGAGGAGCCGGGCTGGAGGTCGGGCAGGCGGATCTCGGCCAGCCCGGTGCGCGGGCCCGAGGACATCCAGCGCAGGTCGTTGCAGATCTTGGTCAGGCTCACGGCGACGGTGCGCAGCTGCCCGGAGGTCTCCACCAGGGCGTCCCGGGCGCCCTGGGCCTCGAAGTGGTCGCGGGCCTCGGTCAGCGGCAGCCCTGTGGTGCGGGCGACCTCGGCGATGACGGCCGCCGGGAAGCCCGGCGGGGTGTTGATGCCGGTGCCCACCGCGGTGCCGCCCAGCGGCAGCTCGGCCAGGCGCGGCAGGCAGGCGCGCAGCCGCTCCACCCCGTGGCGCACCTGCGCCGCGTAGCCGCCGAACTCCTGGCCGAGCGTGACGGGCGTGGCGTCCATCAGATGGGTTCGGCCGGACTTGACGACCTCGGCGAACTCCTCCGCCTTGCGCTCCAGTGCCTGCGCCAGGTGCTCCAGTGCGGGGATCAGGTCCCCGGTGACGGCGGCGGTGGCCGCGATGTGGATGGAGGAGGGGAAGACGTCGTTGGAGGACTGGCTGGCGTTGACGTGGTCGTTGGGGTGCACCGGCGCGCCCAGCCGCTCGCTCGCGAGGGTGGCCAGCACCTCGTTCGTGTTCATGTTGGAGGAGGTGCCGGAGCCGGTCTGGAAGACATCCACGGGGAAGTGGTCGTCCCAGCGGCCCTCGGCGACCTCCTCGGCGGCCTGCTCGACGGCCCGGGCCAGGTCCGCGTCCAGGACGCCGAGCTCGGCGTTGACCCGGGCCGCGGCGGCCTTGATCCGGGCCAGCGCCTGGATGTGCGCGCGTTCCAGGCGCCGGCCCGACAGGGGGAAGTTCTCCACGGCGCGCTGCGTCTGCGCCCGCCACCTGGCGTGGGCGGGCACCCGCACCTCGCCCATGGAGTCGTGCTCGATCCGGTATTGCCGCTTGTCGTCGCTCGTCCCGGTCATGGGACGAATCTAACCGGACAGGGCCGGTCAGTCGGCGGAGCGCACCGGGATGGAGGTGACGAACGGCTGGGCCGGGCCCGGGTCGGTGAAGAAGTCGTTGCCCTTGTCGTCGACGACGACGAAGGCGGGGAAGTCCTCGACCTCGATCCGCCAGACCGCCTCCATGCCCAGCTCCTCGTACTCCAGGACCTCCACCTTCCTGATGCAGTCCTGGGCCAGGCGCGCGGCCGGGCCGCCGATGGAGCCGAGGTAGAAGCCGCCGTGCTGCGCGCAGGCGTCGGTGACCTGCTTGCTGCGGTTGCCCTTGGCCAGCATCACGAAGGAGCCGCCCGCGGCCTGGAACTGCTCGACGTAGGCGTCCATGCGGCCGGCGGTGGTCGGGCCGAAGGAGCCCGAGGCGTAGCCCTGCGGGGTCTTGGCCGGGCCCGCGTAGTACACGGCGTGGTCGCGCAGGTAGGCCGGCATCTCCTCGCCCGCGTCCAGCCGCTCCTTGATCTTGGCGTGGGCGATGTCGCGGGCCACGACCAGCGGGCCGCTCAGGGACAGCCGGGTCTTGACCGGGTACTTGGACAGCTCGGCGCGGATCTCGTCCATCGGCCGGTTGAGGTCGATCCGCACCACGTCCGAGTCGAGGTCGGCGTCGGTGGTGTCGGGCAGGAAGCGCGCCGGGTCCCTCTCCAGCTCCTCCAGGAAGACGCCCTCGGCGGTGATCTTCGCCAGCGCCTGGCGGTCGGCGGAGCAGGAGACGGCGATGGCCACCGGGCAGGAGGCGCCGTGGCGGGGCAGGCGGACCACGCGCACGTCGTGGCAGAAGTACTTGCCGCCGAACTGGGCGCCGATGCCCAGCTTCTGGGTGAGCTCGAAGACCTTCTCCTCCAGCTGGAGGTCCCGGAAGCCGTGGCCGGCCGGGGACCCCTCGGTGGGCAGGGAGTCCAGGTAGTGGGCGGAGGCGTACTTGGCGGTCTTGAGCGCGTACTCGGCCGAGGTGCCGCCGACGACGATCGCCAGGTGGTACGGCGGGCAGGCGGCCGTGCCCAGGGAGCGGATCCTCTCCTCCAGGAAGCGCATCATGGCGCCCTCGTTCAGGACGGCCTTGGTCTCCTGGTAGAGGAAGGACTTGTTGGCGCTGCCGCCGCCCTTGGCCATGAACAGAAACTTGTAGGCGTCGCCGTCGGTGGCGTACAGCTCGACCTGGGCCGGGAGGTTGGTGCCGGTGTTCCTCTCCTCCCACATGGTCAGCGGGGCCATCTGGGAGTAGCGCAGGTTGAGCTGGTCGTAGGCGTCGAAGACACCGCCGGACAGGGCCTTCTCGTCGTCGCCCTCGGTCAGCACGTTCTGGCCGCGCTTGCCCATCACGATCGCGGTGCCGGTGTCCTGGCACATCGGCAGGACGCCCGCGGCGGCGATGTTGGCGTTCTTCAGCAGGTCCAGCGCCACGAAGCGGTCGTTGGGGGACGCCTCGGGGTCGTCCAGGATGCGGCGCAGCTGGGCCAGGTGGGCCGGGCGCAGGTAGTGGGAGATGTCGTGCATCGCCTCGGCCGCGAGCTTGCGCAGCGCCTCCGGCTCGACCTTCAGGAAGGTGCGTCCGCCCGCCTCGAAGGTGCTGACGCCCTCGGCGGTGACCAGGCGGTAGGGGGTGGTGTCCTCGCCCAGGGGGAGGAGTTCGGTGTAGGCGAACTCCTCGGAGGCCGGGCTGGAGGCGGCCGCGTGGGACGGGCGGGGGTCGGCAGGCATGGACGGTCTCTTCCTCTCGACGGTGGCGCCTCACAGGGTATGACCCCCGAACGGGTGGCGGTGGTGTGAGGTGCGGCTCAGCCGCCGGGCCGGGCTCCAGGCCGGTCCCTGGCCGAACCGCGGCCGACGCGGCACTGGTCGCGATGTATCGCGTTCGCTAGGGTGGCGGCGTGGACGAGAAGACCTCCCTGCGCAAGCAGCCCGCGGCACGGCCTCCCGCCGCGTCCCCGGCGGACGTACGCGCCTCCGACGCCGACCGCGACCGGGTGGCGGAGATCCTGCGCGAGGCTCTCGCTCAGGGGCGGCTGGACGCCGGCGAGCACGCCGAGCGGATCGACGCGGTGTACCGGGCCAGGACGATGGGCGAGTTGCGGCCGCTGGTCCGCGACCTGCCGGCCGGACGGGAGGCGGCTCCCCAATCCGGCCGCCCGGCGTCCGGCGGGGACGACGACCATGTGATCGCGGTCTTCGGCGGGGCCTCGCGCAAGGGGCGCAGGCGGGTGGGCGCCAGGACCACCGCCTTCGCGCTGTTCGGCGGGGTCGAGATCGACCTGACCGAGGCGCTGTTCGAGCGGCGGGAACTCGTCGTCAACGCCACGGCCGTCTTCGGCGGCATCGAGATCAAGGTCCCCGAGAACGTGACCCTGCGCGGCTCGGGCAGCGGGATCATGGGCGGCTACGACGTGGAGGCCAGGGAGTCGGAGGACCCGGACGCCCCGGTGGTCGTGGTGCGCGGCGCCGCGGTCTTCGGCGGGGTCGAGGCGAAGGCGAAGCGCGGCAAGCGCCTGCGGGACCTGCGCCGCTGACGCCCCGTTTCCGTTCCGCTGCCTGGACGCGTACACGCGCGCGCCGCCCGTACGGCCCTCCCCCTGTCCGGGCCGTACGGGCGGCGTGCGGCGGCTCACGGCCGGTGCCGCGCGCGGACGGTCACTCCGTGCGCAGCCCGTCCGGTCGTATCATCCGCCACAGCGGCGGCAGGCTGAGGAGGGTCACCAGCAGCACCACCCCGGCGGCGATGCCCGTCATGGCGCCCAGACTCGTCCAGTGGACGGTGACCGGCACGGAGACCAGCTTCAGCAGCACCGCGCCCAGCCCGGTCCCGCCGAGCACCGACAGTGCCAGCCCGAGGGCCACGGGCAGCGCGGTCTGCCACAGCACCGACCAGCCCAGCGTGGAGCGCCGGGTGCCGAAGGCGACCAGCACCGACAGCAGCTTCCTGCGCTCGCGCAGCTGCTCCAGGGTGGAGACGACCATGCTGGCGCCGATCAGGAGCATCACCCCGGCCGCCCCCGCGTACAGCGCCCGCTGGACGGCGGCGAACCTGCTCGACCGCTCGGTCGCGCTCAGCCTCATGACCTGGGCCCCGGGGGATCCGGTCTCCACCGCGTTGCGGATGTACTCGGCCGCGTCCGGCACGGCGGGATCGGCCTTGACGAAGATGTCGGCGTGGACCCGTGTCGCCCGGGAGAGGTCGAGTGCCCCGGGGGTGGCCAGGATGCCCGCGGAGTACCGGCCCATGGCGTCCGGCCGGGCCTCGACCACGGGGGCGTCGGCCGGTACGGACCAGGGACGCGGCCGGCCCGCCTGTTCGTACGCCTCCTCCGTCTGCGAGTAGACCGGGCTGTTCAGGTCGAAGCGCGCGCCGGGGCGGGCGCCGGACTCCTCCGGCCCGTCCTCGGCCGGGGGCACGACGAAGACGTCCCCCTGCTCGCAGGAGCGCAGCCGGGCCAGTTGCTCCAGAGTGGCGCACTCGGCGACGGTGATCCTCGTCCACGGGGCGTCGACGTCGGGGACCGCTCCGGCTTCCGGGACGTACAGGACCGCCGTTCCCAGTGCCCGTTCCACCCCGGGGGTCTTCTCAAGCCGCTCGGTCAGCTCCCGGGCCTGAGGTCCGTCCCGGAGATCCCGCATCACCTGGAAGTCGGCGCGGGATATGTCGTGGCCGGTGGGGCGTACGTAGTCGTCCTCGACCCCGCCGAACAGCATCTGGACGGCGATGGCGCCGGCGACCGCGACGGTGATGCCGCTGACCGCCCGGGCTCCGGGGCCGCTGTCGAGCTGGAGGCGGCGGACGGCGAGCTGGACGGACAGGGGGCCGCCGCGCATCCGGTTGACGACCCACTCCACCAGCCAGGGCAGCACGGCCGTGACACCGGCCAGCAGCAGTACGACGCCCGCGGCGATCCGGTAGGTGTCGATCGTCCCCCGCTCCGCGTCGACCCCGCCGACCAGCGGCAGTAGCAGCACCAGTCCGATCCCGGGCGGCACCAGCCGCCACCACAGCCGGCGCCTGCGGACGCCCGCGTCGCGCACGACCCCGAGCGGTTCGATGGCGACCCCGCGCAGCGCGAGCAGGGCGACGGCGACGGCGGAGACGGGAACGGCCACCACGATCAGTGCGGTCAGCAGGGCGCTGGGCCGTACGTCGGCGGGGAAGACGCTGATGTCGAAGATCTCCGCCCGCCCGATGGTCCCGCGCACCGGCAGGAACAGCGCGGCGCCGACGGCCAGCCCGAGGAGCGCGCCGACCAGCGACTCGCCGGCCGCGATGCGCCGAACCATCCGGCTGTCGGCGCCGACCAGGCGCAGTGCGGCCAGCCGGCGGTCGCGGCGTTCGCCGCCGAAGCGCACCGAGGTGGCGATGAACACCCAGACCGGGAACAACAGCACCACGCAGGCGACGACCACCAGCAACAGCAGTACGGCGTCCAGCGGCTCGGGTTCGCCCACCTCGTCGAACCGGTCGATCCGCGTCGCGCTGTCCGGGAAGTCGGAGAGGGTGTCACTGCCCGCCAGGAAGGTGAGCTCCCTCGGGCCGAGCAGGCCCTCGTCGCCGATGGTGCCGGTGATCCGCTGGGGGAGCCGCTCCCTGAGGAGCTCCCCCTCCGGGGAGGCGAGCAGTTCACCCAGCGCCGGTGAGACGACCATCTCGCCGGGGCCGGGAAGCCGCTCCACGCCCGGCGGCACCGGCGGGTTGCCGCCTTCCGGCTCGATGTAGCGGCCGCGGACGCCCTCGCCGCGGAACTCGGTGTCGCTCCAGATGTGAAGAGCGCTGTGATCGGAGCGCTCGACCTGCCCGAAACCGAAGGCCTCCCGGGCCTCCCCGCGTGCGTCGCGGGCCCCCAGCATGTTCGGCACGGAGGCCGCGACCAGCAGCACGGCGACGCCGAGACCGACGCCGACGGCCGTGAGCACGGTGCGCACCCAGCTCTCGCGGCCTCCGGCGAGCGCGAAGCGGACGCCCATCGCCAGGTCGGCCGCCCATCGGGCCGCCCCCGAGGGGCCGGTGGGCGCAGCGGGCCCGGGGGCGGGCTCCGGGGCGGGAGAAGCCTGTGGCTTTCTGGAGTCCAGTGCGCTCACAGGGCGCCCGCCATGTCGCGCACCCTGCCGTCGCGGACGACGATCTCGCGGTCGGAGTACGCGGCGACCCGGGCCTCGTGGGTGACCAGCACGACGGCCGCGCCGGTGTCCCGCGCGGCGTCGGTCAGCAGCTGCATCACCCGCTCGCCGTTGAGGGAGTCCAGCGCGCCGGTCGGCTCGTCGGCGAAGACCACGCGCGGCCCGGTGACCAGGGCCCGGGCGACGGCGACGCGCTGCCCCTGACCGCCGGAGACCTGCCCGGGGCGGTGGTGGCGCACGTCGTCCACCTCCAGCCGCTCCAGCCATCCGGCGGCCCGCTTCTCGGCCTCCCTGCGGCCCATGCCGGTCAGCCGCAGCGGCAGGGCGACGTTCTCGGTACAGGTCAGCTCGGGCACGAGTCGGCCGAACTGGAAGATGAAGCCGAACTCCGAGCGGCGCAGGGCACTGCGCTCGGCGTCGGACATGGCCGACAGCTCGCGTCCCCGGTAGTGGACGGTGCCGGAGTCGGGCCGGATGATCCCGGCCAGGCAGTGCAGCAGGGTGGACTTGCCGGAGCCGGAGGGGCCCATCACCGCGACGACCTCACCGGGGCGGACGGAGAAGTCCGCCCCGTCCAGGGCGGGGGTGGGGCCGTAGGACTTGCGCAGTCCGGTGGCGTTCAGCATCGGGTCGGCGGTGGTCATCCGCGTACCTCCCGGGCGAGTTGGTCGAGGCGCGCGGCGGTCAGCTCCAGCCAGCGCAGATCGGCTTCGAGGTGGAACAGTGCGTGGTCGCAGATGAGCTGGTCGGCCAGGTCGCCGTTCCTCTTGCGCTGCGTCAGCTCCCGCATCAGGCGCAGGTGCTCGGCCCGCTGGACGTCCAGCAGCTCCCCCGCGTCGCGCCCGGTCAGCAGGGCGAGGACGACCTTGGTGTAGAGGGTGGACTGGAGGTACGGCTCGGGCTTCTCGGGCCGGCCGAGCCATCCGGCGACATCGGTGACCCCGGCGTCGGTGATGGCGTAGCGCTTGCGCTCGGGGCCTTCCCCCGGCTCGACGCCCTCGACCTCCACCAGGCCGTTCTTCAGCAGCCGGGACATGGTCGAGTAGACCTGCCCGTAGTGGAGCGGGCGGTCGTGGCCGAAGCGCTCGTCGAAGGCGCGCTTGAGGTCGTAGCCGTGGCGGGGCCCGGATTCGAGGAGCCCCAGCAGGGTGTGGCCGATGGACATGCCGAGGACTGTACACCATGTGTATACACGCGATGTATACACATGATGCATACGGCGGTGCGCAGATCTCCGCCCGCGCCGGGCAGGGGCAGTCGGCGCGGGCTACTCCTCCGAGCGCGGCGGGCGGCCCCGGCGCGGATGGGGGCGGGCCTCGCCGGGCATGCGCCCCGCCTCGCTCAGGGCCCTGCGCAGCAGGTAGTCGACCTGGGCGTTGGTGCTGCGCAGCTCGTCCGCCGCCCACTTCGCGAGCGCGTCGTGGACGGCGGGGTCCAGCCGCAGCAGCATCTGCCGGCGGTCGCGCCGGGGCCGCCGCGACCGCTCCTGCTCGGGGCCGCCGCCCTCCGGCGGCCCCTCCGGCCGGGCGCTCACTGGTAGAGCGACCCCGTGTTGAGGACCGGCTGCGGGGAGCGGTCACCGCAGAGCACCACCAGCAGGTTGCTCACCATGGCGGCCTTGCGCTCCTCGTCCAGTTCGACGAAGTCCTGGGAGGCGATCCGCTCCATGGCGTCCTCGACCATGCCGCAGGCCCCCTCCACGATGGTCCGGCGCGCCGCGACCACGGCGCCCGCCTGCTGGCGCTGGAGCATCGCGGCCGCGATCTCGGGGGCGTACGCCAGGTGTGTGAAGCGCGACTCGACGATCCGCACGCCCGCCGCCCGCACCCGGGCGGTCAGTTCGACGGCGAGCTTCTCGGTGATCTCCTCGGCGTTGCCGCGCAGCGACAGGCCGCCCTCGTCGTAGGCGTCGTAGGGGTACTCGATGGCGATGTGCCGCACGGCCGCCTCGGTCTGGGTGGAGACGAACTCCACGAAGTCGTCCACCTCGAAGGTGGCCTGGGCGGTGTCCTCCACCTGCCAGACGACGACGGCCGCCAGCTCGACCGGGTTGCCGTAGGCGTCGTTGACCTTGAGGATCGCCGTCTCGTGGTTGCGCACCCGGGTGGAGACCTTCTTGCGGGTGGTCAGCGGGTTCACCCAGCGCAGGCCGTCCTTGCGGATGGTGCCGGTGTAGCGTCCGAAGAGTTGGACGACCCGGGCCTCCCCCGGTGCGACCATGTTGAGGCCGGCCATGGCGAAGACCGAGCCGATCATCAGCAGCACCCCGGCGACGACCAGCGTCGCCCCGGCGCCGCTCGCACCGTCCTCGACGAGCAGCGCGCCCCCCACCAAGGCGCCGGCCCCGGCCAGCAGGCCCATCAGGCCCATCAGCAGGGCGAGTCCGCCGGGTACGGAGTGCGCGGGCCTCTCGCGCACCCGTGGGGCGGGCATCTCGGGAAGTTCTCCGGCGGCCTGCACGGCCGGCTCGGTCTCAACGGACATGGTGTTCCCCCGTTTCCATGAAGCAGTTCTCTAGCAAAGTGTTATCACTTTATCGCGGTGCCGCAGCTCGCGGAAGAACGGGGTGCGAGAACGCCCGGGCGCCGCCGTACGGCGGTGCCCGGGCGTGAGAACCGTGCGCTCGGCGCGGCCTACCGCTGCCCGCCCTCCCCCGGCTCCGAAGGCGGCTCGGTCCCGGGGGACTTGGGCGACCTGGGCGCCTCCACGGCCGGCGGCGGCACGACGGACGACGGTTCGGCCGTTCCGGCCGGCACCGCATGGGCCGCCGCGTAGGACTTCATGGAGACGACGACGGACTTGAGCACCGCCACCAGCGGCACCGCCGTCACCGCGCCGGGGATGCCCGCGATCAGACTGCCCCCGGTCACCGCCAGCACCACGCCCAGGGGGTGCACCCGCACCAGCCGGCCCAGGATGAGCGGCTGGAGCACATGCCCCTCCAACTGCTGCACGGCCAGCACGACCGCCAGGACGAGCAGGGCGGAGACCACGCCGTTGGCCACGAACGCCACGACCACCGCCAGCGCTCCGGAGACCACCGCACCGACGATGGGGACGAAGGAGAACAGGAAGATGAACACGGCCAGCGGCACGGCCATCGGCACGTCCAGGAAGTACAGCCCGACACCGATGAAGAAACCGTCGATGAAGGCCACCAGCACCGTGCCGCGCACATAGCTGGTGAGCGTCATCCACGCCCGGGGCCCGGCGCCCGCCACGGCGTCGCGGGCGGCCCGGGGCGCGAAGTTGAGCGACCAGTTCCACACGTTCCGGCCGTCGTAGAGCAGGAAGATCGTCACGAACATCGCCAGCACCGCGCCGGAGAAGAACTCCAGGACCACGGTCACGCCCTGGAGCCCCGCGCTGGTGATCTCCTGGCTGTTGCTGCCGAGCCAGTCGTTGAGGCTGTCGGCGATGTTGTTGATCTGCGCCTCGGTGACGTGGAAGGGGCTGTTGAGCAGCCAGGTCTTCAGCTCGTCGATGCCCTCCTGGACCTGCCGGGTGAGGTCGTCGAGGTTCTCCAGGACCTGCCAGACCACGAACCAGCCCACCAGGCCCAGCATCGCCACGCCCGTCACGAAGGTGATCGCGGCGGACAGTCCGCGCCCCATCCCCAGCCGCCGCAGCCTGGCGGCCGTCGGCTGGAGCAGCGCGGTCAGCAGCAGGCCGATGGTGAAGGCGAGGACGACCAGGCTGATGGCGCTGATCACCTTCATCAGGACGTAGATGACCCCGGCCAGGACCAGCAGCCGCCACCCGGCCTCGGCCGCCACCCTCACCCCCCACGGCACCATGTTCGCGGGCGGGGGCGGATCCGGGGGCGACTGGATAGGGGCGGGGGCCGGGTCACCCGGCGGCGGACCGGCGGGGGGTGAGGGCGGCATCGGCCCGTCGGAACCGTCCTTCTCCTCTGCGCGTGCCAGCCGCTCGGACAGCCGGGTGGCGGCACGCGACACCCCCGCCCTAAGACTCCGAAGTCTCGACATGCCGCTTCCTTCGCCCCCGGTGTTCTGTTCGACCGGACCCAGTATGGTCCGTTCCGCCCCGATCCGGCGTGCCCGCCGTATCGACCCGTCCCATATGGGGACGACGCTACCGGGGTAAAGGGTTGCTCCTTTGCAGACATGCCAAACCCCCCGCCGGCGGGCGGGGGGCGAGGCGGAGCCGGGGCGGCCGCGGGGGCGGCTCGGCGCGAAGGACCGGTACCGGCTCAGTACCAGTGGTTGGCCTGCCAGAACTCCCAGGCGCCGCAGGGGCTGCCGTAGCGGTCGTTCATGTAGTTCAGGCCCCACTTGATCTGGGTGGCCGGGTTGGTCTGCCAGTCGGCTCCGGCCGAGGCCATCTTGGAGCCGGGCAGTGCCTGGACGAGACCGTAGGCGCCGGAGGAGGGGTTCTGGGCCTTGTAGTTCCAGCCGCTCTCGCGCTCGATGATGCTGGAGAAGCACTGGAACTGGCCGCCGCCCACGATCTGCTGGGCCATCGCCTTGACCTCGGCGACGGTGTAGGAGCTCTGCACCGCGAAGTCGGTGCGCTCCGCGGAACGGCTGGCGGCCTGCTGCCGGGCCTCCTCCCGCTTCTTCGCCTCCTCGGCGGCCTTCTCGGCCGCCTCCCTCTTGGCCTGGGCGTCCTTGGCCGCCTGCTTGCGGGCCGCCTCCTCGGCGGCCTTCTTCGCCGCGGCGTCGGCCGCGGCCACGGCGTTGTCCGCCTGCTGTGTGAGGGAAGCGGTCTGAGCCTGCTGGCCTGCGGGTATGTCGGCGAGGAGCGTCGCGTCAGCGGCAGTGGCCTCGACCGGTTCGGCCGTTCCCTGCTCACTTCCCGAGGCCACACCGACGACGGCGCCGACGGTGGTGACCGCGGTGGCGGACGCCACTGCGAACCCCCGGACCGAGATCCGAGTCACACGGTTTCCTTCCACACTGCCCGCTCAGGTGACCTCGCGGGCGCAATCGTGCCCCTGGCTCGGGCCTCCCCACGTACTGGCCACGGGAGGCGCTGGCCCGGCCGGCCCTTCCCGCAGGGGAGGGCCGCGTGGTGCTTCGGGCGGCATACGGCGCGCTGCTGTTGACTTGTGGGTCCGCGCCGGACGGTGCGGACGGTGTTCGTGTGCCGTATGCGGGGCCTGACAGGACCCACACACTGCCGGAGACGGAACCGTGGATGCAATTCTGTGACACGTGGGAAAGCTCACATTCCGTTTCGCCGACCGGTTGGACGGAAAAGGGCGCGCGAAAAGCCCCGCACGGCTAGGGTGCTGCGCTTCGCCGCGCGGGGCCGTTCGCGGACCGCCTCAGATCCGGCCGTCCTCCAGCATTTCGGTCACCAGTGCCGCGATCGGCGACCGCTCGGACCGGGTGAGGGTGATGTGCGCGAAGAGCGGGTGGCCCTTGAGCCGTTCGACCACCGCGGCCACCCCGTCGTACCGCCCCACGCGCAGGTTGTCGCGCTGGGCGACGTCATGGGTGAGGACGACCCGTGAGTCCTGCCCGATCCTGGAGAGGACCGTCAGCAGTACGTTCCGCTCCAGCGACTGGGCCTCGTCGACGATCACGAAGGCGTCGTGCAGGGAACGGCCGCGGATGTGCGTGAGCGGCAGCACCTCCAGCATGCCGCGGGCCGTGATCTCCTCGACCACCTCGCGTGTCGTCACCGCCGAGAGGGTGTCGAAGACCGCCTGCGCCCAGGGGTTCATCTTCTCGTCGGCGGTGCCCGGCAGGTAGCCCAGGTCCTGGCCCCCGACCGCGTACAGCGGCCGGAACACCATCACCTTGCTGTGCTGCCGCCTCTCCAGCACGGCCTCCAGTCCGGCGCACAGCGCCAGCGCGGACTTGCCGGTGCCCGCCCGGCCGCCCATCGAGACGATGCCGACCTCCGGGTCGAGCAGCAGGTCCAGCGCGACGCGCTGCTCGGCACTGCGCCCGTGGATGCCGAACGCCTCGCTGTCACCGCGCACCAGCCTGATCCGCCCCTCGGGCGTGACCCTGCCCAGGGCCCTGCCGCGCTCGGACTGCAGGACCAGGCCGGTGTGCACGGGCAGTTCGGCCGCCTCGGGCACGTACACGCTCTCCGCGGCGAAGAGTTCGTCCACGTCCTCGGCCGCCAGGGCGAGTTCGGTCATACCCGTCCAGCCTGACTCGGTGACGGCCAGCTCGGCCCGGTACTCCTCGGCCAGCAGGCCGACGGAGGAGGCCTTGATGCGCAGCGGCAGGTCCTTGGAGACGACCGTGACGTCGTACCCCTCGGCCTGGAGGTTCCTGGCCACCGCCAGGATGCGCGAGTCGTTGTCGAGCGGCCGGCCGTGGTCTCCGCGCATGGTGGAGGGCAGCACCGCCGGATCCGAGTGGTTGAGTTCGACCCTGAGCGTGCCGCCCAGCTCGCCGATCGGGATCGGGGCGTCCAGCCGCCCGTGCAGTACGCGGTACTCGTCCAGCCGTCTGAGGGCCTGGCGGGCGAAGTAGCCCAGCTCCGGATGGTGGCGCTTGGCCTCCAACTCCGTGACCACGACCACCGGGAGCACGACCTCGTGCTCGTCGAAGCGGGTCACGGCCGCCGGATCGGCGAGCAGGACGCTGGTGTCGATGACGTAGGTGCGCCGGTCTTCCCGGCGCTTGGTGCTGGTCACCACGGATGGACCTACCCCCTCGGAAGAGGTCGGGGTGCGACGGCGTCGCGGGGGATGAGGCCGGGTCCCGGTCCCGTGCACGGGCCGGGCACCGGCCCTCCGCCGCGTCCTCGCGTGCGTCTGCCCGCACGGTCGTCCGTGGTGTGCAAGGGGCCTCCCGGGGCCGCCTCCCTGCGCCGGGAGCCGGCCTGGAGGGGATATTCCCTGCCGGGGCCGCCGCCATGCCCCGGCATATGCCTACGGTGCGATGAACGGCCGGTGTCCCCCTTTCGGGGGAGACCGGCCGCTGCCGAAAATCGCGTCCGTCAGGATCCGTAGCGACGGTGGCGGGCCGCGTAGTCGCGCAGGGCCCGCAGGAAGTCCACCTTCCGGAAGGCGGGCCAGAACACGTCGCAGAAGTAGTACTCGGAGTGGGCGCTCTGCCAGAGCATGAAGCCCGACAGCCGCTGCTCGCCGCTGGTGCGGATCACCAGGTCCGGGTCGGGCTGCCCGCGCGTGTACAGGTGCTCGGCGATGTCCTCCAGGGCGAGGTCCTCCGCGAGCCCCTCCAGGGTCGCGCCCCTCGCGGCCCGGTCGGCGAGCAGGGAGCGCACCGCGTCCACGATCTCCTGCCGGCCGCCGTAGCCGACGGCGACGTTGACCAGGATGCCCCGGTTGCCCCGGGTGCTCTCCTCCGCGTCCTTCAGCACGCGCTGGGTGTGGTCGGGCAGCAGGTCCGGCGTGCCGACGTGGTGCACCCGCCAGCGGCCGTCCGAGGCCAGGTCGCGCACCGCGTCCTCGATGATGCCCAGCAGTGGCCTGAGCTCCTCGGCCGGCCGGCTGAGGTTGTCCGTGGACAGCAGCCACAGGGTGACCACCTCGACGTCCGTCTCGGCGCACCAGCCCAGCATCTCGCGGATCTTCTCGGCCCCCGCCTGGTGGCCCTGCTCGGTCGTGCCGCCGGAGGCGCGCGCCCAGCGGCGGTTGCCGTCGAGGATGACGCCGATGTGCTTGGGCACCTGCTCGTGGTCGAGACGCCCTTCCACCCGGTGGGCGTAGAGCCTGTAGACCAGGCGGCGCAGCCACCGGGGATACCGGGTGCGTCCCCGGGAAGATTGCAGCATCGGTTTGTTCAGCCCCTCCATGCAGGTCCCGAGCACCAGGCCCTGTCCGGTCGCGTCCTCGCGGATCGGCCCTCGGCGCCCTGTGGCCCCTCTCCCCGCCAAGGCGCTCTCGCCCGGGCGGACCCGGGAGGGATGTGGGGGGGGACCGCGGCTCGCGCCCGGCCGGGGCGGGCCGCGAGGAACCGGACGGACAGGTCCTCAGCACCTTACTGCCACGCCGTACGACCGCACGAGCCGGGAATGTCACAGAACGGCGATAAGACAGTGATAGGCAGGGCCCATGAACGACTCACCCCCCTACCGCCCGGACGGCTCCCGCTACGACACCATGCGCTACCGCCGCACCGGGCGCAGCGGACTGCTGCTCCCGGAGATCTCGCTGGGCCTGTGGCACAACTTCGGCGACGACAAGCCGCTGGAGGCCCAGCGGGCGATCCTGCGCCGCGCCTTCGATCTGGGCGTCACCCACTTCGACCTGGCCAACAACTACGGCCCGCCGCCCGGAGCGGCCGAGGCCGGCTTCGGCCGTCTGCTCGCCCGCGACTTCCGCCCCCACCGCGACGAGCTGGTGATCTCCACCAAGGCGGGCTACCCGATGCACCCCGGGCCGTACGGCGAGTGGGGGTCGCGCAAGTACCTGCTGTCCTCCCTGGACGCCTCGCTCGGGCGCATGGGCCTGGAGTACGTCGACGTCTTCTACTCCCACCGCTACGATCCCGAGACCCCGCTGGAGGAGACGATGGGCGCGCTGGCGTCCGCCGTCCACCAGGGCAAGGCTCTGTACGTGGGCGTCTCCTCCTACAGCGCGCGGCGCACGCGCGAGGCGGCGCGGATCCTGCGGGAGATGGGGGTGCGACCGCTGATCCACCAGCCGTCCTACTCCATGATCAACCGCTGGACGGAGGACGACCGCCTGCTGGACACGCTGGAGGCGGAGGGCATGGGCTGCATCTCCTTCGCCCCGCTGGCCCAGGGACTGCTCACCGACAAGTACCTGGACGGCGTCCCGGAGGACTCCCGCGCTGCACGGGGCACCTCCCTGGACCCCGGCCTGCTGACCGAGGAGGTCGTCGGGCGGCTGCGCGCCCTGGCCGCCATCGCCGAGCGGCGCGGCCAGACCCTGGCCCAGCTCGCGCTGAGCTGGGTACTGCGGGATCCGCGGATGACGTCGGCGCTGATCGGCGCGAGCAGCGTGGCGCAGCTGGAGGCGAACGTGGCGGCGGTGCGGAGCCCGGAGCTGACCGAGGAGGAGCTGGCGGAGATCGACACCTACGCGATCTCGGCGCCCGGCGCGAACATCTGGGCCCTCAGCAGCGAGGGCTAGCGAGGGCCGCCGCAGCAAAGTGGGACGGGCGGGGCCCGGACGCGAAGCGGGCCGGTCCGTGGGGGGGGGATACGGACCGGCCCGAGGGGGGGTTTCCACCATAGCCCCTGCCGCGCCGCGCCGCGCGCGACCGCGGCCCGGTTCACACGGTCAGTCCCCCCGCCAGCAGACCCACGAGGGCCCCCGCCACCATGAACGGCCCGAACGGTATGGCCGCCTTGCGGCTCGCCCGCCGGGCGAGGACCAGCGACATCCCGTAGACCGCGCCGAACAGGAGACCGCCGAACGCCCCGGCGAAGAGGATGCCCCACCCGTACCAGCCGAGTACGACGCCGAGTGAGAGCGCCAGCTTCACATCGCCGAAACCCATTCCGTCGGGGTTGATCAGGAAGAGCACGAAGTAGAAGCCGCCGAGAAGGAGGCCCCCGAGCAGCGCGGTGGACCATGACCCGGTGTGCGCGGGCACCAGTGCGGCGGCACCCAGCAGTACGGTCACCGCGGCGGCGAGGGGCAGTGTCAGGTGGTCGGGCAGCCGGTGGACCCTGCGGTCCACGACGGCCAGCAGGACCGCGACCGGTGTGAACAGCAGCCACACGGCGAGTTCCGGGCGGAAGCCGGTGGCCGCGGCGAGCGCGGCGCAGGAGAGCGCCGTGACGGTGGGCACACCGGGGGACGGCGCGAGGTCCTCGGTCCGGTCGCCGGTCCGCCCGCCGGAGCCGGCGCCGGCCGGTACGGTCACCGCGCAGGCCGCGCAGGCCGCGCACCGTGCGCCGCCGAGCCATCCGCGCCCGGGACCCGCGAAGGGGTGCCCCGCCGCGCAGGCGGCCCGCCACGGCTCCCCCGGCTCGACGGACAACCGGTACGCGGCGCGCGGAACGAGGAGCCCCGCGAGGAGACCCCACAGGGCGGCGGCGGTGATCAGGGTGGCGTACACGCGGCCGACTCTAGAACCGCGCGGCCGGCCGGTCATGGGCCCAGGGGCCCACTCCCGGGCCTCTGGTCTCCGGTCGGCCGGGCGCTGTCCCTCTCCGGGAGTGGACGCATCGCTGTCTCCGCCCACCGTGGCGGCCCACGGCTTCCGCTACGGTCGGGGGCCATGGCGAAATGGCGAAACGGCACGGGCAGGTTGGCGGTGGCGGGGCGGGACGGGACGGTGCTCCCCCTGGAGATCGCGGCTTCCTACCGGACCCGCGCCCGGGGCCTGCTCGGCCGGAGCGGCGTCGAAGGGGCGATACTGCTCACCCCCTGCGCGAGCGTGCACACCTTCGGAATGCGCTTCACGATCGACGTGGCCTACCTGGACAAGGGGCTGAGCGTCATCGCCGTACGGACGATGCGGCCGGGACGCCTCGGCTCGCCCCGGCTGCGTTCCCGCCATGTGCTGGAGACGGAGGCCGGGGCCATGGAGCGGTGGGGCATACGCCCGGGGGCCCGGCTGCGCGTCGAGGCCTGACGCGGCGCCTTCGTCGTTCTCGTCGTTCGGCCCGGCCGGCCGCGCGGGCGGCCCGGGCCGGGTGTCCTGCACCGGGCGGCTCTCGGCGCGAACCGGGTGGAGCGGACGGTGTCCGCTCCACCCGGTTCGCGGCCGGCACCGGTTCGGGGACTACTCCCCGCCGCGCGGGAAGGAGATCTCCACACGACGGTTCTTCTTGCGGCCTTCCTCGGTGCTGTTGTCGGCGATCGGGTACTGCTCGCCGTAACCGCGGACCTCGTAGGTGACGCTCGAGTCGAGATCATTGGCCAGCAACTTGTGCACCGCGTTGGCACGCTTCCGGGAGAGCACGTCGCCGTGCGCGGAGGAACCGAGGTTGTCGGTGAAGCCGAAGATCCGGACCTTGGTCGCCCCGTGCTCCTTGACCTCGGCGGCGACCTCGGCGATACGGGACTTCGCCTCGCTGCTCAGAACCGCGCTGTCCTTGCCGAAGAGGACCTCGGACTGCAGCGCGAGCTTGATGTCCTCGTTGGTGTCCTCGCGGCGCTCCTCACCGTCGAGGTCCTCGACGACGGACTTGATGTCGAGAACCTTGGGTTCTGCGAGTGTGGCGCCATCGGCGAGCTTCAGGTCCGGGTCGGCGGCGTCGACCTCGACGGGAACGGAAGCCGATGCCGACGGGTACGGGTCGTCCTCGTCCGCGGCGGCGTACGGGGCCTCGGCCAGTCCGAACGCGAGGATTCCGGTGAGAGCGACCGCGACCGCACCCCTGCGGGGCCGTCCGCGGCGGGAGTTGACGGCACTCATCAGGAGATCTCAATCGGTGCGTTGGGGAAGCCGGGGAACTGGAGACTGACCTCGGTGGTGTCCGAGGGGGGCGCCGGGAACTGGGCGAAGAAGGGGAGGCTCTCACCGGCGTCGATGGCGGGTTGGTACCCGGAAGTGGTCAACGGCCGGTTGTCCGTGTCGCGCAGTACGTAGTAGCGCTTCTTCTCCTTGGAGTCCACAAGCGTCATGGCTGCGACCGACCGGCCGGTCCTCGCCACCGCCTGCTCGTCCCCACTCCACCGAACCGACGTCGTGTACCGGCTGCCTCCGGTGTTCTTGAACTCGCCGCTGACGGTCAGGAAGCCGCCTGCGTCCCGCACGGCCGAGTGGAGAACCATCTCGATGCCTTCCTCGCCCTTGAGCGTCGCGATCACCTTGCTGGTGTCCGGCAGGGTCTTGCCCTCACCCTCGCCGCCCTTCTCCCCGCCCTGGTTCTCGCTCGACGCCGACGGGCTCCCGTCCTTCTCCTTCGCGCTTTCGTCGCCACCGCAGGCCGCGGCGGAAACGGTCAACGCCGCGGCCAGCAGGGCCGCCACCCCGGACCGGCGCAGCTTCCCGGTTTTCCAAGTTCCCATGAGGTGTTTTCCTTTGCGCTCGTTCGCGGTCAGCTCTCGGACAGCCGGACGCTGAAGAGGTCTGCCATGTCCGGAAGGAAGTCCAGGTTCTCCGGGTCGATGGCCCAGTCCCTGCCGTCGCAGTCGATCCTGCCCGGGGACGGTTCGCGCTCCTCGCCCTCGTCACCGCCCCCACCCTCGTCCTCGCCGGGTTCGAACCGGCAGCGCGGCTCGACGACGGCCGTGGCCGTCGCCTTCGCATGCTTGCCGTCCGTACCGGGGATGATGCTCTCGCCCATCGACTCCCGGGACTCCACCTCGACCGTGAAACCCCAACGGCTTCCCGGAAGCGGCCGGCAGGAGAATCCGCCGGCGTCCGTCCTGGCCTCGTTCAGACCGGCGAAGCGCCTGGCGGCGTCACACCCGCTCCTCGTTCCGGGGGCGTTTCCGTTGAGGATGTCGTCCAGATAGTCGCCGTCGAGGATGTTCTCCAGGAAGCCGCCCCTGAGCTGGTCCCTGGAGTCCTTGGCGGCCGCCAGAGCGGCGGCGTCCGCCGCCGTCTGCGCGCCGTTTCGGTTCACATCTGCCTGACCGAACGCGAAGAACGCAAGCGCGAGGAAGAGCAGACCGACCACCGCTGTGATGTACAGCGGTGCGGCCTGCCCTTCCTCGTGGCGCCTCCGCGGCCTCATCAGCCGCCGAGGACCTCGTTGATCTTCTCCGTGAACGCGTCCGCGATCGTCTCGCCCATGTCGGTGTTCATCAGCGCGACGACGATCGCCACGACCAGGATGGTGATGCCCACGTACTCGATCGCGCCCTGGCCCTTGTCCCCGCGGGCCCGCATCTTCTCGGCGCGCGCGTTGGCCCAGTGACCGACGTGGACCTTGGCGTTGGTGGCGGCCTTGAGCGCGGTGTCCTTCATCATGGTCTTCCCCTCCCGTTTCGGCCGACCGGTGTCCGTCCGGCTGCGTGGTGTGCGAAGTCTGCGAGCCGCTCGCGTTTCCGGCGCTCTCCCGGCCGGTCTCGCCGGCGGCATGGGAAACATACGGCGGGAGGATACCCGCGCACATGGGCCCCAGGGCCCAACTACGGGCCCAGCGTGGGGACTGGGCCCCCGCCGCCCCCGGACGGGACACGGCCGCGCCCGGCCCGGGCAGGGCTTCCGCCTCGTTCACCGCTCGCTCAGCCACGGTCGGCCGACCCCCCTCGTGCGACACCGCGCCAGATGGCGATGGCCTCGCCCCGGCTGCCGGCGTTCAGCTTTGAAAAGATCCGGTTTATGTGGTTCTTGACCGTCTTCTGGCTGACGAAGCAGGTGGCGGCGATCTGCTGGTTGGTCATCCCCGACGCGATCAGATCCATCACCTCCACCTCCCGCCGACTCAGTCGGTCAAGCACCTCCCCGGCTCCGGGAGCGGGGGAAGCATATCCCACCTCTTGTTGCGAAAGCAAAGGTTCGCTATCGGTGCGCTGTTCCCGCGACTCCTGCCTTGTATAAACATTTTGCGGCCTCTGGGACGCGGCCGGAGGGGTTTTACCATCTATCCCATGTGCGGTTGCAGAGAGCGTGTCCAGCTGTGTCGACGGCCGGCCCCGGTCGTCGAAGGCCGTCCCCAGACCGTCCGGCAGCGGCCCCGCCCCACCGGCTGAGCCCTCCCGCAGGGTTTCCAGCAGCGCGCTGGAGGCCGTCGGTGTGAAGTGGGAGCGTCCGTCCTTGATGTCCCGCACCGCGGTGACGAGCTGGTCCGCCGTGAACTCACCGTGGACGAGGTAGCCGACCGCTCCCAGGCGCAGGGCCTCGTGGACGATCCCGGCCTCCCTGCTGTACGTCAGCATCATCACGGGGGCGAGGCGTGCGAGGTACGGGAGTATGGAGATGCCGTCCACACCCGGCATCCGCACATCGAGCAGCACCACGTCGGGACGGTGCCGCACCACGGCTTCGTACGCCTGGTGTCCGTCGGCAGCCTCCGCAACGACCCGCAGGTCGTCCCGGCCGGAGAGCAGGACTCCCAGTCCCGCCCGCACCACGGGGTTGTCGTCCGCGACGACCACCGTCAGCGGTTCTCCGGGCCCGGCGGCGGGGATCGGAAAGGCCGGTGCCCCGACGGGCTCCGCCCCCGCCCGGGCGGGGGGCGGGGTACCGGCAGGCGGGTTCGGCGGGTGCTGCGGGGCCGGCCGGTGCGCCGGCCCCCGCCCGGGCGCACGGAAGGTGTCGTCATCCAACGTGTACGGCCTCCTCTCCGGGAGTACGTGGCCTGCCCGGGGGACCGGGTCCTGCCATGGGCAAGGCCGCGGGTACGGCCTGTGTACGGATGTCACCGTCCGGCCTCACTCCCCCGGACCGATGTGCCGGGCCTGGCCGGAACCGCGGAGAGAGGCCGCGCGCCGCCGAACGCTCCGGCGTGCCCGGCCCCCGGCTCGCCCTCCTGCGGGGCCGGGCACGTGCCCAGTGCCGCGACGGGCAGTTCCAGGCGTACCTCGGTCCCCTTCGCCCGTCCCTTACCGATGCGGATGCGGGCTCCGATGGAGGCCGCCCGCTCGACCATGCCGACCAGACCGAAGTGACCGGCCCGCCTCAGGTCTTCGAGGGTGGTCCCCGGGGGCAGGCCTCGCCCGTCGTCGTACACGCTCATCCGCAGGACACCGTCCACGATGCCCGCCGACACGTCCACACTGCCGGGGGCCGCGTGCCGCTGGGCGTTCTCCATCGCCTCGGAGACGATGGAGAGAAGTTGCCTGGCCACCGCGTGCGGGACCGGCGGCAACGGGGTCGTGTCCAGGGGGCGGTATGTGGCACGCAGTTTGTGGCGTAGTGCGAAGTCCTTGACCCGGGAGGCGAGTTCGCCCGCCATGTCGACGCCGCCGTCCAGGCCTGACTCCCGGCGCAGGTCCGACAGCAGCTCACGGGATTCCGCGGCGGCGCGCCGGGCGGCGCGGGAGACCAGCCCCGCCTGCTCCTTGACCACACAGGGGTCCAGGCGATCGGCCGACCGGGCGAGTCCGTCGGCGGCCAGGGCGAGTCCGTGCAGTGTCTTGGCCACCGAGTCGTGCATCTCCCGGGCGAGCCGGGAGCGCTCCTGCTCCACCGCCTCGCTGACGGCGAGGCGGGCCCGGGTCTCGACCAGCGCCTGGGAGGCCACGCCGAAGCCGAGGAGTAGCCCCCTCAGGGAGCTGCCGCTCGCACCGGCCAGTATGCAGAGCCCCGTGATCAGCAGGATCGAGGTGTCCATCTCGATCCTGGTGTCGACCGCGCACGCGGCGGCGAGCAGCAGCGACTGGAGGGCCGCGAAGACGGCGGCGCCGCGCCAGCCGTACACCAGGCCGGCCAGCAGGGGGGTGCAGATGGTGACGTAGGCGAGGGTCGAGTTGGGGGAGGCGGTGAAGAGGAGCATCGCGCCGAAGAGCATGTCGGCGCCGAGCAGTGAGGGGTGTCTGAGCAGGACCGGCCCGAAGCGCTCCCAGTCCCGCAGCAGCAGGTACGACACCATGACGGTGACGAGCACGGCGGAACCGACGAGCCAGGCTCCCGGGCTCCCCCTGACCCCGCCGAGCGCGAAGGGCGTGGCGAGCGCGGTCATGGCCAGCCGGAAGCCGAAGAGCTGGCGGCAGAGGGCGGACAGCGCGCTCACCTGGATCGGCAGTGTCGGTACGGTGCCGCTCGCACGCCCGTGCGGGCCGTCGGCCGGTATCGTCCCGGCTCCTGTCCTCGACAGCATCCGCGAGATCAACTCCTTCCGCACCTCCTTCCGGGGCCCTTCGTCCTTCCTCCGGTCCGCCTCCCTGCCGCCCTGCCGCCCTGCCGCCCGCTCAGCCTCCGAGCAGGTCGTTGAAGTCGATGCCGGAGGCGTAGTAGAAGCCGACTCCGATGAGGAGCATCGTTCCGGGCAGCATGAAGCTGGTGACGATGAGCGTGGCCTTGGGGACGGCCTTGGCCGCCCTGCGCCGGGCGTTCTGCGCGTCGGTGCGGCGCATGTCGTTGGCGATCTGGATGAGGGTGTCGACGATCGGGGCGCCGAGTTCCTCTCCCTGCTGGAGGGCGGAGACGAACATGGAGACCTGCTCCGACTCGTTCCGCCTGCGCAGTTGCTCGAACGCCTCCCGGCGGCTCACGCCCATGTCCATCTGGCGCAGTGTGATGCGCAGTTCGTCTGACCAGGGGCCCTCGTACTTCTCCGACACCCGCTCCAGCGCCTGCCGGAAACCGAGACCCGCGGACACCACGACGGCGAGGACGTCCAGGAAGTCGGGCAGGGTGCGCTCGATGTCGTCCCGGCGCCGGCCGATGGCGGACCGGATGGTGACGTCGGTCCAGAAGAAGCCGTAGACCAGGAAGAGCACCGCCAGCATGATCTGGCCGTTCATCAGCATGCTCAGACTGGTCAGCGAGCCGAGCCCGCCGTACACCGCGAGACGGGCCGCGTACCGGTCGACCGTCAGGCCACCGGGGTTTCCGGCCAGATCCAGCTTGCGGCGCACCTTGTCGACCCGTTTGGGGCCCATCAGACGCAGCACCCGCGGGGCGTATCTCATGCCCAGCCGGTCGATGGCGGATCCGGTGGCGGTGGTGCGCGACGCGCCCATCTCCAGGGCCACGACGAGGTCTGCGGGGAGCTTGGCCTCCTCGCGGTAGAGACGTATGCCGTGGATGGCGCCGTAGACGGCGAGCCCCACGGCGGCGGCGAGCAGAAGATCCATGCTGTGTTCCTCCTTTCGGCTTCCGTGGCCTCAGATACGGACGCGGGTGAGACGGTTGATGAGGAAGAAGCCCAGGCCGTAGAGGCAGGAGGCGACGATGACGGCGACTTTCCCTGCGAAGGCGCCGGTCATGTCGTCCAGGGCCCCGGCCCGCATCCCGTTGAGGATCAGCAGGAAACCGAAACCCAGGACGGGAACGGCGACGGCGGTGACCTTCACCTGGGACAGCAGTGTGGTGACCTCGCGGCGGGTCTCCTTGCGCTCCTCCAGCGTCTCGGTGAGGTTGCGCAGCGAGGAGACGATCGTGCCGCCCGCCCGGTTGGACAGGATCAGGGTGGAGACGAGCACGGTCAGTTCACGCGAGGGCAGCCGCTCGGCCAGCTCGTTCAGTGCGTCCTCCAGGGACCGGCCGACCGCCAACTGGTCGGCCACCCTCTTGAGCTCCTCACCGGCCGGGTTGTCCAGCTCCTCGGCCGCCATCCCGATGGCGGTGCGCAGTGCCAGACCCGCCTGGGTGGCGTTGGCGAGGACCCGGGTCAGTTCCGGGAGCTGGTTGATGAAGGCCTCGGTGCGCTTGCGGATCTGGTGGTTGAGGAAGGCGTTGCCGCCCCAGAGACCGATGAGGGCCGCGAGCAGGCCGAAGAAGGAGGCGAAGACCGTGCCGACGACGAAGTAGACGGCGAGCAGGGAGGCGAGCACGTAGACGAAGTACTCGCCGGGGGTCAGGTCGAGCCCGGTGGTGTTGATCTTGTGTTCGATGCGCTTGCCCAGCCCGGTCCTGCGCAACCGCCGGTCGATGCCCTGGAAGCGGCGGCTGCGGCCGACGACCGGCATCTGTCCCGTCTGGGACATCCTCTGGACCAGATACTGCTGCTGGGCCTTTCCCTTGGCGGACACGTGCACGCCCGCGACGGCGAGTACGCAGGCCAGCAGTGTGACGCCTGTCGTCAGGAGGGGGAGGTTGGCCATATCGGACGGGACCTTCTCGGAGAGCGGCGGACCGGGAACGTTCAGGAGGCGGACTCGCGGACGACCAGCTGGTCGTCCGACTGGGCCACACCGAAGACGGCGGGGATCGGCTCGCCCCTCATGTACAGGCGGTCGGCGATCCGCCGGGGCAGCGAATGGTGTGCAAATTCGCCATGGACACGGCCGTCTGCGGACATCGGCCGGGCGTTGAAACGGCACACCGAGACGATCCGGTAGTCCTCACGGCCCTTGGAGTCGACGACCGCGATCTCGGTGATGCGGCGAGAGCCGTCGGCGTGCCGGGTCAGCTGCACGATGACGTCGAGAGCGCTGTTGATCTGGTCCTTGATCGCCACGAACGGGATCCCGACCTCCGACATCGACGCCAGGGTCTGCAGGCGCATCAGCGCGTCCTCGGCGCTGTTGGCGTGGACGGTGGCCAGGGAACCGTCGTGGCCGGTGGACATGGCCTGGAGCATGTCGAGCGTCTCGCCGCCCCGGACCTCACCGACGACGATGCGGTCCGGCCGCATGCGCAGCGAGTTGCGCACCAGGTCGCGGATGCCGACCTGTCCCTTGCCCTCGACGTTGGCGGGCCGGCTCTCCAGGGTGATGACGTGGGACTGCTGGAGCTGGAGTTCGGCGGAGTCCTCGATGGTGATGATGCGCTCCCCATCGGGGATCAGCCCGGAAAGGGCGTTCAGGAGCGTCGTCTTGCCGGTGCCGGTGGCTCCGGAGACGATGATGTTGAACTTGGCGCGCACCAGCCCCGAGAGCAGCAGCACCATCTGCTCGTCCAGTGAACCGAGGCCGATCATCTCGTGGAGCGTGAAGGCACGGGGAAAGCGCCGGATGGTGAGGATCGGACCGGTGAGGGAGAGCGGCGGGATGATGACGTTGACGCGCTCCCCGGAGGGGAGCCGCGCGTCGACCATCGGGTTGGCCTCGTCCACACGGCGGTTGACCGTGGAGACGATGCGCTCGATCGTCTGCATGAGCTGCTCGTCCGAGGTGAAGCGCATGGGCAGCAGTTCCAGCCGGCCGCCTCGCTCCACGAACACCTGGTCCGGGCCGTTCACCATGATCTCGCTGACGGAGGCGTCCTCGAGCAGCGGTTCCAGGATGCCCAGGCCGAGGGCCTCGTCCACGACCCGGCGGATGAGCTGGGCCCGCTCCACCGTGGAGAGGACCGGGCCCTCACGGCTGATGATGTGCCCCAGGACCCTCTCCAGGCGGATCCTGCGGTCGGACGCCTGGAGGGCGGACATCTCGGCCAGGTCTATCTCTTCCAGCAGTTTGGCGCGGTAGACCGCTACGAGGCGGCTCTCCTCGTTGTGGCCCTTCTCCGACGGCTCGGAGCTGTTGAGACGCGCTCGCAAGCCCATATCGTCCATCTCCCTGCTGCTCGTGTACGGCGGCGCGGATCGCGCGGTGACCGGGACCGGTGGAGGTCAGTCCAGCGGCATCGTGGCACTCCTCTGGGCCTCCAGCCCACTCAGCAGCCCGGGGATGAGAGAAGGGATCGGCACACTCGCCGTCACCTTCACCTCGTCGCCCCGGACCGCGCGCCGGAAGACCGCCTCGTCGGCCAGCCAGGTGCTCATCGCGTCGCGGCCGGCCTGCCGGTAGCCGCGGTCCGCGTCGTCGTACGAGGCGATACGGGCGGCAGCGCGGGAGGCCGTACCGACCTGCTGGACGGCGAAGACCGCCAGCCCCAGCTGGATCACGAGGAGGCCCACCAGAAGCAGCAGGGACAGCATCCCCACGTACTCGATGGCCACCTGGCCGCGCTCGCGGCCTCTTGTCCCGTTCTCTTCTCGAAAGCGGTTCGGCACGCTTCAGCTCTCCTTCGCCGCGGCGGTCCTGCCCGATATCCACAGGGGGAAGTCGACCCCGCCGGGGAAGAGCACCGGCACCCTGACCCTCACGACGGCCTCGACCATGTCGCCGTCCTCGCGACAGCGGATCGTCGCCGTCCAGGTGTCCGGCAGGTCCTCGCGGCCCGCCCTGTCGCACGCCTGGTTCCGGCTCTGCCGCCAGGTGTCGGTCGTCGCCCCGGCCCGCACCGCCTTGTCGGCCGCGTTGCCCGCCAGCGAGAAGGCGTAGCCGACCAGTGCGGCCTGCCAGATCAGCACGAGTGTCACCAGGATGACCGGCGCCATGCCCGCGAACTCGACCGCCACCTGCCCCCGGTCGTCACGCGGCGGCAGGCCGCCGATGCCGCCGTCCCGGCCCGTCCCCCGGATTCTCATAATGGCGATTCGCCCCCTGGCTCTACGAGTTCTTCCTCGGCTGACCGTCGTCCGCGTCATCGCTCCGGGGGCGCCGGCGCCGCACTCCGACCGCTCCCCGGTCCATCCGGAACCTGCCCTGCCTAGCCTGCCCTTCGGCAGCCTTCACCAGGGCCAGCTCTCCCGCCAGTCCCCACAGTGCCTGTTTCACGGTGGATTTGGCGTCCAGTTCGTGCATCCGGCCCGCGTCGACCGCTCCCTGGAGCTCCTTGAAGTTGGCGGGGACGGCGAGGCCGGCGACCCGGGTGCCCGTGATCTTCTGGATCAGCGGCGGCTGGATCTCCGCGGTCCGGGTGTAGCGGTTGACGACCGTGAGCGTCTCCTCCGCCTTGCGGATCTGGAGTCGGGTCCACATCCGCACCAGTCGTTTGGTCGCGCGCACGGAGACCACGTCCGGCGTGGTGACCAGCAACGCGGTGTCCGCCATCTCCACGGCCGCCGCGTTGGCCGTGCTCATCTGCGAACCGCAGTCGACGACCACCACCGCGTGCCGTGAGCGCAGCGAGTTGACGGTCTGGCGGACCGACCGGTCCGAGACCTCCTCGCCCCTTTCGCCCTCACTCGGCGCCAGCAGCAGGGAGACGCCCGTCTCGTGGCTGAAGACGACGTCCTGCAGCACACGGGGGGTGATGTCCTGGATCGCCGCGAGGTCCGCGACGGAGCGGCGGAACTGCACGTCCAGGTAGGAGGCGATGTCGCCCG
Organism: Streptomyces verrucosisporus; assembly: GCF_017114865.1. Lineage (GTDB taxonomy): Bacteria > Actinomycetota > Actinomycetes > Streptomycetales > Streptomycetaceae > Streptomyces > Streptomyces fenghuangensis. The sequence continues at coordinate 44,386 of NZ_JADEYH010000009.1, read as the reverse complement.
TCTGCAGGTCCAGGTCGACCAGCGCGGTGCTCTGGCCGGACGCCTGGGCCGCCAGAGCGAGCTGGGTCGCGATCACGGTCGTACCGACCCCTCCCTTGGCCCCCGAGACGGTGACGACCACACCGCCGGGGCCGGCCGGGGAGTCGCCCCCGGAGCCAAGGTGACGGCGGACCCCGCTCGCCCACTGGGCCGCGGCCTGCACCCGGTTGGCGAGTTCCTCGTAGCCGAGCGGCAGTGCCACCAGGCCCCGGGCGCCCGAGTCCATGGCCGCGGAAAACAGTCCCGGGGTGGCGTCCGCCGTGATGAGGACCACCCCGACCGCCGGGAAACGGAGCGAGACCTCCCGGATCAGTTCGAGTGCCGGCACCGGTCCGATCCGCTCGTGGACGAGCACGACCTCGGGCAGCTCGTCGAATGATTCGCCCGCGAGGCGGGCGAGGGTGTCGATCAGCTGGGTGGAGTCTCCGACCGGCATCGCCGGTTCCGCGTCGGGAAGCTGGCTGAGCAGGGTGGTGATGGATCGGGCGGCGTCGGCGTCACCGACGGCCGGGAGAATCCTGGTGACCATCCGGTCTCACTTGTCCTTGCCGATTTCGTAGGTGCGCTCCCCCGGGCGGAGAGAGGTGTCGCTGCCCGGGGCGATCAGTGCGAGACGGACGTTCTGTGCGAACGACTCGGCATAGGCGACGCGCTGGGCGTCCAGGGTCTTGAGCGCGAAGGTGATGGGGACGGCTTCGCTGGAGCGGGGACCGTCGCCGTCCCTGGAGTCCAGCGGGGTCAGTTGGCCCACGTCCAGGACCTTCGCGTTGGCCACGATGATCTTCGACTGGGCCGGGGTCCCCTCCTGATCACCCGGAAAGGTGGCGAAGATGTTGACCTTGGAGCCGGGCGTGATCTTGCCGGCCACACCGGTGGCGGCATCGATCATGATGGCGATCTCCTGCTCACCGGCCTCCAGCGCCGGCCGCTCCACGATCATGTCGCTCTGCAGCAGGGATCCCTCGCGCAGTCGCGTGACCGCTATCTTCCCGTCGATCTCGGAAAGGTCGGTCACCGCGTTCTCCGAGAGCCAGCGCCTGGGCATGGACACCTTCTCGAACTGCTTCTCGCCGAGCCGGCTGTAAGGCGCGATGTCACTCTTCACCTGATAGGCCGAAACCTCCGGCCCCACCTTGGAGTTCACATCGCTGATCACGGAGAGGACGCCCGCGAACGCGATGAAGGCGCAGAGGACGGAGAGGAGCAGGAGTATGACGCCGCGGCGCTGGCGTGAGTTCATGAGCCGGACAACCTCGTAAGGGGTGTGGAGGGGAACGGTCGGTGGGACGGGCCGCGCGAGCACCTCTGGACTCGCATGTGTCAGGAAGGCCCCTGGTTCATGACACCGGAAGCCTGGTTCTGGTTCTCGTGCGACAGAAGCGGGGCGGTGCAGAAGCCGCAGCGGTCGCCTATGAACTCCATTGCACACCAGTGGCACTTCTCGCGCCGCACGGACGAGACAAGCTGATAGAGGATCGAGATGTCGGGGAGGTAGGCCGCGAACTCGATCAGTTTGCCGGTGCCCCACCAGCGAGGGGAGTCGGCGGGCAGCCCGGCTTCGTGGACGGCCTGGGCCTTCCACTCGGGGGCGAGTGTGCCGGTGACCCAGTCGGACTGCAGCTGTCCCCTGGCGACCAGGAGATGCGTGGCGAAGGGCGGCCCGGTCAGGGAACCGCCGCCGATCTTGATCAACTGCGCCTCGGGAGCGGCGACCACCCCGAACTGCGATCCCGGCACCCATGACTTCGCATGCGTCCTCAGGCTCACCGGAACCCGGTCGAGCCTGGCGACCGAGTTGAGCATCGCACCGGCGTGGACGTAGTGGGAGAGCAGGCGGGCCGCCGACGCGACGACGCCCGCGCTGAAGCCGCAGACGGACAACTGCCTCAGCTGGCGGACGAGTACGGCCAGACCGAGCGGGGGAAGGTCCGACTGCAGGAGGGCGATCCTGTCGCTCTCCAGGATCGAGCGAACGGTGCGCAGCCGCTGCTCGAAGGCCGGCCGGAGCCCTGTGGAGCAGACGGCCACGACATATCCCCGCTGCTCCAGCAGAAGCCGCATGTCGGTGACGGCCTCCTCCAGCGACTGACTGTCCGGCGACCGGAGAAGCGCCGCGGTGGGCGTCTGCTGATCCGTCGGCGGGAGTACCAGATCGGCACTGGTGACCGCGATCGCTGTCGACACTTCAAGATCCCCGTTCGCTTCGGCCGCAATCTCCTGTAACCGCAGGTTGTCAACTGTGCAGCCCAATCGCGCTCTCATCTTATCGACGCCCCGCACAATGGAGAACACCGTTGCGCCCCGGCCCCCCGCTCCCTGAATGCGATACCCCCGTGCCGGGAAGTCCCGCTCTTTCAGAGGAGTTCGTAGGCGTACGCCCCCGCGGTCGCCGCGGCCGCGGCGACGACGGCCCAGAGCACCAGCGTGAAGGCCCTGCCCTCCCGTGCCGCGCGAACGCCCCGCCGAAGGCATATGAGAAGCAGGACGAGGACGAAGAGGCCGAAGAGGCCTGGGCTGAGTTCGTCGTCGAACCGCGAGGGCGGCAGGAAGTCGAGGATCTCCGGAACCGTCATGTGATCGCCCCTCTCATCCGAGGCCGTTGTGGAGTGCCAGGGCGCGCAGGAGCACCACGGCGAGAAACCCGGTGGGCGCGGCGACCAGGGCCGGTACGTACAACGGCCCCCAGGTGCCGCCGCCTGCGACGGTCGCCCGGCGGGGGCGGGCCGGATCGTAGTGGACCCCGACCGGCGCGCCCTCCTCGTACCCGAGGGCGCCCGGCCGGTCCCTGAACTCCACCGTGTCCCCGTCCGGGGTCCGGAAGGCGAAGAAGAACTCCGGACGGTGGCCGCGGACACCGTCCGTGCCCGCTCCCCACGCGGCCATCCGGCGCCGCGCGCACCACCCCCGGGCCCGCTCCCCGCGCGCCACCAGCCACAGCACCACCGCGATCCTGCGCAGGCACAGCAGGCACACGGCCGCCGCCGCCGTACCGGCGATCAGGAAGACCGCCTCCATCCCGCCCCCTCCCGGACGCCTACTTCAGCTCGACGCTGCCGGCGATGTCCGCGACATCCCGCTCGGACAGGGTCCCCTTGATGGAGTTCACCGTGATCAGGTAGGGCCGCTGCTCGGTGTCCACTCCGGCCAGCATCACCCCGTCCATCTCGGTGCCCTCGGGCGGCCCGCCCTCCTCGCCCCGGAAGGTGAAGGAGTAGTCGATGCGGCGGGCCTCCTCCCGTCCCCCGGGGCCGGCCACCTCGATCTCGGTGGTCTTCACCGGGGTCGCTCCCAGCTGGATGCGGGCCTTGGCTCCGCCCGCGGCCATGTCCGCGTCGTTCAGCCCCTTCCCGAAGTCGAACTCGACCGTCATCGAGGCCGTCATGCGCCCCTTCTCGGTCAGAGCGGCCCGGGCCACCTCGTACGGACCGCCGTCCCGCGAGGCCGTCTCCTCGAACCCCTCCGGATAGGCGACGGTCAGCCGCTCGGTCCTCAGTGTGCCCCAGCCCTCGGGAACCTCGGCCGCCTCACCACCGCCACCGCCACCGCAGCCGGTCAGCAGCGCACCGGCCAGACCGACCGCCGCCGTGCACAGACCGCGCCTCGACCTCCAGCTCATCCCCGGGTTTCCTCACTGGTCGCGAACCGCTCTTGCATCGCCCCGCCCGTCCTCACTGCGCGCAGTAGCTGTACGGCACGTACTCGCGCCTGTCGCCCCGGGGCGCGCCCAGGAACTCGGCGTCCGCCAGCGTCTCGGCCTTGTTCTCCATGGAGACGGAGAGGCCCACGGACAGCCCCAGGTTCAGCTCGAATCCGTACTCCTGCGCGTCGGCCATGCCATCGTACGTGGTCCTGCTGGACTTCCCCTTGTCGAACAGAAGCTGCCCGAAGGGGTCGTCCGAGCCGGGCCTGGAGGTCGGCGCGTTGTTCGACAGCATGTACTCCAGGGGCGCGTTGCCGTCACCGTCGCCGTCCAGCCATGCCTGCGCGACGGCCCGGTCGGCGTCGCCCTTCTCCCCCTTCGGGAAGGTCAGGGTGTTGGTGTGGACCTCGATGTCGCTGGCACCCGAGTTGTCGGTGCTCCCGACGCTGCCGCCGCGGGCGTCCTTGCCCTTCTTGCCGTTGTCCGCGTCCGCGCCCTCGCTCGTGCCGCTGGCCCCGGTCTCGGTGGTCTGGGTGAAGTCGATGCGGACGAGTTCGCCGGTCTCCTGGTCCCGGGTGATGGTCACCGTCGCGGAGCGGTTGGCCTGCTTGTGCTGGCCCTTCTCGTATCCGCCCGCTGCGACGCCGGTGCCCCACTCGCCCTCCGCCTTCACGGAGTAGGTGTAGGACTCGGTGCCCCGGTAGTCGTCCTTGGTGAAGAGCACATCGCTGCTGACCCTCGCGCTGCCGCCGAGCTTGGCCGAGAGCCGGCCGCTGGAGCCGGCGTCGAGCGACAGGCCGCCGTTGACCTCGCCGTACGAACCGATGGAGCCGTGGCTGATGTGCCGGTCGCCGAGCTTCTCCTCGATCCGGTCGCGGAGCTTCTGCTCCTCGACCAGCGGCCCCTTGCCGAAGAGCGCCAGGATGCTGTCACCCATGGCCGCCTGCGACCCGCCTGGGGAGGTGCGCCGCATCTCGTACATCTTCAGGTCCTCGAGGTCCTCGCGGAACGCCTCGGCCTCCTCCCGGCTCTTGAACACCCAGGTGTCGCCGTTGTTGACCTTGACTCCGGCCCCGAGGTCGACCTGCCCCTCACCCAGCCCCTCGATCTCGCCGCCCGCGCCGATCGTGACGCCGGCCGAGGCGGAGTCGGTGAAGGTGGTGTAGATCAGCTGGTCGCTCTCGTCGATCTTCCCGTCCCCGTTGACGTCGTAGTTCGCCCGGTGGACCCTGTCCTGGAAGCCGTACTCGTTGCCCCACTCGAACCAGCCGATCTTCGCCTTGCTGCCGGCCTTGTCGGTGACGGTCGAGATGGCGCACAGCGGGGGCTCGTAGTCGGCGTCGCTCGCCGGTTTCTCCGCCCCCTCGTCACCGGAGGAACAGCTCCCGCCGCCCCAGACGGACATGATGGAGCAGCGGAACCTGTCCCCTACGGAACCGGCGACTCCGGTCGCGACCAGTGCCAGAACGACGGCCGCGGCGAGCAGCACCGCACCGACGTACTCCAGGGTCGTAGCGCCCGTGTCGGCCGCGACCGCCCTGCGACCGCTCCCCGCTCCTCTTCCGGCCGCCTCGCCGGCCTGTCTCCCCCTCATCGCTCCCCCTCCTGCAGCCGGTCGGCGACGTAACCGGTGAAGGCGCCGACCACCATGACGGCACAGGACATCAGAAGGCCCTCCGCCGAAGCCCGGTCCCAGTGCAGGACGACGGTGATCACCTGCGCGAAGACCGGGATCGTGAAGACCGCGAGGGCGTGCCGTACGGGGGAGTGCCGGAAAGGCTCCCGGTGCACTCTCCCTGCCGCCCATGCGGCGAGCGCGATGCACACCGCGTTCGGCAGGTGCACCAGCAGCAGCCGGCCGCCGAAGGGCTCGAGGCGCTCGGTGGTGGCGAAGGCCTCGTAGAGATAGGTGACCTGCAGATACTCGGTGATCAGCAGCACCACGAACCCGACGGACCAGGCGCGCACGAGTGCGAAGCCTCCTGCGCTCCCACGTGTCGTCCGCCCGTGTGCCTCACCGGCCCACGACGGCCCCCTTGTCCCACGCATCCGTGGCGCCCCTCTGATCGTCCTTCGATATGCCGGGCACAACTTATGCACTCGTCACGGTGGACTTCATGGGCCCAAGGACCCACCCGGGGCCCAAAGTTCACGCCGGGCCGGCTTCCCGGGCCGCTCGCCCGGAGACCCTCTCCCGCCCTGAGTGCCGTCCCCCTTGACATCCTCATTGGTCTGAACCATTCTTCCGGCTCAGCACGGTGGCCACCGTCTCCCCCACGCGCGCTCACCCCCTACGCACGGAGGCAGCAGTGGAACGCAGGACGCGAACAGACACCACGGATGGCGGGAGAGACGCGGCGCCCGGCGCGCGCCGTACCGCGCGCGCCCGCACCAGGATCACCGCGGTCCTCGGCGCCGGGGCGGTCGCCCTCGGCGCGGTGGCGTTCGGCGGGCTCTCGGGCAGTGCCGGGGCCGCCGAGCCGAATCTGGTGCGAAACGCCGGCTTCGAGTCCGGCCTGAGCGGCTGGACCTGCTCCGCCGGCAGCGGCACGACCGTCTCCTCCCCCGTCCACGGCGGCACGGCGGCGCTGAAGGCCGCCCCTGCCGGCGGCGACAACGCCAAGTGCACCCAGACCGTCGCCGTGCAGCCGGACTCCCAGTACCAGCTGAGCGCCTGGGTGCAGGGCTCGTACGTCTACCTCGGCGCGTCCGGCACCGGCACCACCGACGTCTCCACCTGGACCCCCGGCACCTCCGGCTGGCAGCAGCTGCGCACCTCCTTCACCACCGGCCCGGACACCACCTCGGTCACCGTCCACACCCACGGCTGGTACGGCCAGAGCGCCTACCACGTGGACGACGTGCTCCTCACCGGCCCCGGCGGCGATCCGGGCGAGCCCGACCCCGAGCCCCCGGCCGCGCCCGGCGCACCGACCGTCGGCGCGGCCACCTCCTCCTCGGTCACCCTGAACTGGAACGCCGTCGACGGCGCCACCGGCTACACCGTCTACCGGGACGGGGCCAGGGCACTGTCGACGCAGGGCACCTCGGCCACCGTCACCGGACTGGCGGCCGCCACCTCCTACGAGTTCCGCGTCAGCGCCGTCAACGGCGCGGGCGAGTCGGCCAAGTCCGCCCCCGTCACCGCCACCACCCGTCCCAGGGGCGACGACGGCGGCGCACCCGACACCGGCGTCCCCGAGCACGCCCTGACCGGCTACTGGCAGAACTTCGACAACGGCGCGCGGGTGCAGAAGCTGCGCGAGGTGCAGGACCAGTACGACATCATCGCCGTCTCCTTCGCCGACTCCACGGCCAGCGCCGGTGAGATCACCTTCAACCTCGACCCGGCGCTCGGCTACTCCTCCGTCCAGGAGTTCAAGGACGACATCGCCGCCAAGCAGGCGGAGGGCAGGAAGGTGATCCTCTCGGTGGGCGGCGAGAAGGGCAATGTCATCGTCAACGACTCCGCCTCCGCCGCGCGCTTCGCCGACAGCGCCCACCGGCTGATGCGGGAGTACGGCTTCGACGGTGTGGACATCGACCTGGAGCACGGCATCAACTCCACCTGGCTGACGCAGGCCCTGCGCTCGCTGTCGGCGAAGGCCGGGCCCTCCATGGTCCTCACGATGGCCCCGCAGACCATCGACATGCAGTCCACGTCCACCGAGTACTTCAAGCTGGCGCTGAACGTGAAGGACATCCTCACGGTCGTCAACATGCACTACTACAACAGCGGTTCGATGATGGGCTGCGACAACAAGGTGTACTCGCAGGGCTCGGTGGACTTCCTCACCGCGCTCGCCTGCATCCAGCTCGAAGGCGGTCTCGACCCCTCCCAGGTCGGCCTGGGCACCCCCGCGTCCACACGCGGAGCGGGCTCCGGCTACGTGGACCCCTCCGTGGTGAACGCCGCCCTGGACTGCCTGGCCAGGGGGACGAACTGCGGCTCGTTCAAGCCCGCGCGGACCTACCCGGGCATCCGCGGGGCCATGACCTGGTCCACCAACTGGGACGCGCTCAACGGCAACCGGTGGTCGGACACCGTCGGCCCGCACGTCCACGCGCTGCCGTAGCACCGGCGGCGGAACAACGGCACGGCGGGGAAGAGGAAGGGGCCCGCTCCGCGGCGGACGCGGAGCGGGCCCCGTACCGTCGTCCTCGTGCCGTTCCCGCACGGACGCCCGGCGGACGCGGTCACCAGGGCAGTTCGCGCACCTGCTGGACGCACAGCACGACGAAGATCAGCCCGGCGACCGCCAGCATCGTGTTGCTCAGCGGCCCGTTGCGCCACCGGCTCGGCGTCCGGCCGGAGTTGAGCAGCCACAGCAGCGTCCCGGCGAGGAAGGGCATGAAGAAGGCGCCCAGCACGCCGTAGGCGATGACCAGCCCGAAGGGCTTGTCCAGCCACAGCAGGCCCATCGGCGGGAACGTCAGCCACAGCAGGTATCCGCGGAACGGCCCGGAGCGCTCGCGCTGCCCGCGCGCGACCTCCAGAACGGGGGGCTCGCCGCCGGTGCCCTGCGCCCGTGCCGCGCGCGTACGCTCCACGAAGTCGGCGAACAGCAGGCTGACGCCGTGCCAGACGCCCACGAGGGAGGAGAAGGAGGCGGCGAGGAAGCCGATCAGGAAGAGCTTGGCGGTGACGGCCCCGAAGCGCTCCTCCAGGATCCGGCCCAGGTCCAGCAGCCCCTGGTCGCCGGAGCCGACGGCGGTGCCGGCGGCGTGCAGCAGTTCGGCGCCGACGATCAGCATCGCCACCACGAAGACGCCGGTGGTCAGGTACGCGACCCGGTTGTCCAGGCGCATCATCCGCATCCAGCCGCTGTCGGTCCACCCCTTGGCGTTGACCCAGTAGCCGTACGCGGCCATGGTGATCGTCCCGCCGACGCCGCCGACCAGGCCGAGGGTGTACAGCAGCGAGCCGTCCGGCAGCACGGGAAGCAGTCCGGCCACGGCGTCGCCGAGGTGCGGGGTGACGCGGACCGCCACGTAGAGGACGACCACGAACATCACGCCGACGAAGACCATCATGATCTTCTCGACGATCGCGTAGCGGTTGAACCAGACGAACGCCAGGCCCGCCAGCCCGCACAGGATCGCCCACGTCTTCAGTTCCAGGAGCCCGGGGAAGAGCGCGACCAGCGGCAGCGCGCTGGAGGACATGGCGGCGGCGCCGTAGACGAAACCCCAGACCGTGACGTAGACCGCGAAGTAGACGGTGGTCCACGCGCCCAGGCTGCGCCAGCCGTCGAAGATCGTCCGGCCGGTGGCCAGGTGCCAGCGGCCGGTCGCCTCCGCCAGCGCGATCTTCACCAGGCAGCCGACGACGGCCGCCCACAGCAGGGTGTAGCCGAACCTGCTGCCGGCGACGAGGGTGGCCACCAGGTCTCCGGCTCCGACGCCGGTGGCGGCCACCACGATGCCGGGGCCGACCAGCCGCCAGCTCGCCTTCCGTTCGGCCGGGGCCGCGGCGGTCTCCGCGACGGCCTCCGTCCCGCTCCCGGGCCGTTCCGTCCCGCCCGTGCCGTCCGCTCCGTCCGCCGCGCCCTTCTCACCCGTACTGGCCATGTGCGCCCTCCGTTCTCGTCCCCGCAACCGGCGTGGCGCATACAACAGCGCGCCGCCGGACGGCACAAGAGGGCGTACCGGTACGCGCGGGCGCATGGGCGCACGGGCGGGCCCCCGGAGGCGCCCGCGCGTCAGTCCAGGACGGCCATGGCGTCGATCTCGACCAGCAGACCGGCGGGCAGACCGACGTAGACGGTCGTCCGCGCCGACGGCGGGCCGGTCAGCCCCGCCGTACCGGCGAGGTACTCGTCGTAGATCTCGTTGAACTCGGCGAAGTGGCCGGTGTCGGTGAGGTAGACGCGGACCATCACCACGTCCTCCCAGCTCGCCCCGCCCTCTCTCAGGACCGCCTCCACGTTGGCGAGGGTCTGGAGGGTCTGCTCGCGCAGGGACGGCCCCGCGGGGGCGGGCGGCTGCCCGGGGACGGCGGGCAGGAAGCCGACCTGTCCGGCCACCTGGAGGATGTTCCCCTTGCGCACGCCGTGCGAGAAGCGGGCGGGCGGGGCGGTGTGGGACGGCGGGGTGAACGCGGTCTTGGCAGAGGTGCCGGCCGGGGCGGCGGACAGGGCGTCGGCAGGGGCGTCGGCAGGGGTCTTCGCGGGGGTGTCGCTCACGGTCTTCCTTCCGGTGGGGCTGACTTCGCGGGGTTCCGCGGAGCTCAGGGGGCGGGCGGCCTGCCCGAGTACTCGGCGCTGACGGCGTCGGCCGTACGCCGCACCAGGGGAAGCAGGCGCATGAGCTCGTCCGAGCCCGCGACGGCGGCGGGCGCGGAGACCGACAGCGCGGCGGCGACCCGGCCGTCCGCGCCGCGCACGGGGGCGGCGACGCAGTTGACCGTCTCCTCGTGGCCGCCGAGGTCGGTGGCCCAGCCCTGCTCGCGCACCCGGGCCAGCTCCTTCAGGAAGGCGTCCGGTCCGGGTGTGGAGCGGGGGGTGTGGCGGGGGTAGTCCAGGCGTTCGGCGAGCGCGCGCCGCTCGGCCTCGGGCAGATCGGCGAGGATGACCTTGGCGACCGCGGCGACGGTGACCGCCACCGGTCTGCCGATGCGCGAGTACATCCGCACCGGGTAGCGGCTCTCGACCTTGTCGATGTAGAGGACCTCGTCCTCCTGCCGAACCGCCAGGTGGACGGTGTGCCCGCACGCATCGTTCAGCTCGGCCAGGTACGGGTGGGCGACGGCGCGCACGTCGATGTTCTCCACGGCCTCCTGGGCCAGCGCGATCAGCCGCGCCCCCAGGCGGTAGCGCTGGTCGGCCTGGCGGTGGACCATGCCGTGCTCGTGCAGGGTGCGCAGCAGCCGCAGGGCGGTGGACTTGTGGACGTCCAGGTGCCGGGCGACCTGTTCGAGGCCCGCGGGCCCGCGCGCGAGCAGGGGGAGGATGCTCAGCGCCCGGTCGACGGTCTGGCTCATCTGTCTCATGCCTTCCGTGTGGTCCAGCCGGGGGTGAGCCGCAGTCTGCCCCAGGCGTCGTCGTCGAGCGCGGCCAGCCGGTCGGCCAGGGCCCGGCCGGGCGGCTCGGCGAGGTCGCCCGGGCAGGTGAGCGCGGCGGCGGCGGCCAGATGGCCGTGCCGCAGCCGTGCCCGCGGGGGCAGTCCGCGCAGGGTGGCCGAGAGGAATCCGGCGGCGAAGGCGTCCCCGGCGCCGACGGGGTCGGCCGTCTCCACGGACAGGGCGGGCACCTGGTAGGTGCCCGTCGCCGTGTGGGCCGTCGCGCCCCGTCCGCCGTCCTTGACCACGAGCACGGACGGCTCCGGCAGCAGTTCGCGCAGGGCGGCGGGGCCGGCCGCGCCCCAGGCGGCCCGCGCCTCGTCCGCGCCGGTGAAGACCAGGTCGCAGCGGCGGGCGAGGTCGAGCAGGACGGCCGGATCCCGCCTCTTCCACAGCCCCACCCGGTAGTTGACGTCGAAGGACAGCAGCGGCCGCCCGGGGCGGGGCTCGGTCAGTTCGTACAGCAGCTCCCGGCAGCCGTCGGACAGGGCCGCCGTGATGCCGCTGAGGTGGAGGATCCGGCCGGATTCGGCGGCGGCGCGGTCGACGGTGTCCGGGGACATCGCGGAGGCGGCCGATCCGGCGCGGTGGTAGAGCACCTCGGCCAGGGCCGGGTCGGCGGGCCGCTCGCCGGTGGTGGAGCGCTCGCCGCCGGTGCGGAAGTAGACGCCGGTGGGGCGGTCGGGGTCACGGCGCACCGCGGAGACGTCCACGCCGTGGGCGGCGATCTCGGCCAGTACGTGGTCGCCGAAGCCGTCCGTGCCCACGTGCCCGATCCAGCGGACCCGGTGGCCGGCGCGGGCGAGCAGGCAGGCGGTGTTGGACTCGGCGCCGCCGACGCCTCGGACGAAGACCGGGGAGTCGGCGAGCCTGCCGGGACCGGCGGGCCGGAAGGCCGCCATGCTCTCCCCCAGGCAGACCACGTCGAAGGGGGCCCCGGCGGGTGGGGAGGTCACGGGAGGCACTGTCACGGTCGCCCTCTCCTCCCCCGCTTCCCTCCCGGCCGTCCGTTGACCGGGCGTTCGCGGGGATGCTAGACAGCAACGAGCACTATGCGCAATAAACGTTGCACATATCGCAATCATTCTCCCGGGGTACGTCCCGGAGTCCGGAGTTCACCATGGCCGCCGAGCACCCCGATCACGCCGATCACACCGAGCGCCCCCGGCGGCCCGGGCATCCCCGGCACACCGGCGGGCCCGGACCCGCGGACCCCGTCGCCCGTCTCGCCGACGAGGTCGTCGACCACCGCTTCAAGGGGCTGCCCCCGGACGCGGCCGGACTGACGGTGGGCGAACTGGCGGCCCAGCGGCGCCCGCTGTTCACCGGCGGCTTCACCACCCCGGTGCTGACGCTGGCCGCCGGGGCGCTGGAGCACAACCTGCGGCAGCTGGGCGCCTTCGCCGACCGGCACGGCCTCGCCTTCGCCCCGCACGGCAAGACCTCGATGTCCCCGCAGCTGTTCCGGCGCCAGCTCGACCACGGCGCCTGGGGCATCACGGTCGCGGTGCCCTCCCAGGCGCGCGTCTGCCGGGCCTTCGGGGTGCGCCGGGTCTTCCTGGCCAACGAGGTGGTGGACGCCGCCGCGCTGCGCTGGATCGCCGGTGAGCTCGCGGCGGACCCGGAGGCGGTGATCGTCTGCTACGTGGACTCGGTGCGCGGCGTGGAGCTGATGGACGCCGCCCTGGCCCCGGTCCGCGACGCCTTCCCCGCCGCCCGCCCCCTCGACGTCGTCGTCGAGTCGGGCGTGGCGGGCGGCCGTACCGGTGTGCGCACCGCCGACGAGGCGGCACGGGTGGCGCGGGCGGTGGCCCGGGCGGCCTCGCTGCGGCTGGTCGGTGTCGCCGGTTACGAGGGCGAGGTCCCGGATGCCGACGCCGCGCGGGTGCGGGCCTGGCTGGAGGACCTGGTCGCGCTGGCCGCCGCCCTGGACGCGGCGGGCCACTTCGCCGCCCTGGGACCGGACGAGGAGATCGTGGTGAGTGCGGGCGGCAGCGCCTGGTTCGACGTGGTGGCCGAGGCCTTCGGGCGCGTTCCCAGGCTGTCGCGCCCGGTGCTGAAGCTGCTGCGCTCGGGCGCGTACGTCTCGCACGACGACGGCCACTACCGCCGCGCGACCCCGTTCAACCGCGTCCCCGGGCAGGGCTCGCTGCTGCCGGCGTTCCGGCTGTGGGCGCAGGTGGTCTCCCGGCCCGAGCCGCATCTGGCGTTCCTCAACGCGGGCAAGCGCGACGCCTCCTACGACCTGGGCCTGCCCCAGCCGGTGGCCGTCCGCACCGCCGGCGGCGCCGAGCGGGCCGCGGAGGGGATGGAGGTGGTGAAACTGGCCGACCAGCACGCGTTCCTCCGCCTCGCGCCGGGTGCGGAGCCTGAGGTGGGCGACTGGGTGGCGCTGGGCCTGTCGCATCCGTGCACGGTCTTCGACCGGTGGCAGCTCATCCCGGTCGCCGAGACCGACGGCACCATCACCGACTTCGTCCGCACGTTCTTCTGACCCCCTCTCCCGCCCAGCCCCGCCTACCACCCGAGAACCCGAGAACCGGAGTCCGCCGTGGAACTCGTCCTGCGCGGCGCACGCGTCGCCGACGGCACCCCAGCCCCCGCCCGCCGGGCCGACGTCGGCGTCGACGGCGGCCGGATCGCCGTGGTCCACCACGAGGGGGATCCCGGACCGCGCCCCGGCGCACGGCGCGTGCTGGAGGCGGACGGTCTCGTCCTCGCGCCCGGCTTCATCGACATGCACGCCCACAGCGACCTGGCGCTGCTGCGCGATCCCGCCCACGTCGCCAAGGTGGCCCAGGGCGTGACGCTGGAGGTGCTCGGGCAGGACGGCCTGTCGTACGCGCCGGTGGACGACCGCACCCTGGCGCGGGTGCGGCAGGCGATCACTGGCTGGAACGGGGACGGCTCGGACGTCGACTTCGACTGGCGGACCGTCGGGGAGTACCTGGACCGGCTCGACCGCGGCACCGCCGTCAACGCCGCCTATCTCGTCCCCCACGGCACGGTGCGGGCGATGGTGGCCGGCTGGGAGGACCGGCCCGCCACGCGGGAGGAGCTGGACAGGATGCGGCGCCTGGTGGCCGAGGGCCTGGAGCAGGGCGCGGTGGGGATGTCCTCCGGCCTGACCTACACCCCGGGGATGTACGCCCCCGACTCCGAGCTGACTGAGCTGTGCCGGGTGGTGGCGTCCTACGGCGGCTACCACTGCCCCCACCACCGCTCCTACGGCGCCGGCGCGCTGGAGGCGTACGCGCAGATGATCGAGGTCGCCCGCGCCTCGGGGTGCGCCCTGCACCTGGCGCACGCCACCGTGAACTTCCCCGTCAACGCCGGCCGCGCCCCCGAGCTGCTGGCCCTGCTGGACGCGGCCCTGGACGAGGGCGTGGACCTGACGCTGGACAGCTATCCCTACCTGCCCGGCTGCACCACCCTGGCCGCGCTGCTGCCGAGCTGGGCGGCCGAGGGCGGCCCCGGGGCGGCCCTGGCCCGGCTGCGGGATCCGGCGGCCTGCGCCCGGATCCGGTACGCCATGGAGACCGAGGGCTCGGACGGCTGCCACGGGGTGCCGGTCGACTGGGACACCGTGGAGGTCTCCGGGGTGACCGACCCCGCCCTGGCCGGATACGTGGGCCGCACGGTCGCACGGTCGGCGGCCGAGCGCGGCGAGGAGCCGTTCGCGGTGGCGCGGCGGCTGCTGCTCGGCGACCGGCTGGGCACCACCGTCCTCCAGCACGTCGGGCACGAGGGGAACGTCCGGGCGATCATGCGGCACCGCGCCCACACCGGCGGCAGCGACGGGATCCTCGTCGGCGGCCGGCCCCATCCGCGGGCGTGGGGCACCTTCCCGCACTACCTGGGCCGCTATGTGCGCGAGCTGGGCGTGCTGTCGCTGGAGGAGTGCGTGACGCGTCTGACCGGGCGGCCGGCCGCCCGGCTGCGGCTGCCGGACCGGGGCCTGGTGCGCGAGGGCTACCACGCCGACCTGGTGCTGTTCGATCCGGAGACGGTGGCGGCGGGGGCGACGTTCGAGGCGCCGCGCACCCCGCCGCTGGGCATCCCGCATGTGCTGGTCGGCGGCCGGTTCGCCGTCGAGGACGGCCGCCGCACCGATGTGCTCGCCGGCCGCTCGGTGCGGCGCGGCGGCTGACCCCGGCCGGCCGGGGGACGGGGCCGGGGGACGGGGCCGTGCGTCAGGTGGCGTTGTAGGCCACCAGGGAGATCCCCACGTAGTGGACGGCGAAGGCGGCCAGGGTGAGGGAGTGGAAGACCTCGTGGAAGCCGAACCAGCGCGGTGAGGGGTTCGGCCGCTTGATGCCGTAGACGAGGCCGCCCACGCTGTAGAGGAGGCCGCCGACGATCACGCACACCAGGACGGCGACGCCGCCCGCGCGCAGGAAGTCGGGCAGGAAGAACACCGCGGCCCAGCCCATCGCGATGTAGCAGGGGGTGTAGAGCCAGCGCGGCGCGCCGACCCAGAAGACGCGGAAGGCGATGCCCGCGACGGCGGCGGCCCAGATGCCCCACAGCAGCAACTGCCCGCGGCCTCCGGGGACGAGCAGGATCGTCAGGGGCGTGTAGGTGCCCGCGATGATCAGGAAGATGTTCGCGTGGTCGAGGCGGCGGAGCACCGCGTTGGCGCGCGGGCCCCAGTTCCCGCGGTGGTACAGGGCGCTGACGCCGAACAGCAGACAGGCGGTCAGTGTGTAGACCGCGCAGGCCAGGCGGCCGCGCGGGGTCTGCGCCAGGGCGGTCAGGAGGACCCCCGAGATCAGCACGGCCGGGAACATCCCGGCGTGCAGCCAGCCCCGCAGGCGGGGCTTGACGGGGTGGACGAGGTGAGCGGACCTCTCGGCCCCGTGGTCCTCGCGGTCCCCACGGCCGTCGCGGTCCTCGGCGGGCAGAGTCCTTGGGGATTCGGGCACTGCGGCGGTCATACGTCTCATCGTACCTACGTGACCGTAGGTTTCACCGCCGCGTGGCCATGCTCACCATACGGCCGTCTGGACAGAATCGCTCCAAAGGCGGAGTATCAAATGAGCGTGGTCGGCACCGGATGAGCAACGCCGCAGCATCCGGGTCGCAGCCCCCACGGGGCCGAGTCTGAAGTACGGATGAACAAAACGGATACACGTGCGGTATCCGGCACAAAACCCTCGACATCTGGAGCGATTGTGGCGCGCAGTACTGCGGCTCCCGGCACCAACACCCCCACCCGTCACCAGGAACTGATCGCCTGGGTCGACGAGATCGCGGCCCTCACCCAGCCCGACCGCGTCGTCTGGTGCGACGGCTCGGAGGCGGAGTACGACAGGCTCTGCGAGGAGCTGGCCGAGAAGGGCACCTTCACCAAGCTCGACCCGGTCAAGCGCCCCAACTCCTACTACGCCGCCTCCGACCCCTCCGACGTGGCACGCGTGGAGGACCGCACCTTCATCTGCTCCGAGAAGGAGGAGGACGCGGGCCCCACCAACCACTGGATGGACCCCGCGAAGATGCGCGAGGTCTTCACCGGGGCCGGCGGCGAGGGCGGCGTCTTCCGCGGCTCGATGCGCGGCCGGACGATGTACGTCGTCCCCTTCTGCATGGGCCCGCTGGGTTCCCCCCTCTCCGCGCTGGGCGTGGAGATCACCGACTCCGCGTACGTGGCCGTCTCCATGCGGACGATGACCCGCATGGGCAGCGCCGTCCTGGAGGAGCTGGGCGAGGACGGGACGTTCGTCAGGGCCGTCCACACCGTCGGCGCCCCGCTGGAGCCGGGCCGGGAGGACGTCCCCTGGCCGTGCAACTCCACCAAGTACATCTCCCACTTCCCCGAGACCCGCGAGATCTGGTCCTACGGCTCGGGCTACGGCGGCAACGCGCTGCTGGGCAAGAAGTGCTACGCACTGCGCATCGCCTCGGTGATGGCGCGCGACGAGGGCTGGCTCGCCGAGCACATGCTGATCCTCAAGCTGACGCCTCCCCGCGGTGAGTCGAAGTACGTCGCCGCCGCCTTCCCCAGCGCCTGCGGCAAGACCAACCTGGCGATGCTGGAGCCGACGATCCCGGGCTGGACGGTCGAGACGATCGGCGACGACATCGCCTGGATGCGCTTCGGCGAGGACGGCCGCCTCTACGCCATCAACCCCGAGGCCGGCTTCTTCGGCGTGGCGCCCGGCACCGGCGAGCACACCAACGCCAACGCGATGAAGACCCTGTGGGGCAACGCGATCTTCACCAACGTCGCGCTCACCGACGACGGCGACGTGTGGTGGGAGGGCATGACGGAGGAGCCCCCGGCCCGTCTGACCGACTGGCGGGGCGACGACTGGACGCCCGGCTCCGGCACCCCGGCCGCGCACCCCAACGCCCGCTTCACCGTGCCCGCCTCGCAGTGCCCGATCATCGCGCCGGAGTGGGAGGACCCCAGGGGCGTGCCGATCTCGGCGATCCTCTTCGGCGGACGCCGCGCCAGCGCGGTGCCGCTGGTGACGGAGTCCTTCGACTGGCAGCACGGTGTCTTCCTCGGCGCCAACGTGGCCTCGGAGAAGACCGCCGCGGCCGAGGGAAAGGTCGGCGAGCTGCGCCGCGACCCGTTCGCCATGCTGCCGTTCTGCGGCTACAACATGGGCGACTACATGGGCCACTGGCTGGAGGTCGGCGCCAAGGCGGACCCGGCGAAGCTGCCGAGGATCTACTACGTCAACTGGTTCCGCAAGGACGACGGCGGCCGGTTCGTGTGGCCGGGCTTCGGCGAGAACAGCCGGGTGCTCAAGTGGATCGTCGGCCGCCTGAACGGCGAGGCGGAGGGTGTCGAGACGCCCATCGGCGTCGTCCCGGCCAAGAGCGCCCTGGACACCGACGGCCTGGCGCTGCCCGAGGCGGACCTGGAGTTCCTGCTGAAGGTGGACGAGAAGGCCTGGCGCGAGGAGGCCGCCCTCATCCCCGAGCACCTGAACACCTTCGGCGGCCACACCCCGAAGGAGATGTGGGACGAGTACCACGCCCTGGTAGAGCGCCTGGGCTGAGCGGTCGGCCGGACAGCCGCCCGGCCGGGCCGCCGCGCGAGAGCCCGCGGGCCCTGTCCCGGCACAGGATGCCGGGACAGGGCCCGCGGGCTCGGCGGGCTTCCCGCCCCTGGCCGGCGCCGGTCAGCCGACCCCGGCCAGGCCGAGTTCCCGGGCGTGGGCCTCCAGCCGCTCGGCGGCCAGGGTCGCGGCCGCCGCGTCCGAGCGGGAGGTGGCCACGACCAGGGCCTGCCCGGCGAGCGTGTGGGCCCGCTGGTGGAGGGCCGCGACGCGGGATGCGTCGGCCCCGGCGGCGGACGGCTCGGCCCGCAGCGGGGCGCGCCCCGCGCACAACCGGGTGACCTGGGCGTCGAGCCGCCGCGCGGCCTCGTCCAGCTCCGTGTCCGGGGTGTGGGCGCGGAGCTCGTCGGTCACGGTCAGCAGCGCGGTGAGGTGGCCGGCGAGCCTGTTGTCCAGCTCCTCCTCGCGGGAGCGGCGCGGGAGGAGTCCCTCGGTCCTGGCCGGATCGGCCATGGTGTGGACCGACGGCGTGCGAATCGGTTCGTACATGGGATGGCCTCCTGGCTGATGCAGGAGGCCATCTTAACTTGGACTCTGTCTAAAGTTGTCGCGGGTGCAGAAAATTCTCCGCGTCCTCACCCGCTCCCGCCAGGCCTTTCCCGTCCGTCCGGACTCCGGTCGCCGCGCACCGCCCACCGGGCGCGAGGTGCTTCCCGGCCCCGCCCCGGAGCCGTCCCCTCGTGCCGCCCCAGTGCCGTCTCAGTGCTGGCCGTAGCCGTCCAGGAACTTCCCGATCCGCTGCACCGCGTCCGCCAGGTCCTGCGCCGGAGGCAGCGTGACGATGCGGAAGTGGTCCGGTTCGGGCCAGTTGAAGCCCGTCCCGTGGACGACCATGATCTTCTCCGTCCGCAGCAGGTCGAGGACCATCTGCCGGTCGTCCTTGATCCTGTAGACCTGGGGATCCAGCCTCGGGAAGAGGTACAGCGCCCCCCTGGGCTTCACACACGTCACGCCCGGGATGGACGTCAGCAGCTCGTACGCGGTGTCGCGCTGCTCCAGCAGCCGCCCGCCCGGCAGCACCAGATCGTTGATCGACTGCCGCCCGCCCAGCGCGGTGGCCACCGCGTACTGGGACGGCATGTTGGCGCACAGCCGCATGTTCGCCAGGATCGTCAGGCCCTCGATGTAGCTGGCGGCGTGCGTCTTCGGCCCGCAGACGGCCATCCACCCGCATCGGTACCCGGCCACCCGGTATGACTTGGACAGTCCGTTGAAGGTGACGGTCAGCAGGTCGGGGGCGACGGCGGCGGTGGGGGTGTGGGTGGCGCCGTCGTAGAGGATCTTGTCGTAGATCTCGTCGGAGTAGACGATCAGGCCGTGGCGGCGGGCGATGTCCGTCAGACCGCGCAGCACCTCTTCGCCGTAGACGGCACCGGTGGGGTTGTTCGGGTTGATGACGACGATCGCCCTGGTGCGGTCGGTCACCTTGCTCTCGATGTCGGCCAGGTCCGGCATCCAGTCGGACTGCTCGTCGCACCGGTAGTGCACGGCCGTGCCGCCCGACAGCGAGACCGAGGCCGTCCACAGCGGGTAGTCCGGCGCCGGCACCAGCACCTCGTCGCCGTCGTCCAGCAGCGCCTGCATCGACATCTGGATCAGCTCGGAGGCGCCGTTGCCGATGTAGACGTCCTCGACGTCCAGCTCGATGCCCTTGGTCTGGTAGTACTGCATCACCGCGCGCCGGGCCGCCAGCAGCCCCTTGGCGTCGCCGTAGCCGTGCGCCGACCCGACGTTGCGCAGCATGTCCTCGAGGATCTCCGGCGGGCACTCGAAGCCGAAGGGCGCGGGATTGCCGGTGTTGAGCTTGAGGATGCGGTGACCCGCCGCCTCCAGCCGCATGGCCTCCTCGAGAACCGGGCCCCGGATCTCGTAGCAGACATTGGCGAGTTTCGTCGACTGGATCACCTGCATGACCGCCACTGTACGGACACCCCGGGCCGGGCGCTCCGTGTTTTTCCCCACGCGGGTGACGCGCGGACGGCATACGGGCGGCGAAAGCGGCCGCCTCACGCCCCGGCGGGCGCCCCCACCGTCCGCGCCAGCCGCTCCGGATCGGCCGTGGGGGCGTCGCACGCGAAGTGCCGGCAGACGTACGCGGCCGGGCGGCCGTCCAGCAGCGGCCGGCCGCGCAGCAGCGCGGGCGTCTCCTCGTCCGCGCCACCGCCCGCCCCGCTGCCCGCGCCGCCTCCCGCGCCCCGGCCGCCGTCCGCCGACGGCTCGCCCACGGCCACCACCGCGCCGGGCGCGGTGGCCAGCAGGGCGGTGCGGTGCAGCACGGCGGTGGCCGGATCGCCCGCCGGACCGACCACCGCGATCTCGCGCGGCCCGTCCAGCGCCGCCTCGGCGGCGGCCAGGCCCCAGCCGATGAAGCGCGGCACGCGCGGGGCCAGCGCCGTCACCACGCCCAGCGCCCGCTCGGCGGCCTCACGGTGGCGGGAGGAGCCGGTGTGGGCGGCGTACGACAGCAGGGCCGCGGCGGCGGCCGTCCAGCCGGAGGGCGCGGCGTTGTCGGTGGGGTCCTGGGGGCGGCGGATGAGCCGCTCGGCGTCGTCGGCGGTGTCGTACAGGGTGCCGTCGGCGGCGGTGAAGCGCGTCAGCACGGTCTCCAGCAGGGTGCCGGCCAGCCCCAGCCAGCAGCTCTCGCCGGTCACCGAGTACAGGGCGAGGAAGCCCTCGGCCACGTCGCCGTAGTCCTCCAGCACTCCGGCTCCGGAGCCCGCGGCGCCGTCGCGGGAGGTGCGCGCCAGACGTCCGCCCGCATCGAGGTGGACGGCGACCAGCAGGTCGGCGGCGGCGGTGGCCGCCTCCACCAGGTCGGGGCGGTCGAAGTAGGCGCCGGTCTCGGCGAGCGCGGCGATCGCCAGCCCGTTCCAGGCGGCGACGGCCTTGTCGTCCCGGCCGGGACGCGGACGCGCGGACCGGGCGTCCAGCAGCCTGCGGCGCACCGACTCGATCCGTCCGGCGTCCGCGGGGCCGTCGGTGTCCGGGAGCCGCAGGACGGAGGCCCCCTCCTCGAAGGTGCCCTCCTCGGTCACCCCGAAGTGGGCGGCGGCCAGCTCCGCGTCCTCCTCACCGAGGACCTCGCGCAGCTCCGCGGGCGTCCAGACGTAGTACGCCCCCTCCCGGTGCCGCCCGGTGCCGTCGTCGCTGTCGGCGTCCAGCGCGGAGGCGAAGGCGCCCTGGGGGGTGCGCAGTTCGCGGACCATGAAGTCGGCCGTCTCCAGCGCGACCCGCCGCGCCCGCTCGCTGCCTGTGGCACGCCACAGGTGCGCGTACACCCGGCACAGCAGCGCGTTGTCGTAGAGCATCTTCTCGAAGTGGGGCACCGTCCAGGCGGCGTCCACCGAGTAGCGGGCGAAGCCGCCGCCGAGCTGGTCGTAGAGGCCACCGCGCGCCATCGCCTCGCAGGTCGCCTCCACCATCTGCAGCGCGCCCTCGGAGCCGGTGCGGGCGTGGTGGCGCAGCAGGAACTCCAGCACCATCGACGGCGGGAACTTCGGCGCGCCGCCGAAGCCGCCGTGCCGCGCGTCGAACTCGCGGGTCAGCGCGAGCAGCGCCGAGCCCACCTCCTCCGGCCGGGGCGGGCGCGGGGCGTCCCCGCCGCCGTAGCCGATGCTCCGCCCCGCCAGGTCCGCCACGATCCGCCCGGCCACCTCGGCGACCTCCTCGCGCCGGTCGGTCCAGGCGGCGCGCACCCCTTCCAGCACCTGGCGGAAGGAGGGCATCCCGTGCCGGGGCTCGGGCGGGAAGTAGGTGCCGAAGTAGAACGGTTCACCGTCCGGCGTCAGGAAGACGGTCATGGGCCAGCCGCCCTGCCCGGTGGCGGCCTGGACCGCCTCCATGTAGACGGCGTCGACGTCCGGGCGCTCCTCGCGGTCCACCTTGACGGACACGTAGTGGGCGTTGAGGTACTCGGCGGTGGCCCCGTCCTCGAAGGACTCGTGCGCCATCACGTGGCACCAGTGGCATGCGGAGTAACCGACCGAGAGCAGAACGGGTACATCACGCCGTTTCGCTTCCTCGAACGCCTCCGGTCCCCACGGCCACCAGTCGACCGGATTGTCAGCGTGCTGAAGCAGATAAGGCGAGGTCACACCAGCCAACCGGTTCATACGCCCCAGCCTCTCACAGCGTCTGCCGCGGCCGGTGAAGCGCTGACGCCCCCGCCTCACTCGGCCGAATTGCACTTGTGCGCCATTACATGACGGGAGGCTCCTTTCCTTCCGAGTCGGGCAGCCCGGCACCTCGAAACAGTAGGCTTGGCGCAGCAGCGCCGGACCTGCCGAGGCTCCTCGAAGGAGGTACACCATGACCGCCGATATGGTGGCGCCCGCGTGGATGCATACGCAGATCAGCGCGGAGCAGTACGACTCCTGGTCCGAGGAGCAGTGCGCCGGCATCGAGATCGTGGACGGGATGGTCGTCGTGGGCCCGGGCGCCTCCAAGCGCCACAACCGGCTGGCCCGGATCCTGGCCAACGCCCTGGACGCCGCCGCGGGCCCGGACTGGAACGCCGACACGGACTTCGACGTCCGCCTGCAGGACGTGCCGCTCGCCAACCGCCGTCCGGACGTCATCGTCTACCGGGCGGAGACCATCGACCTCACGCCCGCCCGCCCCGAGCACGTGCTCCTGGTCGTCGAGGTGGTGTCTCCCGGCTCGGAGACCACGGACCGGATCGTGGAGGTGGACCAGTACGCCAAGGCCGGCATCCCCTTCTACTGGCGCATCGAGCAGGCCGCCACCGGCGTTCCGATCGTGTACACCTACGTCCTCGACCCCGCCACCAGGGCTTACCGGGACGGCGAGATGTTCGCCGGCACCGTGAAGGCCACCGCGCCGTTCCCTGTCACGGTCGATCTTGGGGCCCTGTGAGCAACGAGCGATCGCCCGCGCCCTCGGCGCCTCCGACGCCCTGCGGGCTAAGAGCGTGTCCTGTGTGGTGGGTTCGGTGCGGCATGATGGGCGGCTGTGAGTGCCGATCTGTCGCAGCGGCTGGTTCCTGACCGGATGTGGGAGCTGGCAGCTCCGCTGCTGCCGAAGTTCACCTCCCGGCCGCAGGGCGGCGGGACCGCCCCGGTGGACGAGCGGGCCGCCTTCACCGCCGTGGTGTACGTGCTGACCAGCGGGTGCGCCTGACGGCATCTGCCGGAGACCTTCGGGGTCTCCCCGGCCACCGCGCACCGCCGGTTCACGCTCTGGACCGAGGCCGGGCTGTGGCGCCGGCTGCACCGGGCGGTGCTGGACGAACCAGCACGTCACGCCGTCGCGCCTGGTCGAACGCCTCCGGCGACCAGGGCCACCAGTCAACGGGGTTGTCCGCGTGCTGGAGGAGGTAGGGGGACGTCTCGGCGGCGAGTCGGTTGGCCATGTCCCCATCCGGTTCCCGTGCGCTCCGGTGGGGCGAACGCCGCGTCGCGCTCGCGCCGCGGGGGCCCGCCCCCGGACGCCTTGCGCCTTGGCCGGGGGCGGGCGCCGTGCCGGGGCCTGCGCGGAAGGACCGGCGAAGGGTCAGGAGCCCTCCGCCTGGAAGTCGGAGAGCGCCTGGTTGAAGCGGGTGAGCAGTTCGCAGAAGGCCGTCCGCTCCTCCTCGTCCCAGTCCCGCGTCAGCACTTCCATCAGCTCGCGCCGCGAGGCGCGCACCTGCTCCAGCCGCGCGGCGCCGCGCGGGGAGAGCTGGAGGACCACGGCGCGGCCGTCGTCGGGGTGGGAGGTGCGTTTGACCAGGCCGGACTCCACCAGCGGGGCCACCTGGCGGGTCACGGTCGAGGAGTCGATCCCCATGCCCGCGGCGAGCGCCTTGACGCCCGTGGGCCCGTCCCGGTCCAGCCGGTTGAGCAGCAGGTAGGCGGCGCGGTCCATGGAGTTGCGGGCCTGTCCGACGCCGCCCAGCCGGGTCTGCTCCGCGCGGCGCGCGAAGAGGGCCACCTGGTGCTGCAGGGCGTCGAGGTCGAGAGGAGGCGCGGAGCCGGTCCGGTCCTGGTCGGGGTCCGGGCGGTCTGCGGTGGGGGGCATGCTGGCCTGCACGCTCTCTTCGCTCGTTTCGTCGTGGGGGTGGGCGGTCGTCATGTCCGGGTGCGTGGGCATGGCCGGTTGCTCGCTTCTTCGTGAATACGGGGTACGACGGGCTGAGGGTGTGCCACAGAGTACGCGTCCCGTGCCCACCCCGTACCGGCAGCGTACGAATGA
Organism: Streptomyces verrucosisporus; assembly: GCF_017114865.1. GTDB lineage: Bacteria > Actinomycetota > Actinomycetes > Streptomycetales > Streptomycetaceae > Streptomyces > Streptomyces fenghuangensis. Next base: position 20,388 of record NZ_JADEYH010000009.1, on the reverse strand, counting down.
GCGGATCCCGCGGCGGGGAGCGGTACGCGGTCCCCGTCCGGGCTCCGCGGGGTCCCGGGAGGCGGCCGGGTCCCCCCGAGCCGCTCGCGGGCCGGGCTGCCAGACTGGCGGCATGGTCGCCAGCACTGTCCAGCACACCGGCCGCGACGACGCGCCGGCACTCACCCTCGACGACGTACGCGCCGCCCAGAAGACGCTCTCCGGGGTGGCCCGGACGACCGCGCTGGAGGGCAGCCGCCACCTCGGCGAACTGGTCGGCTCGCCCGTCCACCTCAAGTGCGAGAACCTCCAGCGCACCGGGTCCTTCAAGGTCCGCGGCGCGTATGTGCGGATAGCCGCGATGTCCGCCGAGGAGCGCGCCCACGGGGTCGTCGCGGCCTCCGCGGGCAACCACGCCCAGGGCGTCGCCCTGGCCGCGTCCCTGCTGGGGGTCCGCTCGACGGTCTTCATGCCGGTGGGCGCGGCGCTGCCGAAGGTGGCGGCGACCCGTGACTACGGCGCCCGGGTGCGGCTGCACGGGCAGGTGGTGGACGAGACGCTGCGGGCGGCGCAGGAGTACGCGGCCGAGACCGGCGCGGTCTTCATCCACCCCTTCGACCATCCCGACATCGTCGCCGGCCAGGGCACGGTCGGGCTGGAGATCCTGGAGCAGTGCCCGGAGGTCCGCACGGTCGTCGTCGGCATCGGCGGCGGCGGGCTGGCGGCCGGGGTGGCGCTGGCGGTGAAGTCGCTGCGGCCGGACGTGCGTGTGGTCGGGGTGCAGGCCGAGGGGGCCGCCGCCTACCCGCCCTCGCTGGCCGCCGGGCACCCGGTGACCTTGGAGTCGGTCTCGACGATGGCCGACGGGATCATGGTCGGGCGGCCCGGGGACGTGCCGTTCGAGATCATCGGCAGGATGGTCGACGAGGTCCGCACGGTGAGCGAGGACGCGATCTCCAGCGCTCTGCTGCTCTGCCTGGAGCGGGCCAAGCTCGTCGTCGAGCCGGCCGGCGCCAGTCCGGTGGCGGCGCTGCTGTCCGCTCCGGACGCCTTCGACGGGCCGGTGGTGGCCGTGCTCTCCGGCGGCAACGTCGACCCCCTGGTGCTGCAGCGCACGCTGCGGCACGGCATGGCGGCGGCGGGCCGCTACCTGTCGCTGCGGCTGCGGCTGACCGACCGCCCGGGGGCGCTGGCCGCGCTCCTGGCGGAGCTGTCGGTGGCGGACGCCAACGTCCTGGACGTCAGCCATGTGCGGACCGATCCGCGGCTCGGGCTGACGGAGGTGGAGGTGGACCTGCATCTGGAGACCAAGGGTCCGCAGCACTGCGCCGAGGTGAAGGCCTCGCTGGTCAGGGCCGGCTACACGGTGACGGGCTGAGGCGTACGGAGACGCCGGCGCGATGCGTCGGCGGGACCCGTCCACGGGACACGCCGTAAACCTTTTGACGCGTTATATCGCGTTGCTGCATAGTGCTGATCCGTGCCGCGCCCGCGGTGTGTCCGCGCGTGCCGTCGCGTTCGGTGCGGAGCTGCCGCTCTCGCGCGGTTCCCGCGTTCTCGGCATTTTCGGCTTTTCCTTCATTTTTCCGACCACCCACACCCATGGGAGACCTCCATGCCAGGTGCCATCCACGCCGAGGGGCTGGTCAAGACCTTCGGCGACGTCAGGGCTCTGGACGGTGTCGACCTCGACGTCCCCGAAGGCACCGTGCTGGGCCTGCTCGGACCCAACGGCGCCGGGAAGACCACCACCGTACGGGTGCTGACCACACTGCTGCGGCCCGACAGCGGCCGCGCGGTCGTGGCGGGCATCGACGTGCTCGAACAGCCCCAGGAGGTGCGCCGCTCCATCGGCCTGTCCGGGCAGTTCGCCGCCGTCGACGAGTATCTGACCGGCCGTGAGAACCTCCAGATGGTCGCCCGCCTCTACCAGATGTCCGCACGCGACGCCAAGCGGCGGGCCGCCGAGCTGCTGGAGCGGTTCAACCTCGCCGACGCCGCCGACCGGACCGCCAAGACGTACTCCGGCGGCATGCGCCGCCGTCTCGACCTCGCCGCCGCGCTGGTCGTCAGTCCGCCCGTGATGTTCATGGACGAGCCGACCACCGGCCTGGACCCGCGCAACCGCCAGGCGCTGTGGGAGGTCATCGAGGAACTGGTCGCCGGCGGCACCACGCTGCTGCTGACCACCCAGTACCTGGAGGAGGCCGACCGGCTCGCCCACGACATCGCCGTGGTCGACCACGGCCGCGTCATCGCCCGCGGCACCTCCGACGAGCTCAAGGCCCGCATCGGCGGCGAGCGCATCGAGGTCGTCGTGCACGAGCGCGACGACATCCGCACCGCCGAGGAGGTCCTGCGGGGCCTGGGCAGGGGCGCGGTCGCGGTGGAGGAGCACACCCGCAGGCTGACCGTCCCGGTCGTCGGCGGCGCCAAACTGCTGGCCGAGGCCATCCGGGAGCTGGACGCCCGCGGCGTGGAGATCGACGACGTGGGCCTGCGCCGCCCGACCCTCGACGACGTGTTCATCTCGCTGACCGGCCACGCGGCGGACGACGCCGAGGAGGCCGGAGCCGGCCCGGACGGCAAGGGCACCGGGTCCGCCGCGAAGGCCGCGGGCCGGAAGGAGAACGCCAAGTGAGCACCACCACCGGTTCCACGCCCACCACCCGCGCGCCCCGCGCGGGCGGCGGCATCGGGCAGTCCCTGACGGACTCGCTGACCATCGCCAAGCGCAACCTGCTGCGGATGATGCGCATCCCGGAGATGGTGATCTTCGGCCTCATCCAGCCGGTCATGTTCGTGGTGCTGTTCAGCTACGTCTTCGGCGGCTCGATCAGCATCCCCGGCGCCGGTGTGGACGCCGGCGCCTACCGCGAGTTCCTCATGGCGGGCATCTTCGCCCAGACCGTCACCTTCGCCACGGCCGGCGCGGGCGCGGGCATCGCCGAGGACATGCACAAGGGCCTCGTCGACCGCTTCCGCTCCCTGCCGATGGCGCGCGGCGCGGTCCTGACCGGCCGCACCCTGGCCGACCTCGTCCAGACCGCGCTGACGCTGGTGGTGCTGGCCGTCGTGGCGACGATCGTCGGGTGGCGGGCCCACGAGGGCGTCCTCAAGGCGCTGGCGGGCTTCTGCCTGCTGCTCCTGCTGGGCTACGCCTTCACCTGGATCGGCGCGCTGATCGGCCTGTCGGTGCGCACTCCGGAGGCGGCCACCTCCGGCGGGCTGATCTGGCTGTTCCCGCTGACCTTCATCTCGATCGCCTTCGTGCCCTCGGAGAACATGCCGTCGTTCCTGCAGCACGTGGCCGAGTGGAACCCGTTCAGCGCGACCGTGCTGGCGGCCCGCGAGCTGTTCGGCAACCTCCCGCCCGGCTACCAGGCGCCCGACGCCTGGCCCATGCAGAACCCGGTACTGGCCTCGCTGCTGTGGTCGGTGCTGATCATCGTGGTCTTCCGCACCCTGGCGGTGCGCAAGTACCGCTCGGCGGCCTGACCGGCGCGCCGTGCCCACGGCCGCGAAAACGGCCCAAGCGGAAACGCGAGCACGGCCTTGAGGACCGCGAAACGGCCCCCGGCCGCCACGGAGAGACTCCGTGGCGGCCGGGGGCCGCGTCCGCGTCGTCCGCCCCTCGGGGGCTCAGCCCTGGTACGGCTTGGCGTTCAGGACCCGCACCGAGGCCGTCTTGCCGTTGGGCAGCTCGTACTCGGCGTCGTCGCCGACCTTCTTGCCGTTCACTCCCCGGCCCAGCGGGGACTGCGGGGAGTAGGTCTCGATGTCCGAGCTGGCGTACTCACGGGAGGCGAGGAGGAAGGTGATCGTGTCGTCCTCGTCACCGTCGAAGGCGACGGTGACCACCATGCCGGGCTCGACCACGCCGTCGTCCGCCGGAGCCTCGCCGACCTTGGCGTTCTCCAGCAGCTGGGTGAGCTGGCGTACCCGCAGCTCCTGCTTGCCCTGCTCCTCCTTGGCCGCGTGGTAGCCGCCGTTCTCACGGAGGTCGCCTTCCTCGCGGGCCGCCTCGATCTTCTTGGCGATCTCGATGCGGGCAGGACCCGACAGGTACTCCAGCTCGGCCTTGAGCTGGTCGTACGCCTCCTGGGTGAGCCAGGTGACGTTGTCGCTGGTCTGGGTCACAGGTGCTCCTCGTAGGTACTCTCGGGATATAAAGCAACGCCCTACCCGAAGGGTGCGCCTTCATGGGTGGGCGAAACCACGAGCCTAACAATTCCGCCGGAAAAGGGAAGAAGGTCGGACCTTCGGGGCTCGGAGAGGACCGTCAGTTTCCGTCGGCCGCCGTACAGCCGACCAGCTGGGCGCTCGTGGCCCGCTTCGTGGTGCGTACGGTGACGACCTCGTCGACGCGGCCGTGCGGCCCGTCGAAGGTGAAGTCCGCGCGGCCCACGTCCCCGCCGTCCTCCGCGAGGGTGTTGACGGTGCACACGCCGGTGACGCCCTCGTCCTTGCGGACCTCCAGGTGGACGGCCACCTCGCGGTCCGAGACGATCTCGAACTTGATCAGCTCGCCGCTGACCTTCGTCCCGGTGACGTAGGACACCCCGGACCAGGCGATCAGCGCCAGGAACGCCGCGCCCAGCACCGCGCCGGCCGCCTTCAGACGGCGGTCCGAGCGCTCGTCCGCCGAGCGCCCGTACCGCCCCTGGGGCAGCTGCGCGCGCGCCGGGTCGGCCGAACTCATCGCCACGTCCTGTCGTTCCTATCGGGAATACAAGGGGATGCCGCTTCGGTCACTATAGAAGCCGTCTCCCATGACCAGGTAACGAGGATCGAGCCTTGACTGAACAGCTCAGACTGATGGCCGTGCACGCGCACCCCGACGACGAGTCGAGCAAGGGCGCGGCGACCATGGCGAAGTACGTGTCCGAGGGGGTGGACGTGCTGGTCGTGACCTGCACGGGCGGGGAGCGCGGCTCCATCCTCAATCCGAAGCTCCAGGGCGACGCCTACATCGAGGAGCACATCCACGAGGTGCGGGCCAGGGAGATGGCCGAGGCCCGCGAGATCCTGGGGGTGAAGCAGGAGTGGCTGGGCTTCGTCGACTCGGGTCTGCCCGAGGGCGACCCGCTGCCGCCGCTGCCGGAGGGCTGCTTCGCGCTCCAGGACGTGGACGAGGCCGCCGAGAGGCTGGTGCGCAGCATCCGCGCCTTCCGGCCGCACGTGGTCACCACCTACGACGAGAACGGCGGCTACCCGCATCCGGACCACATCATGACCCACCGGATCACGATGGCGGCCTTCGAGGCCGCGGGCGAGGCCGGCCGGTATCCGGAGGCGGGCGAGCCCTGGCAGCCCCTGAAGCTCTACTACAACCAGGGCTTCAACCGCCCCCGCACCCTCGCCCTGCACGAGGCGATGCTGGAGCGCGGCCTGGAGTCCCCCTACGGCGAGTGGCTCAAGCGGTGGGAGGAGTTCCAGCGCGCCGAGCGCACGCTGACCACCTATGTGCCCTGCGCGGACTTCTTCGAGGTCCGGGACAAGGCGCTGATCGCCCACGCCACCCAGATCGACCCCGACGGCGGCTGGTTCAGGGTCCCGCTGGAGCTCCAGAGGGAGGTCTGGCCGACGGAGGAGTACGAGCTGGCGAAGTCCCTGGTGGACACGTCCCTCCCCGAGGACGACCTCTTCGCGGGCATCCGCGACAATTGATGCCATGAGCCCGACCAATCTCGCCCTCACCCAGGCCCCCGGCCTCGTCGACCTCGCCAAGGAGTTCGACGAGAACAAGGTGACGCCCGGCGTTCTCGGCTTCCTCGTCTTCGCGGTGCTGGGGCTGGCCGTCTGGATGCTGATGAAGTCGCTGAACCGCCACATAGGGAAGGTCGACTTCGAGGAGTCGTCCGCCTCGGACACCGGGCGGTCCTGACTCCGCCCGGAGCCGTCGGCGCCCGCACGGCCGCGCTGCCGGACACCGGGGCCCGCACGCACACCGCACCACGTACCGCGCACCATGCCGCCGCACGCCCGACGGGCGTGCGGCGGCATGGTGCGGCGTGCCCCGGGGGACCGGGGCCGACGCCCGGCCGGTCAGACCTGGGCGCCGCTGTCGCCCGGCCTGCGGCCGTCCCCCGTCCCGAAGCGGCCCGCGGCCGCCGCGGACCTGGAACGCGCGGGCCTGGGCGGCGGCGCGCTGCTGTGCGCCTCCAGCTCGATGGCCAGGGGCGTCGCGGTGAACATCGAGGACCAGGTGCCCACGACGATGCCGATCAGCAGCGCGAGGGCGAAGTCGGTCAGGGTGTCGCCGCCGAGCAGGGCGAGCGCGGCCAGGATGAACAGCGCGCCCATGCCGGTGTTCACGGTGCGGGGCACCGTCTGCAGGATCGCGGAGTTGGCGATCTCGGCGAAGGGCTCCTTGCGCCGGGCGGCCCACAGCTCGCGGACCCGGTCGAAGACCACCACCGAGTCGTTGACCGAGTAGCCGATCACGGTGAGCAGGGCCGCCAGGAAGACCCCGTCGATCGGCTTGCCGAGCCAGGCGAAGATCCCGATGAGGATGAGCACGTCGTGGACCATCGCCAGCACCGCGCCCACCGAGAAGGTCCAGCGGAAGCGGACCGCCAGGTAGAGCATCTGGGCGGCCAGCGCGACGCCGAGGGCGATCAGGGCGCCCCTGCGCAGCTCGTCCCCGAGGCTGGGGCCGATCAGCTCGTCGCGGACCTTCTCCGTCTCCCCGCCCAGCTCCTCGATCGTCTCGGCCACCTCGGCCGCCTCGTCGTTGGACAGCTCCTCGGTGCGCACCGAGAGGTCGCCCTCCCCCGAGGTCTGGACGACGGCCCGGGGGAAGCCCGCCTCCGCCAGCGCCGAACGGGCCTGTTCCGGGTCGACGGGGGTGGCGGTGGAGTACTCGATCAGGCGCCCGCCGGTGAACTCCACCCCGAAGTCCAGCCCGCGCGCCACGATGCCCGAGCCGGCCAGGACGACGGCGGCCAGCGAGACCGCCAGCCAGCGCCGCCGCCGGCGCATCAGGTCCGGCTCGCGGCGGTTGATCCACTCCCGCACCCGGCCCACGCCCGCGATGCCGGTCAGGCCCGGACGCCCGCGCACCGCGTCGCGGGAGACGGCGAACTCGGTGAGCACCCGGGTGATCAGCAGGGCGCTGACCATGGAGGCGAGCACACCGATGGACAGGGTCACGCCGAAGCCGCGCACCGGCCCGGAGGCGAAGAAGAACAGCAGCCCGGCGGCCAGCAGCGTGGTGACGTTGGAGTCGGCGATGGCGCTGAAGGCATTGCGGAAGCCCTCCGTCAGGGCTCTGAACAGGTTCTTGCCGCCGCGGGCGGCGTACTCCTCCCGGGCGCGTTCGAAGACCAGCACGTTGGCGTCCACGGCCATGCCGATCGCCAGCACGAAGCCGGCCAGTCCCGGCAGGGTGAGGGTGGCGCCGAGCGCGGTCAGCGCGGCGTAGGAGATGAGCCCGTAGCAGGCCAGTGCCACGGTGGCCAGTGCGCCCAGCAGGCGGTAGACGGCGATGATGAACAGCGCGGTCAGCGCGGTGCCGATGACCGCGGCCCGGGCGCTGGCCTCGATGGCCTCCTCGCCCAGGGTGGGGCCGACGGTGCGCTGCTCGATGATCTCCACCGGCACCGGCAGGGCGCCGCCGTCGATGAGCAGGGCCAGTTCCTCGGCCTCCTCCTGGGAGAAGCCGCCGGTGATCTGGGTGGAGCCGCCGGTGATGCCCCGCTCGCAGGCGACCGAGGGATCGACCTGCGGCGCGGAGATGATCTCCTCGTCCAGCACGATCGCCACGCGCCGTCTGGGGTCGCCGGGCGGTGAGCAGGCGGCCTGCCCGGTCAGCTCGGCCCAGGCGTCCTCGCCACCGCCGCGCAGATCGACGGTGACGTACCAGCCGCCGCCGGTCTGCTGGTCGATGGCAGCCTCGGCGTCCTCCACCCCCTCGCCGGTCAGCTCGGCCGGCCCCAGGCGCAGCCGCTGGCCCGAGGCGTCGGGCAGGACGCGCTCGCCCTCCTCCTCGGCCTCCTCCCCCTCGGCCGCGGCGCCGAGGACGGGGTGGAAGGTGAGCTGCGCGGTGCGGCCGAGGACGTCGGCGGCCTCGCGCGGGTCCTGCAGACCGGGCAGCTCGACGATGATCCGGTTGTCCCCGGAGCGGGCGATGCCGGGCTCGGCGACGCCGAGCGCGTCGACGCGGCGGCGCAGCACCTCCAGGGTCCGGTCGGTGGCCTCGCGGTCGGCCTCGGTGGTGGGCGAGTCGCGGGTCTCCAGCACGATCTGGGTGCCGCCGCGCAGATCGAGGCCGAGCCTCGGGGAGGAGGTGACCGCGGCGTAGACGGACAGGGCGATCACGGCGAGGGCGAGGAGTGCCCGCACCAGGGTGGCGCGTTTCAAGGTGTGCCTCCAGCAGGGCGCCGCGGCCGGGTGCCGGCCGCGGCGGTGGGACGACGGGTGACGTCAACTGCCCGGCGGAGGGGGTGGGGCCCGGCCCGGATGGCGCGCGGTGTACGGGGGAAGGTCGGCGGAGTGCGGCAGGGGTGCGGGCGGGCGTATGCCCGGGGTGGGCCCGGCGGGGCGGATCCGCCTCGGCAGGGACGCCCCCGCGGGGTGCGGGGCGTTCCGCTCGGCCGCGGCGCCCCGGTGCAGCAGCGGGACGCGGTCGCATTCGGCCGCGCAGGGTCCGTCGGCGGTGTGCGCGCCCGCGGTGCGCGGTGCGGCCGGGGCGGAGGAGTCGGGCGCGGAGGCCGGTGCGGGGACGGCGGGCGCCGGGGCGCCCAGCAGGAGGGCCAGGGCCGCCAGCAGGGCCAGGGCCTGGGCCGGCGCGGAGCGGAGCACGGCGGTCCGCTTGGCCATGCCGCCTCCTCCTTGGCTGTCCGCCTCCGTCACCCGGAGCCGGCGGTCACCGCCGGCGGCCGGCGCGGAACCGGGATCAGGGTTCGATCAGCCCCGCGCGGATCGCGTAGCGGGTCAGTTCCAGGCGGTCGCGCAGCCCGAGCTTGTGCAGCATGTTCGCACGGTGCCTCTCCACCGTCTTGACGCTGATCACCAGTGTCTCGGCGATCTCCTTCGAGGAGTGGCCCTCGGCGACCAGCTTGAGCACCTCCTCCTCCCGTGCGGTGAGCACCCGTTCGGGGATGTCACCGCCCTGCCGGACGCGGTCGAGGTAGCTGCGGATCAGCGCGGTGACCGCGCCCGGGTAGAGGAACGGCTCGCCGCGCATCGCCGCCCGACACGCCTCCACCAGATCCCGGTCGGCCACCGACTTCAGCACGTATCCCGAGGCCCCGGCCTTGAGCGCCTCGAAGAGGTACTGCTCGTTGTCGTACATCGACAGGATCAGGATGCGCAGGCCCGGGTGGCGGGCGGACAGCTCCCGGGCCGCCTGCAGTCCGGTCATCCGGGGCATGGCGACGTCGAGGACGGCCAGGTCGACGGGGTGCTCGCGGGCCGCGGCGACGGCCTCGGCGCCGTCTCCGGCCTCGGCGACGACGCTCAGGTCCGGTTCGCCGTCGAGGATGAGCCGCACCCCGCGGCGCACCAGCGCGTGGTCGTCGGCGAGCAGGATGCGGGTGACGGCGGGCTCGGGCGCGTTCACGCGGCCGTCTCCTGTGCGGTGGTGGTCGTGCCGGCCGGCGGCGTGCCGTGCGCGGGCCCGCCGTCCAGGGGCACGGCCAGGCGGACCCGGGTGCCGCCCTCCGGCGCCGGGCCGATGTCCAGGTCGGCGCCGACGAGCAGCGCGCGCTCCCGCATGCCGCGGATGCCGGCGCCCTCCCGTGCGGAGCCGATGCCCCGCCCGTCGTCGCGCACGCTCAGCACCACGCCGCCGGCGGTGCGCCGCAGCCGCAGCTCGACGCTGTCGGCCCCGGCGTGGCGGGCGACGTTGGTCAGGCTCTCCTGGGCGACGCGGTACAGGACCAGCTCCCGCTCGCCGTCCAGCGGCGGCAGCCCGCCGTCGAAGCGGCGGCGCACCGTCAGCCCGGTGTGGGTGGAGTAGTCGGCGGCCAGCGCGGTGAGGGCGCTGACCAGGCCGAGGTCCTCCAGTACGCCCGGGCGCAGCCTGCGCGCCAGCCGCCGTACCTCGTCCAGGCTGCCTCGGGTGGTCTCCTGGGCGTGCCGGAGCTCGGCGCGCAGCTCCTCGTCCGGGGTGCGGTCGGCCGCCCGCTTCAGCTCCAGCAGCACGGCCGTCATGCTCTGGCCGACCTCGTCGTGGAGCTCCTGGGCGATACGGCGGCGCTCGGCCTCCTGCGCGGAGAGCACCCGGGCGCTGCTGGCGGCCCGCTCGGCCTCCAGCCGGTCGAGCATGTCGTTGAAGGTGCGGATCAGATCGGCCACCCCGCCGTGCCCGGACACCGGCAGCCGGTGCCCCGGCCTGAGCAGGTCGACCCGGGTCATCAGCCGGGTCAGCCGCTCCAGCGGCGCCAGGCCGACGCGCAGCAGGGCGGCGTTGGCCACCAGCATCACGGCCAGGCCGGTGACCAGTACGACGGCCTCGGTGAGCAGCACCGGCACCGAGACGGTCACCGGCGCCCACAGCAGCAGTGCCGTGGCCGCGCCGAGCACCAGGGCGTTGAGGGCGAAGATTCGCCAGAACAGGGACACGGCGTGCACGTCCTCCTCGATCACCTGCGTCCCCACCACTATCCGCCACCGACGCGGTCCGGCCGGTACCGCCCGGCCCTTCCCCGCCAGCCTGCCCCGGCGGGGCCGTCGCGGTCGATCGGTGGCGCGGGCCATCCCGCCCGGGGCCTGACCCCTCCCCCCACCCGGCGCGTACACCCCTCCCCCACCCCCGAATGGGTGGCGCCACCGATGGACCGCGGACGGCGCGCCGTCCATGGTGGAAGCGCAGGGGCGCGTGGACCCTCCCCCCGGGGACGGGCCGCGCGCCCTCCCGTATGCCATCGGTCCCCTCAGCCCGGAAGGAACACGACCGCGATGACGATCGACGCGGCCCGCTCCGCGGACCCTCCCGAACGCCTCCCGGCGCACGACGTGCGTCTGCGCCTGGAGCACGAACGCGACTCCCGCCTCTCCCAGCTCAGCGCCGTCGAGGAGGCCGCGGACCAGGCGTCCGCGGACCTGCTGGCCGTTCAGACGGACTCCGCCCGCCGGGTGCTGGCGGAGATCGACCTGGCGCTGGCCCGGCTGGAGAACGGCACCTACGGGGTCTGCGAGGGCTGCGGCAGCGCCATCCCGGCCGAGCGGCTGGAGATCCTGCCGTACGCGAGCCGCTGCGTCGGCTGCCAGCAGCGCTCCGCCTGACGGCATGTCCGGCTGACGGAAGGGCGGCGGCGGGGGCGCGGACACCGCACACCCGCCCCCCTGCCGCAGTGCCCGCCCCGCGTACCACTCACGCACCACCCGCGCCCGCACGAGGACGTGACCCATGAACGACCAGGCCACCGGCGTCCACGACACCGCCCTCACCCACCGGGAACTGGCCGCGCTGCGCGAGGACCTGGAGGAGCAGCGCCGCTTCCGCCTCAACCAGCTGCGGGGCTTCGGCCGCCCCCGCCCCGGGACGGCGCGGGCCACCGGGCCAGCCGAGGCCACCGGGATCACCCAGGCCACCGAGCTCGCCGAGATCGACGCCCGGCTCGCGGAGTCCGCCCGGATGGTCCTGGCCGACGTGGAGGCCGCCCTGGAGCGGATGGACCGGGGCGGCTACGGCCACTGCCTGCTGTGCTCCCGCCCCATCCCGGCGCGCATGCTGGCGGTCGTCCCGCAGACCCGGTACTGCGCCGACTGCCGGCGGGCCGGAGAGCCGCGGCGGTGACACCGGGCGGCGCCCCGCGCCGCCCGCCCACGCGACGGCGGGGACCACGGCCCCCACCGCGGCCCCCGCCGGTACTTCGTACGGCCCGGTCGGGCCCGGGCCCGACCTTGGCTCAGCCCAGCGCCTGCGCCAGATCCGCCACCAGGTCGTCGGCCGCCTCGATGCCCACCGAAAGCCGCACCAGGTCCGAGGGCACCTCCAGCGCCGAGCCCGCCGCCGAGGCGTGCGTCATCCGGCCCGGGTGCTCGATCAGGGACTCCACCCCGCCCAGTGACTCCCCGAGCGTGAACAGCTCCGCCCGGTCGCACACCCCGACCGCCGCCTCCTCGCCCCCGGCGACCCGGAAGGAGACCATGCCGCCGAAGTCGCGCATCTGCTTGGCCGCCACCTCGTGCCCGGGGTGCGTCTCCAGCCCCGGGTAGTACACCTGGACGACCTTCGGGTGGGAGACGAGCAGCTCGGTGATCCGCGCGGCGTTGGCGCAGTGCCGGTCCATGCGCACCGCCAGCGTCTTGACGCCGCGCATCACCAGCCAGGAGTCGAACGGCCCGGCGATGGCGCCCATCGCGTTCTGGTGGAAGGCCAGCTCCTCGCCCAGCGCGGCGTCGGCGGTGATCAGCGCGCCGCCGACCACGTCGGAGTGGCCGCCCATGTACTTGGTCGTGGAGTGCACCACCACGTCCGCGCCGAGCGCCAGCGGCTGCTGGAGGTAGGGGCTGGCGAAGGTGTTGTCCACCACCAGACGGGCGCCCGCCGTACGGGCCACGTCGGCCAGCGCCGCGATGTCGGCGATGCCCAGCAGCGGGTTGGACGGGGTCTCCACCCACACCGCCTTCGTGCGCGGGCGCAGCGCGGCGCGCACGGCCGCCGGGTCGGAGGAGTCCGCCACGTCCCATTCCACACCCCACCGCTCGGCGACCTTCGCGAACAGCCGGAAGGTGCCGCCGTAGGCGTCGTTGGGGATGACGACGTGGTCGCCGGGGGTGAGCAGGGTCCTCAGCAGGCAGTCCTCGGCGGCCAGCCCGGAGGCGAACGCCAGCCCGCGCCGGCCGCCCTCCAGCGCCGCGAGGTTCTCCTCCAGCGCGGTGCGGGTCGGGTTGGCGCTGCGGCTGTACTCGTAACCGCCGCGCAGGCCCCCCACCCCGTCCTGTTTGAACGTGGAGACCTGGTGGATCGGCGGCACCACCGCCCCGGTGGCGGCGTCGGGCTCCTGCCCGGCGTGGATGGCGAGGGTCTCGAAGTGCTGCGCCGGGGTACGCGCCGCGTTCTGCTCCGCGTCCCGCGCCCCGTCCCGTGCTGCGTGCTGGTCACTCATGGCCACGAGCCTAGCCTCGCGGGCCGTACCGTGGAGACATGGAAGCCCTGCTGTTCCTCATCGCCACCGCCGCCGTCGTCGGCCTGCTGATCGTGCCCGCGGTCCGCCGCCGCCGGGCGCTGACTGGTTCCGGGGGCTCTCCCGGCATCCGGGCCGCCGGCGATCCGGACCGCTACGGCCTCGTACCGCCCGAGCGGCTCGACGTGCGGCTGCCGGGCCCCGACCCGGAGCTGATCGAGGCACTGGAGGAGACCCAGCGGACCCAGGACTGGCAGCCCGTCGCCCGGCTGCTCGCGCTGACCGGCGACGAATGGGAGCTGCGCTGGCAGCGCGTGCAGTCCCTGGCGGGCGCCGCGGCCGTGGAACTGGCGCGCTCGCGCACCGCCTCCGCGCCCCCCGCGGAGCAGACCCCTCCGGCGGAGCAGGCGCCCTCCCTCAGCAAGGAGCGGCCGCCGGCCCCCGCGCCCGCCCCGGACGCGCGCTGGCTGCGCAACTGGCGCACCGCCTCCCCGCGCGACGCGGCCTGCGCGCAGGTGTACGCGCAGTTCCTGGTCTGGCAGGCGCTGGGCGACACCGGCTCGGCCGACCGGCGGATCATCCTGGAGGAGGCCCGCGAGATCGCCCGCGAGGCGATCCGGCTCGCCCCGGCCGACCCCACCGCGTACATCACCGACCTGTTCGCCGCCCGCGCCCTGGGCGTGCGCCGCCCCGAGTTCGAGGAGCGCTGGGAGGAGGTGCGCAGGCGCGCGCCGCACCACATGGGCGCGCACCTGGTGGCGCTGCCGTACTGGTCCGCCAGGGGCCACGGTTCCAAGGAGGACGCCTACGCCTTCGCGCAGCGCGCCGCGGGCGAGGCACCCGAGGGCAGCCTGCTGCCGGCCCTGCCGCTCTTCGCGGTCTACGACCACCTGCCGGAGGCCAACATGGTCAGCGGCCTCTACCGCAGCGCGGTGGTGGAGCAGGCCGTCGAGGGCGCGCGCTACGCCCTGCACCACGCGCCCGCCGGCCACCCCGTAGCCCCGCACGTGCGCCATCTGCTGCTGTGCTTCCTGGTGCGCGCCGAGCGGTACGCGCAGGCCGTGGAACAGGTGCGGGCCGTGGATGGTTATGTCGGTGCGCTGCCCTGGGTCGACGGCGGCGACCCGGTGGCGGAGTACTCGGCGTACCGCGCCCTGGCGGTCGCCGGCTACGAGAGCCTGGGCGGCGACGCGGCGCACACCCCGCCGGCGCACTGAAGACGTAGGGACGGCGTACGGCACACGGCGTACGCCGCCCCAGGCGGCACCGGGCCCACCGGGCCCACCGAGGCCACGAGGAGAGTTGAGCATGCTGTTCGGCCACTTCAAGAAGTCCCTCCCCACGGCGGAGGAGGCCCTCAAGGGCCGCCCGGAGCGTCCCTACACCGTCCCCGGGACCCACACCGTCCTGGGCAACCCGCTGCTGGGCCCCTACCCGGACGGGCTGGAGACCGCCGACTTCGGCCTGGGCTGCTTCTGGGGCGCGGAGCGGAAGTTCTGGCAGACCGACGGGGTGTGGACCACCCTGGCGGGCTACCAGGGCGGCCACACCGAGAACCCGACGTACGAGGAGGTCTGCTCGGGCCTGACCGGGCACACCGAGGCCGTCCGCGTCGTCTTCGACCCGTCCAAGGTCACCTACGAGGAGCTGCTGCGGGTCTTCTGGGAGTCCCACGACCCCACCCAGGGCTTCCGCCAGGGCAACGACGTGGGCACCCAGTACCGCTCGGCGGTCTACACCCACTCCGCCGAACAGGAGGCCGCGGCGAAGGCGTCCCGCGACTCCTACCAGGCCGTCCTGACCTCCTCGGGCTACGGCGAGATCACCACGGAGATCCTCCCCGCCGGCCCCTTCTACCCTGCCGAGGCCTACCACCAGCAGTACCTGGACAAGAACCCCGGCGGCTACTGCGGCATCGGCGGCACGGGCGTGAGCTGCCCGGTCGGCGTGGCCCGGGCCGAGGGCTGAGCCCCTGGCCGACCTCTGCCCAGCCGCCTCGTCGCGACGCCCCCGCCTGCTCCCGCAGCGCGGGGGCGTCACCGTCTTCCGGCCGACTCAGCCGAGGTAGGGCCGGTCACGGTGTTCCAGGAAGTGCCGGAGCCTGAGGCGCTGGGTGTGGTGCATGGACAGGGCGTCGATCTCTCCGGGCGGCACGAACCGCAGCTCGGTGGACTCGTCCGAGATCGCCAGTTCGCCCCCGGTGACGCGGGCGGTGAAGCAGACGTTGAACTGCCGCCTGACCTCGCCGTCGCTGTAGGCGATGACGTGGCGGGGGTCGGTGTAGGTGCCGACCAGGCCGGTGATCTCCACATCCAGCCCGGTCTCCTCCTTCACCTCGCGCACGGCCGTGCCCGGCAGGGAGTCGGTCATCTCCATGCCGCCGCCGGGCAGGGCCCACAGGTCGTTGTCGCGGCGGCGCTGGAGCAGGATGCGGCCCTCCTGGTCGGTGACGACGGCGGAGGCTGCGACGACCAGACTGTTGGGCTCGGGGGCGTCGGGGTCGTCGTAGTACTCGGTCCGTGCCATGCCTCACTCTTCCCGTACCGGTGTCGCCGTTGCCCAGACGGCGTCGAAGCTCTGCGCGTAGGTCCCGAAGACCTTGCCGTTGTCGTGGCGGCGCAGGTGCCACACGGGCGCCCCGTAGGCGTTGACACCCCACACGTGGGCGTTGACCAACATCTGGTCGTCTGCCCGGTAGAGGGAGTTGTAGAGCGTGGTCCCGTGTGTGCGGATCTCGATGCCCGGCACGCCGACCAGTGGCCGGTAGTGCATGAGCGCGAGTCGGCAGCGGGACTCGATGCCGTGGCCGAACTTCTCCTCCCGGCCGCGCTGCCGGACGTTCTCGCTGTCGGCGTCACCGATGGCGATGCGCACACCGCACCCCTCGGCCGCCCGCTCCCGCAGCATGTCGTTGAGGCGGGGGTACGACTCGTGCAGGAAGACGGCCGCGTAGACCAGTACGTCGATGTGCTCGCGGGCCTGGGCGAGCATGTCCATGATCACCGATACGGGAACGTCCGCGCGCTGGTCGTACAGGGCCATCAGTTCGGGACTTATGGCTCGTGCGCTGCGGGCCTGGCGCAGGGCCGGCCAGAGTGCGTGCACGTCTTCTCCTAAGGCTTCGGCAGCCAGCATCGCCGTCGTGCGGCGCGGGGTGCGGCCGAGGTTGACCCACCGCTCAACGGACTTGGGGTCCACCTCCGCCTTCGCCGCGAGGGTGGCGTAGGTCCACCCACCGGCTGCCATGGCGGCTCGTAGTCGCTCGTTCTGCACCGAGTCTCTCCCTGATCGCGGGGGCGTAGCCAGGGACGTTCTACCAACTCCGGGACGTCCCAAAATGGGTTTTGGGGGAGGTACCAACGTCCGTGGTACCGGCGTGACCCTCACTGCATGAGCGACAAGGGAGCCCTCGACGTGGGCACGCTGGCGCTGGACGAACGAACGGGCCGCGTGGGCCGGGTGATGGACCACCTCGGCTCGCACGTACAGCTCAGACCGCCCGGCGGCGGCCTGGAGTGGGACGCGGACCCGGGCCAGGTGCGGCCCGTCACCCCGAAGGAGCGGCTGACCGCGCGGCTGGCCGAGGTCAACGCCTACAGCAGGAATCCGCACGGCAAGGAAGCGCCGTGATGCGCACGGTCTTCCGCTACATCACGTGGACGATGGCGCCGCACATCACTGCGGACGCCCCCGAGATGCTGCACGAGCTGGAGTTCTCCTCGTGCCTGGCCTCCTCCGGCACGGAAGCGGACTTCGACGAGGCGCGCGCCTGGGCCTTCTCCCACACGGGAAGCCACCCGTCCCATCGCACGTACCGGGAGGTCGTCACCCGCAACTGGCGCATGACCCCTGCCGAGGGGGAGTACCTGTGAGGCAGCGCCTGTTCTGCGTGCTGATGGTCGTCTTCTGGGCCGCGGTGGTCATACCGCTGGCGATAGCCTGCGACCCCTACCCACGCTGACCGGCAAGACATGCAAAGAAGCCGGACCACCCCTCGCCTGGACAGCATCCGGGTGGTCCGGCCCTGGGAGCCCTCGCGGACCCCGGTGCCCGATAAGCACCGGGGCCGCCGTCATGCCTGATCGTCGGCGCGAACGGCACGGTGCCCAACCTCATTCGCAGGAAGGGAAGTTCAGTGCAGCACGACCCGACAGGCCCTGCCTCCGAGAGCGGCGAACTGGACCCGGACGGCTGGCTCTGGGTCCGTGGCGTGGACTACGTGGCAGGCTGGCGAGACGCGACGAACGCAGCAGCCGACCTGACCGACGCCCTGTCCTCCGCCGGCACCGACACCACCGAGCTGGCAACCCGCGCCGACACCGCCACCGACGGCTCAGGCCTCCTCCACCTACGCCTACCGGCCCTCGTGGCCCAGGAGGTAGCTCGCTTGCTGCGGGGAGTTGGAGAGGGAGACGACCTGCGGTAGCCACCCAGACCGTGTGCTAACCACCGCTTTATAAGTTCGATCACCGAGCCGTGCGGCCTGCCCGGCTACCGTGGCCCTGACGGCTCCCGTTCCTCCTGTGGCTGCTTCGGTCTGTCTCCGTATGCGGTGAGGGCGGTGAGGGCCCAGGTGTAGTCGGCCGAGGCGAGGCGCCGATTTTTGATGTGCTTGGCCAGGACGGTGATCTTGCGCCCAGAAGAGCGGGTGATGGGGTCGGAGCCTGCATAGGCCTTGAGCGCGCGGTCGACGCCGAAGAGATCTTGGTCCTCGTCCGGGGGGAGGAGCGGGCCGGTGGTGGCCGTGGTCTCGGTGCGGTAGACGCTGGGCTTCTCGACCGGCTCCCATGCGTTGTGGCCGGTGGTGAAGCGACCTGCGGTGTCGCGGGTGACGGTGCGGTCGATGGTGAGGACGGGCACGGGGGCACCGAGGACGAAGCTGCCCTTGCCGTGGACGGCCTCGATAGGCCTCTAGCTACGGATACGCTGCCCGCAGCGAGCAGAGTCCCGCCCATGGGAGAAGCCATGACCACCTCCGCTGCGGAGCAGCCCCTCATCCCCCAGCCGCCTGCCACCGTGACGGCACTGCGGCAGGCCGTGGCCCAGATCACGCCGGCTGCCCTCCCCGCCTTCACCCGTGAGCTGGACCATGCCGCCGACCAGGCACGGCAGGGTTCCGACCTCGCACCGCTGCGGCGCTTCGCCGCCCAGTGGGCGGTCTACGTCCACATCCAGCGGCAGCCCCACCTCTCGGAGCGGCTGCGGCGTCTGGAGGACCAGGCCGCCGTCGGCGACGCCGACCAGGCTCGCGAGGCCGCCTCCGAGATCGGCCGCATCCTGGACGACGCGCACGTCTCAAGAAAACATCTGATTTCGTCGTGAGGATCGTCCCGCCCTTCGGACAGCTGTGAACATCGGTGCCTGCGCGGACCACCCGCCCTCCGGCAGGCCGTTGAGGCGGGGATCCACCTCGCGCGGGAATCCCCGGGCAATATGACCACGACACACCGCTGCTCCACGCGAATCGGCGAAACCGATACCTGCATCCCAGAGGTTCAGCACCGGTACAGCCGATACCACCGGGCTATATTATTCTGAGTCCTCCGGAACGAAGAATTCAGAGAACGGGACAGCCGGACCGGCCGCCACCGCCTCCGCATAGGCTTGATCAAGCACGCGTATGAATTTCCGCTCCCGCCGCCCACCGCTGTGGAACACCTGCCACTCAGCGGAATAAAGAGCCCAGAACTCCCGGCCGACCTGCCCCCGGAACAGACGGGTTGCATTATCCTTGGTAATCGCATCCAAAGCTGCCCCCGTTCCGGTGTAGTTCGAATACCAGAAGCTGAGTATCATGTTGATGTAGGTGTGCTGTTTCCACTGCTGCCGCGTGAGACTCATCGATTTAGGCCCCCAACACGCGTTGAGGTTCACGTCCTCGAGCGCGATCGCCAATAGGTCTCTGTGGTTGGCGCTCCTTGCCTCTTCCTGGCTCACACGAGCCTGACGCGCCTGATATATCGTGGAGACGATCGCGCCCAGCAAGGCCGCGGCCGTAAAGGGGACCGAGATTGCCGCGTACGCCTGGCTGATATTACTCAGCTCTGCCCAGTTCATCCCTTCTGGCGCCACCCAGCGCAACAGGAAAGGCGCTCCGATAATCGAGAGCAGGGTCGCGAAACCCAGCGCCACCCAGAGCAGCCCAGCGCGCAGCGCCATGTTCTGCACGTCTTCCCCCTCACCGCGTAGAACCTGCCACGACTCGGCCCCACATCCTGCCAGGCGGCCACGGGCGGTACGCGGGTCATGCGACTCTCCCCCTCCCGAGCCCACGCGGCTCACGGGGGAAGGGCACTGTCAAGCCACCTTGCCGGACAGACGTCGGCGCTCCTGCCCGGCGAGGCAGGAGACCGCCCCGGACGCGCTGTCCCAACTGGACGTCAAACCTCTCAGCGTCGGGTGGTCCAAGGAGGCTGCCAACCTGTCGGCCCGCGCTGGCCTGCACAGCCACAAGACGGTCACCTCTCCGGCTCGTGCGGGGACGTGCCGGACGGTCCCGTGTCGGCACACGGTGGCAGGGGACGCCCGGTGTGCCGCACCGGATCACGCCGGGCCGTGCAGCCCTGCGGCGATCAGCGCACCCCCGGCCCGGCCCTCCCTGTCCGCAGAAGCCGCACCCGCCCTTCGTTCACGAGATCTGCCGGCTGCGCCCCCGGCACCACAGGGTCAGAGGTGCGCCGATCGCGATGACCGCGAGCACCGTGACCAGGATCCACATGCGCGGCGGCATGGCGTCCTTGGACAGGGCGAAGGCGATGCCCGCGGCGGCCCCGGCCGTTATGCCGAGGGACGGACGCCAGTCGTCGTCCCGGATGACCGCGTTACCGAAGAACGTCAGAAGCCACGGCACCGTCATCATCGCGGCGAAGTGCCAGCCGCCTCCGTCGGGAACGGCACACCCCCGGATCGATGGCCCGCAGCCGAGGTACACCGTCTCCGCGAGCGCCCAGCCGAGCGTCCCCGCGACGACCAGCCCCACCAGAAACCCCAGCCCCTTGTTCTCCATATCCGGATGGTAGGCACGGCCTGGGCCGGAGGTTTGAGTACTACCGCGAACGCCACCGGCGCACGGTGAAAGGGGACTTGAACCGGCGGGAAGGTCTTTGCCCGGAACTCTGTCCGGCTGTTGGCGTTCGCTGGTGTCAGCGGAACAGCTCGGGTGACGGGCACGCCTCCAGGGGCTCGTCAGGCCGGTCGGCGCATCTCCACAGTGACCGGCAGGCTCGCCGGCCGCCGTCCTGTCGCCCCGAGAGCACGAAGCCGCCGGACCTCATGGGGCGGCCGCACTCGGGGCAGGCCGGGGCTTCGGTGGTCATGCGACGCACCCTAG
>NZ_JADEYH010000089.1 GCF_017114865.1 Streptomyces verrucosisporus | reverse complement strand
CAGCGAAGTTCACCGCCATGCGTTGTTGAGGACGAGGGCGGCCTGGGCGATGACGCCGATCCTGTTGGGGCTGACCGTCACGTACTGCAGGGCGCGCCAGCGCTGCTTGAGCTCGGCGGCGGCGCGCTCGCCGAGCGCGCGGATGCCGCGCAGGAGCCGGTTGTGGGTCCGGGTGTCCACCGCCAGGGGCGAGGGGATGTCCGGATGCGGGCGGAACGGGGTGTGCACGCCGATGCCGGCGCCGGTGTAGCCGACATCGGCCAGGGTCGGCAGCCCGTGGCGGGCCGCCCTGTAGAGGGCGGGCAGGGCGTGGAGGCGGGCGGCGCGCAGGTCGTGCACCGAGCCGGGCTCGACTGCGGAGACCCACAGCAGCGAGCCGTCGGGAGCGGCGATGAACTGGAGGTTCCCGGCGAAGCGCCGTCCCTTGCCGGAGTACCACAGGTCGTTGCCCCGCTCGGTGGTGCCGGCCACCCGGTCGCAGGCGATGAGCGTGCCGTCCAGCACCACATGGCTCATCCCTTGCTCGCGGCAGTGGTCTAGGACTTCGTGCAGGCCCGGCGCGCGCTCGGCCAGGACATC
>NZ_JADEYH010000088.1 GCF_017114865.1 Streptomyces verrucosisporus | reverse complement strand
CGGGATCGCGACGGTGTACCGGTACGTGGCCGAGGCCGTCGAAGTCCTCGCCGCGCTGGCTCCCGACCTGCGGACCGCTGCCCGCACCGCATCCACCAAGGCATTCGTGATCCTGGACGGCACGCTGCTGCCGATCGACCGCATAGCCGCCGACCAGCCCTTCTACTCCGGGAAGCACAAGAAACACGGCATGAACGTGCAGGTGATCACCGACCCGGCGGGGCGGCCGCTGTGGGTCTCTCCCGCGCTGCCCGGGGCGGTCCACGACATCAAGGCCGCGCGAACCCACGGCGTCATCGACGCCCTGGCCGAGGCCGGCGTCGAGTGCTGGGGTGACAAGGGCTACCGGGGCGCCGGCGGCACCATACGACTGCCCTACTGGGGCCGCTGGGAGACGCTCTCCACAGGACAGCAGGCCGTCAACCGCTCGCACGCGAAGATCCGCGCACTCATCGAACAAGCCATGGCCACCCTCAAGACCTGGCGGCTCCTGCGCAAGCTGCGATGCTCCACCACCCGCATCACCAGCCTCGTTCAGGCCGTCCTCACCCTGCATCTGACCTGCCCAAACTGAGGTTGGAAACAGCTC
>NZ_JADEYH010000087.1 GCF_017114865.1 Streptomyces verrucosisporus | reverse complement strand
CTAGCAATACAGGCCGTGCGTATCGCGTCTCCGCGCCATAAGGTGCGGGGACGCGGTGGGCTAGCGGCACACGAACAAGACGCGGCCCCAGTGACGTCAGGCAGTGGAGGAGGAGACGTGGCAACGCCCCCAGGCGGTCCCTACGGCGGTCAGCACCAGTCTCAGCCGCAGCACGACCCGTCCATGAAGCGCTACAACTTCCCCTCCGCACCGAGCGGGCAGCAGTGGCAGGAGCCCCACTCCCAGCCAGGGCCGCAGGACTACCCCCAGTACCAGCAGCCTCAGCAGCCCCACGCTCAGCAGCCTCCTCACCAGGGGCGGGCCGAGGAGCCCCCCAGGTCCCGCCGCTCCCGGCCCGCGGCCGACGACCGCGGCGGATCGTCGCCGCTGGTGCGGCCGTACGCCATGACCGGGGGCCGTACCCGGCCGCGCTACCAGCTCGCCATCGAGGCGCTGGTGCACACCACCGCGCAGTCCGCCCGCCTCCAGGGCCAGCTCCCGGAGCACCAGCGGATCTGCCATCTGTGTTACGAGATCAAATCGGTTGCCGAGATCTCCGCACTTCTCTCCATTCCCTTGGGCGTGGCCCGTATCCTCGTGGCCGACCTGGCCGAGGCCGGCCTCGTCGCCATCCATCAGCCGGGCAGCAGCAGCGAGCCCGGCGGCCAGCCAGATGTGACACTGCTCGAAAGGGTGCTCAGTGGACTTCGCAAGCTCTAGC
>NZ_JADEYH010000086.1 GCF_017114865.1 Streptomyces verrucosisporus | reverse complement strand
CGGCAAGGAGGCGAACAAGGGCGTCAATCCCGACGAGGTCGTGGCGATCGGCGCCTCGCTGCAGGCCGGTGTCCTCAAGGGCGAGGTCAAGGACGTCCTGCTGCTGGACGTCACCCCGCTGTCCCTGGGCATCGAGACCAAGGGCGGCATCATGACCAAGCTGATCGAGCGCAACACCACGATCCCGACCAAGCGCTCGGAGATCTTCACCACCGCCGAGGACAACCAGCCCAGCGTGCAGATCCAGGTGTACCAGGGCGAGCGGGAGATCGCCGCGTACAACAAGAAGCTGGGGATGTTCGAGCTGACCGGGCTGCCGCCGGCGCCGCGCGGGGTGCCGCAGATCGAGGTCACCTTCGACATCGACGCCAACGGCATCATGCACGTCTCCGCCAAGGACCTGGGCACCGGCAAGGAGCAGCGGATGACCGTCACCGGCGGCTCGGCGCTGCCCAAGGACGACATCGAGCGGATGATGCGGGAGGCCGAGCAGTACGCGGAGGAGGACCACCGGCGCCGGGAGGCGGCCGAGACCCGCAACCAGGCCGAGCAGCTCGTCTACACCACCGAGAAGTTCCTGGCGGACAACGCCGACAAGGTGCCCGGGGACGTGAAGTCCGAGGTCGAGGCGTCGGTGGCGGACCTGAAGGAGAAGCTCAAGGGGGAGTCCGCCGAGGGCGACAACACAGCGGCCATCCGCGAGGCCTCCGAGAAGGTCGCGGCCACCAGCCAGAAGCTGGGCCAGGCCCTGTACGCCGACGCCCAGGGCCAGCAGGCCGCGGGCGGCGCCCAGGCCGGCGCCGGTGCCAAGGCCGGCGCGGA
>NZ_JADEYH010000085.1 GCF_017114865.1 Streptomyces verrucosisporus | reverse complement strand
TCGTCTGCGGTCTTGGTCCACACGAACGGCTTGGGGTTCTTGTTCCACTCGTTGATCCAGCCGCGGATGTCGCGTTCGAGTTCGACGACGCTGCGGTGGGCCGAGCGGCGGAGTTTGCGGCAGGTCAGCTCGGCGAACCAGCGCTCGACGAGGTTGAGCCAGGAGGCGGAGGTGGGGGTGAAGTGCAGGTGGAAGCGGGGGTGTCGCAGCAGCCACTTCCTGACCGCCTCGGTCTTGTGGGTGGCGTAGTTGTCCAGGACCAGGTGCAGGTCCAACTCCTTGGGGACGGCGGCGTCGATGGTCTTCAGGAAACGGAGGAACTCCTGGTGGCGGTGGCGTCGGTAGTGCTGGGCGATGACCGAGCCGGAGGCGATGTCCAGGGCGGCGAACAGGCTGGTGGTGCCGTGCCGGACGTAGTCGTGCGTCATCCGCGCCGGAACCGTCGGCGACAGGGGCAGCACCGGCTGGGTGCGGTCCAGGGCCTGGATCTGGCTCTTCTCGTCCACCGCCAGGACCAGGGCGTTCTCCGGCGGGGCCAGGTAGATGCCCACCACGTCACGGACCTTGGTCACGAACTGCGGGTCGGTGGACAGCTTCCAGGTCCGCACGATGTGCGGCTTGAGGCCGAACGCCCGCCAGATCCGGGAGACGGCCGACTGCGACATGCCCGCGGCCTGGGCCATCGACCGCGTCGACCAGTGCGAATCCCCCGACGGGGGTGCCTGGTCCAGGGTCCGGGCGACCAGGGACTCGACCTGCTCGTCGGTGATCCGGCGCGGGGCACCGGAGCGCGGAGCGTCGACCAGCCCCTCAAGACGGTCCGCGGTGAACCGGGACCGCCACTTGCGCACCGTCTCCCGCGAGAT
>NZ_JADEYH010000084.1 GCF_017114865.1 Streptomyces verrucosisporus | reverse complement strand
CGTGGACACCGCCTACGAGACCCGGGTGGAGGGGGATGAGGACGAGCTGGACCGGCAGGGCGCGGGCGATCAGGGCCTGATGTTCGGCTACGCCTGCGACGAGACGCCCGAGCTGATGCCGCTGCCGATCCATCTGGCCCACCGTCTGTCGCGGCGGCTGAGCGAGGTGCGCAAGAACGGCACCATCCCCTACCTGCGCCCGGACGGCAAGACGCAGGTCACCGTCGAGTACGACGGCGACAAGGCGGTGCGGCTGGACACCGTGGTGGTCTCCTCCCAGCACGCCTCCGACATCGATCTGGACTCGCTGCTGGCTCCGGATGTCCGTGAGTTCGTCGTGGAGCATGTGCTGGGTGAGCTGGTGGCGGACGGGATCAAGCTGGACACCGCCAACTACCGGCTGCTGGTCAATCCGACGGGGCGGTTCGAGATCGGTGGTCCGATGGGGGACGCGGGTCTGACCGGCCGGAAGATCATCATTGACACCTACGGTGGGATGGCCCGGCACGGGGGTGGGGCGTTCTCGGGCAAGGACCCGTCCAAGGTGGACCGGTCGGCCGCCTATGCGATGCGGTGGGTGGCCAAGAACGTGGTGGCCGCGGGGTTGGCCGCCCGGTGCGAGGTGCAGGTGGCGTACGCGATCGGCAAGGCCGAGCCGGTGGGGTTG
Organism: Streptomyces verrucosisporus; assembly: GCF_017114865.1. Taxonomy (GTDB): domain Bacteria; phylum Actinomycetota; class Actinomycetes; order Streptomycetales; family Streptomycetaceae; genus Streptomyces; species Streptomyces fenghuangensis. The sequence continues at coordinate 207 of NZ_JADEYH010000084.1, read as the reverse complement.
TTCGTGGAGACCTTCGGCACGGCCACGGTGGAGCCCGACCGGATCGAGCGGGCCATCGCGCGGGTGTTCGACCTGCGGCCGGCCGCGATCATCCGTGATCTGGACCTGCTGCGGCCGATCTACTCCCAGACCGCGGCCTACGGGCACTTCGGCCGGGAGCTGGAGGCCTTCACCTGGGAACGCACCGACCGCACCGACGCCCTGCGC
>NZ_JADEYH010000083.1 GCF_017114865.1 Streptomyces verrucosisporus | reverse complement strand
ACACTAAGGGCTGTCCCGTAACTGCTGGTCACGGATGAGATGATCTTTTCGTGGCTGGTGTGATCACGGCGTCGGAGCCGTCCTGGATAGCCCCGTTCACCGGGCTGAGCCCGCGGCAGTTCGCCAAGCTGATCACCGCGCTGCGGCGCGAGGGCGCCGATCCGGTGCGCCGGGGCCGGCCCTGGAGCCTGCCGCTGGAGGACCGGGTGCTGCTGGTGGCCGCGTACTGGCGCACCAATCTCACCCTGCGCCAGCTCGCCCCGCTGTTCGGCGTCTCGAAGTCGGCCGCCGACCGGATCATCGCCCACCTCGGCCCGGCGCTCGCCCTCCAGCCCCGCAAGCGGTACCGCAAGAACACCGTGCTCATCGTGGACGGCACGCTGGTGCCCACCCGCGACCACACAGTCGCCGAGCAGTCCAAGAACTACCGCTACTCCACCAACCACCAGGTCGTCATCGACGCCGACACCCGGCTCGTCGTCGCCGTCGGGCGGCCGGTGCCCGGCAACCGCAACGACTGCAAGGCGTGGGAGATCTCCGGCACCAAGGACGCCGTGGGCACCACCCCTACGGTGATCGCCGACGGCGGCTACCGGGGCACCGGCCTGGTCATCCCGCACCGCCGGCGCAAGGGCGAGGACCTGCCCGCCTGGAAAGAGGAGCACAACACCTCCCACCGCCGGGTGCGCGCCCGCGTCGAGCACACCTTCGCCCGCATGAAGAGCTGGAAGATCCTGCGCGACTGCCGCCTCAGAGGCGACGGCGTCCACCACGCCATGCTCGGCATCGCCCGCCTCCACAACCTCACCCTGGCCGGGTGACGCAGAAACCAGCAGGCCACCAGGTACGTCACAGATCATTTACGGGACAGCCCTTAG
>NZ_JADEYH010000082.1 GCF_017114865.1 Streptomyces verrucosisporus | reverse complement strand
CTTCGCCGGCGCCTGGGTGGCGGGCGACGACTCCGCCACCCTCACCGTCGCCACCACCGACGCCTCCGAGGCATCCGCCATCACCGGGGCGGGCGCCCGCGCCAAGGTCGTCGAGCACGGCATGGACGAGCTCAAGGCCGCCAAGGCCGCGCTGGACCGGGCCGCCGGGAAGAACGCCACCACCGCCGCGCCCGTGTGGTACATCGACGTGAAGACCAACTCCGTCGTCGTCCGCGCCTCGGACACCGGCAAGGCCCGCGCCTTCGCCGAGGCCGCCGGAGCCGACACCGGCCTGGTGCGCGTGGTGAAGTCCGCCGAGCGGCCCCGCCCGCTGTACGACCTGCGCGGCGGCGAGGCCTACTACATCAACGGATCCGGTCGCTGCTCGATCGGCTTCCCCGTCACCAAGGGCAGCCAGCAGGGCTTCGTCACCGCCGGCCACTGCGGCACCAGCGGCAGCTCCACCACCGGCTACAACCAGGCCGCCCAGGGCACCTTCCAGGGCTCGTCCTTCCCCGGCAACGACTACGCCTGGGTCGCGGCCAACTCCAACTGGACCGCCACCCCGTACGTGAAGACCTCCAGCGGCAGCGTCCGGGTCGCCGGCTCCACCCAGGCCACCGTCGGCGCCTCCGTCTGCCGCTCGGGCTCCACCACCGGCTGGCACTGCGGCACCATCCAGCAGCACAACACCAGCGTCACCTACCCCGAGGGCACCATCACCGGCGTGACGCGGACCACCGTGTGCGCCGAGCCCGGCGACTCCGGCGGCTCCTACATCTCCGGCAACCAGGCCCAGGGCGTCACCTCCGGCGGCTCCGGCAACTGCCGCACCGGCGGCACCACCTACTACCAGCCGGTCAACGAGATCCTCTCCGCCTACGG
>NZ_JADEYH010000081.1 GCF_017114865.1 Streptomyces verrucosisporus | reverse complement strand
CTTTCATCCTGTACTGCAAGGGTGAAACGAGCTGGTCAGTGAGGGTGGTGACGGGGCAGGGCCCCTCGTCGTTGGCGTGGTGATTCCACTCAGCACACCGGCGACCGGAGGGGCCCTGTTGGTTCCGTATCCTGCCATGCTCGATGTTCCGCACGAGTTGGTCGAGCATGTCTCCTGGCTCGTCTACGTCCGAAGGCGTGAACTGAACTCGCCGTGGCGGAAGCTGGGCTGCTTCAAGCAGGCCTTGCTCGCCCTGGCCCATCTCCGCAAGAACGAGACGTTCGCCCAGCTCGGCGCCGGTTTCGGCGTCTCAGAGGCGACTGCCTGGCGCTATGTCGACGAGGTTTTGGACGTTCTCGCCTCGTGGGCGCCCGGCCTGCACGAGGCCCTCGTCGGCCTGGGCGAGGGCGACTTCGTCATCGTGGATGGCACGCTGATCCCGATCGACCGCATCGCGGCGGACGAGCCGTACTACTCGGTGAAACACCGCCGTCACGGGATGAACGTGCAGGTCATCGCCCGCCCGGACGGCACCCCGCTCTGGTTCTCGCGCGCGGCCCCGGGACGCACCCATGACCTGACCGCGGCCCGCGCCCACGGCATCGTCCAAGCCTGTCTGACCCGGCAGATTCTCGTGCTGGCCGACCGCGCCTACCAGGGCGCCGGCGCCACCGTCCGCACCCCTGACTTACGGCCACCGCGACCTGCCCGAGCACTACCAGCAGTACAACCGAGACCAGGTCCGGCTGCGCGCTCCGGGCGAGCGCGCCTTCGCCCGGCTGAAGTCCTGGCGAGCACTGCGCAGAGCCCGCTGCTCAACCCGACGCATCGGCCGCACCGTCCAAGCAGTACACGTCCTGCTGACCTGCGACTACACAGGATGAAAGAGGTTCA
>NZ_JADEYH010000080.1 GCF_017114865.1 Streptomyces verrucosisporus | reverse complement strand
GCCTAGGGCCTGTTGCGAAAGTGGATCTTGTTCGGTGATGATCACGTCCTGTGGGACGTGGGGATCTGACGAACGGGCAGTGGGCCCGGCTTGAGCCGTTGCTGCCGCGGGGTATCAAGCCGGGTCGGCCGCAGGTGTGGACGCGGCGGCAGCTGATAGATGGCATACGGTGGCGGACCCGGACTGGTGCTCCGTGGCGGGACGTGCCCGAACGTTATGGGCCGTGGGACCGGGTCTATGACCTGTTCCGGCGCTGGCAGCGGGATGGCACCTGGGCGCGGATCCTCACGCAGCTCCAGGCCGAGGCGGACGCGAAGGGCCTGATCACCTGGGAGGTCAACGTCGATTCCACCGTCTGCCGGGCCCACCAGCACGCCGCCGGAGCGGCGAAAAGGGGGGCCTCCAGAAGGAGCCGCCCGGCGGGATCTTCGTCGAGCCGGCCGACCACGGCCTCGGACGTTCCCGCGGCGGACTGACCAGCAAGATCCACCTCGCGGTCGAGCAGGGGCAGAAGCCCCTGTCTGTGGTGATCACGGCCGGGCAGCGGGGCGACTCCCCGCAGTTCGAGCCGGTCCTGGAAGCCATCCGAGTGCCGAGGCTGGGGCTCGGCAGGCCCCGCAGGCGTCCGGACCGGGTCCGGGCCGACAAGGCGTACGACTCCCGCAGCAACCGCTCCTACCTGCGCAGACGCGGGATCAAAGCCACCATCCCGGTTCCGGCGGACCGGGTCCGCAGCCGCCTCAAGCGCGGCTCGCGCGGCGGACGGCCGCCGAAGTTCGACAGGGACGACTACAAGCAGCGGCACGCGGTCGAATGCGGGATCAACCGGCTCAAGCGTCATCGGGCCGTGGCCACTCGGTATGACAAACTCGCCGTCCGCTACGAAGCGACCGTGCTGGTCGCAGCCATCAACGAGTGGCTGTGACCAGCACTTTCGCAACAGGCCCTAG
>NZ_JADEYH010000008.1 GCF_017114865.1 Streptomyces verrucosisporus | reverse complement strand
TGAACGGCCGGGCCCCTCGTGTCCCCCCCGTCGGTCTCACCCTCCCCCGAGATCCCTCCCCGGTTCGACCGACAACCGCTATGACCCGCGGGGGGCCGGAAGGGTTGCACGGCGGAACAAGATTTTTTCGGCAGCCTCTCCCGCGGCCTCTCCGCGGCGGGCGCCGGAAGTGGAATCGGCGCGGGTCCGGGTACCCGGTCCGGGCTTCCCCGGGCCGCCGCCCGGCCGGTCCGGCCGGCGGCCGGGGACGGCGGGGGGCGACCGTGACGGCATCCGAGCAGTGAGGAGAGGGCGTATGAGCGGGTGGACGCCATCCCAGGCCGAGGGCGAGCGGGACGACGAGGAGGGCATCGACCAGTCACGCGGGCTGCACGAGCGGCACGAGGCCGCCTCCGGGCGGGCCGCCGCGGAGAAGGGCGGCCCGGAGAAGGGCGGCCCGGAGAAGACCGCCTCCGCAGGGGAGAAGGGCCCCGCCGCCACCCCCTCGCAGGCCGAGGGCGGCAAGGGCGCGGAGGGTGCCGAGCAGGATCGCGGCGGCGCGCGGTGACGCCGCCGTCGCCTCCCGCATCCGTGGGAGGCGACGGCGGCCCGGCGCGGTCCGCGGCGCGACGGTGGCGGACCGCGTCCGTCTCTGCGCCCCGGCGGGCTCCGTTCCTACAGGACGTGGGTGCGGAAGCGCTCCGCCGTCTCCGCGAGCGCCTCACGGCCGTCGCGGTCCCACAGGGCCTCGTTGAAGATCTCCACCTCCGTCCAGCCGGTGTAGCCGGCCGCCACCACCCGGTCGCGCCAGAAGCGGAAGTCGACCGAGCCGTCACCGAGCTGCCCGCGGCCCAGCAGCACGCCCGCCGGCAGCGGGGTGCACCAGTCGGCGAGCTGGAAGGCGGCGATGCGGCCGCTTCGTCCCGCCCGGTCGATCTGCGCGGGCGCCAGGTCGTCCCACCAGATGTGGTACGTGTCCACGACCACGCCGACCTGCTCGGCCGGGAAGCGCTCGGCCAGGTCCAGGGCCTGTCCGAGGGTGGAGACCACGCAGCGGTCCGAGGCGAACATCGGGTGCAGCGGCTCGATGGCCAGCCGCACCCCGCGCCCGGCCGCGTAGGGGGCCAGCTCGGCCAGCGCGTCGGCGATCCGCTCGCGGGCGCCGTACGGGTCGCGGTCGCCCTCGGGCAGCCCGCCGCAGACCAGGACCAGGGTGTCGGTGCCGATCCCGGCCGCCTCGTCGACCGCCGCCCGGTTGTCCTCCAGCGCCGCACGGCGCGCGGCGGGGTCGGCGGCGGTGAGGAAGCCGCCGCGACACAGGCTGGTGACGGTCAGGCCCGCGTCCCGCACCAGGCGGGCGGTGGCCTCCACGCCGTACTTCTGCACCGGTGCCCGCCACAGGCCGACGCCGCCCACGCCCAGCGAGGCACACGCCTCCACCAGTCCGGGCAGGGAGAGCTGCCGGACGGTCTCCTGGTTGATGGAGAAGCGGTCGGCGCCGGCGGGCCCGCCGGCCCCCGGGTCCCCGGAAGCTTCGGGGAACGCGCTCATGCCGTCACCCCGTACACCGCCAGCAGGTGCCGCATCCGCGCCTCGGCCAGCGCCGGGTCGGGGAACAGCCCCAGGGAGTCGGCCAGTTCGTACGCCCGCGCCAGGTGCGGCAGCGAGCGCGCGGACTGCATACCGCCGACCATGGCGAAGTGCTCCTGGTGCCCGGCCAGCCAGGCGAGGAACACCACACCGGTCTTGTAGTAGCGGGTCGGGGCCTGGAACAGGTGGCGGGACAGCTCGACGGTGGGGTCCAGCAGCTTGCGGAAGCCCGCCGGGTCCCCGGTGTCCAGCACCCGCACGGCCTCGGCCGCCAGCGGCGCCAGCGGGTCGAAGATGCCCAGCAGGGCGTGGCTGAAGCGCCCGCCGGCCGCGGGGTCGTCGCCCGCGATCAGCTCGGGGTAGTTGAAGTCGTCGCCGGTGTAGCAGCGCACCCCGCCCGGCAGTCTGCGGCGCAGCGCGACCTCGCGGCCCGCGTCCAGCAGGGAGATCTTGACGCCGTCGACCTTGTCGGGGTACTCGGCGATGACGGCGAGGAAGGTCTCGGTGGCGGCGTCCAGGTCCTCGCTGCCCCAGTAGCCGGTGAGCGCCGGGTCGAACATCGGGCCGAGCCAGTGCAGGATCACCGGCTCGGACGCCTGGCGCAGCAGGTGCCCGTAGAGCTCCAGGTAGTCCTCGGGGCCCCGGGCGATGGCGGCCATGGCCCGGGAGGCCATCACGATCGCCTGGGCGCCGGCCTCCTCCACCACGGCGAGCTGCTCCTCGTAGGCGGTGCGGACCTCGTCCGGGGACGCGGCGGGGCCGGTGAGCTGGTCGGTGCCCACCCCGCAGGCGACGCGGCCCCCGCAGGCGGCGGCCTCGGCGGCGGAGCGGCGGATCAGCTCGGCGGCGGCGGCCCAGTCCAGGCCCATGCCGCGCTGGGCGGTGTCCATGGCCTCGGCGACCCCGAGCCCGTGGGACCACAGGTGGCGGCGGAAGGCGAGCGTGGCGTCCCAGTCGACGGCGGCCGGGCCGTCGGGCGCCACGTCGGCGAACGGGTCGGCGACGACGTGGGCGGCGGAGAACACCGTGCGGGAGACCGGTGGCGGGCTCCCGGCGGCGGGGACGGCGGGCACCGCGGGCTCGGTGCGGGGGGCGTACTCGCGCAGGACGCCGCAGGCGTCGGGCAGGCGGATCACAGGCTCAGCTCCGGTACGTCGAGGCGGCGGCCCTCGGCCGCCGAGGCCAGGCCGAGTTCGGCGAGCTGGACGCCGCGGGCGCCGGCCAGCAGGTCCCAGGTGTATGGCTCGTCCAGCACCACATGGCGCAGGAACAGCTCCCACTGCGCCTTGAAGCCGTTGTCGAACTCCCCGCCCTCGGGGTGGTTGTCCGGCACCTCCTGCCACTGGTCGCGGAAGGACTCGGTCACCGGCAGGTCGGGGTTCCACACCGGCTTCGGGGTGGCGGAGCGGTGCTGGACGCGGCAGGTGCGCAGTCCGGCGGCGGCCGACCCCTCGGTGCCGTCGACCTGGAACTCCACCAGTTCGTCGCGGTTCACCCGCACGGTCCAGGAGGAGTTGATCTGGGCGACGATCCCGCCGTCGAGCTGGAAGATGCCGTAGGCGGCGTCGTCGGCGGTGGCCTGGTACGGCTTGCCCATCTCGTCCCAGCGCTGCGGGACGTGGGTGGCGGTGACGGCCTGGACGGTGCGCACCGGGCCGAACAGCTCGTGCAGGACGTACTCCCAGTGCGGGAACATGTCGACGACGATGCCACCGCCGTCCTCGGCCCGGTAGTTCCACGAGGGGCGCTGGGCGGGCTGCCAGTCGCCCTCGAAGACCCAGTAGCCGAACTCGCCGCGCACCGACAGGACGCGGCCGAAGAAGCCGCCGTCGATCAGCCGCTTGAGCTTGAGCAGCCCCGGCAGAAAGAGCTTGTCCTGCACCACGCCGTGCTTGACGCCGGCGGTGCGGGCGAGCCGGGCCAGTTCCAGCGCGCCGTCGAGGCCGGTGGCGGTGGGCTTCTCGGTGTAGACGTGCTTGCCGGCGGCGATCGCCTTGCGGATGGCGGCCTCGCGGGCGGAGGTGACCTGGGCGTCGAAGTAGATCTCGACGCTCTCGTCGGCCAGTACGGCGTCGAGGTCGCAGCTCACGGCGTCGGGGTCGAGGCCGTGGCGCTCGGCGAGCGCCCTGAGCGCGTGCTCGCGGCGCCCGACGAGGACGGGTTCGGGCCACAGCACATCGCCGTCGCCCAGCTCCAGCCCGCCCTGCTCGCGGATGGCGAGGATGGAGCGGACCAGATGCTGGCGGTACCCCATCCGGCCGGTGACGCCGTTCATGGCGATCCGTACGACCCTGCGTGTCATGAGCTTCCCTCTCGCTTTAGAAAGCGCTTTCTATCCTATGGCAAGCTAGCCTGCCCACAGCACTCACGACAAGACCCGCAGACGACACCCGCGGAAGAACCGCACCGGAGGAATCGATGGCAGTGACGCTGGCTGACGTGGCGGCCCGGGCCGGGGTCTCGGCGGCCACCGTCTCGCGCGTACTGAGCGGCAACTATCCGGTGGCCGGGGCCACCCGCAGCCGGGTGCTGCGCGCGGTGGAGGAGCTGGAGTACGTCGTGAACGGACCGGCCAGCTCCCTGGCCGCCGCCACCTCCGATCTCGTCGGCGTCCTCGTCAACGACATCGCCGACCCGTTCTTCGGGATCATCGCAAGCGCCGTCCAGTCGGAGATGGAACCGGAGAAGGGCGGCGGGAAACTGGCGGTGGTCTGCAACACCGGCGGCTCCCCCGAGCGCGAACTGACCTACCTCACGCTCCTCCAGCGCCAGCGCGCCGCAGCCGTCGTCCTCACCGGCAGCGCGGTGGAGGACCCCGCGCACACCGAGGCGCTGGCCACCCGGCTGCGCCGGCTGGCCGCCGCCGGCACCCGGGTGGTGCTGTGCGGCAGGCCGCCGCTGCCGGAGGCGGACGGCGACGGCGGCCGGGACGGGCAGAGGGGCGCCGCGGACGGCGGGGCGCCGCTCACCGTGGCCTTCGACAACCGCGGCGGCGCCCGCCGCCTGACCGGGCACCTCCTCGCTCTCGGCCACCGCCGCATCGGCTATGTCGCGGGCCCGGCCGAGCGCACCACCACCCGGCACCGGCTGGAGGGCCACCGGGCGGCGCTGGCCGACCACGACCGCGCCCTCCTCGCGGAGGCCGAACGCCTCACCGTGCACGGTGCGTACGACCGCTCCTCCGGCTACGACGGCACCCTGGAGCTGCTGCGCCGCGAGCCGGGCCTGACGGCCGTACTGGCCGCCAACGACACCGTCGCCCTCGGCGTCTGCGCCGCACTGCGCGAGGCGGGTCTGAGCATCCCCGGGGACGTGTCCGTGGCCGGCTTCGACGACCTGCCCTTCAGCGCGGACGCCTCCCCCGCCCTGACCACCGTCCGCATCCCGCTCCACGGCGCGGGCGCCCGCGCCGGGCGGCTGGCTCTGGGCCGGGACTCGGCTCCCCCCGGAGGCGTGGCGACCGTCCGCACCGAGCTGATGGTCCGCGCCTCGACCGCGGCCCCGCGCTCCGGCTGACCTTCCGCAGAAGCCGGTTGGCGGCCTCCTGCCCGGGCCGGTGCGGGCGGCCGCCCGCACCGGCCGGACGCGGCGGTGGGCGCGACCGGAGACCCGGTCGCGCCCACCGCTTCCCTCACGGGGTGCGCCCCTACGGGCGCAGCATCCGCCGGTCGGCCTTGTCGGCCTGGTCCAGCTTCGCGTCGTACGGCGCGAGCGGCGCCGCCTTCCGCTTCGCGGAGGCGTCGGCGTCCAGGCCGGCCCACCGCATCAGGGCGCCGGTGGCCAGTGCCCTGTCGTCCTCCTCCAGAGCGGCGATGTTCGCGCCGTGGTTGGCGCCGGGCGCGGTCAGGACGTAGGAGTCCTCACTGCCGCGGCCCAGCCGGAAGGGCTCCGCTCCCCACGGGTCGTTCTCGCCGTAGACGAACAGCATCCGCTCGGCGTCCTTGCGCACCCACTTGTCGATGTCGCGCATCGCCTTCCTGTCGAAGCTCATCGGGATGTCGCGCGGGACGTAGGAGCGCGGGTCGTAGATGCCGGGGTGGCGCAGCAGCCCGTCCAGGTGCGGGGTGTCGAAGCTCGGCGCGCCGAGCTGGGTGCCTGCCTGGTAGTAGTACGGCGTGTAGTACTCCAGGCCCTGGTCGGTGTAGAAGGAGAAGCCCGCCACCCGGTCGACGAAGTCGTACAGCTCGCCGGTGGTCGCGTCCGCCCCGGGCACCTGGCCGCAGTCGGACTCCGAGCCGTACTGCCACCAGGCCCACACCAGGTCCAGGCCGACGTTCTCGAAGGCCTTGTCGGCGCTGCCGACGACATCGAAGGTGTAGCCCTCCTGCCTCGCCCACGCCTCGTAGCGGGCCACGATCTCGTCGCGGCGCACGAAGACCTCGCGCTGCACGGTGTTCAGCCGCTCACGGCACTCGGCGGTGGAGACGGTGGCGAAGAACTCGTCGTAGGCCGAGTCCTCCTTGTTGTTGACGTCGTTGGGCGCGACGTAGGCGACCGTGCCGTCCATGTCGTGCGGGTAGAAGCGGCGGTAGTACGTGGCCGTCATGCCGCCCTTGCTGCCGCCGGTGGAGATCCACTCCTCGTCGTAGATCCGGTGCAGCGCGCGGAAGACACGGTGCTGGTCGCTGGCCGCCTGCCAGATGTCGAGCTTGGACCAGTCGGCGGGCTCGGGCCGCGACGGGGTGAAGAAGCGGTACTCCATGGAGACCTGGTTGCCGTCGGTCATCCGCGTCGGCTCGCTGCGCGAGGGCGTGGTGCGCAGCCCGTAGCCGGAGGTGTAGAAGACGGTGGGCCGGTCCTCGCCCCTGTGCAGCACCGTCAGGCGCTGCTCGAAGCCGCCCTTCCAGGGCCTGCGGTGGTCGACGGGCTGCCGGTAGCCCAGTACGAAGAAGCGGTAGCCGTCGACCGGCTTCTCCTCGATCAGGCGCATCCCCGGTATCGCGAGGATGCGGTCCTCGATGTCGGTCCCGGCCGCGGTGGCGGCCCCCGCCGACGCGCTGCCGACGCTGACGGTGCCGATGAGCACCAGCAGGGTCAGCAGCGCTCTGAGCGCCTTGCGCATGTGTGCCCTCCCGTGGGCTTGTCCGTGAACGCGGCGAACCTATCCGGCGCAACACCGGCCCCGCCAGAGCGGGTTGGCGCCGGCGGCGGGATCGGGCCCGGAGGGGGCGCACGGGGACGGCCCGGGGGACGGCCGTAGGCGGAACGCGGGAGGGAGGCGGCGGACGGATGTCCGGGTGCGCCCCGCCGCCCCCGGCCCGTACGGTCGCCCGTATGCCCGCACCCGGAGGTTTCTCCTACGACGTGTACGGCGACGGCACGGTGGCCGTCGCCCACCACGGCCGCCCGGTCACCACCCTGCGCGGCGAGCGCGCCCGGCGCTTCCTGGTGGAGGTGGAATCGGGCGATCCGCAACCGGTGACGGCCCGCTGGACGGGGAACCACCGGCGCGGCAACGAGCGCACGGCCCGCGCCCACCCGCGCAACCGCCGTTGAGCGCGCCCCCCGTGCACGGGGGACGCGCTCAACGGCGGGAAGCGCTCGGTGAAAGGGCTCGCTCACACCCCCGCGCCCGCGGGCACGCCCGCGTAGGTGCGCCACAACTCCGCGTACCGCCCGCCGCGTTCCAGCAGCTCCGTGTGGGTGCCGTCCTCCACCACCCGGCCGTGGTCCAGGACCACCACCCGGTCCGCGCGGGCGGCCGTGGTGAGGCGGTGGGCGACGACCAGGGTGGTGCGGCGGCCCGCCAGGCGGTCGGTGGCCTGGTTGACCAGCGCCTCGGTGGCCAGGTCCAGGGCCGCGGTGGCCTCGTCCAGCAGCAGGATGTCCGGGCTCACCAGCTCCGCGCGGGCCAGGGCGATCAGCTGCCGCTGCCCGGCCGAGAGGTTGCGCCCCTTCTCGGCGACCGGATGCAGATAGCCGCCGGAGAGCGTGGCGATCATGTCGTGCGCGCCGACCGCCCGCGCGGCGGCCTCCACCTCGGCGTCGGTGGCGTCGGGACGGCCGTAGGCGATGGCGTCGCGCACCGTGCCGGGGAAGAGGTACGACTCCTGCGGCACCACCCCGAGCCGGTGCCGGTAGCCGGCCAGGTCCAGCTCGCGCAGGTCGGCTCCGTCCACCCGGACGGTGCCCGAGGTCGGGTCGTAGAACCGGGCGACTAGCTTGACCAGCGTGGACTTGCCGGCGCCCGTCTCGCCGACGAAGGCGACCGTCTGTCCGGCGGGGATCGTCAGATCAACGCCGGACAGCGCGTTCTCGCCACCGTCCGAGCCCCCGTTCCCGTCTGCGCCCTCATCGGCGTTGTACCGGAAGGCGACGTCCTCGAAGACGATCTCGCCGCGCAGCCGGCCCACCTCGCGCGGCTCCTTCGGCAGCGGCGTCGTCGTCCGCTCGCGCAACAGTTCCTGGACGCGGCCCAGGGAGACGACCGCCTGCTGGTAGCCGTCGAAGACCTGCGAGAGCTGCTGCACGGGGGCGAAGAACAGCTCGATGTAGAGCAGGTAGGCCACCAGCGCGCCCGCCGTCAGCGTGCCGTCGCCCACCCGGTTCGCACCGACGATCAGCACGGCGGCGGTCGCCAGGGAGGCGAGGAACTGGATGAAGGGGAAGTACACCGAGATCAGCCACTGACCGCGTACACGCGCCTGCCGGTATCCGTCGCTGAGTTCGGCGAAGCGGCGCGCGTCGCGCTCCTCGCGGCGGAACGCCTGCACGATCCGCAGACCGGCCACGCCCTCCTGGAGGGCGGCGTTGACGCCGCTGACGCGCTCGCGCGCCAGCTCGTACGCCTTGATGCTCTGGCGGCGGAAGAAGACCGTGCCGATCACCAGGGGCGGCAGGGTCGCCAGGACCACCAGCGCCAGCCCCGCGTCGATGACGACGAGGGCGACCATGATGCCGAAGAAGGTCAGCACCGCGACGATCGCCTGGACCAGCCCGGTCTGCAGGAAGGTCGTCAGGGCGTCCACGTCGGTGGTCATCCGGGTCATGATCTTGCCCGTGAGCTCGCGCTCGTAGTAGTCGAGCCCGAGACGCTGGAGCTGGGCGAAGATCTTGACGCGGAGGGTGTAGAGCATCCGCTCGCCGGTACGGCCGATGGCCCGGGTCTCACCGGTCTGCGCGGCCCACTGCACCAGCACGACGACCAGCGCCAGCGCGGAGGCGGCCCAGACCGCCCCGAGCGCCGCCTGCTGGACGCCCTCGTCGATGCCGTGCCGCACCAGGACCGGCAGCAGCAGTCCGGCGACCGCGTCGACCACCACCAGCAGCAGGCTCAGCAGCAGCGGTCCGCGGAAGCCGCGCAGCAGGTGCCGCAGCCCGTAGGCGGACTCGGCGGCCGCGGCGCGCCCCTCGTCGATGCCGGGGGTGTCGTCGGCCGGGGGCAGGGCCGCGACCTTGTCGAGCATCTCGGGGGTGGCCGGGACCCCGGCCAGGGCTCCCGCGAAGCCCGGTCCGCCGGTGGCGGGGGCGGGCGCGCCGGGGGTGGTGGCGGAGGTGTCCTCCGGGTCCCCCTCCCGGATCCACAGATCGGGGGTGACGCCGTCGACCCGGCCGTCGGACCCGTCGTCCCGCGCCGCGTCCTCGGAGTCCGTCCCGGACGCCTCACGGGCCGCGGCGGCCTGCCCGGCCGGGTCGCGCTCGACGCCGCCCAGCTCGTCGGGGTCGCTGAGCAGCCTGCGGTACAGCTCGCAGCGCTCCTGAAGCTCGGCGTCGGTGCCGGCGTCCACCAGCCGTCCGCCGTCGAGCACGGCGATGCGGTCGGCCAGGGAGAGGGTGGAGCGGCGGTGGGCGATCAGCAGGGTGGTGCGGCCCGCCATCACCCCGCGCAGCGCCTCGTGGATCTCGTGCTCCACCCGGGCGTCCACGGCGGAGGTCGCGTCGTCCAGCACCAGCAGCCTGGGGTCGGACAGGATGGCGCGGGCCAGGGCGATGCGCTGGCGCTGGCCGCCGGAGAGGGTCAGGCCCTGCTCGCCGACGGCTGTGTCGTAGCCCTCGGGCAGGTCGGATATGAAGCCGTCGGCCTGGGCGGCGCGCGCGGCGGCCCGCACCTGCTCGTCGGTGGCGTCGGGGTGGCCGTATGCGATGTTGGCGCGGACGGTGTCGGAGAACAGGAAGCTGTGCTCGGGCACCAGGCCGATGGCCGCGCGCAGTGAGGCCGAGGTCAGCTCGCGCACGTCGTGGCCGCCGACCCGCACCGCGCCGGAGGTCACGTCGTAGAAGCGCGGCAGCAGCAGCGAGACGGTGGACTTGCCACTGCCCGAGGTGCCGACGACGGCGACGGTCTCGCCGGGCCGGATGCTCAGCGAGAAGTCCTCCAGCACCGGCCGCGCGTCGGGTCCGGTGTCGTAGGCGAAGCCGACGCGGTCGAACTCGACGGTGGCCGGGGCGTCGGCGGGCAGCTCGCGGGCGTCCTCGCTCTCGCGGATGGCCGGCTCGGTGTCGATCAGCTCCAGGACGCGCTCGACGCCCGCCCGCGCCTGCTGGCCGACCGTCAGCATCATGGTCAGCATCCGCACCGGCCCGACGAGCTGGGCGAGGTAGGTGGAGAAGGCGACGAAGGTGCCCAGGGTGATCTGGCCGCGGGTGGCCATCCAGCCGCCGAAGGCGAGCATCGCGACCTGGCCGAGGGCGGGCACGGCCTGCAGCGCGGGGGTGTAGCGCGCGTTCAGCTTCACCGTGCGCAGCCGGGCGGCGAACAGCTCGCGGCCGGCCGAGCGCAGCTTGCCGGTCTCCTGCTCCTCCTGGCCGAAGCCCTTGACCACGCGCACACCGCCGACGGCCCCGTCCACCACGCCCGCCACGGCACCGGCCTGGGCCTGGGCGTACCAGCTGGCGGGGAACAGCCGGTCGCGGCTGCGCCGGGCGATGAACGTCAGGGCGGGCGCGACGGCCAGCGCCACCAGCGTCAGCAGCGGCGAGAGCCAGACCATCACGACCAGCGAGATGACGAAGAGCAGGATGTTGCCGATCATCATCGGCGTCATGAACAGCAGGCCCTGGATGAGCTGGAGGTCGCTGGTGCCGCGTCCGACGACCTGGCCGGTGGACAGCTCGTCCTGCCGTCGCCCGTCGAGACGGGCGATGGAGTCGTACATCTCGGTGCGCAGGTCGTGCTGGACGTCGAGCGCGAGTCTGCCGCCGTAGTAGCGGCGCACGTACGTCAGCCCGTACACCGCCACCGCGGCGGCGACCAGCAGCCCGATCCACAGGCCGAGCCCGCCTCCGCCGCCGGTGCCCCCGTCGACGATGAAGTCGTCGATGACCACCTTGGTGACCAGGGGGACGAGCGCCATCACGGCCATGCCGGCGAGCGAGGCGCCCAGCGACAGCAGCACGTTGCGGCGGTAGCGCCAGCAGTACGCGGTCAGCCGCCGCGCCCAGCCCGGCCGCCGCGCGTCCCCGGCCTCCCCCGCGTCCCCGGCTTTCCCGGTCTCCCCCGCCCGCGTACCCGCCACTTCCGGTTACCTCCCGCTGGTCGTGCGTCGCCGTGTGCGACCGCGTGTCGCCCTGTGTGTCCACTGCACCGGTGGATCAACGCCCGGGCGACCGTATTTCATCCCACTGGAGGGAAGACGGACCGGGACAGCGGTCACAGAGAAAGGCAGCGCACGCCCGGCAGCTCGCCGAACGAGGCAGCGCCGTCCGTGGTCACAACGGTTCGGGCAGTGGCGGCGGCCGTCGCGGCGATGAGTAGGTCATGTGCACCACGCGGCTTTCCTACGCGGCGGGCATGGGCCAGCAGACGAGCATGCACACGTGCCGTATCGGCCGTGTAGTCCTCGACAGGGATCAGTGCGAGAACGCTGTCGATGACCTCCTGACGCCTTTCACGGCGGGTTTCATCGGCCAGTTCCACGCCCATCTGCAGCTCGGCCACCGTCACAGCGGCAAGGGCTACGTCATCGTCTCCGTTCAGGAAAGCGGAGAGATCCAGCATCCCTCGTTCGGAACGGATGAGGACGCCTGTGTCCAGGATCAGGCGTCGGGCCACGATGCGCTCACCTCGTCCGTCAGCAGGTCGCGCACAGCCGCGACATCGTCGGCGAACGACTCGTCGAAGTGATGGGTGGCGAAGAACTCCTTGAGGGCGGCGCCGTTCCCCGCCGATGTCGGCCCCAGAGTAGCCAGCCGCCGACCACCGCGAGTGATTACGATCGTCTCGCCATGCTCGGCCATGTCCAGGACGGACGCGAAGTTTCTCGACACTTCAGTCGCTGTCATCGTCTTCATGGGATCAGAGTATCTGATTCTTGCACTTCAGGGGAGATCGGGCGCGCCAAGCAGAACGAGCGGCATCAATGACAGCCAGTGAACGAAAGGGGGGCGCGGCCCGGAGAGCCAGGCATTCTCTCCGGACCGCGCCCTCGGTGGGCCGCGGCGTGGACGGGCGGTGCGTGCCAGCACCCCCCACAGGACCGGCTCTCCGCCCGTCCGCTCGATCGGCCCGCCCCGCGGTGAGGAGGTGACCGCGAGGCCCGCCGGCCCGCTCGCGCCGCCTGTCCGGGGCGTGCACGGCGACCGGCCGCTTCAGTGGGGTCCCAGGTGGTACGGACCCCGGTTTCCGCCGGAAGGTTCCGTCAGATGGCGAACACCTCCGCGCCGTCCCCCTTCGCGCCGTCCGGCCACACGCAGAGGATCTCCGGCGCGGAACGGCCCCCGGGCCTCCCCGGGCTCCCGGCGCTCCCGGAGCCCTCGGGGGTGCAGGCCGGCGCGTCCGCGCCGTCCGCCTCCCCCGTGCGCTCCGGCGCGGCGGCGAGTACCAGCGCCGAGGGCGCGCGGGGCGCCGGCACCGCGAGCGCCGCGCCGCACAGCGGGGCGAGCGTGCCCGTGGCCAGCAGGCCGCTCACCAGGGCGCACTTCACCGCGTTCCGCATGACGCGTCCTTCCGTCGGGGTGTAACGGATAGCGAACGTGAGTCTGTCGGGTAACGGCACCGGACGCACCTTCGACGATCATTTCGAGTAACGTTGCGTATTAAATGAGTAGCTTGCCGTAACCCCCGGGGGTACAGGGCCGGTACACCGATCACCAGCGACGTTGTGATCGATCGCCTTCGCGGGTCTCGAAACGCTGTGCATACGTCCGGATACGCAACGTTCCAAACGTGACCGAAAAGCAGAGGGTCACAGCCGGTGGAAAGCGCGCGGCGGCACGCCGCACCCCCACTTCCGGAAGCGGTTGCAGCCGCAACAACCGCCGCGGCCGCCCCGGCCCGGCCGGGCGCGCCCTCAGCGCCCCGTCGGCAACACCGGGAAGCCGACCCCCGTCATCTCCTCCGACATCTGCCACAGCCGCCGCGCCGCCACCGGATCGCTCGCCGCCGCGCTGCGTCCCACCAGCGTCGGCCCGCCCCTTGCCTCCATCACCCCGTCCGGGCCGACATAGCTCGCGCCGGGCAGGTCGGCCGTCGCCGCGTACAGGGTCGGCAGGGCGCCCGCCCGGTCGTCCTGGGCGAGGAACCTGTTGCCGAACCGCATGACGGCGCGGGCGAGGGGGTTCGCCGCATGGCTCTGGAGGTTGGTGGCCGCGTACCCGGGGTGGGCGGCCAGGGCGCGGACCGGGGAACCCGACTCCATCAGGCGGCGCTGGAGTTCCAGGGTGAACAGCAGGTTCGCCAGCTTGGACTGGGCGTAGGCACCCTGCGGGGAGTAACCCGCCTCCATGTTCGGGTCGTCGAACCGGATTCTCGCGCCACCCCAGCGGTGCGCGGCGGAGGCCAGCGTGACGACGCGGTCGGTGACGTACGGCAGAAGCAGGTTCGTCAGCGCGAAGTGGCCGAGGTGGTTCGTGCCGAACTGCATCTCGAAGCCGTCCCGCGTGCGCCGCCGCGGGATCATCATCACACCGGCGTTGTTGATCAGCAGGTCCACGGGGCGGTCCTGCCAGCCCTCCGCGAAACCGCGCACGGAGGACAGGTCCGCCAGGTCCAGACGGAGCACCTCCGTACTGCCGTCCACCGTCGCCGCCGCCGCGCGGCCCCGCTCCACGTCCCGCACGGCGAACACCACATGCGCGCCCGCGCGGGCCAGCGCGTCCGCCGCGGTGAGTCCGATGCCGCTGTTGGCACCCGTGACGACGGCCGTGCGGCCGACGAGGTCGGGGAGGAGGTCGGTGTTCCATCGCTTGCTCTGGTCGGTTGCCATGACCCCAAAGTAGACGATGACAACAATGATGGCAACGACAACAAAGATGCCGCCGTCAACATCGGGATACGATGACCCACATGTCCCGGAGCCGCCCCTACCACCACGGCGACCTGCGCGCCGCCCTGCTGGAGAGCGCCGAGCGCACCCTGCGTGAGAAGGGGATCGCCTCCCTGTCCCTGCGCGAGCTGGCCCGCGAGACCGGCGTCAGCCACGCCGCGCCCGGCCGCCACTTCAAGGACAAGCAGGCCCTGCTCGACGCCCTGGCCCTGGGCGGCTACGAACGGCTGGCCCGAGTCCTGGAGGGTGCCGACGAGCCCGCACTCCCGCTCCAGCCCCGCCTGACCGGCCTCGCCCGCGCCTACCTCGCCTTCGCCGCCGAGAACACCGAACTCCTGACCCTCATGTACGCCCGCAAGCACGAGCCCGGGGCCGCCGAGCGGATGGCCGCCGGGGTCGACCGGACGGTGGGCGTCTTCGAACGGGTGATCGCGGACGCCCAGCGGCGCGGCGAGATCGTCGAGGCCGCCCCGAAACGCCTCACCCTCTTCACCGGCGCCGCCCTCCACGGCATCGCCGGCTTCGCGGCGGGCGGCATACTCGACCCGGCCGAGGCCCTCGGCATGACCGACGACCTGATCCACCACCTGCTGCACGGCCTCAGACCCCGCTGACCCCCGCCCGGCGCGGGCCTCGGCCGCCGTGGAACAACCGCGTTGGGGGTGCCGATGGGCGGCACCCTCCAGCGCGAGGGGATCAGCGCGCGAAGTGGTCGAACTCCCCGGCCTTGATGCCCGTGATGAACGCGGCCAGGTCCGCCCGGCTCGCGGCGAGGACGAGCCCCGGCTCGTCGCTCTCCCGTATGAGCACGTCGTCGCCCCGCCGCGCGACCTCCACGCAGTTGGGACCTTCGGATCCTGAGAAGGACGACTTCTGCCAGTGGACAAGAGATTCCATGCTGCGCTCCTCACAGTTCTCGCGCGATACGGCGGATGAGTCGCCTCGACTCATCCTCGTCGAGCGAGGCCCTTTTCGCGATGCCCAAAAGTGCCTGGTACTTCTGGAGTTCGGTCTCTGCGTCCAGGTGCACACTGCCGAGCGGGCTGTCCATCTGCACGGTGTCCAACTGCGGCACGACCCCGACCGCGTAGAGCAGCGGCTGAGTGATCTCGATGAACTCCTCGCAGGCGAAGGGGACGACGCGGACCGTCACTCCGGGCCAGGTGGACATCTCCGCCAAGTGCTCCAGTTGCGCCCGGACCACCTTCCGGCCGCCGAACCGCATGTGAAGCACCGCCTCATGGATGGTCGTTTCATACGCCGGAGAGTCCTCACGTTCGAGGACAGTGCGCCGTCTCATCCGGTGCTCAACTCGCGCCTCGACCTCTTCCTCCGGGAGCCTCGGAACCGCGCCGTCGAACAGCGTGCGCGCATAGTCCTCGGTCTGGAGAAGGCCCGGGACGGAGAACGTCTGCATGGAGCACATGGCGACGGAGTGGTGCTCCAACTCGGCGATGTCCAGGAACGGCGGAGGGAGGACGCCTCGGTACTCGTCCCACCAGAACTGACCGCGGCGCTCGCGAGCCATCGCGCACAGCGCATCGATCAGCGCCGCGTCGACACAGGAGTAGAACGCCGCGAGTCTGCGAATCCGTTCCTCGCTGACACCGATGCGACCTGACTCGATGTTACTGATCTTGGCCTGGTCGACGCCCAGAAGCCCGCCCGCCTCACGAGCCGGCTTCCCTGCCCGCTCCCGGAGCTTCCTCAACTCCACACCCAGGCGCACCTGTCGAGCCGTGGGGTTCTCCCTCGGTGGCATGAGTCAGCAGATCCTCTCTCCAGATGACGGTGGACCCGTCGCGTACGTATAGCACGCTCCACTCACAAGGGTGAGTCTTCGACGACATGCTTGCTCCGGAGAATACATTCACCCTACTGTCCGTACCCGTACCGCTACGCACGCCGGTAAATCCGCAGTGCGGTCGTCCCTCCGTGCCCGCTCCTGGGCGTACACGGGAGCGCGACAGAGCCACGGTGGCGAGCGCGAGCGGCGACCGCATCCGTTCACAGGGGGCACCATGACCGACCCGACATCCGCCACCGTGCTCGTCAACGCGCTTCAGCGGGCCCGCACTTACCAGCTGCGGGCCCCGAACATCCCGGAGACCGTGAAGGTCGCGCGGGACATGGTGGCCGGACTGCTCGACGCCAGCGGCCACTCGGCGCTGGCGGAGACCGCCCGGCTGCTGGTCTCCGAGGTCGTCTCGAACGTCCACCTCCACACGAAGGTGCCGCTGCTCACCCTGGAGGCGACGGTCGGAGGAGACCGGATCCGCGTGTCCGTCCAGGACGACGACACCACGGGCGCCCCCACGTCCCCCGGAGTCGGCGTACCGAACGAGGCCGAGCACGGCCGCGGCCTCCTCCTGGTCCGGGAACTCGCCGCCGCCTGGGGCACGGTGTGGCACGGCGGACTCCAACCGTCCGGCAAGAGCGTGTGGTTCGAACTGCGCGGCACGCGCACCGGCCGGACGACGTGATGGGCACCGTGTTCCTCGGCCTGCTGGCCTTCACTACCGGTGTCGCCGTCACCGGCGTCGTCCTCTCCCACGCACTGATGACGCCGCAGCCGCCCACCAAGCCCTGCGATCTCTGCCCCGGCCACCACGATCACCGCGCGGGCGGCCGGTCCCACACCTCCAAGAGGAGAGGCCGGAGTATTCCGGAGAACGCGAGAAGCACTTCTGGCCTGCGGTGAACGGGAGAACCGGTGGCACGGCTCCGGATCGGGTACCGGGGATCGGTACGAGCTGATCCCCAGGCCCTCCTCATGGGCGCGAAGGAGCTCTTCCCCCTGGTCTTCGCCATCAGACCCGTTCCCGCCCCTGTGCGTCGCTGCTCCGGATGGTCATCAGACGCCGGGCGGCCTGTCCCTCCATCAGGGAGGGGACACCACCGAACACCCCGGCCAGATAGGAGCGCATCAAATCCTCCTGCTCGCCCGGTGAGGCGGCGCTGAGCGGATAGAGCTCGGTGGCGCCCGCCTCGTCCTTCTCGGTCAGCCACGCCTGGCCGGGCTCCAGCAACCGCTCACCGCTGGGGCTGCTCAGCACGGTCGCGTCGTGCGAGGTGAAGACGAGCTGGGCGCCGCGCGGGTTGGCGTCCGGGTCGTGGAAGATGCGGATGACCTCGGCGGCGAACCGTGGGTGGAGGCTGGCGTCCAGTTCGTCGACGAGGAGAACGGCGCCCTCGTCGAGGGCCAGCAGCATGGGTCCGAGGAGCGCGAACCAGGAACGGGTTCCGTAGGACTCCCGCTCCCACTCGAACGGCACGTCTCCGGAAGCCGAGGCGTGCAGCAGCCGTACGGCCGGGGGGCCCGCGCCGTCCTGTTCGTACTCGGCTCCGGTGATGCCCAGGTCTGCCACTCGCAGCAGTTCACGGATGCGCTCCCCCTGCTCTCCGGCGAGCCGCTTTGCGGTGAACCGCTCCCACTCGGGCCGTTCGGCCTCGGGGCCGACCTGCCAGAGGTTCCTGCGGAACCAGTGGAAGAGCGGGGAGAGCTGAGGGTGGTTGTCGGTGCCGGCGGTGGACAGCAGCAGGGCGTTGGGGCGGGTGCGCTGGGCGAGGTGACCACGGTCCCTCACCCGGTTGCCCGGCCAGCGGTAGACCTCCGGTCGGGAGGCGTCGCGGTCCATCCACTCCTGGCGGCGACCGCGCGGGTAGCTGTGCACCCACTCGGCCTCGACCCTCTCCAGGCCCAGCTCGAAACCGTACGTCCAGCGCACACCGTCGATGACGACGTCCACCTCGAAGAACGACGGCTCGGAGTCGCTCCTGGGGTCCAGCGCGAACGCCTCGCGCGGGATGCCCTGGTAGGAGGCCCAGCGGGCGTAGGAGTTCATGACCGCGCCGCGCATGTCCGCCATGGCGGCCAGCACATTGGACTTGCCCGATGCGTTGGCCCCGAAGATCCCGACGAGCGGGTACACCGCGAGAGTGCCGTCGGCCAGCTCCACCTCGCGGGCACCGGCCGTGTCACCGTCCGGCGGCACGACGAACGACAGCTCCTGCTCGTCGCGCAGGGACCGCACATTCGCGACCCGGAACCTCAGCAGCATGCCGTCCACCTCACGCGGTCAGGCTATCCACACCTGCCGGTATCCGTCCCCTTGATCCAGCGTTCGATGCGACGGTCGGGGCGGGTCACGCCGTACGCGCGCTGCCGCTACGCCCGGCCCTCCCGGCCGGCCGCGATCTGCCGGGACATGATCGTCGTCAGCTCGTAGGCGGTGTGGGAGGCGGCCACCGAGGTGATCTCGGCGTGGTCGTAGGCGGGGGCGACCTCGACCACGTCGGCCGAGACCAGGTTGCAGGAGGCCAGACCGCGCAGGATCTCCAGCAGTTCGCGGGAGGTCATGCCGCCCGCCTCCGGGGTGCCGGTGCCGGGGGCGTGGGCCGGGTCGAGGCAGTCGATGTCGATGGAGACGTACAGCGGGCGGTCGCCGATGCGCTGGCGGAGCTGGTCGGCGACCTCGTCCACGCCGCGCCGCATCACATCGGCGGAGGTGACGATGCCGAAGCCCATCTTGGCGTCGTCGGTGAGGTCCTTCTTGCCGTACAGCGGGCCGCGGGTGCCGACGTGGGAGAGGGCGGAGGTGTCGAGGACGCCCTCCTCCACCGCCCGCCGGAAGGGCGTGCCGTGGGTGTACTCGGCGCCGAAGTAGGTGTCCCAGGTGTCCAGGTGGGCGTCGAAGTGGAGCAGGGCGACGGGGCCGTGCCTGCGGGCCACCGCGCGCAGCAGGGGCAGGGCGATGGTGTGGTCGCCGCCGAGCGTCATCAGCCGGGCGCCGGTGTCCAGCAGTTCGCCGGCCGCCCGCTCCACCGTCTCGACCGCCTCGTGGATGTCGAAGGGGTTGGCGGCGATGTCGCCCGCGTCGGCGACCTGGGCGAGGGCGAAGGGCGAGGCGTCCTGGGCCGGGTTGTAGGGGCGCAGCAGGCGGGAGGCCTCGCGGACGGCGTTGGAGCCGAAGCGGGCGCCGGGCCGGTAGGAGACGCCCGAGTCGAAGGGCACCCCGACGACGGCGACGTCGGCGCGGCCCACCTCGTCCAGGCGGGGCAGGCGGGCGAAGGTCGCCGGGCCCGCGAAGCGGGGGACGCGGGAGGAGTCGACGGGTCCGCGGGGCTGCTGCTGGTCGCTGCTCATGCGGCCGAGGGTAGGCAGGGGCCCGCCCCGGCGGACATGTACGGATCCGACAGCCGACCGCTCTCTTTTGGACGGCTCGTACATCAGGCGGCGGCTGCGTCGGGGCGCCGTGCGGATGCGGCGGCTGTACGGCGGGGCGCCACGGGCCGAGGCGGATCGCCCGGCGGGCCCCCTCGGGGGACAATGCCTCCATGCCGATAACCGCCGCCCCCTCCCGCTCCGAGCTGATCGACCACCTCGTCCGCACCCGTATCGCCGGGGACGTCGCCACTCCGCGCGAGAACAACCTGGACCACTACCGCCGGCTCGCCAACGGCGACCGGCACTACTGGCTGGGCCTGGAACTGGGCGACCGCTGGGGTGACGAGCAGGACGTGCTGGCGGTGATGGCCGAGCGCTGCGGGGTCGTCGACGACCCCGGGCACCGCCAGGGCCAGGACACCATCGACCCGGAGCTGACGGTGGCCGCCCTGGACCGGGCGGCGGTCGAGCTGCGCAAGGCGGCGGAGGCCGGACACCGGGTGCTGTTCGCCACCGGCCACCCGGGGGCGCTGATCGATCTGCACAGCAAGGTGGCGAACGCGCTGCGGCTGGCCGGGTGCGAGATCGTACGGGTGCCGCTGGGGCTGATCGCGGACCAGGGCGTGGTGGTGCAGCTCGCGGACATCGCGATGCACGAGCGCGGGGCGACGCTGTGGCACACCCACTCCCCCGAGCCGATGACCGCGATCCTCGACGCCCTCCGGCGCGAGGGCGAGCCGCTGCCCGACCTGGTCTTCGCCGACCACGGCTGGGCGGGCTGCGCGGCGCAGCACGGCATCACCACGGTCGGCTTCGCCGACTGCAACGACCCGGCGCTCTTCCTCGGAGAGGCGGAGGGCACCCTCGCGGTCACCGTCCCCCTGGACGACCATGTGATCAATCCGCGCTACTACGAGCCGATGACCGCCTACCTGCTGGAGGCGGCGGGGCTGACGCCCGCGTAGCGCGGCGGGCGGGCGGGTCCCGCGCCGCCCTCAGCCGCGCGGAACCCGCACCACGCCCTCCTGCATCACCGTGATCGCCAGCCGCCCGTCGGCGGTGAAGATCCGGCCGTGGCCCAGTCCGCGGCCGGCCTGGGAGGTGGGGCTGGACTGGTCGTACAGCAGCCACTCGTCCACCCTGAAGGGGCGGTGGAACCACATCGCGTGGTCCAGGCTCGCGCCCACCACGTCCCCGACCGTCCAGCCGCCGCGGCCGTGGGCGAGCAGGACGGGCTCCAGCAGGCTCATGTCGGAGATGTAGGCGGCCAGGCAGAGGTGGAGCATCGGCCGGTCGAGGTCGCCGTCGAGCTTGCCGGCCGTGCGGAACCACACCTGGGAGCGCGGCTCGCGCGGCTGCCCGGCCGTCGCGTACGGCGGCTGGGTGACGTAGCGCAGGTCGACGGCGGCCCGCGCCTCGGCGAGGCGGTCGGCGACGCCGGGGTCGCCGAACAGGTGGGCGTGGCGCGGCAGCAGGTCGGTGGAGTTCGGCAGCGTCTCCGGGTCCGGGGCGGCCGGCATCGGCTCCTGGTGCTCCAACCCGTCCTCGTGCGTCTGGAAGGAGGCCGACAGATGGAAGATCGGCTGTCCGTGCTGGACGGCGACGACCCGGCGGGTGGTGAAGGACCGCCCGTCGCGGATGCGGTCGGCCGTGTAGACGATCGGCGCGGCCGGGTCGCCGGGGCGCAGGAAGTAGGCGTGCAGCGAGTGCGCGAGCCGGTCGTCGGGGACGGTGCGGAAGGCCGCGACGAGCGCCTGCGCGGCCACCTGCCCGCCGAAGACCCGGGGGATGACCGCCTGGCGGCTCTGGCCGCGGAAGATGTCGCGGTCGATCCGCTCCAGGTCCAGCAGGCCGACCAGATCCAGCAGGGCGGACGGGGGTGCCTGGCCGGCGCCCCCGTTCGTGCCGTTGTCGCTCATGGCAGGGGTGTTTCCTCTACTCGGTTCCGTGCCCGGCCACCTGGGCCGGGGCCGGTCACAGGCCCATCGACTTGGCGATGATGGACCGCATGACCTCGCTGGTGCCCCCGTAGATGCGGGTGACGCGGGTGTCGGCGTACAGGCGCGAGATCGGGTACTCCCGCATGTAGCCGTAACCGCCGTGCAGCTGGAGGCACTTGTCGATGACCTTGGCGGCGGTCTCGGTGGTGAACAGCTTGACGGAGGCGGCGTCGGCGGGGGTCAGCTCCCCGGCGTCCAGGGCGTCCAGCGCGCGGTCCACGACCGCCTGCATGGCGTCCACGTCCGCCCGGCAGTCGGCGAGCACGAACTTGGTGTTCTGGAAGGAGGCCACCGGCTTGCCGAAGACGGTGCGGTCCCTGACGTACTCCTGGGCGAAGCGGACGGCGGCGGCGGACTGCGCGTAGGCGCCGACCGCGATGCCCAGGCGCTCCTGGGGGAGGTTGTGGGTGAGGTAGGAGAACGCCTTGCCCTCCTCGCCGAGCAGGTCCTCCACGGGGACCTTGACATCGGTGAAGGACAGCTCGGCGGTGTCGGAGGACTTCAGGCCCAGCTTGTCGAGGTTGCGGCCGACGGCGTAGCCCTCGCTCCTGGTGTCCACCACCAGGATGGAGATGCCGCCGCGGCGGTCCTCGGGGGTCGGCGGGGCGGTGCGGCAGCAGACCAGGACGCGGTCGGCCTGGACGCCGCCGGTGATGAAGGTCTTGGCGCCGTTGAGTATGTAGTGCGTGCCGTCCTCCGACAGCTTCGCGGTGGTCTTCATGCCGGCCAGGTCCGAGCCGGCGCCGGGCTCGGTCATGGCGATGGCGGTCATCATCTCGCCGGTGACGAAGGGCGGCAGCCAGCGCCGCTTCTGCTCCTCGCTGGCGTACTTCAGCAGATAGGGCAGGCACAGCGCGGTGTGGACGCCGGAGCCGCCGAAGCTGACGCCGGCGCGGGCGGTCTCCTCGGAGATGACGGCGCTGTACTTGAAGCTGGTCTCGCCGGCGCCGCCGTACTCCTCGGGCACCTCGATGCCGAAGACGCCCAGCCCGCCGAGCTTGAGGTAGAGCTCGCGGGGGACGTAGCCCTGCTTCTCCCACTGCTCGTAGTGGGGCACGACCTCGGCGGCGATGAAGTCGCGGATGGTCTCGCGGAACGCCTCGTGGTCCTCGTTGAACACCGTGCGACGCACGTCATCGCCTCCTGGGGCCGGAAAACTAGCCGGAAAAACTAAGCGCTTGCTCAGACGCAAGCTACCGAAGGGCCGAATCGGCTGTCCAGAGGTGTTCCGGCGGTTGTCCGCCACTGTGGGCGGTGTCATAGGCGCGGGAGCGGAGGCGGGCGGGCGCCCGGGGGCGGGCACGGCGGGGCCCTGGGGGCCGGGGACTCAGTCCTCGGCGCGCGGCCCGGCGCCCGCCGTACCGCCGTCCACGCGGTACACGCCGCCCGCCGGGGCACCCTCGGCGCCGTACGCACCGCCCCCGGCGCCGCCCGCCGCGGCGGCGAGGGCGCCGCGGGCCAGCCGGTGCAGGAGGGCGGCCGCCGCGTCGCGGTCCGGCAGGGAGGAGGGACGGCTCAGGTGGGGGGTGGAGTTCAGCAGGCCGAAGACGGCGTGGACGGAGGCGCGGGCCTCCTTCTCCGGCAGCTCCGGGTGCACCTGGCGCACGACGCCCACCCACAGCTCCACGTACTGGCGCTGGAGCTGGCGCACCAGCTTGCGGTCGCTGTCGCGCAGCCGGTCCAGTTCGCGGTCGTGGAGGGTGATCAGGGCGCGGTCGTCGAGGGCGAAGTCGATGTGGCGGCCGATGAGCGCGTCCAGCGTCGCCCCCGGCGCGAGGCCGGCCTCGCCGGCCTCCGCCATGCACCTGCGCCCGCCGGAGTACAGCCGCTCGCTGATGCCCACCAGCAGCTCCGCGAGCATCGCGTCCTTGCCCGCGAAGTGGCGGTAGAGGCCGGGGCCGCTGATGCCGACCGCCGCGCCTATCTCGTCCACGCCGACGCCGTGGAACCCGCGCTCGGCGAACAGGCGGGCGGCCTGGCCGAGGATCTGCTCTCGGCGGGTGGGGGCGTCGGTCCTGGTGCTCATAGGGGAATTGTAGACAGCCGGGTTAGCGGGCGTTAACCTGATGGCGAGGTTAACGCTCACTAACCGAGCAAGGGGGCTCGAAGGGCATGCAGCAGGCACCTCCGCTGGTCAGCGCCGTGGATCCGGCGTCAGAGGCGGCGAGGGCGAACGAAGCCGCGCACCGCGAGCTGGCCGCGCGGCTGCGCGAGAAGCTCGCCGCGGCACGGCTGGGCGGCGGCGAGCGGGCACGGGCGCGGCACACCGCGCGCGGCAAACTGCTGCCGCGGGACCGGGTGGACACCCTGCTGGACCCGGGGTCGCCCTTCCTGGAGCTGGCCCCGCTCGCGGCGGACGGGATGTACGACGGCCAGGCCCCGGCCGCCGGCGTGATCGCCGGCATCGGACGGGTGTCGGGCCGCGAGGTGGTGATCGTCGCCAACGACGCCACCGTCAAGGGCGG
Organism: Streptomyces verrucosisporus; assembly: GCF_017114865.1. Classification (GTDB taxonomy): domain Bacteria; phylum Actinomycetota; class Actinomycetes; order Streptomycetales; family Streptomycetaceae; genus Streptomyces; species Streptomyces fenghuangensis. The sequence goes on along the minus strand of NZ_JADEYH010000008.1, from coordinate 168,238 downwards.
CACGTACTACCCGATGACGGTCAAGAAGCACCTGCGCGCGCAGGAGGTGGCCCTGGAGAACCGGCTGCCGTGCCTGTACCTGGTGGATTCGGGCGGCGCCTTCCTGCCCATGCAGGACGAGGTCTTCCCCGACCGCGAGCACTTCGGGCGGATCTTCTACAACCAGGCCCGGATGTCCGGCGCGGGCGTCCCGCAGATCGCCGCCGTCCTCGGCTCCTGCACGGCGGGCGGCGCGTACGTGCCGGCGATGAGCGACGAGGCCGTGATCGTGCGCGGCCAGGGCACGATCTTCCTGGGCGGTCCTCCGCTGGTGAAGGCGGCCACCGGCGAGGTCGTCACGGCCGAGGAACTGGGCGGCGGCGAGGTCCACTCGCGCACCTCCGGGGTGACGGACCACCTCGCCGAGGACGACGCCCACGCCCTGCGCATCGTGCGGCAGATCGTGGCCACCCTCCCCCGGCGCGGCCCGCTGCCGTGGCCGGTGGAGCCGGTGGAGGAGCCGAAGGCCGACCCGGCCGGGCTCTACGGCGCGGTCCCGGTGGACTCGCGCACCCCCTACGACGTGCGCGAGGTCATCGCCCGTACCGTCGACGGCTCCCGGTTCGCGGAGTTCAAGGCCGAGTACGGCACGACGCTGGTGACGGGCTTCGCCCGCATCCACGGCCACCCGGTGGGGATCGTCGCCAACAACGGCATCCTGTTCGCCGAGTCCGCCCAGAAGGGCGCGCACTTCATCGAGCTGTGCGACCAGCGCGGCATACCTCTGGTGTTCCTGCAGAACATCTCCGGCTTCATGGTGGGCCGGCAGTACGAGGCCGGCGGTATCGCCAAGCACGGCGCCAAGATGGTGACGGCCGTGGCCTGCACCCGGGTGCCCAAGCTGACGGTCGTCGTCGGCGGCTCCTACGGCGCGGGCAACTACTCGATGTGCGGCCGGGCGTACTCGCCGCGCTTCATGTGGATGTGGCCCAACGCCAAGATCTCGGTGATGGGCGGCGAGCAGGCCGCCTCGGTGCTGGCCACCGTCAAGCGCGACCAGCTTCAGGCGCGCGGCGAGGAGTGGAGCGCCGAGGAGGAGGACGCCTTCAAGGCGCCCGTCCGCGAGCAGTACGAGACCCAGGGCAGCGCCTACTACGCCACCGCGCGGCTGTGGGACGACGGTGTGATCGACCCGCTGGAGACGCGTACGGTGCTCGGCCTCGCGCTCACCGCGTGCGCGAACGCGCCACTGCCCGAGAAGGACCCCGCGGCGCCCGGCTACGGCGTCTTCCGGATGTGAGGGGGATGCGTTCCATGTTCGACACGGTGCTGGTCGCCAACCGGGGCGAGATCGCCGTCCGCGTCATCCGCACGCTGCGGCGGCTGGGCGTGCGCTCGGTCGCCGTCTTCAGCGACGCGGACGCCGACGCCCGGCACGTACGGGAGGCGGACACCGCGGTGCGGATCGGCCCGGCGGTGGCCTCCGAGAGCTATCTGTCGGCCGAGAGGCTGCTGGAGGCCGCCCGTCGCACGGGCGCCCAGGCGGTCCACCCCGGCTACGGATTCCTCGCCGAGAACGCCGCCTTCGCCCGCGCGGTGGAGACGGCCGGGATGGTCTTCGTCGGCCCGCCCGCCGACGCCATCGAGCTGATGGGCGACAAGATCCGCGCCAAGGAGACGGTGCGGGCCGCCGGGGTACCGGTGGTGCCCGGCAGCAGCGGCAGCGGTCTGACCGACGCCGAACTGACCGCCGCGGCGCTGGAGATCGGTACTCCGGTGCTGCTCAAGCCCTCGGCCGGAGGCGGCGGCAAGGGCATGCGGCTGGTGCGCGACGAGGCGCTGCTGGCCGAGGAGATCGCCGCCGCGCGGCGCGAGGCCCGCGGCGCCTTCGGCGACGACACCCTGCTGGTGGAGCGGTGGATCGACCGGCCCCGGCACATCGAGATCCAGGTCCTGGCCGACGGCCACGGCACCGTGGTGCACCTGGGCGAGCGCGAGTGCAGCCTCCAGCGCCGCCACCAGAAGATCATCGAGGAAGCGCCCAGCCCGCTGCTGGATCCGGCCACCCGCGCCGCGATGGGCGAGGCGGCCGTACGCGCCGCCCGCTCCTGCGGCTACCGGGGCGCCGGCACGGTGGAGTTCATCGTCCCCGGCGGCGATCCGGCCGCCCACTTCTTCATGGAGATGAACACCCGCCTCCAGGTCGAGCACCCGGTGACGGAGCTGATCACCGGCCTGGACCTGGTGGAGTGGCAGCTTCGGGTGGCGGCCGGCGAGCCGCTGGCCTTCGGCCAGGAGGACGTCCGCCTGGACGGGCACGCGGTGGAGGCCCGCATCTGCGCGGAGACGGCCCGCGCCACCGGCGGGAAGGTCGACTTCCTGCCCTCGGCCGGCACCGTCCACCTGCTCTCGGAGCCCTCGGGCGAGGGCGTCCGTACGGACTCCGGGCTCGCTCGGGGCACCGAGGTGGGCACCGTCTACGACCCGATGCTCGCCAAGGTGATCGCCCACGGCCCGGACCGGGCCTCCGCCCTGCGGCGGCTGCGCTCGGCTCTGGCGGAGACGACCGTGCTGGGCGTGGACACCAACACCGCCTTCCTGCGCGCCCTGCTGGCCCATCCGGCGGTGGTATCCGGAGAGCTGGACACCGGCCTGGTGGACCGCGACGCCGCCTCGCTGCTGCCCTCGGCCGTGCCAGACGAGGTGTACGCGGCGGCGGCGCTGCTGCGGCACGCCGCACTGGAGCCCTCCGCGGCCTCCCCCGCCGCCCCCGTCTCCACGGGCGGCTCCGCAGGCTGGACGGACCCGTTCTCCGCGCCGACCGGCTGGCGGCTGGGGGGCGAGCCCGCCTGGACGGTCCACCATCTGCGGATACCGGGCCACGAGCCGGTGGCCGTGCGGGTGCGCGGGCGCGCCGACGGCGCCGAGGTCCGCATCGGGGACGCCGGGCCGGTGAGCGCCGCGCTGCGGTCGCAGGGCGAGGGGGCTTCCGGTGAGGGCTCCGGCCGCGCGCTGCTGGCCTGGGACGGGGTGACCCACTCCTTCGCCCACGCCCGCTCCGGCGGCAGCCGCTGGCTCGGCCGCGACGGGCAGAGCTGGCACCTGGCCGACCACGATCCGGTCGAGGCGGCCCTGCGGGGCGGCGCGGGGGCACACGGCGCCGACGCGCTGACCGCGCCGATGCCCGGCACGGTCACCGTCGTCAAGGCTGCCGTCGGCGAGGAGGTCACCGCCGGCCAGAGCCTGCTGGTGGTGGAGGCGATGAAGATGGAGCACGTCATCGCCGCCCCCTATGACGGGGTCGTCACCGAGCTGGACGTCACCGCGGGCAGCACGGTCGCCATGGACCAGGTGCTCGCCGTCGTCGAGCCGAAGGACTCCGCGCCGTCGGAGAGGCCGGAGGAGTCCGGGGACTCCGGGAACTCCGGGAAGGAGGCCGCGCGATGATCGAGGGTCTGCCCATGGCCGTTCCGGCCGAGGGGCTTCCTGGCCGCGTCCGCATCCACGAGGTGGGCGCGCGCGACGGGCTGCAGAACGAATCCTCGACCGTGCCCGTCGAGGTGAAGGCGGAGTTCATCCGCCGGCTGGCCGGAGCCGGGCTGCGTACCATCGAGGCGACCAGCTTCGTCCACCCCAAGTGGGTGCCCCAGCTGGCCGACGCCGAGGAGCTGTTCCCGGCCGTGGCCGATCTCGCGGAGCGGGCGGGCGCCGACGCCGTACGGCTGCCGGTGCTGGTGCCCAACGAGCGCGGCCTGGAGCGGGCGCTGGCCCTCGGCGTCCGCGAGATCGCCGTCTTCGGCAGCGCCACCGAGTCCTTCGCCAGGGCCAACCTCAACCGCACCGTCGACGAGGCCCTGGCGATGTTCGAGCCGGTGGTCGCCCGCGCCCGGGAGGCGGGTGCCGGGGTGCGCGGCTATCTGTCGATGTGCTTCGGCGACCCCTGGGAGGGCCCGGTGCCCATCGCGCAGGTGGCCGGCGTCTGCCGCCGCCTGCTCGACCTCGGCTGCGACGAGCTGAGCCTGGGCGACACCATCGGCGTGGCCACCCCCGGCCACGTCACCGCCCTGCTGACGGCCCTGAACGACGCGGGCGTGCCCACCGGCCGCCTCGCCGTCCACTTCCACGACACCTACGGCCAGGCCCTGTCCAACACCCTGGCCGCCCTCCGGCACGGCGTCACCACCGTGGACGCCTCCGCCGGCGGGCTCGGCGGCTGCCCGTACGCCAGGAGCGCCACGGGCAACCTCGCCACCGAGGACCTGGTGTGGATGCTGCACGGCCTCGGCATCGACACCGGAGTCGATCTCGGCCGCCTCACCGCCACCAGCGTGTGGATGGCCGAGCGGCTGGGCCGGCCCAGCCCGTCCCGCACCGTCCGCGCCCTCTCCTCCCAGGGAGACCGGGACACCCCCGGCACCCAGGACACCCCCGGCACCCAGGTCTCCCGCGACTCCCACAAGGAGCAGTGACACCCATGTCCCTTGACCACCGCCTCTCCCCCGAGCACGAGGAACTGCGCCGCACCGTCGAGGAGTTCGCCCACGACGTCATCGCGCCGAAGATCGGGGAGTTCTACGAGAACCACGAGTTCCCCTACGAGATCATCCGCGAGATGGGCCGTATGGGCCTGTTCGGCCTGCCCTTCCCCGAGGAATACGGCGGCATGGGCGGCGACTACCTCGCCCTGTGCCTGGCCCTGGAGGAGCTGGCCCGGGTGGACTCCTCGGTCGCCATCACCCTGGAGGCCGCCGTCTCGCTGGGCGCCATGCCCGTGTACCGCTTCGGTACCGAGGAGCAGAAGCGCCAGTGGCTGCCGAAGCTGTGCTCGGGCGAGATGCTCGGCGCCTTCGGCCTGACCGAGCCCGACTGCGGCTCGGACGCGGGCGGCACCCGCACCACCGCCGTGCGCGACGGCGACGAGTGGGTGATCAACGGCACCAAGTGCTTCATCACCAACTCCGGCACCGACATCACCGGCCTGGTCACCGTCACCGCCGTCACCGGCCGCAAGCCCGACGGCCGCCCGGAGATCTCCTCGATCATCGTCCCCTCCGGCACCCCCGGCTTCACCGTCGCCGCGCCCTACTCCAAGGTCGGCTGGAACGCCTCGGACACCCGCGAGCTGTCCTTCTCCGACGTCCGGGTCCCGGCCGCCAACCTGCTGGGCGAGGAGGGCCGCGGCTACGCCCAGTTCCTGCGCATCCTGGACGAGGGACGCATCGCCATCTCCGCGCTGGCCACCGGCCTGGCCCAGGGCTGTGTGGACGAGTCGGTGCGGTACGCCGGGGAGCGCCACGCCTTCGGCCGCCCCATCGGCGCCAACCAGGCCATCCAGTTCAAGCTGGCCGACATGGAGATGCGAGCCCACACCGCCCGTATCGCCTGGCGCGACGCGGCCTCCCGGCTGCTGGCGGGCGAGCCGTTCAAGAAGGAGGCGGCCATCGCCAAGCTGTACTCCTCGGAGATCGCGGTCACCAACGCCCGTGAGGCCACCCAGATCCACGGCGGCTACGGCTTCATGAACGAGTACCCGGTGGCCCGTATGTGGCGGGACTCGAAGATCCTGGAGATCGGCGAGGGCACCAGCGAGGTCCAGCGCATGCTGATCGCCCGCGAGCTGGGCGTCACCGGCTCCTGAGCGGGCGGGGGCCGGGCGGGCCGGCCAAACAGAGGTGGTCCGGCCGGCCGGTGGGGGCGCCGTCACCGGCGCCCCCACCCCGCCCGGTCCCATCGGACCGGTGAGGCCGGTCAGGCAGGCGGTCAGGCCGGGGGCAGATGCTGCTCGGCCCAGATGACCTTCCCGGTTCCGGTGTAGCGGGTGCCCCAGCGCTCGGAGAGCTGCGCCACCAGGAACAGCCCCCGCCCGCCCTCGTCCGTCGTCGCCGCGCGGCGCAGGTGCGGCGAGGTGCTGCTGGTGTCGGAGACCTCGCAGATCAGGCCGCGCTCCGCCCTGAGCAGCCTGACCCGCACCGGTCCGGTGGCGTGCCGGATGGCGTTGGTGACCAGCTCGCTGAGGATCAGCTCGGTGGTGAAGGCCGCCTCCTCCAGCCCCCAGTCGGCCAGCCGCCGCGCGACCTCCTCCCGTACGGCGGAGACCGCGGCGGGGTCGGAGGGCACGCCCCAGGAGGCCGTCCGGTCGGCGGCCAGGGCCCGGGTACGGGCGACGAGCAGGGCGATGTCGTCGCGCGGGTGCTCGGCCAGCATCGCCCCGGTCACCGCGTCGCAGGTCTCCTCCGGGGAGCGGTCGGCCCCGGCCAGGGCCCGCGCCAGCAGGTCCAGTCCGGCGTCGATGTCACGCGCCCGGTCCTCCACCAGCCCGTCGGTGTACAGCACCAGCCGACTGCCCTCGGCCAGTTCGATCTCGGCCGACTCGTAGGGGGGCGCCCCCAGCCCGAGAGGGGCGCTCACGGGCGTGTCGGGGAACTCCACCGTGCCGTCGGGGCGGACGACCGCGGGAGGCGGATGCCCGGCCCGGGCCATGACGCAGCGCCGGGAGGCCGGGTCGTAGATCGCGTACAGGCAGGTGGCGCCCATCATCCCGTGGGTGTCGTCCGGTGTCCCGTCCCCGTCGTCCCCCTCCTGGTCGTTCCGGCTCACCAGTTCGTCGAGGTGCCCGATGATCTCGTCGGGCGGCAGGTCGAGGGCGGAGAAGTTGTGGACGGCGGTCCGCAGCCGCCCCATGGTGGCGGCCGCGTGCAGGCCGTGGCCGACCACGTCGCCGACCACCAGCGCCGCCCGGGCGCCGGACAGCGGGATCACGTCGAACCAGTCGCCGCCCACCCCCGAGTGGGCGGGCAGATAGCGGTAGGCGACGTCCAGCGCGTCCTGCTCGGGCAGGGCCCTCGGCAGCAGGCTGCGCTGGAGCGCGGCGGCCATGGTGTGCTCGCGCGTGTAGCGGCGGGCGTTGTCGACGGCGACCGCGGCACGGGCCACCAGTTCCTCGGCCAGGGACAGATCGTCGCCGTCGAACGGCTCGGGCTTCTCCGAGCGCCAGAAGGTGACCAGTCCCAGAACGATGCCGCGCGCCCGGAGTGGGGCCGTGATCAGGGAGTGGACACCCTCTTCCATGATTCCCCGGCTGCGCTCGGGGTCCTGCGCCCGCCAGCCGGTGGCGTCGGTCAGGTCGGCCTCCAGGACCGCCCGCCCCGTTCCGTAGCCCTGTGCCTGCGGGGTGGAGGGGGCGAACCTGATGAGGTCCCCCCTGGCGTAGAAGGAGGGGACCTCCCGGATCCCGTCGGCGGCCACACGGCGCATGTCCACCGCCTCGCCTGCGGGCTCCTCGCCCCGCAGCACCGGCTCGGCCAGGTCGACGGTGACGAAGTCGGCCAGCCGGGGCACGGCGGCCCGCGCCAGCGCCTCGGCGGTGCGCATCATGTCCAAGGTGGTGCCGATGCCCGTGCCCGCGTCGTACAGCAGCCGCAGCCTGCGGCCCGCCACCTCGGCGCGCTCGGAGAGCACCCGCATCTCGGTGGTGTCCCGGAACGTCGCCACGCTGCCCGAGGGGGCTCCGTAGCGGTCGACGGGCTGCTGGTTTACGGCCAGCATCCGCTCCCCCGCCATGTGAACCTCGTCCACGGCCACCCGCCCGGAGGCCAGCAGCCCGTCCAGGGGCGGTGGGAGGCCGAGAGCGGCGACGGGGCGGCCCTCGGCGTCCGGGGGCAGGTCCAGCAGCCGGCGCGCCTCGTCGTTGGCGAGCACCAGCCGGCCGTCGGCGCCGGCGATCAGCACGCCCTCGCGGACGGCGTGCAGCACGGCGTCGTGGTGCTCGTACATGCGGGTCATCTCGCCGGGCGCCAGACCGCGGGTCTGGCGCAGCAGCCGCCGGCTGACCACCGCCGTGCCCGCCATGGACAGCAGCAGCGCTCCCGCGGAGGCGCCGAAGAGCAGCGGGAACTGGCCTCCGGCGGTGCCCTCGACGTTCTCGACGGTGATGCCCGAGGAGACCAGGCCCACGATGTCCCCGTCCGCGTCCCGGACCGGGACCACCGCCTGCACCAGGGGGCCGATGGTGCCGACGATCTCCTCGGTGACGACCTCGCCGCGCAGCGCGGGTTCGATGGTGCCGACGAACTTCCTCCCGATCCGGTCCGGCTTGGGATGGGTGTAGCGGATGCCGTCGGTGTCCGTCACCACGAGGAAGTCCACGCCGGACCGTTCTCTGACGCCTTCGGCGAGCGGCTGGAGCCTCTCGGTGGGGTCCTCGCTCCTGAGCGCCGCGGGCAGTCCGGGCGCACCGGCGAACCCCTCGGCGACCGCGACCGACCGGTTGCGGGCCTCCCGTGTGCTGTCGTTGCGCGCCTGCACCACCAGGGCCGCGACGGCCGCGACGACGAGCAGGAGGACGAGGACGGCCTGGAGGACGAACACCTGGCCCGCCAGACTGCGCACGCCCAGCAGTGAGCCCGGGTGCCGCTTCGGGGGTCGTCTGGTCATCTCCCCGGAATCCCCGCCCTTCGTTCTCCCGCCCCCGTGCCGCTTCGCCGGTGGACGCCGGGCACCGAGCATTCGGCGCAGTGAATCCCGAGATCGGCTGGAAAGTCCGATCACATGCTCATTCTTAACACTGTTCGAACCGAAGGGGCGAACAGTCCTCACACGCGGACAGACGAAGCCGCGTCTCCCGGCGGCGGCGAGGATTTCGAAAAATCTTGGTCACTCCTTCGGACTCACCCGCCGGAGTGGGTAAGGAAAGAGAACAGGCACCTCACCAAAAGTAGTCGGGAGAACACGCATGGCTACTCCCATCGGTGCGGGCGCCCTCGTGGCCGCGCTCAGGAAAGAGGGGCTCACGGTCATCGAGGTCGGCAGTTGGCGCACGCACAACCGCGATCACAAGGGCCCGTGGGGGCCGGTGCACGGTGTGATGGTCCACCACACCGTGACCTCCGGGTCGGCCCGGACGGTCGAGATCTGCCGCAGGGGCTACTCGACGCTCCCGGGCCCGCTGTGCCACGGAGTGATCACCAAGGACGGGCGGGTCCACCTGGTCGGCCACGGGCGCGCCAACCACGCGGGCATGGGCGACGACGACGTCCTGCGCGCCGTCATCGCCGAGAGACCCCTCCCCCCGGACAACGAGGCGAACACCGACGGCAACCGCCACTTCTACGGCTTCGAGTGCGAGAACCTCGGCGACGGCCGCGACCCCTGGCCCGCGGCCCAGCTGGACGCCATCGAACGAGCCGCGGCCGCGCTCTGCCGCCACCACGGCTGGAAGGCCGAGTCCGTGATCGGGCACCTCGAGTGGCAGCCCGGCAAGGTCGACCCGCGCGGTTTCTCCATGAACACGATGCGCGCCCGCGTACGCGAGCGCCTGAGCCACAGGCCCGGCTGGGACCGGGGCGAGGAGGACGAAGTGCCCAAGGTGATCGGCGAATACCGGACCAGCGACATCCGGCTCGCTCCCCGGCGGTGGCAGACCCTCGACATCAAGGGCACCGACATCCTGACCGGTGCGACGCGCTACCAGGTGATGGCGCATCTCACCGCCGCCCTCCCTGCCGGGTCCACGATCCAGGGCCGCTTCTACCACCTGCGGACGGACGGCACCCGCTGGGAGTCCGGAATCATCGAGCGCACCGGTACCCCGGGGAAGACCTTCGCCGACTTCCACCACTCCGGCAGCATCGCGCGCGGCGAGAAGCTGCGCTTCGAGGCCGCCTACTACCCCGCGGATCCGGACGACGACGCCCCGGTGACCGTCACCACCTCACGTCTGCGCGGCCTCTACTGGGACTGACGGACACCCGGCCCCGGCACGCACCGGCACGCACCGGGGGGAGGGGGTACGGTCCGGCGGCTGGGACAATCACCGCATGACCGAGATACTCCAGCGGGCGGGGAACTGGACGTTCGACGGCGGCACGGTACGCATCGTGCCGGGGCACCACAAGAGCGTGCACAGGCTGCGGAGGCTGCTGGGCGAGGTGACGGTGCCGCTGGAGGCGGTGTCGGGGATCGCGTACGAGCCCGGCCGCAGGGCCGGGCGACTGCGGCTGCGGCTGCGGCACGGCGCCGACCCGCTCCTCCAGGCCGCCGGCGGACGGACGCCCGACGCCGCCGACCCGTACAGCCTCGAGGTGGAGCCGGACCGCGCCGGGGTCGCCGAGTACTTCGCGGACGAGCTGCGCAACGCCCTGCTGCTGGAGCAGATCCCCGTCGCCGAGCCGTGCGACCGCTATCTGCTGCCCGGTCCGCAGGTGCCGCTGACGGTGCAGGGCACCGACGGCACGGCCTCCTTCGACGGGGATCTGGTGCGGATCGACTGGAACTGGGTGGCCGAGGGGAGCAAGTCCTCCGCCGGACCGCGGACGCTCGCGCTGCACGAACTGGCGGGCGTGGAGTGGTCCCCGGCGGTCGGACTGGAGAACGGCTTCCTGCGCTTCCGCCCCAAGGGCTCGCACGCCGTCCTCAAGCCCGACCACGATCCGAACTGCCTGGTGCTGTGGGGAGTGCGGCAGGCGAAGGACGTCAGCTCGGTACTGCTGGCCGCCGCCGTCGCCGCCCGGCTGCCGCATCCGTCGGCCCCCGCGTCCGCCTCCGCCCTGCCGTCCCCGGACGGCCCGCAGCCCGGGACCGGCTCCGGCTCCGCGTCCGGGAAGGAATCCGCCCCCGAGGGAGCCGACCACGACGTCCTGCTGCGGCGGCTGCGTGAGCTGGGCGAGCTGCACCGGGAGGGAGTGCTCACCGAGGAGGAGTTCACCGCCGCCAAGCAGGCCGTACTGCGCCGCTTCTGACGGCGGGAGGGCGGCGGGACGGCGGCCGCCGGGCCGTTCGAGGCCCGAATCCTCCCTCTTCCGCTTCATCCCTGCCCGATATCGGGCAGATTTCTTGCACAAGGGCGAGGGCGGGCTTCAGTATCTACGGGTGCTCGAACCCCCCTCGGCCCATGACGACCTCGTGGACCACCTCGTGCGCTCCACACTGCTGCGGCGCGGCGAGGCGGCCCGGGTGGTCCTGGACGTCCTGGCGTACTTCGACGAGACCGTCGAGGAGTTCGTGCGCCGCCGCCACCGCGAGCTGCGGTCCCGGGGGCTGGCGAACCAGGAGATCTTCGAGCGGATCGCGGCCGAACTGCCGCACCGCGCGGTGGCCCCGCCCGGACTTTCGCTGCGGCAGCTGCGCCGCATCGTCTACGGCTGACGGCCGCCCGCGGCGCAGGCCGCCGCCCGGAAGCCGCCCGGAGACCCGGGCGACCGCGAACCGGACCCCCCGAACCGAACCATCCGAGAAGCCTGAGGACCCCTTATGTGCGGAATCGTGGGATACATCGGCGGGCGCGAAGCCGCCCCGCTCCTGCTGGAGGGCCTCCAGCGCCTGGAGTACCGGGGCTACGACTCCGCCGGCATCGCCGTCCACGGCAGCGGCACCGGCCGGGCCGCGGGGCTGCGCACGGTCAAGGCCAAGGGCCGCGTACGCGAGCTGGAGTCGCGCCTGCCCGAGCGCTTCGCGGGCACCACAGGCATCGCCCACACCCGCTGGGCCACCCACGGCGCCCCCAGCGACGAGAACGCCCATCCGCACCGGGACGCCGGCGGCCGGGTGGCCGTCGTCCACAACGGCATCGTCGACAACGCCGAGGAGCTGCGCGCGAGGCTGGTGGCGGAGGGTGTGGAGTTCGCCTCCGAGACCGACACCGAGGTCCTCGCCCACCTCGTCGGCCGCTCGCAGGCCCCGACGCTGGAGGAGCGGGTCCGCGAGGCACTGCGCCACATCGAGGGCACCTACGGCATCGCCGTCCTGCACGCCGACTTCCCCGACCGCATCGTCGTGGCCCGCAACGGCTCCCCGGTGGTGCTCGGCATCGGCGAGCACGAGATGTTCGTCGCCTCCGACGTGGCCGCCCTGGTCTCCCACACCCGCCAGGTGGTCACCCTGGAGGACGGGGAGATGGCCACCGTCAAGGCCGGCGACTACCGCACCTGCACCACGGATGGCAGCCGCACCTCCGCCGTCCCCACGACGGTGGAGTGGGAGGCGCAGTCCTATGACATGGGCGGCCACGACACCTATATGCACAAGGAGATCTCCGAGCAGCCCGACGCCGTGGACCGGGTGCTGCGCGGCCGGATCGACGACCGCTTCGCCACCGTCCGCCTCGACGGCCTCAACCTCGACGCCCGTGAGGCCCGCGGGGTGCGCCGGGTGAAGATCCTCGGCTGCGGTTCGGCGTACCACGCCGGCCTGATCGGCGCCCAGCTGATCGAGGAGCTGGCCCGGGTGCCCGCCGACGCCGAGCCCGCCAGCGAGTTCCGCTACCGCAACCCGGTCGTGGACCCCGACACCCTCTACATCGCCGTCAGCCAGTCCGGGGAGACCTACGACACCCTGGCCACCGTACAGGAGCTGCGGCGCAAGGGCGCGCGGGTGCTGGGCGTGGTCAACGTCGTCGGCTCGGCCATCGCCCGCGAGACCGACGGCGGCGTGTACGTGCACGCCGGGCCGGAGGTGTGCGTGGTGTCCACCAAGTGCTTCACCAACACCGCCGTCGCCTTCGCGCTGCTGGCCCTCCACCTCGGCCGCATCCGCGACCTGTCGGTGGCCGACGGCCGGCGGATCATCGACGGTCTGCGCAGGCTGCCCGGCCAGATCGCCGAGATCCTGGGGAAGGAGGAGGAGATCGCGAAGCTGGCGCGGGAGTACACGGACGCGAGGTCGATGATGTTCGTCGGCCGGGTGCGCGGCTACCCGGTGGCGCGCGAGGCGTCCCTGAAGCTCAAGGAGGTCTCCTACATCCACGCCGAGGCCTACCCGGCCTCCGAGCTCAAGCACGGCCCGCTGGCCCTGATCGAGCCCGCCGTGCCGACCGTGGCGGTGCTGCCCGAGGACGAGCTGCTGGAGAAGAACCGCGCCACGCTGGAGGAGGTCCGGGCCCGCGGCGGCCGCATCCTGGCCGTGGCGCACTCCGGGCAGGAGAAGGCCGAGCACACGATCGTGGTGCCGCGCAACGAGCTGGAGCTGGACCCGATCCTGCTGGGCGTCCCGCTCCAGCTCCTCGCTTACCACACGGCCCTGGCCCTGGGGCGCGACATCGACAAACCCCGCAACCTGGCGAAGTCCGTGACGGTGGAGTAGGCGGCAAAGCGGCCGGCGCGGTAAGCGGCGGGACAGGCGGTGGAGCGGGCCGGGAGCGCCCTTGGCCGTGGAACGCGCGGGCGGTCCCCTCCTGCGTGCCACCAGGCGCACGAGGGGACCGCCTCCCTGCGCCGGCGTCGCCCATCACACCGGCGGCGGGCCGCCGGCACGGGACCGTCACTTCCCGCGCGGCGGCATGATGCCGTCTGTATGCCCGTCACAAGCGCACAATTCACCTCCGGGCGGGAGTGGATTCACCGACTGCCCCTTTTCCGGGGCGAGTCGGGGGAGGCGGCGAGCGGGGTGGACCCGAACTGACGCGGCACTAGGGGATGACGACGACCGGGCGTCGCGCGCGACGGGCGAGGCGGCCCGCGACCGAGCCGAAGAACCGGCCGACGAGGCCGTGCGTGGAGCCCACGACGATGGCGTCGGCCTCGTACTCGCAGCCGACCTCCTCCAGTTCGTGGCAGATGTCGCCGCCGCGCTCGACGAGGATCCAGGGAACCTCGGACAGATGGTCCGCGCAGGCCAGCTCCAGACCCAGCACCTCGGTGCGATGGTCGGGGACGTCGACGAAGACCGGCGGCTCGCAGCCCGCCCACACGGTCGTCGGAAGCCGGTTGGCGACATGGACGATGATCAGCCCGGAGTCGGAGCGCCTCGCCATGCCGATGGCGTAGGCCAGGGCCCGCTCGCTGGAGACCGAGCCGTCGAATCCCACCACGACCCCGTGCCGGAACGCCGGATCGCAGGAGTGGCGCGTCTCGTCCGCCGCCCGGGGCGTCGCCTCCGGATCGGCGAGCCGCTTGCGGTCCGCGGGGTCGGGGATCTCGTGTCCAGCCATCAGTTACGTCACGTGTGCCTAGGAATACGTCCTGGAAGCATGTTCCTCAGCCCATACCCCTGAGGGTACGACGGCACTCCCCCCTTGCCCAGAGGCTGCGGTCACTGCCGGTGCAGCATGCCGGAGCGGCAGGCGTTGCGCAATGCCGGGGCGGCCCCCGCGCCGTCTTCGCGCCCGTCTTCGCGCCCGTCTCCGCGCCGCCCCGGCGTCCGCCGGGACCGTCCGGGGCAGACCCCCGGCCCTCTTTTCGACGGGCCCTCCCGACAGGCCCTCCCGACGGGCCGCGCACGGATCCCGCTCCCAGGTGGAGCGGGGACCGCCGCGGCCGCGCCGACACAGGGGCGCACAGGGGCGCACAGAAGCAGATGACACCGGCCCCCGCCCGCCCCCCGATGCGAGGCGCACGCCCTCAGAGCCCCGGTCGCCGCTTTCTGAGCCCCCGCGCTTTTCGGCCAACTTCCAGCCGTGGTACACAACTTGCCAGAGTCTGACCCCGCACCGCCCACCAGGGCGGGGAGAATCGAGGCGAACAAGTGCACCCCGCGGACAAACGGCCACGGAGCGAGGCGTTCTTCCCAGGGGCGCCGACGGGTGAAACGCTTCGTGATCGAACGCTTCACGCCAAGTTGTCATGTCGACATAGCAGTGAGTGGTGAACTTGTCCCGTCAGCCTCGACAGACACAGTAGATTCGATCTTGGCTAACCACGGCGGGGGAAACGTGCAGGACCGGAAGGACGCGACGACTGAGGGGGGCTTAGTTCCATGAGCCAGGAGCCAACGCACGGCCCTGGGACGACGCGCAAGCTGGCCGCGCGCCGCCGCCGCGAGATCGTCGCCGTACTGCTCTTCGGCGGCGGCCCGATCTTCGAGAGCTCCATCCCGCTGTCCGTCTTCGGCATCGACCGGCAGGACGCCGGCGTTCCCCGCTACCGCCTTCTGGTGTGCGCGGGCGAAGAGGGACCCCTGCGCACCACGGGAGGCCTGGAGTTGACCGCTCCGTACGGCCTGGAGGCGCTCTCCCGGGCGGGCACGATCGTCGTGCCCGCCTGGCGTTCCATCACCCAGCCGCCACCCTCTGCGGCCCTCGACGCCCTGCGGCGGGCGCACGAGGAGGGGGCGCGGATCATAGGCCTGTGCACGGGCGCGTTCGTGCTCGCCGCGGCGGGGCTGCTCGACGGCCGCCCGGCGACGACGCACTGGATGTACGCGCCGACACTGGCCAAGCGTTACCCGGCGGTCCACGTCGACCCGCGCGAGCTGTTCGTGGACGACGGGGACATCCTCACCTCCGCCGGCACGGCGGCGGGTATCGACCTGTGCCTGCACGTGGTGCGCACCGACCACGGTGCCGAGGCGGCGGGAGCCCTGGCCCGCCGCCTCGTCGTACCGCCCCGGCGCGGCAACGGCGGCCAGGAGCGCTACCTGGACAGGTCTTTACCCGAGGAGATCGGCACCGACCCGCTCGCCGAGGTCGTGGCCTGGGCCCTGGAGCACCTCCATGAGCAGTTCGACGTGGAGACGCTCGCCGCGCGGGCCTACATGAGCCGGCGGACGTTCGACCGCCGGTTCCGCTCGCTGACCGGCAGCGCGCCGCTGCAGTGGCTGATCACCCAGCGGGTACTCCAGGCGCAGCGGCTGCTGGAGACCTCCGACTACTCGGTCGACGAGGTCGCCGGACGCTGCGGCTTCCGCTCGCCGGTCGCGCTGCGCGGTCACTTCCGGCGGCAGCTGGGCGCCTCGCCGGCGGCGTATCGGGCGGCCTACCGGGCGCGCACCGGCAGACCGGAGGGCGGCGGGGAGCGCACCCCGGAGGCGCGCGCCGACCAGGCCGGGACCGAGTCCACCGCGAACGGCACGGCCCACACCGCGCGCCCGGAGAGAGGAGACAGGGGGGACAGAGGAGATCGGGGAGACAGGGGGGACCGGGGGAACCGGGGCGAGCGCACCGACCGGACGGATCGGGGCACATGGGGCGAGCACGGCAAACCGGAATCCGACACCTACACCCCCCGGCTGCCCTCCCAGCGGGGCCGTACGCCCGGCCGGGCCCCGTAGGCTGGGGCGCATGAACGATCGCATGGTGTGGATCGACTGCGAGATGACCGGGCTCTCGCTGTCCGAAGACGCTCTCATCGAGGTGGCCGCGCTGGTCACCGACTCGGAGCTGAACGTGCTCGGTGACGGGGTGGACATCGTGATCCGCCCGCCCGCCGGGGCGCTGGACACCATGCCCGACGTCGTCCGCGAGATGCACACCGCCTCCGGCCTGCTCGACGAGCTGGCCGGGGGCACCACTCTGGAGGACGCCGAACAGCGGGTCCTGGAGTACGTCAGGAAGTACGTCCCCGAGCCCGGCCGGGCCCCGCTGTGCGGAAACTCCGTCGGAACCGACCGCGGCTTCCTGATGCGCGACATGCCGACACTGGAGGACTACCTCCACTACCGGATCGTCGACGTCTCCTCGGTCAAGGAGCTGGCCCGGCGCTGGTATCCGAAGGCGTACTACAACAGCCCGGAGAAGAGCGGCAACCACCGGGCGCTGGCGGACATCAGGGAGTCCATCGCGGAACTGCGCTACTACCGCGAGGCGGTCTTCGTCCCCGGACCCGGCCCGGACTCGGAGACGGCGCGGAGGATCGCGGCCCGGCACGTGCTGCCGGCCGCGGGCTGAGGCGCCCCGGCCCCGCGGCGCTCCCCACGGGGCCACGCGGGACCACGCGGGATAAGGGTGCGCGGGCAGGGTCCACGACCCTGTACACTCTTATCGGCCGGTGCGGAAAGCACCACGAGCGCCGGTCATGGTGGGTATAGCTCAGCTGGTAGAGCACCTGGTTGTGGTCCAGGATGTCGCGGGTTCGAGTCCCGTTACTCACCCTGAACGATCAAGGCCCGGCCTGCGGAAGCGGACCGGGCCTTCGTCGTCCGCCGGGCGGCGGGAACACGATGGGAACACGGCAGGGCCCACACCCCGGGGGGCGTGGCGGGGGTCACAGCAACTGCACCCCGCGCCGGGCCAGGTAGGCGACGGGGTCGACGTCCGAGCCGTAGCCACGTTTGCTGCGCACCTCGAAGTGGAGGTGGGGGCCGGTGACCCGGCCCGTGGCCCCCGAGCTGCCCACCGGGCTGCCGGCCTTCACCCGTTCCCCGCCGTTCACCGAGATCCGCGACAGATGGGCGTAGAGGGCGTAGTAGCCGTCGTCCATCCTGACCGTCACCGCCTTCCCGTAGGCGCCGGCCTCGCCGGCGAAGACCACGGAGCCGGCGCCGACCGCGTAGACGGGGGTGCCGACGGGCATCGCGAAGTCGATGCCCGTGTGATGGCCCGCCTGCCAGTTGCCGGGGATGCCGTAGGCGGCCGAGACCCGGTAGTCCCCCACCACCGGCCGGGACCAGCGCCCCAGAGCCGTCTCCTGCCCGGCCGAGAAGGCCACCGGGGCGGCGTCGCCGCCCGGCCGCCCGCCCCCGGCCCCCGCGGTCCTTCCCGCCAGGAACGGGACGCCTCCCAGTGCCGCCAGCGCCGCGCCGCGCAGCAGCAGTCCGCGCCGGTCCGGTGCCCACTGCCGACGTCCACCCTGTCCAGCCATCGCTTCGACCTCCCATTCGGCGGTGCCATAGATGTGAGGACACGTCAGCCCGGGCCTTCTCGCATCTTCGCGGCCGCTTCCAAGGCCGCCGAACGGCGTAGCACCGACCGGGGCCGGGCATCTGAACCCGCCTTCCCGCGGGCGTGGTTGAGGTCCCAGGCGGTCCGCCGGGCGACAATCCCCGTACAGGTGAATGGACTAAACCACCCGGCAGGCGCCACCGCCGGCCGCCTGTCTGGCACACGGTCACCTCCCGGCCCCGCCGGGCCGGGAGGGGCGTGAGGCGGTGAAGGACGGCGAAGGGGGCGGCGAAGGGCCGCGGGAAGCACCGAAAGCGGCCGCGGCCGCCCCGCGTGCGGCACCCGGTGCGTTCCCGGGTGCCGGTGCGGGACGGCCGCGGCCATCGGGTGGTGCGGCCGGGCGGTGGAGAGGCGGGGACGGACGGACCACCGCTCCGGCCCGTCACCGGCCGGCGGCACCGCTCGTACCGGTGCCGCCGGTGGTACGGGTTGGAAGCCCCCCGGTGCGGTCGCCGTCGACCAGACCGGACCGGGGGGCCGGCTTCACCCTCCTCGGCGGCTACTCGTCACCGAAGAGGTCCGCGTAGGTGGCCAGGGCGAGAGCGGCGTCCGCCTGGGCCCAGAAGCGGTGGTAGGTGAACGTCGGCGCCTCGCCGCCGTTCAGGTAGCTCTCCACCTTGTTGAACTGCGGATCGTCCTCGTAGAAGGAGCGGATCGACAGGAAGGTGGAGTCGGAGTCGATCCTGTCGCCGTTGGGCATGGTGCCGGTCCAGCCCTCGGGGACGTACACCGGGTTCTCGAACCGCTCGAAGTCGGTCCGGGTCTCCTCCACCGCGATGCCCATGGCGTCCTGGTGGTGGTCCCACATGGCGTCCATCAGCGCCTTGGCGGTGGTCCTGGCCTCCTCGTCGCCGGACTTGGCGGCGTAGTACATCAAGGTCTTGGCCAGGGCCGCGGTGACGCCGACGTCGGTGGAGTAGTCGCGGACCGTCACGTGCAGGTCCGAGTTGTCACCGGGGTTGTCGGGGTTCCAGGTGTCGGGCTTGCCCGACCACTGGAGCGTGGAGGGGATCTGGTAGTTGCCGTCGGGGTTGACGGTCACCTCGGACAGGACCCACGGGACCCACTTGTCCAGGACCTCCTCGGCCGTGGCGTTGCCGGTCTCGTGGTAGAGCTCGGCGACGCGCTCCATCGACCAGGCCTGCATGCCGAACCACTGGTTGGACGGCGGGTCGTGGTAGACGGGCTTCTCGTCGTAGAACATGCCGTAGAAGGTGGGGGTGCCGGCCGGCGGGGTGCCGTAGTCGCCCTCCCAGCTGTTGGTCGCGCCGCCCGCGATGCCGCCCTCGTCGGACTGCAGCCAGCGGTAGAACTCGACCTGGCGCTGGAGGCTCTTCTCCCAGTCCGACACCGCCGTGGAGCCCTTGGGCTTCAGCTCCGGGACGGTGGTCAGGGCGTGGGCCGTCATCGGGTTCTGGTAGCCGAAGTGGTTGTGGCTGCTGCCGATCCGCCAGGCCCAGCCGGCGCTGGTGTCGGTGGCGCCGCCCCAGGCGTAGTACCAGGACAGCAGGTAGTGCGCGCTGTCCTTGCCGGTGCCGGCGGGGCAGGAGGTGGGACCGGTGCAGTTGCCGATCTTCTTGAAGTACTTGTCGAAGAAGGCGTAGCGCAGGTAGTCGCCCATCTTCGCGGCCTTGGACAGGGTCGCGGAGATCTCGGACTTCCTGCCCTGCTCCTCGGCCCACATCTCGGCCCAGTAGGCGGCCTGGATGGCGCGGGCGTCGGCGTCGGGGGCGTTGGTGAACTTCCACTGCTCGGCGTAGTTGTCGTCGTCCATGAACAGGTCGAGGTACCCGTTCTCACCGCCGAAGGTGAAGTCGTCGCAGGTGGGCTGCGGGACGGTCTCCCACACCGACTCCTGCGAGCCGCGCTGGAAGGTGTTGATGTACGACGGCGCGTCCGACTCCGGTCCGCCCTGGCAGACGCTGCCGGGCTCGTTGCCGTAGCCGTAGACGTTGTCCACGTCCTGCAGCCAGTGCATGCCGTAGATCTCGTCGGTGCCGTAGGCGCTGCGCAGTTCGGCCGCGATCGGGTCCCTGCCTACGGGGACGTTGCCGTCGATGGCCGACGGGTAGTCCTCCGGGGTCGGGTGCTCGGCCGCGTAGGTGGCGGGCTTGGAGGGGTCGTAGAAGCTGTTGGTCGGCTGGTCCTCCTTCGTGGGGATCATGTAGTCCTCCATGATCTGCCACGATTCGTTGAACGGGTCCCAGTCCTCGGTGACCTTGCCGTACATGGCCTGCAGCCAGATGAGGTAGCTGTACGCCTCGGAGGTCGTCTCGTGACCGTGGTCGGGGGCCTCGACCATCAGCGTCTCGACGGAGTGGTAGGGGATTCCCTCCGGCGAGAAGTACCCGTTGGCCGGGTCGAAGATCTTGTTGTAGAGCTCCAGGAAGCGGTCCTCGTACTCGCCCCCGTCGCCGGAGCCGGACAGCTGGGTGACCGTCACCTCGGCCGCGTCGTGGCCGGGGGCGCTGATGGTGAAGGTCGCCGCTCCGGTGCCGGTCTCGTCGGCGGCGACGGTCACTTCCTGGGGGGTGTCCCAGTTCGACGGGGTGAAGGTGAGCGAGGCACCGTCGGCCACGGACAGGCCGGTGTTCCCGCTGGTGCGTTCCACCGTCGCCGTCACCGTCTCGGACGGCTGCTCGGAGAGCTTGACGGCGAACCGGGCGGTCTCCCCCTGGCGCACGCCGAGCTGGGCCGGGGTGACGACCACCGCGGGGCCGTCGGTCACCTCGACACCAACGGGGGTGGACTCGCTCGACATCCCGTTGGAGTCGTGGGCGACGGCGTAGAGCGAGTAGTTGCCGGCCGGGACGTCCTCCCAGTCGAAGGAGTAGGGCGCCGTGGTGTCGGTGCCCAGCAGCTCGGTGTCGCTGTAGAACTCGACCTTCTCGATGGTGGCCCCGGACTCCGTGGCACTCGCGGTGGCCGTCAGCCCGATGGTGGCGCCCGCGGAGAAGACCGCGCCCGCTCCGGGGCTGGTCAGCGTGGCGGTGGGGGCGGAGAGGTTGCCGCCGCAGCGGGTGCCGTTGACCGAGAACGAGGTCGGGTCGGTGTTGGTGCCGCTGTAGCTGAAGTTGGCGCCCGTGCTGACCGCGGCACCGCCGGCGATGCGCGCGTTGAACGACGCGTTCTTGACGGTGACGTTCTGGCCCGACTGCGACCACTGGCCGTTCCAGCCCTGCTGGAGCCGCTGGTTGCCGCTGTAGCCGTAGGTCAGGGTCCAGCCGTCGATGGCCTCGGAACCCCGGTTGGTGAGGGTGATGTTGGCGGTGAAGCCCGACCCCCAGTCGTTCTTGCCGTAGTCGACGCTGCACTGGAGGGCGGCGGCCTGGGCCGTCCCGCTCAGGGCCGATGTCAGCCCCAGCGGGAGGGAGATCGCGACGGCCGCTGCCACCAGCAGCTTCCTGGTTCTGCCTCTGGGAGGCCTGGGCGGTACGCCCGTGACTGGTAACGCGCTCATGCGGGGGGTTCTCTCCTCGCGGCTCGGGTGGGGAAGAACGGTGCCTGGCCTGTGCCTGACGGGGACGTGTGGAGGAACTGAAACCAGTGGGAGCGCTCCCAAGGTTCAAGGTGGACATGACACCTGTCAAGACTCCGAACAAGAAGACCCTGTCGAAGGAATTCGATTCGCCAATTACTGAACGCACTCTGGCTATAACCGGAAGTTGGCGCTACGTTCTCCCTCAACCAGTGGGAGCGCTTCCACAGTCGTGCGCCAGGGACGGCGCGTTCGACCGACCAGGAGCCGCTTCATGCACCCCCCACCGCGCCCTCGGGCGTTATCCGGCACCGCGGCGCCCGCCGCGGCGCGCCTTCACGGCCACACCGGTCGGCTCACCCCTTCACGACGCCCCCCGACCTCCCCCGGCACCGATACCGGAGCACGCTCCGGGAGGCCGTACCCGGAGGCGGGAGCGGAGCGGGACCTCGCTCCGTGCCGCAGCGGCGGTCGTTCCCCACCACGGCGGAAGGCCCCTTCTGTCCGGGGCACGCACCTGTGACACGACCGCACCCCCCAACGCGGAGCTGGGCTCCGTCGTCATCCGGAGAACACCGGAAGGAAGAGGAAGAGATCGCATGACAGGCACCAGAAAGCCGACGCGCGGGCGCCGGACGGCGCTGCTCGCCGCCGGTGCGCTGATAACCGGCGCACTCGGCGCGGGCGGCATGATGCAGGGGACCGCCATGGCGGCACCCGTCTGCACGGTGGACTACGAGGTCACCAACGAGTGGAACAACGGCTTCACCGCCTCGGTCACCGTGACCAACAACGCCGCCTCCCCCGTGAACAACTGGAAGGTGGAGTGGGACTACTCGGGTGGCCAGAGAGCCGGCTCGGGCTGGAACGCCACCGTGTCCCAGAGCGGTGCGCACGTGACCGCCACCGCCCCCTCGTGGAACTCCACCCTGCTCTCGGGTGGTTCCGCGAACTTCGGTTTCAACGGGACCCACTCCGGCTCGAACCCCGCTCCCACCGAGTTCAAGCTGAACGGCACCACCTGCAACGTGGACGGCGGCGACCCCGATGACCCGGACGACCCGGACGACCCGGGCGACCCGACCGACCCGCCTGGTGATCGCGTGGACAACCCGTACGCGGGTGCCAAGGTCTACGTGAACCCCGACTGGTCCGAGCAGGCCGCCGAGAGCGGCGGCGAGGCGATCGCCGACCAGCCCACCGCCGTGTGGCTGGACCGCATCTCCGCCATCGAGTCGGGCTCCGCGGGCGAGAACACCATGGGTCTGCGCGATCACCTCGACGCGGCCCTGGAGCAGGACGCCGACGTGCTCCAGATGGTCACCTACAACCTGCCCGGCCGCGACTGCGCCGCGCTGGCTTCCCAGGGCGAGCTCGGTCCGGACGAGATCGACCGGTACAAGGACGAGTTCATCGACCCGATCGCGGAGATCGTCGGCGACCCGAAGTACGCCGACCTGCGCATCGTGAACATCGTCGAGATCGACTCACTGCCGAATCTCATCACCAACGTCGGCAGCCGGCCCACCGCCACCGCCAACTGTGACGAGATGCTGGCCAACGGCAACTACGTCGAGGGCGTCGGCTACGCCCTGGCCACACTCGGCCAGTTCGACAACGTCTACAACTACATCGACATCGGCCACCACGGCTGGCTCGGCTGGGACAGCAACTTCACCCCGTCCGTCGAACTGCTCCACGAGGCCGCCAACACCGCGGGCGCCACGGTCGACGACGTCGCCGGCTTCGCCGCCAACGTCGCCAACTACGGCGCGCTCAAGGAGCCGCACTTCACCATCAACGACTCGGTGAACGGCACCTCGGTCCGTCAGTCCAAGTGGGTCGACTGGAACTTCTACGTGGACGAGCAGTCCTACGCCCAGGCGTTCCGCGAGGAGGCCGTCCGGGTTGGCTTCAACTCCGACGTCGGCGTGATCATCGACACCTCCCGCAACGGCTGGGGCGGCCCGAACCGGCCCAGCGCCCCCGCCGCCAAGACCAGCCTGGACGCGTTCGTCGACGGCAGCCGCGTCGACCGCCGCATCCACACCGGCAACTGGTGCAACCAGGCCGGCGCCGGTCTCGGCGAGCGGCCGAAGGCGGCTCCCGCCTCCGGTATCGACGCCTACGCGTGGATCAAGCCCCCGGGGGAGTCCGACGGCGCCAGCGAGGACATCCCGAACGAGGAGGGCAAGAAGGCCGACGAGATGTGCAACCCCTCCTACGAGGGCAACCCGCGCAACAACAACCACATGTCGGGTGCCCTGCCCGACGCGCCGCTCTCCGGCCACTGGTTCCAGGACCAGTTCGAGGAGCTGCTGCGCAACGCCTACCCGCCGATCGACTGATCACCGGCTGATCGCTCAGCAGCGGTAGGACGGCTCACAAGGGGGCCGGTCGGTACGCCGGCCGGCCCCTCCGCCGTGTCCGCGGTGCCGCAGCCTCCCGCGTGACCGGCCGGGGACCGCCAGGGAGGGTCAGGAGGAGGCGCGGCGGACCAGCTCCGTCGGCAGCACCCGGCTGGAGCGGTCCTCCCGGCCCGCCTTGCGGTCCTCGATCTGCTCCAGCAGCACCCGCGCCATCGACCGGCCCATCTCCTCCAGCGGCTGCCGCACGCTGGTCAGTGGCGGGTCCATGTGGCGGGCGACGGCCGAGTCGTCGAAGCCGACCAGCGCCACGTCCTCGGGCACCCGGCGGCCGGACTCGCGCAGCACGGCGCGGGCGCCCGCGGCCATCACGTCGGAGGCGCAGAAGACGGCGTCCAGGTCGGGCCGGCGCGAAAGCAGCTCCCGCACGGCGCGGCGACCGCCCTCCTCGGTGAAGTCGCCTACGGCCACCAACCGCTCGTCCTCTTCCAGACCCGCCGTGCGCAGCGCGTCGCGGTATCCCTGGAGGCGGCACTGGGCGACGTACATGTCCAGCGGTCCGGTGACGGTGGCCACCGCACGCCGACCGCGGCCGATCAGGTGCTCCACGGCGGTCTGGGCGCCGCCCGTGTTGTCGCAGTCCACGTACGGCACCAGCTCGTCGCCGCTGCGGCGACCGCTGAGGACGGCGGGCATCTCGATGCTTTCCAGCAGGTCGGGCAGGGGGTCGTCGGCGTGCACGGACACCAGCAGCACGCCGTCCACCCGGTGGGCGGCGACGTACTGGGCGAAGCGGTCGCGTTCCTTGGGGTTGCGGATCAGGGTCAGCAGCAGCTGCATGTCGGTGTCGGCGAGCTCGGTGCTGACGCCGCGGATGATGCCGGAGAAGTAGGGCTCGGCGAACAGCCTGGTCTCGGCCTCGGGAATGACCAGCGCGATCGCGTCGGTGCTGCCCGCGGCCAGCGCCCGGGCGGCCCGGTTGGGCACATAGCCCAGTTCGGCGATCGCCTGCTGGACGGCGGTACGCGTCTGGTCGCTGACGTTGGCGGCGCCGTTGATCACCCGGGAGACGGTACCGCGGCCCACCCCCGCGTAGGCGGCGACCTGCTCCAGAGTGGGCCGTTGGCCCCGCCTTCCGCTCACTGTCATGACCGCCTCCCCAAGGTGTACGGGCTCACCTGCACAGGACCGGTCGGTCCCCTGCACCAGTATCGATCAGCCACCGAAGCTAACAGCCGGATAACTGCGCCGGGTCAGTGTGTCCATTCCCTTGACACCCGCGCCAGGGAACCGCGACTCTTCAACTCATCACGTCTGGGAGCGCTCCCAAAGGACTTGACCCATACAGAACCCGCACGTTCCCGCCCGAGCCGCAGCACCATCCGTCACCGCGGTCCCCCACACCCTTCCACGGCCGGGAGTGAAACGTCAGGGCGCTAGGAGGACGCAGTGCGCAAGACCCGCACCACCCGCCGGGCCGTGGCCGTCATGGCCGCCGCGGCGATCGGCACGAGCCTGCTCGCCGGATGCGCGAGCGACGACGACTCGGGCGAGAAGGCCGGGGGAACAGACAGCAAGGGCAAGACCGTCATCACCGTCGGCCTCTTCGGTACCTTCGGCTTCCAGGAGGCCGGGCTCTACGAGGAGTACGAGAAGCTCAACCCGAAGGTCAAGATCGAGCAGAGCGTCGTCGAGCGGAACGAGAACTACTACCCGCAGCTGCTCACCCGCCTCGCCAGCAACAGCGGCCTCGCCGACATCCAGGGCATCGAGGTGGCGAACATCGCCGAGGTCGTCCAGACCCAGGCGGACAAGTTCACCGACCTGTCCAAGGCCGGCGGAGTCTCCGAGGACGACTACTTCGACTGGAAGTGGAACCAGGCCACCACGGCCGACGGCAAGACCATCGGCCTGGGCACCGACATCGGCCCGATGGCCATCTGCTACCGCAAGGACCACTTCGAGGCCGCCGGCCTGCCCACCGACCGCGACGAGGTCGGGAAGCTGTGGGAGGGCGACTGGCAGAAGTACCTCGACACCGGTAAGAAGTTCATGGACAGCGCCCCCAAGGGCGTCAAGTGGGTCGACTCCGCCAGCGGCCTGTACAACGCGGCCATCTCCTCCAGTGCCACCCGCTACTACGACGAGCAGGGCGAGGTCGTCTACAAGACCAACCCCGACGTCAAGGAGGCCTGGGACGTCGCCGCGAAGGCCGCCTCCGAGGACATGACCGACAAGCACGAGCTGTTCACGGACTCGTGGAACAAGGCCATGAACAACGGCACCTTCGCCACGCTCTCCTGCCCCGCCTGGATGCTCGGCTACATCCAGGACAAGGGTGGCGAGAAGGCCGAGGACAAGTGGGACGTCGCTCCCGCGCCCAAGGCCGGCAACTGGGGCGGCTCCTTCCTCGGGGTGCCCGAGAGCGGCAAGAACAAGGAGGAGGCGATCAAGCTCGCCGCCTGGCTGACCGCCCCCACCCAGCAGGCCAAGCTCTTCGCCGAACGCGGCAGCTTCCCCAGCGCCCCGAAGTCGTACGAGACCCCCGAGGTCGCCGAGGCCACGCACGAGTACTTCTCGGACGCCCCCATCGGTGAGATCTTCTCCAAGGCGGCCGAGGGCATCCCGACCCAGGTGATCGGCCCGAAGGACCAGGTCATCCAGGAGAACCTCACCCGCAGCGGCCTCCTGCAGATGGAGCGCAGCGGTCTGTCCTCCGACAAGGCATGGGAAGAGGCCACCAAGGCAGTCGACAACGCCCTGGACGAGTGATCGACAAGTGACCAATACCGGTTCGCCGGTGTCCGCGCCCCCCGTCAAGCAGGGGGGCGCGGCCCCGCGCCACAAACATGTCTCCTCCCGCGAGGACCGGCGGCGGGAACGCCGCAGCCGCTGGTACCAGCGGGACGTGAGGTGGAGCCCGTACGGCTTCGTCGCCCCGTTCTTCCTCTTCTTCGGCGCCTTCAGCCTCTTCCCGCTGCTCTACACGGGCTGGGCCTCGCTGCACAAGGTGTCGCTGACGGCCCCCACCGACATGGAGTGGGCCGGGCTGCACAACTTCACCCGGCTGCTGGAGGACGATTTCTTCTGGAACGCCCTGCGCAACACCTTCAGCATCGGGATCATCTCCACCGTGCCCCAGCTGCTGATCGCGCTCGGGCTGGCCCACCTGCTGAACTACAAGCTGCGCGGCGCCACGTTCTACCGCGTGGCCATGCTGGCCCCCTACGCCACCTCGGTGGCCGCGGCGACCCTCGTCTTCGTCGTGCTCTTCGGCCGTGACTACGGCATGATCAACTGGTTCCTGGGGTTCGTCGGGCTCGACCCCGTCAACTGGCACGAGGGCATGACCTCCCACTTCGCGATCTCCGCGATCGTGATCTGGCGCTGGACCGGCTACAACACCCTCATCTACCTCGCCGCCATGCAGGCGGTCCCCAAGGACCTGTACGAGTCGGCGGCGCTGGACGGCGCCTCTCGCTGGCAGCAGTTCGTCCACGTCACCATTCCCGCGCTCCGGCCGACGATCCTGTTCACGGTCGTCGTCTCCACCATCGGCGCGACACAGCTGTTCGGCGAGCCCCTGCTGTTCAACCCCGGCGGCGGCGCGAACGGCGGTCCGGCCCACCAGTACCAGACCCTGGGCCTGTACCTGTACGAGCAGGGCTGGGTCAACCTGCACCTGGGCCGGGCCTCGGCCATCGCCTGGATGATGTTCCTGATCCTGGTGCTGATCGCGCTGGTCAACTGGCTGATCTCGCGCGGCATGCAGAAGCGGGAGCTGGGCCGCAAGACCGCGAGGAGGCGCTCATGAGCGTGCTGGACTCCGACCGCGCGACACCCGCGCGGACGGCACCCGAACCCGGCGGGGCGGGCCACCGCACCGGCCGCGGCCGTCCTCGTACGCGGGGCCGGGCCGGCGGCGCCGGCGGCACGCTGCACGGCGGCAAGCTGACGTACGCGGTGCTGTTCCTCGTCACCGCGATCGCGCTCTTCCCGCTGTTCTGGACGGCCGTTGCCGCCTCCCGGAACAACACCCGGCTCGCGGAGATGCCGCCGCCCTTCTGGTTCGGCGGCAACCTCTTCAAGAACCTGGGGATCGCCTGGACCGACGCCAACATGGGTCTGGCGCTGCTCAACACCACCATCGTCGCCGGGTCCATCGCGGCCGGCACCGTGCTGTTCGGGACGATCGCCGGGTTCGCGTTCGCCAAACTGCGGTTCCGCTTCCGGAACCTGCTGCTGATGCTGACGATCGGCACCATGATGGTGCCGCCGCAGCTCAGCGTGGTGCCGCTGTTCATGGCGATCGCGGAACTGGAGTGGACCAACCAGCTCCAGGCCGTCATCCTGCCGACCTTCGTCAGCGCCTTCGGCGTGTTCTTCATGCGGCAGTACCTGCTGGAGGCGCTGCCGACCGAGCTGATCGAGGCCGCGCGGGTGGACGGCGCGAGCAGTCTGCGCATCGTGTGGCACGTGGTCTTCCCCGCCGCCCGGCCCGCGATGGCCGTGCTCGGCATGCTGACCTTCGTGATGGCCTGGAACGACTTCTTCTGGCCGATCATCGCGCTGACCCAGCAGAACCCGACCGTCCAGGTGGCCCTGACCGGTCTGGGCCGGGGCTACATACCCGACCAGTCGGTGATCATGGCCGGCGCGCTGCTGGGCACCCTGCCGCTGCTGCTGATCCTGACCGTCTTCGGCAAGCAGATCGTCGGCGGCATCATGCAGGGGGCGGTCAAGGGCTGACCGGCAGCCCTTCCCGTCTCTCAGCCCCCCACCACGTCATCCCCTTCCGTACAACCATTGTTGGGAGCGCTCCCATATGAGCCATTCCTCCTTCCCCGCCGACTTCCTGTTCGGCTCGGCCACCTCCGCCTACCAGATCGAGGGCGCCGCCGCCGAGGACGGCCGCACGCCGTCCATCTGGGACACCTTCTGCCACACCCCCGGCAAGGTGCTCGGAGGCGACACCGGCGACGTGGCCGTGGACCACTACCACCGCTGGCGCGACGACGTGCAGCTCATGGCGGACCTCAACCTCAACGCCTACCGCTTCTCCATCTCCTGGTCCCGCGTCCAGCCCACCGGCCGCGGTCCCGCCGTCCAGCGCGGCCTGGACTTCTACCGCTCGCTGGTGGACGAGCTGCTGGCCAAGGGCATCACCCCCTGGATCACGCTGTACCACTGGGACCTGCCGCAGGAGCTGGAGGACGCCGGCGGCTGGCCGGAGCGCGCCACCGCCGAGCGGTTCGCCGAGTACGCCTCCCTGGTCGCCGGCGCGCTCGGCGACCGCGTGGAGCGCTGGACCACCCTCAACGAGCCGTGGTGCGCGGCCTACCTCGGCTACGGCTCGGGCGTCCACGCCCCCGGCCGCACCGACCACGCCGACGTGCTGCGCGCCGCCCACCACCTCAACCTCGCCCACGGGCTGGGCACCCAGGCCCTGCGCGCCGCGCTCCCCGGCCGCGCGCAGATCGGCGTCAGCGTCAACCCGGCCGCCGTCCGGGCCCTCACCGACGACCCCGCCGACCTGGACGCCCGGCGGCGCATCGACGCCCTGGCCAACCGGATCTTCGACGGCCCGATGCTGCGCGGGGTGTACGACGAGGACCTGATCCAGGACACCTCGCGCCTGACGGACTGGAGCTTCGTCAAGGACGGCGACCTGGCCGACATCCACCAGCCGCTGGACGCCCTGGGCATCAACTACTACACCCCCACCCTGGTCTCGGCCTCCGCCGACCGGAAGCTGCCGCGCCGGGACGGACACGGCGGCGGCGAGCAGTCCCCCTGGCCGGCCGCGGAGGACATCGCCTTCCACCAGACCCCGGGCGAGACCACCGACATGGGCTGGACGATCGACCCCACCGGTCTGCACGACCTGCTGATGCGCTACCACCGCGAGACCGGCGGCATCCCGCTCTACATCACCGAGAACGGCATGGCCTGCGACGACAAGCCGTCCCCCGACGGCACCGTCCACGACCCCGACCGCATCGCCTACCTCCACAGCCACCTGGACACCGTTCGGCGGGCGATCGCCGACGGCGCCGACGTGCGCGGCTACTTCCTGTGGTCCCTGCTGGACAACTTCGAGTGGGCGTACGGCTACAGCAAGCGCTTCGGCACGGTGTACGTGGACTTCGAGTCCCTGGAGCGCGTCCCCAAGTCCAGCGCCCGGTGGTACGCCGATGTCGCCCGGACCGGCGAACTCCCCGCGGCCGAGGCGCTGGACGCGATGGACGCCGTGGGCGACCCGGTGGCCGACTGAGGCACCCCGCGGCCGGGCGGTCTGACCGGATGGTCCGACCGGGGCAGACCGGAACGCGCCGACCGGTCCGGCTGAAGCAGCCGGACCGGCTGAGGCGGGGCGCAGCGGGCGTGGGGGGTGGAGAACGCTGCGCCCCGCCTGCCGTGGGGGGTGGCTGGTTCACGGGGCCGGCTCCCCTCGGCCGGCGGGGCCGGGGCGGAAGGTTCAGCGGGGAGGCGGCTCGGCGCCCTCCCGCGCCCCGTCGGCCGCGGCGGACGGGGCGGCGGCCGCGGCCGACGGCGCGGAACCCGGCTCCGCCGTCGCCGTACCGGCCAAAATCAGCCCGCCGGCCGCCACGATCGCCGCCACGGCCGCGTCGGCGATCGGCTGCCGCCGCCCGCCCGGGCGGCGCCACTGTGCGGCGATGCTTCTCATGGCACTCCTGCCTCGATCCAGGGGGAACGTGGACAGGGAGCACGCTAGCGAGACGGATTCCGGCGAAACACCCGTTCCGGGCAGGCGCCCGGTAACTTATGGCTCCCTTAAGGCCGGTCTACGGAACGGCTGAGGAATCACCACTTCCGGCGCACGCCCCGTCGCACTCTGTGTCCACGCCGGCGGCCCGCCCCGCCGGCGGGCCCTCCGTCCGAGGACAGCAGGAGCCGTACCTCCGTCCCGCCGAGCACCGAGCGCCCGATCCGCACGTCGCCGCCGGTGGACTCCGCCACCCGCCGCACGATGTCCAGGCCCAGGCCCGTGGAGCCGGGCCCGCCGTCGCCGTAGCCGCGGCGCAGCGCCGCGTCGGGGTCGTCGATACCGGGCCCCGCGTCGGAGACCAGCACGATCACCGAGTCGCCGGCGGCCGAGCGGTGGACGTCCACGGCGAAGGCGGTGCCCTCCGGGGTGTGGCGGAAGACGTTGCCGAGCAGCGCGTCGAGGGCGGCGGCGAGGTCGGCGCGGGCCACGGGGACGCGCACCGGCTCCCCGACCCCGGCCAGTTCCGCCTCGCGGCCCTCGTCCTCGGCGAGCGCGGACCAGAAGTCCATCCGCTCCCGGATCACCTCACAGGCGTCGCAGTAGGCGCCGCCCGGTGCGTCCGGCGGCTGGGTCCGCTGCTCGCGCGCGGTGCGGATGATGTGGTCCACCTCCCGCTCCAGCTGCGCGACGGCCGCGCGCGTCTGCTCGGCGGCGTCGCCGTCGCCGAGCGAGGCGGTGTTGAGGCGGAGCACGGTCAGGGGGGTGCGCAGCCGGTGGGAGAGGTCGGCCGCCAGCTCCCTCTCGTTGGCGAGCAGTTGGGCGACCTGGTCGGCCATGGAGTTGAACGCGGCCGCGGCCAGACGCAGTTCGGCGGGCCCTTCCACCGGGACCCGCACCGCCAGCCGTCCCCTGCCCAACTCCCTGGCGGCACCGGCCAGCCGCTCGGCGGCGCCCACCATGCGGGTGCCGAGCCGGTCGGCGATGACGACGGACGCCGCGACGAGCGCCAGGCCGGTGCCGGCCAGGACGAGCCAGGCGGTGGTGACACCGCCCGTGACCTCCTCCTGGGGCACGAACACCTCGACGACGGCCGACCGTTCGGTGGTGACCGGCTGGAGCAGCACGAAGCCGCCCTCGACCGACTCGACGGCCGCCCCCTCCAGAGGGGCCGCGGACCTCAGCCTCTCCTCGGTCAGGCGGCGTTCACCGATCTCGGCGCTCCCGTCCGCCCGGCCCGGGGGCGCGTACACGGCGATCCGCCCGGCGGCCTGCGCCGGCATGCTGGCCAGCCCGCGCTGGAGCGGGTCCCGGTCGCCGCCGGTGGCGGCGAGCAGGTGGGTGACGGAGGCGGCCAGCCGCTCGGCACCCGTGAAGGCCCGGTCGCGGGCCATCTCCTTGACCACCAACGCCAGGGGCACGGCGAAGGCCACCACGACCATCGCGGTCACGGCGATGCACACCTTGACCAGCGCCCGCCTCATGGGCCTCTCCCCTCTCCCACCCACCACCGCCCCGGCCTCCCCGGCCGCCCGGTCCTCCGGCCCGGCCCCCCGCGGCCGGGCTCACCCCCGCGGGGAATCGCGCGGAGGTTCCAGTTTGACGCCCACACCGCGCAGTGTGTGCAGATAGCGGGGGCTGGCCGCGGTCTCGCCCAGCTTTCTGCGGAGCCAGGAGAGATGGACGTCGATGGTCTGGTCGTCGCCGTAGCTCTGCTGCCAGACCTCCGCCAGCAGCTCCCTGC
Source organism: Streptomyces verrucosisporus (assembly GCF_017114865.1). Lineage (GTDB taxonomy): Bacteria > Actinomycetota > Actinomycetes > Streptomycetales > Streptomycetaceae > Streptomyces > Streptomyces fenghuangensis. Next base: position 136,357 of record NZ_JADEYH010000008.1, on the reverse strand, counting down.
GCGGCACGACGACCCCGGGGCGCTGCGCGAGGAAGGCCAGCAGGTCGAACTCCCGGCGGGTCAGGTCCAGGGCGCGGCCGTCGAGTTCGGCCTGCCGCCGCAGCGGGTCGATGACCAGCCCGCCGGCCCGTATCGCCCGGTCCGCCTCCGCGCCCGCACCGCCGCCGCCCGTGCCCGTGCCCGCGCGGCGCAGCACGGCGGCCATCCGGGCGGACAGGTGCTCCACGGAGAACGGCTTGACCAGGTAGTCGTCGGCACCGTCGTTGAGCAGCCGGACGATCTCGGCCTCGTCGTCCCGCGCGGTGGCGATGATCACGGGCACCTGGGTGATCCCGCGCAGCATCTTCAGCGCCTCGGCCCCGTCGAGGTCCGGCAGCCCGAGGTCGAGGATCACCACGTCGAAACCGAGATGCGCGACCTCCCGCAGCGCCTCCAGGGCCGTTCCGACGCTGCGTACGGTGTGGGAGGCCTCCGTCAGGTGTCTGATCAGGGCGGAGCGTACGAACTGGTCGTCCTCGACGACGAGTACACGTGCCATGGGCGGCACGGTACGGCATGCGCGGGCGCCTCAAGGAGGCTCCCGGCGAAGCCGTGCGGCCGCGAGCGCGAGGAGCGCGGGGAAAGAGGCTAGGGTGCGCGGGATGCGACGAGGACTGGTTCACGCGGGCGCGTGGGTGCTGGCCACCGGGTCGGCGGTGACCCTGTCCTGGTTCGGTGTGCGCACCGTGGTGTCACAGGCCGCGTACGACCTGCCGCGGATGCCGCCGCTCGCCTCGGACACGCCGGCGCCGTCCGCCTCGCGCGACAGCCCCGAGCCGGAGACCGCCTCCACCCGGCGGCCCAGAGCGTCCTCGGCCGCCCGTTCGCCGGGGACGTCCGGGCCGTCCGTCTCGCGCGGCTCCGCCGGGGCCCGACGGGACGCCGGGCCGGGCGGGGGCACCGCGGGCACCGGCAGGACGTTCGGGAACGTGGAGAGCCGCGAGGTGCGCGGCGGCCGGGTCGCCTTCGACCTGGGCCGGGACTCGGCCGACCTCGTCTCCGCCTCTCCCGCTCCCGGCTGGGAGATGCGGGTGTGGCAGGGGAGCCGGTGGATACGGGTCACCTTCACCCGGGGCGGGGAGGCGTCGTCGGTCTTCTGCGTCTGGGACGGCACCCCGCCGCGGGTGACGGTCGACGAGCACGGGGGCTGACGTCCCCCGTCCCCGGGCTGCGAGGGGCGGCGCCGGGGGTGCGGCGGCGAGGTCCGGCGGCGGGGCTCAGCGCCGCTGGAAGACCCGCGCGGGCGGCTGCGGCGAGGGGGTGGCGGTGGCGTCCGTGACGGGGGCGGCGCCCCCGGTGAGGTCGGCCAGCGCTCGGCCGTGTTCGACCCGGCCGGGGTGCGGGTCGCCCGCCGCGCGCCGGGTGATCTCCGCCACGGGCAGCGCCCGGTCACAGGCGGCCAGGACGGCGTTGCCGAAGCGCCGCCCGCGCAGTACGGCGGGGTCGGCGATCAGGCACAGTTCGGGGAAGACGGCCGCGGCTGTGGCGACCTGCGCGCGCAGGTGGGCCAGCGGCGGCCCGTCGGCGAGGTTGGCGGCGTAGAGCCCTCCGGGGCACAGCACCCGCCGGACCTCGGCGAGGAACTCCGCACTGGTCAGATGGGCGGGGGTGCGGGCGCCGCCGAAGACGTCCGCGACGATCAGGTCGGCCCCGTTCCCGGGGAGCCGGGCGAGCCCGGCGCGGGCGTCGCCGCCGCGCACCCGTATCCGCCAGGCGCCCTCCAGCGGCAGCTCGCGGCGGACCAGGGCGGTCAGCGCGGCGTCCGCCTCGAACACCTGCTGGGTGGAGCGCGGCCGGGTGGCGGCGGTGTAGCGGGCGAGGGTGAGCCCACCGCCGCCGAGGTGCACCGCCCGCAGCGGCCGCCCGGGCGGTGCGGCCAGGTCGATCAGATGGCCGATCCGGCGCTGGTACTCGAAGTCCAGGTGCGTCGGGTCGTCGAGGTCCACATGGGACTGCGGTGCGCCGTCGAGCAGCAGCGTCCAGGCGCGCGGCCGGTCCGGGTCCGGCAGGAGCTGGGCCAGTCCGCCGTCGACCGGCTCGCTCACCGGCTCCCTGGTCCGCCTGCCGCCCTCGCGCCGCCGTCCGTTCCTCGCCACATGGTCCAGTATCACCCGTACGGCCCACCCGCGCCCTGTGGGACCTCTCCGGTGCTCAGGAGGTGCTCAGGAGGTGCCTTCGGCGGCGGCGATCGTACGGGCCGCCTCGCTCAGCGCGGCGCGCAGCCGCGCGGGCTCGGTGGCGCCCGCCTGCGCGCTCTCCGGGGGCACCAGCCATCCGGTGCCCGCCACCGGCGGGTCGGATGGCCGGCCGGAGCGGCGGTGGGCCGGGACGCAGACGCTGCCCGGCAGGTCCCATCCGTCCGCGGTGCCGGGCGGAACCAGGAAGCCGAGGGTGCCGCCCGCTCCGTCGTGCAGTACCGGGCCCACGCACTCGCGCAGGCGCAGGATGTCGACGGCCTCCAGACCGTGCCGCGCGGGCACGGTCACCAGTTCGCACGGCGCGTCCGGCACTCCGGCGGGCGGCGGGCCGCCGGTCTCGCAGCCGGTGTCCAGCACGGGGAACCTCCTCCTGGGTCGTCCTCCACGTTCGCTACACGGGGCTCAACGAACCGGTCTGTCAACCGCTACGGCGCAATGCCGCCGCAAAGGATGGCAGTTGATGGCAGATCACGTGTTGGACATCCCGTTTGTCTGCAAAACATCTCGTATCTTCCATAGGGCGGCCGGTACGGTCCCGGCCATGGCGTCGTCACCGTCACCCTCAGCGCCGGCGGGTCCGGGCCGTCAGCCCAATCTGGCCTTCCGGCGGTTGCGCGGGCGGCTCTCGCCCGGGGAGTTCGCGGCGGCCGTCCGCAGGGCGGCCCGGGAGATAGGCGAGAACGTCTCCTGTGACGCCCGGTACGTCGGGCGGGTGGAGGCCGGGGAGATCCGCTGCCCCAACTACGCCTACGAGCGCGTGTTCCTGCACATGTACCCGGGGTACTCGCTCACCGATCTGGGCTTCGAGCCCCGTCAGGCGGTTCGCGGGCGCACCGCGCGCGGACGGGGGGCGTACGACGCCGCGGGCACGACCGCGGACGCCCGTATACGCCCCGGCTCCACCCTCCCGGAGCCGCCCTGCCCCACCCGCGATCCGGGCCACGGCCCGAGCGATCGCCCGACCGACGAGGAGAACGACGTGCTGCGTCGCGCGTTCATGACCGGTGGCCCGGCCGCAGTGGCGGCGGTGTGCCTGGAGTCCCCGGAGTCCCTGGCGCGCCCGGCAGCCGCCGAGGCCCCCGGCGCTGCCCGGGGCGGCCGGCCCGGCGAGGCCGCGGCCGTCGAGGAGACGGTGCGCGGCATCCGGCTGCTCGACGACCGGTACGGCGCCGACGGCCTCTACCACCGGGCCGACGGAGCCCTGCGGGCCGCGTACGACCTGCTGGACGCGGGCGCCCGGCGGCAGCCGGCCGCCGACCGGCTGCACGTCTGGACCGGCGAACTGGCCCTGTCCGTGGGCTGGCTGGCCCACGACTCGGGCCGTCTCGCCGAGGCCCGCCCGCACTACGCCGAGGCCCTGGCCGTCGCCCGGGTGGCCGGGGACTCGGCCCTGGAGGCGCACGCCTTCTGCAACACCTCCTTCCTCGCCCGCGACGCCGGGCGCCCCCGGGAGGCGGTACGGGCCGCGCAGGCCGGGCAGCACATCGCCCGCCACCTGGGCTCGGCGCGGCTGCTGTCGCTGCTGGCGGCGCGCGAGGCGGGCGGCTGGGCCCTCCTCGCCGACCGCACGGCCTGCGAGGAGTCCCTCGGCCGGGCCCGGACGCTGTTCGAGCACGGCCCCCGCGACGCCGACCCGGAGTGGATGACCTTCTACGGCGAGGCCGAACTGAACGGTCTGGAGGCGCAGTGCCGGGCGGCGCTGGGCGACTGGGGGCACGCGGCCCGCCGCGCGCGCCGCGCCGTGGCCCTCCAGGATCCGCACTTCACGCGCAACACCGCCCTGTTCACCGCCGAACTGGCGGACGACCTCGCAGGCGGGGGCGAGGTGGAGGAGGCAGCCGGGGCCGCCGGCCGGGTGCTGGACCTGCTCGGGCAGGTGCGCTCCTCCCGCGTCGGCGGGATGCTCGACGGCACCGCCCGGCGGCTGCGCCACCACCGGGGCGTCCCGGCCGTGGCGGACTTCCTGGACCGCCTGGCCGAGGAGGCGCGGCCGGCCTGACGGCGGCCCGCTCCCCTGCCGTCACCGCCCCGGCCGGTCCAGGTGGCCCCGGTCGTTCCAGCTCTCGACGGCCGGCTCCCCGTAGGCCCAGCCCAGCACCGACAGCGCTCCCGCGTCCAGGCGCAGCCGTGCGGCGAAGGACGGTTCCAGGCCCAGCCAGCGCGCGCCCAGCACCCGGAGCAGATGACCGTGCGCGAAGACGAGCACGTCCCGCTCCGCCGACCGCGCCCAGGCGACCACCTCGTCGGCGCGGGCGGCTACCTGCGCCAGGCGCTCACCGTCGGCCACGCCGTCGCTCCAGATGAGCCAGTCCCGCCCCGCCCGCTCCCTGATGCCGTCCGGAGTCAGCCCCTCGTACGCGCCGTAGTCCCACTCCAGCAGCGCGTCCCAGTCGGCGGCCCGCTCCCCGAAGCCCGCCAGGTCGCAGGTCTCCCTGGCCCTCGACAACGGGCTGGTGCGGACCTCGGCGTCCGGCAGCCCGTCCCAGGGCGCGCCTCTGAGCCTCTCCCCCAGGGCGCGAGCCATGCCGCGCCCCTCCTCCAGCAGGGGGACGTCGGTGCGACCGGTGTGCCGCCCGGACCGGGACCATGCGGTCTGGCCGTGCCGGACCGCCAGGATGCGCGCTGCCATTGCATGCCTTCCGTAAGGGACTCCCGGCGCCACCGCCGGGCTCACGGCCATCATCGCGCGCCGGGCCCGTGCGCCGTCGTGCCGAGCCCGCACACCGGCCGTCCGCCGCCGACGACCGGGGGCGACGAGCACCGCCGGCCACCGCACACCGGGCGCGTCGGCGGACCGGGCCGCGAACGGGCCGGCGGGCGCCGCGGCCTTGGGACAGCGGTCCGCGCCGGCGGTTTCGGGCGACCTCAACTCCATCGGTGTCACAGGCGGATGTCACACTTCCGCGGGTGAGCCACAACTCCGACAGCCAACCGACGACAGCCCTGCGCCGGCGGCTCGCCGAGCTGCGCGGCGCCGACGTCGCGCCCCGGCCGATGGACGCGCGGGCGCTCGCCGCGCTGGCCGCCAACCCGGGCTGCCGCCGCCGGGCGCTGCTGGACGGCGCCGGGGTGGACAAGGGCGCGCTGGCGCAGGCGCTGGGCTCCCCCGCGCCCTTCGGTCAGTCGCAGTTCGCGTTCGTCCGCGGCCACGCCTTCGAGGCGCGGGCGAAGGGGGACGGCGGCGCCGAGCTGATGCGCCTGGTCCACTCGCGCACCGCCGCGGCCGGCGCCCCGGCCCCCGAGTCCGGCGAGGTGTCCGTGCCCGATCTGTCGGCGCCCGGTCCGGAAGGGCGCGCGGAACGCACCCGGCAGGCGCTGGAGCGGGCGACGGCCGACGGCGGCTGGACACTGCTGGACCACCCGATGGTGCGGCTGGAGGTGGCGGGGTCCTTCGTCCACCTGGAGCCCGACGCGGTGGCGGTCCACCCGGACGGGCGCTGGACGGTGGTGGAGATCAAGTCCTTCCCCGTCCTGGACGGTTCGGCCGATCCGGCCAAGGTCGGCGCCGCGGCCCGGCAGGCGGCCGTCTACGCCCTGGCGCTGAAGGCGCTCGGGGTGCCCGGCGGCCGGGTGGACGACCGGGCGCTGCTGGTCTGCCCGAAGGACTTCTCCAACCTGCCCACCGCCGAGGCGGTCGACCTGCGCAGACAGATCGCCACCACCCGGCGGCAGCTCGCCCGGCTGACGCGGCTGGAGGAGATCGCCGCCGCGCTCCCCGAGGGCGCCACCTTCGACCCGGCCCGCCCGCCCGCCGAACTGGCCGGTTCCGTCGAGTCGGTGCCGGCCGCCTACGCGCCGCAGTGCCTGTCCACCTGCGAACTGGCCTTCCACTGCCGCGGCCGCGCCCGGTCCGGGGGCGCGGTGGAGGCGCTGGGCCGCGAGGTCCGCGGAGAACTGGGCGGACTGGCCACCGTCGAGGCGGTTCTGGCGGCCGCCCGCGGCGAGGCGTGCGACACCGCGGAGCGCTCGCCGGACCACTTCCCGAAGGAACCCGCCGGGGACCCGGCCGCCGCCGCGCTGCGCCGCGCGGCCCGGCTGCGGGCCGAGGCCCTCTCGGCCGCCGGGAGGCCCTGATGTCGCTGGTGACCACCCTGGCCCGGATCGAGGCCGCGGCCACGGGCCGGGCGCGGCCCGTGGCGACGGCGCGTCACCGGCACCTGGCCGAGCGGCCCCTGGTCCTGGTGCCGCTGACCACCGCCGGCGAGGTCGGCGCCCCGCTGGGCGCGATGGTGGGGACGGACCGGGACGCGCCCCGCCTGCTGGTCGTCCCCCAGCCGCGCGACCGCACGCTGCGCTCCGCCTTCCTCGCCGAGCTGGCCGACGCCGTACTGCCCCATCTGGAGGCCGCGCAGGACGAGGTGGAGCTCGTCGAGCGCTCCGAGACCGACCCGGAGACGGGGAGGAAGGCGAAGGTCGAGGTCGAGCTGTGCGCGGACGCGCCGCAGCTGGTCGTGCCCAGCGCCGCGGGCGTCGCCTACGTACGGCTGCTGGGCCGGTCCATGCGCTTCCGCCGCACCGCCGAGGAGGATCCGCGGGCCGCCCACCCCGCCCCGCCCCGGCTGCCGCTGCTGGGAAGGTGGCTGACGCACTACGGGGAGCGGGCCCGGGTGCCCGGCTCCTCGCTGCTGCTGGCCGTCACCGAGGTGCTGGGCCGCCACTGGGCCACGGGCCAGAGCCGTCTGGAGGACCAGCACCTGGGCGCCCTGCTGGCCTGGATCACCGCCGGGGAGGGCGAATCGGGCGCGGAGGCCGCCCTCCGCGCCGAGCTGGCCCGCGACCGCGACGGGCTGCTGCTCACCCCTCCCGCGGGCCCGGCCACCGATCCGGCCTTCGACAACCGCCGCCTGGCCCCGGCCGTCGCACGGTACGACGCGGGGCTGCCCGGCGCCGAGGCGGAGATCCGCGAGCTGGTCGCCTCCCAGTTGCGTCCCACCTGGGACGCGGTGTGGCAGGGCCTGGACCTGCTGCGCGCGCTGCCGCCGGGCGCGCACGTCGCCGACCGCTGGAAGCGGGACCGCTGGTCCTACACCGCCCACCGCGACCGGGTGCGCGGCGGCGAGCCGCCGCAGCCGAGGCGCGACGACGCGGTGACGGCGGCCCGCAAGCTCGCCGCCCGGGAGACGGCCCAGGCGGAACTGGCCGCCCAGGAGGCGCTGGACGACCCGCTGGTGATGGCTCAGCGGCGGATGGCCGGGGAGGCGTTCGAGGGCGAGGTCGTCGAGGTGGAGATGGTGTACTCGTCGGGGAAGCGCCCGATGCCGCGCCCGCTGGTCACCGTCCGCACCGGCGACCGGCCGCACCTGGAGGGGGGCGAGCGGCTGCACCGGGCCCTGGAGAGCGGGAAGTCGCAGCCGGGGGTGTTCACGGAGTCCCCCGCGCCGGGGCTGCTGACGGTACGGCTGACCGGCGGCATGGGCCGCGGCAGGGAGCCGGAGGCGGGTTCGGTGCCGGAGGCGGGCGAGACGGTGTGCTGGACGCTGTTCGAGCACGCTCCGCGCGGCGGACCGGACCTGCCGGACCCTGAGGAGACGCCGTGGACGCACGGCGGCCCGCCCGACCCCGACGCACTGGACGCACCCGACCCCGTGACGCCGGAGGACCTGCTTTGAACGGCACCCCGGCCGGCGCTCCCGCCGGCTCCGCTTCCCTCCCCGGAACCGGCTCCGTGCCTCCCGCCGACTCCGCGAACGCGGCCGTGCCCGACCCGGGCCCGGCCGCCGCCGAGGCGACCGGTGCGATCCTGCGCGACGTTCTCTCCGGTGCCCACCGCGGTGTGGTCGTGGACTCGCCGCCCGGCGCCGGCAAGACCACGCTGGTGGTGCGCGCCGCCCGGGAGCTGGCCGCCGCGGGCCGCCCTCTGATGATCGTCGCCCAGACCAACGCCCAGGTCGACGATCTGGTGGACCGGCTGGCGACCGCCGAGCCGGAGCTGCCGGTGGGCCGGCTGCACAGCAGCGAGGCGCAGCCGTACGCCCCGGTGCTGGACCGCCATCCGTCGGTGGTGAAGTCCTCGAAGGCCGCGGATCTGGCCGGGCTGGACGTGGTGGTCTCCACGGCCGCCAAGTGGGCCCACGTCAAGGGCGCCGGTCCATGGGAGCAGGCCATCGTGGACGAGGCGTACCAGATGCGCTCCGACGCGCTGCTGTCGGTGGCCGGGCTGTTCGAGCGGGCGCTGTTCGTGGGCGACCCCGGTCAGCTCGACCCGTTCAGCCAGGTCGGCGCCGAGCAGTGGGCGGGGCTGTCGTACGACCCGTCGGCCAGCGCCGTGACCACGCTGCTGGCGCACAACCCGGACCTGCCCGTGCACCGGCTGCCGGTCTCCTGGCGGCTGCCCGCCTCGGCCGCGCCGCTGGTGTCGAGGGCGTTCTACCCCTACACCCCGTTCCGCAGCGGCACCGGTCCGGGCGAGCGGCGGCTGGAGTTCGCGCTGCCCTCCGACGGCTCCGGTGTGGACCGGGTGCTGGACGAGGCGGCCGGCTCCGGGTGGGGGCTGCTGGAGCTGCCCGCCCGCCACACCCCGCGTACCGACCCGGAGGCGGTCGCGGCCGTGGCGGCGGTGGTGCGGCGGCTGCTGGACCGCCGCGGCGCGGCGTTCGGCGAGCGCTCCGGGGAGCCTGATCCGGTGACGGCGGAGCGGATCGCGGTGGGCACCGCCCACCGCGACCAGGCGGCGGCCGTCCGCGCGGCGCTGGCCTCCCTGGGCGTGACGGACGTCGTGGTGGACACCGCCAACCGGCTCCAGGGCCGCGAGTTCGACGTGACGGTGGTGCTCCACCCGCTGTCGGGCCGCCCGGACGCCACGGCCTTCCACCTGGAGACGGGGCGGCTGTGCGTGCTGGCCTCGCGCCACCGGCACGCCTGTGTGGTGGTGTGCCGGGCGGGCGTTCCCGAGCTGCTGGACGAGTATCCCTCGGCCGAGCCGGTCCAGCTCGGGGTCACGGTCAAGTTCCCGGACGGCTGGGAGGCCAATCACGCGGTCCTGGCCCATCTGGCGGAGCACACCGTGGCCTGGTGAGCGCCCCGCACGGGGCGGCCGGGAGGGGCCGGCCGGGATGGGGCCGCCGGCTCGGCCCCGCGCCGGGCGGGCACGAGGGTGGACAATGGAACGCTGCCCACGACCGACGGAGGTATCTCCATGCCCGAGCCGAACCCGGCTCCGGAACGGCGCGGCGGTGAGCCGCGCCACAGGCGCCCGGCGCCGCTGCTCTTCGAGCCGCCGGACGCCGCCTCGGACCCCGAGCACTTCTTCGACCTGGAGTCCATCGAGGATCCGCGTGAGCTGCTGGGCCGCGCCACCGAGCTGGCCCTGGCCTTCCGCGCGGCGGCGGACCGGGCCATGGAGTTCCAGGCCATGGCGGCGGCGCAGCTCGCCGACCCCGGGCGTTTCGACCGGCTGCCGGACGAGGCGATCGCGGAGCGGGCCGAGTGGACGGCCGACTACGCCCGCAAGATGATCGAGTTCGGCCGCGAGCTGATGCGGGACCGCACTCCGGAGTGACGGCGCGGAGGTGACGGCGGCCGGGGCAGCGGCACGGGGCGGCGGTCACGGCTACGCCCGCGGCATATGCGGTGCGGAAGATACCGGACTCCGCCGCGCCGCGTCCCGTTTTCGCGGATTTCCAGGGACGGTACACAGGCTGCCGGTAGATGTTGTGGTCATGAGCGATCCCGCCGCCTATGTGACCCCTGCCGGAGCCGAGTGGCTCGCCTCCTCGAGCGCCTTCCCGCGCAGCGTCCACGCCCTGTGGGCGGGACGCCCGGGTGCCCCGAGCACCCTGCCCTGCGGCACCGCCTTCGACGTGGTCAGCGCCGGCACGCTGTTCGGCCGCCGGATGCTGGACCGGCTGTGGACCGCGGGGCCGGGCACCGGCCCGGTGGCGCTCCACGCGGGCAGGATGCTGCTGTTCGCCGAGCCCGGCACCGCCCAGCGGCTGCCGGCCCTGCTGCGCTGGCGGGAGTGGCGGGGCTCGTCCGCCCCGGCGGGTGCGGGCGGCACGACCGGCACGACCGGCGCTGCGGAAACGATCCCTCCGCTTCTGTGCTACGGCCTCGGCGACGCCGTGACCGTCCCTCCGCCGGTGCCCGGCGAGGGCTGCCCGCCCACCACCCGGTGGCTGGTCGCCCCGGATGTCCGCAAGCCCTGGCTGCCGGGCGCGGAGGCGCTGCTGTGGGCCTGTGTACGGGCCGTCCGTGAGGGCGGCCGGGGGCTCGCCGGCGGCCGTGATCAACCGATTTCCGCTCCCTCGGATCAGGGTGCTAAGGTTTACCACGTCAACAGGCGCCGCTAGCTCAGTTGGTTAGAGCAGCTGACTCTTAATCAGCGGGTCCGGGGTTCGAGTCCCTGGCGGCGTACAGACAGCCGGAAGGCCTCCGCGGAAGCGGAGGCCTTCCGGCTTTCCCCGTATGCGGGCCGGACGGGCCCGGGGCGGGGCCGCCCCGCTCACACCGTCCCCGGGCCCGGGCCCGGCATTCCGCTGACGGTGACCTCCACCCGCCAGCCCCGCTCGGTGCGGTCCACGACCTCCACCCGCACGGTGCCCGTGTCCACGTCCACGTCCACGGCCTCTCCCGGGCCCAGCGGCGCGTCGGCCAGCGGCGGGTACACCGAGAGGCGGTGGCACGCCCCGGTGCCGGGGTGGCCGTCGACCACCTTGACGGGGCCCTGCGCCGAGGGGACGTCGTTGCGCACCCGGTAGACCAGTACGCCGCTGGTGCAGGAGGTGACGTCGTTGCCGCCGGGCTCCCTCGCCTCGATCGCCAGCACCTCGCCGCGGCCCGTGCGGACCGCGATCAGCCGGGTGTCGGACCCGCCGGCCGGCCCGTCGCCGTCCGGGGAGGCGACCGCCCGCAGGGTGTGCCGGCTGGTGCCGGACTCGGCCCGGCAGTCGACCCGGCCGCCGTCCAGCCAGCCCAGCTTCCACTTGTGCCAGCCGAAGGGATCCGGGGAGAGCCCGAACTGGCTGCCCATGATGTCCCAGTCGCCGACGTGGGTGTCCCAGTCGCCGTCGTCGTCCTCGGGCTGGTGGTAGAGGTCGGGCAGGTCGAAGATGTGCAGGGTCTCGTGGGCGAGGACGTTGCGGTCCGGCGGCTGCTTCTCGAAGACCGTCACGACCCGGTGCAGCTCGGTGCCGTCCACGGTGATCGGCTCGTCGAGGTTGACGACCTTGGTGGCGTCGGAGTTCACGCCCGGCGCGTCGGGGTCGGCGACGAGGTAGACGATGTCGTAGTCGCCGAAGTCCACGTGCGGGTCGGCCGCGGCGACGGCGTCGCGGAGGTAGGCGCCGCGCAGGTCCGGCTCCCAGTCGCGCTGTATCCCGTAGGCCCGCGAGTCGGCGGCCATCTCCAGCCAGCGGGGCGTCGTGTGCGGGCGCAGCCTGAACTTCCCGTAGGAGGCCCGCTCGAAGAAGTCCGAGGTCTCCGGGAAGTAGTCGGCGGCGAGCCCGCGGGGGGAGGCGGCGGGCCGGGCCTCGGGGAAGGACAGGAAGACCATCAGCGCGTCGAGCTCTCCCAGGGGCCGGGGGTAGGCCGGGTGCCAGGTGTCCAGGCCCTCGGAGTGGTGGAGTGCGGTGCGTTCCAGGGCGCAGGAGTCGGCGCCCGCCGCGACGGCGACCGGCCCGGTGACCAGGCTCGTGCCCACCAGCGCGGAGAACGCGGTGAGCACCGCCCCGGTCCTGCGGGAGCGGGGCCCCGGCCAGGGGCCGCCCGGCCGGGGCACGGGCTCGCTCCGTCCCCCTCCGGTCCACTCGGCCCTGCGCGTAAACCGCACATCGTCCTCCCGCGGTGGTGTCGGGGCACGGTGCCCCCGGGGAGGGGCACGGCACCCACTGTGTGCCTTCCTGTGCCCGCGTGCCCCGTTCCGCTACGCCGCACGGGTGAGACCCCACAGGATCACCGTGCGTAACAATCGGTCATCATCGGTCGCCTGCTGGAAGTTGCCGTGCAGGAACGATCAGCCGCTCGAAAATGCGTCCCAGGAGTCCGCCGCACGGATCCGGAACACTCCCCGCGACACTGGCTCGGCCGCCCGATAAGCCTCTATGATCGGCACATTTCCAGGGCGGACACCCCCACGACGACCACCGGCCCGCCGCCCTGACCACCTACACGAGACGAGTCCCCCGCGGGAGCGATCGGTGAATGGACCACTCGACGGACCGGGCAGGAAACCGGGTGACGGTCCGGGCACGACGACGCCCGCGGTGACCGAGAGTGACGATCCCGCGAGCCCCCGGGCGGCCGCACCCCCCGGCCCTCCCCTCCACCCGGCGGACTACCGCACCGCCTTCGAGGCCGCCGGCCTGGCGATGGCGGTGATCGACGGCGAGGGCCGCGTCCTGGCCGCCAACCACGCGCTCGGGCAGCTGCTGGGCTCTCCCGCCGCCGAACTGTCCGGCACCCCCGTCGCCTCCCTGACCGGACTCGGCATCGACGACCGGACCCGCGACGAGTGCCAGGCCGTGCTGGAGGGACGCAGCGACTTCATGAGCTGCACCCGCCGCCTCAAGCACGGCGACGGCCGCTCGGTGTGGGCCAGGGTCACCGTGGTCCCCACCGGCGGACCGGCCGCACGGCCCGGGCGGCGGCGCGGTGCCGCCCTGCTGTCGGTCGCCGACATCAGCGAGCGGTGCGACCTCCAGGAGCGGCTGCGCCATCTGCAGATGCACGACCCGGTCACCGGGCTGCCCAACCGGTCCCTGTTCTTCGACCGGCTGTCCACCGCGCTCGCCGAGTCCACCACCGGCCGCATCGGGCTGTGCTACCTGGACCTGGACGGCTTCAAAGCCGTCAATGACACCCTCGGCCACCGGGTCGGCGACCGGCTGCTGAACGCGGTCGCCGACCGGCTGCGCCGGTGCGCGGAGCCGGACGGGCATCTGGTGGCGCGGCTGGGCGGCGACGAGTTCGCCCTGCTCGCCGAGGCCTCCACCGGCACCCAGCCGCTGACCGAGCTGGCCGAGCAGCTGCTCGCCGCCCTCCAGCAGCCGTTCGACCTGGCCGGCCAGCGGCTGGCGGTCTCCGCCAGCATCGGGGTGGTGGAGCGGCCCGCCGCCGGGACCACGGCCACGGAGCTGATGCAGGCCGCGGACACCACGCTCTACTGGGCGAAGGCCGACGGCAAGGCCCGCTGGACGCTCTTCGACCCCGAGCGCAACGCCAACCGCATGACCCGTCAGGCGCTGTCCAGCACACTGCGTCCGGCACTGGAGCGCGGCGAGTTCGCGCTGGAATACCAGCCGATCGTCTCCCTGCACGACGAGACGCTCACCGGGGTGGAGGCGCTGGTGCGCTGGCGGCACCCCCGGCTCGGCACCCTCGCCCCCAACCGGTTCATCGGGCTGGCCGAGGAGAACGGCGCCATCGTGCCCCTGGGCCGCTGGATCCTGGCCGAGTCGTGCCGCCAGGCCCGCCGCTGGCAGCTGGAGCAGCCCGGCCGGCCGCTGTACGTCAGCGTCAACGTCGCCGTGCGGCAGGTGTGGGACTCGGATCTGGTGGCCGACGTCGCGGCGATCCTGGAGGAGACGGGGCTGCCGCCGGGGCTGCTCCAGCTGGAGCTGACCGAGTCGGCGGTGATGGGTTCTGCGGGGCGGCCGATCAAGGCACTACAGGCGCTGTCCGACATGGGTGTGCGCATCGCGATCGACGACTTCGGCACCGGCTACTCCAACCTCGCCTACCTCAGCAGGCTCCCGGTGCGCGGGCTGAAGCTGGACGGAACGTTCGTCCGCGGCTTCCGCACCGCCCGCTGCCTCAACCCGGCCGACGAGACGATCGTCACCTCGCTGGTGCAGCTCGCCCACAACCTCGGCCTGACGGTCACCGCCGAGTGCGTCGAGGGCCCGGCCCAGGCCGACCGGCTGCGGCGGATCGGCTGCGACACCGGCCAGGGGTGGCACTACTCCAAGCCGGTGCCGGCCGACCGCATCAGTCAGCTGCTGGTGGCGGACGGCAGCCCGTAGGCGTCGGCGATCAGCCCGTAGCTGCGCAGCCGCGCCCGCGCCCCGTGCGACTGCGAGGTGATCATCAACTCGTCGGCCCCGGTCCGCTCGGCCAGCGCGTCGAGGCCGTCGCGCACCTGCCCCGGCGTGCCGTACACCACGTTGGCCAGCCAGCCGCGCACGAAGTCGCGCTCCAGCTCGCCCATGCCCCGCTCGTACTCCCCGGCCTCCTCGGGCGTGGGCACCAGGCCGGGACGCCCGGTGCGCAGCCGCAGCATCGACAGCGCGCCGGTCATCACCTGGCGGTGCGCCTCCCTCTCCTCGTCGGCGGCCAGGGCCGAGACGCCGATCAGCGCGTACGGCTCGTCCAGCACGTCCGAGGGCCGGAAGGAGGAGCGGTACAGCTCCAGGGCGGGAAGGGTGTTCGCCGCCGAGAAGTGGTGGGCGAAGGCGAAGGGCAGGCCCAGGCTCCCGGCGAGCTGCGCGCTGAAGCCGGAGGAGCCCAGCAGCCACACCGGCGGCCGGTTCGCCGCCTGCACCCCGCCGGGCACACGGCCCTGGACGGGGCCGGGGACGGCGTGGACGCGGGCGTAGGGGTGGCCGTCGGGGAAGTCGTCGTCGAGGAAGCGGATCAACTCGGCGAGCTGCCGCGGGAAGTCGTCGGCCGCCTCGTGCGGCCGGTCGGTGCGGCGCAGCGCGGCGGCCGTCGCCCCGTCGGTGCCGGGGGCGCGGCCCAGGCCCAGGTCGACGCGGCCGGGGGCGAGTGCCTCCAGGGTGCCGAACTGCTCGGCGATCACCAGGGGCGCGTGGTTGGGCAGCATCACCCCGCCCGAGCCCAGGCGGATGGAGGCGGTGTGGGCCGCCAGGTGGGCCAGGATGACGGCGGGCGAGGAGCTGGCCACCCCGGGCATGGAGTGGTGCTCGGCGACCCACAGCCGGTGGTAGCCCCGGCTCTCGGCGAGCCTGGCGATCTCCACGGAGATGCGCAGGGCGTCGGTGGCGGTGCGGCCGGCACCGACGGTGGCCAGGTCGAGCACGGACAGCGGTACGGGGGCGGTGCCCTGCGCCGCGCCCCTGACCGGGTCGCCGCTCCGTCCGCCCGGCTGTCCGCCGTTCCTCGCCTCCGCGTCCTTCACCGGGTCCATCGCGGGCTGCCTCCTCGTGGTGCGTGCGGCGCGGGACGTCCGCGCCGCAGGAGCACAGCCCGTACGGACCGCCCGTTATTCCCGCAGCAGCAGCGGTTCCGCGAGCGCCCGGCCGTCGAACAGCGCCCCCAGCGCCGGGCAGGAGACCGTGCGGTCCAGCAGGCGCAGCCCCTCCCAGACGGTGACCTGGTTGGCGGTGAGCACCGGCTTGCCCAGCTCTGCCTCCAGTTCGGGGAGCCAGGCGGCGGTGTGCAGGGCGGTGTCGGGCAGCAGGACGGCCTGGGCGTCCGGGTGGTCGCCCGCGCGGGCCAGCGCCAGCACCTCCTCGCGGCCCCAGGTGCCGACCTCGGCGGCGGTGATGATCCCGGCGCCGCTCACCGACACCACCTCGGCGCCCGCCGCCTTGAGGAAGGCCCTGAAGTGTTCGGCCACGTCCTTGGGATAGGTGGCGGCGACGGCGACCCGCTCGGCCCCCAGTGCCCGCACGGCGTGGGCGAAGGCGAAGGAGGTGCTGGAGGCGGGGAGGGCCGCGGCCGAGGACAGCTCGCGCACCTGCTCGTGCGCCCCGCCCCAGCCGAAGACGAAGCTGGCGCTGGTGCACGCCCACACCACCGCCTGCGCGCCGTGCTCGCACAGCCGGCCGACCTCGGCCGACAGACGGGCGGTGGAGCCCATCTCCAGCAGTGCGTCCACGCGGTGCGCGTCCTCGCCGATGTCGGTGTGGACGAGCGGCAGCCGGACGGAGCCCGCGGTCTCGCCGAGGATCGCCTCCAGCCGGGGGTACTCGTCCTCGGCGGAGTGGCCTGGGTAGAGGAAGCCGACGACATCAGCCGTCCGCTCCGCCCGAGCCGTCTCTTCCGTCCGGTCCATCCGGTCCTCCTCTTCCTCGGTCCGCTGTTCGGTCCGCTGTTCGGTCTCCCGCCCGGCCTCTTCGCCGGCGGTGGTGCCGTCCCCGCGGCGACGGCGGGGCGGCGCGGTGTCACAGGGGCGGCGGTCCGCCCGGGTCGTCCGGAAAGGGCGGCGGCTCCACGCCTTCGGCCGCCTCCGGCTCGGCCCCGGCCACCGCGGGCTCCGGCTCACGCTCGGCCGACGGTCCGGGCACTCCCGCGGGACTCCCCAACTCCGTTGCGCCGTCCGGGTGCACGGGCGTCCCCGGCGGCAGGAACGACATGGACGCCGGGCCGCGCCGGGCCACGGGGTCGAGCAGCGCCTGGTAGGGGCCGACCGCGTCCTTGCCGATGCGGCGCAGCGCCGACCAGACGGTGACCTGGTTGGCGGAGAGCACCGGCATCCGCAGCTCCGCCTCCAGCTGCGGGATCACGTCGTAGGTCGGCAGGTTGGTGCAGCTGATGAACAGCGCGTCGGGCGCGTCCAGCACGGCCTCGCGGGCCATGTCCACCACGTCCCGGTACGGCACCCGCCAGATCTCCCGCGTCAGCCCCAGGTAGCTGCGGCCGGTGACCTCGATCCCGGCCTCGCCCAGAAAGGCCTCCAGGGAGTCGGTCACCGACCTGGTGTACGGGGTGACGACGGCGACCCGCCGCACGCCGAGTTCCTCCAGCGCCTCCAGCAGGGCGCCCGAGGTGGTCAGGGAGGGGACCTCTCCGGAGAGTTCCATGGCCGCGCACATGGCCCGCTCCCCGACCGCGCCGCCCACGAAGGAGCCGGAGGTGCAGGCGTACGCCACCACTTCCGGCGCCACCGCGCACAGCGCCTGGACGGCCTCCCGCAGCGTCTCGTGCTCGCTGACGAGCCTGGCCAGGTCCAGGCTCACCTCGACGGGGACGAACGGAGTGCGGGTCAGATGGAGCGAGACGTCGTCGGGGATCCACCGCCACAGTTCGCGGTCGAGTGCGAAGTCGAAGGGGGCGACGACACCGACTCCGCGCTGCGGATGCGGACCGCCGAGGAACGAGACATCCATGAGCACCCCTTGAAGAGGGTAGGGGCGGCCAAGGGCCGTTGACGGAGGAAAAACCGGCGCGAGAGAGCCGGGACGCCGGGACAGATGCCTTCGTTGACGAAGGTAGTTACAGGTCCCTACCGTGGTCAATCCTTCCGTCCATCCGTGCGTCCGTACGGTGCTCCGGATCTCTTCGCGCCGGACCCAATACTTCTCCTCCCCCGTTGCCCCCTCGTTGCGAAACGGTTTTCCGCCCATGTCAGAAACGACTGTTCCGGCCGGCGTCCCCACTCTCGGCGTCCTTGGCGTCCCCGACGGCGATCGGCCGAACCTGGAGCGCATCTCGGGGCGCGCCCGGGTGGAGTACGCCGACGAGGCTTCCCTGGCCGCCCTGCTGCCGACCGTGGACGCACTGCTGGTCTGGGATTTCACCTCCGACGCCGTACGCCGTGCCTGGCCCGGTCCGGGCCCGCGGCCGGGCTGGGTGCACACCGCGAGCGCCGGGGTCGACCGGCTGCTGGGCTGTCCGGAACTGGTCGGCTCCGAAACGGTGATCACCAATGCGCGGGGGGTCTTCGACCAGCCCATCGCCGAATACGTGGCAGGCCTCGTCCTGGCTTTGGCCAAGGATTTCCACGGCAGTTGGGAATTGCAGCGGCAGCGGCGCTGGCGGCACCGGGAGACAATGCGGCTGGCCGGAACTCACGCGATTGTCGTAGGTTCGGGCCCAATCGGCCGGGCAATCGGCCGCACACTTATGGCACTGGGTGTCGAGGTGGAACTCGTGGGGCGCAGGGAACGGTCCGCGGATCCGGAATTCGGTCGAATTCACGCCAGTGGAACGCTCGACGCCCTCCTCCCCTCGGCCGACTGGGTCGTGTGCGCGGCGCCCCTGACCGAGTCGACCACCGAGATGTTCGACGCCGCCGCCTTCGCCCGGATGAAGCCGACGGCCCGTTTCGTCAACATCGGACGCGGCGCCCACGTGGTGCAGGAGGACCTGGTCGAGGCGCTGCTCTCGCACCGGATCGCGGCGGCGGCGCTGGACGTCTTCGCCGACGAGCCGCTGCCCTCCGACAGCCCGCTGTGGGGCATCCCCGGCCTGCTGGTCTCGCCGCACATGAGCGGCGACACCGTCGGCTGGCGCGACGACCTCGCCCGGCAGTTCTGCGACAACTTCGACCGTTGGACGGCGGGCGAGCCCCTGTTCAACGTCGTGGACAAGAAGCTCGGCTACGTCCCGGACAGGAGCGCGCCATGACCAGCACCACCGACCCGGCCGGCCCCGCCGGCCACACCGGCCCGGTCCGCCCGAACGGCCCCACCGGCCTGACCCGCCCGAACGGCTCCGCGGACCCGGGCGGCCCCACGGACCCGAGCGGTCTCACGGACCCGAGCGGTCTCACGGACCTGACCGCCGCCCGGCTGGTGGAGGGTTACGCCCGCGGGGAGTTCACCCCCGTGGAGGTGGCCCGCGCCGTACTGGAGCGGTCCGAACGCATCCAGCCGGCGGTGAACGCGTTCGTCCGGATCGACGCCGAGGCGGCGATGGAGCAGGCGCGGCGGTCCGCCGGCCGGTGGCGGCGCGGGGAGCCTGCCGGTCTGCTGGACGGGGTGCCGGTGTCGGTGAAGGACATCCTGCTGCTGCGCGGCGGCCCGACGCTGCGCGGCTCGTGGACGGTCTCCGCCGACGGTCCCTGGGAGGAGGACGCCCCCTCGGTGGCGCGGTTGCGCGAGCACGGGGCGGTGTTCACGGGCAAGACGACGACACCGGAGTTCGGCTGGAAGGGCGTCACCGACAGCCCGCGGCACGGCGCGACGGGAAACCCGTACGCCCCGGGGCGCACCGCGGGCGGTTCCAGCGGCGGCAGCGCGGCCGCGGTGGCACTGGGGGCCGGGCCGCTGAGCCTGGGCACCGACGGCGGCGGCTCGGTGCGCATCCCGGCGTCCTTCTGCGGGATCTTCGCGCTGAAGCCGACGTACGGGCGGGTGCCGCTGTACCCGGCCAGCGCCTACGGGACGCTCGCGCACGTCGGCCCGATGACCCGCGACGCGCGGGACGCGGCGCTGCTGATGGACGTGATCACCGGCCCGGACGCCCGCGACTGGTCGCAGCTCGGGCCGGTGCCGGGCAGTTTCCGCGACGCTCTGGACGGCGGGGTCGCCGGCCTGCGGGTGGCGTACTCCCCCGGCCTCGGCGGCCGGGTGGAGGTGGGCCGCGAGGTCGCGGCGGCGGTGCGGCGGGCGGTGGAGGCGCTGGAGGGGCTGGGCGCGCGGGTGGAGGAGCGCGACCCGGGCCTGCCCGACTGCCTGGAGGCCTTCCACACCCTGTGGTTCAGCGGCGCCGCCCGGGTGACCCAGCATCTGGACCCCGAGCGGCGCGCGCTGCTGGACCCGGGCCTGCGGGAGGTGTGCGAGCAGGGCGCGGCCCGCAGTGCGCTGGAGTACCTGGCGGCGGTGGACGTGCGGATGTCGATGGGCCGGCTGATGGGCGCCTTCCACACGGAGTACGACCTGCTGGTCACCCCGACGCTGCCGGTCACCGCCTTCGAGCTGGGCGGCGAGGTGCCGCCGGGCTCGCCGCACACCCGCTGGACGGGCTGGACGCCGTTCACCTACCCGTTCAACATGACCCAGCAGCCCGCGGCGTCCCTGCCCTGCGGGGTGGACGGCGGCGGACTGCCGATCGGGGTGCAGTTGGTGGGCGCGCGGCACGCGGACGCGCTGGTGCTGCGCGCCGCGCACGCGCTGTACGAGGCGGGGGCCGCCGACGTTCCGCCACCCCCGTCGCTCGCTTCCGGCCCGGCGCCTAGGCCCGCCGGAAGCTGAGGCTCTCACCCAGGGCACCGGCCCGCCACAGGTCCTGGCAGGCGTCGGCCATCCGGTCCAGTCCGTCCACCACCGCCCCCCACACGATCCCGGGGACCCAGCCGGCGTCACCGTTGATCAGCAGGTTGTTGCGCTCGTAGAACAGGGCCAGGTCCACCACGGTCGGCCTGCCCCGGTGCCCCGCCTCCGTCTCGTAGCCGTAGGAGGAGGTGCCGAGCTGGACGTCGGTGAAGGTGAAGTAGCACAGGTCGCCGGGGATGGGCGTGATGGTGGGGTTCTCCAGCGGCGGCTCGGCCGGGGCGAACGTGGGCAGGAGGGTGTAGATCTCGTTGCGCGCGTACTTGGCGTGGTAGACGTCGCCGCCCAGCGGAAGGGCGTTCCACACCGCCTCGCAGGTGATGGGCGCGCGGTCGTCGAGCAGTTTCGCCGTGCAGCTCACCCCCCGCTTGTCGAGTGATACTTCGATGAAACGGTCTGCCATTTCGGCTCCTGTCCGTCGATTTCCCTCCCAATACTGACGCAGCGACCGGTCCCGGCCGTCAACACCGCAACGGCCGCATCAAGGGCTGGAAACGGCGGGCATATTTTTCGTTGATCGGGGTAGTGGCGCGCCCATGGCTCCACCACAAGGGAACGAGACAGGAAAATCAGGCACAGGCGACAGCCTCGGTAACCGGACGAGACCCGTCCGGGGGATAAGCCGCCGCGCGATGCTGGCGGGCCTGGGCGCGCTGGGCGCGGCGGGCACGATCGGCGTGGCCGGATGCAGCCGGGTGCCCGACGCCGGGAAGGCCGGCGAGGGCAACCTGCTGGAGCGCATAAGGGCGCAGAACACCGTACGGGTGGGCATCGCCGGCGAGGTCCCCTACGGGTACATCAACGACCAGGGCGAGTTGACCGGTGAGGCGCCGGAGATCGCGAAGGTCATCTTCAATCGGCTGGGTGTGGAGAACGTCGTCCCCGTTCCGACCGAGTTCGGTTCGCTGATTCCGGGACTCCGCTCGCAGCAGTTCGATGTGGTCTCCGCGGGCATGTACATCAATCCCCAGCGCTGCGAACAGGTGATCTTCGCCGATCCCGAGTACGTGATGCTCGACGCGTTCATCGTCCCCAAGGGCAACCCGAAGGGGCTGAACAACTACGAGGACATCGTCCGCACCGGCGCGAGGATGGCCACCGGCACCGCGTACGCCGAGATCGACTACGCGGTCGCGGCCGGCGTCCCCCGCGACGAGATGCTGATCCTGCCCGACCAGGTCGCCGGACTGTCGGCCGTCGAGCAGGGCCGCGCCGATGTCTTCGCCGGCACCTCGCTGACCGTCCGCCAGGTGACGGAGGGCAGCAACCGGGCCGAGTCCACCGAGCCCTTCCAGCCCATGGTGGACGGCGAGCCGGCGATCGGCGCGGGCGGCTTCGCCTTCCGGCCGAGCGCCACCGTGCTGCGCGACGCGTTCAACCGGGAGCTGCGCAAGCTCAAGGAGAGCGGTGAGCTGCTGGAGATCATGCGGCCCTTCGGTTTCACCGAGGACGAGATGACCGACCTGACCGCGAAGGAGCTGTGCGCATCATGACCTGGGGCCTTTGGGAGTCCTACATGCTGCCCGGCATCTGGATCACCATCCAGGTGACGGTGTACAGCGCCGCGCTGGCCGCGGCCGTCTCCTTCGTCGTCGGGATCCTGCGGTCCTCACCGCTGTGGATCGTCCGCTTCCTGTCCGGCGCCTACTTCGAGATCTTCCGCGGAGCCTCGGCGCTGGTGTTCATGTTCTGGCTGTTCTTCGCCCTGCCGATTGCCTTCGGCTGGCAGCTCGTCCCGATGTGGGCGGGTGTGCTGGCACTGGGCCTGACCTACGGCGCGTACGGTTCGGAGGTCGTACGCGGCGCGCTGGCGGCGGTCTCCCCCGCCCAGCGGGAGGCGGGCATCGCGCTGAGCTTCACCCGTATGCAGCGGCTGCGGCGCATCGAACTGCCCCAGGCGTGGCCGGAGATGGTTCCGCCCTTCAACAACCTCGCCATCGAGCTGCTGAAGGGCACCGCGCTGGTCTCGGTCATCAGCGTGGCCGACATGACCTTCGCGTCGAACCTGATCCGTTTCACCACCAACGAGAGCGCGCCGATCTACACGCTCCTGCTGGTGATGTACTTCGTGCTCGCCTTCCTCATCACCCGCGTCATGCGGATGGTGGAGCGGAAGGCCAAGGCCGGGATCGGGCAGGCGCCGCCGCCGGGCGGCGGGCTGCTGGGCGGCCTGCGCCGCCGGACGAAGACCGCCGACCCCGTCACCGGGACGGCCGCCGCGGGCACCCCGGGGGGTAATCAGTGAACTGGGACTGGAACGTCGTCGAGGACTTCATGCCGCGCTTCTGGGACGGGGTGCTCGTCACCCTCCAGGCGCTGGTGCTGGGGTCCCTGCTCGCCTTCACCCTCGGCCTGGTGTGGGCCGTCGCGCAGCGCTCCTCCAAGGTGTGGGTCCGGACGCCGGTGACCGCGGTCACCGAGTTCATCCGCAACACCCCGCTGCTGGTGCAGCTGTTCTTCCTCTTCTACGTGGTGCCGGAGTGGGGGCCGACCATGTCCCCGCTGATGACGGGTGTGATCGGCCTCGGCCTGCACTACTCGACCTACACCGCCGAGGTCTACCGGGCCGGCATCGACGGTGTGCCCAAGGGGCAGTGGGAGGCGGCCACCGCGCTCAGCCTGCCGCCGGTGCGCACCTGGACGGCCGTGATCCTGCCGCAGGCGATCCGCCGTGTGGTGCCCGCACTGGGCAACTACGTCATCGCCATGCTGAAGGACTCGCCGCTGATCGCGATCATCGGCGCCTTCGAGATGCTCGGCGAGGCACGCGCCTACGGCTCCGAGACCTTCCGGTTCCTGGAGCCGATCACCGTCGTCGGCATCGCCTTCATCGTCATCGCCTACCCGGCTTCCCTCCTCATCCGAGCCCTGGAGCGTCGTCTTGTCCGCTGACACCCCGCGTGAGAACGCCACCACGAGTACCGCCGCGGACGGCCGCGAACTGATCCGCTTCGACAAGGTGACCAAGCGCTTCGGCGACCACGTCGTCCTGGACCAGCTGGAGTTCAGCGTCTCCGCCGGAAAGCACGTCACCCTCATCGGCCCCTCCGGATCGGGCAAGACCACGATCCTGCGGCTGCTGATGACCCTGCTCAGGCCCGACGAGGGCACCATCGCGGTCGACGGCGACTACCTCACCCACGAGGAGAAGGGCGGCAGGCTCGTCCCCGCCGGCGAGAAGCACACCCGCGAGGTGCGCAAGAAGATCGGCATGGTCTTCCAGCAGTTCAACCTCTTCCCCAACATGAAGGTGCTGCGCAACATCACCGAGGCACCCGTCCACGTGCTGGGCATGGGCAAGGACGAGGCCGAGCAGCAAGCTCGCGAGATGCTGGAGAAGGTGGGGCTGACCGAGCACATCGACAAGTACCCCTCCCAGCTCTCCGGCGGCCAGCAGCAGCGCGTGGCCATCGCCCGCGCGCTGGCCATGAGCCCGAAGGTGCTGCTGCTGGACGAGGTCACCTCGGCCCTCGACCCGGAGCTGGTCGCCGGGGTGCTGGACGTCCTGCGGGACATCGCGCACACCACCGACATCACCATGCTGGTGGTCACCCACGAGATGAACTTCGCCCGGGACATCTCCGACGACGTGCTGATGTTCAACGAGGGCAAGGTGATCGAATCCGGTCCGCCGGAGAAGATCTTCAACGACCCCGACCACGAGCGCACCAGGGAGTTCCTGGGCGCGATCCTCTGAGGAGGACCCTTTGGGGCGCGCCGCCGCGCCCGGCCCTCCCGTCCGCCCTCGAACACGTTTCGGGAAGCGGGCGGGGGGCCGGTGTTCCGCGCGGCCGTGCCGGTGACCGCGGGACCGACCGTCGGCGCCCTGGGGGCGTGCCCGCCGGTCGATGAGACCTACCGGCTGCGGCGGGCCGCCGAGGCACTGAGCGAGCAGGCCG
Source organism: Streptomyces verrucosisporus (assembly GCF_017114865.1). Lineage (GTDB taxonomy): Bacteria > Actinomycetota > Actinomycetes > Streptomycetales > Streptomycetaceae > Streptomyces > Streptomyces fenghuangensis. The sequence continues at coordinate 112,330 of NZ_JADEYH010000008.1, read as the reverse complement.
CCGGGGCGCTGCTCCCGCTGTCGCTTGGGGACGCGCCCGCCGGGGCTCGTGGCCGGGCGCACGCCCGGGGCGCGTGGTCGGGAGCACCGCGGGGAGCGGGTAGTATGGTTCCCGACAGCGCGCTCCGACAGGTCGCCACAAGATCACCGGAGTCGCTGCCCGCAGGCGCCGCTAGCTCAGTTGGTTAGAGCAGCTGACTCTTAATCAGCGGGTCCGGGGTTCGAGTCCCTGGCGGCGTACAGCAAGAGAAGGGCCCCTCGCGTCACGCGAGGGGCCCTTCTCCTCATCGGCGTCCCGTCAGTGTCCCGCCCAGTGGAACGACAGCTTCACGCACGCCGACGTCCTCGACGCCTCCACGATCTCCGCGTTGGGCATGTCGTTGGACCGGACCCACTCCCGGGCCTCCCCGGCGGTGCGGCCTCCCGCCAGCTGCCGCTCCACCAGCCTGCGGCGGCGCTCCCCGGGGCCGGCCTCCACGTACCACAGCTCGTCGATCGACCTGCGCGCGTCCGGCCAGCCGGGCAGGTCGCAGGCCAGGTAGTTCCCCTCCGTCACCACCAGCCGGACCCCGGGGCGCACCACGTGGCGGGCCGCCACCGGCTCGTCCAGCGTCCGGTCGAAGTCGGGCACGTAGACGTCGTGGTCCGGCTCCAGGACCAGGCGCCGCAGCAGGGCGGCGTACCCGTGGACGTCGAAGGTGGGGGGCGAACCCTTGCGGGCGGCCAGGCCCAGCCGGTCGAGCTGGGCGTTGGACAGGTGGAAGCCGTCCAGCGGGACGTACGCCGCCGCGTCCGCCCCGTGCCGCCCGCACAGCCCCGCCACCAGGGCCCGGGCCAGTGTGGACTTGCCCGCGCCGGGCGGCCCCGCCAGGCCGAGCACTGCCCGCCCGCCTCCCGCGCGGGCCGCCGGCCGCCAGGCCCGGTCCATCAGCTCACCGGTTCGCATGACCGGAAACCTACTCCCCAGGGCCCCCAGCGGCCCCCGCGGGCCGTCCGGGCCCCGGCGCGGTGGGTCCGGCCGAGGCCCGGACGGAGCACCGCGCGGCGTCGGGTATGCTGGTCCCCGCAGTTCGGCACCGATCGGCACATACCGTGCGGATCACCGCCCCTGCGGGCGCCGCTAGCTCAGTTGGTTAGAGCAGCTGACTCTTAATCAGCGGGTCCGGGGTTCGAGTCCCTGGCGGCGTACCTCTTCGATCCGGGCTCCACCGTCCTGTGCGGTGGGGCCCGGACGTTTCCCCCGGCGCCTTCCCCCGCGCCCGCTCCTCAGTCGATGCCCCGGCAGATATGCGGCTCGCACTCGTCGTCGTCACCGTCCCCGGCGAGGCGCAGCAGCGGGGGCTGGGAGGCCGGCAGCTCGTCGAGGGCCCGCGTCGCGGCGGGCGGGGCGTCGGCTTCCGGTTCAGCTGTGTCGTACATGGCGCAGCGGCAGCCTTCCGTGTCCTGGGGGGGGTCTCGGCGTCCGAGTACCGCGTCCCCCTGTCTTCAATCCCGGGCGGGCGGGGAACGCAACCGCTTCCGGCCGGAGGTTCACCCCGGTGACGACAACGACCGGGCCGGGCGGCGGTTGCGCACGGCTCACCCCGCACCGGCCCTCTCCGCACCGGGCCTCCCCGCACGGTGCCGCTCACCGCGCCCGGCCCTCGCCGCCGCTTCGGCCGGTGTCCGCCCCGCTCCCGGAGCGGACACCGGTCAGATACGCCGAGACCACCAGATTGGCCGTGTAGGAGCCGCTGGCCCGGTCGAAGGCGCCGGTGCAGGTGATCAGCCGGAGCTCGGCGCGTCCGAGACGGCGGGCGCCGTAGACCTCGTGCGGGTCGAAGTCGGCCCGCTCGGCGATCGCGACGTCCTCGACGGTGAACTCCGCGGTCCTGCCGTCGTCGCGCGCGACGTGCACCCGGTCCCCGGGGCGCACCGAGGGCAGGCGCTGGAAGACCGCTCCTCCGGTCTCGGTGTCCAGATGCCCCACCAGCAGCGCCACCCCCTCCTCTCCGGGCGCCGGGCCGTCGGCGAACCAGCCGACGGCGTCGGCGGAGTCCAACGGCGGGGGCTCCACGGCGCCCTCGCGGTCGAGCCCCCGCTCGATGATCCGCGCGTGGACGCCGATGCCGTCGATGTCGACACGCCGGGGTTCGGCGCCGGGCAGCGGAGCGTGGCCGGACCTGAGCCCCGGTGCCCGGCCGGACGCCGGGGCTCCCGCCCGCGCCTGCTCCGGCGGCCGGGCGGCGGGGTCGGTCAGCTCCCTGCCCCACAGCCACAGCCCGAGCAGCAGCACCGCCCACACCGCCACCACCGCCAGCCGCGAGGCGCAGCCCGTGCGCGGCTCCCCGCCCGGGACATCGGGGACGTCGTCGTACACGGCCGTCGCCGCCGGCCGGCTCAGCGGTCGGATTCGGAGCGGGACCGGCGGCGCAGCGCCGCGGCCCGCCAGAGGACGATCAGGGTGGCGGTGCCCGCCAGTCCGGCGCCCAGGGCGGTGTGGAGGGCGCTCGGTCCGGCTTCCCCGCCCTCTTCGCCGGCCGCCTTCGCGGTGCCGCCGCCGCCGGCCGGCACGGGGGCGACCGGGCTCACGGCCGGATCGGTGGCGTGGTGGGAGGGACCCCCGGAGGCCGGGCCGGACCCGGAGTGGTGCACGGTCACCCGGCCGGTGACCTTCACGCCCACGCACTCCACCGTGATCCGGTACTCCCTGGGCTCGGCGTCCGAGCGGATGACCGCCTCGCCGCGCAGCCCGCCGCGATCGGCACCTGGGGCCAGCAGCGCATCGGCGACGAACGCCTCGGAGCGGGCGGTGGCGACGGTGCCCTTGCAGGACACGGCCCACAGTTCGATCTCGGTGCCGGGGCGGACCCTGGCCGGGCTCACCCGCACCGACACCTCCGGCGAGCCGGACTGCCCGGTGGAGGGCGTCCCGGGAGCGGGCGGGCGGGAGGCGCCGGGACCGGGGCTCTCGGCGGCCGCCGCGGGGGAGGCGAGGGCCGTGAGAGCGGCGAGACCGGCGGGAGGGGCCGCCGCGGCGCAGACGGCGAGCGCCGCGGCGAGGACGCTCGGGGTGGGTCGTACGGTGCGGAAGATGCCCATGTCGAACCTCCGGGTCGGTACTCCCGAAGATCCGCCGCGCCGCGCCGCCCCGCATCCCGGCGCCGCCCCGCGCTGCTCCGTTCGAGCGCGCCCGGCCGCGGGCGGGGCAGGCGCAGGGCGAAGGCGAACGCGGGGCGGCGCCGGAGCCGGTCAGATCCGTTCGACGAGGTCCGCGATCGAATCGGCGACCGTCGAGGGGCGGAACGGAAAGCGGTCCACATCGGCCGGCCGCGTCAGCCCGGTGAGGACGAGGAAGGTCTCCATACCGGCCTCCAGCCCGGCCAGCACATCGGTGTCCATCCGGTCGCCGATCATCGCGCTGGACTCGGAGTGGGCGCCGATGACGTTGAGCCCGGCCCGCATCATCAGCGGGTTGGGCTTGCCGACGAAGTACGGCTCGCGCCCGGTCGCCTTGGTGATCAGCGCCGCGACCGACCCGGTGGCCGGCAGCGCGCCCTCGGCGGACGGGCCGGTCTCGTCGGGATTGGTCGCGATGAACCGCGCGCCGTCGTTGATCAGCCGGATCGCCTTGGTGAGCGCCTCGAAGCTGTATGTGCGCGTCTCGCCGAGCACCACGTAGTCGGGGTCGGTGTCGGTGAGGATGTAGCCGATGTCGTGAAGCGCGGTGGTCAGCCCGGCCTCGCCGATGACGTACGCGGTGCCCTCCGGGCGCTGCTCCTCCAGGAACTTGGCGGTGGCCAGGGCGGAGGTCCAGATGTTCTCCACCGGGACGTCCAGGCCCATCCGCTTCAGCCGGGCGTGCAGGTCGCGGGGCGTGTAGATCGAGTTGTTGGTCAGCACCAGGAACGGCTTGCCCGACTCCCTCAGCCGCTTGAGGAAGTCCTCGGCCCCCGGGATCGGCACCCCCTCGTGGACGAGGACGCCGTCCATGTCGGTCAGCCAAGACTCGATCGGCTTGCGCTCCGCCATTGGTCACTCCTGCCTGTCACAACGCACATCGGGCGTGGCGGCGGCACCACGCTGTGCTGCGCCGACGCCCTCAGACTAGCCACTGTCCGCCGGAGGCGGCCCCGCCTTTCCGGGGTCGCCTCCGGGGCCGCCTCCGGCACCGCCTCGGCCGGGGCCTTGCGGTCTCGTTCCCGGTTCGAGCCGCCCGAAGAGCGGTGCGAGGACCAGATGTGCCGCGCCGCGGGCGACCAGCCGCACGCCGCCGGGGGCGACGGACACCGGTACGGCCCGGCCGTCGGTGCGCGCGGCCCGGGCCGCCAGCACCCGCTGCACGCCCGCGCTGTAGGCCTCCGGATCGGCCAGTACGGTCCGGCCGCCGAGCACCACGCGGTCGATGTCCAGCAGCCCGGCCAGCCCCGCCGCCCCGGTGCCCAGTACGCGGGCGGCCTCGGCGGCATCGCCCCGGGCGACGGCCGCCAGGCACAGCGCCTCCAGGCAGCCGCGGTCGCCGCACCCGCACTCCGGGCCGTCGAGCAGCACCACCTGGTGGCCGAACTCACCGGCCCCGGTGCGCGTCCCCCGGTACAGCGCCCCCTCCAGTACGAGCCCGGCGCCCAGTCCGGTGCCCAGGTGCAGATACGCGAACGACGCGCCGCCGTCCCCCTGCCCGCCGCGCAGGGCGAGGCCGAGTGCCGCGGCGTTGGTGTCCTTGTCCAGCGCGACGGGCAGCCCCAGCCGCCGGGACAGCGCCTCCCGCAGCGGGTGGCCGTCCCAGTGGGGGAAGCCGGTCACCCGCCGCAGCACTCCCGTGCGATGGTCCAGCGGGCCCGGGCACGCCACCCCGACGCCCAGCGGGCGGCCGCGTCCGGCGCCGGCCGGCAGGGCGCGCACCGCACCGGCCGCCGCGTCCAGCACCGCCTCGCGGGGCGCGCCCAGGTCGAAGGGGGCCCGGTGGGCCGCGACCACGCCGCCCGGCAGGTCCACCAGGACGGAGGTGATCTCGTCACGGTCCAGGTGCAGGCCCACCGCGTGGCGCGCGTCGCGCACCAGACGCCACAGGGTGCGCGGCTTGCCGCCGGTGGAGGGGCGGCGTCCGGCCTGCGCCACCAGGCCCGCCTCCCGCAGCCGGGCGGTGATCTTGCTGACGGCCTGCGGCGTCAGCCCCGTGGCCTCGGCCAGTTCGGGCCTGCTCGCGCCCGCCCCGCCCGCCGCGCGCAGCAGGTCCAGGACGAGTGCGGCGTTGTGGCCGCGCAGGGACGGCAGGTTCGCGGCCGCCGGGGAGGCGGCGGGGAGGGAGCCGAGGGAAGCGACGGGGGCGGGGTCGGGAGAGGCAGGGGTCACGGGTCCATTCTCGCGCCCGCTTGCGCTTCGGAAACGCTGTTGCCAAAGTGGGCGCCATGAACGCCGCCTCCCCGGTCCCCAACCCCCTGCGCGTCGGACTGATCGGTTACGGCCTGGCCGGCTCCGTCTTCCACGCACCGCTGATCGCCGCCACCGACGGCCTCGTGCTGGACACCGTCGTCACCTCGTCCCCCGAGCGGCGGCGGCAGGCCCGTGCCGAGCACGGCGAGGAGCTGCGCACCGCCGCCAGTGCCGGCGAACTGTTCGCACGCGCCGGCGAACTCGACCTCGTCGTCGTAGCCTCCCCCAACCGCACCCACGTCGAGCTGGCCACCCGGGCGCTGGAGGCCGGGCTGGCCGTCGTCGTCGACAAGCCGCTGGCGGCCGGCGCCGCCGAGGCCGAGGCGCTGGCCGGTCTCGCCGAGCGCCGCGGACTGCTGCTGTCGGTGTTCAACAACCGCCGCTGGGACAGCGACTTCCTCACCCTGCGCGGACTGCTGGCCGAGGACGCGCTGGGCGAGGTGTGGCGTTTCGAGTCCCGCTTCGAGCGGTGGCGCCCCAACCTCAAGGGCGGCTGGCGCGAGTCCGGCGACCCCGCCGAGCTCGGCGGCCTGCTGTACGACCTGGGCAGCCATGTGGTGGACCAGGCCCTCAACCTCTTCGGCCCGGCAGTCTCCGTCCACGCCGAGTCCGACGCGCGCCGCGCCGGCTCCGAGGCCGACGACGACACCTTCATCGCCCTCCACCATGCCTCGGGCACCCGCTCCCACCTGTGGGTCAGCTCCACCGCCGCCGCCCTCGGCCCCCGTTTCCGGGTGCTGGGCAGCCGGGCCGCCTACGTCAAGTACGGCCTCGACCCCCAGGAGGACGCCCTGCGCGCCGGCGCCCGCCCCACCCCCGGCGAGCCCTGGGGCGCGGAGGCGGAGTCCGCCTGGGGCACCCTGGGCGCCGCGGACGACGTACGGCCCGTGCCCTCCCGGAACGGCGACTACCCCGCCTACTACGCCGCCGTCGCCGCCGCCCTGCGCGAGGGGGGCGAGCCCCCGGTCACCGCGCGGGAGGCGGCGGAGGCGCTGCGGGTGCTGGAGGCGGCCCGCACCTCGGCGGCCGAGGGCCGCACCGTACGGCTCGGCTGACGGGGCGGCACGGTGGGCGGCTCGGCCTCAGCCGCCCACCGCGTGGGCGACCGTGTGAATCGCCAGACCCGCCAGCGCACCCACCACCGTGCCGTTGATCCGGATGAACTGCAGGTCGCGGCCGATGTGCGCCTCGATCTTGCGGGAGGTGTGCTCGGCGTCCCAGCTCTCGACCGTCTCGGTGATCAGAGAGGTGATCTCGCTCCGGTAGGTGGTGACGACGTACGACGCCGCCCCCTCGATCCAGCCGTCGACCTTGCCCCGCAGCCCGCCGTCCCCCGACAGCTTCGCGCCCAGCGACAGCAGTGAGGCGCGCGCCCGCAGCCTCAGCTGGCTGCGCTCGTCCTCGGCCGCCGCCACCACCATGGACCGCACCGCCGACCAGGCCGAGGAGATCAGCTCCTGCACCTCGTCGCGGTCCAGGATCTCCGACTTCAGCCGCTCCACCCGCGCCCGGGTCTCGTCGTCGGACTGCAGGTCGGCGGCGAAGTCCCGCAGGAAGCGGTCCAGTGCCTCGCGCGCCGGGTGGTCGGACATGTCCCGCATCTCCGAGACGAAGCGCAGCAGCTCCCGGTAGACGCGCTCGCCGACCTTGCGGTCCACGAAGCGCGGCGTCCACCCCGGCGCCCCACCCGCCACCGCGTCCATCACCGAGTCGCTGTGCCACACCAGCCAGTCGTGGGCCCGCGAGACCACCAGGTCCACGACCCGGGTGTGGCCGCCGTCGGCGACGATCCGCGACAGCATCCGGCCCAGGCCCGGAGCGATCTCCTGCGCGTGGGCGCGCCGGGTGATCGCCTCGCCCACCACCGCCTGCACGTCGTTGTCCCGCAGCACGGCCAGCGCCCCGCGCAGCGCGGTGGACAGCTCGGCCGTCACCCGGTCGGCATTGGCCGGCCCGGCCAGCCAGGCGCCCAGCCGGCCGCCGATGCCCACCGAGCGCAGCTTCCGCCGCACCACCTCCTCGGACAGGAAGTTCTCGCCGACGAAGTCGCCCAGGCTGCGCCCCAGTTGGTCCTTCTTGTTCGGGATGATCGCGGTGTGCGGAATCGGCAGCCCCATCGGACGCTTGAACAGCGCGGTCACCGCGAACCAGTCGGCCAGCGCGCCCACCATGCCCGCCTCGGCGGCGGCCGCCACATAGCCGGCCCAGGCTCCCGCCCCCGCCCGCTCCGCCCAGGTGGCCAGCGCGAACACCAGCGCCGCCAGCAGCAGCGCACCGGTCGCGATGGCCTTCATCCGGCGCACCCCGCGCCGCTTCTCCTCGTCGGCCGCCGTGAAGGCCACCGGGTCGAACGCCGCCCCGACCGTGCCGGCCGCCCCGGGGCCCCGGGCGTTCTTCCCGTCCGTCGTCGTACGCTCCATCGTCTCCACCCGTCTGCGCCGTCCCGGCCGCAATTGTCGCAAGCGGCCGCCGCGCCGACGGCACCGAGCGCCGAACGCGCCGTCCGCGTCCCGCACCGCGAACGCGCCGGCCCGCGGGCCCCGGCCGCCTCACGCCCTTTCATCGATCGCGTAACAGGCGGGACCACCCGGCGGGAACACGCCCGCCGCCATGGGATCATGGGGGAACCGCCGATCACTTCGCACACCTGGGCCCGCACCGCCCGAGGGGGACTCTTTCCGTGTACGAGCGAGGCTGCCGCCCGTGAGCAAGAACATGGGATACGCCCTGCTGGCAGGGCTCGCGGCCGTCGTGGTCCTGGTCTCCGGCGCCGTGTTCGTCGGCGCCGGCGTCAGGGGCGCGGCCCCGGACACCGCCGCCCCGCGCGGCGGGGAGAACGCCGCGCCGGCCTCCTCCGGTGCCTGGGTGGGCACCTGGTCCGCCTCCCCCGCCTCCGCCGAGCCGAACGCCCCGGACGGCTACCCGGACGCCTCCCTGCGGAACGTGGTGCACACCTCCGCCGGCGGCAGCGCCGCCCGTGTCCGCTTCTCCAACCTCTTCGGCACCCGCCCGCTGACCATCACCCACGCCACCCTCGCACTGGCCGCCGAGCCCAGCAGCCCCGCCGCCGCTCCCGGCAGCATGCGCAGGCTGACCTTCGGCGACCGGAACGAGGTGACCGTCCCGGTCGGCTCCGCCGTCACCAGCGACGCGGTGCGGCTGAACGTGCCCGCGGCCGCCGATCTGCTCGTCACCCTCTACTCGCCCACCGGCTCCGGCGCCGTCACCCACCACCCCCACGCGCGCCAGACCAGCTACCTGGCCCGCGGCGACCGGGCCGCCGACACCACCGGCGTCCCCTACACCGAGCAGACCACCCACTGGCGGCACGTGACGGCCGTGGACGTGTGGACGAACGAGACCGAGGGCGCCGTCGTCGCCCTCGGCGACTCCATCACCGACGGCATCACCTCCAGCCCCGGCGCCAACCACCGCTGGACCGACTTCCTCGCCGACCGGCTGCGCACCGAACGCGGCGCCCCCCGCTACAGCGTCCTCAACCAGGGCATCAGCGGGAACCGGATCCTCCTCGACGCCTCCCCCACCGACCCCAAGAACGGCCCCAGCGCCCTGAACCGGCTGGAGCGGGACGTGCTCTCCCGCACCGGCGCCGAGGTCCTGGTCGTCCAGCTCGGCATCAACGACCTCATCAAGACGCCCCGGCAGACCGACCCCCGCAGGATCGTGGACGGCCTGGAGCGGATCACCCAGCACGCCCACCGGCGCGGACTGCGTGTGATCGGGGCGACGCTGACGCCGTTCGGCGGGCACCGCAGGCACAACGCGCGCCTGGAGGCCGTGCGGCAGCAGGTCAACGAGCAGATCCGCCGCGGCGGCGTCTTCGACGCGGTCGTCGACTTCGACGCGGCCCTGCGCGACCCGGCCGCCCCTCGGCGGCTCCTGCCCGTCCACGACTCGGGCGACCACCTCCACCCCAGCGACAGCGGCTACCGTGCGATGGCCGGAGCCCTGGACCTGGAACTCCTCAAGGGCTCCTCGCCGGCCAGGCTCTGATCCCGGCACGGTCCCCCGCGCCCCCGGTGTGATTCCCCGCGCCCGCGGCCGGCCCGTGTCCGGTCCGGCGGCCGGCTCGCGGCTGCCGCCCGGCACTCTCCCGGGTGATCCCTTCCGGGTGATGGCGCAGTGCGGGCTCCCGGCCGGCCCCGCGGCGCCGCCGGCCAGTCGCCGACGGGCCGGCCACCGAACGGATCGCACTGCCGTTCGCACCGCCACACCGCACCGCGCAGGGCCAGCGGTGTGAACCTGCCTCGCCCGTCGGCGCGGATGATGCCACAGTGTCCTACGGGGCAATCCACAGGAAACGGTACGAGATTCCCATACCGACAAGGAGCCCTGCGGTCATGAGCGAGGAGCCCGAGGAGCCCAACGGCGACCAGAAACCCCGGCCGAGGCGCACCGGCCCGCGGCGCCTGCCGCCCACCCGGAAGACACTCCTGGCAGCCGCCGCGGTGGCCCTCCTGGCCGGCGCGGGCGCCCTGATCACCGGCTACATGCTCGTGGAGATCCCCGCGCCCAACTCCGCGGCCGCCGCGCAGAACAACGTCTACCTCTACTCCGACGGCACCCAGCTCGCGCGCGACGGCGACATCAACCGCCAGAACGTCGAGCTCGACGCCATCCCCGAGAGCACCCGGCACGCCGTACTGGCAGCCGAGGACCGGGACTTCTACCACCAGCCCGCCGTCGACGTGGTGGCCATGGCCCGCGCCGGCTGGAACATGCTCCAGGGCGAGGGGAAGCAGTCCGGCTCCACCATCACCCAGCAGTACGTGAAGAACTACTACCTCGGCCAGGAACAGACCCTGACCCGCAAGACCAAGGAGTTCTTCATCGCCCTCAAACTCGACCGCGAGTCGAGCAAGGACGAGATCCTCGCCGGCTACCTCAACACCAGCTACTTCGGCCGCCACGCCTACGGTGTCCAGGCCGCTGCCCAGGCCTACTACGGCAAGGACGCCGGCGACCTGACCACCGCCGAGGGCGCCTACCTCGCCGCCCTCCTCAACTCCCCCAACCTCTACGACGTCGCCGCCCACCCCGAGAACAGGGAACGCGCCGTCGCCCGCTGGAAGTACGTCCTCGACGGCATGGTCAAGGAGGGCTGGCTCACCCCCCGCGAGCGCGCGGCCGCGAAATTCCCCCAGCCCGACCCCGCCAAGCCCCCCACCGGCCTGTCCGGCCAGCGCGGCTACATCGTCGAGGCCGTCAAACAGCACCTCGCCGCCCGCGACATCCTCGACGAGGAACGCCTGGCCCAGGGCGGCTTCCGCATCACCACCACCATCGACCGCCGCAAACAGGAAGCCTTCGTCAAGGCCGTCGAACGCCGACTGCTCTCCCAGCTCAGCGAGGAACGCGAGATCGACCGCCACGTCCGCGCCGGCGGCACCTCCATCGACCCCGAAACCGGCGAGGTCGTCGCCATGTACGGCGGCGTCGACTACACCCGGCAGTTCGTCAACAACGCCACCCGCCGCGACTACCAGCCCGGCTCCACCTTCAAGCCCTTCGTCTACGCCGCCGCCCTCGAACACCGCGCGAAGACCCGCGACGGCGACCTCATCGGCCCCGGCACCACCTACGACGGCGACAGCGGCCGCACCGTCGTCGGCCCCGACGGACCCACCACCTGGAAACCCGAGAACGAGGACCAGGTCGACTACGGCGACATCCCCGTCACCACAGCCATGAACAAGTCCGTCAACGCCGTCTTCGCCCAGATGGGCGTCGACGTCGGCCCCGCCAAGGTCAAGGAGACCGCCGCCCGCCTCGGCCTCCCCGACACCACCCCCGGTATGGCCGAGGCCCAGGGCTCCATCTCCCTGGGCACCACCACCCCCAGCACCCTCGACATGGCCCAGGCCTACGCCACCCTCGCCAACCACGGCGAACGCGTCGAGCACACCATCGTCAAGGAGATCCGGCACGGCGGCGAGCGGATCCGCGTCCCCGAACCGGCCACCCTGAGGGCCGTCTCCCGCTCCACCGCCGACGCCACCACCGCCGTCCTGCGCGGCGTCGTCAAGAGCGGCACCGCGACCGCCGCCAAGGCCGCCGGACGCCCCGCCGCCGGCAAGACCGGCACCGCCGAGGAGGACCGGGCCGCCTGGTTCGCCGGCTACACCCCCGACCTCGTCACCATCGTCGCCGTCATGGGCCAGGACCCCGAGACCGGGGCCCACAAATCCCTCTACGGCGCCGCCGGACTCGCCCGCGTCAACGGCGGCGGCATCCCCGCCCAGATCTGGGCCGCCTACACCTCCGAGGCGCTGCGCGGTACCCCGGCCAGGGACTTCGACCTCAAACCCGGCAAGAACCGCGTCCCCAAGGCGTCCCCCAGCCCCTCCGGCAGCGCCGACCCGTCCGGCGAACCCGACTCCCCCGAGGAGGAACCCACCCAGGTGGACGACACCGGGGAGAGCCCGGACGACTCCGCCTCCGGCCGGGACGACGCCGAGAACGACGGAGGCGGCGAGGACGACGGGGGTGGCGGGGACGACGGCGCAAACGGCGAACGCACCCAGGAGAAGACCGGAAAGACCGAGAAGGACCGCGGGAAGAAGACCGGGGACGACGAGAAAAAGCCGGGGAAACCCGCCAAACCCTCCGGCGAGACGGCGGACGGCAAGAACCCCGGCGAAACCGCCTCCCCGGCTCCCGGGGCCAAGGCGTCCCCCGGGAAAACCCCCGAAGCCTCCACCGCCCCCAGGCCCTGATACCGGGCGGCCGGAGCGGCCGGCACGACGGGCCCCGCGGGTGTGTCCGCGGGGCCCGCCCATACGACCGCCGCCCCTGCGGGCGCGGCCCAGCGGATCCGGCTCTACAGGTACAGCCCGGTGGAGTCCTCCGCCCCCTGCAGCCGCTCGGCCGCCACCGCGTGCAGATCACGCTCGCGCATCAGCACGTACGCGACCCCGCGCACCTCCACCTCGGCCCGGTCGGCCGGGTCGAACAGCACGCGGTCGCCGGGCTCCACCGTGCGCACGTTCTGCCCGACGGCGACCACCTCGGCCCAGTTCAGCCTGCGGCCGACCGCCGCCGTCGCGGGGATCACGATGCCACCGGAGGACCGGCGCTCGCCCTCGGGAATGTCGGTACGCACCAGCACCCGGTCGTGCAGCATCCGGATGGGCAGCTTGTCGTGGTGGGGCGTCTTGGAACTCACGGCAGAACCGTATCCCAGCCCGCTTCCGCGCCGCTCAGCGGCGGCGGCGGCGGCGCCGGGACGACACCACCAGCAGCCCCGCCACCCCCACGACCACCAGCGCCACCGGCACGACACGCGCCGCCCGGGGGCGGCCCTCCTCGTCCGTGAACCGGTCCCGCACATCCGACAGCGCGTGGTTCACCGCGACATACGCCCGGCCCGCCGTGCGGTCCACGACCGACGACGCCCGCGCCTTCACACCGTCGGCGATCGTCTTGGGGTGCACCCGCACCGCCAGCTCGTCCAGCGTCTCGGCGAGCTCCTGCCGCCTGCGGACGATCTCCGCCTCGATCTCCGCGGGGGTCCTGGCTTCCGACACCGCACTGCCTCCGTCGTCTCATCCGTCTCATCCGCCCCACCCGGGCCGCTCCGCACCGGGAGCCCGGCTACCGGACAGTCTGGCAGCTCCCCACCTCCGATGCCCCGCGCCACCCCCGTCACACCCCGTGGCTAGGCTTTCGAACCGATAACGGCCCCCGACAGCGGCCCCGGCCACGGGACCGCGAGCCCCGCCCGAGGAGTACCGATGAGCGAGCGACTGCAACCCGGCGACACCGCCCCGGCCTTCACCCTTCCCGACGCCGACGGCAACCCCGTCTCGCTCTCCGACCACGCCGGACGCAAGGTGATCGTCTACTTCTACCCCGCCGCCCTGACCCCCGGCTGCACCAAGCAGGCCTGCGACTTCACCGACAACCTCGACCTCCTCGCCGGCGCGGGCTACGACGTGATCGGCGTCTCCCCCGACAAGCCGGAGAAGCTCGCGAGGTTCCGCGAGAAGGAGGACCTGAGGGTCACCCTCGTCGGCGACCCGGAGAAGAAGGTGCTGGAGGCCTACGGCGCCTTCGGCGAGAAGAAGATGTACGGCAGAACCGTCACCGGCGTCATCCGCTCCACGGTGGTCGTCGACGAGGAGGGGAAGGTCGAGCGGGCGCTGTACAACGTCAGGGCCACCGGCCACGTCGCCAAGATCATCCGGGACCTCTCCCTCTGAGGCCACCGGGCCCCCGTCACCGCCCGGCCCCTCCCCCTGTGTGACCTCCCGGCGCATCGTTCGTTGACCAGTGCGAGTCCGCGACAGAAGACCGAACGACCACGGCGCGGACGGTCCGCAGGGGGAGGAACCATGGCCAGCCCGTACACCCGCGAACGCCTTGCCCATGCTGCGGCGTCCTCGACGACGCTCACCGAAGCACTCGTCAAGCTCGGAGCCGATCCGAGAAGTGGAACGCGACGGTACGTCCACGGGCGCATGAAGTCGATGGGGATCGATATCTCACATTTCCAGCGGGAAGGGGCGCGCTGGACACAGGAGGTTCTGGAGGAAGCCGTCAGGGCATCGACAAGTGTGTACGGCGTCCTGCGCTACCTCGGCCTCGATGTCGTCGGCGGCTACCACACGTACATCAGCCGGAGGATTCGAGACTTCGGCATCGACACCTCCCACTTCGTCTCCCAGTCCGGTTCGCCCAACCGCCGAAGGCGCCGTACGGCACAGGAAGTACTGGTCAAGGCAGACGGGCCCCATGTCAGGCGCGTTCCCAGCAGTCGCCTCAAACGGCACCTGCTGGAGCTCGGCGTCCCGGAGTCCTGTGCGCTGTGCGGAACCCCGCCCTTCTGGCGGGGCCATCCGCTGCCGCTTGAGGTGGATCACGTCAACGGTGACTGGCGGGACAACCGCATCTGCAACCTCCGGCTGGTCTGTCCCAACTGCCACTCCACAACGGACACCTACCGTGGCCGCGGCAAACGCCGGACGGAGACGGTGCGGTGAGTGGCACTCGCTACACGCGGGAAGCACTGGCCGAAGCGGCCGAGAAGTGCTCCGACATCGACGAGGTCATCGCCCACCTCGGTGTCCGGCCCTACCACCAACTCCGGCGCCATCTCCTCCGGCGTCTCGCACATTTCGGCATCGACGTGTCCCACTTCCCTGTGGCACGACGGACGAGGCACCGGGACGAGCCTCCGCCAGCCGACGAACTGCGCCGAGCCGTGGCGGAGTCCACGTCCATCGCCGGTGCCCTGAGACGGCTCGGGCGACCGGACAACACAAGCTCCCGTACCGCATTCCGCCGATGGACCTCACAAGCCGGAGTTGACACCTCTCACTTCCTCGGCCAAGCGCACCAGCGCGGCAGGAAGAGTACGACAGCTGCCAGGCGACCGGAGGAGATCCTGGTGAAGCACAATGGGGAGCGCCGTACGAAGACAGCACTGCTCCGTCGCGCGCTGTGCGAGGCCGACGTACCGGACCGGTGTGCCGAGTGCGGCACGGGCCCCGCGTGGTACGGGCGTCCGATGACGCTTGAGATCGACCACATCAATGGCGACTGGAGTGATGACCGTCCGGGAAACCTCCGTCTCCTCTGCCCGAACTGCCATGCGGTCACGGCCACCTGGTGCCGAGGAGGCCGGAAGCGAAGAGGGCACGCCGCCAGCGGCTGACACATGTCCTTCTGCGCCCGGCACCCTGGACCGATACGATGGCGTACGACCCGCGGCCGTGGCGGAATTGGCCTACGCGCAGCACTTAGGATGCTGTGGGAGAAATCCCTTGAGGGTTCGAGTCCCTCCGGCCGCACAGACCTTTCATTCGAAGGCCCGGCTCGCTGAGCCGGGCCTTCGACGTTGTCGGCGGAATCCGCCCCGCGGGACGAGCCGTCAGCCCAGGAGGTCGCGGACGACCGGGGCGAGGGCGCGGAAGGCCTGGCCGCGGTGGCTGATGGCGTTCTTCTCGTCCGGGCTCAGTTCCGCGCAGGTGCGGGTCTCGCCCTCGGGCTGGAGGATCGGGTCGTAGCCGAAGCCGCCGGCGCCGGCGGGCTCGCGGCGGAGAGTGCCTGCCAGGCGGCCCTCCACGACGCGTTCGGTGCCGTCGGGCAGGGCCAGGGCGGCCGCGCAGGCGAAGTGCGCGGTGCGGTGGGGGTCGTCGATGTCGGAGAGCTGGGCGAGGAGCAGGTCGAGGTTGGCCCGGTCGTCGCCGTGGCGTCCGGCCCAGCGGGCGGAGAAGATGCCGGGGGCTCCGCCGAGGACATCGACGCACAGGCCGGAGTCGTCGGCGACAGCGGGCACCGCGGTGGCCCTGGCCAGGGTGCGGGCCTTGAGAAGTGCGTTCTCGGCGAAGGTGAGGCCGGTCTCCTTGACGTCCGGGACCTCGGGGTAGGCGTCGGCGCCGACCAGGGTGAGGTCCAGTCCGGCCGCGGAGAGGATGGCCTCCAGCTCTCGGACCTTGTGGGCGTTGCGGGTGGCGAGGATCAGGCGCTGGCTCATGGGGACCGATTATCCCGTCGCGGCGGCCGGAACCGCCGGGCGGGCCGGGGATCGTGGCCGGGGCCCGGAACTCGGGGCCCGGGTTCCGCCGGCTCGCAGCCCGGCGGCCCGAGGCCTGCCTGCCGTTCGGGGTCCGTCGGCCGGGGTCCGTCAGCCGGGGCTGCAGACCTGGGTCAGTTCGTCGGCGGCGTCGACGACGGGGCCGGCGTCGGGGGCCTTGCCCTGCTCGACGGACTCGCGGACGTTGTCGGCGGCCTTCTGCATGTCCTCGGCGACCCGGGTGATGTCGGCGTTGTCCGTGTTCTCGATGATCTTGTCGAGGTTCTCGTTGATGCGGTTCAGGGACCGGTCCACCTCGGCCGGGTTCTCGACGCCGTCGGCGACGGCCTGCTGGAGGGCGTTGGCGCTGTCCACGACGACGACGGCGGTGTTGGCGCAGTCCAGTGCGTTCTGGACGGCGCCGCAGCCGGTCAGGGGGAGGGCGAGGGCGAGGACAACGGGGGCGAGGGCGGCGAGGGTGGTCCGTCTGCGCATGCGGCGTGGTCTCCTGTGTCTGGACGGGCCGTACGGCTCGACCCGTACGGCCCGTGCCCTGTAGGACGCGTAAAGCGCTCGCAAAGTTCCGCGTCCCGTCCGCCTTTTCATGGGGCGTCACCGGGGCCCGGAGGGGCCGGACGGTCCGGGGCGGCCGCGGCGGAGGCCGGGGGCCGGGCCGGGGGTCAGGCCGGGGGCAGCGCCCCGGTGTCCAGTGCGTGCCGCTGGGCGCCGTCGAGTTGGGCGCAGCCGGCGACGGCGAGGTCGAGGAGGGCGTCGAGTTCGGTGCGGGCGAAGGGGGCTCCCTCGGCGGTGCCCTGGACTTCGACGAAGCGGCCGTCGCCGGTGCAGACGACGTTCATGTCGGTCTCGGCTCGGACGTCCTCCTCGTAGCAGAGGTCGAGCAGGGGGGTGCCGTCGACGATGCCGACGCTGACGGCGGAGACGGTGCCGGTCAGCGGCTGGGCCTTGGCGCGGACGAGTTTGTTGTCGCGGGCCCAGGCGAGGGCGTCGGCGAGGGCGACGTAGGCGCCGGTGATGGCGGCGGTGCGGGTGCCGCCGTCGGCCTGGAGGACGTCGCAGTCGAGGACGACGGTGTTCTCGCCGAGGGCCTTGAGGTCGACGACGGCGCGCAGTGAGCGGCCGATGAGGCGGGAGATCTCGTGGGTGCGTCCGCCGATCCTGCCGCGGACGGATTCGCGGTCGCCGCGGGTGTTGGTGGAGCGGGGGAGCATGGCGTACTCGGCGGTGATCCAGCCCTCGCCGCTTCCCTTGCGCCAGCGTGGCACGCCTTCGGTGATGCTGGCGGTGCAGAGGACGCGGGTGTCGCCGAAGGAGATGAGGACGGAGCCTTCGGCGTGCTTGCTCCAGCCGCGTTCGATGGTGACGGGGCGGAGTTGTTCGGCTGTGCGGCCGTCGATGCGTGACATGGGTGCGAGCCTAGTGCCCCGGGTGGGGTGGCCGTTCGGGTGAACGGCCTGGTGGCCGGGTGGGGGCGGGCCGCGGGGGCGGGGTGGTCACATCATGTCCTCGATCTCGGCGGCGATGGGGTCGGCGTCGGTGCCGATGACGACCTGGATGGCGGATCCCATCTTCACGACGCCGTGTGCGCCGGCGGCTTTGAGTGCGGCCTCGTCGATGAGGCCCGGGTCCTCGACCTCGGTGCGCAGGCGGGTGATGCAGCCCTCGATCTCGACGATGTTGTCGATGCCGCCGAGTCCGGCGACGATGTTCTCCGCTTTGCCGGGCATGTTCTCCGCCTTCCCGCCGGCTGCCGCCGGCCGTCTCGGCCCGTCCTGTGTCCGGTGCCCCCTGTGGACCGGATTGGCACATTAACCCACGTTATGCACACCTGCGCGAGGGCGCCTCGTCGGCTCTTTACCGCTTTCCGGTCCCGCGGGGAAGGGAGTGGGCGCCCGGGAGGTCCGGGTACTGCATTGCGGCACTGTCCCCTGTTCCGTCGGCCGTCTTGCCCGCCTGGATGCTTTCGGAGCCTTTGTTCGTGTTACAAGGTGACTTAAGCGCTCTGTTACCCATGTGATGTTTGCGATGCGGATGTGCGGCGCGGACCGCACGGCCCCACGGGAGGAAGCCGATGACCACGGCCACTGCCAGGACATCCGACGACGGAGGCGACGGGAGCGGCGGAGGCAGCGGAGGCAGCGGGGGCGGCGGCAAGGGGGGCGGCGGGAGCGAAAGGAGGCGCGGCGCGGGCGCGATGGCGGTGGCCCAGCGCATCGGCCGCAGTCTGATGCTGCCGATCGCCGTGCTGCCCGCGGCGGCTCTGATGGTCCGGCTGGGGTACGAGGACATGCTGGGCCGGGAGGGCTTCCCGGGCTTCGTCAACCGGATCGCCGAGTTCCTGGCGGCGGGCGGCGGGGCGCTGCTGGACAATCTGCCGCTGCTGTTCGCCGTGGGTATCGCGGTCGGCTTCGCCAAGAGGGCGGACGGTTCCACGGGGCTGGCGGCTGTGGTGGGCTATCTGGTCTTCCAGCAGGTGATGGCCACCTTCGTCGACCCCAATCTGCCTCCCGAGGAGGGCGTCGCCCGGCCCGCGGACGCCGGTGTGCTGGGCGGTGTGGTGATGGGGCTGGTCACCGCGGTGCTCTACCAGCGCTACCACCGCAGGAAGCTGCCGGACTGGCTCGGTTTCTTCGGCGGCCGCCGGCTGGTGCCGATCCTGGCGTCGTTCGCGGGTCTGTTCCTGGGTGTCGTCTTCGGCTACGCCTGGCCGGTGCTGGGGGCCGCCATCCACGGTTTCGGCGAGTGGCTGGTGGGGTCGGGAGCGCTGGGGGCGGGGGTGTTCGGGGTGGCCAACCGGGCGCTGATCCCGGTGGGTATGCATCATCTGCTGAACTCGTTCCCGTGGTTCCAGGCGGGTTCCTACGAGGACGGCGGGGTGCGGTACGAGGGGGACATCGCGCGCTTCCTGCACGGGGATCCGACTGCGGGTCAGTTCATGACCGGCTTCTTCCCCATCATGATGTTCGCCCTTCCGGCGGCCTGTCTGGCGATGTACCACTGCGCGCGGCCCGAGCGCCGCAAGGTGGTGGGCGGGATGATGTTCTCCATCGCGCTGACCGCCTTCGTCACCGGGGTGACCGAGCCGATCGAGTTCACGTTCATCTTCGTGGCGCCGTTGCTGTACGCGGTTCACGCGGTGCTGACGGGGGTGTCGATGGCGCTGAGCTGGGCGCTGGGGGCGCGGGACGGCTTCGGTTTCTCCGCCGGGGCGATCGACTTCCTGCTGAATCTGGGGATCGCGTCCAAGCCGTGGTTGCTGGTGGTGCTGGGTCTGTGTTTCGCGGTGGTGTACTACGCGGTCTTCCGGTTCGCGATCACGCGGTTCGACCTGCCGACGCCGGGCCGGGAGTCGGACGAGGAGATCGCCGAGCAGGAGAAGGCGCAGTACCGGGCGTAGTGGCGGGCGCGGTCCGGTTCCGGGCCGGTAAGGCCCGCGCCGGCCGGGCCCGTGAGCCGCGGGCCCGGCCGGCGGCCGGTCAGATCTCGTAGACGGCGCCGGGGCGGGCCATCTCCACGGGGCCGGAGAAGGCGGCCTGTGCGTCGCGCAGGTTGTGCCGGGGGTCCGTCCACGGCGGGATGTGGGTGAGGACCAGGCGCCGGGCGTCCGCCCGCTGTGCGCACTCCCCGGCCTGCCGCCCGTTGAGGTGGAGTTCGGGGATGTCCTCCTTGCCGTCGGTGAAGGAGGCCTCGCACAGGAAGAGGTCGGCGCCTCGGGCAAGGCCGCACAGGGCGTCGCAGGGGCCGGTGTCGCCGGAGTAGACGAGGGTCCTGCCCTCGTGCTCGACACGGAAGCCGTAGGTCTCCACCGGGTGCCGCACCCGGTTGGCGGTGACGGTCAGCGGTCCGAGCCGGAAGGTGCTCCGGGGGGCGAGGTCGCGGAAGTCGAAGACCTCGCTCATCGACTTCTCGGACGGGGTGTCGGCGTAGGCGGTGGTCAGCCGCTGCTCGGTGCCCGCGGGGCCGTACACCGGGATGGCCTCGCAGCGCCCTCCCTCGTGCCTGTAGTACCGGGCCACGAAGTACGCGCACATGTCGATGCAGTGGTCCGCGTGGAGGTGGCTGAGGACGATGGCGTCGAGGTCGTAGAGGCCGCAGTGGCGTTGCAGCTCGCCCAGGGCGCCGTTGCC
This sequence comes from Streptomyces verrucosisporus, assembly GCF_017114865.1. Classification (GTDB taxonomy): domain Bacteria; phylum Actinomycetota; class Actinomycetes; order Streptomycetales; family Streptomycetaceae; genus Streptomyces; species Streptomyces fenghuangensis. Next base: position 92,237 of record NZ_JADEYH010000008.1, on the reverse strand, counting down.
CATGTCGAGCAGGAGCCGGTAGCCGTCGGCCTCTACGAGGTAGCTGGAGCAGGCCGATTCCGCGGACGGGAACGATCCCGAGCAGCCGACGACGGTGAGCTTCATAGGGGAAGGAACCTCCGTGGCCCGGGAAGAGGGGTTACCTGAGCGTAAGGCGCACGGGGGCCGGTGGGTCCTTCGCAGTGCCCCGTTGTGGGCGGAATCACCAGGGCGGGGGTGGTGCGGGGGCGGCGCGGGGGCGGGCAGCGCGGTGTGGGGGCCTCGGGCGGCGCGCGGTCCCGGCGGCGGGCGCCCCCGCACCGCCGTTCCCGGCTGCCGAAGGGGCGCGGGGACGCGGCGGGCGGGTGTCGCGCTGGACGTGCGGGGCGGGCTCAGGCCCAGAGCTGTCCCTGGAGGGCCTCGACCGCGGCCTCGGTGGTGGGCGCGGTGTAGATGCCGGTGGACAGGTACTTCCAGCCGCCGTCGGCGACGACGAAGACGATGTCGGCGCTCTGTCCCGCGCGCAGGGCCTTGCGGCCGACTCCGATGGCTGCGTGGAGGGCGGCGCCGGTGGAGACTCCGGCGAAGATGCCTTCCTGCGCGAGGAGTTCGCGGGTGCGGGTGACGGCGTCCTCGGAGCCGACCGAGTAGCGGGTGGTGAGGACGGTCTCGTCGTACAGCTCGGGGACGAAGCCCTCGTCGAGGTTGCGCAGGCCGTAGACGAGGTCGTCGTAGCGCGGTTCGGCGGCGACGATCTGGATGCCAGGGGCCTTCTCTCGCAGGTAGCGGCCGGCGCCCATCAGGGTGCCGGTGGTGCCCAGGCCCGCGACGAAGTGGGTGATCGAGGGCAGGTCGGCGTAGATCTCGGGGCCGGTGCCGGCGTAGTGGGCGCCGGCGTTGTCGGGGTTGCCGTACTGGTAGAGCATGACCCAGTCGGGGTGCTCGGCGGCGATCTCCTTGGCGACGCGCACCGCGGTGTTGGAGCCGCCGGCGGCCGGGGAGGAGATGATCTCGGCGCCCCACATGGCCAGCAGCTGGCGGCGCTCGGCGCTGGTGTTCTCGGGCATGACGCAGACCATGCGGTAGCCCTTGAGTTTGGCCGCCATGGCCAGCGAGATGCCGGTGTTGCCGGAGGTGGGTTCGAGGATGGTGCGGCCGGGGGTGAGCCGGCCGTCCTTCTCGGCCTGCTCGATCATGTAGAGGGCCGGGCGGTCCTTGATCGAGCCGGTGGGGTTGCGGTCCTCCAGCTTGGCCCAGATGCGGACGTCCTCGGACGGCGAGAGCCGCGGCAGGCGCACCAGAGGGGTGTTGCCCACCGCGGCGATCGGCGAGTCGTAGCGCATCAGCGCATGCCCCCGGCCACGGCGGGGAGGATCGTCACGTTGTCGCCGTCGCTCAGCTTGGTGGAGATACCGTCCAGGAAGCGGACGTCCTCGTCGTTGAGGTAGACGTTGACGAAGCGGCGCAGCTCGCCGCCCTCGACCAGCCGCTCCCGGATGCCGCTGTGGCGGGTCTCCAGGTCCTCGATGAGCTCGGCGAGGGTGCCGCCGTCGCCCTCGACGGCCTTCTGCCCGTCGGTGTAGGTGCGGAGGATGGTCGGGATGCGGACCTCGATGGCCATGGGTGTACTCCTGTGGGAGAGGGCGGGAAGCTTGTGGGCCTTGGCTCGTGCGCGTGGGCGGGGCGCGGCCGGGCGGGCCGCGCGGGGAGTGGCCGTCCGGGTCAGGCGCGGTCGGCTGCGCGGCGCCGGGGGGACCCCAGGGCGCTGGCGAGGCGGCACAGGTCGACGTGCAGGCGCGCCACGAGCAGCGCGCCCGGGGACTTACCCGGGTGGGTATCGCTCACGTCGTGGTTAACCATGGGCTCATCGTAACGATTCCCGCCTCCGGAACCGGATACCTGTTCCATGATGCGGACCCTGCCGTCTCACCTGTCGTCAGGGGTCCGGGGGTCAGTCCTCGTAGGCGGGGACGATCCTGACCTCCTCCTCGGTGATCTCGCCGTCGACGATGCGGAAGGAGCGGAAGGAGAAGGGCCCTTCGTCGTTGCCGCACTCCGCGGTGGAGACCAGCACGTAGTGGGCGCCGGGCTCGCCGGCGTAGGCGACGTCGGTGCGCGAGGGGTACGCCTCGGTGGCGGTGTGGGAGTGGTAGACGACCACCGGCTCCTCGTCGCGGTCGTCCATCTCGCGGTAGAGCTTCAGCAGGTCCGCGGAGTCGAACTCGTAGAACGTGGGCGAGCGGGCGGCGTTCAGCATGGGGACGAAGCGCTCGGGGCGTCCGCTGCCGGCCGGGCCCGCGATGATGCCGCACGCCTCGTCGGGGTGGTCCTGGCGGGCGTGGGCCACGATCCTGTCGTGCAGCTCCTGGGTGATGGTCAGCATGGGCGACAGCATAGGCAGGGCGCGCGGGCGGGGCCCCGCCCGTACCGGTGTGCGGTACGGGCGGGGCCCCGCGGTGCTCCGCCGTCCCCGAGGGGGCGGGTGTCACTTGGCGAGCGTGGTGGCCTCACCGGGGCCGACGGCCTCGGAGGCCTCGATCTGCTCGTCGCTCTCACCGGCGTCGCGCCGGCGGATGTAGTCCACGACGCGGTTGAGTTCCCGCCTGACGACGGGCGCCAGCAGGTAGAGGCCGATGATGTTGAACACCGCGGCGAGGAAGAGGAAGGAGTCGGCCAGGGAGACCAGGGAGGACAGCGACATCAGCGCACCGGTGATGACGATGAGGCTGAAGAGCACCTTGTAGACGTTCTCGCTGGTCCTGGTGCGGCCGAAGAGGTAGGTCCACGCCTTCATGCCGTAGTAGCTCCAGGTGATGATCGTGGAGAAGGCGAAGAGCAGGACCGCGACGGCCAGGATGTAGGGGAACCAGGAGATCGCGCTCTCGAAGGCGTCCGAGGTGAGTGAGACGCCGGAGGCGATCGGCTCGCCGTTGGCGCTGGCCTCGCGGGCCGCCTCCCAGCTCGGGGTGCGGGCGATGACGATGGTCAGCGCGGTCATGGTGCAGACGACGACGGTGTCGATGAACGGCTCGATCATCGCGACCAGGCCCTCGGTGGCGGGGCGCTTGGTCTTCACCGCGGAGTGGGCGATGGGGGCCGAGCCGATGCCCGCCTCGTTGGAGAAGGCGGCGCGCTGGAAGCCGACGATCAGGGCGCCGATGAGGCCGCCGGCCACGCCCTCGGGGGCGAAGGCACCCACGATGATGTCGGAGACGGCCTCGGGCACGGCGCTGACGTTGGTCAGGATGACGAAGAGGCAGGCGATGACGTAGACGATCGCCATCGCGGGGACCAGCCGGCTGGTGACGGCCCCGATGGAGCGCATGCCGCCGATGAGGACCAGGGCGACCAGGGCGGCGATCAGGATGCCGAAGAAGAGGGCGCCGCCGGAGCTGCTGAAGAGGCTGTCCTCGCCGCCGGTGACGGACTGGAGCTGCTCCAGGCTCTGGTTGACCTGGAAGAGGTTGCCGCCGAAGAAGGTGAAGAACAGCAGGGCGACGGCGGAGCCGATGGCGAGTACCTTGCCCAGACCGCCCAGACCGCGCTCGGCCATGCCCTTGCGCAGGTAGTGCATCGGGCCGCCGGAGACGGTGCCGTCGGCGTGGACCTCGCGGTACTTCACTCCGAGGGTGCACTCGACGAACTTGGTCGCCATGCCCAGCAGACCGCAGACGATCATCCAGAAGGTGGCGCCGGGGCCGCCGATGGTGACCGCGATGGCCACACCGGCGATGTTGCCGAGGCCGACGGTGCCGGAGACGGCGGAGGTGAGGGCCTGGAAGTGGTTCACCTCACCGGGGGCGTCCTTCTGGTCGTACTTGCCGCGGACCAGCTTGAGGGCCTTGGGCAGGTGGCGGACCTGGGCGAAGCCGAAGTATCCGGTGAACACCAGTCCCGCGACCACCAGCCAGCCGACGATCCAGGGGAACTCGGTATCCCCGACCGGGATGGTGTAGAAGACGATCTCGCTGATTTTCGACGCGATCGGATCGACGAATTCGGTGATGGATTCGTCGAGCCTTGTCGTCCAGGTTTCGTTTGCCATGGATTCCCTCTGGCTGTAGCGGCTGCGGGGACGTGTGGGGGCGGGTGCGACTGTGGTTGCCGGTGTTACGGCGAACGGACCAACCTCGGCGTCCGGTCTCGAGCGCGGCTTCCTCCGAAGTCCTCCGGGTTGTAGGACCCGAATAAAAATCGGTTGGGAGTTCCTATCACGCTGCGCTACCGCACCGGTGTGACCTGGATCACATGCTCATATTACGGTCGGATCACACAAGGGAATTCGGGGATGAAACGGGCAGCCGCCCCGCTCGAGGAGTCACCACATCCGATTAACGGAGAGTTTTGATCACCCTGTGCGACACGGCGGGCTCGCAGCGACTTTTTAATGTATGGCACAAATAATTGCCGGAAATCGTCGGCCCGCCGGAAGTCGTCGCTCCGGTCACCCGCCACCGGGCCTCGCCACGCCCGCGCCCCGCGGGCACGCCGGGGCCCGGGCCGGCCCGTCAGGGGGCCAGGGTCTCCACCAGCGACTCCTGGAGCGCCCCCAGCCACAGGTACGCCATCACCATCGGCTTGCGCGGGTCGCCGTCCGGCAGCGCGTACAGCTCGTCTCCGTCCTCGTCGTCCGTGATCTCCAGACGCGCGCCGATGGCCAGCCGCAGGTCGTTGAGCGCACCGAGCCACTGGCGCGACTGCTCGGGGGCGAGGGTGAGCACCGCTCCCCCCTCGCCGGCGGGGGCGAGGGAGTCCAGGCCGCGCACGACGGCGAGACCGTCCTCGCGCTTGCGGGCGCGCAGGTCGTTCTCGGTGTAGCGCCGGAACTCCGCGGCGGCCTCGCGCGTCCTGTCGTCCCCTTCGGCGCCGGGGCCGCCGTAGGCGTCGGGGAAGAGCCTGGCCAGTGCCGGGTCGGAGGGCGGCTCGGTGGGGCCGTCGGCCATCAGCGCGGCGAGCGGGTCCTGCTCGCCGCCGGTCTCGTCCGCGCCCGGGCCGGGGCCGATGAGCTCCAGGAGCTGGACGGCGAGGCTGCGCAGGATGGAGATCTCCACCTCGTCGAGCGCGACGGTGGCGCCTCCGGGCACACCGGCCGCGGGCTGGAAGAGCCCGGCCATCAGCGGTCCTGCTGGAGGGTCGCCCACAGGCCGTATCCGTGCATGGCCTGTACGTCGCGCTCCATCTCCTCGCGGGTGCCGCTGGAGACGACCGCGCGGCCCTTGTGGTGGACGTCCATCATCAGCTTCCTGGCCTTCTCCTTCGGATACCCGAAGTAGCTCTGGAACACGTAGGTCACGTAACTCATCAGATTCACCGGGTCGTTGTGGACGACCGTCACCCACGGGACGTCCGGCTCGGACACCGCCTCGGGGGCCTCGCCCGAGGCGGGACGGGTGATCTCGGCGGGGGCGACCGACAACCACGCCACATGGGCGCCGCGCGGGCCGGGTACGCGGTCCGCGGCGGGCGGCCGCACGGACGCGGCGGCAGACGGTGTCGTCCGGTGTGTGTCGTCGCTCACGGTTCCCATGCTGCCACTGCGACCGGGCGGCGGTGCAAACGGGGTTCCCGCGGCCGGGGAACACCCCTCCGAGGACCGGATATCGTCAAAGTGACGAGATTGGGGGTAGCATCCGCTCCATGAACACCGCAGACCTGGGCCTGCCGGTCGCCGTGCCGTCCACCGCCCTCTTCACCGACCACTACGAACTCACCATGGTCCAGGCGGCGCTGCGCGGCGGGACCGCCGGCCGGCGCTCCGTCTTCGAGGTCTTCACCCGCCGCCTGCCCGAGGGCCGCCGCTACGGTGTGGTGGCGGGCACCGGAAGGGTCCTGGACGCGGTGGCCAACTTCCGGTTCGAGCCGGAGATCCTGGAGTTCCTGCGCGAGCGGGACGTGGTGGACGAGCCCACCCTGGAATGGCTGGCCGACTACCGCTTCCGCGGCGACATCAGCGGCTACCCGGAGGGCGAGGTCTACTTCCCCGGCTCGCCGGTCATGCGGGTGGAGGGCACCTTCGCCGAGTGCGTGCTGCTGGAGACGGTGATCCTGTCGATCCTCAACCACGACTCGGCCGTCGCCGCCGCCGCGTCCCGGATGGCCGTCGCGGCCCGGGGGCGCCCGCTGATCGAGATGGGCGCGCGCCGCACCCACGAACTGTCGGCCGTGGCCGCGGCCCGGGCCGCGTACGTCGGCGGCTTCTCCACCACCTCCGACCTGGCCGCCGGCTTCCGCTACGGCATCCCCACCGCCGGCACCAGCGCCCACGCCTTCACCCTGCTGCACGACACCGAACGGGACGCCTTCACCGCCCAGGTGGAGTCCATGGGCAGCGGCACCACGCTCCTGGTGGACACCTACGACGTGGCCGAGGCCGTCCGCACCGCCGTAGAGGTGGCGGGCCCCGGGCTGGGCGCGGTGCGCATCGACTCCGGCGACCTGCTGCTGCTCGCCCACCGGGTGCGGCAGCAGCTCGACGAACTCGGGGCGCGGGACACCAGGATCGTCGTGACCAGCGACCTGGACGAGTACGCCATCGCCTCGCTGGCCGCCGCCCCGGTGGACGCCTACGGGGTGGGCACCCAGCTGGTCACCGGCAGCGGGCACCCCACGGCCTCGATGGTCTACAAGCTGGTGGCCCGCGCCGACTCCGGCGGCCCAGGCGCGCCGCTGCGCCCGGTGGCGAAGAAGTCCATGGGCGGGAAGCTGTCGGTCGGGGGCGTGAAGTGGGCCGCCCGGCGCCCGGACGCGGACGGCGTGGCCGAGGCCGAGGTCGTCGGCACCGGTGAGGTGCCCGCGCACCTGGCGGACCACCTGCTGACGGTGGACCTGGTCCGCGGCGGCGAGATCGTGGCGCGCGAGCGGCTGGAGGCGGCCCGCGAGCGGCACCTGCGGGCCCTCGACGGGCTGCCGCTGTCGGCGACGCAGCTCTCGCGCGGCGAGCCGGTCCTGCCCACCGAGTACACCGGGGGGTGAGGCGCGGCGCCCACGCACTCCCGCGGCGGACGCCGAGTGTCTAAGGTCGGACACGTCCCCTGCCCCCGTCCAACGCCCCCGTCCCCCGCGGACCGCGCCGGCCGCGATCCGCGACCCGTCACAGCAGCGGCCGGTCCCAGCCGGCCACAGCCACTCCAGCCGAAAGGTGTGCACCATGCACCGGGCCCTGATCGTCGTAGACGTCCAGAACGACTTCTGTGAGGGCGGCAGCCTCGCGGTGGCGGGGGGTGCCGACGTGGCCGCGGCCATCACCGACCTCGTCGGGCAGAGCACCGCCGGATACCGCCACGTGGTGGCCACCCGCGACCACCACGTCTCCCCCGGCGACCACTTCTCCGACCACCCCGACTTCCGCCACTCCTGGCCCGCGCACTGCGTGGCCGGGACCGAGGGCGTGGGCTTCCACCCGAACTTCGCCCCGGCCGTCGCCTCCGGCTCGATCGACGCGGTCTTCGACAAGGGCGCGTACGCCGCCGCCTACAGCGGCTTCGAGGGGCAGGACGAGAACGGCACCCCGCTCGCCGACTGGCTGCGCTCCCGTGATGTGACGGAGGTGGACGTGGTGGGCATCGCCACCGACCACTGCGTGCGCGCGACCGCGCTGGACGCGGCCCGCGAGGGCTTCCGCACCCGGGTGCTGCTCGGTATGACGGCCGGGGTGGCGGCGCCGACCACCGAGCTGGCGCTGGAGGAGATGCGCGGAGCGGGTGTGGAGCTGTCGGGCGAGCCCGTGGTCCGCGCCGCCTGAGCCCGGCGTCACGGCGTCACGGCGGGGGCCGGGGGCGTTCCGGCGAGGGCCGGAGGCCTCCGCCCCTGCGGGCGCCCGCGGCGCTCCCGCCCTGGAAGGGCCCGCCTCGGCACCGCGCCGGGGCGTGGTCGGCCCGGCGGCACGGCGTTCCGGCCGAAGGGTTCCGCCTGCCGGGGAGGGTGGGAGCCGGCGCCCGGGGGCGCGGCCCCGCAGACGGCAGGCGGCGGTGAGCGGGCCGCAGGGCGGCCGAAGCCACTCGCGGCAAACCCGTCGCGTACCCGGCTCACCGGGCCGGGCGGGCGGCCCGGCCCTTACGCGGGCCGCTCAGCCCGCCGCGGCGCGGCGCAGAGCGCCTATGGGCCGCCAGAAGCCGCCCTCCGCATGCGCCCCCTCGCCGGCCTGCGCGCCGACGGCGTCGGCTTCGGCGGCCCCGTGCTGCGGGGCCGGGCGCCATACCAGGCCGTCGGGGTGGTGCAGTACCGCGCTGATCTCGTCGGGGGTGGGCGGCTCGGTGTTGCCGCGCAGGTAGACCGCGCGCAGGCCGAGGTTCCTCAGCCGGGTCAGGGCGCGGGCGCGGTTGGCCGCGTGGACCAGGAAGCGGGCACGCTGCCCCGCGTGCCCCGGCCGGGGCACGGAGAGCGCCACGACCACGCTGCCGTCCGGCAGCCTGGTCCAGCCGCCGCCTGCCATCTTCACCACTCCCCCGTTATACACCACGTCAACAACGGCGCCCCACCCTCGGGCGGTACGCGCATTCTCAGCACGATCGGCCGCCGCCCGCTAGGGGACGGCGGCCGACCGTTCACTGCCTTACCGCGATGACCTGCGCGAACGCGGCATCATCGAGGCGTCACGCGGGTGTCACCTGGTGGAAGGACCGACCCGGACGATCATCGACTTGCCGTTGAGCGGCTGGTGGAGGATCGAGATGCGGGTGTTGGTGTCGGGCACCTTCACACTCGCGGTCGGGTTGGACTCGTCCCAGTACGTACCCCTGTGGTCGTCGAAGTACGGCTTGCCCAGCTTCCAGCGGACCTTGGTGGCCTCGCCGTTCTTGTGCAGGGTCATGCCGCGCGTCGGGTACCAGCTGAAGGTGGAGTCGTACGACTGGATGCGGTTGCGCATCAGCGTCCCGTCGGCCCACTTCTCGGCCTTGGGGTGGGCGTCGATCGGGAGGACCAGGCCCTCACCCGGGTGGGCGCTGGTGTTGTTGTCCAGCTGCGAGGTGTCCCACAGCCAGATCAGCAGGCCCTTCTGGTACGGGTAGCGCTCGACCCAGTCCGGGCGGGTGTCCTGCCAGCCGAAGTTGTACGGGCCGGTCTTCAGCGTCTTGTCGTACGAGACGTACTGACGGTTCTCGGCGATGTAGAACTGCGGGTAGAGGTTGGAGAACGACGCCCCGATGCGGGAGAAGCCGCTCGCCGTCCAGCCGTTGTCGTCGCCCTCGGCGCCGTCGGTGACGATCGCCTGGCCGTCGGCGGTGATGGTGATCTCGTCGGCGGTGAAGCCCTTCTCCGCCACACCGCCGTCGGTGCGGTAGTGGAAGCGGAGGTCGATCTTCTTGCCGGCGTAGGCGTCCAGCGGGAAGGAGAGGTCCTCCCAGCCGCCGGAGAAGCCGTCGAGGGCGGGGGCGCCGGAGGCGTCCTCGCCGAGCGGCTCGCCGTTGCGGGTGCCGTCCAGGGCGGCCCAGGTGGCGCCGCCGTCGGTGGAGACCTGGGTGTAGAGGTAGTCGTAACCGGCCTCGATCTCCCACCAGCCCTTGAGGTCGAGCGACGCGGAGGAGGCTCCGGTCAGGTCGACGCTACGGGTCAGGGAGTTGCGCAGGTCGTCACCGCTGCCGCTCCACCACTGCTTCTCGCCCGCCGCGGGCTCGACGACCTCGGTCGTGACCTCCTTCTCGGGGAGCTCCACGATCAGCGCCTGCGGGTTCTTGCCCTGGTAGGCCGAGACACCCAGCTTGTGGGTGGACCTGGTGGCGGCCTTGGCCGTCTCGTAGTCCAGCCAGCCCAGGGACAGCTTGTCCCAGGCGGTCATCTCGCCGGCCCAGTCGCCGATGGCGTCGGTGCCGTTGTTCAGCCAGGAACCGGACGACATCAGGCTCCAGAAACCCGTGGAGTTCTCGCCGCCGGCGGTGTCGTACAGGTCCGGCAGGCCGAGGTCGTGGCCGTACTCGTGGGCGAAGACGCCCAGGCCGCCGTTCTCGGGCTGCACGGTGTAGTCGCCGACCCAGATGCCGGTGTCGCCGATCTCGGTGCCGCCGGCCCTGTTGAACTCGGGACCGGTCCTGCCGTAGTCGGTGCCGTAGGCGTACCAGCGGTGGGCCCAGATGGCGTCCTCGCCCTGCGCGCCGCCGCCGGCCGACTCGTCCTCGCCGGCGTGGACGAACTGGAAGTGGTCCAGGTAGCCGTCGGGCTCGTTGAAGTTGCCGTCACCGTCGAAGTCGTAGCGGTCCCACTGGTCGTACTCGGCCAGCTGGGCCTTGATCTCCTCGGTGGTGCTGCCGGCGGCCTTCTGGTCGGCCACCCACTGGTTCACACCGTCGCGGACGGCGTCCCAGACGGTGTTGCAGGTGCTCTGACCACAGGCGTTGTTGCCGTAGCGGGCCTCGTTGTAGTCGACCTTGACCCAGTCGGAGACCATGCCGTCGACGGAGTACTTACCGGAGGACTGGGTCTCGTAGTACGTCTTGAGCGAGCCCTCGCCCTCCCCGAAGTAGATCTCCTCGAAGTGCTCCTGGCTGAAGTCCTCCTTCCACAGCGTGGTGTTGTTCTGCTCGCGGTCGGGCTCGGCGATCTGGTTGTGCAGTGGACCGGGGGTGCCGCCGTACTGCGGGTCGATCTTGTCACCGAACTCGATGAGGATGGTGAAGATCTTGTCGGTCTTGGTCTGCTCCATCTCGACGTACTTGTCGTCGCCGAGCTTCATGACCTTGGAGCCGTTCTTGGTCACGGGCTTCTGGCCGGAGGCGAGCCGCTCGAGGGCCGCGAGGCGCTGGGAGCGCTGCTTCTTGGTGAGCGGGCCGGGCAGGTCGTGGTCGACGTGCTTGCCGTCCTTGTCCTTGCCGTGCTTGTGCCCGTCCTTGGCGTGGTCGCCGTGCTCCGCGGCGGCCGGGTCACGGCCGTCGGGTGCGGTGCCCTCGTGGGCGTAGGCGGTGCCGGCGGTCAGAAAGGTCGCCCCTATGACGGCGACCGTCGTGGCCAGTGCGGCGGATCTGATCGTCCTCCGTTGGCTCTTCACTAGGTATTGCCCTCCCCATGCATGGCCATGGCACGTGTGTGCACACGTGTGGAGGCATTCGACATGAGCGGCGGCCGAAAAAACAGCCCTTGATTTGAACACGCCACACAAGTACGTTGTCCGACCAGCCAGTTACGGAGTCCGGAGACCGGACGGTAGTGGCCAATGGCGGTACGGCCACGGCGTGACTCCGTGCGCCCCCTGTGCATCGGCGTGTCGGTGGCGGCGGGTCAGTTCGCGCTTACCCGCGGCTGTGTACGGGCATCCGGCATCGTAGAGTCGTTCGACGGACCACGTTCGCCGTCCGGCGGCCTCGCCCCCGGTCAACCACCGATCCCGGAGGACGGATTCCGTCATGCCGCGTCCGAATCCCGCACAGCTCGCCTACGGTTCGGCCACCGTCATCCTCTCGGCTCTCGCCATGCTGCTGGTGTCGCAGGCACGTTCGGGAGCCGGGATCGCGGTCATCGCGAGTGCGGCACTCGCGCTCGGGCTGCTCGTCGCGGTCAGGGTGCCCGGCCGCCGCCCCTCAGGGGCCCCGCGCCCGGTGGCCGGCGCGGTGCCCGCGCAGCGCGGCGCGGAGAGCGCCGACGGCGGCCGGCGCCTGGCGGAGACCTCCTCGCGCCGCTGATCCGGCAGGGGCGCGGGCCGCCGGGCCGCGCGCACCGGCCGTACGGCCGTCTTCCCCGCCGGGCGTTCCGCCCGCACCGCCCTCCTCGGAGCGGTGCGGCCTCCGCATCCGGCACGGCCCTCGCGTTCTCATGCTCCGAGTCGACCGCGCCGGGGCGTACCGCGCATCAGGGGCGGGCCGTTCGGGGGACTTCGGGCGCTTCGGCCCCGGGCGTCATCCGGGCGGGCCGGACTCCTCGGTGCCGCGCGCCACGAAGGTGCGCGCCGCCTTGTCGTGCCAGCACTGCCGCCACGGCCGGTCGAACAGGCACCACAGGACGTTCACCACGCCGACGCCCAGCGGCGCCAGCAGCCCGTACACCAGCCAGCGGCGCAGCGCGGCGCCGAAGGAGGGGGCCTCCTGCTCCTCGATGTCGAGCACCCGGACGCCGAACAGCTTCTTGCCGAGCGTGCGTCCCCACCGGGCGGTGGGCAGCACCTCGTAGAGGAGGCCGAACACCAGCAGGGCGCCGAGCACGATCGCCAGGTAGACCCCGGTGGTGCCGTCGACCAGCCAGATCTGCCTCGTCTCACCGGCCTGTTCGGCCGCCTCCACCTGCTCGCGGAAGTGCTCGGTGCTGGGGCCGGCGAACGGGAGTGCCACCGCCGCGGCCACCGCCGCGGTGAGGACGCCGTCCACCAGCCTGGCGCCCAGCCGGCGTCCGAGCCCGGCGGGGCGGGCCTGCCGCTGGGCGGCCCGCAGGAAGGGGTCGTCGACCGGAGGGCGCCAGGGCACGACCTGCTCCGGGGCGCCGCCGGGCCGCCCGGCCTGCGACTGCTGCTGCGGTACGGCGGGGGCGGAGGCGTGCGGTGCGGACGCGTGCGGTGCGGGGGCCGGGCCGCCGGACGCGGGGGCGCGCTGGGCCAGTTCGTGCACCTGCCGCGTCCAGGAGGGCTGCCCGGAGGCGGGGCCCGCGGGCGTGACGGGAGCGGCGGGGCCCGCCGGATCGGCGGGCACGGGCGCAGGTGACGCCGGCGCGGGCGCCGCCGGCACGGGCGCGGAGGACGCGCCCGGCGCCGGTACGGGCGCGGCTCCCGCTCCGGACGCCTGCGTACGCCGCAGCCCCACGGTGTCACCGGGCCTGACGGGCCGTCCGCCCGCCGCCGGGGCGGTGCCCTCGGGGCGTACGGGCCGCATCCGCACGGTGCCGTCGTCGCGCGGCTGCGCGTTCCCGCCGTCCACCGGCCCGGCACCGTCGGCGTGGCCGGGGCCGCCTCGCGGATCCGGGACCGGGCCCGGTCCCAGCGCCTGCGGAGCACGGCCCGCGCCCAGCGCCGGTGCGGCCGCACCCTCACTCGGACCGCCCGGAACGCCCGTGCCCCAGGAGACGCGGCCGTCCCGCTCCCCGTCGAGGCCCGCCTGCCGGGCGGCGTCGGCCTGCCAGGCGGACGCGGGCTCGGGTCCGCCGTGCGGCCGGGAGGGGTCCCTCCAGGCGGCCGCCCGCTCCCCCGGGCGGATCTCCACCTCGCCGCGCCCGCGCAGCTGCGGCAGGGAGTCGCCCGGAGCGGGCGCGGGGACGCCGGCCCGGCTCCCGGCGTCAGCCCCCTCCTCCTCGTCCAGGAAGACCGGTCCCGTCTCCTCCTGCGGGGACTCGGCCGGTGCCCGGGAGCCGGGGGCGGGGGGCGCCCCCGGGGCCTGCGCCGCCACCCCCGGGGGCGCGGCGGGCACCGGTTCGCCCTCCCGGGGCTCGGGGCGGCTCGTTCCCGGCACCCAGGCGGCGCCGTTCCAGTAGCGGATGTATCCCGGAATGGACGGATCGGGGTAGTAGCCCGGGCCCGGGCTGCCGTTGGCGGATGCTGACGGAGGGGCGCTCATGTGTCCGGTCCCGTATCTGCTCGGCCGTCGCTGTGGCGTGTGCCGCTCCCCGTCCGGCGGCTCGGGCCGGGAAGCGCTGGCTCCAACATCTACCAGAGACGGGACGCCCCTCGCCCCGGCCATCGGCCACCCCACCCCCATCCAGCGACACCGGAGCCCCTCCCGCCTCCTCGGCGTGCCCCGGTTCGACGACAGCGCGTCAGGACACGGGCCGTCCGGCGTCCCTGGCCGCCTGGCGCACCAGCGGGACGATCCGCAGCGGCACCGGGTTCTCCATGACGATGGCCGTGGAGGCCCGCACGATGCCCTCGAACCCGACCACCTTGTCGATCACCCGCTGGAGATCGGCGTTGGATCGGGCCACCAGACGGCAGAGCATGTCGCCGCGGCCGGTGATGGTGTGCAGCTCCAGCACCTCCGGGACGGTCGCCAGATGCGCCCGTACATCGCGGCCCTGTCCCTGCCGGATCTCCAGCGTGGCGAAGGCGGTGACCGGGTAGCCGATGGCCGCGGGATCGACGTCGGGCCCGAAGCCGCGGATCACCCCGCCGCCCTGCAGCCGGTCCAGCCGCGCCTGCACGGTCCCCCGGGCCACCCCCAGGCGGCGGGAGGCCTCCAGCACTCCGATGCGCGGCTCGGCGGCGAGCAGCTCCAGCAGCCGGCCGTCCAGCTCGTCGATGCCCATGGCCTGCCTCCCTGGTGGTCATCCTGTACAGATCGCCTGGAATGATGGGGATGTCACTGTACAGATTGCTCAGTCTTGGCAGGAACTATTGCGCATCTTGTGGAACAGCGGGAGCCTGCGGCCATGACTGAGACCATGCACAACACCCCCAGCACCGCCCGGCAGGCCGATCCCTTCCCGGTGAAGGGGATGGACGCGGTCGTCTTCGCCGTGGGCAACGCCAAGCAGGCCGCGCACTACTACTCCACGGCCTTCGGCATGAAGCTCGTGGCCTACTCCGGCCCCGAGAACGGCAGCCGCGAGACCGCCTCCTACGTCCTGGAGTCGGGCTCCGCCCGCTTCGTCCTCACGTCAGTCATCAAGCCGGTCACCGAGCGCGGCCGGTTCCTCGCCGAGCATGTCGCCGCGCACGGCGACGGCGTGATCGACCTGGCCATCGAGGTACCGGACGCGCGGGCCGCGTACGCCTACGCGATCGAGCACGGCGCCACCGGCCTGGAGGAGCCCCACGAGGTGAAGGACGAGCACGGCACCGTCGTGCTGGCCGCCATCGCCACCTACGGCAAGACCCGCCACACCCTGGTGGAACGCTCCGGTTACGACGGCCCCTACCTGCCCGGTTTCACCGCGGCGAAGCCGATGACCGAGCCCGGCCCCCGCTTCTTCCAGGCCATCGACCACTGCGTCGGCAACGTCGAGCTGGGGAAGATGGACGAGTGGGTGGCCTTCTACAACAAGGTCATGGGCTTCACCAACATGAAGGAGTTCGTGGGCGACGACATCGCCACCGAGTACTCCGCGCTGATGTCCAAGGTCGTGGCCGACGGGAAGCGCAAGGTGAAGTTCCCGCTCAACGAGCCCGCGATCGCGAAGAAGAAGTCGCAGATCGACGAGTACCTGGAGTTCTACGGCGGCCCGGGCGTGCAGCACATCGCGCTCGCCACCAACGACATCGTCGCCACCGTGCGGGCCATGCGCGCCGCCGGTGTGGAGTTCCTGGACACCCCCGACTCCTACTACGACACCCTGGGCGAGTGGGTCGGCGAGACCCGGGTGCCGATCGAGGAGCTGCGCGAGCTGAAGATCCTCGCCGACCGCGACGAGGACGGCTACCTGCTGCAGATCTTCACCAAGCCGGTCCAGGACCGTCCGACGGTGTTCTTCGAGATGATCGAGCGCCACGGCTCCATGGGCTTCGGCAAGGGCAACTTCAAGGCCCTGTTCGAGGCCATCGAGCGCGAGCAGGAGCGGCGCGGCAACCTCTGAACCGTCGCTTCCCGCTCCCCGTGCCGCGCGCGGCACGCGCACGTCCCCGCGGCCCCGCCTCCCTGACGGCGGGGCCGCGGCCCGTCTTGGGGCGCGGCACCGCGCTCCGCCGCCGGACCCGTCATCCGGTACGGACCACCACGGTGCGCACGATCTTGTCGTGCAGCCCCTGCTGGAAAGGCCTGTCCCAGGTGCACCACAGGTAGGCGAGCGGCACGCACATCGCGTTGTTGATCAGCCTCGCCATCAGATGGCGTCCCAGCGCGGCCCCGAAGCCCACCTGCTCGCCGGTCTCGATGCGTGCCACCTTCAACCCGCACAGCCGCTTCCCCACGGTGCCGCCGGTGGCGGTGAGGGCGGGGTCGTAGAGGAGGAAGGCGAACAGGAGCGAGAAGACGATGCCGGTGATCGCCAGCCCCTCCGTCACGCCCTCGGGACCGGTGTCCAGGTGCATGGCGCACGGCACGGTGATCGCGGCCACGATCGCCGCCATGACCAGTGCGTCCACCAGCTTCGCCAGGAAGCGCCTGCCCAGCGGGGCCACCAGCTCCGGCGGCGGACCCGGCAGCGGCGGGGGCGCGTACGCGTACGGCCCGGGGGGACCGGGCGGGGCTGTGTGGGGAGGCGGGGGCGTCGGGTGACTCATGGCCGGTATCCAAGCAGCGCCCGATCCCGCCGCCAAACCGCCCCCCGCCCCGCGGGGGGACGACGCCCCGTCGGTCTCCGACCGCAGGAGCAGCCGGTGGCGCCCACGGTGACGGCCTCGGGGATCCGGGCGGGCGAGTGCAGGAACACCGGGCTTCGCGCCGGCTCCCCGGCCCTCAGCAGCCCGGTACGCGGCCGCCGTCCCGCAGCGCCCTCAGCGCGTTCAGCGCGCCCTCCAGGGTGGTGACGGGCACCAGGCGCAGGTCCTCGGGGAGTTCGGTCCGCGCTTCGTCGCACTCCGCCTCGGGGACCAGGAAGACGGTGGCGCCGTCGCGCGCCGCCGCCTGGGTCTTGAGCGGGACGCCGCCGACCGGCCCGACCTCGCCGCGTGCGGTGATGGTGCCGGTGCCGGCGATCGTACGGCCGCCGGTGAGGTCGCCGTCGTCGATCTCGTCGACGACTCCGAGTGCGAACACCAGCCCGGCGCTGGGGCCGCCGACGTCCGCGAGCCGCAGCTCCACCTCCACCTCGTCATCGGACATGCCCAGTTGGCGCAGCGCGGCCGTCACCGCCTCCGCCTGCGACTGCTCCATCTGGGCGGTGGTGTGCTCCTCGATCTCCTCGGCGTCGTCGCCGACCGGGTAGACCGAGTCGCGCGGCATCACCGCGCGGTCGGTGTCGAACCAGGCGTCCACCACATCGGCCAGCCGCACGGTCGTGTCCGGCGCCGTGGCCGCGATGGTGGTCGCCAGCAGCCGCCCCTCCGACCCGTCCGCCCCGGGGTCGCCGCCGCCGGGGTCCCCGGCCCCGTCGACGGTGATGACCTGCCTGCCCCGGTACTCGCCCAGGACGTCCGCGGTGACCCCGGGCTGGGCGACCGAGAACGGCAGCGGGAGAAGCGCGGCGACCGCGAACAGCGCCGCGACGAGCGTCCCGCAGATCGCGAGGGCCTGGGTACGGGAGGACAGAGCCGGCATGGAGGCGAATCTAGTTCACCTCCGCTCCGCGTGCGTCGGCCGGGCGGCGCGGCCGGGCGGTTCCGGCGCCCCGGGGCCGGGCGCTAGCGGAGGAAGTCGGCGACCTCCCGCGCCGCCTGCACCACGCGGGGCCCCACCTTCTGCGGCACCGACTCCGACAGCATCACCACGCCGACGCTGCCCTCGATGCCGCTGACCCCCAGCAGCGGTGCGGCGGCGCCGCAGGCCCCGGCCTCCAGCTCACCGCGGGTCAGGACGTAGCCGTCCTCCAGATCCCGGTCCGGGCGGCGGCCGGCGAGGATCGCGCGTCCCGCCGCGCCCTTGTCGAGCGGGTGGCGGAAGCCGGTGCGGTAGGCGACGTGGTAGTCGGTCCAGGTCGGCTCGACGACGGCGACGGCCAGTGCCTCGTTGCCGTCGACCAGCGTCAGGTGCGCGGTGGCGCCCACGTCCTCGGCCAGCGCCCGCAGCGCCGGCAGGGCCGCCTCGCGCACCAGCGGGTGGACCTGCCGTCCCAGCCGCAGCACCCCGAGCCCGACGCGGGCCCGGCCGCCCAGGTCCCGGCGCACCAGGGAGTGCTGCTCCAGTGTGGCGAGCAGGCGGTAGACGACCGTCCGGTTGACCCCGAGCTTGCTGGAGAGCTCGGTGACGGTCAGGCCGTGGTCGGTGTCGGCGAGCAGTTTGAGGACGCGCAGTCCCCGGTCGAGCGTCTGAGATGTCTCCGCGGTCACGACGCCCCCTCCTCGGTTGTGTGCCGACGGCTCGCCCCGGGAGATGCGCCGCCGGTCCCGTCGGCGGCGCGCGCGCTGTCCCCGGCGAGCCGCCGGTCGCTTGGCGGGCCGCACCGGCTGCGCTCCGAGGCGGCGCTGCCACGGGGCGTGTGCGTGACGCGAAACCTAGCGATCCCGTCCGCCGTCCGGAAGACTCTGTCCAGAATCCGGGCGCGGCTGGCATGGTTTATCCGCATTGCGTACAGCAGCAGGTCACAGCGGCCCGGCGCGGACCTGAACGCGCTCCCACGTCCGTGCGCGCGGCGCACGGACGCACACGGCCGCGCTCGTGGCGTCCACCGGGCGGTGCGGGGTGCGCAGGTGGTACGGAAGGGCGCGGACCCGATCGTTCCCGCGCCCCTGGCGCCCCTGGCGCCTCGCCCCTCGCCCTCGTCCCCCTTGTCCGTGGCCCGCCGGCGTCACCGCATCCGGGTGGCCCACTCCCGCACCTTGGCGATCCGCTGCTGGAGCTGCCCGGCCGTCGCCTCGGCGGTGGGCGGTCCGCCGCAGACCCGGCGCAGCTCGGTGTGGACCACGCCGTGCGGTTTGCCGCTCTGGTGGGAGTACGCGCCGACCAGCGAGTTGAGCTGCCGGCGCATCTCCAGCATCTCCTTGTGCGTGACCACCGGACGCTTCTCGGCGGGCGTCTCCAGCAGGTCGGCCTCGGCGTCCGGCTTGCGGCGGCTGTGCGCGATCTGCCGCGCCTGCCGCTTCTGGAGCAGCAGCTGCACCTGGTCCGGCTCCAGCAGCCCGGGGATTCCCAGGTAGTCCTGCTCCTCCTCGCTGCCGGGGTGGGCCTGCATCCCGAACTCGGCGCCGTCGTACATCACCCGGTCGAAGACCGCGTCCGACTCCAGCGCCTCGAAGGGCAGTTGGTCCTGCTCGCCGGTGTCCTCGTCCTGCTGCCGCTCGGCCTCCTTCAGGAGGTCGGCCTCCTCCGCGTACGGGTCAGCGTCCTCCCCGCCCTTCCTGGGCTTGTCCAGGACGTGGTCGCGCTCGACCTCCATCTCGTGCGCGAAGCCCAGCAGCATGGGGATGGTCGGCAGGAAGACCGACGCCGTCTCGCCGCGCCGCCGGGAGCGCACGAAGCGGCCGACGGCCTGGGCGAAGAACAGCGGTGTGGAAATCGTCGTGGCGTAGACCCCGACCGCCAGGCGGGGGACGTCCACGCCCTCGGACACCATGCGCACCGCCACCATCCAGCGGTCGTCGGAACCGCTGAACTCCTCGATCCTCCCGGACGCCCCGGCGTCGTCGGAGAGCACGACGGTCGCGGCGCTGCCGGTGATCTCGCGGATCAGCTTGGCGTAGGCGCGCGCCGAGTCCTGGTCGGCGGCGATCACCAGCCCGCCCGCGTCCGGGATCGCCTTGCGGACCTCCGACAGCCGGGTGTCGGCCGCGCGCAGCACGCTGGGCATCCAGTCGCCGCGTGGGTCGAGCGCGGTGCGCCAGGCCTGGGAGACGGCGTCCTTGGTCATCGGCTCGCCGAGCCTGGCCTCCAGCTCGTCACCCGCCTTGCTGCGCCAGCGCATGTTGCCGCTGTAGGACAGGAAGATCACCGGACGCACGACGCCGTCGGCGAGCGCCTTGCCGTAGCCGTAGGTGTAGTCGGCCACCGAGCGGCGGATCCCCTCGCCGTCCTCGGCGTAGGCGACGAACGGGATGGGGTTGGTGTCCGAGCGGAAGGGCGTGCCGGTCAGGGCCAGGCGGCGGGTGGCGGGCTCGAACGCCTCGAAACACGCCTCGCCCCAGGAGCGGGTGTCGCCGGCGTGGTGGATCTCGTCCAGGATGACCAGCGTCTTGCGCTGCTCGCAGCGGTTGCGGTGCAGCATCGGGCGCACCCCGACGCCCGCGTACGTCACCGCCACCCCGTGGTACTCCCGGCCAAGCGGGCCCGCGCTGTACTCCGGGTCCAGTCTGATGCCCACTCTCGCCGCCGCCTCGGCCCACTGTTTCTTCAGGTGCTCGGTCGGCGCGACGACCGTCACCTGCTGCACGACGTGGTGGTGCAGCAGCCAGGAGGCCAGGGTGAGGGCGAAGGTGGTCTTTCCGGCTCCCGGGGTCGCGACGGCGAGGAAGTCGCGCGGCTGCTTCTCGAGGTACGAGTCCATCGCGGCCTGCTGCCAGGCGCGCAGCTTGCCCGCCGTGCCCCAGGGGGCGCGGCCGGGGAACGCGGGCGAGAGGTGGTGGGACGTGGTCGTGGTAGTCACGGTCTCCGCTGAACTGGGTCGGCGATCGGCAACCGCGTCAGACTACCGGGGCGCCCGGTCCGCCATCCGGGTGACATCCCGGGAAGCGGACCGGGGAGCGGTCCACGTCACGGATCGCCGGTGTCCCGGAGCAGGCGCAGCCGTTCGCCGATCAACTTGATGTCCTCCAGTTCCCCGGTCGCCACCGCGATGACCAGACTCTCGGCAGCGTCGACGTCGGGGCGCAGCCGCTCCCCGTTCAGCGACAGGAACGTCACGCACGACAGCCAGGCCGTCCGCTTGTTGCCGTCGACGAGCGGGGGGTTGATCGCCAGGGACTGAAGGAGCGCAGCTGCTTTGTCGAACAGGTCCGCATACGCCTCGGTCCCGAACATCGAAGCCGAGGGGCGATGCACCGCCGACTCAAGCAGACCGATGTCGCGTACCGCCACCCGCATATCGCCGCACGCGTGCTCGGCGACGGCCAGCACTTCCTCGGCCGTGAGGTAGAGGAAAGTCACTTGAGCCGCTCCATGAGCTCATGCCACTTGACCGCTTCCCTCTTCGCCGTCTCGCGGATCATGGCTTCACGTGCGTTCCGCGCCAGATAGTCGTCCACCGCTCGGAGCACTATGGCATGCATGCTGCGCCCTTCCAGCTCAGCCTGCTTCTTGAGGGCTTCGGTGCGGTCGTCGTCAAGGCGGAGGTTCATGGCCATACCAGAACGGTACCACTGGGCGACACCACTTTGGTACCAACTACTTCCCCGCCCGCAGCCGCCCCGCCACCAGGGCGCCCACCAGGGCGACCGCCGCCGCCGGGAGGTAGACCGCCACGAACGCCGCCGGGTGGGAGGCCGAGGCGGCGCCCGCCGCCTGTCCCGCGCCGTGCGCCACCGACACCGCGCCGCCGCCCAGTCCCGCGAAGAGCGCGCCGCAGGCGGCGAGCAGCACGATGTTGGACAGCCCGTCGCTCAGCTGGAGGGCTGCGGAGTTGGCGCCCGCCTCCTCCGGCTTGGACAGCTTCAGCAGCAGCACGCTCGTGGACGAGATCACCACGCCCATCCCGAAGCAGCCCACCGCCTGCGCGACCGCCGCCGTCCACACCGGCACGGACTCCAGCAGCACCAGCGGTGTGGCCGCGATCCCCGCCGTCACCAGCACCATGCAGTACCGCACCAGCCGCTCCCGGTGCGCCTCGGCGAACGGCCGGGACTGGAGGAAGGAGCCCAGCGCCCAGGTCGCCCCGCCCGCCGCGAGGGAGAGGCCGGCCATCGTCACCGACAGCCCGCGCTGGCTCACCAGCATCAGCGGAACGAAGCTCTCCGCGGCGATGAACGAGCCCGCCGCGATGCCGCGCATCAGCACCACCGTCGGCAGCCCGCGCGCGGCGCGGAACGTGCCGCGCGGCAGCAGTCCGAGCGCGGCCGGGACCATCAGGGCCGCGCCGGTCACGGCCGGCACCAGGGAGATCCAGCGCAGGTCCTGGCCGGCGTACTGGAGCAGCCCGGCCCCCAGCGACACCGCCACCGCCAGCCGCATCAGCCGGCGGTCCAGCGGCCTCGCACCGCCGGGCGGCGGCCCCGCGGCGGCCCGGCGCAGAGGCGGCAGCATGACGGCTATGGGCAGGACGACCAGGGCGGGGATGCCCAGGAACACCCAGCGCCAGCCGAGCTGCTCGGTGACCGTGCCGGCGATCAGCGGTCCGACGACGGCCGGGATCACCCAGGAGGCCGCGAAGGCGGCCATCACCGTGGGCCGCAGCCGCTCGGGGTATGCGCGGCCGACGGTGACGTACAGCGCGACGATCACCAGCCCGCCGCCGATGCCCTGCACCGCGCGGCCGAGGACGAAGACCCACATCTGCGCCGCCGTGCCCGACAGCAGCAGCCCGACGGCGAAGGACCCGATACCGGCGGCCAGCGACGCCAGCGGCCCGCTGCGGTCGCACCACTGGCCGGCGGCGACCATGCCCAGCAGGCTGGTGGTGAAGTACGCGGAGAAGGCGAAGGCGTACAGCGACACCCCGTCGAGCCGGTCGGCGGCGACGGGCATGGCCGTGCCGACGGCCGTGGCCTCGAAGGCGATCAGGAGGACGACGGAGACGATGCCCAGGGTCAGTGCCCGGTAGGTGCGGCCCAGCACCCCGCCGTCCGCCTCCGGTGTGGGCACCGGGGTGAGGACGGGGGTGATGGGGGCCACTGTGCCGAGGTCCCCGCCCTGGGGACCGTCGAGCTCGTCGTCGAGTGCGGTCATGCGCTCAGAGTAAGGCCCGTCTCCGACACTGGCGCCTGTCACAGGTCGGTGACCGGCTCGTCCTTCGGACCCAGGTCCCGGGGAGGAGGCCAGGGGAGGGGCCCGGGAGGGGGCCTTCCGCCGGCCGGGGGAGCGTGTTCCCGGGCGGTTCGCCCCGTTCCGGCGGCGCCCGTACGCCCGCCGCGTGACCGGTCGTGCGGCCGTGCGGCACGGCCGCACGCACTGAAACGGAATGCCGGGGCATACGGACCACAGAAGGCACGGCAGCGGATCTTGACGGGCGCGGCATCCGGGGTGGAGGGCCGGAGCGCGCCGACGACGGCCCGGAACGAGCGTGTTCCGGCGAGGGGAGTTGACGATGACGGTCGAGTACGACACCGAACGGGGCACCCACACGGGGATCCTGGCGGCGGCGGAGGCCGCGTCGCCGGTGGAGTCCGTCGACGTGGTGGCCCGGGAACTCAAGCGGCGTTTCGGCGCGACCTCGGTGTCGTTCCTGATCACCGACCTGGCACGGCAGTCGGTGGTGCGGATGAGCACGGCGGGCGAGATGGGGGCGGGCGAGAGCACGGAGACCGTCCCGCTGTTCGGGACCGTCTACGGCGACGTGATCCGCACCCAGCGGCTGCGGCTGGCCGACTCCGTCGACGGGGACGGGGGGCAACGGGTGATCGTCCCGGTCACCAACCGCGGGGACTCCATCGGTGTGCTGGAGGTGCGCGTTCCGGCCGGTCCGGACCGCAGAACGCTGCGGGAGATCAGCCGGGCCGCCCACACACTGGCCTACATCGTCATCGCCAACCAGCGCTTCACCGACCTCTACCAGTGGGGGCAGCGGACGGCCCCGCTCAGCCTGGCCGCCGAGATCCAGCACAATCTGCTGCCCTCCTCGCTGTCGTGCGAGGCCGCGCAGTTCGCGGTGGCCGGGGCCCTGGAGCCGGCGGGCAACGTCGGCGGCGACACCTTCGACTACGCCCTGGACCGCGACACCCTGCACCTGTCCGTCACCGACGCCATGGGCCACGAGGTGAACGCCGCAATGCTCGCCACCCTGCTGGTCGGCGCCCTGCGGGGCGCGCGCCGCGCGGGCTGCGACCTGGCGGAGCAGGCACGGCGGGCCCACCGGGCCATGGTCGACCACAGCGGCGGTGCCATGGCGACGGGACTGCTGCTGCGGGTGGGCCTGCGCGACGGCCGGGTCGCACTCGTCAACGCGGGACACCCCTGGCCCCTGCTGCTGCGGGACGGCAGGGTGGAGGAGGTCGGGCTGAAGGTCAACCTGCCCTTCGGGGTCCCCTCGCAGCGCCTGTACGAGGTGCAGGTGATGGAGCTGCGGCCGGGCGACCGGCTGGTCATCCTCACCGACGGGATGCTGGACCGCCGCTCCCGGCTCGTCGACCTGCCCGCGCTGCTCAAGGACACCCAGCAGCTCCATCCGCGCGAGGCGACCCAGATCCTGACCATGGCGGTCCTGGACGCCAACCGGGGTGAGCTGAAGGACGACGCGACCGTGATGTGCCTGGACTGGTACGGCCCCGAGCCGGTGCGCCGCGACGCGCAGACCGGCGCCAGCCTCACCCAGGCCTCCCCGTCCCTGTTCCCCCGCCCCCGGGGCTGAGCCCGGACAGGACCGGGCGGACAGGACGGGCGGACAGGGGGGAGGAGGGGGCCGGCGGAAGGTCAGGGACCGGCCACCGCGGCCTGCGGGCGGATCGGCAGCCTGTTGACCGGGCGACCGGTCGCCGCGCGCACCGCCGCCGCCACCGCCGCCGGGGAGACCACCACGGGCACCGCGCTGACCGACTTCGCGCCGAAGGGCGCGACCACGTCCCGTTCCTCCACCAGCTTCACGATCCGGATGTCCGGGGCGTCCAGCGCGGTCGGCAGCGGATAGGCGGTCAGATCGGGATGGCGCACCACCCCGCGCGAGACCCGCAGATGCTCGGTGAGGGCCGCGCCGACGCCCTGGGTGACGCCCGCCTCGATCCGGGCGCGCAACTGCTGGGGGTTGAGGACCCGGCCCACGTCCTGGGCCACGGCCATCTCCACCACCCGGACCGTGCCCAGCTCCACGTCCACGTCCACCACGGCCCGGATCGCGGCGAAGGCGAGGCTGACGAAGGCGTCGCCCTGGCCGGTGTCGTCCAGCGGCTCGGTGGGGTGGGGGCGGCACTGGGCCGTGGCCCACAGCTCCTTGCCCTCCAGGGCCTCGGCGACGGTGGTGCTGAGCACCCCGTCGTAGGAGGTGATCCTGCCGTTGGCGATGGTCAGCAGCTCGGTGGACATCCCGAACTTCGCGGCCAGCGGCTGGAGGAGCTGGGTGCGGACCATCTTCGCGGCCCGCTCCACCGCGCCGCCCGAGACCCAGGTGTGGCGTCCGCGCGCACCCGGTCCGGCCGGGGGCTGGTCGGTGTCGACGGCGACGACGTGCACCTCCTCGACGCCGAGGACCTCCTGGACGATCTGCCGGGCGAGGGTGGAGAAGCCCTGTCCGGTCTCCACGGCCGCGCACATCACCGTGGCGACGGGCCCGTCGACCTTCACCGTGGCCGTGGACACCTCGTCGGCGCCCTCCGCCCCCAGCATGTGGACCATGCCCAGCGCGAAGCCGATACCGCGCCGCACCGCGCCCGGATCGCCCGCGCCCTCGGGCCCGCCGGGCAGCAGCCACTCATCCGGACCCGGGGCGCCGTCCGCGCCGTCCGCGGGCAGCGGCGGCAGGGGCGCCTGACGCACCGCACGCAGCAGTTCGGCCACGGGCGCGGGGCAGGTTACGGTCTGGCCGGTGGGCAGCAGGTCGCCGGTGGCCATGGCGTTGCGCATCCGCAGCTCGACCGGGTCCATGCCCAGCCTGGCGGCGAGCTTGTCCATCTGGCCCTCGTACGCGGCGCACACCTGCATCGCGCCCTCGCCGCGCACATGGCCCGACGGGGGGTTGTTGGTGCGCACGGCCCAGCCGTCGATCACGGCGTGCGGCACCACGTACGGGCCGGCGGCGAAGGAGACGGCGGCGGCCAGCGCGTCGGCGGAGTCGTCGGCGTAGGCGCCGGCGTCCAGCAGTATCTGCGCCTCGACCTTGACCAGGCGGCCCTCGGCGTCGGCGTGGTGGCGGTAGCGCAGCAGGGTGGGGTGGCGGTGGGCGTGGCCGAGGAAGGACTCCTCGCGGCCGGCCGCGAGCTTGACCGGGCAGCCCGTCCTCATCGCCAGCAGGCCGAGCGGGAGCTGCACGCTCAGGTCCTCGCGGTCGGCCATGGCCCCGGGGGCACCGGTGACGACGACCTTGACCTGCTCGGGACGGAGCCCGAAGCAGGCGGCGGCCAGGTCGCGGTCGGTGTGCGGGTCGGTGGAGGCGGTGTAGATCTCCACCCCGCCGTCGGTGCGCGGCACGGCGAGCGCGGCCTCGGCGCCGATGGGGGCCGGGTCCTGGCGGCCGATGCGGTACAGGCCCTCCACGACCACCTCTCCGGTGGCGGACTCGTCGCCGTAGCGCAGGGGGATGTGCCGGATCAGGTTGCCGTCGGGGTGGATCGGCTCGGCCTCGAAGGCCTTCTCCGGATCGGTGACCGGCTCCAGGACCTCGTACTCGACCGCGATGGCGGCGGCGGCCAGCCGCGCGGTGTCGGGGTGGTCGGCGGCGACGGCGGCGATGGGCTCGCCGTGGTGGCGCACCGTGTCCCGGGCGAAGGCGGGCCGGTCGGCGACCCGGCGGCCGTGGGTGGCGTCACCGGGCACGTCCTCGTGGGTGATGACGGCCCGCACCCCGGGCATCCCGGCGGCCGGCGCGGTGTCGATGGAGACGATGCGGGCGTGCGGGTGAGGGGAGCGCAGCACGGCGGCCCACAGCAGCCCTTCGGCCCACAGGTCGGCGGCGTAGGGGAAGGTCCCCTGGACCTTGGCGAGCGCGTCGGCGGGCTGGAGCGATGCTCCGAGTCCGTACCGCGCCTGCTCGCTCTCCCCTCCCGCGGCCGTGCCGGTGAGGGGCACTTTCTGGGCCGGGGTGGCGGTCACCGCGTCGCTGCTCACTGCGCGCCTCCGTCCTGCGGCGGGTCGTGGTGGGTGCGGGGCGAGGCCGGTCCGGCCTGGTGCGGGATGTGGACGCGGGAGCCGTCGCCCCGCTCCCCGCCGTCGCCGGTGCGGCCCGCGGCCTCGGCCTCACGGGCCTCGGCGAGCGCGGCGGCCGCGGCCTCGCGCTCGGCGACGACCGTGCGGACGGCGTCGAGCACGCCCCGGTAGCCGGAGCAGCGGCAGAGGTTGCCGCTGACGGCCTGGCGGGTCTCCAGTTCCGTCGGGTCGTGGTTGCCCTCGAGGAGGTCGTGCAGGGTCATCGCCATGCCGGGCACGCAGAAGCCGCACTGCACGGCGCCGCATGCGGCCAGCGCCCGCTGCACGTCGCACGGCGTGCCGTTCCTGGCCAGCCCCTCGACGGTGCGGATCTCGGATCCGGCGGTGGTCGCGGCGGGCACCAGGCAGGAGGCGACCAGACGCCCGTCGACCTGGACGGAACAGGCCCCGCACTCCCCCTGCGAGCAGCCGTCCTTGGCGCCTGCCAGGCCGAGGCGCTCACGCAGCACGTAGAGCAGGGACTCGCCGATCCAGGCATCGGTCACGGGCCGCTCGGCCCCGTTGACGCGCAGGACGTACGAGACGTGCGGGTGCTCACTGTCGACCTCGGCGGCGCGCGGCGCGGAGGAGTCGGCGGGCGGGTCCGCCGGCGGCTCCCCGGTGTCCGGCGCGTCCGACGTGCCCGGCGCGTCCTCGGCCTCCGGGCGGGCCTCGGGGCCCGCATCCGCCGCCTCCGCCGTCTCCGGTTCCTGCGCCTCCTCCGGCTCGTGCGCCGTCTCCGGCTCGTGCGCCTCCTCCGGCTCGCGGACCGGCGGCGGCTCGGGCACCCGCCCGGCCGCCGCGGCGGCCAGGTACTCGCCGGAGTCGTCGGGGCTGCCCGCCGCCGCGAACGGGATCGACCACTGGCCGGTCGCGCCGGGCGCGGGCACCGCGTTCCAGTCACCGCCGGAACCTTCCGCCGACGCCTGCGTCTGCGCCTGATGGGCGCCGTCCTCCTGCGGACGGCGCTGCTGCCGCGCCTCGTACGAGCCGGCCAGGGCCGCCGCGGCTCCCTGCCCCATGGCGGCGGCCGCGCCCGGCGCCGGGGTCTGCTCCTGCC
Source organism: Streptomyces verrucosisporus (assembly GCF_017114865.1). Taxonomy (GTDB): domain Bacteria; phylum Actinomycetota; class Actinomycetes; order Streptomycetales; family Streptomycetaceae; genus Streptomyces; species Streptomyces fenghuangensis. The sequence continues at coordinate 64,850 of NZ_JADEYH010000008.1, read as the reverse complement.
CGGGCCGCGGGGGTTCCCCGGAGGGACCGGGGTCCGCGGGCTCCGCCCGGCTTCCGGCGAACGGCATGGTCCACTGCACAGGGGCCGCCGGGTCGGTGGTGGGCTCCGGGGTCGGCGGCACCTGGGCCCGCGGGGCCTGATGGGCGCCGGGGTCGATGGCGGGCGGCTCCCAGCCGTGTCCGGTGCCCGGCGCGGCGAGCGGTTCGGGCATGCCGCCGGACCCGTCGGCGGGACCGTACTGGTACGGGCCCGGCAGGTTCTCGGGAAGCTGTATGAAAGCGGTGGAGTCGCCGTCGTACTCGCCTCCCCAGCCGCTCTCGGGGGCCGCGGGGGGTACGGGCCGGCCGTCCTGCCGGAACGGCTCCTGCTGGTCGTTGCTCATGCGAGTGCCCTCCCGAGCCCCCGTCGGGCCAGTGTCGCCACCGTGCGCCGTACGTGCAGTGCCGCGGGCGGAAGCACGGGGGCCTCCTCCCCGCCCTCCGGGGCGGGGGGATCGGGGATGCAGGCCATGGCGACGTAGTCGCCGAACGCGGCCAGCGCCTCGGGGGCCAGGGCCCGTCGTCCGTCCCAGTCGATGAGCGATGCCACCCACTGCTCGGCCTCCACCGGGCGCAGCGGCATCGGCGCGACGGCGCCGACCGCGCAGCGCACCCCGCGGCGGACGGGGTCGAGCACAACGGCGACCGAGGCCAGCGCGCGTCCGGGGCCGGTGCGGCCGGTGGCCTTGAGGAAGGTCTGCGGGGCGTGCAGCAGCGGCACGCGCACATAGCCGACGATCTCGCCGGGCCGCAGCATCTCCATGCCGGTCAGCAGGTGGCTGACGGGGATCTCGCGCAGCGCGCCGCCCGACCCCGCGATCAGCACCGTGGCCTCCAGCGCGGCCAGGACGGGCAGGGAGTCGCCGGTGGGCGCGGAGGTGACGATGTTGCCGCCGAGCGTCCCGGCGTTGCGGATCTGCGGCGGTCCGGCGGCGCGGGCGGCGGCGGCCAGGGCGGGGATGAGGGCCGCGAAGTCGGGGCGTCCCATGCGGGCGTGTGTGAGGCCGGCGCCGAGCAGCGCGTTGCCGTCCTGGTACTCCCAGCCGCGGATCTCGCTGATCCGGCCCAGGCCGACCAGCGCGGCGGGCCTCAGCAGCCCGGAGTTCACCCCTGACATCAGATCGGTGCCGCCCGCGACGGGCACGGCGGCAGGCGTGGCGGCGAGAGCGGCCACGGCCTCGTCGAGCGTGGCCGGCAGCATGACCGGCTGCGCCGCCCGTGGTGCGTGCGGTGCGTGCGTGCTCAATCCAGCGCCCCTTCCCCGGTCGTCCCGGCTGCCCAGCCGTACCGTACGTGCTGGGAACCCGGACGTGGCAACTCTGGCACATTCCGGGGGGTCGCCGGAGCCGGGGTCCGTGAAGGGAGCATCCGTCCCTGACCTGGCCGATGGCCCGCTTTTGCCGGTTGTCACCGAGACAGGTGCCTTGCCACTCCTGGGAGACCTTGTACTACTTTATAAGGGCCGTTTCGGGCACCGTCCCGGAGCGGTCCGGGGTTCGACCCGGAAGCCGGGGCGGGGCGGGCCCGGGCGCTCGGTGACCGGCCCTCAGGACATCCGCGGCGGCTCCGGGAACGGTCGCCCCGCGATGCCGGGGCGGCGCTGCCACGGGTGCGGCCCGGAGGGCGGCCGGTAGGCCACGCCCAGCGCGTCGAGGCGGGCGTAGTGGGCGGCGGCCATCCGCCGCTCGAAGTCCCCGAACCGCCTCCCGGGGTCCCCGGAGACGTCCGCCCCGCTCCGGGCGGCCGGTCCCGACCACACCGCCTCGGCGAAGGCGGCCAGGCGAGGGAAGGCCTGGTAGTCGGCGCGCCGCTGGTCGTCCACGACCTCCGTCCACAGGTTGGCCTGCGCTCCGAGGACGTGCTCCGCCGCGCCGGTGCCCGCGAGTTCGGGCGGCACGGGGTCGAAGCCGTGGACGTCGCGCAGGGTGCGCACGTATCCGATGGGCACCGGTTCGTCCTCGCCGCCGTCCTGCCGGTGGTCTAGGTAGACCTCCTGCTCGGGGCACATCACCACGTCGCGCCCGGCCCGTGCGGCGGCGACCGCGCCCGCGCGGCCCCGCCAGGAGGAGACCACCGCGCCGGGGCCGAGCCCCGTGCCCGCGCCGGCCGTGCCGCCGGTGCCGTTCGTGCCGGCGCCCAGGATCTCGTCCCATCCCACGAGGCGGCGCCCGCGTTCGGCCAGCCAGCGGTCGAAGTGCCTCACGAACCAGCCGTGGAGGGCGTCCACGCCGTCCAGGCCGAGCCGCTCGGCCCGCGCCCGCGCGGACGGCGAGCGCCGCCACTGGTCCGCGGGGCACTCGTCGCCGCCGATGTGCACGAACTCGCCCGGGAACAGCTCCAGCACCTCCTCGAACACCCCCTCGTAGAAGCGGAGTACGTCCTCGGTGGGGGCCAGGACCTCGGAGCTGACGCCCCAGTCGTCCCACACCCCGGGGACCCTTTCCCGGGCGTCGGCGTTGCCCAGCTCCGGGTAGGCGGCGACGGCCGCCTGCGAGTGGCCGGGCAGGTCGATCTCGGGGACGACGGTGATGTGGCGCCCGGCGGCGTGGGCGACGATCTCCCGGATGTCGTCGTGGGTGTAGAAGCCGCCGTGCGGGCGCATGTCCCACAGCGGGGAGGCCCGGTGCCCCAGCCTCGTACGCCGGCGCCATGCGCCGACCTCGGTGAGCCGGGGGAAGCGCTCGATCTCCAGGCGCCATCCCTGGTCGTCCGTCAGATGCAGGTGCAGTACGTTGAGTTTGTGCGCGGCCAGCAGGTCGATCCAGCGCAGGACACCGTCCTTGGGTGTGAAGTGCCGGGCGGTGTCCAGCATGAAGCCGCGCCAGGCGAAGCGGGGCGCGTCGGCCACCCGTACGCAGGGCAGCGACCAGGTGCGGCCGGGCAGCGGCGCGCGGCGGTGCGCGGCGGGGCCGAGGAGCTGCCGCAGCGTCTGGGCGCCCCAGAAGACGCCGGGGGCCGCGCCGCCGCGGATCTCGGCGCCGCCGCCGGTCACGTCCAGCCGGTAGCCCTCGGGGCCGAGTTCGGCGGCGACCACCTCGTCCAGGCGCAGGCTCACGACGGCGCCGCGACCGCCGCCCGCACCCTCCCCGCCGCCTCTGCCGTCCCGGCCCGCCGGCGGCAGGGGCAGGCCGGTGGCCGCGGCGAGGGCGGTGCGCAGCCAGTGGGCGGCCCGCCCGGTGCCGGGGCCGGCGTCGAGCACCGTCCGCTCGTCGAGCACCAGCCGTCCGCCGCCGTCCTCGACGGAGCGCGGCAGGGGGACCAGATCGGGCTCGTACATGCCCGGTTCTCCTCGCATGTTCCGCGGGCCGCGCGAGCCGTCGGCGCGTGCCCTCGTCCTCGGCGCCCCGCTTCCGGGCGACCTCTGAAGAAGCGGCGTTGCATCCTGCGCAACGCCTGTTTCGTCATGCACAACTGCGCAGGAGAGTAGGGCAACCGGGGACGGCTCACAAGGCGTCCCGGCCGAGCCCGGACGCCTGCCCGGAACGCACGGCGGCCCCCGGAACGCACCGGGGTGCGTTCCGGGGGCCGCTGAAGGAGTGACGGGCCCTGCGCGGGGCGGATCAGGGCCGGACGGAGGAGGGGAGGCCGCCGGGGGACGGCGTCACTTCTTGCCGCCGCCGTCCTTGCCCTTGTCGCCACCTGCTCCCATGGACTCGTAGATCTCCTTGCACATGGGGCAGACCGGGTACTTCTTGGGGTCGCGCCCCGGGACCCAGACCTTGCCGCAGAGCGCGACGACGGGGGTCCCGTCGAGCGCGCTGGCCATGATCTTGTCCTTCTGGACGTAGTGGGCGAAGCGCTCGTGGTCGCCATCGCCGTGGGACACCTGCGGGGTGGGCTCGACGAGGGTGCCGGTGCCCGTCCCGCGCTCGGGCTCAGGAGTGCTCATGGGCCCCAAGGGTACTGCGACCGCCCCCGCGGGCACCCGGACCCGCCCCGCCCGGAGCAGCGGGCCGGGCCGCCGGGGCGCGCCTCGAAAGTCCCGTCTGCGGGGCGGCGCCGTGCGCGCCCTAGTTCAGCGAGGGGTCGTCGGGATAGGTGGCCACCATCGCCAGCTCGCTGCGCTGGCGGCGCAGCACGGACCGCCACAGCCGCTCCGGTTCGGGCGCGAAGACGTCGCCGGGTTCGGACTCCACCACGTACCAGGCGCCCTCCTCCAGCTCGTTCTCCAGCTGGCCCGGCCCCCAGCCGGCGTAGCCGGCGAAGATCCGCAGCGAGCCCAGTTCCGCGGCCAGCAGTTCGGGCGGCGCCTCCAGGTCCACCAGGCCGATGGCCCCGTGCACCCGCCGCCACCCCAGCGGACCCTCGCTCCCCGGGATGACGGCCACCCCGAGCGCCGCGTCCAGCGAGACGGGCCCGCCCTGGAAGACCACGCCCGGCTCCCCCGCCAGCGCGGCCCAGGGCTCCAGTACGTCGCCGACGTCCACGGGCGTCGGCCGGTTGAGGACGATGCCGAGCGAGCCCTCCTCGTCGTGGTCGAGGAGCAGCACCACCGCACGGTCGAAGTTCGGGTCGGTCAGCGCCGGCGTCGCGACGAGCAGCCGCCCGGTGAGCGAGGTCACCTCGGTCATGCCCCAATGATCCCGCACTCCGGGCCCGGGCGGGGGCCCGAATCCCGGACAACACCGCGGAGCGGCCCGCGCACGGTGTGCGATCGGGCGCAGCCCGGCGCCGGTGCGGGGCGCGCCCGCCCGCCCTCCGGCCCCGTCCGCGCCCCGGACGGACGGATACGGCCCGGGCGTACGGCCATTACCATTCCCTGTGCCCCTGCTCTTCTTCATCCTGGAACGCGAGGCCCATGACCGGCACCGACGACGTACTCCTTGTCCACGGCGGCACACCGCTGGAGGGTGAGATCAGAGTCCGGGGCGCGAAGAACCTCGTGCCCAAGGCCATGGTCGCCGCACTGCTCGGCAGCGAACCGAGCAGGCTGCGCAACGTCCCCGAGATCCGCGACGTGCGGGTCGTCCGGGGCCTGCTCGAACTGCACGGCGTCACCGTGAGCAAGGGCGAGGAATCCGGTGAGCTGGTGCTCGACCCCTCCCACGTGGAGAGCGCCAACGTCGCCGACATCGACGCCCACGCGGGCTCCTCCCGCATCCCGATCCTCTTCTGCGGCCCCCTGCTGCACCGGCTGGGCCACGCCTTCATCCCCGGCCTGGGCGGCTGCGACATCGGCGGACGCCCGGTGAACTTCCACTTCGACGTGCTGCGCGAGTTCGGCGCGACGATCGAGAAGCGCGCCGACGGCCAGTACCTGGAGGCCCCGCAGCGGCTGCGCGGCTGCAGGATCAAGCTGCCGTACCCGTCGGTCGGCTCCACCGAGCAGGTCCTGCTGACGGCCGTGCTGGCCGAAGGGGTGACCGAACTCTCCAACGCCGCCGTGGAACCGGAGATCGAGGACCTCATCTGCGTACTGCAGAAGATGGGCGCGATCATCTCCGTGGACACCGACCGGACGATCCGCATCACCGGGGTGGACAAGCTCGGCGGCTACAACCACCGAGCCCTGCCCGACCGCCTGGAGGCCGCCTCCTGGGCGAGCGCGGCGCTGGCGACCGAGGGCAGCGTGTACGTGCGCGGCGCCAGCCAGCGCGAGATGATGACCTTCCTCAACACCTACCGCAAGGTGGGCGGCGAGTTCGAGGTCGACGACGACGGCATTCGCTTCTGGCACCCCGGCGGCGCGCTCAAGGCCATCGCCCTGGAGACGGACGTGCACCCCGGCTTCCAGACCGACTGGCAGCAGCCGCTGGTGGTGGCCCTGACCCAGGCGTCGGGCCTGTCGATCGTCCACGAGACGGTGTACGAGTCGCGGCTGGGCTTCACCTCCGCCCTCAACCAGATGGGCGCGCACATCCAGCTCTACCGCGAGTGCCTGGGCGGCATGCCGTGCCGCTTCGGCCAGCGCAACTTCCTCCACTCGGCGGTCGTGTCCGGCCCCACGAAGCTCCAGGGGGCCGACCTGGTCATCCCGGACCTCCGCGGCGGCTTCTCTTACCTGATCGCCGCCCTGGCGGCCCAGGGGACCTCCAGGGTCCACGGGATAGACCTGATCAACCGGGGCTACGAGAACTTCATGGAGAAGCTGCCGGCGCTCGGCGCGCGCGTCGAACTGCCCGCCTGACCGCCGGCCTGCCCCCACCGCCTCCGGGGCCGGGGCCGGGCCCGGACGACGCGGAGGGCGGTCACCCTCTCGGGGTGACCGCCCTCGTGCATGCGCCTGTGTGGTGCCGCGCCAGGGCTCACTTGCCCTTGGCGGCCTCCTTCAGCTTGGAGCCCGCGGAGACCTTCACGCTGTAACCGGCGGGGATCTCGATCGGGTCGCCGGTCTGCGGGTTGCGCGCGGTGCGAGCGGCACGGTGGGTGCGCTCGAAGGTCAGGAAGCCGGGGATGGTGACCTTCTCGTCGCCCTTGGCGACGACCTCGCCGACGGTCTCGGCGAACGCGGCCAGCACAGCGTCGGCGTCCTTGCGGGTCACCTGGGCGCGCTCGGACAGCGCTGCCACCAGCTCACTGCGGTTCATAATTCGTACTCCCGTGTTTTTCTTGCCTGTGAGGCATGAGATCGAAGCCGATGCTGCCAGGGCCCTCGGACAGTCCCCGGACCCGGGTCTGCTGCCAGACCTTCCGCGTCCGCGGGGGCGCCCCCAGGACGCAGCCCTCGGGGGAGCATCCTGCCCCTACCTGCGGTGGTAATGCCAATCCGGCGCCCTGCTGCATCACCCGGGGGACGCCCGTGACACGCTACGATTACGCTCAGTAGCAACCCTTGGTGCGGCTTTCGCCACCCTAAGGGGCCATCCGGGTGGGATGCCCCCGACTCGCCGGTCCCATGCGCTCAGGGCACCGTGGTGGTCGTCACAGACTCACCGGCCGCGATGGCCGCCTCCCGCACCGCTCCGGCGACCGCGCCGGCGACCCTGTCGTTGAAGACGCTCGGGATGACGTAGTTCGCGTTCAGCTCGTCCTCGTGCACCACGTCGGCCAGCGCCCGCGCCGCGGCCAGCATCATCTCCTCGTTGACCGTGCGCGACTGGGCGTCGAGCAGGCCCCGGAAGACGCCGGGGAAGACCAGCACGTTGTTGATCTGGTTGGGGAAGTCCGAACGGCCGGTGGCCACCACCGCGGCGGTCCGGCGGGCGACCGCCGGGTCCACCTCCGGATCGGGGTTGGCGAGCGCGAAGACGATGGCGCCGTCGGCCATCGCCGCCACGTCCTCGGCGCCGAGGACGTCCGGGGCTGAGACGCCGATGAAGACGTCGGCGCCGAGGACGGCCTGCTTGAGCGTGCCGGTGACGCCCTCGGGGTTGGTGTTGTCGGCGATCCAGCACAGCGGCGAGTCGGGGGCGGCGTCCACCAGGTCCGCGCGCCCGGAGTGCACCACCCCGTGGATGTCGGCGACCACCGCGTGCTTCACCCCGGCGGCCAGCAGCAGCTTGAGGATGGCCGTGCCGGCGGCCCCGGCGCCGGACATCACCACCCGCACGTCCTCGATGCGCTTGCGGACGACGCGCAGCGCGTTGGTCAGCGCGGCCAGCACCACGATGGCGGTGCCGTGCTGGTCGTCGTGGAAGACGGGGATGTCCAGCGCCTCGCGCAGCCGCGCCTCGATCTCGAAGCAGCGGGGGGCGGAGATGTCCTCCAGGTTGATGCCGGCGAAGCCGGGGGCGACGGCCTTGACGATCTCGACGATGGCGTCGGTGTCCTGGGTGTCCAGGCACAGCGGCCAGGCGTCGATGCCCGCGAAGCGCTTGAAGAGGGCCGCCTTGCCCTCCATGACCGGCAGCGCGGCCTTCGGCCCGATGTTGCCCAGGCCCAGCACGGCCGAGCCGTCGGTGACGACTGCGACGGAGTTGCGCTTGATGGTCAGCCGGCGGGCGTCCTCGGGGTTGGCCGCGATCTGGGTGCAGACCCGGGCCACGCCGGGCGTGTAGATCATGGAGAGGTCGTCGCGGTTGCGAATGGGGTGCTTGGACGCCATCTCGATCTTGCCGCCCAGGTGCATCAGGAAGGTCCGGTCGGAGACCTTGCCGATGGCGATGCCCTCGACCTCCCGCAGCTTGGCGACGATCTCGTCGGCGTGCGCGGTGGAGGAGGCCGCGATCGTGACGTCGATGCGCAGCCGCTCGTGGCCGGAGGCGGTGACGTCGAGGCCGATGACCGAGCCGCCGGAGGACTCCACGGCCGTGGTGAGCTGGCTGACCGCCGCGCCTCCGGCGGGCACCTCCAGGCGGATGGTCATCGAGTACGAGACACTGGGCGCCGTTGCCATGGCCGGATTCCTCTGCTTTCCGTGGTGCTGTGCCGCACACCGGCCTCCTCGCCGGATCGCGTCACCCGATCGTCGCACCTACCGACCGGTAGCAGGTAACCGGCTCCGGAAGGCGGAAAGCCTCTCCCGCCGGGGACCGCACGCCGTGGAACGCGCGGCGCGGTCCACCGTGTGACATGCGGCACGCGGCGGACGCCGGACCCCGGGCACACGGACGAGGGGTCCGCACCGCCTTCCGGCGGTGCGGACCCCTCGGATCCACGTCTGTGACACCGACCCGCCATGCTCGCCTCGCGGCAAGTGGTCGCTCGAAGCGACGAAGGTTGGGCCCGGGGGCTTGGATCGGGCCGGTGCCACAGCCAGGCTAACAAACGATCGGCGAAGGTGATTCCGTTCGGCCCAGACGATCGGGGAAACCCGTGGGCCTCACTCCCGCAGCAGGTCGGGAACCCCCTCCGCGTCCGGCAGGTCCTTCTCCCTCGACAGGACCGTCAGCCGCTGTGTGGCCCGGGTCAGCGCCACGTACAGCACCCGCAGGCCCGCCGGGGACTCGTCGGCGATCTCCGCGGGCGAGACCACGAGCGTCGCGTCGTACTCCAGGCCCTTGGCCTCCAGGCTGCCCAGCGGCACCACCCGGTCGCCGAGTCCGGCCAGCCAGGCGCGGGCCTGCTCGCGGCGGCCCATCGCCACCACGACGCCCACGGTGCCCTCCACCTCCGCCAGCAGCCGCTCGGCCTCCGCGCGGACCGCCCGGCCCACCGCCTCGTCCGGACCGCCCGGACCCTCCGGTCCTCCCGTCACCGTGGCGAAACGCGGCACCAGCCCCGTGGCGCGGACCGCGCGGGGCGGGCGCACCCCCGGCATGGCCAGGGCCAGCACACGGGCGGACAGCTCGGCGATCTCGGCCGGGTTGCGGTAGTTGACCGTCAGCTCGAAGCGGCGGCGCGGGCGGGCGCCCAGCGTCTCGTCGCGGGCGGCGGCGGCATCCTCCTGGTCCGACCAGGAGCTCTGCGCCGGGTCGCCGACCACCGTCCACGTCGCCTGGCGGCCGCGCCGGCCCACCATCCGCCACTGCATCGGCGTGAGGTCCTGCGCCTCGTCGACGATGACGTGCGCGTAGTCGGTGCGTTCCTCCTCCTCCCGGCGCTCGGCGCGGGCGGTGCGGCCGGCGAGGCGGTCGGCGTAGGTGCTCAGCTCCTCCAGACCGGTGAGCTGGTCCAGCGGGTCCACCTCCCGTCTGCGGGGGCGGGCGGGGGTGCCGAGCAGGACCCGCAGCTCGTCCAGGAGCGCGACGTCGTGGACGGACAGCGGGCCGCGGCCGTCGGCGTCCAGCCGGGCCAGCGAGCGTGCCAGCCGCCGTGCCTCCCTGGGCTGGAGCACACGGCGCGCCCAGCGCGACAGCCTCTTCTCGTCCGCCATGGCCGCCAGTACGCGGCGCGGGGTCAGCTCGGGCCACCAGGCGTCCAGGAAGCCGGTGAAGTCGGTCTCGGTGGAGACGTCCTCGTCGAACCCCTGGCGCGCCTCGGCCGCCAGCTCCGGGTCGGTGTACCGGCGGCCCGCCCCCGAGCGCTCCCACAGCGCGTCCAGCAGCAGCCGCCGGGCGCGCGGGCGCAGCAGGTTGACGGGCGCGGTGCCGCCGAGTGCCTGCTCGCGGATCCGGCGCAGGTCCTCGGCGTCCAGCTCCAGTCGTGTGCCGAGGGCGACCACCCGCAGCCGGCCGGGCACCCCCGCGGAGCCCGGCGCGCCGAGTTCCAGCGTGCCGCGCGCCGCCCTGCGCAGCACCCGCACCATGCGGGAGGAGCCCTTGACGCGGGCGACGGCCTGCTCGTCGTGGGCGCCCGCCTCGGCGCCCTCCACCAGCGAGCCCAGCGCGCGGACGGCCACCTGGCCCTCCTCGCCCAGCGACGGCAGCACGCCCTCGGTGTAGGACACCAGCAGCGGGGTGGGGCTGACGACGAGGATGCCCCCGGCGTAGCGCCGCCGGTCCTGGTAGAGCAGGTACGCGGCGCGGTGCAGCGCGACGGCCGTCTTGCCCGTGCCGGGGCCGCCCTCGACCTCGGTGACGGAGACGGCGGGGGCCCGGATCACCTCGTCCTGCTCGGCCTGGATGGAGGCGACGATGTCGCGCATGGTGTGGCCGCGGGACCGGCCCAGCGCCGCCATCAGGGCGCCGTCGCCGACCACGGCCAGTTCCCCGCCGTCCAGGTACGCCGTCAGCTCCGGGCGCAGCAGATCGTCCTCCACACCCAGTACGCGGCGGCCGCGGCTGCGGATCACCCGCCGCCGCACCACCCGGCCCGGTGCCACCGGGGTGGCCCGGTAGAAGGGCGCGGCGGCCGGGGCGCGCCAGTCGATGACCAGCGGGGTGTAGTCGGCGTCGAGCACGCCGAGCCGGCCGATGTGCAGGGTCTCGGCGATGTCCGCGGCGGTGCCGGTGCCTCCGTCGCGGACGGCGTCGTCGGCCGGTTCGACGGAGGTGTACGCGCCGTCGGGTCCGCGTACGCCGTCCTTGCCCCGCAGCAGGTCGATCCGTCCGAAGAGGAAGTCCTCGAACTCGCTGTTGAGCCGGTTGAGGTGCACACCGGCGCGGAAGACCTGCGCGTCCCGCTCGGCGAGCGCCCCCGGCGTGCCGACCTGGGCACGTTTGGCGGCGTCCGCCATGAGGAACTCCGCCTCGTGGATCTTCTCCTCAAGGCGCCGGTAGACCCGGTCGAGGTGCTCCTGCTCCCCGCGGATCTCCCGCTCCCGTACGCCGTCGTGCACCTCGTGCCCGTCGCCGGCGGCGGTCCCCGGCACCGACGGCACTGTCTCCTGCGCTCCCAACGCACGGCCCCCTTCTGCTGTACTCAGGGCAGCCGTCAACCGTACGCCAGGGGATCGCGGCGCGCACGCCGCCGGGCCCTCACAGCCGGCCGCCGCCCCGCGGGCGAGCGTGCGGCACCCCGCTTCCGCGGGACCGGCCCGGCCATGGTGACCGCGGCCGCGAACCGCACCGGGCCCCGTCCCGGCTCCCGGCAACACGCCCCCGGCGCTCCCCCCTCATGACACGGGCCTCCCCTCCGACGGCTCGAAGGCGAGCCGGTAGCCGCGCTTGACCACCGTCTGGATCATCCGGGGCGCGCCCAGCGCCGAACGCAGCCGCGCCACCGCCGTCTCCACCGCGTGCTCGTCACGCCCCGCACCGGGCAGGGCGCGCAGCAGATCGGCGCGGGAGACCACCCAGCCGGGCCGCCGGGCCAGGGCCCGCAGCAGCGCCATCCCGGCCGGCGGTACGGGCCGCAGCTCGCCGTCCACGACCGCCGCGTGGCCGCGGATCTCCAGCCACCGCCCGGCCACGGGCAGAACCCGCGCGCGGGCGGGCAGTTCCCGGCACAGCAGTTGGACGAGCGGCCCGATCCGGAAGCGCTCGGGCCGCACCACCGGCACGTCGTGCGCGGCCAGCGGCAGCGCGGTGACCGGCCCCACGCAGGCGACCAGCACATCCCCCCGCAGCGCCTCCAGCACCTCCTCCCGCACACCCCGCCGCTCCGCGCGCTCCAGCAGCGAGGCGGCGGCGGGGGCGGAGGTGAAGGTGACCGCGTCCACCGAGCGGGCCCTCACGGCGTCGGTCAGCCGGTCCAGCGGGGCGAGGTCCTCCGGCGGCAGCCACCGGTAGACGGGCACGCCGACTACCTCCGCCCCCGCCTCGCACAGCGCCTCGACGAAGCCGGGCAGCGGCTCGCCGTGGAGCTGGACGGCGATCCGCCGCCCGTCGATGCCCTCGGCCAGCAGCCGGTCCAGTACCTCGGCCAGCGACTCCGACGGCGGCGACCAGGCCTCGGTCAGCCCGGCGGCCCGTACCGCGCCGCGCACCTTGGGACCGCGGGCGAGCAGCTCCACTCCGCCCAGCACGCCCCGCAGCTCCTCCCCCAGCCCCCAGCCCTCGGCCGCCTCCACCCAGCCGCGGAAGCCGATGGCGGTGGTGGCCACCACCGTGTCGGGGGCGCGGCCGATCAGCGCCTCGGTGGCGGCGAGCAGCTCGCCGTCGTCGGCCAGCGGCACGATGCGCAGGGCCGGCGCGTGCACCACCACCGCGCCGCGCCGCTCCAGCAGAGCGCCCAGTTCGTCGGCGCGCCGGGCCGCGGTGACACCGACGGTGAAGCCTTCCAGTGGTCCGACCCGGTGCATGGGCTCCTCGTCCGCAGTCGTTGTGGGAGAACCGAGCCTGACAAGAATGCGTGACACCCCCGGTTCCCCCCGGTTTCCCCGGTGTTACACACCCCCACCCCCCACCGGCGTAACCCGGCACCGCACCCCCACACCCGGACGACGGCCCGCACCACCCCGCACCCGCACCCGGACGACGGCGGAAGGGGACAGGCAGGGGCGGATGTTCCGGACACTCCGGGGTTCCCCATGCCGGAGGCCAGGGGCGTGATTTGCGGGCAATGGGAGTTCCAGAGAGCGGTGCACGCCCAGGCCCGTAAATCATGCCGTCCGGAACGTCCGCCCCGGACCGGCCCCGCCCCCGCACGCACCCGCACCTCACACCCCCGCTCCGCGAACACCCCCCACCCCCCGCCGCGTGTATACGGCCCAGGTGACCGCCGCGCACACCACGTAGTAGCCGAGGAAGACGGCGAAGGCCCCGGTGCCGGTGCCGGATTCGACGAAGGACTGACGCAGGGCCATGTTGATGCCCACTCCGCCGAACCCGCCGACCGCCCCGATCAGCGCCATGGACGCGCCCGACAGCCGCCGGGCACGTACGGCGGCCGCCTCCCCCGTCAGGCCCGCCTCACGGGCCCTGGCCCGGAAGATCCCCGGGATCATCCTGAACGCCGAGCCGTTGCCCAGTCCGGTGAGGACGAACAGGACGGCGAAGCCTGTGATGAACAGCGGCAGCGACTCCCGCACCGACGCGGCCACGACGATGCCGGCCGCGCCCGTCATGGCCCCGAAGTTCCACAGGGTGACCCGCGCGCCGCCCAGCCGGTCGGCGAGCCGGCCGCCGACGGGGCGGACCAGCGAGCCCAGCAGCGGGCCGATGAAGGTGAGCGAGGCGGCCTGCAGGGGGGTGCGGCCGAACTGGCTCTGGAGCACCAGGCCGAAGGCGAAGCTGTAGCCGATGAAGGAGCCGAAGGTGCCGATGTAGAGGAACGACATGACCCAGGTGTGGCGGTCGCGTGCCGCCTCCTTCGCCGCGCCCGTGTCGTTCCGCACGGGTGAGAGGTTGTCCATGTGCCGCGCGCTGAGCACGGTGGCGACGACGATCAGCGGCAGATAGGCGGCGAGCAGCAGCCTGGGCTGCGCGGCCCCGGCGACGGCGATGGTCAGCAGGCCGGCGAGCTGGACGACGGCGACGCCGATGTTTCCGCCGCCCGCGTTCACCCCCAGTGCCCAGCCTTTCAGGCGCAGCGGGTAGAAGCTGTTGATGTTGGTCATGGAGGAGGCGAAGTTGGCGCCGCCGACCCCGGTGAGGACCGCCACCAGCATGAAGGTGGTGTACGAGGTGCCCGGTTCCATGACCACCAGCAGGGCGGTGGTGGGCGCAAGCAGCATCGCGGCGCTGAACACCGTCCAGTTGCGGCCGCCGAAGCGGGCGACCGCGAAGCCGTAGGGCACCCGCAGCGCGGCGCCGACCAGTGAGGCGACGGCGACCAGGAAGAACTTCCCCGCCGGGTCGATGCCGTACTCGGGGCCCATGAACAGGGCGAGGACGGAGAACATGCTCCACACGGAGAAGCCGATGTGTTCGGAGACCACCGACAGCACGAGGTTGCGGCGGGCTACGCGGCGGCCCGTCCTCTCCCAGAAGCCCTCGTCCTCCGGGTCCCAGTGCTCGATCCAGCGCCCCTTCCCGGATACGCCGGACGCATGGAGCGCTTCGGGCCCATCAAGCGCCTCAGGTGCTTCGGATGCTTCGGGTGCGGTCGTCGGAGCGGTCATGGCGCCTCCACAGCCTCGGGTGTCGGCTCCCGACGCTATGGACGGCGCGTTTCACCCCGGTGCCGCCAGGTGACCTCCGCGCAACCTTGCTCTCACCCGGGGATCAGGGCCTGTGTGAGCCCTCGCCGACCGCTCCGCGCGCGCCCGGGACCGCCCCCGCACCCGTACCGCCGCCCACCGGCCGCCCGTCCGTCCGGCTCTCGCCCGCCCGGCCCGCGTCCTCCCGGCCCGCGTCCTTCGCCCCCTCGTCCTCCCGGCGGTACGGACCGTAGGGCCACAGCCGGGGCCGGCGCCGGGCGGCGAGGTCCTCGGCCCAGCCGAGGGCCGCCACGAGCACGGCGAGCAGCGGCCAGACGAGCAGGAACATCAGCACCGGATAGGAGTTCTCCAGCAGTCCGGAGAGGGTGGGGGAGCGCCATACGGCCGGGATCCTCCACAGCAGGTCGATCAGGGGCACGGTGGCGATCAGGGCGATCTCGTGCCACAGGTAGACCGACACCGCCCGGTTGTTGGCCAGTGTGATCGCTCCGTCGAAGCGCCGGAACCGTTCGGGCAGCCGCTGCCAGGCTGGGCTGACCTGGAACAGCAGGACGCAGTACCCGAAGGACCACAGGGCCTGGCCCAGGGGGATGTCGCCGAGGTCCCAGCCGTCCGGGCCCGGGTGACGGGCGCTCCACCACAGGCCCAGGCCCATGAAGACCGGTCCGACCGAGGGCGCGAAGTACCTGGGGATGCGGTAGAGCACCCCGTCGTGGTGGGCGAAGCCGAGCACCCAGCAGGCGCCGTAGACCGCGAAGTCCCGCACCGCCTCGCCCGTGGCGCCGGGGATCTCCACCAGGCCCGTGCCGACGACGGCGGTCAGGCCGAGCGGGGCGAGCAGGGTGGTCCACGGCAGTGCGCGGAACGCCTTCAGCAGCAGCGGGGAGAGCAGCACGAACCAGAAGTAGGCGCGCAGGTACCACAGGGGGCCGGCGGCCTGCTGGGCCCAGCCCGCGTCCAGCATCCCGCCGTCCTCGCCGATGCGCATCGGGAAGGGCGGGGTGCCCACGGGCACCACCCAGAAGGCCAGCTTCAGCCACCACAGGGCGGCCTCCTCCCCCCTGGCCGGCCGCCATTCCTGCGCGAACAGCACACCGAGGACCACCAGGCCGTACAGCCACAGCGGCAGCAGCAGGCGCCGGATCCTGCCGCGCAGCACCCCGAGGGCGGAGCCGGGGCGTGCCAGGGAGCGGGCCATCAGCGCGCCGGCCAGCGCGAACATCACGCCCATCGACGGGAAGAGGAACGTCAGCCATCCCCAGGCGAAGGTGTGGTAGAGCACCACGCGCAGCAGCGCGAGGGCACGCAGCAGGTCGAGATAGCGGTCGCGCCCGGCCCCCGCCGACGCTCGGTCCCCCGTGCCCGGGGGCTGTGCCGGGGAGGGGGTCGCCGTCTCGGTCATACGGTGGTGCTCCCTTGCATGTGACGGGGTTTCGCGATGCCCGCGGGGGCGGAGTCGACGGCACCGGTGCGGCGCAGTTTCTGCCAGCGCAGCCGGCCGCCGGTGAGCGCGGTGGCCCAGGAGCGCAGCAGCACCAGGTACATCAGCTGCCGGTGGAGGATCTGCTGCAGGGGCAGCGAGACCAGATGGGCCAGGGGTTCGCGGTCCAGCCGGAAGGCGTACGCGGCACACGCCGCCTGGACGGCCAGGACGCCGAGCCAGACCGCCACCGTCCGCTGCCCCGGCCCGAAGAGCAGGCCGTAGAGGAGGAACACGTCGATCAGCGGGGCGAGTAGCGGCATCAGGACGGTGAACAGCGAGATGAGCAGCAGTCCGACACGGCCGAAGCGTCCCGAGGGACCGCGTTCCAGCACCGCCCGGCGGTGCTTCCACATCGCCTGCATGGTGCCGTAGCTCCAGCGGTAGCGCTGGGACCACAACTGCCGGAGGGTCTCGGGCGCCTCGGTCCAGGCCCGGGCGTTCTCCGCGTAGACCACCCGCCAGCCGTCGCGGTGGACGGCCATGGTGAGGTCGGTGTCCTCCGCGAGGGTGTCGTCGCTGACGCCGCCGACGCGCTCCAGCGCCTCGCGGCGGAAGGCGCCCACCGCTCCGGGCACCGTGGGCATGCAGCGCAGCACGTCGTACATCCGCCGCTCCAGGCTGAAGCCCATCACGTACTCGATGTGCTGCCAGGCCCCGATGAGGGTGTCGCGGTTGCCGACCTTGGCGTTGCCTGCGACGGCCCCGACCGCCGGGTCGGCGAAGGGCTGCACCAGTTCGCGGATGGTGGAGGACTCGAAGACGGTGTCGCCGTCCACCATCACGATGATGTCGTGCGAGGCGTGGGCGATGCCGTTGTTGAGGGCGGCGGGCTTGCCCGCGTTGGCCTGCCTCACCACCCGTACGTCCGGCAGCCGCAGCCCCTCGACGATGTCGGCCGTCGCGTCGCGGGAGCCGTCGTCGACGACGACGACCTCGACCCGGTGGTCCCCGGCGACCAGGGAGCGCACGGTGTGGGCGATGCACTCGGCCTCGTTGTACGCCGGGACCACCACGCTGACGGGCCGGGTGACCGGCTCCGGGGCCAGGGCGGCTCTCCGGCGTGCGGCGCGGCCGTGCGCCCTGGCCAGGAGCAGCATCAGCCCGAGGCGGGCGAAGACCAGGAGACCGACCACCGTCAGCGCCGCGATGAACAGGGACGTCGCCCGCTCCGCGACGCCGACGGCGAAGACGAAGAACCTGCCCTTCCACAGTTCGGGGCCGCTGACGGGGGTGTGGGCGCTGGGGGCTCTCAGCGCCTCGGTGAGGTTGGTGAACGCGTAGCCGCGTGCTTTCAGCTCCGGCAGCAGCCGGTCCAGGGCGGCCACGGTCTGCGAGCGGTCGCCGCCGGCGTCGTGCATCAGCACCACGGCGCCGGCGCCCGCCTCCTCCGGAACGGCCCGGCGGACGATCTCGTCCACTCCCGGGCGCGCCCAGTCCTTGGTGTCGATGTCGTTGAGGAGGGTGATGTAGCCGCGGCTGCCGGCGTACCGCACGACCGGCCAGGACTCGTTGTCCAGGGCGTGCGCGTGCGAGGAGTACGGCGGCCGGAACAGGTAGGTCCGCACCCCGGCCGCGCCGGCCAGGGCGAGCTGGTTCTGCGCCAGCTCCCAGTCGACGCGGGGCTTCGACTGGTAGGACAGGTCGGGGTGGTTGAAGGTGTGCAGGCCGATCTCGTGGCCCTCCGCCACCATCCGCCTGACCAGTCCGGGGTGGCGGGCGGCCATGGCACCGGTCACGAAGAAGACCGCGCGCGCGTCGTGCTCGGCCAGTTTGTCCAGCACCTTCGGCGTCCACTCCGGGTCCGGGCCGTCGTCGAAGGTCAGCACGATCATGTGGTCGGGCACCCGGTGGCCGACCGGGCGCGGGCCGGCTGCGTCCACGACGGGGCCGCCCTCGCGGACCTCCTCGGGCACTCGGTCGAAGGGGGCCCCGGGCCGCACCCGGTGGTCCGCGAGGAACTCGCTGTGGACATAGCCGCGCAGCATCAGCACGGTGAAGGCGGTCAGCAGCAGCGCCAGGGCCAGCAGACGGCGCAGCCTTCTGCGCCGACGTCGGCGCAGAAGGCTGCGCCGGTGTCCCTCCAGGGTCATGGAGAGGTCTCCCCTGCGAGAAGCGGGGCGGTCGTCGCGGTGTCGCCTTTGGTTCCCACCGACCAGTCGATGGCGGCTCCCCCGCTACCGGTCCAGCGCATGCCCGGGCCTTCGTGGCCGCCCCAGTGCCTCCGTGCGCCGAAGTCCTGTGTGTCGGCCAGGAGGGCGGGGGGCCCGGTCTCCGCGGTGGCGCCGGGCGCGGGCCTGTCGGAGACCGCGGGGTTGCCGGAAACCGTGGGGCTGCCTCCCGTCAGGGCGACGGCCAGTACGGCCACACAGCCTCCGCACAGGGTTCCGAACGACCAGCCGAGGATCCGCAGCGCGCGCCCGCGTCTGCCGGTCACGTCCACGAAGACCGGTCTCCCCCGGTGCCCGCCGGCCCCTGGATCAGCACACGCCATTCAGGAACACCTCCTCTGGTTCTTCACGCGTGCCGGGCACCACATGCGAAAGGGCCGGCGCCTGACACCGGCCGCGCTCCGTTCTTCCCTGGCACCCCTCGCCAAGAAAATATCCCATAAACGGACAAATAATGATCAAGGATCGGCCGAGGAATCCGGCTCCTGGGCGGCACGGGCGGCGCCACCCCTCGCCCGCGCCGCCCAGCGTCGCTCAACAGGGCTCCGTACAAAGGAAGTCAAGGTGCGGCCGGCCGCATCCGGCCGTGCCGGGCCGCCGCCGTCCCCGCCCGGTTTCACCCGCTCACAGGAGACCCCGACGGCGCTTTGGTACTCCGGTGGGACGACCGTCCGTGCCGTACCGCTCCCAACCTCCCGGGGCACGGCCGGGCCTGGGCGCGGCCGTGCCCCGGCCGGGGATCAGCGCACGAACGGCGCGGCCACCCCCAGCACACGCGTGTCCGGCTCCGGCAGCCAGGAGCCGTGGGGCCGCTCCCGCCAGCGCCCCGCCTCCGCCAGCCGCCGTGCCGCCGCCCGGAGCGCGTCCGCCCCCGGGTGGCGCAGGCCGCGCCGCCAGACCACCGAGACCGGGGAGAGCGGCACGGGATCCACCAGCGGACGCAGCACCATGCCCGGTACCGCGGCGAAGACCTCGCTGGCCAGCACCGACCAGCCGCGCCTGCGGACGACCCGGCCGAACTCCGCCTCCCCCTCGATCTTGGGGAAGGGAGCGGCGAGCTCTATCCCGCGGCCCGCGAAGAGGCGGCGGGCGTAGTCGGTCCACTCCGCGGTCTCGGGGTTGCCGGCCCCCGCGTACAGGACCTCCCCCGCCAGCGCGTCCACCGGCACCCTGGGCAGCCGGGCCAGCCGGTGCCCCTCCGGCAGCAGCACGGCCACCCTCTCGTAGCGGATCAGACGGTGGTCGAGCACGCCCAGCACGGCCGGGTCCAGCCCTGCGACCCGGCCGAAGGAGACATCCAGCCGTCCGCCGGAGATCTCCGCGGCGGCCTTGATCAGGCCGCTGTGGTAGCGGGCGACGAACTCCAGGTCGGGCGCCAGCCGCCGGGCCTCGTCCAGCACCTGCTGCCCGGTGGAGGCCGGGGCACCGACGTCGACGATCAGGGGGCGCTCCTCGCGTACGGCAGCGGCGTTCAGCTCGTCGTGCGCCGCCAGCACGCGCTGGGCGTACGGCAGCAGCCGCTCCCCCTCCGGGGTCAGGGACACCCGCCGGGTCGTGCGGACGAACAGCACGGTGCCGAGCTGCTCCTCCAGCCGCCTTATGTCGCGGCTCAGGGACTGCTGGGCGACGAACACCCGGGCGGCGGCACGGGTGAAGTTCAGCTCGTCGGCGACGGCGACGAAGGCGCGCAGCAGCCGGGGTTCGGTGTCTCGGGGCACGCCCCATGGTGACAACACGGACGCGTCAATGACCAGCCACAAAGTGTTGGACACCTCACAGACGCCCGGCCCAGGGTGTGTACATGCCGAACTCGCCCACCGGGCCCGCCCACGTCCCGCCTCCCGCGGCGGTGCCCGGCGAACCGGCCGCCGCCCGGCCCGGGACATGCCGAAGGCCCCGCCGTCCGAGGACGGCGGGGCCTTGGGCCCACATGGGGTGAGTGGAGATGGCGGGAATCGAACCCGCGTCCAACGGTGCAGAACCAGGGCTTCTCCGAGCGCAGTCCGCTGTGATTTTCTCGGCCCCGGCGGTCACGCGGACAAGCCGCCGACAGGCCCAGTCACTGTTTGATGTCCCGCCAACCCCCGTGACCGGGGCTAACGGTGGAGTTCCCTAGCTGATGCCAGGATCCAGGGCGGGAACGCCCCTGGGCTGACACTTCGCGAGTCGCTGATCAGGCAGCGAGGGCGAAGGAATCGCGCTTGGTGTTGGCGATTATTTTTTTGCGGCACATGGTTAACGAGATCATTGCCGCGTTCCTCGGCTCGCTTCCCCTGCTTCAACAGCCGCTGTCGAAACCGATCATCCCCATGTTCATTTGACAAGCTCGCCCGGCCTGAACCGGACGGCGCTGGTGCCATTGTACGGGTCAACGCGTAAGGCTGCCAGCGCATTCCCCCGCGGGGAGCCGCCGGCCGGACCACGCGGTCCCCGTACGTCCCGTACGTGCGGTCCAACAGCGCCCCGTCCGGGATTGTTCCCGGACGGCACCGGCCACACCGACCGCCCCGGCCCCGGCCCGTACGCGGCCGTCAGGCCCGCCGGCGCCGGCGGGCCGCCGAGACCGCGCGCTCGGCCTCTCGGCGGTCCTGCTTCTCCCGCAGCGCCTGCCGCTTGTCGTACTCCTTCTTTCCGCGCGCCAGCGCGACCTCGACCTTGGCTCGGCCGTCCTTGAAGTACAGCTGGAGCGGGACCAGCGTCAGGCCCGACTCCTGGAGCTTGCCGATCAGCTTGTCGATCTCGGCGCGGTGCATCAGCAGCTTCCGCCTGCGCCGCGCGCTGTGGTTGGTCCACGTCCCCTGGCTGTACTCGGGGATGTGCACGTTGTGCAGCCACGCCTCACCGCCGTCGAGCTGGGCGAAGCCGTCCACCAGAGACGCCCGCCCCTGCCGCAGCGACTTCACCTCGGTGCCGGTCAGCACCAGCCCGCACTCGTAGGTGTCGAGGATGAGGTAGTCGTGCCGCGCCTTCTTGTTCTGCGCGATGAGTTTGCGCCCCGTCTCTTTAGCCATAGCACCGCCATTGTTCCACTACGACCGGGTGGCGAGGCCACTCAATACCGTGCGGGCCTCCTCCTGGGCGTCCTGCCCCGGCCGCACCTCCAGGTCCGGCACCAGCCCGTCCTCCTCGAAGGTCCGTCCGCCGGGGGTGGTGTAGTGGCCGACGGTCAGCTCGGCGACCGAGCCGTCCGGTTGCTCCCTCGGCTCCTGGACCGAGCCCTTGCCGAAGGTGCGGGTGCCGACGACGACCGCCCGGCCCCGGTCCTGGAGGGCACCGGCCAGGAGTTCGGCGGCGCTCATCGTGCCGCCGTCGACCAGCACCACCAGGGGGGACGCGGTGTTCCCGCCGGGCTCGGCGTACAGCGCCCGCTCGGTGTCGCCGTCCCCGTAGGTGGCCACCAGACCGCCGTCGAGGAAGACGGAGGCGGCCTCGGCGGCCTCGGCGACCAGACCGCCGGAGTTGCCGCGCAGGTCGAGCAGGATTCCCCCGCCCGGGGGAAGGCCCTCCATCGCGCGGCGCAACTGCTCCCCCGTGCCCCTGGTGAACGAGTCGATCCTGACGCGGGCGGCGTCGGCGGCCGGATCGCCCGGATCCTCCGGCGCGCCGGAGGAGGCCGCGCCCAGCGTGGTGACGGTGACGGTCTCGACGCTGAGCCGGGCCCTCTCCAGCCCCTCCTCCCAGCGCAGGCTCCCGCGGCTCAGGCCGAGTACGACACGGCTGCCGGGCGGAGCCCCCTCCCCCGGCGCGCCACCGCGCAGCAGTGCCACCACATCGGTGACGGGGCGGCCCTCGGCGCTGGTGCCGTCGACGGTTACCAGCCGGTCCCCGGCGCGTACGCCCGCCTTCGCGGCGGGACTGCCGGGCTGGACGCGGGCGATCTCGATCCGGTCGGCGCCCGTACGGCGTACGGAGACGCCCACGCCGACGTACCGGCCGTCCAGGGACTGCCTCAGCCCCTCGTACTCGCGGGCGGTGTACGCGGCGGCCCAGCGGTCCCCGCTGCGGCTGACCAGTTCCTCGGCGTCGTGCGCGGTGTCCTCCCGCGGCGGGGTCACCCCCTCCGTGCCCTCGCCCGCCGGTCCCGGACTCACGGACGCCGCGTCACCCTCGGTGACGTCCCCCCATGATTCGGTGACGGCCCCGGCCCCCAGTACGGCCACGAAGACCAGGGTCAGCCCCGTCCCCCGGAGGATGCGCCGGGAACGGCGCCCGCCCTCCGGGACCGTGGCCGCGACCCGGGCGGAACCGTGGGGAACGAACTTCGACGTACCCGGCATGCTGCGGAGTCTAGGACACGGGCGGGCGCCGCACGGGAGGTCGCACGAACGGCCACGGCGTCCTTCGTCACACAACGAGCGCGCCCGGGGGCGTTTGAACGGCCCCCGGGCGCTCCCGGAGCGCGGTCACATCACACCTTCAGATACTTACGCAGCGTGATGAAGGCGGCCAGTGCCGGCATCAGCACACCGACCACGAACACCAGCGGGAGCACCTTGAGCAGCGCGTCCCAGCCGATGAAGTCGATCAGCGGCATCTGCTCGGCCAGCGACAGGCCGGCGTCGATGAGGAAGTAGCGGCCGACCACCAGCAGCACCGTGGCGCCGACCGCGCCCAGCAGCCCGGCGAACGCGGCCTCCGCGATGAACGGCATCTGGATGTAGAAACTGGACGCGCCCACCAGTCTCATGATCCCCGTCTCCCTGCGCCTGCTGAACGCCGCCACCCGCACGGTGTTGACGATCAGCAGCAGGGCGACGACCAGCATCAGCCCCATCAGCCCGAGCGCCGCGAAGTTCATGCCCTCCAGCATCCGGAAGAGGTTCTCCAGCAGGTTCCGCTGGTCCTGGACCTCCTGGACGCCGTCACGGCCGGAGAAGGCGGTGCTGATGACCTCGAACTTGGTCGGATCCTTCAGCTTGACCCGGTAGGACTCCTGCATCTGGTCCGGGGTCAGCGAGTCGGCCAGCGGGGAGTCCTTGAACTGCTCCCGGTAGTGCTTGTACGCCTGCTCGGCGGACTCGTGGTAGACCGTCTCGACTATGTCGAGCTTGTCGAGGTCCGCCTTGATCTGGCGCTTCTGCTGCGCGGTGACCGCTCCCTTGGCGCAGTTGGGGTCGGAGTCGGCGTCGTTCTCGTTGCAGAGGTAGATCGACACCTGGACCTTGTCGTACCAGAACCCCTTCATGCTGTTCACCTGTTCACGGGCGAGCAGCGCACCGCCGAGCAGGGCCAGCGACAGGGCGACGGAGACGATCACCGCGAAGGTCATCGTGAGGTTGCGGCGGAGACCGACGCCGATCTCCGACAGTACGAACTGGGCGCGCATGGCGTCCTTTCAGTGCTGGTAGCCGTAGACACCGCGCGACTGGTCGCGCACGAGACGGCCCTTTTCTAGTTCGATCACGCGCTTGCGCATCTGGTCGACGATCTGCTGGTCGTGGGTGGCCATGAGCACGGTCGCCCCGGTGCGGTTGATCCGGTCCAGCAGCTTCATGATGCCGACCGAGGTCTGCGGGTCGAGGTTGCCGGTGGGCTCGTCGGCGATCAGCAGCTTCGGCTTGTTGACGAACGCGCGGGCGATGGCCACCCGCTGCTGCTCACCGCCGGACAGTTCGCCGGGCATCCGGTCCTCCTTGCCCGCCAGGCCGACCAGATCGAGCACCTGGGGAACGGACTTGCGGATGTCGCCGCGCGACCGGCCGATCACCTCCAGCGCGAAGGCGACGTTCTCCCCCACCGTCTTGTTGGGGAGCAGCCGGAAGTCCTGGAAGACCGTGCCGATCTGGCGGCGCATGTGCGGCACCTTCCAGTTGGACAGGCGGGCGAGGTCCTTGCCGAGGACGTGCACCTGCCCGTGGCTGGCGCGCTCCTCCCGCAGGATCAGCCGCAGGAAGGTGGACTTGCCGGAGCCGGAGGAGCCCACCAGGAAGACGAACTCGCCACGCTCGACCTCCAGCGAAACGTCGCGGAGGGCGGGGCGGTTCTGCTTGGGGTAGAACTTCGAGACGTTGTCGAATCGGATCACGGATTTACACCACGTCGACCTGGGTAGGGGCAGCGGAAACCGCGGAGTGGATCCCCGTCGGTGTGGTGACCCTACGCGAATCCGCGCGAGGGCCGCAGTCCGCGTCCGCGGTTGAGGGTTTTGTCCGGCCGCACATCAGGCACAAACCAGGCATTGGCCACGACTTTCTGCGCTCCGGCCCCGGTGCTGGCACAGTGGAGGCAGAGCTTCCGGCCCGCGGAGGCGGAAGCGGGAACAGAGGGCCGCCCGGTGGCGTTGGTGTTGCATAAGGAGGACATCGCATGACGTGCGACCGACTGGTGTGCGCCAACTGCGCAGGGCCGGTGAGCGAGGGCCGTTGCCCTGTGTGCCGCGCGCACCGTGAGCGACTGCACCGGGAGAACGGACCGTTCTCCCTGGGCTCCCTCTCCCCGGCCGCGCTGGCGGCACTGCTGCTGACCCTGATCGCCGTGGCCCTGCTGGCCCGCCAGGCCGCCGTGTAGGACGCATCGCGGGCCATGCGCGCGCGTACGCCACCGTGCGACGTACGAGACCTGTGGGGGGCTCGTGAGACGTACGAGGGGCCCGGGACGCTGGACGCGTCCCGGGCCCCTCGTGTGCGCTGTCGCCGCATGCCGTCACACGCTGTCACGCGTGTGCGGCGCCGCGCCGTTCGCTCAGGCGACGGTGTTGCGGCCCACCATGCGCGGCATCAGGCGGAAGCCGATGCCACCGGCGATCATCGTGGCCGCACCGATCAGCAGGAAGGTCGTCTCGGCGGCGCCGGTCTCGGCCAGCTCCTCCTTCGGCTTCTCCTGGCTGATCGGCTTGGTGCCGACGGAGTCGGTGCCGGGGCCGCAGTCCACGGTGGACTCGTCGAGGATGCAGGTGTTCGGGTTCTCGTCCTCGCCGCCGCCGGTGCCGCCGGTGGTGGCCGGCTCCTCGCCGGCACCGCCGGTGGGACCGCCGCTGCTCCCGTTGTCTCCGGTGGACCCCTCGGCGTCACCGCCGGTGGAACCGGTGTCGCCACCGGAGTTCCCGTTGGTGCCGTTGCTGGCGTTGCCGCCGTCGGTGGTGTCCCCGCCCGTGGTGGTGTCCCCGCCCGTGGTGGTATCCCCGCCGGTCGTGGTGTCCCCGCCGGTCGTGGTGTCCCCGCCCGTGGTGGTATCCCCGCCGGTCGTGGAGTCGCCGCCCGTGGTGGTATCCCCGCCGGTCGTGGTGTCCCCACCCGTGGTGGTGTCCCCGCCCGTGGTGGTCTGCCCCTCGTCGAGGCCACCGATCACGGTGTTCCCGCCGCTCGTGGTGGTGTCCCCGCCGGTCGTGGTGGTTTCACCGGTCGTGGCGTCACCGTCGGAGTCGTCACCCATGATGCCGATCTGAACGGCGGCGTCCACGCCCACGGCCGACGCCGTGCCGACGGCCGTCAGCGACACACCCGCGAGGAACACCGCACCGGCGGCGACCCGCGCGACGCGCACTCGCGTCCTGGAATTTGTCATATGCCAACTACCCCCAGTAGTGGTCTTCGTCAATGGGGCAGCCGTGCGGAGCTTCCTGCGTGCCGGGGTCCGTCGTGTCGAGCCGGCGACCGATCAGCGGTCGGGCTCTGTCCACCCCCGTACTTACGCGCCCCGAACACGCGCGTGCCGGCCAGAATGCTTTCCCAGGGCCGACACCGCCGTCAAGCCGGACCAACCCGAAATGTCCATGGTGGGCGGGTAGTTGGAAGTCCGGCGGACCGGGTTGTGACAGAACCGACACACAGGAGGAGGAGCTTCCGCGGGAACCCGCCCCGGGCGGGCCCGCCGCGGGTCAGCCGGCGTTCTGCTGCTCCTGCTGCTTGCGCCAGCGGATGCCCGCCTCCAGGAAGCCGTCGATGTCACCGTCGAGGACGGACTGGGGGTTGCCGACCTCGTGCTCGGTGCGCAGGTCCTTGACCATCTGGTACGGCTGGAGGACGTACGAACGCATCTGGTTGCCCCAGGAGTTGCCGCCGTCGCCCTTGAGGGCGTCCATCTTGGCCTGCTCCTCGGCCCGGCGGTGCGCCAGGAGGCGTGCCTGGAGGACGCGCATGGCGGCGGCGCGGTTCTGGATCTGGGACTTCTCGTTCTGGCAGGAGACGACGATGCCGGTGGGGATGTGCGTCATCCGGACCGCGGAGTCGGTGGTGTTGACCGACTGGCCGCCGGGGCCGGAGGAGCGGAAGACGTCGACCCGGATCTCGTTCTCGGGGATCTCGATGTGGTCGGTCTGCTCGACCACCGGCATCACCTCGATGCCCGCGAAGGACGTCTGGCGGCGGCCCTGGTTGTCGTAGGGCGAGATGCGCACCATGCGGTGGGTGCCCTGCTCGACGGAGAGGGTGCCGTAGGCATAGGGGGCCTTGACGGAGAAGGTGGCGGACTTGATGCCCGCCTCCTCGGCGTACGAGGTGTCCAGGACCTCGGTCGGGTAGCCCTTGCGCTCGGCCCAGCGCAGGTACATGCGCATCAGCTGCTCGGCGAAGTCGGCGGCGTCCACGCCGCCGGCCTCCGCGCGGACGCTGATCATCGCCTCGCGGGGGTCGTACTCACCGGACAGGAGGGTGCGGACCTCCAGTTCGTCCACGGCCTTCTGGACGGCCCGGAGCTCGCCCTCGGCCTCGGCGCGCGTGTCCGCGTCGTCCTCGGTCTCGGCCAGCTCGAACAGGATTCCCAGGTCGTCGATCCGGCCGTGCAGCTCCTCCACCTTGCGGACCTGCGCCTGGAGCAGGGACAGCTTGCTGGTCACCCGCTGGGCGTTCTCGGTGTCGTTCCACAGGGCCGGGTCCGCCGCCTGCTCTTCGAGCACGGCGACCTCGGCCCTCAGCTTCTCGAGGTCCAGGACGGCCTCGATCGACTCCATGGTCGAGGTGAGGGACTTCAGTGCTTCGGATACGTCGACAACTGCCACGCCCTCCAGACTAACGGTTGCCGGGACCTTTGCCGCCGCCCCGTCGGACGGGGCCCTGCCGCTCGGAGCCCCGGGCCCGGCGACGCCCGCCCGGGGCTTGCCGGGACCGCTCCCCGCGGGT
This sequence comes from Streptomyces verrucosisporus, assembly GCF_017114865.1. GTDB lineage: Bacteria > Actinomycetota > Actinomycetes > Streptomycetales > Streptomycetaceae > Streptomyces > Streptomyces fenghuangensis. The sequence continues at coordinate 37,863 of NZ_JADEYH010000008.1, read as the reverse complement.
CGCCCCTCAGGGCTCCCGCGGGCGGTCCTCCTCGCTGTGCGAGGGGACCGCGGGGCCGCCGCCCTCCTCTCCTCCCCCGGACAGGGCCAGCCAGCCGCCGATGCCGAGCGCTGCGGCGACGGCCGTGGCCGTGACGCCCTGCCTGACCCTGCGGCGGCGCTCGGCCGCCCGGTGGCGGGCGGAGCCGGCTCGCGGGCTGCCCGGGGCGCGGGGGGCGCGGGCGGTGCCGTGGGCGCCGCCCGCCAGCTCGTCCGCGCCGGGGACGCGCATGCTGGTGTGGGTGTCGCGGGTGGAGTCGGGCGCGGGGCCGCCGTGGACGAGCGGGACGGCGCCGCGGGCGGGCGCGCCGTACGGGTCGGCGTCCGTACCGGGCCCGTACCCCCCGTCGTCGTACGCGGGGCCGCCGTGGGCGCCGGTCTCCGGCTCGGGCTCGTCGATGTCGAGCGGCGGCAGTCCCGCCAGGGCCGGCAGGATCTCCCGCAGCCGCGCGGCCGTCTCGGAGGCGCGCAGCCGGGAGGCCGGGGCCTTGGCCAGGCACTGGTTGATCAGCTGCCACAGCTCGTCGGGGATGCCGGGCAGCGGGGCGACGCGCTCGGTGACGTGGCGGCGCAGCACGGCCCCTGGGTGCCCTCCGCCGAAGGGCGTGAAACCGGCCAGCAGCTCGTACAGCACCGTGGCCAGGGCGTAGACGTCGACGGAGGCACGTGGCGGCAGGCCCTCGACGATCTCGGGGGCGACGTAGTCGGGGGTGCCGACGACCTTGCTGCCGCCGCCCCGGCTGGGCGCGTCGATCAGCTTGGCGATGCCGAAGTCGGTGAGCAGCGCGGGCGGGGCGCCGCCGGGCCCGGCCGGGCCGTGGACGTCGAGCAGGATGTTCTCGGGCTTGACGTCGCGGTGGACGATCCCGGCCGCGTGGGCGGCGGCCAGCGCGTCGGCGACGTCGGCGGCCACGGCGACGGCCACCTCCGGGGCCAGGCGGCGCTCGCGCTCCAGCCGGGTGCGCAGATCGGTGCCGCGCACGAGGTCCATGACGAGGGCGAGGTCGTTGCCGTCGACCACCAGGTCGCGCACCTTGACCACGCGCGGGTGGTCCAGGGCGAGCAGCGCGGTGCGCTCCTGCACGAAGCGGCCCACCAGCTCCTGGTCCGCGGCCAGGTCCTCGCGCAGCAGCTTGACGGCGACGGGGCTGCCCTTCGGCCCCACACCCAGCCACACCGTGCCGGCGCTGCCCCGGCCCAGGATCCGATGGGCGGTGTACCGACTGCCGATCTTCCGTGACATGGCGACAAAACTACGCTTCCGCGGGACCGCCGCGCCCCCCGGATGGCGGCAACCACCACCTCCGGGGCGGAAATCCGCCCCGAAAGTCGACAAAGCAACCGGGCCGCCGCCTCCGCGGAGCCCCGTCTCCCGTCGTCAGTTGTTCGCGGGGATCTCCGTGGGGATCTCTGAGGGGAGATCGGTGGGCAGTTCCTCGGCCGTGTTGCCGAGCTCCGTCATCCACGTCCAGGCCTCGCCCACCCAGTCCTTGGTGTCCTCCCAGAACTGCCGGCCCTGGTCCCACCACTCGGGCAGCGGGGTGAAGTTCCACACCAGCACACAGATCAGCACGAAGATCAGCACCATGAACAGGCAGCCCTTGAGACAGCCGAGCCCTGGGATGCGCATGGGGTTCGCGCCACGCTGCCGCGGCGGGCGGGGCTCGCGCCGGGGCTCGGGCGGGCGCGGAGGTTCGTACCGCTGCGGCTGCGGCTCCGGCCGGTGCCGCGGCGCGGGGGCGTAGGGCTGCCGCGGCTGCTGCTGCCGGGCGCGCTGCTGCGGCTGGGGCGGGGGCTGCTGCTGGTACCCGGGCTGCTGGTGCTCGGGCCGCTGGTATTGCTGCGGGGCGGCACGGCGCTGGGGGCGGCGGCGCAGCGGATCGTGCTCCGGGTCCAGCGGCTGGATCTGGGTCTGCTCGTTGCGGTCCCGGGCGGCGCGCAGCTGGGTCTGCCAGGGATGCGGATCCTCGGGGCCCGGACCGTCCCCGCCGCCGGCGGGCGCACCCGGGGGCATGGGCGGCATGACCTGGGTGGCGCCCTCGTCGGAGCCGCCCGCGCCGGGGCCCCCCGGGCCGGCGGCACCGGCGTGCGGCAGGAAGCCGGTGACGGCGTCGGGGTCGTACACGGGGGTACCGTCGCCGGGCCGGCCCGTGGTCGGCAGCACCTGGGTTGCGTCCGAGGCGCCGGCCGGGGCCTGCCCGGGCACCGGAGCGGGCGACGGGTCGGGGCCCAGCAGCGCGGCGACGCCCATCGCGGCCTCGGCCCGCGCGGGCGTGGCGTGCACCCCGATCCCCTCGGCGACCGTCCGCAGTGCGCGGGCCAGGTTCTCGGCACCGGGCCGCTCCCCGGGGTTCTTGCGCAGGCAGCGCTCGATGACCGTCCACAGCGGCAGGGGTACGTTGCCGGGGCGCTGCGGCTCCTCGGTCAGATGGCGCTGGAGGAGTTCCAGCGCGGTGCCGCCGCCGAAGGGGGGACGGCCGGTGACCAGCTCGTACAGCAGGATGCCCGCGCCGTAGACGTCCACGGCGGAGGTCTGCGGCCGGCCCTCGGCGGACTCGGGCGCGACGTAGGCTGGGGTGCCGACGAACTCGTGGGTGCGGGTCAGCCCCGGGGAGTCGGCCAGGCGCGCGATACCGAAGTCGGTGAGCATCGGGCGCAGGCCCGCGGGGTCGTCCTCGGAACCGGCGAGCAGCACGTTGGCGGGCTTGAGGTCGCGGTGGACGACGTCGTCGGCGTGGCTGGCGGCCAGCGCGTCGGCGATCTGGGCGGTCAGCAGCGCGGCGGCGACCGGCGAGAAGGGGCCGTTCTGCCGCAGGTAGCGGTCCAGGTCCGGACCGTCGATCAGGTCCATGACGAGGGCGAGGAGTTCACCCTCGACCACCAGGTCGCGGGTGCGGACGATGTTGGGGTGGGTCAGGCGGAGGAGGACGGAGCGCTCGCGCAGGAAGCGCATCACCACGTCCGGGTCGCTCGCCAGCTCCTCCTTGAGGACCTTGATGGCCACGGTCTCGCCGGGGTGCCCGGCCACGGCTGCCTCGGCGCCCGCCGCTTCCCTCTGGCGCGCGCGCCAGACGGTGCCCGTGGCGCCGCGCCCGAGCTGCTCCTCGAGCAGGTACTTGCTGCCTACCGGCCGCACGTCATGCGCTCCCTGGTTCGTTCGAACTGCCCAAGCCGCCACTGTACGGCGCTCCGGCGGCTCACTGTAGTGCCGTGTGCGACGGGGCACGGGCGTGTGCGGGCGCCTGACCGGGCCGCTCCGCCCGGTCGGCCTTCCGTACGGCCGGCCCGTTGCGCGCCCTGTCCTCCGTGCTCCGTCCCCTGCTTCCTGTCGGACGCGCCGCGCGGGCGGACGGTTGCGGGTGAGCGGCCGCCGGGGGTTTCGCATCGGAGCGAAACGCGCGGAGGGCGGGCAATTACCGGCCACATTTGCGTGCACAGCAGACCAATCAAGATCATTCGACGGAGGATCGCGGGCGCTGTGACAGTGGTCGGTGCGAGGATGCATCCAGCATCACGGGACTGAAGGGGCCGATGTCGATGCAGATCCGGCTGACCGTCCTCGGACCGCGCGGCGGTCACGCGGAGCAGAGCACCGGCGGTTGCGACGTGCTGGTGACCGCCCCCGCCGGCACCACCCTCTCGGCGGTGACCGGTGCCCTCGCCGCGGCGGCCGCCTCCGCCGGCGCCGCACCCGCCGCCGGTTCCGGGGAGGCGGTGGCGGTGTTCGCCGGGGCGCAGCGGCTGGACGCCGGGCGCCAGATGCTGGGTGTGCCGCCGCTGGTGGACGGCGCGGTGGTGTCCCTGTACGGGCCGACGGCGCCCTGGGGCCACGGACTGGCCCCCGCCGGTACGCGCGCCCGGCTGCACGTCGTCGCCGGACCGGACGCGGGCGGGGTCCACCTGCTGCGCGGCGGGCAGGTGCGCGTGGGCCGCTCCGCCGAGGCGGACGTGCCGCTGGACGATCCGGACGTCTCCCGGCTGCACTGCACGGTCACCGTGGCGGAGTCGGGGGTGGTGACGGTCACCGACCTGGCCTCCACCAACGGCACGACGGTCGACGGCGCCGCGGTCCACGACCGCCCGGTGCCGCTGCCGCCGGGCGCGACACTGCGGCTGGGCGAGTCCGCCGTACGGCTGCGGGCCGGGGCGGAGGAGCTGCCGGACGTGCCCGCGGTCCCGGACGGGGAGGGGCATCTGCGGGTCTGCGCGGGCGGCCCCGCCGCGGGCGGGCTGCTGCCGGAGCAGGGCCGTGCGCCCTCGGCCGCTCCCGCCTCCCCCGGCGCGCCCGCGGGCCCCGCCGCTCCCGCCGCCGAGACGGTCCGCGGGCTGGGCCGCGCGGCGCTCCCGCCGTACGGGCCCGGCGGCGGACCGGGCGGCCCCGGCTCGGCGGCCACCCCTTACGTCCCCGGCGGCCCGGAGGACGCCGGGGAGATCGAGCACGGCCGCGCCGACCGCCCCTTCCCTTCCGGCGGCGGCACCCATGGAGCCGGGATCGCGCCCCCGGGCGGCGACCCTGCCGCCGGGCGACCCCGGCGCGGCGGTCTGGGCGCCTGGGCCCGGCGGCTGGCCGGAGGACGGCCGGAGGACGGCGGCGCGGACGCCGACGGGGCCGGCCGGGCGCGGCCCGCCCCGTCCGCCGTGCCCACAGCGGCGGCCGCGCCGGGCGAGGAGCGCCGGCCCGACCCGTCGGAGATCCTGCTCACCGCGCTGGGCCCCGGCCCCCGGCTGTGGGAGCGCGGCGCCGGCCACCCCGACGCGCTGACCGTCCGGCTCGGCTCGGTCCGCGGCCCGGCCGGGGCCGTCGAGCCGGTGACGGCGGATCTGCGGCGCACGGGTTCGCTGGGGCTGGCCGGCCCCCGGGCCCGGCTGATGCCGCTGGTGCGCTCGGTCCTCGCCCAGCTCACCGCGCTGCACGGGCCGGGCGCCCTGGAGGTCGTGCTGATCGCCCCGGGCCGTGCGCCCCGCGGCGGCGCGCACGACGCGGCGGAGGGCGGCGACTGGTCCTGGCTGGGCTGGCTGCCGCACCTGCGTCCGGCCCACGGCCAGGACTGCCGCCTGCTGCTGGCGTACGACCGCGAGCAGGCCGCCGCCCGCACCGAGGAGCTGCTGCGGCGGCTGGACGGACCGGAGCCGGGCGCGGGCGCGCGCCGCGGCCCGCTGACGGTCGCCGTGGTCGACGGCGACCCGGGCCCGGCCGAGCTGCGCGACGCCGTGGCCCGGCTGGCTGCGCACGGGCCGGCCGCGGGCGTCCATCTGCTGTGCCTGGCCGAGACCTCGGCCGCCACCCCCACCTCCCCGCTCTCCGTGACCCTGGAGGCGGCGGCCGCCGCCTCCCCCGCCTTCCGCTTCTGCGGCGCCGTCGGCCTGCTCAGCGGCGCCGTCGCCACGGCGATACGGGTGGTGGCGCGCGGCACGGATCCTGCGAACGCCCCGGTCGCGACCGTGGACGGGGTGTCGTCGGCCTGGGCCGAGCGCTTCGCCCGGGCACTGGCGCCGCTGCGCGAGGCGGACGCGGCCAGGGGCCCGTCCTCGGACCGCCCCGTGCCGCTGCCGCCGAGTTCCCGCCTGCTGGAGGAGCTGGGCCTGGCCCGGGCCACCCCCGCCGCGCTGCTGGCCCGCTGGGCCGACGATCCCGCCGAGCCCGGCACACCCGCCGGCCCGCGGGCCGAGGCCGTGCTGGGCGCGGGCCCGCACGGCCCGGTCACCGCCGATCTCGCCGCGGGCCACGGCCCCTTCCTCGTCTCCGGCCCGGCCGGTTCCGGCAAGACCGAGCTGCTGCGCTCGGCGGCCGCCTCGCTGGCGGCCGGAGAGCGGCCGGACAGGCTCGCCCTGGTCCTGGTGGACGGGGACGGGGACGGGCTGCGGGTCTGCGGGGACCTGCCGCACGCCACGACGTACCTGGCCGCGGGGGATCCGGTGCGGATGCGGGAGTTCGCCCAGGCGCTGGGCGGTGAGCTGAAACGCCGCGCGGAACTGCTCGGCGACCGCACGTACGAGGCGTACGCGGCGGAGGTGTCGCAGGCGCGGCACCGTGCCAGCGGTGGGACCGCCGCCCGGGTGGTCGCCCAGCGCCGGGCCTCGGGCGCTCCCGTGGCGGGCACGGCCTCGGGCACGGTTTCCGGCACGGGCCCCGGGTCCGGCGCCCTCAAGCTGCGGGCCCCGGGGCAGACCGGTCCCGCCGAGGCCGCCGGCGCCGCGCGGCCGGGAGCGCTGCCCCGGCTGGTGGTACTCGTCGACGACTTCGACACGCTGGTCGCCCCCGCCCTGGGCAACCCCGGCCGGCCGGCGGCCGGTTCGGTGGTCAGGGCGCTGGAGGCCGTGGCCCGGGACGGGGCGCGGCTGGGGGTGCACCTGGTGGCCGCCACCGGGCGGCCGGAGCACACCGGGCGGACGGCCACCGGGCAGGGGGCGGTCCTGCGGGCCTTCCTGGGCTCCGGCGGCCCGGGGGACCCGGGCGGTCCGGACGGCCCGGGTGGTCCAGGGAGTCCGGGCGGTTCAGGGGGGCCGGGAGGCTCCGGTGAGGGACCGCTGCCGGGGCGGGGGGCGCTGCACCGGCCGGACGGCTCGGTGACCGTCTTCCAGGCGGGCCGGGTGTCGGGCCGCATACCCCGTACGGCGACTCTGCGGCCGACGGTGGTCCCCCTGGACTGGGCGCGCGCCGGGGATCCCCCCGCCCGCCGTCCCGTACGTGAACTGGGCAACGGGCCGACCGATCTGGCGCTGCTCGCCAGCGCGGTCGAGCGCGCGGCCCGCGAGGCGGGCGCCCCCGCTCCTCCCCCGCTGATGTGACGTCAACATGACCGTCACACAAGGAGATCGAGGCCTTACGGTCACGAGCCGGTCACGAACGGCGAGTTGACACGTGAAGCCCTGTTGCCGGGCAATGTGTTCAGGCGTAGGACTGACCGAACGGGACGTACGGCGCGGCCGTTCGACGACCGGCCGTGCCCACAGTGGGGACGGTGAGCTATGCGCACTTCTGTCCGTACAACTCGATCGCGGGCCCGCAGAGCGGGCATCGCGCTGGCCGCGGCGCTGGCCCTTTCACTGACGGCCGCCTGCGGCGGAGGTGATGGCGGGGGCGACGGCTCCGGGGCCTCCGGGGACGGGGCCGGCGACGGGCGGGAGGCCACGGTCGAACTGCCGGACCTGAAGGGGCAGAAGCTCCAGGTGGCGGCCGTGTGGACCGGACCGGAGCAGAAGAACTTCCGCAGGGTCCTCGACGAGTTCGAGGAGCGCACGGGCGCCGAGGTCGGCTTCGTTCCGACCGGTGACAACGTGGCGACCTTCGTCGGCTCCAAGGTCGAGGGCGGCGCGCCGCCGGACGTGGCGATGCTGCCGCAGGTCGGCGTGCTCCACCAGTTCGCCGAGAAGGGCTGGATCAAGCCGCTCAGGGAAGGGACGCGCGAGCAGCTGGGGAAGAACTTCTCCCAGGGCTGGCAGGACCTGGGCGCCCACGACGGCGAGCAGTACGGCGTCTACTTCAAAGCCGCCAACAAGTCCCTGGTCTGGTACAACACCACCGCCTTCGAGAACGCGGGCGTGAGCGAGCCGAAGACCTGGGACGAGTTCCTGGAGGCCGCGCAGACCCTCTCCGACTCCGGTGTCCCGCCGGTCTCGGTCGGCGGCGCGGACGGCTGGACGCTCACCGACTGGTTCGAGAACGTCTATCTCTCCCAGGCCGGGCCCGAGAAGTACGACCAGCTCGCCGCCCACGAGATCAAGTGGACCGACCCGTCCGTCCGGGATGCGCTCAACACCCTCGGCGAGCTGTTCGGCGAGAAGGAGCTGCTGGCGGGCGGCAACCAGGGCGCGCTGCGCACGGAGTTCCCCAAGTCCGTCACCCAGGTCTTCGCCGACGTCGAGCAGCCGCAGGCCGCGATGGTCTACGAGGGTGACTTCGTCGCCGTCAACATCGGCGACACCGAGGCGGAGATCGGCCAGGACGCCAAGGTCTTCCCCTTCCCCGCCGTCGGTGAGGACTCCCCCGTGGTCAGCGGGGGCGACGCGGCGGTGGCGCTGAAGGACGGTGAGGGCGCCCACGCCCTGCTCACCTTCCTGGCCTCCACCGACGCCGCCGCGATCTGGGCGGAGCAGGGCGGCTTCATCTCGCCCAACAAGGAGCTGGACACCGCCGTCTACCCCGACGACGTGCAGCGCGACATCGCCGAGGCGCTGATCGCCGCGGGCGACGACTTCCGCTTCGACATGTCCGACCAGGCCCCGGCCGCCTTCGGCGGCACCAAGGGCGCCGGCGAGTGGAAGGCGCTCCAGGACTTCCTGGCCGATCCCGGGGACGTGGCCGGCGCCCAGCGGGAGCTGGAGGCCGCCGCGGCCAAGGCGTACGGCGACTGACGGGCCGGGACGGAGGCACGACTGCCATGTCGACCGCCGCAGCGGGCGGCCCGGCGACCCGCCGCTCCTCCATCGTCCGCGCCCGGCCCTGGTCGGCGGCCTGCTTCCTGCTGCCGGCCCTGGTACTGCTGGGCGCGCTGGTGGTCTATCCCATCGTCTACTCGGTCCACCGGAGCCTCTTCGACGCCTCCGGTACCGGGTTCGTCGGCCTGGGCAACTACATCGAGCTGTTCACCGACGACGACACCCTGACGGCGATCAGGAACAACACGGTCTGGGTGGTCGTCGCCCCGACCGTCTGCACCGCCCTCGGGCTGATCTTCGCGGTACTGACCGAACGGGTGCGCTGGGGCACCGCGTTCAAACTGATCGTCTTCATGCCCATGGCCATCTCGATGCTCGCCGCGGGCATCATCTTCCGCCTGGTGTACGAGCAGGACCCGGACCGCGGGGTGGCCAACGCCGTCTGGGTCTCGGTCCACGACACCTTCGACGAGGCCTCCGCCTGGCCCGGCGCCCGCCCGCGGCCGGACGGGGAGTTGGAGGGGACCGGCGGCTCGTACACCACGAAGTCCGCGGCGGACGCGGCCGATCCGGCGAACCTGCCGCTGGTGGGCGTGCCTCCCCGGGACCTGGCCGACGCCGCCGAGGCGTCGCCCGCGCGCCCCGCGGGCGACGGCAAGGTCACCGGCACGGTCTGGGTGGACTTCGCCAAGGGCGGCGGGGGCGAGCCGAACGCCGTCGACCCGGGCGAGAAGGCCCTGGCCGGGGTGGTGGTCGAGGCCGTGCGGGACGGCAGGGTGGTGGCCACCGCCACCACCGGCGAGGACGGCACCTTCGCCCTGCCTGCCGAGGCGGACGGCGCCCGCCTGCGGCTGCCCGCCTCCAACTTCACCGAGGCCTACAACGGGGTCGACTGGCTCGGACCGTCCCTGGTCACCCCGGCCATCATCGCCTCCTACGTCTGGATGTGGGCGGGCTTCGCGATGGTGCTGATCGCGGCGGGTCTGGCGGGGGTGCCGCGCGAACTGCTGGAGGCGGCGCGGGTCGACGGCGCGAACGAGTGGCAGGTCTTCCGCAGGGTCACGGTGCCGGTGCTGGCCCCCGTACTCGCGGTGGTCCTCGTCACTCTGATGATCAACGTGCTGAAGATCTTCGACCTCGTCTACATCATCGCCCCGGGCGCCACCCAGTCCGACGCGAACGTACTGGCGCTCCAGCTGTACCTGTCGTCCTTCGGCACGGGCGCTGACCAGGGCGTGGGCAGCGCCATCGCGGTGCTGTTGCTGCTGCTGGTGGTGCCGGTGATGGTCTTCAACATCCGGCGGCTGAGGAGGGAGAACCGACGGTGAGCACCCTCTCCGAGGCAGCATCCGGCCCGGAGCCGGTATCCGGAGCCGCGCCCGTGCCGACGGGACCGGAACGGAACGGACGGACGCGCCGGCCGCACCGGCCGCTCGGCGCGCGGATCGCCGCGTTCACCGGGCACTGGGCGGTGCGCTTCACCCTGGTGGTGGTCGCCCTGCTGTGGCTGCTGCCGACCACCGGGCTGCTGCTGTCCTCCCTCCGGGAACGTTCCGATGTCTCCTCCTCAGGCTGGTGGACGGCGCTGGGCGACTGGTCGCAGCTGACGGCTTCCAACTACCTCTCCCTGCTGGAGAACGACGCCATCACCGGCTCCCTGCTGACCACCCTGGTCATCACCGTGCCCTCCACGGTGCTGGTCGTGGTGATCGGCTCGCTGGCCGGATACGCCTTCGCCTGGCTAGACTTCCCCGGCCGGGACTGGTGGTTCCTGGCCGTCGTCGGGCTGCTGGTGGTGCCGGTGCAGGTGGCGCTGATCCCGGTGGCGAAACTCTTCAACACCCTGGGGATCTTCGAGACCACCGTCGGCGTGGTGGTCTTCCACACGGCGTTCGGCCTGCCGTTCGCGATCTTCCTGCTGCGCAACTTCTTCGCGGAGATCCCGCGGGAGATGCTGGAGGCCGCGCGGCTGGACGGTGCCGGCGAGGTGCGGCTGTTCACCCGTGTCGTGCTGCCGCTGGGCGGCCCGGCGATCGCGAGCCTGGGCATCTTCCAGTTCCTGTGGGTGTGGAACGACATGCTGGTGGCGCTGATCTTCGCCGACGCGGGCGATCCGCCGGTCACGGTCGCCCTCCAGCAGCAGGTGCGCCAGTTCGGCAACAACATCGACGTACTGGCATCGGGCGCGTTCGTGTCGATGGTGATCCCGCTGGTGGTGTTCTTCGCCTTCCAGCGGCAGTTCGTCTCGGGCGTGATGGCCGGCGCGGTGAAGTAGGGCCGGTCCGGCGCCGCACACGGTGAGAGGGGGCGGCCGTCCGGCCGCCCCCTCTCACCGTGCTTCCCGCGCCGCGGCGCGTCAGCGGTCGGTCAGCGGTTGCTGCGCAGCAGTGTGCGCATCGTGCGCATCGCCACCGACAGGTTCGCCAGGTCGAAGGTGTCCGACTCGCGGATCTCCTCAAGCGTGGCCCTGGCCCGTCCCAGGACGGCGGCGCTCTTCTCCTCCCACGCCTTGAAACGCTGCTCGGGCGTGGCGCTGCCGTCCCCGGAGGCCAGCACGTCCGCGGTGAGGAGCTGGTGGGCGGCGTAGAGGTCCTCGCGGATCGCCGCGCGGGCCATTGACTGCCAGCGGTCGGAGCGCGGCAGCTCGCTCACCCTGTCCTGGAGCTCGGTGATGCCCAGCCGGTCGGCCAGGTCGTAGTAGACCTCGGCGACGTCCAGCAGTTCGCGGCCGGTGCGGTCGGCGACGGCCACCACGTCCAGCGCGGGGAAGGCGGAGGAGAAGCCCGCCACCCGCAGCGCCAGGTCGCCGGGGACCCCGGCACCGGTCAGCTCGTCCTCGACGCTCTGGTGCCAGTCCAGGTCGGCGCCCCTGAGCAGCTTGGGCAGCTGGGACCAGACCACCTCCACCCGCTCCCGGAAGACCTCGATGGTCTCGGCGAGCTTCAGCGGCTGCGGCCGGTTGTTCAGCAGCCAGCGGGTGCCCCGCTCGACCAGCCGCCTGGCGTGCAGCCGCATCCGGGTCTGGACGTCGGCGGCCACGGCGTTGTCCAGCTCCTCGACCTCGTCCCAGACCCGGGCCAGGCCGAAGATCTCCCGGGCTGCGGTGTGCGCCCGCACGATCTCCTCCGCCGAGGCGCCCGACTCCTCCTTCATCCGGTGCACCAGGGTCGAGCCGCCCGTGTTGACCGTGTCGTTGACCAGGAGGGTCGTGACGATCTCGCGCCGCAGGGCGTGGCGCTCGATCTGCTCGGGGAAGCGGTCGCGCAGTGCGCTGGGGAAGTACGCGTGCGCCAGTCGCTGCAGATAAGGGTCGTCCGCCAGATCGGTGTCGGCCAGCTCCTCGGTGACGGTGATCTTGGCGTACGCCAGCAGCACCGCCATCTCGGGCTGGGTCAGTCCGTGGCCGTGTGCCAGCCGCTCGCGGATCTGCCGGTCGGCCGGCAGGAACTCCAGCTGCCGGTCCAGCCGTCCCTGGCGGGACAGGCTGCGCATGAGGCGCTGCTGGGCGTGGAGCAGATCGGGCGCCTGCCGCATCGCGTTGGCCAGCGCCACGTTCTGCGCGTAGTTGTTGCGCAGCACCAGCTCGGCGACCTCGTCGGTCATCTCCGCCAGCAGCCTGTTGCGCTGCTTGACGGTCATGTCCCCTTCGGTGACGACCGAGTTGAGCAGGATCTTGATGTTGACCTCGTGGTCGGAGGAGTCCACACCCGCGCTGTTGTCGATGGCGTCGGTGTTGATCCGGCCGCCCTCGTGCGCGAACTCGATGCGGCCGAGCTGGGTCAGGCCCAGGTTGCCGCCCTCCCCGACGACCCGCACCCGCAGATCCCGGCCGTCGACGCGGATCGCGTCGTTGGCCTTGTCGCCGACGTCGGCGTCGGTCTCGGCGGACGCCTTGACGTAGGTGCCGATGCCGCCGTTCCACAGCAGGTCCACCGGGGCCTTGAGGATGGCCCTCATCAGCTCGGCCGGGGTCATCTTGGTGACGCCGTCCTCGATGCCCAGCGCCTGGCGCACCTGCGCGCCGACGGGGATGGACTTGGCGCTGCGGGGATGGACGCCGCCGCCGGGCGACAGCAGCGAGGTGTCGTAGTCGGCCCAGGAGGAGCGCGGCAGTTCGAACAGCCGGCGGCGTTCGGCGTAGGAGGTGGCCGCGTCCGGGTCCGGGTCGAGGAAGATGTGCCGGTGGTCGAAGGCGGCCACCAGCCGGATGTGCTCGCTGAGCAGCATCCCGTTGCCGAAGACGTCCCCGGACATGTCGCCGATGCCGACGACCGTGAAGTCCTCGGTCTGGGTGTCGTGGCCGAGCTCGCGGAAGTGCCGCTTGACCGACTCCCAGGCGCCGCGGGCGGTGATGCCCATGGCCTTGTGGTCGTAGCCGGCCGAGCCGCCGGAGGCGAAGGCGTCGCCGAGCCAGAAGCCGTAGGCGGTGGCGACCTCGTTGGCGGTGTCGGAGAAGGAGGCGGTGCCCTTGTCGGCGGCGACGACCAGGTAGGTGTCGTCACCGTCGTGCCGCACCACTCGCTCGGGCGGCACGACCTGGCCGCCCACGAGGTTGTCGGTGATGTCGAGCATGCCGGAGATGAAGGTCTTGTAGCAGGCGACGCCCTCGGCCAGCCATGCGTCGCGGTCCGCCGAGGGGTCGGGCAGCCGCTTGCCGACGAAGCCGCCCTTGGCCCCCACCGGCACGATCACCGTGTTCTTGACCTCCTGCGCCTTGACCAGACCCAGGATCTCGGTACGGAAGTCCTCGCGCCGGTCGGACCAGCGCAGGCCACCGCGGGCGACCTTGCCGAAGCGCAGGTGCACGCCCTCCACCCGCGGCGAGTACACCCAGATCTCGTACGCCGGGCGGGGCGCGGGCAGGTCCGGGATGGCCTGCGGGTCGAACTTCATCGACACGTACGCGTGCGGCCGGCCCGACTCCTCGTCGCGCGGCTGGAAGTAGTTCGTGCGCAGGGTGGCCTTGATGAGGGTGAGGAAGGAGCGCAGGATGCGGTCCTCGTCCAGCGAGGCGACCTGGTCCAGCGCCCCGTCCAGCTCCTCCAGCAGGCCGTCGGTCAGCTCGTGGCCGGCGGCGGCGCGGTCGGGGGAGAGACGGGCCTCGAAGAGACTGACCAGCAGCCGGGTGGTGTGGACGTTGCGGCGGAGGGTGTCCTCCATGTAGTCCTGGCTGAAGGGCGAGCCGGCCTGCCGCAGGTACTTGGCGTAGGCGCGCAGCACCATCGCCTGCCGCCAGGTCAGTCCGGCCGACAGCACCAGCGCGTTGAAGCCGTCGCTCTCGGCCTCGCCGCTCCAGACGGCGGCGAAGGCGTCCTGGAAGCGCTCGCGGGCGTCGCCCTCCAGGTTCTGCGCGTGGTTCGCCGGCAGCCGGAGCCCGAAGTCGTAGATCCACGCCGGGGAGCGGTCGGCGCAGCGCAGTTCGTAGGGGCGCTCGTCGACGACCTCGACGCCCATGGCCTGGAGGATCGGCAGCACAGCGGAGAGCGAGACGGGCTCGCCGGTGCGGTAGATCTTGAAACGGCGCTCGCCGGGGCCGGCCCCGACCGGCTCGTACAGGCTGAGCGCGAAGTCGCTGACCCCCTCGCCCCGTTCCAGGCCCTGGATGTACTGGAGGTCGGCGACGGCGGTGCGGGGCGGGAAGTCGGCCTTGTAGCCCTCGGGGAAGGCACCGCCGTAGCGGTGGGCGAGCCGGGCCGCCCGCTCCTCGCCGACCTCGGCGACCAGCGCCTCGGAGAAGCCGTCGGCCCAGGAGCGGGCGGCCTCCACCAGCCGGGCCTCGATGCGCTCGGCGTCGGCGTGGGTCAGCTGTACCAGCTCGGTGCCCTGCGGGACGCGGACGACGAAGTGCAGCCGGGCGAGGACGGACTCGGTGTTCCAGGCGGTGAAGTCGACGCTGGTGCCGCCCAGTTCCTCCATGAGGATGTCGGTCATCCGCAGTCGCACTGCGGTGGTGTAGCGGTCGCGCGGCAGGTAGACCAGCGCGGAGTAGTAGCGGCCGTACTCGTCCTGCCGCAGGTAGAGCCGGAGTTTGCGGCGCTCCTGGAGGTACAGCACGGAGGTGGCGATCTCGCGCAGCTCGTCGGCCGGGATCTGGAAGAGCTCGTCGCGCGGGTACGTCTCCAGGATCTGGAGCAGATCGCGGCCGTCGTGGCTGTCGGGGACGAAGCCGGTGGAGCCGATCACCTCCCCGACCTTGCGGCGGATGACGGGCACCCGGCGCACCGACTCGGTGTACGCGGCCGACGAGAACAGTCCGAGGAAGCGGCGCTCCCCCACCACGTTGCCCGCCTCGTCGAACTTCTTCACCCCGATGTAGTCGAGGTAGGAGGGGCGGTGGACGGTGGCCCGGCTGTTGGCCTTGGTGAGCACCAGCAGCCGGTGCTCGCGGGCCTTGGCGCGGACGCCGGCCGGGAGGCGGTTGAAGGAGGGCGAGACAGGGTGGGCGTGGGTGTGGGCGGGCGCGTGGGGAGGTACGGAGGCGCCGTCCCGCTCCCCGCCCGGATCCCCGTCGCCCCGGTCGTCGTGGTGGGGGTCGGAGCGCAGGATGCCCAGGCCGGTGCCCGGGACGGCGCTGAGCAGCAGCTCCTCGGCACCGTCCACGCTCTCGGTGGTCAGCTCGTACTCGCGGTAGCCCAGGAAGGTGAAGTGATCGTCCGCGAGCCAGCGCAGCAGCTCGCGCGCCTCCTCCACCTCCTGTTCGGGCAGATCGTCGGCGAGCGGCTCGTCGGGCAGGCCGTCGGCGATCCGCAGCGCGGCGTTCCGCATCTTCTGCCAGTCCTCGACGGCCTCGCGCACGTCGGACAGGACGCGCCGCAGGTCGGCGGTGATCCGTCCGAGGTCCTCGCGGTCGGTCTCGCGGTCGATCTCGACGTGGATCCAGGACTCGGTGAGCGCGTCGTCCGGCAGCCCCTGCCCGGGCCGGGCGCCCGAGTCCAGGACCTGGAGCAGCCGGCCGGTGACATCGCGGCGGACGACCACCTGGGGGTGGACCACCAGGTGGATGCCGCGTCCCTGCCTGGTCAGTTCGTTGGTGACCGAGTCCACCAGGAAGGGCATGTCGTCGGTGACGACCTCCACGACGCTGTGGGTACACGTCCAGCCGTTCTCCTCGACGGACGGGGTGTGGACGCGGACGTTCGCGGTGCCCTGGGGGCGCTGCTGGGCCAGCCGGCAGTGGGAGACCGCGGCCCCGTAGACGTCGACCGGGTCGCGGTCGGTGAGGTCCTCGGGAGCGGTGTGCAGGTAGTAGCGCTGGAGGTACGAGCCGAGGGTCCCGGCGTCCAGCCCCGGTACGGGTTGGCTGCCGGCGGGACCGCTATCGGCGACCCGGGCGGCTCGTTCGAGCAGCTCGGCCTTTGCTTCGTCCAGCTTGGTCTGCATGTCGTCTGGCTCCTGTCGCGCGCCGTTGCGTGACGTCAAGGCGTTGAGGGTTCTGAGGGCCTGACGCCGGCACACCAGGTGTCCGCCGGAGCGGGGCGTCATGCCCGGAGACGGGGTGATCCGCGGCACCCCCGGTCCCGGCTGCGCCGCACGGGTGCCCGGGGTCGGGGGCGGCACTGCCTCCCGCGGGTGTCTCGCTGATCACGCGGCTAGGCTACCCCTCTCCGGCCGGACCCCGTCATGGCCAGTATGTGTACAAAACCAGTGGTCGGAGTTGGACGTTGTGGACAGCATCCGGCAGGCCGCGGAAGGCGCGGCGCCGGACGGCGTACGACGGCGTGCAGCGCTCTCCCGGTACCGCACGGCGGTGTCAGTGCTCCCCGATCACGTGCTCGGCCACCTCCACCGCCTCGGCGAGGCTGTCCACCACCGGCACCCCGGCCGCCCGAAGGCTGCTCCTGCTGTGCGAGCCGCCGGTGTACAGCACGGCCCGCGCGCCCACGGCGGCGGCCGCCACCGCGTCGTCCACCGCGTCGCCGACCACCACGGTGCGGCGGGGATCGAACCCGTCGAGCGCCGCCACGTGCGCCGCCATCTGCCGGGCCTTGCCGGTGCCCGACCCGCTGCCGCCCCCGAGGTTCCCGTCGACCCGGACGAAGTGCTCCTCGATGCCGTGTCTGCGCACCAGCGGCACCAGATGGTCGTGCGGGGCAAGGGAGCACAGCGACTGGGTCAGCCCGGCCTCCCGCCGCGCGGCGAGCAGTTCCGCCGCGCCGTCGGCGAGCCCCACCCGCTCGACGCGCGCGAAGTAGTGCCGGTGGAAGACCTCGTCCATTCCGGCCCACTCCTCGTCGGTGGGCAGCCTCCCCATCAGACGCTCGTAGAAGCGCGGCACGGGTACGCAGTACAGCTCCCGGTAGCGCTCCAGCGTGATGGGCGGCAGCCCTATCTCGGCGAAGGCGGCGTTGGTCGCGGCGATGACCGCGTCGATGTCGTGCAGCAGCGTGCCGTTCCAGTCCCACACGATGTGGGCTCTCCCCGTGCCCGAGTCCATACCCACGACGGTAAGGGGTGGGTGTGACAGGCGACAGGCGCGGCCGGCCGGAGCCCCGTCCCCGACCGGGCCGGGGCGCCGGCCGGGGACGGACTCAGGCCGGCCCCTCCACGATGTCGCCGATCTCCTGGGTGGCGTACCACAGCAGCTCGTGGTCGTCCGCACCGTCCACCGTGAAGCGGGCGTCGTCGTCGCCGTGGTCGGCCGCGCCCAGCGCCTGTGCCGCCGCGGCGACGTCCGCCTCGGCGTCGCCGCCGTCCACGTGCACGGCGGCGGCCCGGTCCAGCGGTACGGCCCGCTCGATCCGCACCTCGCCCAGCGCGGCCGGGTCCAGACCGCGGTCCGGGTCGGCCACGGCCTCGCGGTCGGGCACGTCGACGGCGACCACGACCCGGCGGCGCGGGGCGTCCGGGGCGACGGCCAGGAGCCGCAGCGAGGCCTGCGCGGCGCGGCCGAGCGCGGCGTACTCCAGCTCCTCGATGTCGTCCGAGACGTACCACTCGCGCAGCCCGGGGGTGACCGCGTAGGCGGTCAGCGGGCCGGGGCCGAGCTCGCCCGCCCGGTGCGCGGCCGCCAGGCCGGGCAGGGTGAGGGGGACATAGACGCGCATCGCCACCACTTTCGTGTAAGGCCGCTCCGGGTGCCCCGACAGCATACGGCGGCTCCCGCGCGCCGAACTCCCCCGGTCCCGTTCCGCCCCGCTCGCTCGCATCGGACGACGGCGCAGGTCAGCGGCCCCTGCCGTCAAGCCCCGGCGGATTCTCCATCGGACAGGTGAAACGCACACAGTCCGCCGCCACCGCCCGGCGGTCGTTGCCGCCCCGCGGGCGGCCCAGTAGAAACCGGGGTGGAAGTTACCGCCCAGTAAGCGGATCGATGTGCGGGACACCGCACCAGACCACGGGGAGAGACCATGCCGCCCACCAGCCGTACCGCCCCTCCCGGCCGCCGGGACTCCCGGCGGCCGGCCCGCTCGGCCCTGCTCGCGGCCCGGCAGCGCGAACGCGACCGGCTGCCGCCCTACTGGTTCGCACACCGGCTGGTGCTCGTCCTCAGCGGGCTGCGGCCGGTCCACCTGCTGCTCGGCCACACCCGCGACGAGGCGTACGAGCAACTGGTCCGGCTCGCCCCGCTGACCCCGCTGCGGTCGGCTCAGGCGGGCGGACCCGCTCCGGTGGTCAGGGAGGTCGGCTGGTCGCAGCCCAGCCCCGACGCGGTCGAGGCGTTCGCCCGGATCGCCGCCGGCGACCGGCTGCGCGCCGTGGCCTTCCGCCTGGAGCGTTCCCGCGACCGGCGCTGGCTGTGCTCCGCCGTCGAACTCGACACCGTCTCCTGACCGGCGGGACGACACCGTGACCGTGCCGCGCGGGAAGCGGGGGCCGTGGCGGCACGGAAAAAGCCGCGGGGCCGGGCGTCCTCATCGGACGCCCGGCCCCGGACCGGCCTCGAAGCGGACCGCCGCCCGGCGTGCGGCGGCGGTCACCGGATCACTTCTTGCGGCGGCGGCCCTTCTCCTTCTGGGCCCTGCGGCGCTCGGCGCGGGTCATGCCGTCCGCGGGAGAGCGGACCGGGCCGCCGTCCTCGCCGCTGGCGAAGTCGCCCTCGACGACACCGCCCTCGCCGTCCACGGTCGGCGCGGAGAAGTGCAGCCGGTCCGGACGCTGCGGGGCCTCCAGGCCCTTGGCCCGGATCGCCGGGCGCCCGCCCGCCGCGACGGCCTCCTCCCGGGGGGCCTTCTCCAGGGAGGGAGCGGGCCCGGCCTCCTCGACCTGCACCTCCTCGACCTGCTGCTCGACCTGGACCTCCAGGTTGAACAGGTAGCCGACGGACTCCTCCTTGATGCCGTCCATCATCGCGACGAACATGTCGTAGCCCTCGCGCTGGTATTCCACCAGCGGGTCGCGCTGCGCCATGGCGCGCAGGCCGATGCCCTCCTGGAGATAGTCCATCTCGTACAGGTGCTCGCGCCACTTGCGGTCGAGGACGGAGAGGACCACGCGGCGCTCCAGCTCGCGCATGATCTCCGAGCCGAGCTGCTTCTCGCGCTCCTCGTACCGCTCGTGGACGTCGTCCTTGATGGCGTCGGCGATGAAGTCCGCCGTGATGCCGTCGCGGCCCCCGGCGGCCTCCTCCAGGTCCTCGACGGTGACCGTCACCGGGTAGAGCTGCTTGAAGGCACCCCACAGCCGGTCCAGGTCCCACTCCTCGGCGAAGCCCTCGACCGTCTCGGCCTGGACGTAGGCGTCGATGGTGTCGTCCATGAAGTGGATGATCTGCTCGTGCAGGTCCTCGCCCTCCAGGACGCGGCGGCGCTCGCCGTAGATGACCTCGCGCTGCCGGTTGAGGACCTCGTCGTACTTCAGGACGTTCTTGCGGATCTCGAAGTTCTGCTGCTCGACCTGCGACTGCGCCGAGGCGATGGCGCGGGTGACCATCTTGTTCTCGATCGGGACGTCGTCGGGCACGTTGGCCATGGACATCACGCGCTCGACCATCTGCGCCTTGAACAGCCGCATCAGATCGTCGCCGAGCGAGAGGTAGAAGCGGGACTCGCCCGGGTCGCCCTGGCGGCCGGAACGGCCGCGCAGCTGGTTGTCGATGCGGCGCGACTCGTGCCGCTCGGTGCCCAGCACGTACAGGCCGCCGAGGTCGACGACCTCCTCGTGCTCCGCCGCGACGGCCTGCTCGGCGCGCTCCATGGCCCCGGGCAGGGCCGCCGCCCACTCCTCGGCGTTCTCCACCGGGTCCAGGCCCTTGGCGCGCAGCTCGGCCTCGGCGAGGTCGTCCGGGTTACCGCCGAGCTTGATGTCGGTACCGCGGCCGGCCATGTTGGTGGCGACCGTGACGGCGCCCTTGCGGCCCGCCTGGGCCACGATCACGGCCTCGCGCTCGTGGTTCTTGGCGTTGAGCACCTCGTGCGGCACGCCGCGCTTCTTCAGCTGCTGCGACAGGTACTCGGACTTCTCGACCGAGGTGGTGCCCACCAGGACCGGCTGGCCCTTCTCGTGCCGCTCGACGATGTCGTCGACCACCGCGTCGAACTTGGCGACCTCGGTGCGGTAGATCAGGTCCGACTGGTCCATGCGGATCATCGGCCGGTGCGTCGGGATCGGCACCACGCCGAGCTTGTAGATCTGCTGGAACTCGGCGGCCTCGGTCATGGCCGTGCCGGTCATGCCCGAGAGCTTGTCGTAGAGGCGGAAGAAGTTCTGGAGGGTGATCGTGGCGAGCGTCTGGTTCTCGTCCTTGATCTCCACCCCCTCCTTCGCCTCGATCGCCTGGTGCATGCCCTCGTTGTAGCGGCGGCCGGCCAGGATGCGGCCGGTGTGCTCGTCGACGATCATGACCTCGCCGTCGAGGACGACGTAGTCCTTGTCCTTCTTGTAGAGCTCCTTGGCCTTGATCGCGTTGTTGAGGTAGCCCACCAGCGGGGTGTTGACCGACTCGTAGAGGTTGTCGATCCCCAGCCAGTCCTCGACCTTGGCCACGCCGGACTCGTGGATGGCGACCGTGCGCTTCTTCTCGTCGACCTCGTAGTCGCCCGTCTCCGGCTGCTGCTTGACCGGGTTGGCGGCCTCACCGAGTTCCAGGCGCTTCACCAGCTTGGCGAAGTCGCCGTACCACTTGGTGGCCTGGTCCGCCGGGCCCGAGATGATCAGCGGGGTGCGGGCCTCGTCGACGAGGATCGAGTCGACCTCGTCGACGATCGCGAAGTTGTGGCCGCGCTGCACCAGCTCGTCCTTCGACCACGCCATGTTGTCGCGCAGGTAGTCGAAGCCGAACTCGTTGTTGGTGCCGTAGGTGATGTCGCAGGCGTACTGCTCGCGGCGCTGCGCCGGGGTCATGTTGGCGACGATGCATCCGACCGTCAGCCCCAGGAACTTGTGGACGCGGCCCATCATCTCCGAGTCGCGCTGGGCCAGGTAGTCGTTGACCGTGATGAGGTGGACGCCCTTGCCCGACAGGCCGTTGAGGTACGCGGGCAGGGTGCCCACCAGCGTCTTGCCCTCACCGGTCTTCATCTCGGCGACATAGCCCATGTGCAGGGCGGCGCCGCCCATGATCTGCACGTCGTAGTGGCGTTGGCCGAGTACGCGCTTGGCCGCCTCGCGGACCGTCGCGAAGGCCTCGGGCAGCAGGTCGTCCAGGGACTCTCCGTCGGCGAGGCGCTCCCTGTACTCGTCCGTGAGCGCCCGCAGCTCGGCGTCGGTGAGGTTGACGAAATCCTCTTCGATCGACGACACCTGGTCCGCGATGCGGTGCAGTTTGCGCAGGATCTTGCCTTCACCTGCACGCATGATCTTGCCGAAGACGGACACGTAGGCTGGCTCCTTGCCGGTCGGGCCGGGCACGGTCTGGGTGCTCTGGCACGGCGGGCCTCTTCCTTGCGTCGGGCCCAGCCGCACCGGCCATCGTATGCGAGGGGCACCGGCCCCTGTACCCCCCAACGTGCCGGAGACTCGGAAGGTGCCGGTTCCGCCCGATTGGATGACCGGCACAATCATCTCCATGCGACCCGTCACCCTGGGCACCGAGCGCCTCCTGCTGCGGCCCTTCGAACCGCAGGACGTCCCCGCCGTCCACGCCGCCTGCCAGGACCCGGACATCCTGCGCTGGACCACCCTCCCCGAGCCGTACGAGCGGCGGCACGCGCAGGAGTTCGTGCTCAACATCGGCCCGGCGGGCTGGCGTGAGGACACCGCGTACAACTTCGGCGTCTTCACCCGCGACGGGGAGCTGGTGGGCTCGATGGGCCTGGTGCGCGTCACACCGCCCGGACCGGAGGGGCGCCTGGCGGAGCTGGGCTACTGGACGGCCAAGGAGCGGCGGGGCCGCGGGTACACCGTGGAGGCGGCACGGGCGGTGACCGACTGGGCCTTCCGCGAACTGGGCGTGCAGCGGCTGGAGTGGTTCGCCGAGGCCGGGAACACCGGGTCGAGGGCCGTGGCCGAGCGGCTGGGTTTCGTGATGGAGGGCACCCTGCGGGCGCGGATCACCTTCCGCGGGACCCGGCGGGACGCCTGGGTGGCGTCGCTGCTGCCCTCGGACCGGGGAGTGGCGGCGGCCGTGCCGTACCTGCCCGCGCCGTAGGGGGGCGCGCTGCCGCCGGCGGGGTTCCGGCCGTTTCCGGGCCCGTTGTCAGTGGCAGGCCCTATCGTCGGCGCATGACCTCCGTCTCACTCTCACTTTCCGCCGACGAGGCCCGCCGGATCGCGCTGCGCGCACAGGGGCTGCTGGGAGCGCCGGACCGCCGGGCCGGGGCGGAAGGGGTGCTGCGCCGCCTGGGAGCCGTGCAGCTGGACACCATCTCGGTACTGGCCCGCTCCCATGAACTGGTGCCGTACGCGCGGCTGGGCGCGATCGGCCGCGACACGGTGGAGGCGGCGTACTGGAGAGGAGGGCGCGCCTTCGAGTACTGGTCGCACGCCGCCTGCGTCCTGCCGGTCGGGGAGTGGCCGTACTTCGCGTTCCGGCGCCGGGCGTTCCGGGCCAGGGGTCACCGCTGGCACCTCATGGAGGACTCCGAGCGCTCCTGCGCCGCCGTACGGGACCGGCTGAAGGCCGACGGCCCGCTGACGGCCACCGAGCTGGGCGGCGCGAAGAACGGCGGCGAGTGGTACGACTGGTCCGAGACGAAGATCGCGGTGGAGTGGCTGCTGGACACCGGCGAGGTGGTCTGCGCCGAGCGGCGCGGCTGGAAGAGGGTGTACGACCTGGCCGAGCGCGCCGTCCCCGGCGAACTGTTCCACGACGACCTGACCGACCACGAGTGCCTGCGCCGGCTGGTCGCCCAGGCCGGGCGGGCGATGGGGGTGGCCACCCGCGCGGACCTGGCCGACTACCACCGGCTGAAGGGCGAGCAGGTCGACGCGGTCGTCGCGGAGACGGGTCTGGTGCCGGTGGAGGTGGCGGGCTGGGGCAGGCCGGCCTGGGCGGACCCGGCGGCGCTGGAGGCCGAGTCGTCCGGGAGCCGGGGCCGGCACCGCACCACGCTGCTGTCGCCGTTCGACTCCCTGATCTGGGATCGCAGGCGCACCGAGCGGATCTTCGGTTTCACCCACCGGCTGGAGGCATACGTGCCCAGGGCCCGGCGGATACACGGCTACTTCGCGATGCCGCTGCTGTCGGGGGGACGGCTGCTGGGCCGGGTCGATCCGGCCCGCGAGGGGAGGACGCTGGTGGCGCGGCAGGTGTCGATGGCGGGACGCGGGGCGGTGGAGCCGATGGCACGGGCACTGCGGGAGGCCGCGGGATGGGTGGGCTGCGACGCGGTCCGCGTCGAGCGCTGCGACGACCCGGCGTCGGCCGCGGCCCTCACCGCGGCCCTCGACTGACGCGCTCGCCGCTTCCAGCGCGTCCGGTTCATCCGGCGCGTTCGGCACGGCCGGTGCGGGCCGGCCTGGTACGGGCCGGCCCGCCTCACCTGATCTCCAGGATCTTCTCCCGCATCGCGTAGACCACTGCCTCCATCCGGGAGTGGAGCTGAAGCTTCTCCAGGATGTTGCGGACGTGGTTCTTCACGGTGTTCTCGCTGATGAAGAGTTCCTTGGCGATGTCGCGGTTGTTCATGCCGGTGGCGACGAGCTTGAGCACCTCCAGCTCCCGGTCGGTCAGGCGCGGCGCGGGCACCAGGCGCTTCTCGTCGGTGCGCTGGATCATCGACTTGAACTCGGTGAGCAGTTTGGCCGCCATCGACGGGCTGATCTGCGACTGCCCGTCGGCGACCGCGCGGATCGCGGTGGAGACCTCGTCGGTGGAGATCTCCTTGAGCAGATAGCCGGTGGCCCCCGCCTTGATCGCGTCGTAGAGGTCGGCCTCCTCGTCGCTGATCGTCAGCATGATGATCTTCGCGCTGGGGGCCACCTCCTTGATCGAGGTGCATGCCTCGATGCCGCCGCGCCGGGGCATCCGCACATCCATCAGCACGATGTCGGGAAGCAGATCGGCGGCCTTGTCCACGGCCTCGGCCCCGTCCCCCGCCTCGCCGACGACCTCGATGTCCTCCTCCTGCGCGAGGACGATCTCCAGCCCGCGTCTGAAGAGGGCGTGGTCGTCGACGACCAGGACTCGGATGGGCTCCTCGCGCAGGTCCGCCGTCCCCGCGTCCACGGGCGCGGCGCCCCGGCCGCCCTCCCGTGCGCCGGGCGTCACGGGCCCGAAGCTGTCCGCCATCGTTCCTCCCCCTGCAGCCAGGCTACGCAGCGCCAACCGGCCTGTGCAGGGCGCCGGTTGGACGTGGCCATGATTCCATGCCCCCGCCCCCGGCCGAATTCCTCGTTCGGCCGGGGGCGGGTCCGGTGCGCGGTGTCAGCGACTGTTATCAGCCACGCAGAGCGCCTCCTGCGCCCTGCGGCGCCTCCTCCACGAAGGGGTCGGGTTCCAGATGGATGACGCCGTAGTCGTAGCCGTGCCGTCGGTAGACGACGCTCGGCAGCTTGGTCTCGGAGTCGACGAACAGGTAGAAGTCATGCCCGACCAGCTCCATCTCGTACAGGGCCTGGTCCAACGACATCGGGGCCGCCGCGTGGGTCTTCTCCCGGACGACCAGGGGGCCCTCCCCCTGGACCTCCAGCGGTCCCACCTTGGTGGTGGCGGGCGGTTCCTCGACCGCCGTGCGCTGCGGTCCGAGCCGGCCGTCCTCGCCGACGGTCGCCGCGTTCGGCACGGTCACGGCCACGTCGCGCGCCGGGATCCGGTGGTGGCCGTTCCCCTTGCGCGCGGAGACCCGCTTCTCGTGCTGCCTGCGCAGCCGCGACTCCAGCTTCTCCGTGGCCAGATCCAGCGCCACGTAGGGGTCGGCCGCCGCCGCCTCGGCGCGGATCACCGGACCGCGGGAGCGCAGTGTGATCTCAACCCGGTCCGAGCGGTCGGCCTGACGCGGGTTGGGCTCCTTGGACACCTCGACGTCGAGGCGGATCGCCTTGGCGTCGATCTTCTGGATCTTGTCCAGCTTGAGCTTGTCGACCACGTGCTTGCGGAACCGCTCCGGCACCTCTGTCTTACGGCCCTTGACGACGATGTCCACGCAGAACTCCGTTCCCGGGCGCCTCCGCGGCCTGAGCGGCGGAGCACGCCCTTTGTGCACTGAGTCCGAAAGGCGCGGGCTCCTGCCCGTCACCGTCCGGCCC
Organism: Streptomyces verrucosisporus; assembly: GCF_017114865.1. Lineage (GTDB taxonomy): Bacteria > Actinomycetota > Actinomycetes > Streptomycetales > Streptomycetaceae > Streptomyces > Streptomyces fenghuangensis. The sequence goes on along the minus strand of NZ_JADEYH010000008.1, from coordinate 12,883 downwards.
TACGTCGGGTTGCGACTTTCACCTCCTCCTCCCCGGTCGGGAAGACCGCCACTCCCCCGTTTCCGGGAGATTGGCCGGCAAAGCCGGGTGAACGCCCTGGAGCGCACATGTCCCGCCGTACGGAACGACTCTCGCCATTCCTCACAACCGAACCTACCCCTGCCGGAGGGAACTCGGCACCCCCTGTCGGCACCTACCTCCGATCGCGGGCGGCTCCGCCTCGCGGCGGGAGGCAGGTACTCCCGCCGGCGGTTCCACCCGTACGGACCACACTGCCCATTCCCGGCCGGGGTACGCCCCCGCGAACCACCTGCCGGGTGGGCGCCCGCACACCGGTGCGGGACCACCAGGAGCGGCGAGCGGGGCGAACCTCGGACGATGCGGTGCCTAGTGCCGCGAGGCCGCCACCACCGCCGCGCCGGCCACTGTGCCGCCGGTCCGGTCCAGCGCCCTCGCCGCCTCCGCGAGCGAGGCGCCCGTGGTCACCAGATCGTCCACCACGACCACCGGGCCCTGCGCCAGCAGCCGTCCCGCACCGGCGGCCGTACCCAGGGCTCCGGCCAGGTTGGCAAGGCGCTGCCGGGCGTCCAGCCCCGCCTGGTCCGCGACGGTGCGCCGCTGCCGCAACACGGGCAGGACCCGCGCCGACCACCCGGCGCATCTGAGTTCGCCGGCCGCCGCAAGCGCCATCCTCCGCACCGGGTCGTGGCCGCGCGCCGCCACCGAGCGCCGCGCGGAGGGCACCGGCACCAGCAGCAGCGGCCCTCTGCTCTCCCGTGCCGTTCCTCCCGGCGCCGCTCCCCCCGCCGTCTCCTGGACTGCCGCCCGCACCGCGCCGGCCAGCACCGCCCCCAGCGGAGCCGCCAGCCGCAGGGCGCCGCGCTCCTTGTGCGCGAGCAGCATCGCCCGTACCTCGTCGGCGTAGGGCAGGCACGCGTGGACCGGCGGCATGCCGTCCGGCGGCGGGTCCGGCCGCACCCGCCGCGGCCGGGAACCGCGCAGCAGTTCCCGGCACCGCACGCACAGACCGGTGCGCGGCAGGCCGCACCCGGCGCAGTCGGCGGGCAGCACCAGATCGGCCAGTTCCCGCCACCATTCCCGCATACCGAACATACCGGGATGACTACCCCGGGTAGACAGGCATCGACCCCTTGTCCGTGACCAGTTCCCACTCGGCGCGATCGAGCCGGGCAATGCCCTCACCGGTGTCGGCCAGCAGCGGTTTGTCGCCGTTCTCCGAGGCCGCCACACCGGTCACCCCGTTGAGTCCGGGCAGCGTCGAGGGGCCGGCCGAGGAGCCGTCCGTCGCCGTGTAGCGCAACTGCTGCACGCCCTTCGACTCCCGGCCGACGACCACCAGCCTGCTGTCGCCCGCCCAGGAGGCGTCCAGCACCTCCTCCATCCGCGGAGCGATGGGCCGCAGGCCCTCAACGGTCGCCATGGGCTCCCCGCCCTCGGACTCCTTCCGCTCGATGCGTCCGAGCCGCAGGGTCGTCCGGTCCCCCTCGCTGACCAGCAGAGCCATGCGCACACCGTCCGAGGAGACCCTCAGCGCCTCGATCCGGCCACGGCCGAGACCGGCCACCTCGACCTCTCTCGCCTCCTCCTGCCCACCGCGCAGCCACAGCAGCCGGGGCCCGTCCGGGTCACGGTCGGCCACCCACAGGTCGCCGAGCCCGTCCCAGCTCGGCGCAGTCAGCCCGTCCCTCTCCCGCTGCGCGCCACTGGCCACCACGGGGTCGCCGAGCCCGGTGTCGGCGGCGAGCGGGGCGACGAACAGCGACCGGCCGTCCAGCGACACCCCCGCGCCCCGCTTCTCGTCCCGGCTCACCGAGACCGCGCTCATCCGGGTCCGCCCCGCACCGAACGGGCCGCCGACGGGCGTGGTCCGGTCGCTGTCCCCCAGCACCACGGCCAGCCGGTCACGGTCGTCGACGAAGTACTGGCCACCGCCGTCGCCACCCAGCCGGCCCGGCGCGTACGCCTCGGCCTCGTCACCGGTCAGGGAGCACAGCTCGGCGCCGCCCTCCCCCCTGGTCAGCCGGACACGGGAGGTCCTGGCCGACACCTGGCCGTCCACGGTGTGCAGCACCTGGGCGGCCATCCGGTCGCACCGGGCACTCCCCGCCCTGAGCGGACGCTCACGGCCCTTCCCGTCGCGAACGACCAGCGGGACGGTCAGCGTGCCGGAGTCGTTCGGGGAGAGCCTCGTGCCGTCGGCGAGCCGTGTGCCCTCGGGGAAGGCCGAGCCGACCACCGGGGCCAGCCAGCCGGTCGGGCCGTCCAGCAGCGCCTCGACCGCCTCGGTCAGCGGGTCTATACGCTCCCGGACGTAGATCGGATCGGCGACCAGGACGTCCTCGCCCCGCGTCACCGCGCCGGTGTCCGGGCCCAGGTCGGCGTACTGGTAGGTGTTGACCGACTCGTAGTTGCGCTCGAAGTCGGCCTCGGCCACCACCAGCCCGTCCGGCAACCGGTCGATGCGCCACTCACCGCCGACCCGGACGAGGTGGAACACCTCCCGGTACGTCCCGTCGCTGGGCTGGTGGGCGTGCTCGCTGTCCACCAGCGCGACGGTCGGGCCGGTCACCTCCACGACGGTGCCGTCCTCCTCACCGGTGGAGGAGCGGCCGGAGGCGGACACGGTGGGGGCGCCGTCGAGCACCGTCGTACGGGCGAAGGGGTCCCAGCCGCGCGCGGCCCTGCCGGTGAGGTACTCACGGGCGGTGGCGAACTCCGGCTCGTCGCTCGTGGTGGCCTCCAGGAAGCCGCGCACGATCTGCCAGGGATCCGCGCCCTTGCGCGGACTCACCCCGAACACCCGGGCCTGGGAGTCGGTTTCGGCCCGGGAGAGGGGATCCACTTTGCGGACCTCCCCTTCGGAGGGCATCGACGCGCACCCGGAGATCAGCAGGACGAGAGCGCCGAGTGCCGCCGCGTACCCGCGGCGCGTACGGGATGAGCGGGGAGGACGGATGCCCTCACGCGTGCGCTCAGTCGCCTTGCCGGTCGCCATGTCCATCCTGCTCCTCCTCCGGCTCGGTCGCCGTCCGCCTTCGCGCCTCCGGCTCTCCACCGCCCGGACCGTCCCCGGTCTCCCGCGGAGGTGCCGCCACCGCGCCACCGGGCGAGCGGTGCGGCTCCCGCACGGCCCCCGGAGGCGGGGTCGGGGGCGGCACGGGGGTGTGCGCCCCGCCGGACGGGGTCTGGGCGGCCTCCCTGCGGCGGCGGGAGTCGGCCGGCTCCAGGGGGATGGGGGAGCCGCGCAACGGCTCCCCCGCGGTCCGCGGGATGGTCAGCCGGAACTGCGAACCACCGCCCTCCTCTCCCCATGCCTGCAGCCAGCCGCCGTGCAGCCTGGCGTCCTCGACCGCGATGGACAGGCCCAGGCCGGTACCGCCGGTGGTACGGGCACGGGCCGGGTCCGCACGCCAGAAGCGGTTGAAGACCCGGTTGGCCTCGCCCGGCTTGAGCCCCACACCGTAGTCGCGCACCGCCACGGCCACCGCCCCGTCGCCCGAGGCGAGCCGGACCACGATGTCCCGGCCCTCGCCGTGCTCGACGGCGTTGACCACGAGGTTGCGCAGCACGCGCTCGACGCGCCGGGCGTCCGCCTCCGCCACGACCGGCCGCTCGTCGCCGTGGACCAGGAAACGGCTGCCCTTGCGCTCGGCGAGCGGCTCCGCGCCCTCCAGGACGCGCCTGACCACATCGCGCAGGTCCACCGGATCGGCCTCCAGCGCGGCCGCCTTGGCGTCGAAGCGGCTGATCTCCAGCAGATCCGCCAGCAGCGACTCGAAGCGGTCCAGCTGCCCCAGCAGCAGCTCGGCCGAGCGGGCCGTCACCGGGTCGAACTCGTCGCGCGCCCCGTGGATGACGTCGGCGGCCATCCGCACCGTGGTGAGCGGAGTGCGCAGCTCGTGGGAGACGTCCGAGACGAAACGGCGCTGCATCCGGGACAGCTCCTCCAGCTGCTGGATCTTCGTCTGGAGGTTCTTCGCCATCTTGTTGAACGCCTCGCCCAGCCGGGCGATGTCGTCCTCGCCGCTGACCTTCATCCGCTCCTGGAGGCGCCCGGCGGCGAGCCGCTCGGAGATCCTGGCGGCCATCCGGACGGGGGTGACCACCTGGCGCACGACGAGCCAGGCGATGGCGCCCAGCAGCACCACCACGAAGACCCCGGCGGTGGCGAGTGTGCCCTTGACCAGGCTGAGGGACTTCTCCTCCTGCTGGAACGGGAAGAGGTAGTACAGCTGGTACGGGTCGCCGTTGGGGTCGTTCAGGCGCTTGCCTATGACCAGCGCGGCCTCGGTCCGGCCGCCCTCCAGCACGATCGTGCCGTACTGCTCGTAGGTGTCGGGGCTGTCGTCCAGTGCCTCGCGCAACTGCGGCGACACACTCTCCTCGGGCTTGAGGTCGAAGGATGCGCGAGGTCCGTGACTGCCCGACCCCTCGTCCGCGCCGAAGGTGCCCGGCCCCTCCTCGGAGCTGAGTGCCACCAGGTAGTAGACACCCTGGCCGCCGCTGGCGAGCTGTGTCACCAGGTCGTTCAGCCATGTGCCGGTGTCCTGGCGTCCGTTGCGGACGTTGCCGGCGCCTCCCGAGGCCACGTCGTCGGCCGCGTCGTCGGCCAGTTGCTCGGCCACCGCGAAACCGCCGGCGGCCTGACTCCGCGCGGCCTGCTGCTTGGCGTCCAGGAGCCCGTTGCTGACCTGGCCGATGACGACCAGGCCCAGCAGCAGGACGACCGCGAGGGACATCAGCAGCGTGGCGGTCACCACCCGCAGCTGGATGTTGCGCCGCCACAGCCGTGCCACGGCCAGCAGCGGGCGCCTCACCCAGCGGACGAACATCCGGAACAGGGGGTGCGCCCGGCTGCCCGTCGCCCCTTCGGACAGCAGCCCGTCCGGGAGGAATCGACCGCCACGCCACATGTCAGCTTGGTCCGGCCTTGTACCCCACGCCGCGTACGGTCACCACGATCTCGGGCCGCTCCGGGTCCTTCTCGACCTTGGAGCGCAGCCGCTGGACATGGACGTTGACCAGCCGGGTGTCCGCCGCGTGGCGGTAACCCCACACCTGCTCCAGGAGCACCTCGCGGGTGAAGACCTGCCACGGTTTGCGGGCGAGGGCCACCAGCAGATCGAACTCCAGGGGAGTCAGCGCGATGGACTGCCCGTCCCGCTTCACCGAGTGCCCCGCCACGTCGATGACCAGGTCACCGATGGCCAGCTGCTCAGGGGCGGGCTCCTCCGAGCGGCGCAGCCGCGCCCGGATGCGGGCCACCAGTTCCTTGGGCTTGAACGGCTTGACGATGTAGTCGTCGGCCCCCGACTCCAGGCCCACCACCACGTCGACGGTGTCGCTCTTGGCCGTGAGCATGACGATCGGCACCCCGGACTCGGCGCGGATAAGCCGGCACACCTCGATGCCGTCCCGGCCCGGCAGCATCAGATCGAGCAGTACGAGGTCGGGCTTGGTCTCGCGGAAGGCGGCGAGAGCCTTGTCCCCGTCCGACACGAACGACGGTTCGAAGCCTTCGCCGCGCAGCACGATGCCGAGCATCTCTGCCAGTGCGGTGTCGTCGTCGACGACCAGGACGCGTCCCTTCATGCGTCCATCATCCCATTACCCGATCGTGACTTTTCCCGGGGTGACGGTGAGAGCGAGCACAGCTCGGCCAGCGCGCCTCCCGTGACCGGTGAGACCACCCCCCGCTCGGTGACGATCGCCGTCACCAGTTCCGCCGGAGTGATGTCGAAGGCCGGGTTGTACGCCTGCGCGCCCAGCGGAGCCACCGGGATGCCGCTGCCCGGCTCCATCCCGGCTCCCGGCACCGTGGGCGGCGCGAACTCCGTCACCTCGTGGCCGGGGCGCTGCTCCACCTCGATCGAACCGCCGTCGGCCGCCTCCAGGTCCACCGTGGTCATGGGCGCCACCACCACGAACGGCACATGGTGGTAGCGGGCCAGCACCGCCAGCGGATAACTGCCGATCTTGTTCGCCACCGAGCCATCGGCCGCGATCCGGTCCGCGCCGACCAGCACCGCGTCCACCTCTCCCGCCGCGAACAGCGAACCGGCGGCGTTGTCCGCCAGCACCGTGTAGGCCATGCCCTCCCGGGCCGCCTCGTACGCCGTGAGCCGCGCCCCCTGGAGCAGCGGCCGGGTCTCGTCCACCCACAGCCTGCGCAGCTCGCCGGCACGGTGCGCGGCCCGCACCACCCCGAAAGCGGTGCCTCCCCCGCCGGACACCAGCGCCCCGGTGTTGCAGTGGGTCAGAACTCGGTAGCCCCCGCCCGGCAGCAGCTCGCCCAGCAGGGTCAGGCCGTGCGCCGCCATCCGCTCGCTGGCCTCGGCGTCCTCGCGGTGCAGCGCACGGGCCTCGGTCAGCGCCGCGGCGGCCGCCCGCTCGTATCCCGCGCCGGCGTCGGCAGCCGCCCGGAAGGCCCGCTCGGCCCGGCTCACCCCGTACCCGAGGTTGACCGCGGTCGGACGTGCGTGCCTGAGCTGCTCGGCCGCGTCGGTCACGTCGTACCCGCGGGCGGCCGCCAGCGCGACGCCGTACGCACCCGCCAGCCCCAGCAGGGGCGCACCGCGCACCGCGAGCGAGCGGATCGCCTCCACCAGGGCGGGCACGTCGGTGCAGACGAGTTCGACCTCCTCGGCGGGGAGCCGGGTCTGGTCGAGCAGCACCACCACCGGCCCCTCGGGAGGTTCCTCCCAGCGCAGCGCGGGAACGGGAACCGGTGCGTCATCGGGCGCCGAAGCCGTGGATCGTTCCTCAGTCTGGTCAACCATTCGGACAGTCTGCCCCTTCTCCCGACCATCAGTCGAAGGCAGCCGGGAGCCGCAGGGCCCGCGCCGTTCCACGGCGGCCCATGGCACGATGGCTGCCAACCAGCCGATACATCCCCATGAACGGGCCGCGAGAACACGAGGTGAACCGCTGTGAGTGACTCTCCGGGCTGGGCCTCGCCCGGATCCTCCCCTTCCGATCCTCCCCCCGCGTCCGGTGGGGGCGCATCCGGTGGCGGCGCTTCCGGGCAGCCCGCCGACAAGGTGCCCACGGACAGGACCCCACCGGGGCAGCCGGCCGCGAACTGGTCGCCGCAGCAGCCGCCCGCCGCCCCTCAGGGCTGGGGCGCTCCTCCTCCACCGCCACCGGGCCGGCCCGGCTGGGGGAACTGGAACCAGCCGCCCGCGGCCAAGCCCGGCGTCATCCCGCTCCGTCCCCTGGGCGTGGGCGAGATCCTGGACGGGGCGGTCTCCACCGCGCGTGCCCACTGGCGGACGGTCCTTGGCATATCGCTCGCGGTCGCGGTCATGATCCAGCTCGTCTCCACCGTGGCCACCGGCATCTGGATGCGGGACAACAGCGGCCTCCAGGCGCTGGAGACCAAGGCCGAGCCGACCAGGGACGATGTGCTGGACGCCTTCAGCGGTACGTTCAGTGCCCTGGGCGTCGAACTGCTGGCCTCCCTGATCGGCACGGTCATCGCCACCGCAATGCTCACCGTGGTGGTCAGCCGTGCCGTTCTGGGCCGCCCGGTGTCCATCGGGGATGCCTGGCGCGACTCCCGGCCGCAGCTCGCCCGCCTGCTCGGCCTGACGCTGCTGGTAGGACTGATCGTGAGCGGAGCGGTCGCCCTGGGGCTCCTGCCCGGCATCCTCCTCGGCGCGGCGGGTTCGGAGCTGGCCAGCGTGGGCATCGCCCTTCTCGGCGGCCTCGTGGGCGCCGTGGCGGCCGTCTGGCTGTGGGTCCGCTACTGTCTCTCCGCGCCCGCCCTCATGCTGGAGCGGCAGGGTGTCTTCGCAGCCCTGCGGCGTTCCGCCAAACTCGTGCGGAACTCCTGGTGGCGCATCTTCGGCATCCAGCTCCTCACGACCGTGCTGGTCTTCATGATCGCGATGATCATCCAGCTGCCCGCCTCCTTCCTGGCCCCCGTGCTGGGGGGTGACGGCATCGAGAGCTTCATGACCGGCGGCGTCGCGGACATAACCTGGACATACCTGATCATCGTCGGTATCGGGGCGGTCCTCGCCTCCACCATCACCCTCCCGATCAGCGCGGGCGTCACCGCCCTCCTCTACATGGACCAGCGCATCCGCCGCGAGGCCCTCGACCTCGAACTCGCCCGCGCCGCGGAGGTACCCGGCTACGAGCGGCACACCGACGGCACCGCCCCGGGGAACTGATGTGGTGACGCGGTCAGCGGGCGTGCGAACGGCGGTACGGGAGACTCCGTTCGCCATGCGCTCCGGCAGCCTCGACGGCTCCGGCAGCTCCGACGACGGAGCGCCGGTGACGATCCCGCGTGTCCCGGCACGTGAGGCCGCCGAGGACGAGCTGTCCAAACCCATGTACCACGAGAACGACCCGAGCCTCCTGCGGCGCCTCCTCGACTGGGTGTGGGAGCGGATCGGCGATCTCCTCGACACCGCCGCAGGGGCCACTCCAGGAGGCCGGGTCGGCCTCGCGGCCGTCGCCCTGCTCGTCGTACTTCTCCTGGCCGGCCTGCGGCTGCGCATGGGCGCACTGCGCCGCGCGCCCGGATCCGCCAGGTTCGGCGAACTCTTCGACGACCGCCCGCGCAGCGCCGACGAGCACCGCGCCGCGGCCGAGCGGTACGCCTCCGCCGCCCGCTGGAGCGAAGCCCTCCAGGAGAGGATGCGCGCTCTCGTCCGCTCCCTGGAGGAACGCGCCCTGCTCGACCCCCGCCCCGGCCGCACCGCCGACGAGGCCGCGTCCGAAGCCGCCCGGGTCCTCCCGGACCACACCACGGCCCTGTACGCCGCCGCCCTCGCCTTCGACGAGGTCACATACGCCGGACGCCCGGCCGACCAGGCCGCGTACCTGCGGCTGCGGGACCTCGAGGAAGCCGTCCGGCGCAGCAGGCCCCACCTCACCGGTGACCCCACGCCCGCGGCCCCCGGCGGAGGCGCCGTATGACGACCGCACCACCCGCCCCCTCCACCGGCGCGGCCACCTCGGTGTCGCCCACCGCACGCCAACTGTGGGGGCGCGCCCGCGGCCTGCTGCTGGCTGCGGCCGTCCTGGCGCTGGCCGGTCTGGTCATCGCCGCCCTCCGCTCCGGCGGACAGCACGGGCTGCTCGATCCCCGCTCCGCCGACCGCTACGGCAGCCGCGCCACCGCGGAACTCCTCGCCGACCGCGGAGTGGACACCACCGTCGCCACCGGCATCGCCGAGGCCACCGAGGCGCTGGGCCCCGACACCACACTGCTGGTGGCCAACCCGGACCTGCTCAGCGCACGTCAGCAGTCCGCGCTGCGCGCCGCCGCGTCCGACAGCGGAGGCCGCACCGTCCTGCTGGCCCCGGGCCCGGCCTCGCTGGGCACCCTGGCCCCGGACGTACGTGCCGTGGAACCCGCCTCCGTCGAGGTGCTCCGCCCCGGCTGCGACGCCCCGTACGCCCGGCGCGCGGGCGCGGCCGAACTCGGCGGCATCACCTACACCACCTCCGCCGCCTCGGTCGAGGCCTGCTACCCCAGCGGCGAGCTGCCCACTCTGCTGCGACTCCCCGCGGAAACCGGCGACGGCGACACCGTGGTACTCGGTGCCCCGGACATGCTCTACAACCACCGCCTCGACCAACACGGCAACGCCTCCCTCGCCCTGCAACTCCTCGGCTCCCGTCCCCATCTGGTCTGGTACCTCCCCTCCCTGGACGACGCCACCGCCACCGACGGCGGCGACGAGAGCTTCTTCGACCTCATCCCGCCCGGCTGGAGGTGGGGCGCCCTCCAGCTCGCGATCGCCGCAGTCCTCGCCGCACTCTGGCGAGCCAGGCGTCTGGGCCCTCTCGTCCCCGAACGGCTGCCCGTGGCCGTCCCGGCGTCCGAGGCGGCCGAGGGCCGCGCCCACCTCTACCGTCAGGCGAACGCACGTGAACGCGCAGCCGAAGCCCTGCGCTCGGCCACCCGCACCCGGATCGCCCCTCTCGCCGGCGTGCCCACCGCGCAGGCCCACCGCTCCGAGGCCCTGTGCCCTGCCGTCGCCGCCCGCACCGGGGACGACGGCATCCAGATCCACAGCCTTCTGTTCGGCCCGGCCCCTGCCGACGACGAAGCCCTCGTCCGGCTCTCCGACCGGCTCGATCTCCTCGAACGCCGCATCACCCCATCTCCGAGAGACAAGGACCGCACCCCGTGAGCGCCCCCTCCGCAGACAGCGCCCGCGCCGCCCTCGAGGCCCTGCGCGGCGAGATCTCCAAGGCCGTGGTCGGCCAGGACGCCACCGTCACCGGACTCGTCGTCGCCCTGCTCTGCCGCGGACACGTACTGCTGGAGGGCGTTCCGGGCGTTGCCAAGACCCTCCTCGTCCGAGCTCTGGCCGCCACACTCGAACTCGACACCAAACGCGTCCAGTTCACCCCCGACCTGATGCCGAGCGACGTCACCGGCTCACTCATCTACGACAGCCGCACGGCCGAGTTCTCCTTCCAGCCCGGCCCGGTCTTCACCAACCTCCTCCTCGCCGACGAGATCAACCGCACCCCGCCGAAGACCCAGGCCTCTCTGCTCGAAGCCATGGAAGAGCGGCAGGTCACCGTCGAGGGCACCGCACGCAAGCTCCCCGACCCCTTCCTGGTGGCCGCCACCCAGAACCCCGTCGAGTACGAGGGCACCTATCCCCTCCCCGAGGCCCAGCTCGACCGGTTCCTGCTCAAGCTCCAGGTGTCGCTGCCCTCCAGGGAGGAGGAGATCAAGGTTCTCTCCAGGCACGCCGAGGGCTTCGACCCCCGCGACCTCGCCGCCGCCGGCGTACGCCGTGTGGCCGGCCCCGCGGAACTCGACGCGGCCCGAGCCGCGGTAGCCAAGACATCCGTCTCACCCGAAGTCGCCGGCTATGTCGTCGATATCTGCCGCGCCACTCGTGAATCCCCCTCGCTCTCCCTGGGCGCCTCACCCCGCGGCGCCACCGCGCTGTTGTCCACCGCCCGAGCCTGGGCCTGGCTCACCGGACGCGACTACGTCACTCCCGACGATGTGAAGGCGCTCGCCCTGCCCACCCTGCGGCACCGCATCCAGCTACGTCCCGAGGCCGAGATGGAGGGCGTCACCGCGGACAGCGTGATCTCCTCGCTACTCGCCCACGTCCCCGTGCCCCGCTGAGACGACGCGAACCGACCGATGGCTCTCACCGGACGTACAGCTCTCATCGCCGCTCTCGGCGCGCTTCTCGTCGGCTTCCTGCTTCCGAGCTGGACCGGCCTGCTCGCCGTCGAACTCACCCTGCTGCTCGCAATTCTGTACGACCTGGGATGCGCGGCACCAGTCCGAAAGCTCCTTTTCACCCGTTCCGGTGATACGTCAGTTCGACTCGGTGAGCCTGCCGAAGTCCGGCTCACCGTCACCAACCCCGCCGGACGTCCGCTGCGCGCCCACCTCCGCGACGCCTGGCCGCCCAGTGTCTGGGCCTCCGGCTCCGAGATCGCCGCGTCCCGGCACCGGCTGACCGTGCCCGGCGGGGAACGCCGCCTCCTCATCACACGGCTGCGCCCGACCCGGCGCGGCGACCACCACGCCGCCCGCGTCACCGTGCGCTCGTACGGCCCGCTCGGCCTCGCCGCCCGCCAGGGCAGTCACTCCGTCCCCTGGAAGGTGCGCGTCCTTCCGGCCTTCACCAGCCGCAAACACCTGCCCGCGCGGCTCTCCCGGCTCCGCGAGCTCGACGGGCGCACCAGTGTCCTCATCCGTGGCGAGGGCACCGAGTTCGACAGCCTCCGCGAGTACGTCCCGGGCGATGACACCCGGTCCATCGACTGGCGTGCCACCGCCCGCCAGAGCTCCGTCGCCGTCCGCACCTGGCGCCCCGAGCGCGACCGCCGCATCCTGGCCGTCCTCGACACCGGGCGCACCTCGGCCGGCCGCGTGGGCGACATCCCGCGCCTCGACGCCGCGATGGACGCCGCCCTGCTGCTGGCCGCCCTCTCGGCGCGCGCGGGCGACCGCTTCGACCTCCTGGCCTACGACCGCCAGGTGCGCGCCACGCTCCGAGGCCGCACCGCCCACGACCTGCTGCCTGCGCTGGTAACGACGATGGCGCCGCTCGAACCGGCCCTGATCGAGTCCGATGCCCGAGGCATGGCCTCAACCGTCCTCCGCAACGCTCCCCAGCGCTCGCTCGTCGTCCTGTTCACCGGCCTCGACCCCTCTCCCGTGGAAGAGGGCCTGCTTCCCGTGCTCCCACTCCTCACCCAGCGCCACATGGTGGTGGTCGCATCGGTCGCCGACCCCCGCATCGAGGAGATGGCCGCCGCGCGCGGCACACTCGACGCCGTCTACGGGGCCGCGGCCGCGGCCCGGACACAGGCAGAACGCCACCACACCGCATCCCGGCTCCGCCGCCGCGGTGTCACCGTCGTGGACGCCACTCCCGACAAGCTCGCCCCGGCCCTGGCCGATGCCTACCTCGCTCTCAAGGCCGCCGGCCGTCTCTGACTCCTCAGAGACGAAGCCTGGGCAGCTCCATCTTGTGAGCGGTGAACGCCGAAGCGCGGGGGTCTGTGTCGATCCTCCCGGTGCGCCGGAAATCCCGGCGGCGGTAGAAGGCCTCCGCCCGGTGGTTGTCCTCGTGCACGAACAGCCGTGCCCCCTCGACAGCCGGGCGTGCCCATGACCACTCGACAGCCTCTTCAAAGAGCTGCGCCGCCGGTCTCCCCGATGAGCGTCAGCCTGTCCCCACGCCCCTCACCCTCGGCGGCTCTCCGCTGCCACACGCTGTCCGGGTAAGCGACGGCCTCCTCGTGCCACTCCAGGAACGCCATGGCCGCCACAGGATCGGCGAGGGCCTCCAACCGAAGTTCCCTCGACCACCGCCATCCGCCGATTCTGGCAGCACACGATGCTGAGCCTAAA
>NZ_JADEYH010000079.1 GCF_017114865.1 Streptomyces verrucosisporus | reverse complement strand
CCTAGATGAATGAGTCCGATGTCTGTCCTGGTCGCGACCATGGCGAAGGGCGCCCGTTGGTCAGTGTGTGAAGACAAACCTGGACGCCCTTCTGACGGCACTGTACGTGTTCATCGATGACCATGTGGCGCCATGCCGCCGGATCGGGCGACCTCCGAAACTGACGGACGCCGAACTGCTGTGCCTGGCCGTCGCCCAGGTCCTGCTCGGCTTTCCCTCCGCCCGGCACTGGATCCGCTTCGCCCACGCCCGGCTGGGGCACCTCTTCCGCTACCTGCCCCAGCAGTCCGGCTACACCAAGCGCCTCAACGCGGCCGGGCCGCTGATCAGCCACGTGATCGAGACGCTGGCCCGGCAGGTGCCCACCTGGCACGACGACCTGCGGCTGATCGACTCCACCCCACTGCCGTGCGCGGCCTCCCGCGAGACGGTCAAACGCTCCGATCTGGCCGGGCACGCCGGCTACGGATACTGCCGCAGCCACTCCCGGTTCTTCTGGGGCCTGCGGCTCTACCTGGTCACCACCGCCGAGGGCATGCCCGTCACCTGGTGCCTGGCCCACCCCAAACTCGGCGAGCGCGAGGTGATGGCCGCGCTACTGGAGCGCGACCACCACCTGATCCGGGCCGGGCAGGTAATCCTCGCCGACAAGGGCTTCGCCGGGCGGGAGTTCGAAGCCTTCATCACCGAACGGCTCGGCGCCCACCTGGTACGGCCCGACCGCAAGGACGAGCCGGTCCGGCACGGCCGTCTCGCCCGGGTGCGCCAGTGGATCGAGGCAGTGATCGACACCCTCAAGGGCCAGCTCAGCCTGGAACAACACGGCGGCAGAACCCCGGCCGGGGTCTTCGCCCGCACCGGACAACGACTCCTCGCCCTGGCCACCGCCATCTGGCACAACTGGACCACCGATGCCCCGGTCAAGCGATCCCTGATCGCCTATGACCACTGAAGACATCGGACTCATTCATCTAGG
>NZ_JADEYH010000078.1 GCF_017114865.1 Streptomyces verrucosisporus | reverse complement strand
CGCCGCCCGGCTCGTAACACGCCCGGACAACGCGCCTTTCACGCCACAGGTGGTAGAGGGACAGCACAAGAATGGCCGTGCCGATCAGGTTGGCCACGAAATGCCACCACACCCGGTAGGTCGTCAGGGCCGGACCGGGCTCGATCGCCCCGAACCAGGTGGACAGACCGACGGCACGACTCGCACCCAGTGCCACGGACACGGTCAGCACCACGTGTTCCAGACCGTGGAGCCCTTGCATCCACACGCCCATCCGGGCGCATTTGCGGGACTTCAGATGCTGTGCGGACCGCCGGGTGATCTGCATGATCCCGACCAGGCCGGCGAGGAAGACGAAGTTGCCCGCAAGGTGGAGGATCTCCATGCCCAGCGACGGCTTGGTCATGTCGATCTGCCCCAGTCCGCGGGCCATGCTCTCTCCCCACGGCGTCATCCAGGCTGGTGAGTTCGGATGGAGGATCCAGTAACCGGCCTGGGCGACATGTTCCTGGAAGTGACCGATCTGGCCGACCGCTCCCACCACGATCAGGCCAGCGGCGGTGCGGTGGACCCAGGCACGTACCGGCCCCCGGTCGGCCCAGGCCAGCACGGCGACGGCCGACCACATCGCGACCGTCCACAAGATGATGAAGACGGCTCCCACCGTATCCACGGTGGATACCGTCATCCCCATACCCGGCATACCGCTCGTTCCCGACGAATGATCCACGGGCCCTCCCTATCTCCGATGACAGGCGGCGCTTGCACCCGTGCCGGGACAGCACAGGACATGCCTCAGCACCTGTCACGCTAGGAACGGCCCCGCGGTGCGTGCCACTTCCTCCGTGCGCTTCTCCTTCCCCGAACGGCCGACAGCGGGTCTGTCAAACGTTCGACTCTGGCCCGTGGTCGGTGGTGACGCCGAGTAGCCATCCACGATCATGATCTCGTGATGGATGTCAACTTTCTTATCGGGGCGGTTCACCGGCTGCTGCCC
>NZ_JADEYH010000077.1 GCF_017114865.1 Streptomyces verrucosisporus | reverse complement strand
GACCGCGAGAAGGCGCTCGACGCCGCGCTCGCACAGATTGAACGGCAGTTCGGCAAGGGCGCGGTGATGCGCCTGGGCGAGCGGCCGAACGAGCCCGTCGAGGTGATCCCGACCGGGTCGACCGCTCTGGACGTGGCGCTGGGGGTGGGCGGTCTGCCGCGCGGCCGGGTGGTGGAGGTCTACGGGCCGGAGTCCTCCGGCAAGACGACCCTGACCCTGCACGCGGTGGCCAACGCCCAGCGGATGGGCGGCACGGTGGCCTTCGTCGACGCCGAGCACGCGCTGGACCCGGAGTACGCCAAGCGGCTGGGGGTGGACGTGGACTCGCTGATCCTGTCCCAGCCCGACAACGGTGAGCAGGCGCTGGAGATCACCGACATGCTCATCCGCTCCGGGGCGCTGGACCTGATCGTGATCGACTCGGTGGCCGCGCTGGTGCCGCGCGCGGAGATCGAGGGGGAGATGGGCGACTCGCACGTGGGTCTGCAGGCCCGGCTGATGAGCCAGGCGCTGCGCAAGATCACCGGTGCGCTCAGCCAGTCCAAGACCACCGCCATCTTCATCAACCAGCTCCGCGAGAAGGTCGGCGTGATGTTCGGGTCGCCGGAGACGACGACCGGTGGGCGGGCGCTGAAGTTCTACGCCTCGGTGCGGTTGGACATCCGCCGGATCGAGACGCTCAAGGACGGTACCGATGCGGTGGGCAACCGGACCCGGGTGAAGGTGGTCAAGAACAAGGTGGCGCCGCCGTTCAAGCAGGCGGAGTTCGACATCCTGTACGGGGTGGGGATCAGCCGGGAGGGCGGGCTGATCGACATGGGGGTGGAGCACGGCTTCATCCGCAAGTCGGGTGCCTGGTACACCTATGAGGGCGATCAGCTGGGGCAGGGCAAGGAGAACGCCCGGAACTTCCTGCGGGACAATCCGGATCTGGCCGACGAGATCGAGAAGAAGATCAAGGAGAAGCTCGGCATCGG
>NZ_JADEYH010000076.1 GCF_017114865.1 Streptomyces verrucosisporus | reverse complement strand
AGGGTTGTCCTGTAAGGAATCGAGGGAAGAAGCACGTGGCACGTCCAAGCCCGTACTCGCCAGAGTTCCGTGAGGAAGCGGTCCAGCTGGCGCTGAAATCCAGTAAACCGATCGCTCATGTCGCGCGAGAACTCGGCATGAACCCCGAGACGCTGCGCACCTGGGTGCGCCGGCACGAGCGTGAGAACGGACGGCAGGACGGACCGCTGCCGGTGGACGAGCGGGCCCGGCTGAAGGAACTCGAACGCCGTAACCGTGAGCTGGAGATGGAAGTCGCCTTCCTGAAAAAATCCGCAGCGTACTTCGCGAAGGATCCCCGGTAGCGAGCAAGTACGAGTTCATCGAATCGATGCGACTCGGAAACGCGGAGTACGCCTACTCCGTCGAGTTCATGTGCAGACAACTCGGCGTATCCACCTCCGGCTACTACGACTGGCGAAACCGGCCCGACTCCGCGACCGCCCAGCGGCGCGAGGAACTGCGGCTCCTCATTACCAAAGCGTTCGAGATGTCCGACGGCACCTACGGCTACCGGCGCGTCCGTGCCCAGCTGCTGCGCTGGGGCGTCGCCGCCGGCCCGGAACTGGTTCGGCAACTGATGCGGGAGTCGGGCCTGGTGCCCTGCCAACCGAGGCCGAAGCGGTGGGCGCTGACCCGGACGGCGCCGGGGCCGGTGCCGGACCTCGTCGGGCGCGACTTCACCGCCGACGCGCCCGGAGAAGAACTCGTCGGCGACATCACCTACCTTCCGACCGGTGAGGGGTGGCTCTATCTGGCGACCGTCATCGACTGCTGCGCCAAGGAGATCATCGGCTACGCCATGGACGACCACTACCAGACACCGCTGATATCCCGGGCGATCCGGAACGCGGCCCGCAACAGGAAGCTCGCGAAGGGCGCGGTCTTCCACTCCGATCGCGGCAGCAATTACATGTCGGCCGAGTACGGGAAGGTCCTCGGGAGACTCGGGTTGCGGCGCTCGGCCGGCCGGACCGGAATCTGTTTTGACAACGCCATGGCCGAATCGTTCTTCGGTGCCTTGAAGAACGAACGTGTGTCACGCGTGACGTATCACACTCGCGAGGAGGCCCGGCGGGACATTATTCGGTATATCGAGTTCTGGTACAATCGCAAGCGTCTTCACTCGGCGATCGGTTATCGCCCGCCACGAGAAGCACACGCCGAGCATGAACGACTCCGCCTCGCCGCATGAAA
>NZ_JADEYH010000075.1 GCF_017114865.1 Streptomyces verrucosisporus | reverse complement strand
CAGGGCTTGGGCGAGTTCCGGGGTCGGGCGGTTGGTCGGGCCGTGACCGGTTGGGGCGCATAGCAGAGCAGGCACGGGCTTCGTGATCATTGGGGTGTCGAAGCTCAACGATCATGAGGTGGCCCGTGCCTGCCGCTGCATCTTCTCTCATCCCGCCGGTGCTGGCGAAGCTGGGTCCGCTGGATGCCAGTCAAGTCGCTGACCTGCGACCCTTTCTGGAGCGGGTGCCCGACCCACGGGCGAGGCGGGGCCGCTGGTACCCGCTGACCGCGGTCCTCCTCGTCTGTGCCTGCGCGGCCGTCTCCGGAATGAGGAGTGTGGATGAGATCGCCGAGTGGGCGGCACGCGCCTCGGACACCGTGCTGACGGCCGTCGGAGTCCGCCGGCACCCGCTCAGGTGGCGCCGTGCCCCCTCGCGGACCACGATCGGCCGCGTCCTCGCGGCCGTCGACGGTGACGCCTTGGACCAAGCGGTCGGCGCCTACCTCACCGCCCGGAACACCGCGGGAACAGTCTCGGGGAAACGACAGGTGATCGCCGTCGACGGCAAGTCACTGCGAGGATCGGCCCGCCTGTCCGCCGGCCGCAGACACCTGCTCTCCGCCGTTACCCACCACCGGGCCCTGACCCTCGCCCAGGCCGAGGTCGGAACCAAGACGAACGAGACCGCGCACTTCCGGCCCCTGCTCGAACCGCTGGACCTGACCGGCACCGTCGTCACCTTCGACGCCCTACACTCGGTCCAGGCGAACGTCACCTGGCTGGTCGAGACGAAGAACGCCCACTACATCGCCATGATCAAGCGGAATCAGCCGACCGCCCACCGGCAGCTCGCCGCCCTGCCCTGGCCTGACATCGCCGTCCAGCACACCGCTTCCTCTGCCGGACACGGCCGCCGGGAGTCCCGCTCGATCAAGACCTGCGGCATCGCCGACGAACTCGGCGGGATCGCCTTCCCCCACGGCCGCCTCGCCCTCCGCGTCCACCGACGCCGCAAGCAGACCGGCGAACGCGAGAGCCGCGAGACCCTCTACGCCGTCACCAGCCTCGACGCCCACCAGACCACCCCGGCCGAACTCGCCGCCGCCGTCCGCGGCCACTGGGCCGTCGAGGCCCTGCACCACGTGAGAGACGTGACCTACGCCGAGGACGCCTCCACCCTCCACACCGGCACCGCACCCCGCGCCATGGCCACCTTCCGCAACCTCGCCATCGGCCTGCTCAAAACCCTCGGAGCCGTCAACATCGCCAAGACCACCCGCGCAATCCGCGACCAGCCCGAACGAGCCCTCCCGCTCCTGGGCATCACCAACAACCCGGACGCTCAGGGAACTTGATCAAGCCCTGC
>NZ_JADEYH010000074.1 GCF_017114865.1 Streptomyces verrucosisporus | reverse complement strand
GCCGTGTGCCGGCGTCTTATGCCGGCGGTGGTGTCGGTGGTGTCGGCGGCGGTGGCTCAGTAACGGTAGTGGTCGGGCTTGTACGGGCCCTCCACCGGCACCCCGATGTAGGCCGCCTGCTCCGGACGCAGCACGGTCAGCCTCGCCCCCAACGCCTCCAGATGGAGCCGGGCGACCTTCTCGTCCAGATGCTTGGGCAGCACATACACCCCCACCGGATAGGCATCCGGCTTGGTGAACAGCTCGATCTGGGCGATGGTCTGGTTGGCGAAGGAGTTCGACATCACGAACGACGGATGGCCGGTGGCGTTGCCCAGGTTCAGCAGCCGCCCCTCGGACAGCACGATGATGGACCTGCCGTCGGGAAAGGTCCAGGTATGGACCTGCGGCTTGACCTCGTCCTTGACGATGCCCGGGACCGCCGCCAGACCCGCCATGTCGATCTCGTTGTCGAAGTGGCCGATGTTGCCCACGATCGCCTGGTGCTTCATCCGCGCCATGTGGGAGGCCAGGATGATGTCCTTGTTACCGGTGGTGGTCACGAAGATGTCGGCGCTCTCGACCACGTCCTCCAGGGTGGCGACCTGGTAGCCGTCCATCGCCGCCTGCAGCGCGCAGATCGGGTCGACCTCGGTGACGATCACCCGCGCGCCCTGGCCGCGCAGCGACTCCGCGCACCCCTTGCCCACATCCCCGTAGCCGCACACCACGGCCACCTTGCCGCCGATGAGCACATCGGTGGCACGGTTGATCCCGTCGATCAGCGAGTGGCGGCAGCCGTACTTGTTGTCGAACTTCGACTTGGTCACCGAGTCGTTGACGTTGATCGCCGGGAAGAGCAGCACCCCGTCGCGCTGCATCTCGTACAGCCGGTGCACCCCGGTGGTGGTCTCCTCCGTCACCCCGCGGATCTCCGAGGCCAGCGCCGTCCACTTGCCCGGCCGCTCGGCCAGGGTCCGGGCCAGCAGGCCCAGGATGACCGCGTGCTCCTCGGACTCGGCCGTGGAGAGGTCCGGCACCGCGCCGGCCTTCTCGTACTCCACACCCTTGTGGACCAGCAGCGTGGCGTCACCGCCGTCGTCCAGGATCATGTTCGGCCCGCCGGTGGGCTCGCCCGGCCAGGTCAGCGCCTGCTCGGTGCACCACCAGTACTCCTGGAGCGTCTCGCCCTTCCAGGCGAAGACCGGCACCCCCCGCGGGTCCTCGGCAGTACCGTCCGGGCCGACGGCGACGGCGGCGGCGGCGTGGTCCTGAGTGGAGAAGATGTTGCAGGACGCCCAGCGCACCCGGGCCCCCAGCGCCACCAAAGTCTCGATCAGCACCGCCGTCTGCACCGTCATGTGCAGCGACCCGGTGATCCGCGCCCCGGCCAGCGGCCGGGCGGCGGCGTACTCACGGCGGATCGCCATCAGACCGGGCATCTCATGCTCGGCCAGCGTGATCTCCTTACGGCCGAACGCCGCCAGGGACAGATCCGCCACCTTGAAGTC
>NZ_JADEYH010000073.1 GCF_017114865.1 Streptomyces verrucosisporus | reverse complement strand
CGCTCGGCCTGGGCGGTGATGGTCAGCGACGGGTTGACGCCGAGGTTGGCGGAGACGGCCGCGCCGTCCACCACCGAGATGCCCGGGTGGCCGTGGAGCCGGTGGTAGGGGTCGATGACGCCCTCCTCGGGCGAGGCGCCGATCGGGCAGCCGCCCAGGAAGTGCGCGGTCAGCGGGGTGCCCATCAGCTCGCCGACGTTCGTCCCCGGGAAGCCGCCTATCTCCTCGGCGACCAGCCGCGCGGCCTCGGCACCTTCGGGGATGTGGTCGGGGTTGGGCGCGCCGTGGCCCTGCTTCGCCGTCAGCAGCCCCTTGCCCGGGCCCCTGGGCTTGCGGTAGGTGGTCAGGGAGTTGTCCAGGGACTGCATCACCAGGCCGATGATCGTCCGCTCCGACCAGCGGTAGGTGGACAGCGCCCGCGCGGCCTGCACGGGGTGGCGCAGGCAGTGCGCCAGGAAGGCCAGCGGCCTCGGCGCGCGGCCGTAGGGCACCTGGAGGACGGAGAGGGCGCCCATGGCATTGGAGCCCTTGCCGTAGCGGACCGGCTCGATGTGGGTGTTGTCGTTCGGGTGGATGGAGGAGGTGATGGCCACCCCCTTGGTGAAGTCCGGCTCCGCGTGGGGCCCGTGCTTCTTCCGGTAGCGGCGCGGGGTGGTCAGGGCGCCGACCAGGGCCTCGGAGTTGGTGCGGGTCAGCTCTCCCAGCCTCGGGGAGATGTGCGGCAGCAGGCCGGTGTCGCGCATCCGGTGCAGCAGCGTCTGGGTGCCGTAGGTGCCGGCGGCGATCACCACCCTCCGCGCGCGCAGCACCGTGCGCCTCCCCCGGCGCTTC
This sequence comes from Streptomyces verrucosisporus, assembly GCF_017114865.1. Classification (GTDB taxonomy): domain Bacteria; phylum Actinomycetota; class Actinomycetes; order Streptomycetales; family Streptomycetaceae; genus Streptomyces; species Streptomyces fenghuangensis. The sequence goes on along the minus strand of NZ_JADEYH010000073.1, from coordinate 758 downwards.
CCGGTGCGTACCGTGGTCACCCGGAAGCCTCCGGCGCCGTCCTCGGTCACCTCGGTGACGGTGGTCATCGGGTGGATGACCGCGCCGGCCTTCTCGGCGAGGTACAGGTAGTTCTCGTTGAGGGTGTTCTTGGCCCCGTGCCGGCAGCCGGTCATGCACTCGCCGCACTCCGTGCACGCCCGGCGGGCCGGGCCCGCGCCGCCGAAGTAGGGGTCGGGAACCTCCGCTCCCGGGGCGGCCCTGACCTCGCCTCCCGCGTCCTCGCCGTCGCCGAAGAAGACGCCCACCGGCGCCAGGTGGAAGGTGTCGCCCACGCCCATCCTCCCGGCCGCGGCCTTCAGATGGACGTCCGAGGGCGTCACCGTGGGGTTCAGCCGTACGCCCAGCATCCGCCTGGCCTGGTCGTAGTACGGCTTCAGCTCCTCCTGCCAGTCGGTGATGTGCCCCCACTGGCGGTCGGCGAAGAACGCCGGCGGCGGCACGTAGAGGGTGTTGGCGTAGTTCAGCGAACCCCCGCCCACCCCGGCACCGGCCAGGATCATCACCTTGTCCATCAGATGGATGCGCTGGATGCCGTACAGGCCCAGCGCCGGGGCCCACAGATAGTTCCGCAGGTCCCAGGAGTTCCTCGGCAGCGTCTGGCGGGTGAAGCGCCGCCCCGCCTCCAGCACCCCGACCCGGTAGCCCTTCTCCGTCAGCCGCAGCGCGGACACCGAACCGCCGAAACCGGAACCGACCACGATCACGTCGTAGTCGTA
>NZ_JADEYH010000072.1 GCF_017114865.1 Streptomyces verrucosisporus | reverse complement strand
AGAAGCCGTTGCTCTATCGATCGTGGTGAGCATTGGTTCGAGGACGGGGACTCGCCTGGGTGATCTTCGGCCGGTGGGGGCATGAAGACAGGGCCTCCTGTCCAGCTCGGGATTGCTGAAGTCCTTCGAGCGCCAGGAGGCCCTGTGCCGCAGTCTTCCGTCCGGATGGTCGGCGAGTCCAACTCGGTTGCCCCGTCGTGTGACTGTCTCGCGCACCGGTTCGGAAACGCCGCGGACCGGCCGCCCAGGAGACCGACATACCCGTCGGACATGACGGACGCCGAATGGGCGGTGGTGAGGGACCTGCTGCCGGTGCCGGGGTGGCTGGAGGGCCGGGGCGGGCAGCCGGAGGGCTACTGCCACCGGCAGATGATCGATGCGATCCGCTATCTGGTGGACAACGGGATCAAGTGGCGGGCGATGCCGGCCGACTTCCCGCCGTGGGAGCGGGTCTACGCCTTCTTCCGCCGCTGGCGCGAGCGCGGCCTGGTCGCCGAGTTCCACGACCGGCTGCGGAGCCGGACCCGCCACAGCGAGGGCCGGGACGCGGAGCCGACCGCGGCGATCATCGACTCGCAGTCGGTCAAGGCGGCCGCGTCCGTCCCAGCCGCCTCCCGGGGTTTCGATGCCGGCAAGCAGATCAACGGCCGCAAGCGGCACGTGATCGTAGACACCCTCGGCCTGCTGCTGATGGTGCTGGTCACCCCGGCCGACGTCACCGACCGGGACGCCGCCTGCGGGATGCTGCCCCGCCTGCTCGCCCGCCACCACCGCATCCGGCTCGCCTGGGTCGACGGCGGCTACGCGGGCCGCCTGGTGAACTGGTCCAGGACCACCCTCCGCCTGGCCCTGGACGTCGTCCGGCGCAGCGACGACACGCAAGGCTTCACCGTGCTGCCCCGGCGCTGGTGCGTGGAACGCACCCTGAGCTGGCTGATGCGCACCCGCCGTCTGGCCCGCGACTACGAGACCCGCACAGCCAGCAGCGAAGCCATCGTGCAGTGGTCGATGGCCATGCTCATGAGCCGCCGTCTGGCCCGCCGCGCCGGCCCGCTCACCGAGCCGGGTGCCGCAGGGTGAACAGGCCCGGCCGCTCCTCGGCCAGCCAGCCCCGCGCCACCAGCCGCTTCGCCCTCACCCGGACTCCCTCGACCTTCGCGGGCACCAACTCCAGCCCCAACCGGACCGCCAGACCCTTCGCCCGCACCCCCTCCCGGCCCGGCTCCCCCTCCAGCACGGCCAGCAGCCGCCGGTACTCCGGCGCAAGCACCCCCGCCGTGACACCCTCACGCCAGTGAGGAACCACCGACCCGGCCACCGGCTCCTTCACCGGGGTCGGCACCGGCTCCGGCCGGACCGGCTCCTCCACCACAGCGCCCGCGGCCAGAGCCTCGGCCAGTTCCGCCAACGCCACCACCCGACGCTCCAGCACCGCCTCCGCCTCCCGCAGCTCGGCCTGCAGGTCCTCCACCCGCTGCCGAGCAGCACGCTCCCGCTCCTCCAGCAGCCCCATCACCGACGGCACCCGACACCTCCACCGAGAAGACGACACGACGTGTCATCACTGCCGTCGAGGCATCAGCTCCATGCCTG
>NZ_JADEYH010000071.1 GCF_017114865.1 Streptomyces verrucosisporus | reverse complement strand
CGGACACTGTTGGTAAATAGCTGGGCCCCGGCCGTGACGTCGGTCTTCGCCACCTGGTTGTGGGTGGTGAGGACCGACGTTGCGTTTGGGGAGGGTGTCGGTGTCGCTGCGGGAGAGCGGGCTGGGTGAGATCCCGGCGGAGACCGTGCGGGTGGCTCGGGCGGTGTGTCCGGACGGCACGCTGGCGATGAGGCTGCGCGACGAATTCGGAGACGTCTTCTCCGGTGAGGCGTTCGCGGATCTCTTCCCTCGCCGGGGCCGACCTGCGGTGTCGCCGGGCGTGTTGGCGCTGGTCACGGTGCTGCAGTTCGCCGAAGGGCTGTCGGACCGGCAGGCCGCCGAAGCGGTCCGGGTCAGGATCGACTGGAAGTACGCGCTGGGGCTGGAGCTGATGGCCACCGGCTTCGACTTCTCGGTGCTCAGCGAGTTCCGTGCCCGCCTGGTGGAAGGGCGGATGGCTGATGAGATCTTTGAGCAGGTACTTCGGGCGGCCCGGGAACGCGGCCTGTTGAAGACGGCGGGGCGGGCCCGGACCGACTCCACCAAGGTTCTGGCGGCGATCCGGGCGGTCAACCACCTGGAGATGCTCGGAGAGACACTGCGGGCGGCCTTGAACGCGCTCGCAGCGGCGGTCCCCGAGTGGCTGACCACCCAGGCCGTCCCGGAGTGGTTCGACCGCTACGGCCACCGGGTGGAGGAGTCCAGGCTGCCCCGGAGCACGGCCAAGCGCCGGGAGTGGGCCCAGCAGGCAGGAGTCGACGGGACACGCCTGCTGGAAGCGGTCTTCTCGCCCCGGGCGCCGAGCGAGGCACGCTCACTTCAGGCGGTCGAGCTCCTGCGGCAGACCTGGGTGCAGAACTACCAAGTCCTCGACGGACAGGTGTCGTTGAGGGATGCGAAGAACGTGCCCCCGGGCCGGTTACGACCGTTCTCCCCGTACGATCCGCATGCCCGCGCTGGCAACAAGCGCGGCAGCACCTGGACCGGCTACGCGGTGCAGCTGACCGAGACATGCGAGTCGGACGCCCCGAATTTGATCACCCACGTCGCCACCACCGACGCGTCGGTGAGCGACATGAGGATGACCGATGCCATCCGCGACGACCTGCGAGCCCGCGGCCGGCTGCCCGCCGTGCACCTGGTCGATGCCAACTACGTGGACGCCCAGCGCCTGGCGGCCTCCCACCAGTCGGACTCCAAGTTGGTGGGACCGATCCAGAAGAACAAGGCTGTCCAGTCCTCCGGCCGATTCACCACCGAGGCGTTCACGGTGGACTGGGACGAGAAGCGGGTGACCTGCCCCAACGGCCAGGTCGCCGACACGTGGTACCCCCGCATCTCCTCGCACGGCATCCCGGTGGTCCGGGTCCGGTTCGAGTCGTCCGTGTGCCGAGCCTGCCCCGACGTTCGGACCTGTGCCCCCTCGAAGCTCGGCCGTGGCCGGGAGATCATGCTGCGGGAGAGGGACGCGCACGACGCCATCCGGCAGAATCGCGCTGACCAGCAGGATCCCGAGTGGCAGAGCGTCTACCAGCACCGTCAGGGCATCGAGGCAACCATCTCGCAGGGCGTCCGAGCCTTCGGGCTTCGCCGGTCCCGCTACCTCGGACAGCCGAAGACCAGCCTCCAACACCTCTACACCGCAACTGCCATGAACCTCACCCGGCTCGACGCCTGGATCACCGGCACACCACGCGCCGGAACCCGCGTCTCCCGCTTCGAACGGCTGAGTCCCGCCGCTTGAGAGCGGCGGGACTCAGCGGGCCCAGCTATTTACCAACAGTGTCC
>NZ_JADEYH010000070.1 GCF_017114865.1 Streptomyces verrucosisporus | reverse complement strand
CGGGTCGCCCAGCGCGGTGCCGGTGCCGTGCGCCTCGACCGCGTCGACGTCGGAGGCCCGCAGCCCGGCGCCCGCGAGGGCCTGCCGGATCACCCGTTCCTGAGAGGGACCGTTGGGCGCGGTCAGTCCGTTGCTGGCGCCGTCCTGGTTGACGGCGGAGCCGCGCAGTACGGCGAGTACCCGGTGCCCGTTGCGACGGGCGTCGGACAGCCGCTCCAGGAGCAGCAGGCCCACGCCCTCGCTCCACGCGGTGCCGTCGGCGGACGCGGAGAACGACTTGCAGCGGCCGTCGGGCGCGAGCCCCCGCTGCCGGGAGAACTCCACGAACGAGTTCGGCCCCGCCATCACGGTCACCCCGCCCGCCATCACCAGTCCGGCCTCCCCGGACCGCAGCGCCTGCGCCCCCAGGTGCAGGGCGACCAGCGAGGACGAGCAGGCGGTGTCCACGGTGACCGCAGGGCCCTCCAGGCCGTACGCGTAGGCGAGACGCCCGGAGATCACGCTGGAGGTGTTCCCGACCAGCAGGAACCCCTCGAACTCGGAGGGGACCGAGGACAGCCGTGACGCGTAGTCGTCGTACATCGCCCCGACGAACACCCCGGTGTTGCTGCCGCGCAGCGCGGCCGGGTCGATCGCCGCGTCCTCGAAGGCCTCCCAGGCGGTCTCCAGCAGCAGCCGCTGCTGGGGGTCGGTCGCGGTCGCCTCGCGCGGCGAGAGCCCGAAGAACTCCCGGTCGAAGAGGTCCGCGTCGTGCAGGAACCCGCCCTCGCGGACGTACGACGTGCCGGTGCTCTCGGGGTCCGGGTCGTAGAGCCTCTCCAGGTCCCAGCCGCGGTTGGCGGGGAAGCCGCTGATCGCGTCCGTCCCGGAGGACACCAGCCGCCACAGGTCCTCCGGCGATCCCACTCCGCCGGGGTAGCGGCACGCCATCCCGACGATCGCGATGGGCTCGTCGGCGCCTGCGGTGGCCGGGGCCCCGGTCACGGCGGCCGGCGCCTCACCCGCGATCCGGTCCAGCAGGTGGCGGGCCAGCGCGTCGAGGCTCGGGTGGTCGAAGACGACCGTGGACGCCAGCCGCAGTCCGGTCGCACTGTTCACCCGGTTGCGCAGCTCGACCGCGGTGAGCGAGTCGAAGCCCTGCTCCTTGAACGCCCGTGTGGCGTCCACGGCGTCACCGGAGGAGTGCCCCAGAGCCAGGGCGGCGGACGTACGCACCACGTCGAGCACCGCGGCGTACCGTTCCTCCTCCGGCAGTGCGGCGATCCGCGCCGACCAGTCCCCGGCGCCGGGGGCGCCCGCGCTGCGCGCGACCCGGCGGGTGCGGACCAGGCCCCGCCAGACGGCCGGGAGCTGCTCGGCGCCCGCGCCGGCCCGCCCCGGCCGCAGCGCGGCGGGTACGACGAGCGCCCCGGGTACGGCCAGCGCCTCGTCGAACAGCCGCAGCCCTCGCTCCGCTTCCAGCGGTACGACACCGGTCCGCGTCCAGCGGGCCACGTCCGCCTCGGAGAGCGTGCCGCCCATGCCGGCGGTCGCGTCCCACAGCCCCCATGCCAGGGAGTGCGCGGGAAGGCCCTGTGCGCGCCGGTGGTGGGCGAGCGCGTCGAGGAAGGTGTTGGCGGCCGCGTAGTTCGCCTGCCCCGCCATACCGGTGATGCCCGACACGGAGGAGAACAGCACGAACGCCGCCAGGTCGTGACCGCGCGTCAGATCGTGCAGGTGCCACGCGCCGTCGACCTTGGGCCGCAGGACCGTCTCCACCTGCGCCCCGGTCAGCGAGCCGACCGTGGCGTCGTCGAGGACA
>NZ_JADEYH010000007.1 GCF_017114865.1 Streptomyces verrucosisporus | reverse complement strand
TTCAGCGCCGATGGTACTGCATGGGGGACCGTGTGGGAGAGTAGGACGCCGCCGAACAATATTTGAAGGACCCTTGGTCCCAGCGTACATGCTGGGACCAAGGGTCCTTTTTCTGTTTGTGTGCAAGATCGAACGTGTATCACCCCAAGACAGGAGCCACATCAATGTCCAATTCCTCGGAGGAGCAGTCGGGCCGGCCCGAGCGCTCGGACAGGCCGCGTCGCCAGAGCGGTGACGAGAGGCGGGGTGGTTTTCGTCGTGATGATCGGCCGTCGTTCCGGCGTGATGACCGTCGGGAGGAGCGGCCGCGTGGTCCGCGCCGCGACGATGACCGGGTCCAGGGGCGTGGTGACCGTCGTGACGACCGTGGCGGTTTTCGTCGTGATGATCGGCCGTCGTTCCGGCGTGATGACCGTCGGGAGGAGCGGCCGCGTGGTCCGCGCCGCGACGATGACCGGGTCCAGGGGCGTGGTGACCGTCGTGACGACCGTGGTGGCTTCCGTCGTGATGATCGGCCGTCGTTCCGGCGTGACGATCGTCGGGAGGAGCGGCCGCGTGGTCCGCGCCGCGACGATGACCGGGTCCAGGGGCGTGGTGACCGTCGTGACGACCGTGGCGGTTTTCGTCGTGATGATCGGCCGTCGTTCCGGCGTGACGATCGTCGGGAGGAGCGGCCGCGTGGTCCGCGCCGCGACGACGAGCGGGGAAGGCGCCCGTACGGCCAGGACGGTGGCCGGGGCCGCGATGACCGTGGTGGGTTCCGCGGGCGGCGCGAGGGCGGAGGAGCCGGTTACCGGCGTGAGGAGCGTCCGCGCGACCGCGGTCAGGACAGGGAGCCCATCAAGCGGTTGCCGATCCCGGAGGACGTCACCGGACAGGAACTGGACAAGGACGTGCGGCAGGAGCTGATGAGCCTGCCCAAGACGCTCGCCGAGGATGTCGCCAGGAATCTGGTGATGGTGGCGAAGCTGCTGGACGAGGACGCCGAGCAGGCGTACGGCTATGCCAGGGTCGCGCTGCGGCTGGCCTCCCGTGTCGCCGCGGTGCGCGAGGCCGCGGGCTTCGCCGCCTACGGGGTGGGGAAGTACGCCGAGGCGCTGGCCGAGTTCCGGGCTGCCCGCCGGATGACCGGTTCTTCCCACCTGTGGCCTGTGATGGCCGACTGCGAGCGTGGCCTCGGTCGGCCGGAGAAGGCACTCGCCATGGCCGGTGAACCGGAAGTGCAGAAGCTCGACAAGGCCGGACAGGTGGAGATGCGTCTGGTCGCGGCGGGAGCACGGCGAGACATGGGGCAGGCCGAGGCAGCCGTGGTCACGCTCCAGAGCCCTGAGCTGGCGTCGAACTCCGTACAGCCGTGGACGGCCCGGCTGCGTTACGCGTACGCGGACGCGCTGCTGGCCGTGGGCCGTGAGGAGGAGGCCCGTGAGTGGTTCGCCAGGGCGCTGGAGGCGGACCAGAGCGGGATGACCGACGCGTCGGACCGGCTGGCCCAGCTGGACGGTGTGGAGTTCCTGGACGCGCTCGACCCGGAGGCGGACCTGGAGGGCGTGCCCGGGCCGGAGAAGGCGAGCGGGGAGCGCCCCGCCGAGGCTGCCGAGGCCGGCGGTGAGGACCGGGAGAGCGGGTACGGGAGCCGTGGCCGGGACAGTGACCGGAGCGGTGACCACCGGGGCGCGGAGGAAGAGCGCTGAGCGGCTTCTGAGGCGCGTCGTACGGCGAGGGCGGGACCTGTCCAAGGACAGGCCCCGCCCTCGCCGTACGGTCAGGCAGCCTCTTCCGACCGGCCGTCGAGGGCACGCAACACCAGGCCGGTGGCCGGTTTGGGGCCGAAGGACGTTGACTTTCGCGGCATGGTCACGCCCCGGAGGGCCAGCCCGCGTACGGTCTCCTCCGAGACCGCGCGCATCAGGACCGCCGAGCCGCCCAGGCGCTCGGCCTGCTCCACGGCCGCCGCCGCGTCGTGGAGGTAGCCGATCCCTGAGGAGTTGTCCGGTACGTGCCAGACGGCGGCCAGCAGGGCCGAGTGCAGGACCGTGGCGTCCAGCCGCCGCCACTCCTCGGGAAGGCCGTCGCGGACGGTGCGCGCGAGCAGGTCCGGGCCGGGATCGTGCAGCAGGTGGAAGGCACCGTCGCCGGTGAGCAGGAAGGCGTTGCCGGGGGTGGTCTCCAGAGTGCGCAGGGCGTGGGGGAGCGGGCCGTCGACGGTCCGTACGCGGAAGGCGCCCCCCAGCCGGGACAGGGCCTCGGTCACCGGCAGACGGGGCAGCACGCGGTGGATGGCCTGCACCCGCAGCGGGTAGCGGGCGGTGTCCACCAGCAGCACCAGGCCGTGGTCCCAGAAGCCGTGCCGGCCGGCGGACCCTCCGACGTGCTCGGAGCGCAGGCGCAGATAGGTGGCCCAGCGGTGGTGGCCGTCGGCGATGAGCGCCTGGCGGCGGGAGAGGTCGCGCCCTGCCTCGGCGATCTCCTGCTCGTCGGTGACCGCCCACAGCCGGTGCGAGAAGCCGTCCTCGGTGGTGGTGGAGAGCAGCGGGGGTCTGCCGGTGGCGCGCTCGATGACGGCGGTCGCGCCGGTGGCGGTGCCGTCGCCGCGGTAGGACAGCAGCAGTGGTTCGAGGTTGGCGGCGGTCTCGCGCATCAGGGCCGCGCGGTCCTCGACGACCTCCGGCATCACGTCCTCGTGGGGAAGTACGACGCCCTCGTCCGGCGGGGTCAGGCGCAGGGCGCCGATCAGGCCGCGCTGGAGCACGTCGCCCCGGCGCTGCTCGTAGACGTACAGGGCCGGCTCCGGGTCCCGCACGAGGACGCCCTGCGCCTCCCAGCGGCGCAGGGTCCGGGCGGCCTGCGGATGCCGGGCGGCCGGGTCGGCGGCCTCGGGGAGGATCAGCCGCACGATGTTGTGGGGGTCCGCGGTCTGCAGATGGTGCAGGCCGTCGGGCCGGACCACGACGTCGTAGGGGGGCGATGTCACGGCGGCCAGGCTGCCGACCCGGTCGGGGGCGTAGCGCAGGCCGCGGAAGGGGGCGAGGAGGAGGCCGCCCGAGGGGTGTTCGGGGCCCGGGGATCGCAGCATTGGTGCATGTTATGCCGGTGTGCCGGGTGGGAGATGATCGGGGGAGGAAGACCGCCGGCGCGAGGAGCGAGACGACGATGAACGGACACCACCGCCCGATACGCACCCGGCCGGAGGGCTGCGGAGCCCCGCCGAGCCGGGTGTACGACACCGCGCTGCTCGATCTGGACGGTGTGGTCTACGCGGGCGGCGAGGCGGTCGTCCACGCGGTCGAGTCGCTCGCGGCGGCCCGGGTGGCCGGGATGCGGCTGGCGTACGTGACGAACAACGCGGCGCGCACCCCCGGGACCGTCGCCGGGCACCTGACGCGGTTGGGGGTGCCCGCCGAGCCGGGTGAGGTGGTCACCTCGGCACAGGCGGTGGCGCGGATGATCTCCGAGGAGCTGCCGGCCGGCTCACGGGTGCTGTGCGTGGGCGCGGAGGGGCTGCGGGTGGCGCTGCGCGAGCGCGGTCTGGAACCGGTGGAGTCGGCGGACGACGGCCCGGCGGCGGTCGTGCAGGGGTACGGCGGGCCGGAGATGCCCTGGGGGCGGCTGGCGGAGGCGGCGATCGCGGTGGGGCGCGGACTGCCGTGGTTCGCCTCCAACGGGGATCTGACGATTCCCAGCGGCCGGGGCATCGCGCCGGGCAACGGCGCGGCCGTGGAGGTGGTGCGGATCGCGACGCGCTGGATGCGCCCGGCACCGGAGCCGAGGATGGCGGGCAAGCCTCTGCCGCCGATGCACCGCGAGACGATCCTGCGCACGGGCGCGCGGCGGCCGCTGGTGGTCGGGGACCGGCTGGACACCGACATCGAGGGCGCGTGCGCGGGGGGTGTGGACTCGCTGCTGGTGCTCACCGGTGTCACGGACGCGGCGCAGCTGCTGGCCGCTCCCCCCAAGCACCGGCCGACATATGTGGCCGCCGACCTGCGGGCGCTGCACCGGGCGCAGCCGGAGGTGGAAGAGCTGCGCGACGGGGGACGGAGCGGGTTCCTGTGCGGCGGCTGGACCGCTTCGGCGGAGGGCGGCGCGCTGCGGCTGGAGGGCAGTGGGGACGATCCGCTGGACGGGCTGCGGGCGCTGTGCGCGGTCGCGTGGACGCAGGCCGGGGAGGGCGTGTGCCGGGCCGGTGCGGACGGGGCGCTGGCGGCCCTCGGAATGTGATATCGGCCTCCGCGCCAGGGGCTCCGTAACCGCTCCCGCGCGGGCAGGAGGAGCCGGGCGCGGCCACGGGCCGTGGGCCCGGACACGGGGCGGTGCGGTCAGCGCAGGGCGACGCTCGCCGAGGCGGTGTAGGACTCCTCGACCGCACCGTCCGGGAAGAGCGCCGCCAGCCGCTCGCGTTCCTCGTCGAGGAAGGCGGCGGCGCGCTTCCCGCCGAGGACGAGGAAGTCGGAATGGCTGGCGAGGTTGGCCAGATGGGTCTCCAGCGGTACCTGCCGGGACCAGCGCACCTGTCGGCGGGTGAAGCCGGGGCCGGACGGCAGCGAGCGGGCCCGGGCCGCCTCCACCGTCTCCTGGTCGGCGCCGAAGAAGCGGCGCACCCGGGCGGCCTGGCCGGCGATCCAGCCGACGGACTCGTCGGAGTCGTTGCGCAGGACGGCGAGGGCGCCGCCGGGACGCAGGGCACGCATGGCCTCGGGCACCGACCGCCCCGGGTCGGTCCAGTGCCAAGCCTGGGCGTAGGTGACCAGGTCGAAGCGGCCGGAGGCCAGCGGCAGGCGGTCCCCGTCGCCGCGCACCAGGGGGACGCCGGGGAGGGCGCGGCGGAACTCGGCCGCCATGCCGTCACCGGGCTCGACGGCCATGGCGCGGGCGCCGCGGGCGGCCAGGAGCGCGGTGAGGATGCCGGTGCCGGCTCCGACGTCGGCGGCGCGGGCGCCGGTGATGGGGCGGCCCCAGAGTTCCTCGACGGCGTCCAGGAGGGCGGGCGGGTAGGAGGGGCGGTTCGCGGCGTACAGGGCCGCGGCGGAGTCGAAGGAGCGGGCGTGGGAGGCGGTGGTCATGCGGTCATCATCGCCGTCCGGGAACCCGCCCACACCCGGTTCCCGCGGCCTCCCGGCCGGTGCGTCCGGCCGGGAGGTCTCCGGACCGCTCAGAGCAGCGACCGCAGCCGCAGCAGGTCCCGCAGGCCCGCCTCCAGCCTGACGCGGCCCCGGGCCCAGGCCCGGGCGAAGTTCAGCCGTCCGTCCACCAGCGAGACCAGATCGTCGCTGGTCATGGCCAGTCTGATCTGGGCGCGCTCGGAGGGCGGGCCATGGACGGTGGTCATGTCCTCGATGCGGCCGTGGACGAGCCGGCCGGTGAAGGTGGTGTCCAGATCGGTGAGATGGCAGCTGACCGAGCGCTCCAGGGCGGCGGCGCTGCGCACGTCGTCGTCCGCGTCCGCGAGGTTCCTCGCCAGCCGCTCCAGCGCGGTCCGGCACTGCTGTGTGGTCGCCATCGCCTCACGACGGTACCGCAGGGCGAGTGCCCGTCGTCGCCCAGGACGCCGCGCACGGTAGCGTCGTGACCATGGACGAGCCGATGTCCGGCACCGCGCCGGAGACGGAACCAGCAGTACAGGGCCCGGTGGGCGCGGGAACGGCGCCGGGGGAGGAGATCCCGGCCGGGGACGGCGGGCCGAGGCCCCTGGGAGCGGGGGTGACCCCCACCGGGGACGCCGGTGTCGACGCCCGGCTGCGTCGCCTGGCGGACGCCGACCACCTCGCCGTCTCCGGGCATCTGGAGGTGTACGAGGATGTGCACCGCGGGCTGCGTGACACGCTGACCGCGCTCGACCAGCGACCCGGGCCGCCCGCACCGGGCGCGCCGCACAACCCCGGGAGCTGAACCGCACGTGGCAGCGTCACGAAACCAGCGCGGCCGGCGCAACCGGCTCGACGCGGAGCTGGTGCGCCGGGGCCTGGCCCGCTCGCGCGAGCACGCCGGCCGGCTCATCGCCGCGGGCCGGGTCGCCGTCGGCGGCGCCACCGCGACCAAACCCGCCACCCAGGTGGAGACCGGGGCGGCCGTCGTCGTGACCGAGGACGCGGCCGACCCCGACTACGTCTCGCGCGGAGGCCACAAGCTGGCCGGAGCCCTGGAGGCGTTCACCCCGCGCGGGCTGACCGTGGCCGGGCGGCGGGCGCTGGACGCCGGGGCGTCCACCGGCGGCTTCACCGATGTGCTGCTGCGCGCCGGCGCCGCGCGGGTGGTGGCCGTGGACGTCGGCTACGGGCAGCTCGCCTGGTCGCTGCAGAGCGACGAGCGGGTGCTGGTGCGCGACCGCACCAACGTCCGCGAGCTGACCCCGGAGCAGATCGGCGGTGAGCCGGTGGACATCGTGGTCGGCGATCTGTCCTTCATCCCGCTCGGCCTGGTGCTGCCGGCCCTCGCGCGCTGTGCGGCGCCCGGGGCCGATCTTGTGCTGATGGTCAAACCGCAGTTCGAGGTGGGGCGGGAGCGGCTGGGCAGCGGGGGTGTGGTGCGCAGTCCGGCCCTGCGGGCCGAGGCGGTCCGCACCGTCGCCGGCCAGGCCGCGGAACTGGGTTTCGGAGTGCTCGGAGTGACCGCCAGTCCTCTGCCGGGCCCCTCCGGTAATGTCGAGTACTTCCTGTGGCTGCGTGCCGGGGCACCCGAACTGGACCCGGCCGATGTCGACCGAGCCGTGGCGGAGGGCCCCCAGTGACCACGCAGAGCACGAAGCAGAGCACGACCGGACGGACCGCGCCGGCCGCCGGGAGCGCGGAGGACGCCGGACGGACCGTGTTCCTGATCACCCACACGGGCCGTCCGGCCGCTGTCCGCAGCGCCGAGCTCGTCGTCCAGGGGCTGCTGCGCAACGGCATCGGCGCGCGCGTCCTGGCCCAGGAGGCGGCCGACCTGACGCTGCCGCCGTCCGTGCGGACAGTGGCGGACGGCGAGCCCTGCGAGAAGGCCGTGGAGGGCTGCGAGCTGATCGTCGTGCTCGGCGGGGACGGGACGCTGCTGCGCGGCGCGGAGTTCGCCCGCGCCTCGGGGGTGCCGATGCTGGGGGTCAACCTCGGCCGGGTCGGCTTCCTGGCCGAGGCCGAGCGCGACGACCTGGACAAGGTCGTGCGGCGGGTGGTCGCGCGCTCCTACGAGGTGGAGGAGCGGATGACCGTCGACGTGCTCGTCCTCAACGACGGGGACGTCGTCCACCGAGACTGGGCGCTGAACGAGGCCTCGGTGGAGAAGGCCGCCCGCGAGCGGATGCTGGAGGTCGTCGCGGAGGTCGACGGCCGGCCGGTCTCCCGTTTCGGCTGCGACGGTGTGGTGTGCGCCACGCCCACCGGTTCGACGGCCTACGCCTTCTCCGCGGGCGGGCCGGTGGTCTGGCCGGAGGTCGAGGCACTGCTGCTGGTGCCCATCAGCGCTCACGCGCTGTTCGCCAAGCCCCTGGTGACCACGCCCGATTCGGTGCTGGCCGTCGAGGTGCAGCCGCAGACCCAGGGGGGCGTCCTGTGGTGCGACGGGAGGCGCACCGCCGAACTGCCCGCCGGGGCACGGGTGGAGGTGCGGCGCAGCGCGGTGCCGGTGCGGCTGGCGCGGCTGCACCACGCCTCCTTCACCGACCGTCTGGTGGCGAAGTTCGCCCTGCCGGTGGCCGGGTGGCGCGGGGCGCCGCACTGACCGCGCCGCGCCGGCCCGCTTGCCACGCCGACCGCACCCGCCGGGTCGGCCGTGTGTGCGCGCGGTGGGGAGGAGGGGGCGCGCGGGGCGTGTGGTGCGGACCGTGAGTGGGGATCCTGCCGTGGAACCTCGTATGGTCGTATCCGTGTTGGAGGAGATGCGGATTCGGGCCCTGGGCGTGATCGATGACGCCGTCGTCGAGCTGTCCCCCGGCTTCACCGCGGTGACCGGTGAGACCGGCGCGGGCAAGACCATGGTCGTCACCAGTCTGGGACTGCTGCTCGGCGGACGGGCGGACGCCGCCCTGGTGCGGGTGGGCGCCAAGGCCGCCGTGGTGGAGGGCCGGATCGTGCTGCCGCCCGGTGCGCCCGCGGCGCGGCGCGCCGAGGAGGCGGGCGCGGAGCTGGACGAGGGCGCACTGCTGGTCAGCCGGACGATCTCGGCCGAGGGGCGCTCGCGCGCCCATGTCGGCGGGCGCTCGGCGCCCGTCGGACTGCTGGCGGAGCTGGGCGAGGACCTGGTCGCGGTGCACGGCCAGACGGACCAGCAGGGCCTGCTGCGGCCCGCTCGGCAGCGCGAGGCGCTGGACCGGTACGCGGGCGAGGCGGTCTCCGTCCCGCTGGCCGAGTACGGCCGGGCCTACCGGCGGCTGCGCGCGGTCTCCGCCGAGCTGGCCGAGCTGACCACGCGTGCCCGCGAGCGCGCCCAGGAGGCCGATCTGCTGCGCTTCGGCCTGGAGGAGATCGCCGCGGCCGAGCCCCGGGCGGGCGAGGACGCCGAGCTGGCCGCCGAGGCCGAGCGGCTCGGCCACGCCGAGGCCCTGGCGTCGGCCGCGGCCACCGCCCACGGCGCGCTGGCCGGCGATCCGGCCGATCCGGAGTCGGTGGACGCGGGCGCGCTGGTCGCCGGAGCCCAGCGCGCACTGGAGGCCGTGCGGTCGCACGATCCGGCGCTGGCGGCGCTGGCCGACCGGCTGGGTGAGGTGGGCATCCTGCTGGCGGACGTGGCAGGGGAGCTGGCCGGGTACGCGGACGACCTGGACGCCGATCCGGCGCGGCTGGCCGCGGTCGAGGAGCGCCGGGCCGTCCTGTCCCACCTGACCCGCAAGTACGGCGAGGACACCGCCGCCGTCCTGGCCTGGGCCGAGGAGAGCGCCACCCGGCTGGCCGAGCTCGAGGGAGACGACGACCGGATCGGGGAACTGGCCGCCGAGCGGGATGTGCTCCGCGCCGAACTGGCCGCCCTCGCGCAGCGTTTGACCCAGGCTCGGACGGAGGCCGCCAAGCGGTTCGCCGACGCGGTCACCGCCGAGCTGGCCGAGCTCGCCATGCCGCACGCCCGCGTCACCGTGGAGCTGCGCCGGCACGAGACGGCCGACGAGGAGTCGGGGATCGAGGTGGACGGGCGGCCGGTCGCCTTCGGCCCCCACGGCGTGGACGAGGTGGAGCTGCTGCTGGCCCCGCACCCCGGCGCCCCGCCCCGCCCCATCGCCAAGGGCGCCTCCGGCGGTGAGCTGTCGCGGGTGATGCTCGCCGTCGAGGTCGTCTTCGCGGGCACCGCCCCGGTGCCGACCTATCTCTTCGACGAGGTGGACGCCGGTGTGGGCGGCCGGGCCGCCGTGGAGGTCGGGCGGCGGCTGGCGCGGCTGGCGAAGTCGGCGCAGGTCGTGGTCGTCACCCACCTCCCGCAGGTCGCGGCGTTCGCCGACCGGCATCTGGTGGTGGAGAAGACCTCCGACGGCTCGGTGACGCGCAGCGGTGTGAAGACCCTCCGGGGCGAGGACCGGGTGCGCGAGCTGTCCCGGATGCTGGCCGGGCAGGAGGACTCGGAACTCGCCCGCGCCCATGCCGAGGAACTGCTGGAGGCGGCCCGCTCCGGCATCTGACGCCGGGCTTCGGGCCCCGTTCCGGCCGCTGGTGTTTCACCCGTACGGCGTGGCGTCCCGCCGGGGCCGGGGTGGCATCCTGGAGGCGCCGCACCGCCTGTACGCCGTACGCTGCTGTGCGTGATCCGCGGCCCGGCGGGGCGGGCCCGCCGGTCCGAGCCGTCCGAATCCTTCGAGCCCTCACCCCAGGAGCCCCGGCACCCAGTGAAGACCACCCCGGTTCCACCGCACGGCAGGCCGCCGCTGCACGTCGTGCAGGTGATCGGCGGCGGCAGCGCCCGCGTCTGCGCACATGTGCGCTCCCTGACCGCCGGGCTGGTGGCGCGGGGGGTGCGGGTGACCGTCTGCGCGCCGCCGGGCACCGAACCCGACTACGGCTTCACCGGTCTTGGCGCCCACTTCGTTCCCCTGTCCTGCGGCACCGGTCCCGAGGCGGCCGCGGTGCTGCGCGCGGTGTGCGCGGACGCCGCTGTGGTGCACGCCCACGGGATGCGCGCCGGTGCGCCGGCCGCCCTGGCGCTGTGCGGACGGCGCCGGACACCGCTGGTGGTCACCTGGCACGCCCGGGTCCAGCCGGCGGGGGTGCGGGCCCGGCTGATGCGGCTGCTGGAGCGGCGGGTGGTGCGGGCCGCGCGGGTGGTGTTCGGCACGACCTCGGATCTGGTGGACCGGGCCCGCCGCCACGGTGCCCGCGACGCCCGGCTGGCTCCGGTGACCGTGGCCGTGACGGGCGAGAGGTACGGGGGATGGCCGGGCGGGAGGTACGGGGAGGGGCCGGGCGGGGCGGACGACGCGGCGCGGGAGAAGGCCCGGGCCGAACTGGGCGTCACCGGCCGTCCGCTGATCCTCGCCATCGGCCGGCTCGTCCCCCGTCAGGGGCACACCACCTTGCTGACCGCCTCCCGGGCCTGGCGCCGGCTGGAACCGCAGCCGCTGCTGGCCATCGCCGGTGAGGGGCCGACGCGCCCCGCGCTGCAGCGCCGCATCGAGGCCGAGGAACTGCCGGTACGGCTGCTGGGGCGGCGCGAGGACGCCCTGGAACTGCTCGCCGCCGCCGATGTCGCCGTGCTGCCCGCGCGCTGGGAGGGCAGGGCGGTGGTGGCGCAGGAGGCGCTGCGGGCCGGGGTGCCGCTGGTGGCGAGCGCGGTGGGCGGTCTGCCGGAACTGGTCGGCGACGCCGCGCTGCTGGTTCCCTACGGCGACGCGGACGCGCTGGCGGAGGCGGTCGCCGGACTGCTCGGCGACCCCGCCCGGCGCCGCGGGCTGGCCGAGGCCGGGCGCGCCCAGGCCGCCACCTGGCCGAGCGAGGACGACACGGTGGCCCAGGTGCTGAGCGTGTACGACGAGCTGGCACAGGGAAGCTGACCGCCCGGACCTCCGCCGTGTCCGGCCCCCGGCCGGGCTCCGTGCACGGCCGGGTCAGCTGGAGGCGCGGACGACCAGTTGCGCGGGGGTGACGACCGGGGCCGGCCGCTCGCCGCCGGAGGCGCCGCCCAGCCCGAGCCGCCGCAGCAGCAGCTCCGCCATCATCCGGCCCATCCCCTGGATGTCCTGGCGCACGGTGGTCAGCGCGGGCTCGGCCCAGGCGGCCTGCTCCAGATCGTCGTAGCCGACCACCGCCACGTCCTGCGGCACCCGCAGCCCGCGGGCGCGCAGCGTCCGCAGTGCGCCCGTGGCCGTCAGGTCGTTGCCCGCGAACACCGCGTCGGGAACGGGCGAGCGGTCCAGCAGCTCGGCCATGGCCCGCTCGCCGCCCTCGGCCGTGAAGTCGCCGTGGGCGACCAGGGCGGGGTCGGGCTCGGACAGGCCCAGGGCGTCGAGGTAGCCGTCGAGCCGGTCCAGGGCGGAGGTCTGGTCCAGCGGGCCGGTGATCACCGCGATCCGCCGCCGCCCCCGCTGAAGCAGGTGCTCCACCGCCTGCCGGGCGCCGCCCCGATTGTCGGTGTCCACGTACAGCAGCTCGGGGTCGTCCTCGGCGCCGGGCCAGCCCGGCCGCCCGCCGAAGACCGTGGGCAGGCCGGAGGCGTTCGCCATGGACGGCAGCGGGTCGTCCCGGTGCAGCGAGAACATCAGCGCGCCGTCCACGTGCCCGCCCGCCAGATAGCGGCCGATGCGGTCGTAGTCCGTGCGGCCCTCCAGCAGCATGAGCAGCAGTTGCGTGTCGCACGCCGCCAGCTCGCGGCTGATGCCGCGCAACTGCTGGGCGAAGAAGGGGTCGGAGAACACCCGGGTCTCCGGCTCGGCGATCACCACGGCGACGGCTCCGGTGCGTCGGGTGACCAGGCTGCGCGCCGCGCTGTTGGGGATGTAGCCCAGCTCCGCCACGGACGCCTGGACCCGGTCCCGCAGGGACTTGCGGACACCGGCGCCCCCGTTGACCACGCGCGAGACGGTGGCGCGGGAGACCCCGGCGTGGGCGGCGACCGCTTCGAGGGTGGGTCTGGGACCGTGCACGGGCGAACAACTCCTTCTCTCGCGGAATCCCGACGCTACCGCCGGACGCGGGGGGCCGGTCCACTCTGCGAGTGAGAGCGCTTTCACGACCCCGCCGTACGTTCTACAGCACCGTGGCGCGGCACCGCCCGGCGCGTCCGGGAGACGGACGTCACCGGGCGGTGCCGCGCGCGGTCGCGCGGGCGGGCGGGCCGTCAGCCCCCGTAGGCCCCCGAGGCCGTCAGCCGCAGGGCGGTGTCGATCAGCGGAACGTGGCTGAACGCCTGCGGGAAGTTGCCCACCTGGCGTCCCAGGCGGGAGTCCCACTCCTCCGCGAGCAGCCCCAGGTCGTTGCGGAGCGAGAGCAGCTTCTCGAAGAGCCGGCGCGCCTCCTCCACCCGGCCGATCATCGCCAGGTCGTCGGCCAGCCAGAAGGAGCAGGCCAGGAACGCGCCCTCGTCGCCCTCCAGCCCGTCCAGCCCCGCGTGCTCGCCCGAGGTCGGGTAGCGCAGCACGAAGCCGTCCGGCGTGGACAGCTCGCGCTGGATGGCCTCGATGGTGCCGATGACCCGCTTGTCGTCCGGCGGCAGGAAGCCCACCTGCGGGATCAGCAGCAGGGAGGCGTCCAGCTCCTTGGACCCGTAGGACTGGGTGAAGGTGTTCCGCTCGGGGTCGTAGCCCTTCTCGCAGACATCGCGGTGTATCTCGTCGCGCAGCGCGCGCCACCGCTCCAGCGGGCCGTCTGCCTCACCGGACTCGATCAGGCGGATCGTGCGGTCCACCGCCGTCCAGGCCATGACCTTGGAGTGCACGAAGTGGCGGCGCGGGCCGCGCACCTCCCATATCCCCTCGTCCGGCTCGTTCCAGTGGTCCTCCAGGTAGGTGATCAGCTTGATCTGCAGGAGGCTGGCGTAGTCGTTGCGCGCCAGACCGGTCATGTGCGCCAGGTGCAGGGCCTCGATGACCTCGCCGTAGACATCGAGCTGGAGCTGGGAGGCGGCGCCGTTGCCGACCCTCACCGGCTGGGAGTTCTCGTAGCCGGGGAGCCAGGAAAGCTCCGTCTCGCCCAGCTCGCGCTCGCCGGCGATGCCGTACATGATCTGCAGGTTCTCCGGATCGCCGGCGACCGCGCGCAGCAGCCACTCGCGCCAGGCCAGCGCCTCGCTGCGGTAGCCGGTGCGCAGCAGCGACGACAGCGTGATCGCCGCGTCGCGCAGCCAGGTGAAGCGGTAGTCCCAGTTGCGCACACCGCCGATGTGCTCGGGCAGCGAGGTGGTGGGGGCCGCGACGATGCCGCCGGTCGGGGCGTAGGTGAGCGCCTTGAGCGTGATCAGGGAGCGGACCACCGCCTCCCGGTAGGGGCCGTGGTACGTGCACTGGCGCACCCAGTCGCGCCAGAAGTCCTCGGTCGCCGCCAGGGACGCCTCCGGCTCCGCCGGCGCCGGGGGCTCCTTGTGGGAGGGCTGCCAGCTGATGGTCATCGCCACCCGGTCGCCCGGCGCGACGGTGAAGTCGGCGTAGGTGGTCAGGTCCTCGCCGTAGGTGTCGGCCTCGGAGTCCACCCACACGGAGTCGGGGCCGGCCACGGCGACGGTGCGGCCGTCCACCTTGTGCACCCACGGCACCACCCAGCCGTAGGAGAACCGCATCCGCAGCGCCGAGCGCATCGGCACACGGCCGCTGACCCCCTCCACGATGCGGATGAGCTGCGGCGCGTGGTGCTCGCGCGGCGGCATGAAGTCGATCACCCGCACCGTCCCGCGCGGGGTGTCCCACTCGGACTCCAGAACCAGGGAATCGCCCCGGTAGCGGCGGCGGCTGGCCGCCGGCGGCTCCTGGCCGGCGGGGTGGGCGGGACCCAGGCGCCAGAAGCCGTGCTCCTCGGTGCCCAGGAGCCCGGCGAAGACGGCGTGCGAGTCGAACCGGGGCAGGCACAGCCAGTCCACCGAACCGTCCCGGCATACCAGGGCGGCGGTCTGCATGTCCCCGATGAGTGCGTAATCCTCGATGCGCCCGGCCACGAGCATCTCCAGTCGAACAGTGGCTACGCCCCGTGGGACGTGCGGTCTTCCGTCCTGTCCGCACGGGCGGGCCCGCGCGGACAGTCTGAGCAGGATACGACGCGGCCAGATGTTCCGCGCCGAGGTCACCTTAGGGGTGATGGGGCCTTCCGGGTGACAACAATCCGGTGATTGACAACCGCGGTGTACGGCTTCGGCGACGACCGCCGGGACCGTCGCACAAGCGGGCGCCCTGCCAGCCGCCCCGGTAACTGTGCCATGGTCCGGGCCGGCGGTGGGCCGCGCCTCGGCAGCCCGGACGCGCCGCTGATACCCTGGTAGCCCGTGGAGCGGAGGGCACAACAACCCCCGAACCGCAGCGACGGCACCCCCGCCGGCCGAACCGGTCCGGCCGGGGCGGCCGCAGCGCACGTCACCTCGCGACCACGGGAGCCCCCTCTTGGCCATGCCGACTCGATCCTCGACATCCATGACGACCAAGCACCTCTTCGTCACCGGGGGTGTCGCCTCCTCGCTCGGCAAGGGCCTGACCGCCTCCAGCCTGGGCGCCCTGCTCAAGGCGCGGGGACTGCGGGTCACCATGCAGAAGCTCGACCCGTACCTCAACGTCGACCCCGGCACGATGAACCCCTTCCAGCACGGCGAGGTGTTCGTCACCAACGACGGCGCCGAGACCGACCTGGACATCGGCCACTACGAGCGGTTCCTCGACGTCGACCTCGACGGCTCCGCCAACGTCACCACCGGCCAGATCTACTCCACGGTCATCGCCAAGGAGCGGCGCGGCGAGTACCTGGGCGACACCGTGCAGGTCATCCCGCACATCACCAACGAGATCAAGCACCGCATCCGCCGGATGGCCACCGAGGACGTGGACGTGGTGATCACCGAGGTCGGCGGCACCGTCGGCGACATCGAGTCGCTGCCGTTCCTGGAGGCCGTGCGCCAGGTGCGGCACGAGGTCGGCCGCGACAACGTCTTCGTCGTCCACATCTCGCTGCTGCCCTACATCGGGCCCTCCGGCGAGCTGAAGACCAAGCCCACCCAGCACTCGGTCGCCGCCCTGCGCAACATCGGCATCCAGCCCGACGCCATCGTGCTGCGCGCCGACCGCGATGTGCCCGTCTCCATCAAGCGCAAGATCTCGCTGATGTGCGACGTGGACGAGGACGCGGTGGTGGCCTGCAAGGACGCCCCGTCGATCTACGACATCCCCAAGGTGCTGCACACCGAGGGCCTGGACGCCTACGTGGTGCGCCGGATGGGCCTGCCCTTCCGCGACGTGGACTGGACCCAGTGGGACGACCTGCTGCGCCGCGTCCACCAGCCCGACCACGAGGTGACCGTCGCGCTGGTCGGCAAGTACATCGACCTGCCCGACGCCTATCTGTCGGTCACCGAGGCACTGCGCGCCGGAGGCTTCGCCAACAACGCCCGCGTGAAGATCAAGTGGGTCACCTCCGACGACTGCCGCGTCCCCGGCGGGGCGAGGAAGCAGCTCGGCGACGTGGACGCGATCTGCATCCCCGGCGGTTTCGGCGAGCGCGGGGTGGAGGGCAAGGTCGCCGCGATCACCTACGCCCGCGAGAACGGCATCCCGCTGCTGGGCCTGTGCCTGGGCCTGCAGTGCATCGTCATCGAGGCCGCCCGCAACCTGGCCGGCATCGAGGGCGCCAACTCCACCGAGTTCGACCAGGCCGCGCCCCACCCGGTGGTCTCCACCATGGAGGAGCAGCTCGACATCGTCGCCGGTGAGGGTGACCTGGGCGGCACCATGCGGCTGGGGATGTACCCGGCCAAGCTCGCCGAGGGCTCGATCGTGCGCGAGGTCTACGGCGGCGAGCCGTACGTCGAGGAGCGCCACCGCCACCGTTACGAGGTCAACAACGCCTACCGGGCCGAGCTGGAGAAGACCGGTCTGGTGTTCTCCGGCACCTCCCCGGACAACAAGCTGGTGGAGTACGTCGAGTACCCGCGCGAGACCCACCCCTACCTGGTCGCGACCCAGGCCCACCCCGAGCTGCGCTCCCGGCCCACCCGCCCGCACCCGCTCTTCGCCGGCCTGGTCGGCGCGGCCGTGAAGCGGCAGATGGACTCCGGCGCGGCCCCCCGGGCCGCCTCCGCCGCGGCGGGCCGGGAGGCCTGAGCCGTGGTGGACAGGGACGGGAGGGCCGGAGGGCCCGCGGACGGACAGGCGCTGCGGGACGTCCCGCAGCAGTGGCGGGTCACCGCCTCCGAGACGCCCTTCGAGGGTGTCAAGACCAGCGTGCGCACCGACCGTGTGGTGATGCCGGACGGCTCCGTCGCCGCCCGCGACTACCAGGTCCACCCCGGCTCGGTGGCCGTCCTCGCCCTCGACGAGCAGGACCGGGTGCTGGTGATCAGCCAGTACCGGCACCCGGTGCGGCACAAGCTGTGGGAGATCCCCGCCGGCCTGCTCGACGTACCCGGTGAGAACCCGCTGGGCGCCGCCAGGCGCGAGCTGTACGAGGAGGCGCACGTCAAGGCCGAGGACTGGCGGGTGCTGATCGACGTCTACACCTCGCCCGGCGGCTGCGACGAGGCGGTGCGCGTCTTCCTGGCCCGCGGTCTGTTCGACGCCGAGGGCGAGCGCTTCGAGGTCAGCGACGAGGAGTCGGACATGGAGGTGGCCCGCGTACCCCTGGCGCAGCTGGTGCGCGGCGCGCTGGCGGGGGACCTGCACAACAACTGCCTGGTGACCGGTGTCCTGGCGCTGACCGCCGCACGGACCGAGGGCGGCCTGGATGCCCTGCGCCCGGCCGAGGCGCCCTGGCCCGCCAGGCCCTTCGAGGCATGAGGGGCCGGCCGTGACGGCCGGAATGTGAGCGTGCTCGGGGCGCGGAGCGGCCGCTCCGCGCCCCGAGCACGCGGCGCCGGTGCGGACCGTCCGCGGTGAACTACCCTTCCAGCCGTGACGGATCAGGCGGTGCACACCGGCGGGCCGGCCCCGTCCGCCGGAGCCGTGGACGGAGGCGGGGCGGCGGGCGGTCTCCTCGGACGGCGGCGCGAACTGGACCGGTTGCGCGCCGACGCCGAACACGCCGGGCCGGACACCCTCTCCGGCCGCCCTTCGGCCCGCTGCCGTGTCCTGCTCGTCGCGGGCCGGCCCGGCTCGGGCCGCACCGCGCTGGCGGAGGAGTTCGCGCGGCGGGTGGCCGCCGACTACCCCGACGGGATCCTGCGCGCCCGGCTCAGCGATCCGGACGGCACCCCCGTCCCCACCGAACGCACCGCCCGCGATCTGCTCCGCGCTCTGCCCGCCGTCCGCGGCACGGCCGGCGGGCCCGCGGCCGCGTCTGTCGCCGGGGCGGGGGACGCGGAGCTCGCCGAGGCGCTGCGCGCCGCCCTGGCGGACCGCCGCGTCCTGCTTGTGCTGGACGACGTGGCCGCTCCCGAGCAGCTTCACGGCCTGCTGCCCGACAGCCGGGGCTGCCTCGTGCTGGCCGTCTCCCGCGGCCCGATGACCGGCATTTCGGACGTGCGGCCCTGCACGCTGGAGGGGCTCGACACGGCCGCGGCCGTCGCCCTGCTGGAGCAGCGGGCCGGAGACACCCCGCGCATCACCGTCGACCCGCGTGCGGCGGAGGCCCTGGCCGAGGCCTGCGGCGGGCGTCCCGCGGCGCTCGCCCTGGTCGGGGGCTGGCTGGCGGCCCACCCCATGGCGTCCGTGGCCGAGGCGGCCCGGCGGTTCGCGGCCCTCCCCGACGACCTCCCCGGCGGTGCGGCGGACGACGCCCACGAACCCGAGGACGCGTCGGGACGGGTGCCCGGCGGCCATCCCCGCCGTCCTGCCGATGGCCCGCCCGGCCCCGCGCGAGCCGCCGTCCCCGGCCCCCGCACCCGTCCCGCTCCGGTCGCCCGGCCGCTGGCCCGCGCCTTCCACCTGGTCCACGGCTCGCTGCCGCCCTTCGCCGCGCGCTTCCTGCGCCTGCTGGCGCTCGCCCCGGCCGGACTCGCCGACGCCCACACCGCCGCGGCCCTCGCCGGCTGCCGGGCGGACGAGGCCGCGGCCACGCTGGAGGCCTTCACCGGACTCGGTCTGCTGCGCACCACCGCCACCCCGGGGCTGTACACCGTCCCGGGCTGCCTCGCCCCCTTCCTCGCGGCCGTGCTGGAGGAGCGGGAGCGCCCCCAGGACGTGAGACTGGCCCGGGCGCGGGTACTGGAGCGGTCGGTGCGGCTGCTGCGGTCCTGCCGGGCCGCGGCCGAGCCGCCCGGTTCACCGGCCCGCCGGGCGGCGGCCGGGCTGCCGCGCGCCCTGCGTTTCGAAAGCCGCGCCGCCGCTGCGGCCTGGCTCGGCCCCCGGCTGCCGGGCCTGCGCGCGGCCACCCGCACCGCCGTTGCGGACGGGGAACTGGACACCCTGGCCCGGCGGCTGGCCGCCGCCCTCGCCGGGGCCCTGACCGCGCACGCGGGACCCGAGTCGGCCGCCCCGGAGATGTACCGGCTCCACGAACTGCTGCTGCCGGTCACCGAGCGGCGCGGACTGCACGGCGAGCGCGCCGCGATCCTGCTCGACCTCGGCGACCTCGACGCCCATGCGGGCCGCCCGCACCGGGCGCTGACGCGCTACCGCGCCGCGCTGGAAGCGGCCCGGGCCGACGGCGGGCGCGGTGGCGACCGGAGCGCGGCGGCGGCCGCGCGTGCGCTGGAGTCCCTGGGCGACACCTACGCGCGCCTGGGGGACGACCGGCGCGCCGGCGACTGGTACGGCAGGGCGCTGGCGCTGTGCCAGACCCGCGGCGAGCCGGCCGACGAGGCCCGGCTGCACGGGCTGATCGGGGCCGCGTATCTGCGCGAGGGGCGCTGGGAGGAGGCCCTGCGGGCCTGGCGGGCCTGCGCCGCGGCCTGCCGGCGGCTGCGGGACGGCGAGTCGTACGCACGGGCGCTGGAGGAGGTGGCCAGGGTCCAGGAGTACGCGGGCCGCGCCGAGGAGGCCCGGCGCACTCGCCGCCGGGCCCTGAGGTGGGGGCGTCCGGGGACCGGGCACGGGGGCGGGGGAGACGGCGCCCGTTCGCGTCCCGCGGTGGCGCGGTGGATGCTGGAAGAAGCCCCGCGCGCCGCCGAGAGCGACAGTCGGCCTGCGAAATAGATAGCGATCCTCGCAAAAATTGACCCTTTGCAAGGCTGGACAGGGCGAAACCCTTCATTAAACTGGCCGAGCTGCGGCCGCTCGACCGCATCCGACATTTACCCCATGTACCGGTGCGGTGGGGTGGGCCCCGGTCCATTCCGCAACCATGACACCCCATGAGACAAGGACCGTGATCGACGTGAAGGTCGGCATCCCCCGCGAAGTCAAGAACAACGAGTTCCGCGTGGCCATCACCCCGGCCGGTGTGCACGAGCTCGTACGCAACGGGCACCAGGTCCACGTGGAGCGGAGCGCCGGTGAGGGCTCCTCCATCCCCGACCGGGAGTACGCCGAGGCCGGCGCCGTCATCCTGGACGGCGCCGACGAGGTGTGGGCCACCGCCGAACTGCTGCTGAAGGTCAAGGAGCCGGTCGCCGAGGAGTACCACCGGCTGCGCAAGGACCAGACGCTGTTCACCTACCTCCACCTGGCCGCTTCCCGCGAGTGCACCGACGCGCTGCTGCGCTCGGGCACCACCGCCATCGCCTACGAGACGGTGGAGACCGCCGACCGCGCGCTGCCGCTGCTGGCGCCCATGTCGGAGGTCGCGGGCCGGATCGCCCCGCAGGTGGGCGCCTACCACCTGATGCGCTCGGCCGGCGGCCGCGGAGTGCTGCCCGGCGGCGTGCCGGGTGTCGCGCCGAGCCGTGCGGTGGTCATAGGCGGCGGCGTCTCGGGCTGGAACGCCACCCAGATCGCCGTCGGCATGGGCTTCCACGTCACCCTGCTGGACAAGGACGTGCGCAAGCTGCGCGAGGCCGACCGGATCTTCGGCACACGGGTGCGGACGATCACCTCCAACGCGTACGAGCTGGAGAAGGCCGTCCTCGACGCCGACCTGGTCGTCGGCGCGGTGCTGATCCCGGGCGCCAAGGCGCCGAAGCTGGTCACCAACGAGCTGGTGTCGCGGATGAAGCCGGGCAGCGTCCTGGTGGACATCGCGATCGACCAGGGAGGCTGCTTCGAGGACTCGCGTCCCACCACCCACGCGGAGCCGACCTTCGCCGTCCACGACTCGGTCTTCTACTGCGTCGCCAACATGCCCGGCGCGGTGCCGAGCACCTCGACGTACGCGCTGACCAACGCCACGCTGCCGTACATCGTCGAGCTGGCCAACCTCGGCTGGCGCGACGCCCTGCGCCGCGACCCCGTGCTCGCCGGAGGCCTCAACGTCCACGACGGCGAGGTCACCTACGGCCCGGTCGCCGAGGCGCACGGGCTGCCGGCGCGCGAGCTGGCCTCGCTGCTCGGCTGACGGCCCGGCCGGCCGGCCGGCGGTCGGGCCGGTCGGCGGGCTGCCGACGGAGTAGACAAGTCGTCATATGAAGTGCCGGTGACGGTCAACGGTGTGCGTCAACACCACCCGTCAACACCGTCACCGCCGTTCCGCCGACCGGCACCCGGGCCTCCCGGGTGCCGGTCGGCGGTTTCCCTTGTATGACCGGAGTTCGACCCCGAGGCGGGGCCCGTGCCGGGCCGACACGGCGTCAACTCGCCGCGATCGTCGTACTTCGCCCCTTTCGCGCCCCCGGAAGGCCTCGCCCGCGCGGCTGTTACACCCTTGACAGACGGGTACATGGTTGCCGACACATCCGGCCGTCTGCGGCGGATTGTGTTGCTGCGGACGGCCGACACGCCATAGAGTCGCCAATCATCGGCATGGTGCCACGCTGACCTGTCTAGAAGTTTCCTGGTCACCAAGGAGGTAGGACGACTTGTGAATGAGTCGACATTTACTCCCCCAGGTGGACGACCGGGAATGCCTTCGCGGGGCGAAGCCCCCCCGGGACTCGAAGCCGTCGGCTCCGTCGCTGTCCAGACTTTCGCAGCCCACCAGAACCAGGCGAGCATGACAGCCAATCAGAGCATGGACGGCCACCGAGCGAACGCCATGGCCGCCGACCGCAGGGGCGGCGAGACCGGCCGGCCGGCCGACCACGCGGACCCCCACTACGAGGAACTCCCCGAGGGGCACTTCTACGACCCCGACGCGGAGTACGAACCCGACCCCGAGTACGCGGCCACCCTCGCGCCCGACGCCGCCCGCCAGCGCCGTGAGCGCATCGGGCCCACGGGCCGGCCGCTGCCGTACTTCCCGATCCCGGGCCCGGTCACCGAGCACGGCCCGGCGAAGATCATCGCGATGTGCAACCAGAAGGGCGGGGTGGGCAAGACCACCTCGACCATCAACCTGGGCGCCGCGCTCGCCGAGTACGGCCGCCGGGTGCTGCTGGTGGACTTCGACCCCCAGGGCGCCCTCTCCGTCGGCCTCGGCGTCAACCCGATGGAACTGGACCTGACCGTCTACAACCTGCTCATGGAGCGGGGTATGTCGGCGGACGAGGTGCTGCTGAAGACGGCCGTGGCGGGCATGGACCTGCTGCCCAGCAACATC
Organism: Streptomyces verrucosisporus; assembly: GCF_017114865.1. GTDB lineage: Bacteria > Actinomycetota > Actinomycetes > Streptomycetales > Streptomycetaceae > Streptomyces > Streptomyces fenghuangensis. The sequence goes on along the minus strand of NZ_JADEYH010000007.1, from coordinate 182,736 downwards.
GACCTGTCCGCGGCCGAGGTGCAGCTCGTCAGCGAGGTCGCCCGCGAGTCGACGCTCCAGCGCGCCCTGACGCCGCTGCTGCCCGACTACGACTTCATCGTCATCGACTGCCAGCCGTCCCTCGGCCTGCTCACCGTCAACGCGCTGACCGCGGCGCACAAGGTGATCGTGCCGCTGGAGTGCGAGTTCTTCGCGCTGCGCGGGGTGGCGCTGCTGACCGAGACGATCGAGAAGGTCCAGGAGCGACTCAACCCGGAACTGGAGCTCGACGGCATCCTGGCGACGATGTACGACTCGCGCACCGTGCACAGCAGAGAGGTGCTCGCGCGCGTGGTCGAGGCGTTCGACGACAACGTGTACCACACCGTCATCGGGCGCACGGTCCGCTTCCCGGAGACCACGGTCGCCGGCGAGCCGATCACCACCTACGCCTCCAACTCCGTCGGCGCCGCCGCCTACCGCCAGCTCGCCAGGGAGGTGCTCGCCCGGTGCCACGCCGAGTGAGTCTCCCGGCAGCCGACGAACTGTTCCGTTCCACCGGAGGGTCCCCGGTCCAGCCGTCGACCCCCCAGCAGCACACCGGCGGCGACGCATCCGCCGCCGCCCGGCTCCCCGCCCCGGCGGGCGAGCAGGGCACCGCGGCAGAGCCCGCCCCCACCGGCGACGGCGACGGCGACGGCCCGGAGCGTACGGCGGGCGCCGCCGGAGCCCCGGAGACCGGCGGCCGCGAACTCCGGCAGCCCCCGCTGCCCGGCCAGAACGCCGGGCGCGGCGGCCGCGACACGGCGGAGACCCGCCGGGGCGCCGGCCAGCCCCCGGCCCAGCCCGCCGCGGGCGCGGCCCGGGGCCAGGGCAGGGGCCGTACGGCCGTTGGCGCCGCGGCGCCCCGGCGCGGCAGGCCCGCGGCCCGGCGCCCCAGCGGGCGCGAGCGCCACGACGAGAAGATCACGGTCTACGTCTCCGCCGAGGAGCTGATGGACCTCGAGCACGCCCGGCTGGTGCTCCGCGGCGAGCACGGCCTGGCCGTGGACCGCGGCCGGATCGTCCGCGAGGCGGTCGCCGTGGTCCTCGCGGACCTGGAGGCACGCGGCGACGCGAGCATCCTGGTGCGCCGCCTGCGCGGCCGCTGACCCGCGGGGCGGTAGCCTGCCCGGCGATGCCGACCGCCGACGACCCCGCGCCGACCCCCCGGCGCTCCCGCCGCCCACTGGGCCGGGGGCCGGGGGCGGCGCCGGCCGCTCCGGTATCTCCCGCACCTCCGGTGGCCTCCGGGCCCGAGCCCCCGGGAGAGCCGGAACCGGCCGCTCCGCCCGGCCCGGCCCCCGCCGCCGGACCCGGGCCCGGCCCGCCGCGCGAGCCCGAGTCCGAGCACGTCTCCCCGCGCGGATCCGAGCCCGAGCCCGGACCGGAGGAAGTACGGCAGCCGCCGCCCGGTAAGAGCCCGGGGCACGGAGAGGACGGGGAGCCCGAGGCCCGGGAGGAAGAGGGCACGGACGGGGCCGCAGAACCCGGCGACGGCCGTTTCAAAGTGGTCCTGGACAACTTCGAAGGCCCCTTCGACCTCCTCCTCCAGCTCATCTCCCGGCACAAGCTGGACGTCACCGAGGTCGCCCTGTCGAAGGTCACCGACGAGTTCATGGCGCACATCCGCGCCATGGGCCCCGACTGGGACCTCGACCAGACCACCGAGTTCCTGGTCGTCGCCGCCACCCTGCTCGACCTGAAGGCCGCACGGCTGCTGCCCGCCGCCGAGGTCGAGGACGAGGCGGACCTCGCCCTGCTGGAGGCGCGCGATCTGCTCTTCGCCCGGCTGCTGCAGTACCGCGCGTACAAGCGGGTCGCCGAGATCTTCGACGGCCGCCTGGCCGCCGAGGCACGCCGCCACCCGCGTACGGTGGGACTGGAGCCGCACCACGCCGAGCTGCTGCCCGAGGTGGTCATCAGCATCGGTCCCGAGGGCTTCGCCCGACTCGCGGTCAAGGCGATGCAGCCCAGGCCGGAGCCGCAGGTCTACGTCGACCACATCCACGCCCCCCTGGTCAGCGTGCGCGAGCAGGCGGAGGTCCTGGTCGCCAGGCTGCGGGAGCTGGGCGAGGCGAGCTTCGCCTCGCTCACCGAGGACGCGGCCGACACACTCACCGTCGTCGCCCGCTTCCTGGCGCTGCTGGAGCTCTACCGCGAGCGCGCGGTCGTCCTCGAACAGCAGGAGGCGCTCGGCGGTCTCACCGTGCGCTGGAGCGGCGGGGAGGCGACGCGGCCGCTGGTCACCGACGAGTTCGACGCCGGCGACGGCGCGGGCAGGAGCACAGGCGACGACGGGAAGGACGGCCTCGGATGAGTACGGACACGGGAACGGACCCGGGCGCGGGCACGGAAGCGGCCGGGGAGCCCCACCCGCCGGCAGGCGCCTTCGCCGTCGCCGAGCTGGACCTCAAGCCCGCCCTGGAGGCGGTGCTGATGGTCGTCGACGAGCCGGCCACCGAGGAGCACCTGGCCAAGGTGCTCCGGCGCCCCCGCCGCGCGATCGCCGTGGCGCTGCGCGAACTGTCCGACGAGTACACCCGGCAGGGGCGCGGCTTCGACCTGCGGCTGGTCGCCGGAGGCTGGCGCTACTACACCCGCCCCGAGTACGCAGACGCCGTCGAGGGCTTCGTCCTGGACGGCCGGCAGGCCCGGCTGACCCAGGCCGCGCTGGAGACACTGGCCGTGGTCGCGTACCGTCAACCGGTCAGCCGCTCGCGGGTCTCGGCCGTGCGCGGTGTGAACTGCGACGGGGTCATGCGCACCCTCCTCCAGCGCGGGCTGATCGAGGAGGCGGGCACCGAACCCGAAACAGGTGCGATCCTGTACAGGACGACGAACTACTTCCTGGAGCGGATGGGCCTGCGCGGTCTGGACGAGCTTCCGGAACTGGCGCCCTTCCTCCCGGAGGCGGACGCGGTCGAGGCCGAGAGCCAGGAGGGCGTGCCGTCGTTCGACGTGGACGACAGCGGCGATTCCCAGACTTAGAGACAGTTAGACGGAAACCTTGATGCGAAGCAGCGGCAGGAACAGCAACCGGAACCACCGGGGCGCGGGCAACAGCCGCGACGACAGGCAGAAGCGCGCGGGCCGCCCCCGCCCGGAGGAGCGCCGTTACGACGCCGGCTCCGGCGGAAGGCCCGACAAGCCGGGCAGGCCGGGCGGGCCGGGCAAGTCCGCCAAGCCCGGCGGGGCCAAGGGCCAGGACCAGGGTCGGGAGGGCAGGCAGGGGCAGGGCCCCGGAGGCGCTTCCCGGGGCGGGCCGAAGGCGGGGGCCGGGACGGGAGGCCCCAGGGGCCCCAGGACCGGCTCCAGGCAGGGCCCCAAGACCGGTTCCGGGCAGGGAGGCAAGGGCGGAGCCCGCGGGCGCTCGGTCCCGGCGCGCCCCCGTGAGTACGACGCCCAGATCGAGGAGCGCAACCGCGAACGGCACGCCAAGCCGGCGCTGAAGCTCCCCAAGACCTTCGGCGAGGCGGAGGGCGAGAGGCTGCAGAAGGTCCTGGCCCGCGCCGGCATGGGCTCGCGCCGGGCCTGCGAGGAGCTGATCGACCAGCGCCGGGTCGAGGTCAACGGCGAGATCGTGGTCGAGCAGGGGCTGCGGGTGGACCCGGAGAAGGACGAGATCAAGGTCGACGGCCTGACGATCGCCACGCAGTCCTACCTGTTCTTCGCGCTCAACAAGCCCACCGGCGTCGTCTCCTCCATGGAGGACCCAGAAGGCCGCCAGTGCCTGGGCGACTACGTCACCAACCGCGAGACCCGGCTGTTCCACGTCGGCCGCCTCGACACCGAGACCGAGGGCCTGATCCTGCTCACCAACCACGGCGAGCTGGCCCACCGCCTCACCCACCCCCGCTACGGCGTGGCGAAGACCTACCTCGCCGCGATCCAGGGGCCCATCCCGCGCGACCTGGGCAAGCGGCTCAAGGACGGCGTGAAGCTGGAGGACGGCTACGCCCGCGCCGACCACTTCAAGGTCGTGGAGAACACCGGCAAGAACTACCTCGTCGAGGTCACCCTCCACGAGGGCCGCAAGCACATCGTCCGGCGCATGCTCGCCGAGGCCGGCTTCCCCGTCGACAAGCTGGTGCGCACCCGCTTCGGACCCATCGCGCTGGGCGACCAGAAGTCCGGCTGGCTGCGCCGGCTGACCAACACGGAGGTCGGCATGCTGATGCGGGAGGTCGACCTCTAGGCCGCCGCCCGCCGGATGCCGGCCCCGGCCGGGGAAACCCCTGGCCGGGGCCGGTGCGCACCCGCCAGGATGGGCGCATGACACATTCCGCGGACTCCGTGAGACGTCCGGCGACCGGAACCCTGCTCGGGCTGGCCATCGGGGACGCCATGGGCTTTCCCACCGAGTTCAACGACGTTCCCTCGATCCTCGCCAAATGCGGTCCCTGGCGGTCGATGGAACTGCCCCGGCCCGCTTTCGTCACCGACGACACCCAGATGACACTCGCCCTGGGGCGCGGCCTGCGCACGGCCGCCGAAGACGGCCCCCTCACACCCTCGCGCATGCTCCGCCCGGTGCGCGAGGAGTACGTGGCGTGGTGGCGCTCGCCCGAGAACAACCGGGCTCCCGGCCGCACCTGTCTGGTGGCCTGCGAGCGACTCGGCCACGCCGGACTGCCCTGGCAGGAGGCGAGCCAGCTGGGCTCCAAGGGCTGCGGCGCGAACATGCGGGTCGCGCCACTCGGGCTCGTGCCCGGACTCGACGACGGCCAAAGAGCCGGAGCCGCCCAGTTCCAGTCGGCGCTCACCCACGGCCACCCCACGGCTCTGGCCGCGAGCGACCTGACCGCGTACGCCGTCCACCTCACGGCCGGGGGGACACCGCCCGGCGAGCTGCCCGGCCTGCTGCGCGCCTACGCCCGCGAACAGCGCACCGTCTACCGGGAACAGTGGCTCGGCGACCTGTGGCGACTCGCCCACGACCCGTCCCCGCAGTTCTTCACGGCGCGCGGCTGGGACGAGTGCCTCGGCGTCCTCGACCGGCTGGACGCCGCCCTGCGCACACCCGACCCCGAGACCGACCCGTGCCTGACCACGGGCGAGGGCTGGATCGCCGAGGAGGCGCTGGCCACCGGCCTGCTGTGCTACCTCCTCTTCCCCGACGAACCGGTGATGGCGGTGCGGCGGGCCGCCTGCTCCTCCGGCGACTCCGACTCCATCGCCTGTCTGACCGGTGCCTTCGCCGGCGCCCGTCACGGTGCCGCGGCCTGGCCGCGGGAGTGGACCGAGCGGATCGAGTACCGGGAGGAGCTGCTGGCGCTCGGCGCCCTGTGGGACGGCGCCTGAACCCCGGCCGGGGCGCGGGGACCGGGTGACCGGCTCAGAGGTGGGCGCGGCGGACGCGGACCAGGAAGTCCTCCACCCGGGCGCGGTCCGGCCCGGCGGGCAGCGGGGTGCCGGCGGCGGCCCCGTCCACCTCCTCGCGGAGGCGGGCCAGCCAGGACTCCACCTCGGGCCAGGGCACCTCACCGCGCCGGACGGCCAGCAGACGGTCGCGGTACGGACCGGCGTCCAGGACGAGTTCCCCGGTGCGCAGCAGATCGCGGCAGGACAGCAGCAGCCGAACCAGGTGCATGGCCTGCTTCCAGCGCATCTCGCCGTGGCTTCGCAGCCATGCCCGCAGTCTGCGGTGCTGCCCCTCGGCGTACCCGGAGAAGGTGCGGTGCGCCTCCCGGGAGAGGAACGCGCCGCGCAGGGCCAGAAGCTCCCGGCCGGTTTCGTCCAGGCGCTCGACGACGGGGGAGTGCAGGCACTCCAGGATGTTCGGGTTCGCGGCCAGCGCCAGCGCCAGCGCGCAGAAGCGCTCCAGCTCCCGGGAGAACTCCTCCGGGCGCGGGCCCTCCACATGGGTCGGTGGCTTGTCCAGGCGCCAGAAGAGCGGGGTCGGCACGGCGTACACGCCGCGCCGGTCGGTGTCGCTGCCCTCGGTCGCCAGACCGAAGGCGCGCGAACCCGTCACGCAGGAGTAGACCGTGTGATCGCGTACCAGGTCGTGCGGGGCGGGTATGCCGGGCGCGGAGGACATGGCCGCGATTGTGGCACGCGGCCGTCTCGCAGGGCGGGCGCGGAGGCGGCGGTCGGAGCGGCGCCTCTACGCTGGTCGGGACAGCAGTACGGCCGCGGACGCAGGGGAGCGAGCAGGTGACGGTACGAGCGGTGCGGGGCGCCGTGCGGTTGGACCGGGGTGTGGTCGGGCGGGAGGCCGGACGCGGGGGCGAGCTGGTCCCGCGGCCGCTCACCGGGATTCCGGAGCGCGGCGTGCCGGCGGCCGGTGGTCCGGACGGTGCCCGGCCCACCGCCGCCTTCGGCCCGCGCGGCGGCTTCCCCGCCGCCCAGCGCAGGGGCGTCGCGCGGTGAGGACCGCACTCGTCATCGGCACCGGACTGATCGGCACCTCCATCGCCCTGGCGCTGGCCGGGCGCGGGGTGCGGGTGCATCTGGAGGACCACGACGCCGACCAGGCGCGTACCGCCGCGTCCCTGGGCGCGGGGACCGACCGGCCGCCGGAGGGGCCGGTGGACCTCGCCGTCGTGGCCGTTCCGCCCGCCCACATTCCCGCCGTCCTCGCCGCGGCCCAGCGCCGGAAGGCGGCACGCGGCTACCTGGACGTCGGCAGCGTCAAGGGCGGGCCGCGCAGGGAGGCCGGGGCACTGGGCTGCGACCCGGCCACCTACCTGGGCACGCACCCGATGTCCGGACGCGAGATCTCCGGCCCGCTGGCCGCCACCGCCGACCTCTTCGAGGGGCGGCCCTGGGTGCTGACCCCCACCCCGGAGACCGAGACCGAGGTGCTCAACCTCGCGCTGGAGCTGATCTCGCTCTGCCGCGCCGTCCCCGTGGTGATGGACGCCGACGCCCACGACCGGGCCGTCGCCCTGGTCTCGCACACCCCGCAACTGCTGTCCAGCCTGGTCGCGGCCCGCCTGGAGGGAGCCGACGAGACGGCCGTGCGCCTGTGCGGCCAGGGCATCCGCGACGTGACGCGGATCGCCGCCTCCGACCCGGGCATGTGGATCGACATCCTCTCCGCCAACCCCGGCCCCGTGGCCGACGTCCTGGCCGCGGTGGCCGACGACCTGGGGGAGACGGTGCGGGCGCTGCGCGCGCTGCAGTCGGCCGACGAGTCCGAGCGCACCGGCGGGGCGGCGGGCATCGAGGACGTGCTGCGCCGCGGCAACGGCGGGCGGGCCCGGATCCCGGGCAAGCACGGGCAGGCCCCGGCCGTCTACGAGACGGTGGCGGTGCTCATCAGCGACCGGCCGGGCGAGCTGGCCGGCATCTTCGCCGACGCCGGACGGGTCGGCGTCAACATCGAGGACGTCCGGATCGAGCACGCCACCGGCCAGCAGGCCGGCCATGTCCAGCTCATGGTCGAGCCGAGCGCCGCCCCCGTGCTGGCGGCGGCGCTGCGCGAGCGGGGCTGGGCCATCCGGCAGCAGTAGGGGTCCCCGGCCGACGGTAGCCTTGTGCCGGACGGGGAGGGCGTGCCGGCGTTCCCCTCGCCGGCGCCCCGCGCCCGCGTCCCGACCCGTGCTCCGAGCAGTTCGAGAAAGGTGCCCGACACCGTGGCAGCAACCTCCCGGCAGGCGTCCTCCGTGTCCCCGGACGCCCCGGCCCCCGTCATCGTCGCCATCGACGGCCCCTCCGGCACGGGCAAGTCGAGCACCTCCCGGGCCGTCGCGGCCAAGCTCGGCCTGAGCTACCTGGACACCGGCGCGCAGTACCGCGCGATCACCTGGTGGATGCTGACCCACGACATCGACGTGCGGGACGCCGAGGCCGTCGCCGCCGCGGCGGACCGCCCCGAGATCCTCTCCGGCACCGATCCGGCCGAGCCGACCATCACGGTGGACGGCTCGGACGCCTCCGGCCCGATCCGCACCCAGGAGGTCACCGGCGCGGTCAGCGCGGTCAGCGCGGTGCCCGCGGTGCGCGCCAGGATCACCGAGCTCCAGCGCGCCATCGCCGCGGGGGCACCCACCGGCATCGTCGTCGAGGGCCGTGACATCGGCACCACCGTCCTGCCCGACGCGGACCTGAAGATCTTCCTCACCGCCTCGCCCGAGGCCCGCGCGGCCCGGCGCGGCGGCGAGCTGAAGGGCGGCGGCGGCCGCCCGGTCGACCTGGACGCCACCCGCGAGGCCCTCCTGAAGAGGGACGCGGCCGACGCCGGCCGCAAGACCTCGCCGCTGCGCAAGGCGGACGACGCGGTCGAGGTGGACACCACGGAGCTGACCCTGGAGCAGGTCATCGAGTGCGTCGTCACCCTGGTCGAAGACAAGCAGCAGGCCAGGTGAGCGCGGAGGACAGGGACGGCGACCCGGCGCTGCCCAGCGCACGGGGCGCCGCGGTCGGGCGCCGCATCGGGATCGGCCTGATGTACGGGCTGTGGCGGCCCAGGGTGCTCGGCGCCTGGCGGGTCCCGGTGTCCGGACCGGTGATCCTCGCCGTCAACCACACGCACGCCGTGGACGGCCCGCTGCTGATGGGGACCGCGCCCCGCCCGGTGCACTTCCTGATCAAGAAGGAGGCCTTCACCGGCCCCCTCGACCCCTTCCTGACCGGCATCGGCCAGATCGAGGTGGACCGGAAGACCGCCGACCGCGTCGCGATCACCAGGGCGCTGGGAGTGCTGGGCGCCGGCGGCGTGCTGGGTATCTTCCCGGAGGGCACCCGGGGCGAGGGCGACTTCGCCTCGCTCCGCTCCGGCCTGGCCTACTTCGCCCTGCGGTCGGGAGCGCCCGTCGTGCCCGTCGCGGTGCTGGGGACGGCCGGGAGCCGGGGGCGTGCGGTACCCGCGCTGCCTCCGCTGCGGTCCCGCGTCGACATCGTGTTCGGCGAGCCCTTCGAGGCGGGCGACGGCAGCGGCAGGCGCACCCGGTCGGCGCTGGACGAGTCGACGGTGCGGATCGGCAAGCGGCTGACGGCCCACCTGTCCGACGCCCGGCGCATCACCGGGCGCGGTTAGGCGACACTGGACCTCTGCCCCCGCGGCACTTCCGCGCCCACCGCGCGCGGGGGCGCCGCGGTCCCGGACGGGGACGAGCCCACGGGGGCGCGCAGAGCCACGGACAACACGTACACACGAGGACAGGACTTCATGAACGAGCAGACCCACGTCGGCGACGAGCACGGGCACGGTGAGCTCGGCGACGCCGAGTACGCGGAGTTCATGGAGCTCGCCGCGCAGGAGGGGTTCGACGCCGAGGACGTCGAGGGGGCGCTCGGCGAGGCCGGGCACGGGCCGCTGCCGGTGCTGGCCGTCGTCGGCCGGCCGAACGTCGGTAAGTCGACCCTGGTCAACCGCATCCTCGGCCGCCGCGAGGCCGTCGTGGAGGACCGCCCCGGCGTCACCCGGGACCGGGTCACCTACGAGGCCGAGTGGGCGGGCCGCCGCTTCAAGGTGGTCGACACCGGCGGCTGGGAGCAGGACGTCCTGGGTATCGACGCCTCGGTGGCGGCCCAGGCGGAGTTCGCGATCGAGGCCGCCGACGCGGTGGTCTTCGTGGTGGACGCCACGGTCGGCGCGACCGACACCGACGAGGCGGTCGTCAGGCTGCTGCGCAAGGCGGGCAAGCCCGTGGTGCTGTGCGCCAACAAGGTCGACGGCCCCTCCGGCGAGGCGGACGCCGCCATGCTGTGGTCGCTCGGCCTCGGCGAGCCCCACCCGGTCTCCGCCCTGCACGGCCGGGGCACCGGCGACATGCTGGACGAGGTGCTCAAGGCGCTGCCCGAGGCGCCGCCGCAGACCTTCGGCGGCGGGATCGGCGGGCCGCGCCGGGTGGCGCTGATCGGCCGCCCCAACGTCGGCAAGTCCTCGCTGCTGAACAAGGTGGCGGGGGAGGACCGGGTGGTCGTGGACCAGCTTGCGGGCACCACCCGCGACCCGGTCGACGAGCTGATCGAACTCGGCGGGAAGACCTGGAAGTTCGTCGACACCGCCGGTATCCGGCGCCGGGTGCACCTGACCGAGGGCGCCGACTACTACGCCTCGCTGCGCACGGCCGCCGCCCTGGAGAAGGCCGAGGTCGCGGTCGTCCTCATCGACGTCAGCGAGCCGGTCAGCGTGCAGGACACCCGCATCATCACCATGGCGGTCGACGCCGGGCGCGCGCTGGTCCTCGCCTACAACAAGTGGGACACCCTGGATGAGGAGCGCCGCTACTACCTGGAGCGCGAGATCGAGACCGATCTCGGCCAGGTGAAGTGGGCGCCGCGGGTGAACGTCTCGGCGCGCACCGGCCGCCACATGGAGAAGCTGGTACCGGCGATCGAGACCGCGCTGGCGGGCTGGGAGACCCGGGTGCCGACCGGGCGGCTCAACGCCTTCCTCGGCGAACTGGTCGCCGCCCACCCCCATCCGATCCGCGGCGGCAAGCAGCCCCGCATCCTCTTCGGCACCCAGGCGGGCACCCGCCCGCCGCGCTTCGTGCTGTTCGCCTCCGGCTTCCTGGAGGCCGGCTACCGCCGGTTCATCGAGCGGAGGCTGCGCGAGGAGTTCGGTTTCGAGGGCACGCCCATCCACATCTCGGTGCGGGTGCGCGAGAAGCGCGGGCGCAAGAAGTGAGGTGAGGGGGCGGGGCGGGCGCCGGTGTCCGCCCCGCCCCCGGAAAGCCGGTGAGGACCGGGCCCGTCGCGGGGCACGGTCCTCACCGGTCGTAGGGGCGGCCGTCCCGCGGAGCGGGCGGCAGGACGGCGGGCGCCGGGCCGGCGGGGAGGAAGCCGCCGGCCCGGCGCCCGCCGTGCCAGTGGGCCGTTCCGGTGCCGAAGCCCGTGAACCGCAACTCCTCCTCGCCGCTCCGGTCCCCGGGCAGGGCCCGGAACAGGCGCCGGTACTCGGCGTACAGCGCGTCGTAGATCGGAGTGGCCGGGAAGTGGCCCGAAACGGGCTCGTGGGGGACGCGCATCCCCGGAATCCGGCTGCGGCTGAGATGCGCGTCGTGGGTGCGGGAAGGTTCGTAAGGCTGCACGTCAGTGCCAACGATCACGCCGCCCGGCGGATGCGGGCCCGGCGGGGGGAAACCCCTGTAGGGGGACGCGGGCCGTGGATTCCTCAGGTGCCCGCCAGCGGCATGGCCGCGGCCACCAGGAGGCCGCCCGCCGCGGCCTTCTCCAGTGCGTCGCGCAGCAGATCCTCGCGCGGCTGCTGTCCGATGGTGCCGACCGGCGCGGCGTAGACATGGACCGTCCGGCTCCGGTTGGCCGCCGTCCGCCAGTCGTCGGTGACGGGCAGCGGCTGGTGCGCCTGCCACCAGGAGGTGGGCTGCCCGCCGGCGGGGCCCGGCTGGAGGATGGCGTGGAGCCGGCCCATGGCCAGCAGGACGGACCAGCCGCCGACCGGGGCGGGAGCCCGGGCCACGTCGTTCACCGGCATGAAGCCCTGCTCGATGAGGAGCGGCAGGAAGTCGTCGCCAGGGCCGTCGGAGCCGGGGCGGGTGATGGGCGCGGTGGGTTCGACGACGAGGGCGGGGTGGAGCTGGTCGTCGATGAGCACCTGGCCGCAGGTCACGCCCAGCACCGCCTGGCGCGGGGCGGAGACGGGGGCGGGCCCGGCGGGGGGTGCGCCGGCCGGTGCGGGAGCGCCCCCGTCCTGCCCGCCGGTGATGGTGCGCACGGCGTCCTTGAGCTGCTCCTCGGAGACCGGGACGATCTGGGACGGGATGCAGGTCGCGTGGGCGAAGGCGAGCACGGCCGTCTCCTCGCCGAGGAAGAGCACGGTGCTGGTGCGCTCCTGCTCGGGGTCGCCGGGGGCGCGGCATGAGGTGCAGTCGTAGCTGCCGGGGGCACTGTCACCGGCGATCAGCCGGGCGGCTTCCTCCTCGCCGATCTCGGCGCGGACGTCGTCGCTGACATCGAGCATGGGGGACACGGGGAAACTCCTGGCGTTCGGTTCTGGTTCACATGCACAACGGGGGACCGAGTGCCGTGGTAACGCGCCGGGGGGAGCGCAGGTCGCACAGGCGGATGCGCGGTGCGCGGCGCGCGCCGGTTCGTTCCACTTCCCCCCGGAGGACCGGGAGGCGCGTGGGAGACGGCGTCGGCCAGGAGCCCCCCAGGCGCCCGGCACGCGGTCCGCCGACCGGGTGGGGCCCGGGCCCCGCGCTGGCGCGTTTGCGCCGGTCGTGAGCCTGTACGGCCCTAGCGTGGACAGGTGCCGCACACACGCCTCGGCCCCCGGGCCGCCCCCACCACCGCTTCGCCCCGCGCCGCTCCGCCGGTCCCGGCCGCTGCGCCGTGCCGGCCGAGCGGCCGCTTCGGGCCGGGCGCGGAAGCGGTACCGTCCGACCGCCGCCGGGGCCCCCGCGCCGGTGTGCCCGACAGGACGGAGCCGGCCGGGAGGGAGAACGGCGAGAACCGAGGGGAACTCCCGCGAGCGGAGACGCTTCCCGCACCGGCCCCGGGGCACCGCTTCCCGGCCGGGGCCTTCCGTACCGCCGCCTCACCGGGCGGGAGCCCCGCCGGGGGCGCGCGGACGGCGGAACGAGTCGTTCGGTTCCTGAAAAAGCCTCACAACAGATGAACTTTTCGGGTACAAGGCGATCAAGCGAGCCAACCCGCGGCGGCCTTCCGAGGTCTCTTCCCAAGAGACGCGGCATCAACAGGAGTGCGACACCGGGAAACACGGCGCCGGGACGCTTACCCGCGCGCTTTCGTGGGACATGGAGACGGATGCATATCTCTTTTCTGCTGCATCACGGGTACGGCATGGGCGGGACGATCCGGACCACCTTCAACCTCGCGTGCGCGCTCGCGCAGCAGCACGACGTCGAGATCGTCTCGGTCTTCAGGCACCGCGACCGTCCCGTCTTCGACCTGGACCCCGCGGTGCGCCTGCGCCATCTGGTGGACATGCGCAAGCACAGCCCCGACTACGACGGCGGCGACCCCGAGCACGCCCGTCCGTCCAGGCTGTTCCCGCGCACCGACGGCAACCACCGCAAGTACAGCGCGCTCACCGACCGCCGGATCACCGAGCACCTGGCCGGCGTCGAGGCGGACGTCGTGATCGGCACCCGCCCCGGCCTCAACACCATGCTCGCCATGCACACCAGGCCCGGTCCGGTGCGCATGGGGCAGGAGCACCTCACGCTCTCCACCCACTCGCGGGCCCTGCGGGCGACCCTGCGCGGCGCCTACCCGCGCCTGGACGCCCTCACCACCGTCACCGAGGCCGACGCGCGCGACTACCGGCGCATGATGCGCCTGCCCGGGGTACACGTGCAGGCGGTGCCCAACGGCGTCCCCGCGCCGGCGGTGGAACCATCCGACGGCACCGGGAAGTGGGTGATCGCCGCCGGCCGGCTGGCTCCGGCCAAACGCTACGACGTGCTGCTGAAAGCCTTCGCCAAGGTGGTCGAGCAGCGGCCCGACTGGCGGCTGAGGCTCTACGGGGCCGGACGCGAGGAGGGGAAGCTGCGGGCCATGGTGGAGGAACTCGGCCTGTACAACCACGCCTTCCTCATGGGGCCGGCCCACCCCATCGAGGCCGAGTGGGTCAAGGGCTCGGTCGCGGCCGTGACGTCGAGTCTGGAGTCCTTCGGAATGACGATCGTGGAGGCGATGCGCTGCGGTCTGCCGGTGGTGGCCACCACCTGCCCGCACGGGCCGGGGGAGATCATCGCCGACGGGGTGGACGGGCGGCTGGTGCCCACCGGCGACGTCGACGCCATCGCCGGGTCCCTGCTGGAACTGATCAACGACGACGAACTGCGCCGGAGGATGGGCCGCGCCGCGATCGCGGACGCCGCCCGCTACGACCCCGCGCGGATCGGCGAGATGTACTCCTCGCTCTGCACGGAGCTTGCCGCACGCGGCGGACGCAGCGGCATCGGCCGGCTGCGCTCCTCCCTTCACCGGACCCGGGGAGCCCTGCTGGGCGGGGCGTACGCCACCAAGGACGCCCTGGCACGCGCCCGCCGGGGCGCGCTGAGAAGAGGAAGGACCGCATGACCGCGACCACCAGCAGGCCCGCCGGCGCCCCCGGCGCCCCCGGCACCCCCGGGGAGACGGCACCGCGGGCCGACTGTACGGCGGACAGTGCGGGCGGCCTCAGCTTCGACATCACGCTGCCCGGCGTCGCGGAGCGCTGGGACGCCGCCCTGCTGCTGCGGCTGCGCGACTCCGATCCGGAGGAGTCGGTGCGCCTTCCGCTGGAGCCGCTCTCCGGCGACCCGGACGGCTCCGTGCTGCGCGCCGCCCTGCCCAGTACGGTCCCACTGGCGGAAGGCCGCTGGGACGCCTATCTGGTGATCGGCGAGGACGAGGCGCGGCGGCTGCTGCCCGGGTGCAGCGACCTGCGCCCGCTGGTCGACCGGGTGCCGCGCACCGACCGGACCTGGCTGGGCGTGCGCATCCCGTACGCCACCAAGTACGGCAACCTCTCGGTGTGCTCCTGGCTGCGCTGGCCGCACGCCGAGGCGGGTGACATCTGGCCCGCCGACGGCGGGCTGACCGTCCACGGGAGGCTGTACGGGGCCGAACTGACCCCCACCGCGCGGCTGGAGGCCCGTCCCCGCCGCGCCGCCGCTCCGGACGGCGGGCGGGAGCGGCCCGTCACCGCACCGGTCACCCCGGTCGACGCGCCTGCCGAGGGGCACGGTTTCACCGCGCGGCTGGCGTACGGCGATCTGGCCCGGGAGCCGGGCGCGGAGGGCGACTGGCAGCTGTGGCTGCGTCCCGGCGAGGACGCCGAACCGGTGCGCGTGGCCCGGATCCTGGACGACATCGTCGACAAGCACAGGATCCTGCGCTACCCGGCCCGGCCGGTCGCCGCGGACGGGGCGGACGGAGGCGGGGGGCTGACGGCCCGCCCGTACTACACCGGTGCCAATGATCTGGTCGTGCGGCTGGAGGGCACGGGGCCGGCCGGCTCCTGACCTTCCGAGGCTCGCGGGACCGGCCCGCCGGGGCGAGCCCGCCCGCTCCGGGGAGTTCCGGACGGGCGCGGTGCGCCCGGCGGGCATCGCGGACGATGACTGTCCTCAACGGGTGGCAGAATCGGCCGCATGATGGAGACATCGGCACGACTGCTGCGTCTGCTGTCCCTGCTCCAGGCCCACCGGGAGTGGTCCGGCGCCGAGCTGGCCGAGCGTCTCCGGGTGACCTCGCGGACGGTGCGCCGCGACGTGGAACGGCTGCGGACACTGGGTTACCCCGTCCACTCCACCACCGGAACCGCCGGAGGCTACCGGCTCGGCGCGGGCGCCGAGCTGCCGCCCCTGCTCCTGGACGACGACGAGGCGGTGGCCGTCGCGGTCGGACTGCGCACGGCCGCGCACAACGCGGTGCAGGGGATGGAGGAGTCCTCGGTGCGGGCCCTGGCCAAGCTGGAGCAGGTGCTGCCGGACCGGCTGCGCCGCAGGGTGAGCGCGCTCGCCGCCTTCACCGACCCGCTGGGCGGGCGGCGCGGCCCGGCGGTCGATGTGGAGACCATCACCGAACTGGTGAACGCCTGTCGCGACCGCCGGCAGCTGCGCTTCACCTACCGGGGGCACGACGGTTCCGGTTCACGCCGTACCGTCGACCCGTACCGCCTGGTGTGCAGCAGCCACCGCTGGTATCTGGTGGGCTGGGACGCCGGCCGCGCCGACTGGCGCACGTTCCGCGTCGACCGGCTCGCCCTCACCCCGCCGCACGGCCCCCGCTTCACTCCGCGGCGGCCGCCTGCCGGGGACTGGGCCGCCTACGTCTCCGAGGGCATCTCCACAGCCGCGTATCCACAGCGGGCGACCGTACTGCTGCACGCCCCGGCGGACCTGGTCGCGGAGCGGATCGCACCCACGGCCGGTGTGCTGGAACCGGTGGACGGGCGCACCTGCCTGCTGCGCACCGGCGCTCCCTCCCTGGACGAGATGGCCCTCCACATCCTGATGCTGGGCTTCGACTTCGAGGTGCGCGAACCGGCCGGACTGGGCGAACGGATAGAAGAGCTGGCGGACCGCCTCGGCCGGGCGGCGCGGGCGTGGCGGACGGACGGGGAGGAGCTGAGGGCGGGGCTGTCAGGGCCGTGAGGTCACCGGGCCTGGTCCGCCCCGTCCGTCCCGCCCGCCGGATCTCCGGGCCCGCCCTCACCGACGGCGGCCGCGCCGCCGCCGTCGATCTCGATGCCCAGGCTCACCGAGCGCTGATAATCCGCGAGATCCAGCCGTACGCGCCGGGCCTGGGCGTGCCAGAGGCGCGCCGCCCTCTCCAGCAGGTTCCGCGGGCGGTACTCCAGGACGACCAGCACCCGGGTCAGGTTCCCGGCCGTCTGGTGGAAGGTGGCCACGCCCCTGACCGCCGCCCTGGAGTCGCGGGCCTCCCATACGACGAGGTCGCCCGGGATCCGCTCGGTGACGCGCACCGCCCGGCCGCGCCCGGGCCACAGGATCCGCGCGCCGCGCGGGGCCTCCCCGCCTGGGCCGCTCTCCAGGAACTCCAGCCACCGGTCGTACGCCTCGCGGACCGGTACCCCGACCTCGACGCACTCGCCGACGGTCAGCGGCCGGGACGCGGCGCCGGCCCGTTCCCCCTCCCCGCCCGGCCCGCGGACGGCGGCGAGCAGCAGGTGCCGGGCCCGCACCGCGACCCGGCCGCCGGACGCCTCCTGGAGGCGTCCGGCGGCCGGAACGACGGCGGCGACGGCGGTCCGCCGGCGGTCGCCGACAGCGTCAGCCACGCTCGGAGCCTCCCGTGCGCTTGGCCGTACCGGTGGTCTTCCGGGCACTCCCGGCCGACTTGCCGGTCTGCTTGCCCGCCGAACCCGTGGACTTCCCGGCGGCGCCGGCCGGCTTGCGGGAGGCGGAGGCCGTCTTCTTGGCGGTCCGCGACGCGGTCTTCTTCGCCGGGGCACGCCGGGAGGCGCCCTGCCCGCTCTCCGCCGACTTACCGGAGCCTGCGGACTCCTTGCGCGAACCGCCGTTGCTCCGCGAGCCGTTCGCGTCCTTTCCGGACTTCCCCTCCGGCTTCCTCGCCGAAGCGCCAGAGCCGCCGGTGCTGCCGGAGCCGTCCTGGGCGTCCTCGGCATCCGAGGTGTCCTTGCCGCCGCTCTTCCACGGCGCCCTGCCGAGCTGCCCCCGTACGCCGCCGGTCAGCGCTTCCAGGCGTTCGGTCGGCAGCACGCCGGTGGCGGTCCTGCCGGCCTGCCTGACGTTGTTCCGCAGCCGGCCGGTGGCCTCCGCGAGCTGCGGGGTCCTCTCCCTGAACTGCTCGCCGAGGCGTCCGGGGTCCATCCCGAGCCGCCTGGCCAGCAGCGCCCCGCCCGTGCCGAGGGGCAGTTTGTTCCTGCTGCGCCCCGCCACGTAGCCCGTGGCGAAGGCCAGCGCCAGTGCCGACCGGTTCGTCATGTCAGTAGTCTCCTTGGTTGCGCCGTCCGTGCTCCTGCACGGCCTCCAGCCGGTCGAGTAGTTCGTCCTCCCGGCGGTCGAACTCCTCCTCGCCGATCAGGCCTTCGTCCAACTGCCTGGACAATTCGTGGAGTTCACGCTGGATCGCCGACGGGTCGTAGTACTGCCGCTCCGCCTCGGCGACCACCTGCCGCAGCACCCAGCCGGCGCCGTGGAACGGTGCCGCGGGCAGCTTCAGGAGCCCGCCGATCAGCCCCATGCCGGCTCACCCGGCGGGCGAGCCCGCGGCCTGGGCGGTCCGCCCGGCCTCGTCGGGCCGGCCCACGAAGCTGTACGGCGGAAGCGGGCCCGTGGCGCGGATGTCCAGGTGGGGGTTGGAGCGTCCCAGCTCCTCGACGGCGGCGGTGAACTCCCCGGACCTGTCGCGGCCGAGGAGGAAGGAGAGGTTCGCCAGCCAGCCTGAGCCCTCCGGGCCCGGCACGTACCGCTGTGCCAGGGGCGCGAGCGTCTCCTCGATCAGTCGGCCGTCCTCCGCCTCGCGCTCGCGTACGGCGTTGGCCACGAGCTCGCCCAGGCGCAGCTTGTCCTCCTGGGAGCCGCCGCCGGCGGCGCGGTTGCGCTCCGCCAGGCTCCGCGCCTCGGTGTCCTGCGAGAGCACCAGGCGCAGTACCTCGTCCTCGCGGTGCACGGCCTTGACGTTGTACTCGGAGCGGCCGTCCAGCTCCTCCAACTGCCGGATGTAGTGGGCGGCGTGGTCCGCGAGCACCCCGCGCACGGCCTCCTCGTCGTCGGAGAGGCTGCCGAAACGCAGCGGCAGGACCGGTCCCCTGGCGCCGACCTCGGTCAGCACCTGCTGGTGCGCCAGGAGATCGCGGCGCTTGGGCCGCAGGTCGTCCGGGCAGTCGCTGACGATCGCGGCGAGGTCTCCCTCACGGACGATCCGGACCTCGCGCGGCGGCTGGCCTACGCCGGGAGCCTTCTCGGGCAGCGCCGGGTGGCCCGAGTGCGCGATTCCGTAGACGTAGACGCTCACTCGGTCTCCTCCTTGCGGCGGGCGGAGGCCCGGCGCCTGCGGGGTGCCGACTCCTCCTCGTCGGAACCGCCCTGGCGGAAGGCGTCGGATATGCTCTCGGCGGCCCCGGCCAGGGCGCCCTTGGTCTTGCTGCTGGCGCCGCTCTCGGTGGCGTTCTCCAGCACCTCGGGCAGACCGGGCGACTTCCTGGGCCCGGATTCCAGGTCGAGGCGGTTGCACGCCTCGGCGAAACGCAGATACGTGTCGACGCTGGCGACCACGACGCGTACGTCGATCTTCAGGATCTCGATGCCGACCAGCGAGACGCGGACGAACGCGTCGATCACCAGTCCGCGGTCCAGGATGAGTTCCAGAACGTCGTAGAGGCCGCTGCTGCCGCCCCCACCTCCGGTGGAACGCTGTGCGGGAACTGCCGTAGTCATAGTACGGAGCCACTCCTCTCGGGTGTCGCAGCTCTCAGCCGCGGCGGGACGAATCGGCCCGGCCGCGCTCATAACGGCGGACGCGGCGGTAACCGGTGAGGTGGCCGGCCTCGTCGAGGGTCACCTCGTACGAGGCCATCAGGCTCATCGTGTCCGGAACCCGCTCGAGTTCCATGACCTCCACCTCCAGGGCCCAGCCGTCCCCGGTCCGTTCGAATCGGGAGACGCTCTCGGCGTGCAGGCCGGTGAGGTCGGTGAACTCCGCCCGGGCCGTGCGCATCGCCTCGCCGAGCGGTATGGGGCGGCCTTCGTCCTTCGCCGTCCGCTTGCTGTCGTCGCTTGTCTTCTTCTCTGTCATGGGGCTCCTCTCAACCCCGGATACCGCGAGAGGATTTCCGTAAACATGCCTGTTTTCCAGGGGAATTGAGAGGCTTTTTGAATTCCTCTTCCGGTCTTCCGCGGGGTGGGCCGCGGGATTCCCGCGGAAAGCCCCTCACAAGGCGCCCGGAGAACGGGGCGGGCGGAATCGGGAGCGGTGTGCGCGGGCCGTGCGAACGGCACGGCCGGACGGCGCCCGCGTCACGGGGAGTTGTGACACAGATGTGACGCCGCCATGATCCGGCCGGAACTTCCGGCCCTACCGCCGACGACGTACGGTGCTGCCATGGCACCGGCACCCGTGAATCCGCAGACACCGGACGACGACCCCGACACCTACGTCGGACTCGACGTGGCCACCGCCGAGCGGCGGGCCCGCGAACGCGGCTGGACCACCGTGCGGTCCCTTCCGCCGGACGCGGTCATCACCATGGAGTACCTGTCGGGACGGCTGAACTTCACGGTGGAGGACGGCTCGGTGGTCCGCTGCTGGAAGGGCTGACGCACGCGATGGCCCCGTCCCCCTCGGCCGAGGGGGACGGGGCCATCGCGTGCGCCGGGTTCCGCGGGGAGGGAGAAGGGTGCGTACCGTCCCGCCCCGAGGAGCCGGACCGGCGCTACGGCGCCGTCACTTGCGTGGTCCCATCGGCGCGGTCCGCGACACCGTGCGCTCGCCGTAAGGCCGGCGGCTGCCGGCGGGGGTGACGGGGGAGCGCTCCGAGCGGGCCGCGTGCTGCCGCGCGTGAACGGGGTGGTGGGTGCGCGGCTCCCCGGCCCGGGGCGGCAGGTCGGCGGGCGGTTCGGCGGACAGCGCCGCTTCGCACAGCGCCGCGTCCGCCGGCACCGTTTCGGACAGGACCGGTGCCGGCCTGGAGGCCGGATACACCCCGCCCGCGCCGGGCCGGACGGTGATCGCCGGGACGCGGGCCCCGGCGGGGCGCAGACGCGCCGACAGGGGCGCGACACCTTCCCGGAAGCGGTACCAGTGGCCCAGCAGATACGCCTCCGCGCGGGCGATGAGGGGCTCGAACCAGGGCAGCGCCAGCAGGATGAGCAACCCCGAGGCCCAGCCCAGGAGCACGTCGCTGACCCAGTGGGTGCCGATGTAGACGGTGGTGGTGCCGACGCCGAGTGCGAAGACCGCCGCGACGACCGACAGCCGGCGCCGGGCCCGCGGCGTGGTGGCCAGATAGGCCAGGATTCCCCAGGTGACCACCGCGTTCGCCGTGTGGCCGGAGGGGAATATGTCCCCCGTCAGGAACATCTCGTTGGCGCCTATGCGGTTCGCGTAGTGCGGACCCTCGCGCCCCATGCCGAGTTTCGCCGCCCCCACCGTCACGTTCAGCAACAGCAGGGAGGTGCCCAGGGCCAGCAGCGGGCGCAGCGTCCGCTGCCGCCAGGAGCGCCAGCCGAGCCAGGCGGCGACCAGCACCGCGGTGGGGCCGCGCTGGCCCAGGACCACGAAGTAGTCGAGGAAGGCGTGGAGTTCCGGCCACTGCTTGTAAGGGCGGAAGAGCATGACCTGCCAGTCCAGCCGGACCAGCCGGGAGGTGGTCAGCACCGCCGCCACGATGGCCGCGTAGAGGCCCAGCGTGGTGAGGAAGAGCGCCCTGCGGGTGCCGCTCATCCCCGGTGGAGGGGTGAGCGGCCGCGCTGGCTCCTGTTCCAGGCGGGCGAAGATCCGGTCGGTACGCACTCCAACGAGATTACAGGCGGTGACCGGCGGCACCGAACCGGCCACCTGCTTCGTAATGCCTATGTGATGTGCAACGGGCTTCCATTCGTACGCGGAGAGGCCGTTTTCCCACGTCCGGGAGAAGTCGGCGGATTTTCCGACCGGCGCGCCCCGGAGCTGTTATCGAAGTTGCGCCGTGTGTTCTTTTTCCCCGAGGACGGGTATGGTCCACCGGCCGTTAACCGGTGCGCCGCCGGACCGTGCCGGGGCGGGTCAGGGCGGGCCGGAGCCGTGCAGCCACACCGCCCCGTACACCGCGGCGCCGAACGCCGCCAGGGTCAGGACCGCCGCCGAGGCGGCCGTACGCCACCGCGCCAGGGCGGCCGCGACGGGCAGTAACAGCGGGAAGGCCGGCAGCAGCAGCCGCGGCTTGGAGCCGAAGTACCCCTTGGCGCACAGCGCGAGCACCACGACGGTCCCCGCGTACGCCAGCAGCGGCGGCGGCTGCCCCTGCCGCACGCACAGCACGTACAGCCACACCACCAGGGCCACCCCGGCGAGCAGCCCCACACCGCCGATCACCGATCCGGTGAGGTGCTCCCCGATGAACGCGGCGAAGGCCAGCCCGCCGTCGAAGCCGTTGCCCCACTGCCCCTGCACGTCGAGGTAGCCGACCGGGCTGCCGGTCCGCAGCCCCACCCAGCCCACGTAACCGGACCAGCCCAGCGGGGCGATGAGCACCCCGGCCGCCATACGCGGCTCCCACCGCCGCTCGCGGTGGAACCGCTCGGCGGCGGCCAGCCACACCGCCGCGACCACCGCGGCCCCCACCGGGCGGGTCAGCCCGGCGAAGGCCGCCAGCGTGCCCGCCCACACCCACCGGCCGGTCAGTACGGCGTACACCGCCCAGGCGGCCAGGGCCGTGAACAGCGACTCGCTGTAGGCCATCGACTGCACGATCCCGACGGGCAGCGCGGCCCACAGCACGACGAGCGTGACGCCGGCGCGTCCGCCGTGGAGGCGGTCGCCGATCGCGAACAGCGCGGCGGCGGCGGACAGCGAGGAGACGGCGCTGACGGCCAGACCGGCGTCGGGCACGCTCAGCGCCGACAGAGCGGACAGGGCCCGCTCCAGGGCGGGCAGCAGCGGGAAGAAGGCCAGGTCGGGATGGGTACCGCCGTCCGGCAGGCGGGCGGTGTAGCCGTAGCCGTCCTCGGCTATCCGGGCGTACCACAAGGAGTCCCAGCGCGCGGACAGCAGTGTGTGCGCGCTCTCGCCCTCCGCCGCCGCCCACCCGGCCAGCACCAGCAGGCCCAGCGCCCGCACCCCGGCGTAGACCAGCAGCGCGGGCGCCGCGTACCGCAGGGCCCGGCCGGCGTTCCGCACGGGTGGCGCGTTCCGCACGGGCGGTGCCGGAACCGCACGGCAGGGGCCGGGCTGGCGGCCGATGACGGCCGCCGGCGGGCCGTGCGGCGGGTTCTCGGACCCTCTCGGCGGGGGAGAGGAGGGCAGCAGATCGCTTGCGGGCACGAACGAGGAGGCTATAGGGCCGAGGCGAAGTGATGAGGTGAGTTTCGGACCGGCGTCAACGTGAGGCGCGCCACGTGACCGTCCGGAGGACTCGCGTACGCTGACGCACTACTCGACCCTCCACACCGGGCCGGACGCTCCCCCGGCGTCCCGGCATTCCCCCCGGCGGCGGTGCGAGCGCTACAGGAGGTGCGTACATGTCCGGGACGACCACGGCCGGAGCCACCAGGGCGGCGGACGTCCCCCGGCAGAGACCGCGACGGACGGGAACGGCCGGCCCCGGCGGCGGTTCCCCCGAACCGGGCGGCGGCGCGAGCCGCTGGACCGTGCTGGTCGTGCTGTGCGCCAGCCTGCTCCTGGTGGCCGTCGACGCGACGGTGCTGCACGTCGCCGTCCCCGCGGTCTCCCAGGCACTGCGGCCGGGCGCCATCGAGCTGCTGTGGATCGTCGACGCCTACCCGCTGGTCTGCGCCTCCCTGCTGATCCTCTTCGGCACCCTCGGCGACCGGGTCGGGCGGCGCAGGGTGCTGCTGTGCGGCTACGCCGTCTTCGGCGCGGCCTCGGCGCTGGCGGCGTACGCGCACACCCCCGAGGTGCTGATCGCGGCGCGCGCCCTGCTGGGGATCGGCGGCGCGATGATCATGCCCGCGACCCTGTCGATACTGCGCCAGGTCTTCCCGGACCGCCGTGAGCGGGCGCTGGCCATCGGCGTGTGGAGCGCGGTCGCCGCGGTCGGCGCCGCGGTGGGACCGCTGGTCGGCGGCCTCCTGCTGGAGCACTTCTGGTGGGGCTCGGTCTTCCTGGTCAACATCCCGCTGATGCTGCTGTGCATCCCGCTCGGACGCCGCCTGCTGCCGGAGTCCACCGGCGACCGCGACGGCCCCTGGGACGTGGTCGGCGCCCTGGTGGCCGCCGCCGGGCTGGGGGCGCTGATCCTGGGCGTGAAGCGGGCGGGCGGAGGTGAGGCGCTCCACCCGGGCACGCTGGTGCCGCTGGTGCTGGGCGCGGCCCTGCTCGCCCTCTTCGTACGCCGCCAGCTGCGCCGCCGCCACCCTCTGGTGGACTGCGCGACCCTGGCCCGCCCCGCCTTCGGCACGGCGGTGGCCTGCATCGTGCTGACGGTGCTGGCGCTGGTGGGGCTGGCGCTGATCGCGGCCCAGTACCTCCAGCTGGTCCTCGGGCTCACCCCCCTGCAGACCGGGCTGCGGCTGCTGCCGCTCAGCCTCGCCGCGATCGCCGCCGGGCTGGCCGGCTCCCGGATGCTGCGCCGGCTGGGGCCGCGCCTCATGGTGCTGACCGGCTTCCTGCTCACCGCCGCCGCGGTGCTGGCGCTGACCGGCGTCGGCCTGCGGGACGAGCCCGCCCTGCTCGTCTGCGGCTTCGTCGTGCTGGGCTTCGGACTGGAGACGACGCTGTTCGGCGCGTACGAGTCGATGCTCAGCGAGGCCCCGGCCCACCAGGCGGGCGGCGCCGCGGCGATCGGCGAGACCGCCTACCAGCTCGGCGCGGGGATGGGCATCGCGGTCCTGGGCACCGTCATGAACGCCGCCTACGCACCCGGGGTGCGGGGGGCGACCGGTGTGCCGGAGGCGGCCGGGGAGGACGCCGTCCACTCGCTGGGCGCGGCGTACGAGGTCGCCGAACGGCTCGGCGGGCCGGCCGGCCGGGCACTGCGCGAGGCGGCGCGGGAGTCGTTCGTCCACGGACTGCACGTGGCGCTGCTGGTCAGCGCGGGCCTTCTGCTGCTCGGCGCGCTGGCCGCGCTGCGGCTGCCGCGCGCGATGGGCGCCCCGGGACAGGACGGGGGCCTGGACAAGGCCCAGGACAGGGACCGGGCTCAGGACCGGGCTCAGGAGCAGGGCAGGGGCCCGGACGAGGGCTCCGGGGAGAGGCCGGCGAAGGAGCCGGACCGGACGGACCGGGACGGCGCCGCCCCGGCACGGGCCTGTGCGTCCCCCGGCCCCGCCGAGCTGCCCGGACAGCCGGGCGGCCCCCTCTTGTCCAGCGGGATTACCCGGCCGTAACGTCGGGCGCGACCCTCGAAGATCCCCAGCCGGAGGCCACCGTGTCCAGCTCCGCCCCGCCCCCCTTCGACCCCGCCGACCCCCTCGGCCTGGACGATCTGCTCGCCCCCGAGGAGAGGGCGGTCCGCGACACCGTCCGCTCCTGGGCCGCCGACCGGGTGATGCCGCACATCGCCGAGTGGTACGAGCGCGGCGAGCTGCCCGGCATCCGGGAGCTGGCCCGCGAGCTCGGCTCGATCGGAGCCCTGGGCATGTCGCTTCAGGGCTACGGCTGCGCGGGCGCGTCCGCCGTCCAGTACGGGCTGGCCTGCCTGGAGCTGGAGGCCGCCGACTCCGGCATCCGCTCGCTGGTCTCGGTGCAGGGTTCGCTGGCGATGTACGCCATCCACCGCTACGGCTCCGAGGAGCAGAAGCAGCGGTGGCTGCCGCGCATGGCCTCCGGCGAGGCCATCGGCTGCTTCGGGCTCACCGAGCCCGACCACGGCTCCGACCCGGCCGGGATGCGCACCCACGCCAAGCGGGACGGAGGCGACTGGGTGCTCAGCGGCCGCAAGATGTGGATCACCAACGGCTCGGTGGCCTCGGTCGCCGTCGTCTGGGCCCGCACTGACGAGGGCGTGCGCGGCTTCGTCGTGCCCACCGACACCCCCGGCTTCTCCGCGCCCGAGATCAGGCACAAGTGGTCCCTGCGCGCCTCGGTCACCAGCGAACTGGTCATGGACGGCGTGCGGCTGCCCGCCGACGCGGTGCTGCCGGAGGTCACCGGGCTGCGTGGCCCGCTGAGCTGCCTGAACCACGCCCGCTACGGCATCGTCTGGGGCGCGATGGGAGCGGCTCGCTCCAGTTTCGAGGCGGCCCTTGAGTACTCGCGCACCCGCGAGCAGTTCGGCCGGCCGATCGGCGGTTTCCAGCTCACCCAGGCCAAGCTCGCCGACATGGCGCTGGAACTGCACAAGGGTGTCCTGCTCGCCCACCACCTGGGGCGGCGGATGGACGCGGGCAGGCTCCGTCCCGAGCAGGTCAGCTTCGGCAAGCTCAACAACGTGCGCGAGGCGATCGAGATCTGCCGCACCTCCCGCACGATCCTGGGCGCCAACGGGATCTCCCTGGAGTACCCGGTGATGCGGCACGCCACGAACCTGGAGTCGGTGCTGACCTACGAGGGCACGGTGGAGATGCACCAGCTGGTACTGGGCAAGGCGCTCACCGGCGTCGACGCGTTCCGGTGAACGTCTCGTCCGGCGCCGGCGCCGGACGAGACGCCGGTCAGCTCTGGTTGAAGAAGCCGTCGGGGCTGCGGCGCTCCTGGCCGCTGATCACCTGGTAGTCGGGGGGCGTCAGAAGGAAGACGCGCGTGGCCACGCGCTCGATCGAACCGCGCAGGCCGAAGGTCAGGCCGGCCGCGAAGTCGACGACCCGCTTGGCGTCGGCGGGCTCCATGGCCGTGAGGTTCACGATCACCGGGACGCCCTCCCGGAAGAGCTCGCCGATGCCCCGGGCGTCCCGGAAGCCGTCGGGGGTGACCGTCGCGATCCGGGTGCCCTGGTCCTGGGCGGTCTCGGCGGTCACGCGCACCCGAGGGTCGGTGACCCAGGCGTCGCGGGCGTCCTCGGGCTCGGAACCCTCGGCGTACTCGTCGTCGTAGTAACGCATCTCGCTGTCGTCGACGAGGCCCAGCCAGGCACTCGCCTTGCGCACCGATCCCATGGACGCCTCCTCTCACATGCACGGTCCACCGTGTCTGGCAGCGCCTCCGCCGCGGGGCCCGCACCCCTATCGTCGTCCATGATGCTGACAACGCGCCAAACGGTTACCCGTTCCGCACGGGATTCGTGACGGTTCTGGTGCACAGGGCGCGCGTGGCGCGCCCCCGCGGCGAGGGCCGGGAGCCTGTAGGGGCGGTGACACGGCGCCGAGCCGGGCGCCCCCGCGGCGAGGGCCGGGAGCCTGTAGGGGCGGTGACACGGCGCCGAACCGGGCGGCCCCGCCGGACGAGTGGTCACCAAGGGCATACGGGTGAAGTGCCCGGTATCGTGACGCGCACTCATACATCAGGGGTAACGGGGGGAAACTTGTTCGGCATCATCAGGCCGTGCCGTCACCGGCTGGGCGAGCGGCTGCTGACCGCCTGGACCGCGCATCTGTGCGGCCTCTGCCTCGCGCTGCGCGGCGACCACGGCCAGTTCGCGCGCGTCGTCACCAACTACGACGGGACCGTCGTCTCCGCGCTGACCGAGGCGCAGACGCCGCGCCCGGCGGACGGCTCCGGCGCCCTGCGGCGCACCGCCGGCCCGTGCCCGCTGCGCGGTATGCGCACCGCCTCCGTGGCCCGCGGCGAGGGCGCCCGGCTGGCCGCGGCGGTGTCCCTGGTGCTGGCCTCCGTCAAGGTGCGCGACCACGTCGCCGACGGGGACGGGGCGATGGCGCGCCGCCCGGTCGCCGCGGCGGCCCGCAGGATCGCGGCCGGCTGGGACCGGGCGGGTGCGCGCACCGGGGCCGAACTGGGCTTCGACACCGCGGTGCTGACCGGGGCCGCGCTGCGGCAGCCGCTGGTGGAGGCCGCGGCGGGCCCGGGCGGTTCGCTGGTGGCTGTCACCGAGCCGACCGAGACCGCCACCGCCGCCGCCTTCGCCCACACCGCCCGCCTCGCCGGCCGGCCCCGCAACGCGGAGCCGCTGGCCGAGGCCGGGCGGCTCTTCGGACGGTTGGCGCATCTGCTGGACGCCGTCGAGGACCTGGCCGCCGACGAGGAGGCGGGCGCGTGGAACCCGATCGCCGTCACCGGCGCCCCCCTGCCTGAGGTGCGCAGGCTGTGCGACGACGCCGTCCACGGCATACGACTGGCCCTGTGGGACGTGGAGTTCGCCGACGAGGAGGGCGCCGAACTGGTGCGGGCGCTGCTGGGCCGCGAGGCGGGACACGCGGTGGACCGGGCCTTCGCGGCGGCGCGCGTCCATCCGCCGCGACCGGGGCGTCCCGGAACGCCGTTTCTCGGACCATCGCGCCGCCGGGGCGCGGTGGCCGGATGCATGGTGTGGACGGGGTTGTTCTGCACGGGGCAGGTTTGCTGCCGCAAGGAGTACGAGGACCCCTGGTCGGGGCGCAGGCGCGGAGGGCTGTGCCGTTCCTGCGACTGCTCCGGCTGCGCGGACTGCTGTGAGTGCTGCGGAAACTGCTGCAGGTGCTGCAACAGCTCGGGCGGGTCGGGGAGTTCCGGCGGATCGGGTGGTGGCGACGGAGGGTGCGACTGCAACTGCGGTTGTGGAGGCTGCGACTGACGGCGGTTCATGTCCGTTATATGGGGTGACCGGTGCGCTGAGCGATGCAACTTGGCGCAACGGCACCCTTGCGTGCACCGATCGAACGTGTGAATACTCCGTCCCGGTGCTTGTCAGGGACGCGTCGCACAGCGGGTCCCCGGCGACTCCATGCGCCCGTGCCCCATCGCGGGTTCCCCCCCATTTCCTTCACAGGAGGAACAGCCAGTGAAGACCGAGCGCACCTCTCCCAAGCGCGGCCGTATCCGCATGCTCGCCGCGGTCTCCGCCGTGGCCGCCGCCGCGGCCATGGCTCTGCCGACCTCGGCGAGCGCTGCCCCCGCCCCCTCGCCCGCCGCCCAGGTCGCCATGGCGGACAAGGCGATGAAGACCGCGGACGTCGCAGGGACCGCCTGGTACACCGACAAGGCGACCAACACCCTGGTCGTCACGGTGGACAGCACCGTCAGCAAGGCCGAGATAGCCAAGATCAAGAGGACCGCCGGCGCGGGTGCGGACGCCATTCGCATCGAGCGCACTTCCGGCAAGTTCAACAAGCTGATCTCCGGCGGTGACGCCATCTATCGCAGTGGCGGTGGGCGCTGCTCGCTGGGCTTCAACGTCCGCAGCAGCAACGGGACGGACTACTTCCTGACCGCCGGGCACTGCACCGACGGCTACCCGTCCTGGTCCTCCAGCGCCGGCTACCTCGGTCCGACGGTCGGCTCCAGCTTCCCGGGCAACGACTACGGCCTCGTCCGGCACGACAACTCGCAGTCCAAGCCGGGCACGGTCGGCAGCCAGGACATCACCAGGGCCGCCAACCCGTCCGTGGGTCAGCGTGTCTACCGTCGCGGCAGCACCACCGGCACCCACAGCGGCACCGTCACCGGCCTGAACGCCACCGTCAACTACGGCGGCGGCGATGTCGTCTACGGCATGATCCAGACCAACGTCTGCGCCGAGCCCGGCGACAGCGGCGGCCCGCTGTACTACGGCACCACCGCCTTCGGCCTGACCTCGGGCGGCAGCGGCAACTGCACCTGGGGTGGCACGACCTTCTACCAGCCGGTCGTGGAGGCGCTGAACGCGTACGGCGTGAGCGTTCACTGATCTCACCGCTCCTCGAGCCCCCGTCCGGCCGCGCCGGGCGGGGGCTCCGCCGTGCCCGCCGGACCGGGCGGACGGGCCCGAGGTGCCGGACGGCGCCGGTGCGGGGATGATGACGGAGGCGGTCGTCACCCTAAGGTGCGGCGCGAACACTTTTCGTGTGTGTCCCTGCCGGCCGAGGAGAGGATGACCGGGCCGGACATTACTCCGGGGCCGTTCCCCCCACATGCGGCCCCACCCCCCACGGGAGGCACAGTGCTCAGACACCGACGGACACTCACGCGGCGCATCGCCATCGCGGGCGCGGGCATGGCGGCGATGCTCTCCGTCCCCCTCGCCCCGGCGAGCGCGGACACCCCCACCCCCGTCGCGCCCAGACCGCTCACCCCCACCGCCGCGGGCCAGCTGGCCTCGACCCTCGCCGGAGACCTCAAGGACGACATGGCGGGCGCCTACTACGACGCCGAGGGACGCAAGCTGGTGGTCAACGTCCTCAGCGAGACGAGCGCGGAGAAGGTCCGGCAGGCCGGCGCCGAGCCCCGGATGGTCGAGCACTCCCTCGCACAGCTCGAAGCCGTGCGGAAGGACCTCACGGCCAAGAGCGTCCCCGGCACCGCGCGCGCCGTCGACCACCGGCTCAACAAGGTCGTCGTCACCGCCGACAGCACGGTCGGGGAGGAGGCGCTGGCCGGTCTGAGGAAGCAGGTGGCCGAGCGGGACGACATGGCGGTCCTCAGGCAGGCCGAGGGGGAGTTCACCCCCCTGGCCCTGGGCGGCGACGCGATCTGGCGCGGAGACGGCGCGCGCTGCTCGCTCGGCTTCAACGTGGTCAGGAACGGCATGCCGTACTTCCTCACCGCGGGCCACTGCGCCCGGCTCTTCGACCGCTGGTCCGCCACCCGTTCCGGGCGGAGCATCGGTATCACGGTGGCGAGCGAGTTCCCCCGCGACGACCACGCCCTGGTGCGGTACACCACCCGTACGGACCACCGGAGCCGGGTGAACCTGTACAACGGGTCCAGCCACGCCATCACCCGGGCCGCCGACCCCATCGTCGGCCAGCAGGTGCGGCGCAGCGGCAGCACCACGAAGGTCCACGAGGGCGAGGTCACGGCGGTGAACGTCTCCGTGACCTATCCGCAGGGCAGGGTCGACGGGCTGATCCAGACCGACGTCTGCGCCGAGCCCGGCGACAGCGGCGGCCCGCTGTTCTCCGGCGCCACCGGCCACGGTCTCACCTCCGGCGGGCGCGGGGACTGCTCGCGGGGAGGCGAGACCTTCTACCAGCCGCTGACCGAGGCGCTGCGAGACCATGGCGCCCGTATCGGCTGACGGTCCTCCACCTCCATGGTGACGGCCCGGTCCCGCTCCCCTCGGGGAGCGGGACCGGGCCGTCACCGGGCGGGGCCGCACACCGGGCGACGCCGACCGGTAGCTGTCGGCGGCCCTCCGGCGGCTAGCGGGACTCGGCCGCGACCAGCTCCGCGATCTGGACGGCGTTGAGCGCCGCGCCCTTGCGGAGGTTGTCGCCGGCGCAGAACAGGGCCAGACCGTGCTCGGCGGTCTCGTCGGCGCGGACGCGGCCCACGTAGGTCGGGTCCTGGCCGGCCGCCTGCTGCGGGGTGGGCACGTCGGAGAGGACCACGCCGGGGGCGCCCTCCAGCAGCTCCCGGGCGCGCTCGGGGCTGATCGGACGCTCGAAGCGGGCGTTGATCTGGAGCGAGTGACCGGTGAAGACCGGCACGCGCACACAGGTGCCCGAGACCTTCAGCTCCGGGATGCCCAGGATCTTGCGGCTCTCGTTGCGGAGCTTCTGCTCCTCGTCGGTCTCGCCCAGCCCGTCGTCCACGATGGAGCCGGCCATCGGCAGCACGTTGAAGGCGATGGGCCGCACGTACTTGTCGGGCTCGGGGAACTCGACCGCGGAGCCGTCGAAGGTCAGCCGGGTGGCGTCACCCTCGACCGCCTTGCGGGTCTGCTCGTCCAGCTCGGCGACACCGGCCAGACCGCTGCCGGACACCGCCTGGTAGGTGGCCACGACCAGGGCGGTCAGCCCGGCCTCTGCGTGCAGCGGCCGCAGCACCGGCATGGCGGCCATGGTGGTGCAGTTGGGGTTGGCGATGATGCCCTTGGGGCGCTCGGCGGCGGCCTGCGGGTTCACCTCGGAGACCACCAGCGGGACCTCGGGGTCCAGACGCCAGGCGGAGGAGTTGTCGATGACCACGGGCCCGGCCGCGGCCACCTTCGGGGCCAGGGCCTTCGAGGTCGAGCCGCCCGCGGAGAACAGCACGACGTCCAGCCCGGTGTAGTCGGCCGTGGCGGCGTCCTCGACGGTGATCTCGCCGCCCTTCCAGGGCAGCGTCCGTCCGGCCGAGCGAGCCGAGGCGAACAGCCGCAGCTGCTCCACCGGGAAGTCGCGCTCGGCCAGGATCTCGCGCATCACTGCGCCGACCTGGCCGGTGGCTCCGACGATGCCGATTCTCATGGGGCTCCTTCTGTCGTGCGTGTCCCGCTGCGTCAACCCTCTACCCTGCCCTGCCGGACGCACGTGCGCCAACTTCCTTTGGCGCACGTCACACCCCGGGCGGGCGCGGGGAGAGGTGGCGGAACGCACCGAGGCGGCGGCCGCCCGGGGGCGGCCGCCGCCTCGTCACCGGGCCCCGGCCGTCACTTCGGGGCCCGGCGCCGGCCCGGCGTCAGTGCGGGCAGTTGCCGCGGAACTCCTCGATCTGGAAGTCGGGCCGCGGCAGCGGGCACAGGAACTGCTCGTAGCGGTTGTCGTTGTCCACGAAGCGCTTCAGCCAGGAGATGCTGTACTTCGCGATCTCGGTGTCCGAGGTGTTCGGGGTGAAGTGCGTGGCGTTGTTGAGCTCCATGTACGCCCGGTCCGTGGAGGAGGGCAGGCTCTCGTAGAAGGGCTCGGCGTGGGAGCGCACCGAGGCGATGCTGTCGCCGTCGGCGCCGACGATGAAGGTCGGGACGGTGATCTCGCCCCAGGTCTTGTCGAGGTTCCACGGGGTGAGCGGGATCGCGGCCTTCAGGGAGGGCCGTTCCTTGGCGGCCTCCAGGCTGCCTCCGCCGCCCATGGAGTGGCCCATGACGGCCAGGCGGCTGCTGTCGACGCGGTCGCGGACCGAGCTGCGCTGGGTCAGGTAGTCCAGCGCGGCCAGCAGCTGGTCGCCGCGGCTGCCGGGCTGGTCGTAGCGGGTGATGGTGTCGATGGTGAAGACCACGAAGCCCTGCGAGGCCAGGCGGGGCCCGTACCAGGCCATGCTGGACTGGCTGGCGGTGTAGCCGGGCGAGATCGCGACCGCGCCGAAGGTGCCGTCGCTGGTGTCGGTCGGGTAGTAGATCGTCCCGCCGCCGAAACCGGACACCAGGGAGGAGACCCGGTCCTCGGAGACGGAGTAGGGGCCGCGGACGGCCTCGATGCTCCGCTCGGTCGGATCCGGGCCGCGCTCGTAGGGGTTCTCGGCGGTCTGGGCGGCGGCCGGAGCGGCGCCGGAGTCCTGGGTGGCCTGGGCGGTGGGGAGGGCGACGCCCACGCCGCCCAGGACCATGGCCAGGGCCACGCCCAGCTTCGTCAGGCGGCGGGGGGCGCGGCGGTGTCTGGCGGCCGTGCCCGGGGTCGTGTCGTGCTGCTGCGGCTCCATGCTGACCCTTTCCAGGTGTGTGAGGGGTGACCTTCTGGGGTCGGACGGATGCATCGTGGTGCCGGAGCACGCGGCTCCGCATCGGTGAAACCGCCGGTTCCGGCCGGGGCCGGGTGCTGACACGGCCGGCATCGCGGGCGCGGCGCCGGGGCCATTGACGTACCGGTCGGTATGCCGCGAGGATAAGCAAGCGCTTAGTCGTGGCTCGTGAAGGAGATCCCGTGCCCCCTGCGAACACCCCCGTGACAGACCCGGACGAACTGCGCCGACGCACCCAGGCGCTGCTCGCGGAGCACGATCCGGCCGTCACCGAACCACTCGACTTCCTCCGCGCCCGCTACGACGCGGGCCTGGCCTGGGTGCACTTCCCCCACGGCCACGGCGGACTCGACGCGCCCCGGGCCCTCCAGGCCGTCGTCGACGCCGAACTGGCCGCCGCCGGTGCACCCGGCAACGACCCCGGCCGCAACGGCATCGGCCTGGGCATGGCCGCGCCGACGATCCTGCGCTACGGCACCGAGGAGCAGAAGGAGCGCTTCCTGCGCCCGCTGTGGACCGGCGAGGAGGTGTGGTGCCAGCTGTTCAGTGAGCCCGGAGCCGGCTCCGACCTGGCGGCACTGGCCACCCGGGCGGTACGCGAGGGCGACTCCTGGGTGGTGGACGGCCAGAAGGTGTGGACCTCCAGCGCGCACAACGCCCGCTGGGCCATCCTGATCGCCCGCACCGACCCGGACGTCCCCAAGCACCGCGGCATCACCTACTTCGTCTGCGACATGACCGACCCCGGGGTCGAGGTGCGGCCGCTGCGCCAGATCACCGGCGAGGCGGAGTTCAACGAGGTCTTCCTCACCGGCGTCCGCGTCCCCGACGCCCACCGGCTCGGCGGGGCGGGGGAGGGGTGGAAGGTCGCCCAGACCACCCTCAACAACGAGCGCGTCGCCATCGGCGGCCAGCGCATGCCGCGTGAGAGCGGCATGATCGGCAAGGCCGCCGCCACCTGGCGCGAGCGCCCCGAACTGCGCACCCACGGTCTTCATCAGCGGCTGCTGTCGGGCTGGGTCGGCGCCGAGGTCGCCCGGCTCACCGGTGAACGGCTGCGCCAGCAGCTCACCGCGGGCCACCCCGGGCCCGAGGGGGCCGGGATGAAGCTCGCCTTCGCCCGGCTGGCGCAGGAGCTCAGCGGCCTGGAGGTCGAGCTGCTGGGCGAGGAGGGCCTGTCCTACGACGACTGGACCCTGCGCCGCCCCGAGACCGTGGACTTCACCGGCCGCGAGGCCGGCTACCGCTATCTGCGCGCCAAGGGCAACTCCATCGAGGGCGGCACCTCGGAGGTCCTGCGCAACATCATCGCCGAGCGGGTGCTGGGACTGCCCGCCGAGCCCCGCACCGACAAGGACCTCCCCTGGAAGGAGCTGGCCCGATGACGGACCTTCTCTACTCGGAGATCGAGGAGGAGTTGCGCGCCAGCGTCCGCGCGCTGCTGGCCGACCGCTGCCCGCCGGAGAACACCCTGGCCCGCTGCGAGACGGGCGAGCCCTACGACCGCGCGCTGTGGCAGACCCTCGCCCGCGACCTGGGCGCGGCCTCCCTGGCGGTGCCGGAGGAGGCGGGCGGCGCGGGGGCCTCGGTGCGCGAGGCGGCCGTGGTGCTGGAGGAGCTGGGCCGGGCGGCGGCGCCGACGCCGTACCTGGGCAGCGCCGTCCTGGCCACCACCGCACTGCTCGCCCTGGTGGAGGACGCGGACGGCGGCGACGGCGGAGCGGAGGCGGCGAAGCTGCTCGCCTCCATCGCCGCGGGCGAGCGCACCGCCGCACTGGTGGTGCCGCTCTCCGCGATGCCGGGGACCGGGGCCTTCCCCCCGGCCGTACGGGCCGACAGCGCGGGCACCCTGACCGGAACGGTCACCTCGGTCGCCGACGCCGCGGCCGCCGACGTCCTGATCGTCCCGGCCGAGGGCCGGGACGGGCCGGGGCTGTACGCGGTGGAGGCCACCGCCGCCGCCCTGGCCGTCGTACCGCGCACCTCCCTGGACCTCACCCGCCCGGTGGCCGACGTGGCGTTCACCGGCACCGCCGCCCGGCGGCTGGCCGGTGCGGAGCAGGCGCCCGCCGCACTGGAGCGGGCGCTGCTGACCGGCGCCGGACTGCTCGCCTCCGAGCAGCTCGGCATCGCCGAGTGGTGCCTGACCGCCACCGTCGCGTATCTGAAGGACCGGCGGCAGTTCGGGCGGCAGCTCGGCTCGTTCCAGGCGCTCAAGCACCGGCTGGCCGACCTCTGGCTGGAGGTGGTCGGCGCGCGGGCCGCCGCCAGGTACGCCGCCGACGCCCTGGCCACCGCTGACCCGGACGCCCCCGTGGCCGTCGCGGTGGCCGCCTCCCACTGCGGGGAGCTGGCGGTACGGGCGGCCGAGGAGTGCGTCCAGCTCCACGGCGGCATCGGCATGACCTGGGAGCACCCGGCGCATCTGTACCTCAAGCGCGCCAAGGCCGACCAGATCGCGCTGGGCACCCCCGACCGCCACCGCGCCGCGCTCGCCGCGCTGGTGGACCTGCCGGTGCCGGTGGGCTGAGCCCGGCGGCCGCACGGGGAGGCGGGGAGAGACCGGGGAGGCCGGGGGCGGGAGGGGGGCTCCCGGCCTTTTCGTCCCCGGCCTCCCCGGCGTTCGGACCAGGGGGCGCCGATGTCACAGGGCGGTGCGATGATCGCGCACCATGAGGAGTCTGCGGAGCAGAAGACGGCACAGGGAGATCGTCGACGTCCACCTCGTGCTGCGGCGCGGCGAGGAGGTGCTGCTCGCGCGCCGGGACGGCACCGGTTACGCGGACGGCCTGCTGAACGCGCCGTCCGGCCACGCCGAGGACGGTGAGGACGTGCGGGAGGCGGTGATCCGGGAGGCGTACGAGGAGATCGGGCTGCGCCTCGCGCCCGAGGAGCTGAGGGTCGCCCTCGTTATGCAGCACCGTTCCCCGGCCGGGGATCCCCGGATGGGCTGGTTCTTCGAGGCCTGGGCCGGGGAGGGGCACGAGCCGGTCAACGCCGAGCCCGACAAGTGCTCGGAGCTGGGCTGGTTCCCGCTGGCGGCGCTGCCCGGCGACATGGTCGCCTACTGCCGGGCCGGGCTGGAGGCGTACCGGGCGGGCCACCGCTTCGCGCTGCACTGGCACCGGCCGGGGGACTCCATCGCCTACGACCCGGCCGCTCCCGGCCGGGTCGTGGTGCTTCCGGCCACCTGACGCCCGCGGAGGCGGGCGCGAGACGGGCGCGGTGTCCGGATCGTCCGGCCGGGCACAGCCGGCCGGCCCAGTCGGCCGGACCCGGCCGGACGGAGTCAGCCGAGCTGCACCGAACGCTTGGCCAGTCCGGCCCAGAAGCCGTCGACGACCGTGCGCTGGGCGCCCAGGTCGGCCTCGCCCGCTCCCAGGGAGACGAACAGCGGCGCGAAGTGGTCGGTGCGCGGATGGGCGATCCGGCCCGCCGGGGCCCGGTGCCCGAAGTCGAGCAGGGCGTCGAGATCCGACCTCTCCAGGGCCTCGCCGCCCCACGCGTCGAACTCCTTCGACCAGGACGGAGCCTCGTCGGGCCCGGTGCCCCATGTCAGACCGCGCAGGTTGTGGGTGAAGAAGCCGCTGCCGACGATCAGCACGCCCTCGTCGCGCAGCGGGGCCAGTCTGCGGCCCAGTCGCAGCAGCTCCCAGGGGTCCAGGGTGGGCATCGAGAGCTGGAGCACGGGGACGTCGGCGTCGGGGTACATCTCGGCCAGCGGCACGTACGCGCCGTGGTCCAGGCCCCGGTCCGGCGCGTCGTGCACCGGGGTGCCCGGCCCGGCGAGCAGGGCCCGCACCTTCGCGGCCAGGGCGGGGGCGCCCGGGGCCGGGTAGGCGACACGGTGGTAGCGCTCGGGGAAGCCGTGGAAGTCGTACACCAGGG
The DNA here is from genome assembly GCF_017114865.1 of Streptomyces verrucosisporus. GTDB lineage: Bacteria > Actinomycetota > Actinomycetes > Streptomycetales > Streptomycetaceae > Streptomyces > Streptomyces fenghuangensis. The sequence continues at coordinate 146,367 of NZ_JADEYH010000007.1, read as the reverse complement.
GGACGGTCCGGGTGGCGCCCAGCGTCACCGGCGCGGACTCCCAGTGGGCGGAGACGATCAGCACGGCCTCGGGCCGCGGCAGCTTCGCGGACCAGTCGGCGAGCTGCGAGGTCCACAGTGTGTCGTCGGCCAGCGGCGGGGCGCCGTGGCTGAGGTACAGCACGGGCATGCGGCCTGCCGCAGGTAGCGGGGCCGACGGGGTGGTCGCGGTCATGGAGGCGTCCTCTTGGGATCGGATCGGTTCATAGTTGTTCAAATTCGAAATAAGTGCTCATGGCGAGCGTACAGCTTGGTTTGAATTTGAACAACCACGTACGATGGGGGCATGAAGGAGCCCCGATGGCTGGACGAGCTGGAGATGGCGGCCTGGCAGGGCTTCCTCGAAGCCGGCAACCGCGTCACCCGAAGGCTTGAGCAGCAGCTCAAGGACGAGGCGGGCCTGTCCCACCCGCAGTACGAGATCCTGGTCCACCTCGCCGATGCCCCCGGCGGCGAGATCCGCATGACCGAACTGGCCGAACGGCTGATCACCTCCAAGAGCGGCCTGACCTACCAGGTCGGCCAATTGGAGAGACGCGGTCTGGTGCGGCGCCGCGCCTGCCCCACCGACGTCCGCGGCGTCTTCGCCGTCCTCACCGAGGAGGGGCGTGAACTGCTGCGCACCGCGGCCCCCGGCCATGTGGCGACGGTGCGCGAGGCGCTCATCGACGTCCTCGACCGCGAGGAACTCGCCGTCCTGGCGCGGGCGCTGGGCGAAGTGGGCCGACGGCTGCGCGACTGAGCTGACGGCGGGCGGAACACCGCGCGGGTCCCGCGCCAGGACGGCGACGGGACCCGCGCCGGCGGCGCCCGGCCCGGTCAGCGGTACAGCTTGTCCACCGCCGTGCGCGTCGTCTCCTTGAAGTCCTTCACCGGAGCGTCCTCGAAGGTGCCCATCCGGCCCCAGACGACGACCGTGACGGTGCGCCCGTCCCCGGCCCGGAGCGCCGCGCCGCGGGCGGACCCGCCGCCTCCGCGCCGGGGACGGGCGGCACCGATGGCTTACTCTCCTCCGCGTCCCCTTCCGTCCCCTCGTCCTCCCGGCCCCCGTCCCCGGCCGGGGGCCGGGAGGACGGAAGAACCGGAGACGGTGCGAAACCGGGCCGTACCCCGAGGGCGGACCCCTCCCGGATGCCGGACGGCGGCGACCGGGAGCGCGAGCACGGCGGTGCGCCGGAAGCGGCTCCGCTGAGCTGGTCCGCCCGCTCCCACGTGTGGCGGCACGGCTGCGGCCATCGCTATCTGATCGACTCGCCGCCCTCCCGGGTCCCCCCGCCGCCGGCTCCGCAGGACGCGCCCTCCTGGGCCGGCGCCCTCGGCGCGGTGCACGGCGGCGAGACCATCGTGGAGGCCACCGTGTACGGCACCGGTACGGCCCCCGTCGTGGTGGAGGCCCTGCACATCCGGGTGGCCGAACGCCGCGCCCTTCTGGACCGGCCGGTCTACCGGATGGACGACGGCTGCGGCGGATCGCTCACCCCGGCCGCCTTCACGGCCGACCTGGACGCCTCGCGCCCGATCGCCGAGCCCGTGGACGGCTACGACGGCGAGGGCGGCCGGCCCCTGCCCACCACCCGTCTGCCGTACCGCGTCACCGCCGACGACCCCCTGGCACTGCGCGTGGAGGCACGGACCGGGGGGTGCGACTGCGACTGGTACATCGAGGTGGAGTGGAGCAGTGGTGACGACAGCGGCACCCTGCGCATCGACGACGGCGGCCGGCCCTTCCGCACCAGCGGCACGGAGGGCCGGCCGGAGTACCGCTGGGCGCCGGAGACCGGGATCTGGGAGCGCGGCTGACGCGCTGGTGCACAATCGACGCACCCCGCGCACCCCGCGCACCCCGCGCACCCCGCGCACCCCGCGCACCCCGCGCCATCCGACGTTCCGATCCGCAGCAGGAGAAGTGCCGTGCCACTGAGCATCACCGTCGACCCGGAAGCCCCCGTCGCCCCCTACGAGCAGGTGCGCGCCCAGATCGCCGAACAGGCCCGCGGCGGCGGGCTGCCGGTCGGTCACCGGCTGCCCACTGTGCGCGGACTCGCCGGGGAGCTGGGGCTGGCGGCCAACACGGTGGCCAAGGCCTACCGCGCGCTGGAGGCCGACGGGGTGATCGAGACCCGGGGCCGCAACGGCAGCTTCATCGCCGCCGGCGGGGACACCGCCGCCCGCGAGGCCGCGGCGGCGGCGCGGTCGTACGCCCAGCGGGCGCGGCGACTGGGCCTGGACCGGGCCGCCGCACTCGCCGCGGCCGAGCAGGCGGTCGCCGCCGAGTACGACCGCCGGGACTGACGTCCTCTCAGCCCGCCTCCAGCCGCTCCCGGGCGGCCATCAGGGCGAAGCCCAGCAGGTTGAGCCCGCGCCAGCGCGCCGGATCGGACGCCCGCTCGTCGTCGGCGGCCAGCCCGATACCCCAGATCCGGTCCAGCGGACTGGCCTCCACCAGCACCCGCCCCCGCGTGGCGAGCAGGAACGCCCGCAACTCCCCGTGCCGCCCGAACTTGTGGACGCAGCCCTCGACCACGACGCCGAAGCGGTGCCGGACCCAGACCTCCTCGTCGAAGCCCCGCACCGCACGGCCGGCGGCCTTGGCCGCGCCCGGCTCCACCGCGGCCGCAATCCGCTCCTCGGCCGCCGCGTCGCCGAACAGCCGTGCCTTGGCGGCCATCATCCAGTGCTCGGCGGTGGGGTAGACGACGCCGTCCACGGTGAACGGCGAGGGCCACCACTGGCTGAGGCACCACGGGCCGGGCGAGCCGCCGTCCCGCCCCCGGGGCGGAGCGTGCCCCCAGAAGTGGAGGTACTTGATCCGCTCCCCGCGCGCCTGCCGCCCGATCAGCTCCGCCGCCGGATCGCCCGCGCGTTCCCCGGCGGCCCGGCGGGGAGGCGTCACAGGTACATACCCTCGTCCGACCGCCCGGGCTGCGGCGGCACCGAGGCCGGGCCCGAACCGCGGCGCAGCGCGTACAGCTCGGCCAGGGTCGCCCCGTCGGGGCCGACGCCCTCCTCGGTGCCGAGCCAGTTCACGGCCTCGGGGCGCGTCAGCGGGCCGACCTCGATGCGGGCCAGGCAGCGTCCGGGGCGGACGACCGCCGGGTGCAGCCGCTCCAGGTCCTCGTTGGTGGTCAGGCCGACCAGGACGTTGCGGCCCTGGCCCAGCAGTCCGTCGGTGAGGTTCAGCAGCCGGGACAGGGCCTGGCCGGTGGCGTGCTTGGCCTCGCCGCGGATCAGCTCGTCGCAGTCCTCCAGGAGCAGCAGCCGCCAGCGTTCCCGGCCCGGCCGGTCCGGGGCGCCGTCGTCCTCGCCGATGGCGATGTCCATCAGATAGCCGACCTCGTTGAACAGCCGCTCCGGGTCGAGCACGCAGTCCACCTGGCACCAGTCCTGCCAGGAGCGCGCCAGTGTCCGCAGGGCGGAGGTCTTGCCGGTGCCCGGCGGGCCGTGGAGCAGCAGCAGCCGCCCGGTGATGTCGTCCGGGCTGGTCTTCATCAGCCCGTCCATGGCCTCGGCGACCGGGGCGGTGTAGTTGCCGCGGATCTCCTCCCAGCTTCCGGCGGTGATCCGGCGGGTGGTGCGGTACGGGCCGCGCCGCGGGGAGTTGTACCAAAAACCCATGGTGACGTCGTCCGGCCGGGGCTCGGGCTCGTCCTCCGCGTCCTCCACCGCGGCCTTCAGCGTCCGCTCCGCCAGTTCCTCGCTGACGGCCGTCACGGTCACGTCGGCGCCGCGGGACCAGCGGGAGACCAGCACCGTCCAGCCGTCGCCCTCGGCCAGCGTCGCGCCGCGGTCGCCGTCGCGGGCCGAGCGCAGCACGGCCGCTCCCGGCGGCAGCAGGGCCATGCCCTTGCGCACCCGCTCCAGGGAGCGGCTGCGGGCGTGCGGCTGCTCACCGGTGGTGAAGCGCCCCAGGAAGAGGGCGTCGATGACGTCGGAGGGGGAGTCGCTGTCGTCGATGTTGAGCCGGATGGGCAGCGACTCCTCGGTCGGCACGGCACGGTGGTCGGCACACATGGCCCCCATGATCGGGCACGGGTGGCCCGTGCGCACGCAGGTTTCCGGCGCCTGGCCGGGATTCGGCGGACGCTCAGCGCAGGGCGACGGCCACGGCGAGGGCGGCCAGCGGCAGGACCAGCAGGCCGGCGACGAGTGCCGGCACCCCGCGCGGCCCCCGGTCGGCGTCCCAGGAGCCCGGCGTGTCCCGGCGTCCGCCGCCTCCGCCGCTCCCGCCCTCACCGGATGCGGGCGAGGGCGAGGGGGAGGAAGAAGAGGAGGCGCGCGGGCCGCCGCCGGCCGCGGCCACGCGCAGCAGCCGTTCGGCTGCGGCGGTGCCCGTGCGCTCGGCGGGGTCCGCCCGCAGCAGCCCCTCCAGCGCCGGCGCCAGCGCGCCCGCCCGCACGCCGCATGGGCGGCAGATCGGCGTCGGTGTACGCGGCGAGGGAGCGCAGGGTCTTCTCGGGGGTGTCGCGGCGGAACGGCGAGACGCCCTCCACGGCCAGGTACAGCACCACACCCAGGGCCCACAGGTCCGCGGCGGGACCCGGGTCCTGGCCCCGTGCGCACTCCGGGGCGAGGAACTCGGGCCGGCCGACCGGCGCACCGGGCCGGTCGTGCGCCGTGCCGGCCTTCACCTGCGCGGTACCGAAGTCGGTGAGGACGCCCCTGTTGTCGTTGCCCAGCAGGATGTTGGACGGCTTGACGTCGCGGTGGGTGATGCCCGCCTCGTGCGCGCTGCGCAGCGCCGAGACGACCTCGGCGCCGATCCGCGCGGCGCCGGCCGGGGACATCGGCCCGTCGGCCTCCAGCACGGCGGCCAGCGACAGGCCCCGCACCAGTTCCATCACCACCCACAGGCGGCCGTCCTCGATCACCACGTCGTGGACGGTGGTGGCGTTGCGGTGGGAGATGCGCCCGGCCGTCATGGCCTCCCGCTCCAGGTGGGAGTAGAGGGCGCGCACCTCGGCCGGGGAGAGCTCCTCCGCCGCCCGCACCTCCTTGACCGCGACCTCGCGGCCCAGAACCTCGTCGCGCCCCTGCCGGACCACGCCCGCCTCGCCGCGGCCCAGCTCGGCGGCGAGGCGGTAGCGGTCGGCGAGCAGCCGCCCGCTGTCACCGGTGTTCATCGTCGTCCCCCGTCCCCGGCCCCGCCGTGGGGCCCGTCGGATGCTGTTGTCTCGTACGGTGTTCGTCAACCCCCTTGCGGGGAAGGCGGATCGAGTGACCGGAATACCCGTGGGTCACGGTCGGGAGATAGGGTTACCCTGCCCGGGCCGGGAGCCCTCGTTTGGGTGGGGAGAGTCATGGAACAGATAACGGTACGCAGCAGGGCGCGGATCCCTGCGATCCAGTGCGGGAGCGGTGCGACCGGTTCGCGCCTGGACCGGCACTTGAGCGTGCTGGCGGGGCCCGCCGTCTCCCAGGATGACACGGCTGAGGCGGCCTTGCTCATGCGCGAACTGACCGCGCGCGACGCGGTGCACATGCGCTCCCGCAGCAGGGGCGCGCGGGTCTCCCTCTTCGCGCCGCTGCGGCGGCTGCGGCGCTCCCTCTTCGGGGGCCACGCCTAGCCGCGTCCGGCCGTGTCCGGGGCACCCGGGCCGGAGCACGAAGGTTTCGGCTCAGGGCTCCGGGAGACCGGCCTCCCCGCGGCGGGCCGGGCGTCGCGGCCCGGCCCCGGCCGCGTCCCCGTACTCTCCCCGCACTCTCCCCGCACTCCGCTCCCGCGACCGGCGGGCTCCCGCCGCCGGCGGGAACCGGTTCCTCACAACAGCGCCAACTGCCCCTCCGGCCCCTCCTCGCGGTGGTCCAGCACGGAGGCCGGGCGCCGCGCCGCCGAAGGCGGCGGCAGCACACCGGCCTCCCGCAGCGCGGACACCCCCACTACCGGACGCCCGGCCAGGCGGTCGGCGAAATCGGCGCGCGCCTCGCGCAGCCCGTCGAGGAGGGTGAGCACGGTGATCAGCTCCAGCAGTTCCGAGGTCCACCGGGGCGGCCAGGTCCTCGGGCGCACCTCCGCCAGCGTGCCGGGCGCGGCCGGGTCCGTACGGCGGGCGAACCAGTCGGCGAGCACCCGGACGCCGCCCGACTCGAACTCCCAGGCCCCACGCGCCACCGGCGCCACCCGGCCCTCTCCAACCCACAGGCTCTCCTCCCGCGCATCGTGGCGCAGCGCGTCCGGGGCCGGGTGTCCGGGCAGCGCGGCCCGCACGTAGGGGCGCCGCCCGCCCGGCAGACGCGGGCGGGAGCCGTCACCGCAACGGGCGCCGCGGGTGTGCGTCCGCAGCACCTCGCGGCCCAGCGCGACGCCCTCCCGCCACATCTCGCGGTCCGCGGTGAGTGGCACGGCATGGCCGCCGGGGCCGCCGGGGGCGGGGCGTACCGCGGCGGCCGTCCAGGCCAGGACGTCCTCGGCCGTCACCGGTGTGCCCAGGGCTCCGGCCAGCAGCCCGGGCAGGCCGGGGGCGAGGTTGGGCTCGCGGCCGCCGGGGCGCCGGTAGAGGGGGCGTACGCGTCCGGTCCGGGAAGCGGCGGCGACCGGGAGCAGTTCGGTGAAGACCGGCTCCGGGGCGGGGGAGCGGGGCGCGGCCGGGGGCTCGACCAGGAGGATCTGCCGATCGTCGGCGACCCGCCACAGCTCCGGCCGGGCGGCGTCGAGCAGCCGGTGGTCCGGTATCAGCCACTGCCGGTCGTAAGGCCCGCACAGCACCCGCACCGGCTCCGGGCACGCCCCGTCCTCCCGGTCCAGCCGGCCGGTTGGGGCGCCGGCGTCCGCCGCGGGGCCGGGCAGCCGGGGGACGGCGGTGCGGGTGGTGCGGGCGCGGGTGGGGACGAACAGCGCCGCGCGCTCGTCGCCGAAGGCCCGCAGCAGGGCGGCCCAGCGGGACCGCAGCGACGCCTCGTCCGGCGCCGTCACCCAGTCCCGGCCCGGCCGGACCGTCCGGACCGACCAGGGCATCAGCTCGTCGAGCGGAACGTCCTGGCCGCTGTCGCCGCCCGTCCCGGCACCCACCGTTTCCCTCCCCGCTGTCCTTCCCGTACGGCCCGCCGCAGGCATGCTACGGACGTGGACCGGCCCGGCGTGGATCAGTCCGCCTCCACGGTGACGGAGAAGGAGAAGCGGTCGCCGCGGTAGTGGATGCGGGCCACGTCCACCACCCGTCCGCTCTCGTCGTAGGTGACGCCGGTGTAGTGCAGGATCGGGCTGAGCAGCGGCACCTGGAGCAGCTCGGCCGTCTCCGGGTCGGCCAGCCGGGCTTGGACGGTGTCGGTGATGCGGCTGATCCGCACGCCCACGGCGTCGCGCAGCACCTTCGTCATGGGCCAGCGCGCCAGGTCCTCCAGGTCGATGCGGCCGGCCAGTTCGGGGCGGACGAGGTTCTCCGCCCAGTTGGTCGGCTCGCCCGTCTCCCGGTCGCGGCGCAGCCGCCGGTAGGCCACCGCCTCGGCGAGGTCCGGGAAGTACTCGGCCAGTTCCCCGGGGACCGGCCCGGCGCCGTGTCCCAGCAGCACCGTCTCCTCGCCCGACTGCTGGGCCACGATGGCGTCCACCGAGCCGAGCAGCCGCACGGGGGACCCGCTGCGGGCGCTCGGCTCGATGAAGGTGCCGCGCCGCCGGTGCCGGGAGATCAGCCCCTCGTTCTCCAGCTCCTTGAGCGCCTGGCGCATGGTCAGCACGCTGACGCCGTAGTGCTCCGCGAGCCGCTCCTCGGTGGGCAGGCGCAGGGGCGCGCCGGGGGAGCGGCCCAGTATCGAGGCGCGCAGGGACTGCGAGACCTGATACCACAGCGGCAGCTTGCGGTTCAGCGCGAGCGAGTCGGGAGCGAAGGTGGTCACGGCGGCCTCCGGACGGCCAGGCTGGGTTGCCGGGTGATGCCGGGCCGCCGCGTCACGGCACCGTGACGCGGCGGCGGTGCGGCGGTACGTCGTGGGTCACGGTACGCGCCATCGCCCTCGGATGCGGCCACTCGCTCCCGGATCACTCCCGTATCACTCCCGGAAGTGGCGCTCCAGGCCCTGCCACACGTCGTCGTAGCCGTGCTGGAGGTTTCCGGCGTCGCGCGCCTGGGCGGTCAGCGTCACCGGCCAGCGGGTCTCGAACATGAACGCCAGCCCGTCGTCCACCTTCTGCGGGACCAGCTCGGCGGCGCTGGCCCGGTCGAAGGTGTCGCGGTCCGGGCCGTGGGCGGACATCATGTTGTGCAGCGAGCCGCCGCCGGGGACGAAACCGCCGGGGCCGGCGGTCTTGGCGTCGTAGGCGCCCTCGATCAGGCCCATGTACTCGCTCATCACGTTGCGGTGGAAGTACGGCGGCCGGAAGGTGTCCTCGCCGACCAGCCAGCGCGGGGCGAAGACCACGAAGTCCATGCCCGCCAGGCCCGGGGTGTCCGAGGGCGAGGTGAGGACGGTGAAGATCGACGGGTCGGGGTGGTCGTAGCTGATGCTGCCGATCACGTTGAAGCGGCGCAGGTCGTAGACGTAGGGGACCAGGTTGCCGTGCCAGGCGACGACGTCCAGCGGGGAGTGGTCGTAGGTGGCCGTCCACAGGCCGCCGCAGAACTTGTTGACCACCTCCACCGGGCCCTCCACGTCCTCGTACGCGGCGGTGGGGGCCATGAAGTCCCGTGCGGCTGCGAGGCCGTTGGCGCCGATGGGGCCGAGGTCGGGCAGGACGAAGGGGCGGCCCATGTTCTCGCAGACGTAGCCGCGCACCACCGCGTCCAGCGGCTCGACGCGGAAGCGGACCCCGCGGGGGATCAGCGCGATGTGGCCCGGGTCGGCGCGCAGCAGGCCGAACTCGGTGCGCAGCAGCAGGCCGCCGCGCTCGGGCACGATCAGCAGCTCGCCGTCGGAGGAGCTGAACACCCGGCGCTTCATGGGGGCGTTGGCGGCGTACAGGTGGATGGCGACGCCCTCGCGCCGGGCGGCGTCGCCGTTGCCGCCCAGGGTCCACAGCCCGTCCAGGAAGTCGGTGCCGGGGGCGGGGTCGGGCAGCGGGTCCCAGCGCAGCCGGTTGGGGTCGGGCTCGGTCTCGGTGAAGGGCGCGCCGCGCAGGGAGCCGCCGTCGGCACGGACGAAGCGGGGGTGGGCGGCCGAGGGCCGGATGCGGTACAGCCACGAGCGGCGGTTGTGGGCGCGCGGCTCGGTGAAGGCGGTGCCGCTGAGCTGCTCCGCGTAGAGCCCCAGGGGTGCGCGCTGGGGGGAGTTGCGGCCGACGGGGAGCGCTCCCGGAACGGCTTCGGAGGCGTGTTCGTTGCCGAAACCGGAGGAGTACGCCAGCCCCTCCGCGGTCTTGCGCGCCTGCTCGAAACCGCTTGTGGTGCCACTCATCGCAACGCTCCCGGTGCTCAGGGTTTCCTGTTGTCAACCATAGGAATGTGGGGGTCCGCACGTCAACGGCGCGTCTTGGACGGGCGTGCCGCCGTTTCGGCTCCCACCCCTGGGCGGCCGGGGGGCCGCGGGGCTAAGGTTCGCTTACCGTCCGGTCGGTATGGAGTCGCCGGACCGCACCGCCCACCCGGACACCGCTCACCAGGGGGACCGATGCCGGAGAGTGTCACCATGCAGCCGAACGAGAAGCCCGGCCCGTCCGCGGGTGCCGGCTCACGTACCGCCCTGCGGATCTGCCCGCTGTGCGAGGCCACCTGCGGCCTGGTCGTCACGGTCACCCCCGGCGACGGCGGACGGGAGCGGATCACCGCGGCCCGCGGCGACCGCGATGATGTCTTCAGCCGCGGCTTCGTCTGCCCCAAGGGCGCCCTTCTCGGCGAGCTGGACGCCGACCCCCACCGCCTGTCCCGCCCGCTGGTCCGCCGTGGCGGCGAGCTGCGGGAGGCGAGCTGGCAGGAGGCGTTCGCGGCGGTCGCCGAGGGGCTGGGCCGTGTCCTGGACGGCGACGGCCCGGCCGGCGGCGACCCCCGGGCCGTCGCCCTCTTCCTGGGCAACCCCAACGTCCACACCGTCGCCGGGGCCCTCTACCCGCCCCTGCTGGTCAAGACGCTGCGCACCCCCAACGTCTTCACCGCCTCCACCCTCGACCAGATGCCCAAGCACGCCTCCGGCGGGCTGCTCTACGGCGACCCCCTGGCCATCCCCGTCCCCGACCTGGACCGCACCGACCATCTGCTGATCGTCGGCGCCAACCCGCTGGAATCCAACGGCAGTCTGTGCACCGCCCCCGACTTCCCCGGCCGGCTGAAGGCCCTGCGGCGGCGCGGCGGCACCCTCACGGTCGTCGACCCGCGCCGCACCCGCACCGCGCGCCTGGCCGACCGGCACGTGGCCGTGCGGCCCGGCGGCGACGCCCTGCTGCTGATGGCGATGGTCCAGGTCCTCTTCGCCGAGGGCCTGGCCGACACCGGCGCGGCCGGGGAGCACCTCGGCGGTGTGGAGGACGTGGCCCGCCTCGCCGCCGACTTCACCCCCGAGGCCGTCTCCGGCGCCTGCGGCGTCGAGCCGGAGGTCGTCCGCGCCCTCGCCCGCGAACTGGCCGCCGCCGAGCGCGCCGCGGTCTACGGCCGCATCGGCAGCACCACCGTGGAGTTCGGCACCACGGCGAGCTGGCTGGTGGACGTCCTGAACGCGCTGACCGGCAACCTCGACCGGCCCGGCGGCGCGATGTTCCCGCTGTCGGCCACCGCCCGCGCCCCCCGCCCGCCCGCCCCGGGACGGGGCTTCGCCACCGGCCGCAGGCACAGCCGGGTCGGCGGGCACCCGGAGGTCAAGGGGGAGTTCCCGGCCGCCGCGCTGGCCGAGGAGATCGACACCCCGGGCGAGGGACGGGTGCGGGCGCTGATCTGCGTCGCGGGCAACCCCGTGCTCTCCGCGCCCGACGGCGCCAGGCTGGAGCGAGCCCTGGCCGGGCTGGACTTCATGGTCAGCGTCGACCCTTACCTCAACGAGACCTCCCGCCACGCCCATGTGGTGCTGCCGCCGCCCCCGCCCTCCCGCTCCCCGCACTTCGACTTCAGCTTCAACGCCCTGGCCGTCCGCAACCAGGTGCGCTACACCCGCCCCGCGATCCCGCCGGGCGAGGGGGAGATGAGCGAGAGCGAGATCCTGGCCCGCCTGGTGCTGTGCGCCTCCGGTGCGCCCGGCGCCGACCCGGAGTCGGTCGACGCCATGGTCGTCGAGCACACCCTGGCCGCCGCCGTCGCCGACCCGCCCTCCCCCGTCCGCGGCCGGGACACCGCGGAGCTGACCCGCTTGCTGAACGGCGAGAGCGGCCCCGAGCGGCGGCTGGACATGATGCTGAGGCTGGGCCCCTACGGCGACGGCTTCGGCGCCGACCCCGGCGGGCTGACCCTGGCGAAGCTGCTGGAGCACCCCCACGGCATCGACCTGGGCCCGCTGCGCCCACGGCTGCCCGAGGTGCTGCGCACCCGCTCGGGCAAGGTCGAGCTGTGCCCGGAGCCGATCGCCGCCGACATCCCCCGGCTGCGACGCTTCCTGGCGGAACGTCAGGCCGAGCCCGGGCCCCTGGTGCTGGTCGGCCGCCGCCATCTGCGCTCCAACAACAGCTGGATGCACAACGTCCCCGGTCTGAAGGGCGGCAGCAACCGCTGCACCCTCCACGTCCACCCCGCCGACGCCGCCCGGCTCGGCCTGGCCGACGGCTCCCCCGCCGAGATCACCGGCGACGGGGGCACGGTCCGGGCACCGGTGGAGGTGACGGAGGAGGTGGCCCGGGGAGTCGTCAGCCTGCCGCACGGCTGGGGCCACGACCGGCCCGGCACCCGGACGCCGGTGGCCTCCGCCGAGCCCGGGGCCAACGTCAACCAGCTCCTGGACGGGCGGCTGCTGGACCCGCTGTCGGGAACGGCCGTGCTCAACGGCTTCCCGGTCCGGGTGGTCCCCGCGCCGGCGGCCGGGGGCGCCGATCCGGGCTCCGCGGCGGCATCCCCGGCCGCCGCCGGGTCCTCCGTGTGATCCACGGCATGCGCCGTCCTGCTGACACCCCAAACTAGCGCCGCTAGTTTGGGGTCATGCAGGCACACAACGGCATGTACATCGACGGACAGTGGCGCCCCGCCGCGGGCACGGAGACGATCGAGGTCGTCGACCCGGCCACCGAGGAGATCATCGGCACCGTCCCGGCGGGCACCGCCGAGGACGTCGACGCGGCCGTGGAGGCGGCCCGCGCGGCCCTGCCGGGCTGGGCCGCCGCACCGCCCGCCGAGCGCGCGGCCCGGCTCGGCGCGCTGCACGACGCTCTGGCCGCCCGCCGCGAGGAGATCGCGGCCACCGTCACCGCGGAGCTGGGCGCCCCGCTGGCCTTCTCGCAGGCCGTCCACGCCGACCTGCCCGTCACGGTCGCCGGGACGTACGCGAAGCTCGCCGCCGAGCACCCCTTCGAGGAGAGGCTGGGCAACTCCCGCGTACTGCACGAGCCGGTCGGCGTCGTCGGCGCCATCACCCCCTGGAACTATCCGCTGCACCAGATCGTCGCCAAGGTCGCCCCGGCCCTGGCGGCCGGCTGCACGGTGGTCCTCAAGCCCGCCGAGGACACCCCGCTGGTCGCGCGGCTGTTCGCCGAGGCCGTGGCCGAGGCGGGGGTGCCGGCCGGGGTGTTCAACCTCGTCACCGGGCGCGGCCCGGTCGCCGGGCAGGCGCTGGCCGAGCACGGCGGCGTGGACATGGTCTCCTTCACCGGCTCCACCGCCGTCGGCCGCCGCATCGGCGCGATCGCCGGCGGCGCGGTCAGGCGGGTCGCGCTGGAACTGGGCGGCAAGTCCGCGAACGTGATCCTGCCCGGAGCCGACCTGGTGAAGGCCGTGAAGATCGGCGTGGGCAACGTGATGGCCAACGCCGGCCAGACGTGCAGCGCCTGGACCCGCATGCTCGTCCACACCGACCACTACGACGAGGCCGTGGAGATCGCCGCCGCCGCGGCGGCCAAGTACGTCCCCGGCGACCCGACCGACCCCGCCACGCGCCTGGGCCCGGTGGTCAACGCCGGACAGCGCGAACGCGTCACCGGCTACATCCGCACCGGGACCGAGGAGGGCGCCACCCTCGTCGCGGGCGGCGCGGACGCCCCCGAGGGAGTGGAGCGCGGCTACTACGTGCGCCCCACCGTCTTCGCCGGCGTCACCCCGGAGATGACCATCGCCCGCGAGGAGATCTTCGGCCCGGTCCTGAGCATCCTGCGCTACGAGGACGCCGACGACGCCGTCCGGATCGCCAACGACTCCGAATACGGGCTGTCGGGCGCGGTGTGGGCCGGTGACGACGAGATGGCCACCGCCTTCGCCCGCCGTCTTCAGACCGGCCAGGTGGACATCAACGGCGGCCGGTTCAACCCGCTGGCGCCCTTCGGCGGTTACAAGCGGTCGGGCGTGGGCAGGGAGCTGGGCCCGCACGGCCTGACCGAGTACCTCCAGACCAAGTCCCTGCAGTTCTGAGCGACACGCCCGGCCGCGCCTTCGGCCGCCCGTCCAGCCGTACAACCGCCCGCCCGATCCCACCACAAGCAGTCCGTCCGCTCCAGGACGTGAGAGGAGACGCCACGTGGTCCGCGCCGTGGTCCTGCCCGCCGTCAAAGCCCCGCTGGAGACGGGGGAGATCGACCTGTCGGAGCCCGGCCCCGGCCGGGTGAGGGTCCGCCTCACCGCCGCCGGGGTCTGCCACTCCGACCTGTCGCTGTCCAACGGCACCCTGCGCCAGCCCGTGCCCGCCGTCCTCGGTCACGAGGGCGCGGGGACCGTGACCGCCGTGGGCGAGGGCGTCACGACCGTGGCACCCGGCGACGAGGTCGTCCTCAACTGGGCGCCCGCCTGTGGGAGCTGCCACTTCTGCGCGAAGCTGGGCGAGCCCTGGCTGTGCACCGAGGCCAACGCGGCCAGCGGTGTCCCCTACGCCCGCTCCGCCGACGGCCGCGACCTGTATCCGGGGCTGGGCACGGCCGCGTTCGCGCAGGAGACGGTCGTCGCCGAGCGCGGTGTGCTGCCGCTGCCCGCCGGCGTGCCGCTGGCCGACGCGGCCCTGCTGGGCTGCGCGGTCCTGACCGGCTACGGCGCGGTCAACCACAGCGTCCGCCTGCGCGAGGGGGAGTCGCTGGCCGTCTTCGGCGCCGGCGGGGTCGGCCTGGCGGTGATCCAGGCGGCGCGGATCGCGGGGGCGGAGCGGATCGTCGCCGTGGACGTCTCCCCGGGCAAGGAGGAGCTGGCCCGCCGTGCCGGGGCCACCGACTTCCTGATCGCCTCCGACACCACGGCCAAGGAGATCCGGAAGATCACCGGAGGACTGGGCACGGACGCCGCGGTCGAGTGCGTCGGCCGCGCGGAGACCATCCGGGCGGCCTGGTCCTCCACCCGGCGCGGCGGGCGCACCTCGGTGGTGGGCATCGGCGGCAAGGACAGCCAGGTCTCCTTCTCGCCGCTGGAGATCTTCCACTTCGCCCGCACCCTGTCCGGCTGCGTCTTCGGCAACTGCGACCCCGCCCGCGACCTGCCCGTACTCGCCGGGCACGTCCGCTCCGGACGGCTGGACCTGGGCGCGCTGGTCACCGACCGGATCGGTCTGGAGGAGGTGCCGGCTGCCTTCGAGGCCATGCTCGCCGGACGCGGCGGCCGGGCGCTGGTGGTCTTCTAGGGCGTGCATGGCGCCGCCCCGCAGACGGGACTTTCACAGCACGCCCTGGCTCTCCCGCACCTCGCCGTCCTCCGCCTCCCCGGGCCGCCCCCGGTCCGGGAACCGGAGCGCCAGCCCGTCGACGAGGGCTCGCAGGCCCGTCTCGAAGGCGCCCTCGTCGACGCGCTGCTGGTGCTCGGCCAGCAGATGGGCCTGGTCCAGATGCGGGTAGTCGCGCTCGTACAGCGCCGCGTCGTCGACGAAGCCGCGGGCGAAGGAGCCCAGCGCGGAGCCGGCCACGAAGTACCGCATCAGCGCGCCGATGCGGGTCGCGTGGGCGCGCGGCCACCCGGCGTCCAGCATCGCGCCGTAGACGGCGTCGGCCATCCGCAGCTGGCTGGGGCGCCGGCCCGGTCCCTGCGCCAGGTACGGGACGATGTTGGGGTGCGCGCTGAGCGCCGCCCGGTAGGAGCGGGCCCAGGCCACCAGCGCCTCGCGCCAGTCGGTGCCGTTCTCGAACATCGACAGGTCGACATCGGCGCACACCGCGTCGGCCACCGCGTCCAGGATCTCGTCCTTGGTGCGGAAGTGGTTGTACAGCGACGGGCCGCTGACGCCCAGCTCGGCGGCGAGTCTGCGGGTGGACACCGCGGGCAGGCCCTCGCCGTCCACCAGCGCGAGCGCCGCCGCCACGATCCGCTCGCGGCTCAGCAGGGGGGTACGTGGGCGTGCCACGGATCACATCCTCGGGTCTCGTCCGGTATCTGTGAAGCTGCAACTAGCGCTGCTAGTTTATTGGGTATGGATCTGGAGCTGTCTCAGGAGCAGGCTGCCGTACGGCAGCTCGCCAAGGAGTTCGTCGACCGGGAGATCGTCCCGCACACCGCCGAGTGGGACCGCGCCGAGAGCATCGACCGGTCCGTGGTGAAGTCCCTGGGCGACCTGGGATTTCTGGGCCTGACCATCGACGAGGAGTACGGCGGGTCCGGCGGCGACCACCTGGCGTACTGCCTGGTCACCGAGGAGCTGGGGCGCGGGGACTCCGCCGTGCGCGGGGTGCTGTCGGTCTCCCTCGGCCTGGTCGCCAAGACGATCGCCGCCTGGGGGAGCGAGGAGCACAAGCGCCGGTGGCTGCCGGGCCTGTGCGCCGGCGAGGCGATCGGCTGCTTCGGCCTGACCGAGCCGGGCACCGGCTCCGACGCAGCCAATCTCACCACCCGCGCCCGCCGCGACGGCGGCCCCGGCGGCGACTGGATCATCGACGGCACCAAGATGTTCATCACCAACGGCACCTGGGCCGACGTGGTGCTGCTCTTCGCCCGTACCGGCGCCGAGCCCGGCCACAGGGGGATCACCGCCTTCCTCGTCCCCACCGACACCCCCGGCCTGACCCGCCGGGAGATCCACGGCAAACTCGGCCTGCGCGGCCAGGCCACCGCCGAGCTGGTGCTCGACGGCGTCCGCGTCCCCGACGACTGCCGCATCGCCGAGGAGGGCAAGGGATTCTCCGTCGCCATGTCCGCCCTCGCCAAGGGGCGCATGTCGGTGGCGGCCGGCTGTGTCGGCATTGCCCAGGCGGCGCTGGACGCGGCCGTCTCCTACGCCGCCGAGCGCGAGCAGTTCGGCAAGCCCATCGCCCGCCACCAGCTCGTCCAGGAGCTGATCAGCGACATCTCCGTGGACGTCGACGCCGCCCGGCTGCTGACCTGGCGCGTGGCCGACCACATCGACCGGGGCCTGCCCTTCGCCACCGAGTCCTCCGTCGCCAAGCTCTACGCCTCCGAGGCCGCCGTGCGCGCCGCCAACAACGCCCTCCAGGTCTTCGGCGGCTACGGCTACATCGACGAGTACCCCGTCGGCAAGCTGCTGCGCGACGCCCGCGTGATGACCCTGTACGAGGGCACCAGCCAGATCCACAAGCTGCTCATCGGCCGGTCGCTGACCGGGGTGTCGGCGTTCTGACGGTCCTCCGGGGTGTCCTGAGCACCCCAGCTCCCTAAGCGGCTGCTCAGCGGCCGTTGTATGGTGTTCGCCCGGTGTAACGAACGGGCGAGGTGCTGATGGCTGCGGAGACGGGAGCGGAGTCCGTGGAGAGCGCGGACACCATGGACGCCGCGGACACCGAGAACGCGGCGGGGAACGCCGCGGACGGCGCCGGAGAGCCCGACGACTCCTGGGGCGAGGTGGCCCCCGACGCCGCCCGCCGGCTGCTGCTGGCGGCCGTCGAGGCCTTCGCCGAGCGCGGCTTCCACGCCACCACCACCCGGGACATCGCCTCCCGCGCCGGAATGAGCCCCGCCGCCCTCTACATCCACTACCGCACCAAGGAAGAACTGCTCTACCAGATCAGCCGGGTCGGCCACGAGCGCTCGGTGCGCATCCTCACCGAGGCCGGCAACAGCGCGGTGACCCCCGCCGACCGGCTCGCCGCCGCGGTACGCGCCTTCGTGCGCTGGCACGCCGAGCGCCACACCACGGCCCGGGTGGTGCAGTACGAGCTGAACGCGCTGGCCGAGGAGCACTACGCCGAGATCGTCGCCCTGCGGCGGCGCAGCGAGGAGATCCTGCGCGGCATCCTGGAGGACGGAGTGGCCGCCGGGGACTTCACCGTCCCCGACACCCGGGGCACGGCCCTGGCCGTGCTCTCGCTCTGCGTCGACGTCGCCCGCTGGTTCCGCTCCGGCGGCGCGCGCACACCCGAGGAGATCGGCGAGCTCTACGCCGGACTGGTGCTGAGGATGGTCGGCGCCCCGGCCGGTCCCGCCGACGGAACCGCGGGCGGGGCCGGCCGGGGCGTGTGAGCCCGGCGGACGGCGGCGGGTGTCACAGGTAGTAGCGCACGACGCTCTCCGCGACACACACCGGCTTCTCCCCGCCCTCACGCTCGACCGTCACCAGTGAGGCGAGCTGAACGCAGCCCTCGCCCACCTCGGAGACCTCCGTGATCCGCGCGGTCGCGCGCACCCGCGAGCCGACCGGCAGCGGGGAGGGGAAGCGGACCTTGTTCACGCCGTAGTTGATGCCCATGCGCACGCCCTCGACGCTGATGAGCTGCGGTACCAGCACCGGCAGCAGCGAGAGCGTCAGATAGCCGTGCGCGATGGTCGTGCCGAACGGGCCGGCGGCGGCCTTCTCCGGATCGACGTGGATCCACTGGTGGTCGCCTGTCGCGTCCGCGAACAGGTCGATCCGCTTCTGGTCGACCTCCAGCCAGTCGCTGGTGCCCAACTCCTCGCCGACAGCGGCCTTCAGCTCGTCGACCGATGTGAAAACCCGGGGCTCCGCCATCGAAGCTCGCCTCCCCAACCATGCGTGGTGTCCGTGTGTCCGTGTGTCCGTGTGTCGGCACACGCTACTAAGCGCTTGCTCAGCATGCTCGGGGGTGTCGGGCCTGTCAACGGCCGGGTGCTTCCCCCGCGTGCACGACGCGTCACGGCGGGCCCCGGAAGATCCGGGACCCACCGTGACGCGTCATGCTCCACCGCGCCGCCAGGGCCGCGCCCGCGCCGAACGCGGGTGTCAGCCGCTGACCGCCATCCTTCCCGTGCCGCCGCCGTGCGCCACCGCGCCCGGCCGACGGGACCGCAGGGACTGCTCGGCGCTGTGCATCGCCTGCGCCGCACGCCGCGCCTCGCGCGCCTCCGCCTCATGGACCAGCCGCCGCAGCACCTCCGCCAGCGGGGCGGGCGGCGCGGCGCCGGGGTCCTCCACGGGCAGCAGCCCGCGACCGCCCCAGCACCGGCGGTGCCAGGCGTCGCCCGGCGGCTGCCGGACGCCGAGGTGCTTCTGCTCCCTGCGCCGCCGCGCGAAGTCGCGTTCGTACGCCAGCCACACCTCCCGGGCCTCCTCCAACTCCTCCAGGGCGGCCATCAGCCGCTCCGGATCGGGGCTGCGGTCGTCGGGGGAGATGCCCGCGCGGGCGCACAGGTGGTGCCAGGTGGCGCGATGCCCGTAGGGGGCGAAGCGCTCCAGGCACTTGCGCAGGGCCTGCCTGCGCTGGGACGGGTCTCTCCCGGGATCACGGACCTGTTCCGCCAGGGCATTGAAACCGGCCAACGCGTACCACCTCCGACGTAATCGACCACAGCCGTCATCGCTGGGACGTACCGGACCCTCCAATGGATCCGTGTGCCCCCGAATCTTCCGATGCCACATACCGACTGGTTAGTCTGTGCAGGAAATCCGTGGACCACCGGGAGCGGGCCGGAAGAGGCCACCGCCGGCGACCGGAACGAGACGAAGGGTGGGCACATGGAGGACCTGAGGGACTCGGGCGTCGTGGTGACCGGAGCGGGCGGCGGCATCGGCGCCGCCCTCGCCCGCGCCTTCGCCGAACGCGGCGCCAGGGTCGTCGTCAACGACCTCGACGCCGGCAAGGCCGAGGCCGTCGCGCGGGAGATCGGTGCCACGGCGGTGCCCGGCGACGCCTCGGGGATCGTCCCCGCCGCCCGCGAGGCCCTCGGCGGTGGCATCGACGTCTTCTGCGCCAACGCCGGCGTCGCCCCGGCCGGCGGCCCCGAGGCCGAGGACGCCGTCTGGGACGCCGCCTGGGACGTCAACGTCATGGCCCACGTCCGGGCGGCGCGCGAACTGCTGCCCGAGTGGCTTGAGCGCGGCCGCGGCCGCTTCGTCGCCACCGTCTCGGCCGCCGGAATGCTCACCATGGTCGGCTCCGCGCCCTACAGCGTCTCCAAGCACGCCGCCCTCGCCTTCGCCGAGTGGCTGTCGCTCACCTACCGCCACCGCGGGATCGATGTCCACGCCGTGTGCCCGCAGGGCGTGCGCACCGACATGCTCGCCTCCGCCTCCACCGCAGGCGACCTGGTGCTCAGGCCCACCGCCATCGAGCCGGAGGACGTCGCCCGCGCCACCCTGGAGGCCGTCGACGCCGGACGCTTCCTGGTCCTGCCGCACCCGGAGGCCGCCCGCTACGCCGTCGCGCGCGCATCCGACACCGACAAGTGGCTGGACGGCATGAATCATGTGCAGCGGAAGCTGGAGACAATCCAGCGGGACCAGCAGGTCCGGTAAGGCCACGAGCAGCAGGAGGAACCGCCATGACGAGCCCGGCGAACCAGCGGCAGGACGACGCCCCCACCCAGCCTGTCCCGCAGCGGCT
The DNA here is from genome assembly GCF_017114865.1 of Streptomyces verrucosisporus. GTDB lineage: Bacteria > Actinomycetota > Actinomycetes > Streptomycetales > Streptomycetaceae > Streptomyces > Streptomyces fenghuangensis. Next base: position 126,644 of record NZ_JADEYH010000007.1, on the reverse strand, counting down.
GCTGGCCGCCGCCACCCGGCTGTTCGCCGACCGCGGCTACGACCGCACCTCCGTCCAGGAGATCGTCGAGGCGGCGGGCGTCACCAAGGGCGCCCTCTACCACTACTTCGGATCCAAGGACGACCTGCTGCACGAGATCTACGGCCGGGTGCTGCGCCTGCAGCAGGAGCGGCTGGACGCCTTCGCCTCCTCCGACGCCCCCGTGGAGCGGCGGCTGCGCGACGCCGCCGCCGACGTCGTCGTCACCACCATCGACAACCTCGACGACGCCTCGATCTTCTTCCGCTCCATGCACCAGCTCAGCGAGGACAAGCAGAAGCAGGTGCGCTCCGAACGCCGCCGCTACCACGAGCGGTTCCGCGCCCTGATCGAGGAGGGGCAGAAGGCGGGAGTCTTCTCCACCGCCACCCCGGCCGACCTGGTGGTGGACTACCACTTCGGCTCCGTCCACCACCTCAGCACCTGGTACCGGCCCGGCGGGCGCATGACCCCGCAGGAGGTCGCCGACCACCTGGCGGACCTGCTGCTGCGGGCCCTGCGGCCGTAGCCCCCCAACTCGCCCCGCGAACCCGGCGCCTCACGGATCCCCGGAGAACCGGAACCACCCACGACCCCACACGACCCACTACCCAAGGCGGAGGCCTCAGTGAAGGCATGGCGCGTCCACAGCAACGGCGAACCGCGCGAGGTGATGCGGCTGGATGAGGTCCCGGACCCCGAGCCGGGCCCCGGCCGCCTCCTGCTGCGCGTACGGGCGGCGAACGTCAACTTCCCCGACGCGCTGCTGTGCCGCGGCCACTACCAGGTACGCCCCCCGCTGCCCTTCACCCCCGGCGTGGAGCTGTGCGGCGAGGTCGTGGCGGCCGGAGAGGGCGCCTCCACCGCCACCGGCACCCGCGTCATCGCCCAGCCCGACCTGCCCCACGGCGCCTTCGCCGAACTGGTGGCGGTCGACGAGGCCCACTGCGCCCCCGCGCCGAAGGCGCTGGACGACGCCGAGGCCGCCGCCCTCCACATCGGCTACCAGACCGGCTGGTTCGGCCTCCACCGCCGCGCCCGCCTCCAGGCCGGCGAGACGCTGCTGGTCCACGCCGCCGCTGGGGGAGTGGGCAGCGCCGCCGTCCAGCTCGGCAGGGCCGCGGGCGCGAAGGTGATCGGCGTCGTCGGCGGCCCCGAGAAGGCCGCGGTGGCCCGGGAGCTGGGCTGCGAGACGGTGATCGACCGGCGCGCGGTCGACGGCGTCAAGGGCCTGGCCCAGGCGATCAAGGAGGCCACCGGCGGCCACGGCGCGGACGTCGTCTACGACCCCGTCGGCGGCGACGCGTACACCGCCTCCACCAAGTGCGTCGCCTTCGAGGGGCGGATCGTGGTCGTCGGCTTCGCCAGCGGCGCCATCCCCAGCCCCGGCCTCAACCACGCCCTGGTGAAGAACTACGCCATCCTGGGCCTGCACTGGGGCCTGTACAACACCCATGACCCGGCCGCCGTCCGCGCCTGCCACGAGGAACTGACCAGGCTCGCCGAACAGGGCGCGGTCAAGCCGCTGGTGAGCGAGCGCGTACCGATGGAGGGCGCGGCCGACGCCGTCCAGCGCGTCGCCGACGGCACCACCACCGGCCGCGTCGTCATCCAGCCCTGAGCCGTTGCCGGCCCACCCGCCGGCGCCGTGTGTCCCCGGACCGCTGGGCGGTCCGGGGACACACGGCCTTCTTGTGCGCGGCCGGACAGGTCAGGGGAAGTTCACCGGTCGCGCTTCTCCGCGTCATGCAGACGCTCGGCATCCTCGACAGCACCCCACTTGCGCGCACGCTCGAAATGGCGGCTGATGCGCACCTCGTGCTCCTGCTGCTCCGGGTGCGGGTCCGTCGCCAGCCGTGCGTGCAGCTCGACGTCGTAGCGGACGCCGTCGTAGGCGAGCTTTCGCCGTTGCAGACCCTCGGGTGCGAACCCCGCCGCGCGGGCCACGCGACAGGAGGCCGGGTTGTCGGTGCGGTGCCCCAACTCCAGGCGGAACAGGCCAAGGTCGGTGAAGCACCAGTCGGCCAGCGCCCGGCAGCCGTGGGCCGCCACGCCCCTGCCACGGGCGGCGGCGGTGGTCCAGTAGGAGACCCAACCGGTACTGTGCTGCGCGTTGACGCCGCCCACCGCGACACAGCCCAGAGCCGTGTCGCCGCCGTCGGCGACGGCGAAGCCGTAGGCCACTCCATGCTGCCACTGGTCCCGTCGCCGCCGGATCCACTGCTCGGTCTCCGCCGCCGTGGCGACGGGCGCGTCGGCCTGCCGCCTCATCACCGGTTCCGCGAACGCCTCCAGTACGGCGGGGGCATCGGACAGCGCCCACGGACGCAGGCACAGCCCGGCCGGTAACCACAGTCGATCACGCATTCCACGGATTCTTCCGCCGAACCGGGCGACGCGGCAACGCCGTCAGTCCCGGGAGGCGCCCTCGGGCCACAGCACCCGGACGGGGACGCCGGTGCGGCGGGCGTAGGCCACCACGTCCGCCGTGCCTCCGTAGCCGCGCGCCGGTTTCCCGTCCCAGACGGCGAGCAGCCGGTCGACCAGGCCGACGAGGATCTCGCTGCCCGCCTGGTGGGCGTGGGAGTCGGACTCGACCAGCCCGGTGCGGTGCACCTCGGCCGCGCTCCCCAGCAGGCCGTCGTACGCCGGGTGGTGCCACTCGGGCAGATCGTCGCGGTACCGCTCGGCGGGCAGGACGGCCTCGACGCGCCCGCCGTGGTCGAGCACGTACTCGGCGAACCATACGTCCGGCCCGTCCGCCAGGCACGACACCCCCACCAGCTCACCTGGCGGGTACTGCCGCACCTCCGCCTCCAGCATGGTCCGTACCCGCTCGGCGACAGGCTCGGGCAGTCCGCGGTGCCCGGTGATTCCCACGCGCATGGGTCTCCTCCGCAGGGTGCGGCTTCAACGCAGGTAGGTGCGCTGCCACTCGGTGATGGACATTCCTTCCGCAGCCTCGGCGAGTGCCTGCGCGGAGGGCGTCTTCAGCTTCGCCCGGGTGGTGTCCACCCACTCCCGGGCGTTGGAATAGCCCTGTTCCAGGTACTCCAGCCCCTGAATCACGCATTCCAGTTTGTCGGCGTCACGCGCGACGAGCACCTCCAGCGATTCACCGTTCTCGTACTCGTGGACCACGGCCCTGATGCCCTCTGCCACGGCGGGGTGCGCGTCCGCGACCTGGTCGGCGGTGACCTCCTCGTTCGAGGCCGCCCGGAGGTAGCGCCGACCGATCCACGGAATGTCACCCACCCGGGTTTCCTGAGTGTCGTGGAAAGTGCACAACAGGGCGACCTTGGCAGGGTCGGCGCCCTCCATCATGGCCAGCACAGCCCCTATGACGGCCGTACGGAACGAGTGCTCGGCGATTGTCTCGGGATCCTTGACCCCGACGATCCACCAACCGCTTCGCTTGCCGCGCTTGAGGGCGCCCATCTCCATCAGATAGCCGACGGTCCCCTTGGCGCCCTGCTCGTCAGTCATGCGACATTCCTCTCAGGCAGATCACTGGCTGCTCAGCCTCAGACCGTAATGCAGCGCCTCCAGTTCACGACGGGCCTGCCGGGATACCGTGCCGCGTTCCAGGAGCGTGGCGACACGCGCGGACAGATTCGCGTGCAGGGACCGGTCGGCCGAGAGGACACCCGGTTTCGACCCGGCCAGCGCCCACACGGAGTGGACGTTCAGGTCGATCGCCCCGAGCTTCGGATCGAGGCGGTCCGCGATGCTCCGCATCAAGGCGACCGGATCCCAAGAACTTGGGGACCGCCGGGTCATGAAGGTGTCGTCGGGGCGCGGCAACGTGTCCAGCCCGAGCCAGTGGGCCCAGTAATTGAGGTTGGCCGCCTCGCCCGCGTCATCGCTCATACCACGAGCGATGAAAGCGCGCAGAGTCTCGACATCGCCGTACCGGGTCAGCGACGTGGCGGTGGAGCGCACGTCCGACCACGCCGGTGTCCAGGTGAGTTGGTGCGCCTTCATCGGTTGTCGGCTTCTCATGTCCGCGAGCCACGCATGGGTGTCCGGGCTCGTGTCGTAGCTGCAAAGGTAGAGCGCCTGACGGCGGAGCAGTGTCCCCTTATCGCCGGCTCGATCGGCGATCTCGGCCGCTCTGCGAAGAGCGGTGAAGAAAGCGCGGCGCTCCGGTTCGGGGAGCAGCGGGGACGTAGGGGCGGGGCCCCTGCGTCGGGGCGTGGATGCCGGTGGCTGCGGCAGGGCGGTCGGTGTGGAGCCGTCGAGTGCCCAGATGATCATGTGTGTGGAGTTCCTGTTGAACACCCATCCGGACAACGGATGGCGAAGCCAGTCGTCGTCGGTCGCTTTGGCGGCCAGCGTGGCAGTGATCACTGAGTCGGCCTCGACAGCCAGGTCGAGCAACGGCAGAAGAACAGGGTCAGCGCCTCGGCGGAGCAGGAGTCGGCGTAGGTCAAGCAGTTGTGTGAAGGCCACTGCGGTGAGAGGACGCCGTCCCGATTCCCAACCCTGGATCGTGGTCAGGTCCGCTCCGAGTTCCTCGGCCAGCGTCCGTTGGGTGAGGGGGATCCGCTCCCTGATGATCTTCAGCATGTGTCCCGCCACGTTGCCACGGGCGGTGGGCCGCTTCGAACGCTGACCAGCGGTCAGCTTTGCTGAGAAGGCATGCGATCGGCCAGTGGCCATGAACACGCTCCGACTGTCTCGCTCGCGGACTACTCGTACTCTGCGTCAGTTTTTTCGCCCGTTTCGTCACCGTAAGTTCAACGCGACTCAAATCTCCACCGGAAGCTTCGGTCAGCTTAGTTGCTCAGAGCGACGATTCGAATACGCGGCGAGGCTGGTGCGGTTTCCGGTAGTGCTGTCAGGAGCGCCCAAGTGAACGAAGAGCACCGAGCCGGATCGCCAGCCAACGACCCACTGGCCTCAACCTCACTCCTCGCCGCCAGGCTTCCCCCTTTGCAGTGCGGGTTCGGGGACAGGCCCGGAGCCACTGGCTTCTCCCAACTCTCCGACGCTCTTGTGGAGTCGGGTGTGTGGTGCGAGGCGGTCACCGCCGCCGAGAGCGAACCGGGCGCGGAGGGGCGACGCGACGCGTACGCCGCCGCGTCACCGGAGACGGCGATCCGGTGGCTGCGGGTCGGGGCGCGGGCGGTGGCACCGTCGCTGGGGCCGTTGCAGGCCGGGTACGTGCTGGACCACTGGGTGCACGGGCCCGGCTCGCTCCAGGACTACGTCCGGCTGTGCCGGGGCCGCACCTGCGCACTGACCGTCTACCGGGACGGGCACCGGCTGACCTGGCGGGCCCACCCGGTGAGGTTCGTGCGCCTGGTGGCGGTCAACGGCAGGCGGCCGTGCATCGCCGCCGCGCAGGCAGGGGAGGCGCGGTGACCGTGAGCGCACAACACCCGAACTGGCCGGACGTGGTGCCGTACATCACCGCCTGGAGCGGCGAGCAGCGCCTCACACCTGCGGTGATCGCCACCGCACGAGGCATCGCCTACTCCGACGAGGTACCCCACGACCGCGACGCCGACGGCGCGCTGTGGGTGCGCCGCGCCCTGCACCCGGGCCGGGGCAGGCCGCGCTACTCCCGCGTCCATCCCCAGCGGCAGCGCCGGGCGATGGCCCGGCTGCTGTGCCAGATCTGCGGATCTCCGGCCGACCGCGACGAGCACGGGGTGCTGTGGCTGCTGGAGGACGACCGCACCGATTGGACCGGCTGGCCGGAGGGCCTGGTCACCGTCCATCCGCCCGTCTGCCTGCCCTGCGCACCGAAGGCCGCCGGGCTCTGCCCCCACTTGCGCGGCACCGGAGCGGTGGCGGTCCGCGTCCGCGACTCCGTACTCGACGGCGTCCACGGCCAGACCCACCGCCTCCACAACGGCCGTCTCGTTCCCGACCTGCAGGCCGTCGTCCTGTACGAACAGCCCGAGATCCGCTGGACACTTGCCGCCCAGGCCGCCCGCACCCTCACCGGCTGCACCCTGGTCGACCTCCACGCCGGGCGGCCCCTGTGAACCGGCCACGGTCCTTCCGCGAGACGCACGTATCCGGGCTGTTCCGCCACCAGGACGTACGCCGACCACCGCGAGACGCCACGGCCACCACCGGACTCCGTCTCCTCGGACCTGCAACCCGTCTCTACCGGTGCCAGGCCGTCGCCCACACCTCCGACGATGGCCGCATCTTCCCCCTCGGCACCCACGCGGCCGGCTCACCCCGCCTGGCCCTGCGCTGGCTCCACCTGCGGGCCCACCACATCGCCGACCAGCTCGACCCACCGGCCGCACGCCCCGTCCTGGGCTGGCTCCACGACGATCAGGCCCACGAACACGCCCTGGCCGTCCTCGCCTCCGGCACGCACTACACCCACACCATCCGCGACGACGCCGTGCGCTACCTGCTCGCCGCCCGACCGACCCCGAGGCCCTACCCGTGACCTTCGACCGTGCTGTCCAGACCGAGCAGTTGTACCGCTACGAGATCACCGCAGCCCTGAACGCCGTGGTCCGCGCCTGCCAGGACATCGTCACCGACCACAGCCACCGCGGCTTCTGGGCACCCCGCACCAGCACCGAGCCGACGCCCAGCCACCGCGAGCTGATCGAGGCCGCCCGCCGCGACGTGCTCAACCGCCTCCAGACGGTCATCCACTGCGCCGAGACGGTCGCCTACACCATCGAGCACGACCGCCGGCGTCGGCCCAGCCGAACCACTGAGTAACAACCTTCACCGAGCGGACGGATCAGTGAGGAAGCCTGGAGGCTCGGCGAACCGCAGTGCATCGGGTAACGGGCCCGGTACGGTCGGCTCATGGCAGTCGACATCGAGGATTTAGCAGTGCTGATCCGTGATCCGCATGTCGATTACGACAGCAGATGGTGGGAGCCGAGCCCGGTCGAACAGGCCTGCGCCGTTCGGATCCCGGAAGTCGTCGTCTCGCATCCCCTCAGTGAGGCGATCGTCCAGGGCATGCGGTGGGCGGCCCCTCTGCCCGAGGAGTCGCGCCTTGCGCCCGTTGCGGTCTCCTACGCTGTGTACCTTCGGCGCTCGGTGGCCCCGTCGCCCGGTGCCGGCCGGCAGGTCGAGGACGCCTTCCTCGACCTGCTCCGGAAGATCACGGGCCACCCGGGGGAGGGCGCGGCAGTCGTGGTGGGGACGGGTGGGCCGTAGACCGTAACCGCCTGCCAGACTCGCTCCATGCGGAGGATCATCGAGGACATGGCCGGCCGCCTGGCCGAGGTGCCGGGCGTGGTCGGGGTGATGCTCGGCGGCAGCCGGGCACGCGGGGAGCACCGGCCCGGATCGGACTGGGACCTCGGCGTCTACTACCGGGGCGATCCCGATCTCGCCGCACTGCGCGCGCTGGCCGGTCCCGGGGTGGAGGTGGTCGGCCCGGGTGGCTGGGGGCCCTGGGTGAACGGCGGCGCGTGGCTGCGCGTCCACGGCGTGGCGGTGGACTGGATCCTGCGGGACCTGGACCGGGTCGGGCGGGTGTGGGCGGACTGCCGCGAGGGCCGGTACGAAGTGGGCGTACAGGCCGGGCACCCGCTCGGATTCTGGTCGCCGTGCTATGCGGGCGAGGTGGCGCTCGGCCGGGTACTGGCCGACCCGTCCGGGGAGTTGACGGACCTTCGGCGCAGGACCGCGGTCTACCCCGAGCCGCTGCGGGAGGCGCTGATCGCGGCGGCCTGGGAGGCGGAGTTCCTGGTCGGTGCCGCGGCGAAGGGCGCGGCGGGAGCGGACACGCTCTACGTCTCGCTCTGCCTGTCCCGGGCGGTCGGTGTGCTGGTGCAGGCGGTGTTCGCCGAGGACCGGCGCTGGTGCCTCAACGAGAAGGGCGCGCTGGCCGTCGCCGAGACGCTGCCGGCCGCGCCGGCCGGCTTCGGCCCGCAGGCCCGACGCCTGCTGGGAGCACCTGGCGAGACCTCCGAGTCGCTGGCGGCGACGGTGGCCGAGGCGCGGGTGCTGGTCGGGGAGACCGTCGCCGCGCTGAGGAGCCGCACCGGGTGACGGCGCCTGCCCTGTCGGGCGCGGCATCTCACTCCAGGTGTTAGGACTACACTCCTAAGGAGTGTAGTCCTAACACCTTCGCGCGCCCTCTGGGCGCGGGGCCTCAGGCCTGAGCGGGCGCGAAGCGCTTCAGCTCGCGGCGGGCCAGGGAGCGCTGGTGGACCTCGTCCGGGCCGTCGGCGAGCTGGAGGGTGCGGGCCCCGGCCCACAGCTCGGCCAGCGGGAAGTCCTGGCTGACGCCGCCCGCGCCGTGCAGCTGCACCGCGCGGTCCAGGATGCCCACGACCGTGCGCGGCACCGCGATCTTGATGGCCTGGATCTCGGTGTGCGCGCCCCGGTTGCCGACGGTGTCCATCAGCCAGGCCGTCTTGAGCACCAGCAGCCGCAGCTGCTCCACCGACACCCGCGCGTCCGCGATCCACTGCTGGACGACGCCCTGCGCGGCCAGCGGCCTGCCGAAGGCGGTGCGGGTGCCGGCCCGGCGGCACATCAGCTCGATCGCCCGCTCGGCCATGCCGATCAGCCGCATGCAGTGGTGGATGCGGCCCGGCCCCAGGCGGGCCTGGGCGATGGCGAAGCCGCCGCCCTCCTCGCCGATCAGGTTGTCCACCGGCACCCGCACGTCGTGGAAGAGGACCTCGGCGTGGCCGCCGTGCCAGTGGTCCTCGTAGCCGTAGACCGTCATCGCGCGGCGCACCTCGACGCCCGGGGTGTCGCGCGGTACCAGCACCATCGACTGCTGGCGGCGGATGTCGTCGCCGTCCGGGTCGGTCTTGCCCATCACGATGAAGACCGCGCAGTCGGGGTTCATCGCTCCGGAGATGTACCACTTGCGGCCGGTGATGACGTACTCGTCGCCCTCGCGCCGGATGCGGGTCTCGATGTTGGTGGCATCGGAGGAGGCGACCTCCGGCTCGGTCATGGCGAAGGCCGACCGGATCTCCCCGGCCAGCAGCGGCTTCAGCCACCGCTCGCGCTGCTCGGCGCTGCCGAACTGGGCCAGCACCTCCATGTTGCCGGTGTCGGGCGCGGCGCAGTTGGTGGCGGTCGGGGCGAGCTGCGGGCTGCGGCCGGTGATCTCGGCCAGCGGCGCGTACTGGAGGTTGGTCAGTCCGGCGCCGTGCTCGGCGTCGGGCAGGAAGAGGTTCCACAGGCCGCGCTCGCGGGCGGCGGCCTTCAGCTCCTGAACCACCGGCGGGGTGCGCCACGGCGAGTCCAGCGCCGCCCGCTGCTCCTCGGCCACGGCCTCCGCCGGGTGGACGTGCTCGTCCATGAAGGCCAGCAGCTTCTCGCGGAGCTCCTCGGTGCGTGCGTCGAATCCGAAGTCCATGGCGGATCAGCCCTCCTGCAGGGTGGTGAGGCCTTCTGAGACGAAGAGGGGGACGAGCGCGCCGATGCGGTCGAAGCCCGCGCCGACGGTCTGCCCGAGGGTGTAGCGGTAGTGGATGCCCTCCAGGATCACGGCGAGCTTGAAGTAGGCGAACGCCGTGTACCAGGCGATGTTCGAGACGTCGCGGCCCGATGAGGAGGCGTACCGCTCGATCAGCTCCCGCGCGTCGGGGTGGCCGGGCGCCTCGCGGGTGGTGGCGATGGGGGCGCCGGGGATGCGCTGCTGGCTGCTGTACATCACCAGCAGGCCCAGGTCGGTCAGCGGGTCGCCGAGAGTGGACATCTCCCAGTCGAGGATGGCGGCGATCCCGTCGTCCGCGCCGACGAGCACGTTGTCCAGCCGGTAGTCGCCGTGGACGATCGCGGGGGCGGGGGAGTCGGGCAGCCGGCTGCCGAGCAGGGCGTGGAGCTCGTCGATGCCGGGCAGTTCGCGGCTGCGGGAGGCGTCCAGCTGCTTGCCCCAGCGCCGCAGCTGCCGCTCCAGGAAGCCCTCGGGGCGTCCGAAGCCGTCCAGGCCGACGGAGGCCGGGTCCACCGAGTGCAGCTTCACCAGGGCGTCGGACAGGCCGAGGACCAGCTCGCGGGTGCGCTCGGGGCCGAGCGGGGCGAGCTGCTCGGCGGTGCGGTAGGGGGTGCCCTCCACGTACTCCATCACGTAGAAGGGCGCGCCGAGGACGGATTCGTCCTCGCACAGCAGCACCGCGCCGGGCACGGGCACGTCGGTGGGGCCCAGGGCGTTGATCACCCGGTGCTCGCGGGCCATGTCGTGCGCGGTGGCCAGGACGTGGCCCAGCGGAGGGCGCCGCACCACCCAGCGCGAGGTCCCGTCGCTCACCTTGTAGGTCAGGTTCGAGCGGCCGCCCTCGATCAGCTCCGCGCTCAGGGGCCCCTGGACGAGCCCCGGGCGCTCGCCGTCCAGGTACGCGCGCAGCCGCGCGGGATCGAGGCCCGGTGGGTGGTGCTCGGTCATCGGCAGGCTCCTCGGCGGGAAGAGGGTGGTCGTGCGTACCGGGTAATGATGCCGACCAGTCGGTATGGAGTCCAGGGAAGGGCGCGAAAAGAGAGCCCCGACACCGCGTGGAGGCGGTGCCGGGGCCGCGGTACGGATCAGCGGGGGACGGCGGCGACGGCCAGCCCCGTGACCTCCTGCGGCGTCCCGTCGATGGGAACGACCGCGCCCGCCTCGTCCGCGTCCAGCGCCTCCAGCGTCTCGAACTGGGACTTGAGCAGCGCGGACGGCATGAAGTGCCCGGTGCGGCCCGTCAGCCGCTCGCCGATCAGCTCGGGCGAGCCGTCCAGGTGGAGGAAGAACACATCCGGCGCGGCCCGGCGCAGCCGGTCGCGGTAGACGCGCTTGAGGGCGGAGCAGGTCACCACGCCGCCGTCGGCGCCCTGGGCCTTGAGCCAGGCGGCGATCGCGTCCAGCCAGGGCGCGCGGTCGGTGTCCGTCAGCGGGACGCCCGAGGCCATCTTCGCCACGTTCTCCGGCGGGTGGAAGTCGTCGGCCTCCGCGTACGGCACACTCAGCCGCTCCGCCAGGGCCGTGCCCACCGTCGTCTTCCCGGACCCGGACACACCCATCACCACGACGAGCGGACTCACAACAGCCACACCACCACTCCAAAGATCGGCACGGCCAGCGTACAGACGGCCGCCGCGTACGCCGTGCGCATACCCAGCGGGCCCGGCCGGGGCACATCCAGCGCGCGGATGCGGCGGTGGGCCAGGCCCAGGAACGCCAGCCACACCAGCGCCCCCAGCGCGGTCAGGGCGTAGACCTGCGGCGGCCCGCCGTCGTGAACCACCCCGCGGGCCAGTAGTGCCACCACGGCCGCGAAGGCCAGGGTGGTGCGCCGCCACGCCATCCGGGTGCGCTCCGGCTGCGCGGCCGGATCGCGGACGGCCGCCCCGACCGCGTACGCCCCGTTCCCGCGCGTCCCGTTCCGGTGCGTCCCGTCCCCGCGCGGCCGGCGGTCCGCGCTCACCTGCCCAGCTCCCCCAGCAGCACTCCGGCGACCACCACCAGCGCGGCCACCGCCGTGCCCAGCGCCAGCAGCACGGGGAAGCGGGACAGCGGCAGGTCCTCGCCGCGCCGCATGGCCCGCTCGGTACGCAGCCAGTGGTTGACCGCCCGCACCGCGCACAGCGCGCCGCCCGCCAGCAGCACCACGGCGATCGCCGCCCGGGGGCCGGGGCGGATCCCGGTCAGGAGCTGGTCCACCGCCAGGCCGCCCGCCACCAGCGCCAGCGCGGTGCGGATCCACGCCAGGAAGGTCCGCTCGTTGGCCAGGGAGAAGCGGTAGTCGGGGGTGGTGCCCTCGGCCCGCATCCGCTCCGGCGCCAGCCACAGCCGCAGCGGGTCCCGCAGTCCGTACCAGAGCCGTTTGATCACGCTCCCGACACTACGCCGGGCCCACGCCACGCTCCCGGTGCCACTCCCCCAGCCGCCGGTGGCACTCCAGCCCGTCGGGCACCACGTCCCACCCCTCCAGCCGCCGCTCCACCTCGTCCTCCGGCAGGAAGTCCCACCAGGCGATCTCCTCGGCCTGGGGGCGCACCGGCAGCTCGCACCGCACCTCGTAGACGGCCAGGAACCAGGTGTGCTCCGGCGACTCGTACAGAAACGTCAGCCGGTGCTCGGGATGCGGCAGCCCGCTGACCCCCAGCTCCTCCCCGGCCTCGCGCAGCGCCGCCTCGTCGTAGCTCTCGCCCGCCCCGACCACGCCCCCGACCACCAGGTCGTACATCGAGGGGAAGACCAGCTTCTCCGGGGTGCGGCGGTGGACGAAGATCCGGCCCTCGGCGTCCCGCACCCGCACCGACACGCACCGGTGCCGCATCCGCCGGGCGGTGGCCGTGCCGCGCCGGGCCCGGCCGATCACACGGTCGTACTCGTCCACGATGTCCAGCAGCTCGTCCGCGGATCTGCCCGCCGTCTCCTCGCTCGTCACCCGATCATCAAAGCAGCCGGCCGGGGGGTGCCGCATCCGCCGGGCGGCAGGTTACTCTCCGGTCACCAGCGGGACGGACCGAGGAACGGATGGGCCGATGGCGTACGACGCCGATGTGATCGTGATCGGGGCGGGCCTGGCCGGGCTCGCGGCCACCGCCGAACTGGCCGACGCCGGGCGGAAGGTGATCCTGCTCGACCAGGAGCCCCCGGCCTCGCTCGGCGGCCAGGCGCACTGGTCCTTCGGCGGGCTGTTCCTCGTCGACTCGCCCGAGCAGCGCCGTATGCGCGTGCGCGACAGCCGCGAGCTGGCCTGGCAGGACTGGCTCGGCACCGCCGGCTTCGACCGCGAGGAGGACGCCTGGCCGCGCCGCTGGGCCGAGGCGTACGTCGACTTCGCCGCCGGGGAGAAGCGCGCCTGGCTGCGCGCCCAGGGCGTGCGGCTGTTCCCCGTCGTCGGCTGGGCCGAGCGGGGCGGCTACGATGCCCGCGGCCACGGCAACTCGGTGCCGCGCTTCCACATCACCTGGGGCACCGGGCCCGGCCTGGTCGAGCCCTTCGAGCGGCGGGTGCGGCAGGGCGCCGAACGGGGTCTGGTGGACCCGCGCTTCCGGCACCGCGTCACGGGGCTGGCCCGCAGCGCCGGAGCGGTGGACACCGTCACCGGCGAGGTGCTCGCCCCCAGCGACGCCGCACGTGGCACGGCCAGCGGCCGGGAGGTGACCGGCGTCTTCGAACTGCGTGCCCAGGCGGTGATCGTCGCCTCCGGCGGCATCGGCGGCAACCACGACCTGGTGCGCGCCAACTGGCCCGAGCGGCTCGGCACTCCGCCCAGGCGGATGCTCTCCGGAGTGCCCGCCCACGTCGACGGCGCGATGCTCGGCATCGCCGAGGAGGCCGGCGGCCGGATCGTCAACCGCGACCGGATGTGGCACTACACCGAGGGCATCGAGAACTGGGACCCGATCTGGGCGCGGCACGGCATCCGAATCCTGCCCGGCCCCTCCTCCCTGTGGCTGGACGCCGCCGGCCGCCGGCTTCCGGTACCGCTCTTCCCCGGCTTCGACACGCTCGGCACCCTCGAGCACATCATGGGCACGGGGCACGACTACACCTGGTTCGTCCTCACACAGAAGATCATCGAGAAGGAGTTCGCGCTCTCCGGCTCGGAGCAGAACCCCGACCTCACCGGCCGCAGCGTCCGACAGGTCCTCGGCCGGGCCCGCTCCGGGGCGCCCGGCCCGGTGCGCGCGTTCATGGACAAGGGCGCCGACTTCGTCGTCGAGCGCGACCTGTCCGCCCTGGTGCGCGGCATGAACGCGCTCACCGGTGACGGCCTGATCGACGAGGCCGCCCTGCGCCGCGAGATCACCGCCCGCGACCGCGAGATCGCCAACCCCTTCACCAAGGACCTCCAGATCACCGCCGTCCGGGGCGCCCGCACCTACCTCGGCGACAAGCTGATCCGCGTCGCCCCGCCCCACCGGCTGCTGGACCCGAAGGCGGGCCCGCTGATCGCCGTGCGTCTGAACATCCTCACCCGCAAGACCCTCGGCGGCCTGGAGACCGACCTGTCCTCCCGCGTCCTCACGGCCGGAGGCGAGGCGCTGCCCGGCCTCTACGCGGTGGGCGAGGCCGCCGGCTTCGGCGGCGGGGGCATGCACGGCTACCGCTCCCTGGAGGGCACCTTCCTGGGCGGCTGCCTGTTCTCCGGCCGCACCGCCGGCCGCGCGGCGGCGAAGGCGGTGGGCTGAGGCGAGAGGGACGGCCGGGGCGGGACGGGCGACCGCGCCCGTCCCGCCCCGGCCGTCCCCACCGGTGGACCGGGAACGGCGAAGGCCCCGCGGACGTCCGCGGGGCCTTCGCCTCTTCTGTGTCCGGAGGGGGACTTGAACCCCCACGCCCGATAAAGGGCACTAGCACCTCAAGCTAGCGCGTCTGCCATTCCGCCACCCGGACAGGTGTGTGCCGCCGACCGTGGTCGTGGCGACGTGTAAACCATAGCACTGGAGCGGAGCCGGGCGATCACCCCGGCTCCTGTGCTCCGGACCTCCGAGACGGGAGGATGGGCGCGGACCCCCGCAACACGAGGAGGCAGTGTGAGCGAGCCGAACGCGACCACCACCGCGGCCGACGCGGTCAGGGGCGAGGACGAGGTCGTCGACCTGTGCCGCGACCTGATCCGGATCGACACCAGCAACTACGGCGACCACTCGGGACCGGGCGAACGGGCCGCGGCCGAGTACGTGGCGGAGAAGCTCGCGGAGGTGGGACTGGAGCCGGAGATCTTCGAGTCGCACCCGGGCCGGGCGTCGACCGTCGCCCGGATCGAGGGCGAGGACCCCTCCCGGCCCGCGCTCCTCATCCACGGGCACACCGACGTCGTCCCGGCCAACGCCGAGGACTGGACCCATCATCCGTTCTCCGGCGAGATCGCCGACGGCTGCGTGTGGGGCCGCGGAGCGGTCGACATGAAGGACATGGACGCGATGACGCTGGCGGTCGTGCGCGACCGGCTGCGCAGCGGCCGCAGGCCTCCGCGCGACATCGTGCTGGCCTTCCTCGCCGACGAGGAGGCGGGCGGCACCTGGGGGGCGAAGCACCTGGTCAAGCGGCATCCGGAGCTCTTCGAGGGCGTGACCGAGGCGATCGGCGAGGTCGGCGGCTTCTCCTTCACCGTCAACGAGAAGCTGCGGCTGTATCTGGTGGAGACCGCCGAGAAGGGCATGCACTGGATGCGGCTCACCGTGGACGGCACCGCCGGACACGGCTCGATGACCAACGACGACAACGCGATCACCGAGCTGTGCGAGGCGGTCGGGCGGCTGGGCCGGCACAAGTTCCCGGTCCGGGTGACCAAGACGGTGCGCTCCTTCCTCGACGAGCTCTCCGACGCCCTCGGCGTGGAACTGGACCCGGAGAACATGGACGAGACCCTGGCCAGGCTCGGCGGCATCGCCAAGCTGATCGGGGCGACGCTGCGCAACACCGCGGCCCCGACGATGCTGGGCGCCGGCTACAAGGTCAACGTCATCCCCGGCCAGGCCACTGCCCATGTCGACGGGCGCTTCCTGCCCGGTCACGAGGAGGAGTTCCTGGCCGACCTCGACCGGATCCTGGGCCCGCGCGTCAGGCGCGAGGACGTGCACGCCGACAAGGCGGTGGAGACCGGCTTCGACGGCGGCCTGGTGGACGCCATGCAGTCCGCGCTGAAGGCCGAGGACCCGATCGCGCGGGCCGTGCCGTACATGCTCTCCGGCGGCACCGACGCCAAGTCCTTCGACGACCTGGGCATCCGCTGCTTCGGCTTCGCCCCGCTGAAGCTCCCGCCGGAGCTGGACTTCGCCGGGATGTTCCACGGAGTGGACGAGCGGGTGCCGGTGGAGGGGCTGAAGTTCGGCGTGCGGGTGCTGGACCGCTTCCTGGACCAGTGCTGACCGGCGCCCGGCGCCGTACGGACCGGCCTTACCGGCAATCGTCCATGTGTGCGCGTGTGACCGGAACGGGTGAATGCGTCATCGGGCCGTAGCCCGCTTCCTCCGGTGTCGTTACAGGGAGTGCGGTCCGCGGCTGGGATCGCATTGCCAACAAGGAGGAAGAATGATCAAGAAGGTCGTCGCCGTCGCGGCTGCCACCGGTGGTCTCGTGCTCGCGGGCGCGGGTGTGGCCGCCGCCGACTCCGGTGCCCAGGGCGCTGCCATCGGTTCCCCCGGTGTCATCTCCGGCAACGTCATCCAGGCGCCGATCCACGTCCCGGTGAACGTCTGCGGCAACACGGTCAGCGTGATCGGGCTGCTGAACCCCGCCTTCGGCAACTTCTGCGTCAACGACTGACGTCGCGTCCGGGCCCGAGAAGGGCCTGTGCGCGGCGGCCCCGGAGCGCGCGCCATGCGCTCCGGGGCCGCCGTTTCGGCGGGCGGGGAGTCGAGAAGTGCCTCCTGTCCGCGCACAACCCGTAGACCGCAAGCCACCCGCACATCACAGGGCAAGGGGAAGTACACATGCGACAGGTCACAAGGAAGGGCCTGATCACCATCGCCGCGGCCGGCGGCGTGCTGGCCATGTCGGGCGGCCACGCCGCCCACGCGGACGCCGAGGCCCGGGGTGTGGCCGCGGGCTCGCCGGGCGTGCTGTCCGGCAACACCGTCCAGGCCCCCGTGCACGCGCCGGTGAACGCCTGCGGCAACACCGCGACCGTCGGCGGCGGCCTCAACCCGGCCTTCGGCAACAAGTGCGCCAACGTGGACGACCACCGCGGCGGCCACCACCAGGGCGACCGCGACGGCGGCGGGCACCGGGGCGGGCACGAGGGCGGCCACCAGGAGGACCGGGGCGGGCAGCACTGGGAGCAGGGCGGCGAGCAGGGCAAGAGCCACGGCGAGAACAAGAAGCAGCACGGGAAGCACGCCGGCGACGGCGGCGCCAGGGCCGAGGGTGTGGCCGCGGGCTCGCCGGGCGTGCTGTCCGGCAACACCGTCCAGGCCCCCGTGCACGTCCCGGTGAACGTCTGCGGCAACTCCGTGAACGTGGTGGGCGCGCTCAACCCGGCCGCCGGCAACGAGTGCGCCAACGTGAGCGACCACAAGCCGTCCCCGGAGAAGCCCGGGCCCGAGCACCCGGAGAAGCCGAAGCCGGAGAAGCCCGGGCCCGAGCACCCGGAGAAGCCGAAGCCGGAGGAGCCCAAGCAGCCGGAGAAGAGGGACGAGCCCCGTGCCGAGGCCCCCGAGAAGCCCGCTCCCCAGGTCATGGGCGGCGAGCTGGCCCAGACCGGCAGCAGCGGGCTGGGCACGGTCGTCCCGGTCGGCGCCGGGGTGCTGCTCGGCGGCGCCCTGCTCTACCGGCGCGCCCGCGCCATGCGGGGCTGACCGGCGCCGGGAATCACGGCCGGAAGCACGGCGAGGAGCGGGCTCCGCCCCTTACGGGGGTCGGGGTCCGCTCCTTCCGCTTCGCGCGTCACCAGGTGGCGCGCAACTGGCGGATGATCCGCCGCCGCAGCCGCACCTGGCGGCTGCCGTCGGAGTTGAGCCTGAGGCGGTCCAGTTCCCAGTGTCCGTACTCGGCGTGTTCGGTCAGCAGACGTGTGGCGGCCTTGCGGGAGACCCCACGCGGGACGTACACATCACGAAATTCGTATTCCGGCATCACAACCATTGTGCGTGCGGGGCCCCGGTACGGATAGCGTCTGCACTATGTCTGATGCTGCGCAGCCCGGTGCTGCCGAGGTACGAGCCGCCGCCGAAGCGTTGAAGACCGCGCTGGACCGTCACCTCGAAGCCGTCGAACGACGGTCCGCCGAGGGGGGCTCGGGCGCCGGGGCCGCTCGGGCCGAGGCCGCCGTCCACGCCGCCTTCGACGAACTCGCCGCGGCGGGCGAGGCGTACGACGAGCTGTTGTACGACGTCTACGACGAGGTCACACCCTTCGAGATCCCGGGCGGCGACACCATGCCCGCCTACGCGGGGCCGGAGGAGCCCAGCACCATCGGCGTCCTCATCCGCCGCGACTACACGGTGGTGGAGCCGCGGCGGCTGATGGCCCAGGCGCAGCGCGTCACCGCGCTCGACCCGGACTCGGCCGACGCGGACGAGGAGGCGCTGGAGGGCCCCTTCGCCGGGAGCGGGGTACACGCCGCCCTCAGTGTGCTGTTCGGCGAGTACGAACCCGACGAGATCGCCACGCGGCACGAGGAGTTCGGCCTGGAGGAGGGCGACTCCACGCTCTGGGTGATCGCGGGCGACGAGCCCGCCGAGCCGGGGGAGTGGCTGGGCTCGCCCTTCGACGGGGCCGACCCCGAGCAGGTCGTGTGCCGCTTCGACGTCAGCACCGTCTTCGACGAGGAGGAGGACCTCTACGGCGAGGACGGGGACGCCGGGCCTGTGGTCCGGGCCGCGCACTGACCCCGGCCCGCTCCCGCCGCCGGGGCGCCGGTCCGCGCCCCGGCGGAAGGAGCGCGCCGCCGGCGGGTCAGTCCACGGCCTCCGGCGGCGGGGCCGCCTGTGCTGCTTGAGCCGCCTGCGCGCGCAGCAGCGTGCGCAGGCGTGTCGTGCGCTCCGGTGCGGGAATCCGTTCCACCGCCCGCGGCAGCGCCTGATCCACACCGTGCACCACGGACAGATGCCGCTCGCCGCGGCCGAAGGCCGTGTACACCCAGGCGCGGTCGAGGGCCGGGACCGCATCCCCCGGAAGCACCACCACGGCCGCAGGCCAGCGCGTCCCGACGGCCTGGTGAGCGGTAATGGCCCAGCCGTGCCGCACCGTCCGCGCCACCCGCTCGCGCGGGACGGTGACGGCGCGGCCGCAGCAGTCCAGACGCAGCCCCTCCTCGTCGCCCGACACCACCGTGCCCAGCACGGTGTGCCCGGGGGCGGGGGAGTGGGCCACCCGGTCGCCCGGGTCGAAGCCGCCGAACCGGCCGGGACCGGGGTTGAGCCGCTCCTTGAGCGCGGCGTTGAGGACCCGGGTGCCCGCGGCGCCGCCGTGGCCGGGCGTGATCACCTGCGTCAGCCCGGCGGGCACCCCCAGCGCCCGTGGCACCGAGTCGGCGACGAGCTGCACAGTTCGGTGCACCGCCTCCCCGGCGTCGCGCACCGGGACGATCACCACCTCCCGGCCGGGCGCCTCCACCTGGTTCAGCTCGCCGATCCCGATGCCCGAGACCAGCTCGCCGACCGGCCCGGGGTCCGGGGTGCGGGAGACCACCTGCGGGCAGACGCGCGCCGCCAGCAGATCGGCCGGCACCTGGCCGGCGCCCGCGGAGCCGAGCAGGTGCGGATCGCCGCTGAGGACCAGCCGCGCACCGTCCGGCACCGCCTCGACCAGCATCGCCGCGCGTTCGGCGTCGAGCTGGGGGGCGTCCAGCACGGCGAGCAGGTCCAGCGCGTACGCGCCCTCCTCGTCACGCCCCGGGCCCTCCCGGCCGGCCAGCAGCCCGTCGACGGTGACGGCCGCCGGACCCATGCTGCCGTCCGGGCCGTCCCCGCCCTGACCGTCCCCCGGATCGCCGTCCCGGCCGCTCCCGCCGCCGCCCTCGGTGTCCAGCAGCGCCGCCAGCCGCCGCCTGCCGTCCTCGCTGTGCGCGGCGGCGTACGCCCGCAGCCCCAGTGCCCGGGCCACGGCCACCAGCGCCGCCGGCTCGGCGCGGGCGGCCTCGCCGCCGGTGTGCGCCACCAGGCCGTGGCGGGCGGCGGCGCGCACCAGTTCGGCCGCGGACGGGCCGGGCGCCCTGCCCGCGGCCTCCTCCCAGCGGGCCGCCTCCTCCTCACCGGGCGGGATGAAGGTGCTGCTCAGCCGGGCCAGGCCCTCGGCCAGGCTCTCCTCGGCCAGCGCGTGGCGCTCCAGGCCGACGAGCAGCCGTACGGGCCGCCCGCCCTCCTCTTCATCCCCGTCCGCCCCGGCGCTCCCGGCATCGGCCTCCCCGGCGGCGGCGCCCTCCTCACCGGCGTCCTCGAAGGCCAGCACCGCGCCCGCGTCGACCGCCTCGCCCACCGCCGCCTCCGGCTCCGGTACGCCGTACCGGGCCAGCCCCTCGGCCAGTGTCCGGGCGCCGAGCACCGTGTGCCCGGACAGCGCAGCCCGCTCCAGCAGCCACACCGCCAGGGCCCGGCAGCGCCGCTCGTCGCCGGGGCCGCCCCGGGGCCCCAGCAGCGCCCGCGCGAAGCCGTCCGCCTGCTCCGGCGCCACGCCCGGAACGGCCAGCAGCTCCCACGGGTCGGCGCGCAGCACCTCCTCGGCGCCCTCGCCGAAGGTCTCCACCACGGCCGTGCCCAGCGCCGCGGGCGCGCCGCCCTCGGCCAGCAGTGCGGTGACGCCCTCGGGCACCGTCACCGGGCCGCCGCCCGGTGCGGCCTGCGGACCGCCGGGGACGCCGGGCCGGGCGGCCGGGGCGGCGCGCCGGGGCCGGGACGCGGGCTTCGGCTCGGCGAAGAACTCGGCGGCCGAGCGCTCGCCGCTCTCCACGGCCCGTACGGCGGCCATGAGCTCCGCGGCCTTGTCCGGGGCGCCGGGTGCGGTCTGGTGAGCCTGATCGGCGTTGTCGGCGCCGGACGCGGTCAAAGCGTGCTCCAGTCGTGATCGGGATAGCGGTGCACCGGGGCCGACACATCGTCCAGCGCCCGGCAGATCTCGTCGGGAAGCGTAAGGCCCTCCACTGACAGAGCCTCGACGAGCTGCCGCGAGGTACGCGGGCCGATGACCGGCGCGGCCACTCCCGGCCGGTCGCGCACCCAGGCCAGCGCCACCTGGAGCGGGGTGACGGCCAGCCCGTCGGCGGCCGTGGCGACCGCGTCGACGACCCGTGCCGCCGCGTCGTCCAGATAGGGCTCCACGAAGGGCGCCAGATGCTCCGACGCCCCGCGCGAGTCCGGCGGGGTGGAGTGCCGGTACTTGCCCGTGAGCACGCCCCGGCCCAGCGGCGAGGACGCCAGCAGCCCCACCTCCAGGTCCAGCGCGGCCGGCAGCACCTCCCGCTCCACACCGCGCTGGAGCAGGGAGTACTCCATCTGGACACCGGCCAGCCGGGTGTGCGCCCCCGGGGCGGCGAGCTGCCAGGCGGCTGCCTTGGCCAGCTGCCAGCCGCAGAAGCCCGCCACCCCCGCGTAGCGGGCGCGGCCGCTGGCCACCGCGGTGTCGAGGGCCTGGAGGGTTTCCTCCAAAGGGGTGAAAGGGTCGTAGGAGTGGACCTGCCACAGATCGACGTAGTCGGTGCCCAGCCGCTCCAGGGAGGCGTCCAGCGCGTCCAGCAGATGGCCGCGAGAGCAGTCGGAGCGCCGCTCGGGGTCGGGCACGCCGCCCGCCTTGGTGGCGATCACCAGGTCCCGGCGGGGCACGAGGTCCTGCACCAGCCGGCCCAGGAGGTACTCGGCACCGCCGTCGGCGTACACGTCGGCGGTGTCCACCAGCGTCCCGCCGGCCTCCCAGAAGGCCTTCAGCAGGTCCGCCGCCTCCCGTTCCCCGGTGTCCCTCGCCCAGGTGAGCGTACCGAGCCCGATCCGGGATACGCGGAGGCCGGTGCGGCCCACGTGCCTGTGCTTCATGGGCGTTGAGAGTACTTGCGGCCGCGCGCTAGAGTCCCGGCGACGGGCACGTTACCGATCGGTAAGGGGACGCGGATGAGGCTCGGGATCAACCTCGGTTACTGGGGCGCCGGGATGGACGCCGACAATCTCGCGGTCGCCCAGGAGGCCGACCGGCTGGGCTACTCCGTGTGCTGGGCCGCCGAGGCCTACGGATCGGACGCCCCCACCGTCCTGGCCTGGGTGGCGGCCCGGACCGAGCGGATCGACGTCGGCTCGGCCATCCTCCAGATTCCCGCCCGCGCCCCCGCCATGACGGCCATGACCGCCGCCACCCTCGACTCCCTCTCGGGCGGGCGCTTCCGCCTGGGCCTGGGCGTCTCCGGGCCGCAGGTGTCCGAGGGCTGGTACGGGGTGCGGTTCGACAAGCCGCTCGCCCGCACCCGCGAGTACGTGGAGATCGTCCGCAAGGCGATGTCCCGCGAGCGGCTGACCCACTCCGGCGAGCACTGGACGCTGCCGCTGCCCGACGGTCCCGGCAAGCCGCTGAAGCTGACCGTCCACCCCGTCCGCGAGCGGATCCCGCTGTACATCGCCGCCATCGGCCCGAAGAACCTGGAGCAGACCGGCGAGATCGCCGACGGCGCCCTGCTGATCTTCTTCGCCCCCGAGCACGCCGAGGAGACCACGCTCGGCGCGCTGCGGGCCGGGCGCGAGAAGGCGGGTCTGACGATGGAGGGCTTCGACGTGGCGCCCACCGTGCCGCTGGCCGTCGGGGAGGACATCGACGCCCTGGCCGACACCTTCCGCCCGTACACCGCGCTGTACGTCGGCGGCATGGGCAGCCGCGAGCAGAACTTCTACAACCGGCTCGCCCGGCGCATGGGATACGAGAAGGAGGCCGCCGAGATCCAGGACAGGTACCTGTCCGGCGACAAGGACGGCGCCGCGGCCGCCGTGCCCCGGCAGCTCATCGACTCCACCACGCTGCTCGGTCCCGTCGAGCGGATCGCCGACCGGATGCGGGCCTACGCCGAGGCCGGGGTGACCACCCTGTCGCTGACACCGGCCGGCTTCACCCTGGAGGAGCGGATCGCCGCGCTGCGAGTCGGAGTGGAGGCCCTGGAGCGGTCCGGGGCCGCCTCCTAGGAAGCCGCCGCGCCCGTCGTGAACGCCACGCGGGGTGCGGCCGGACCGAGCCGTCCGGCCGCACCCCGCGCCGGGGCGTGTCCACGGCAGTGGTGGGGGCTCGGGGGTCCTCCCCGCCACGGCCGTCTCCCGGCACAACGGCACGGAGCCGCCGGGGTTACGCCCGGCACGGCGGACACCTCCGTTCGGCGCAGGGGCGGAGGTGAGCTGTTGCCGCCGCCCGCCCGCACCGGTTGACTCGGATTTCTGCGGATACGTCCACGGAAGGTGTCGGGCCATGCTGCGCAGAAGGGACCTGGTGCGGGAGGTCCTCGACGACGACGCGTCCTTCCGGCTGCTGTGCTCGCTGGCCGTCGCGGCCCAGGCGCGCAACGGCCGGGAGAACCGCCGGATCGCCGCCCTCGTCCCCCGGGGCCGTCGCGACCTCGCCCCCGCGATGGCCCGGTACGGCGAGCTTCAGGAGCGGCACGCACGGCTGCTGGCCGGGCTGCTCGCCGCCTGCGGTCCGGAACCGGCCGAGGTGCCCCCCGAGGCGGACCACGCCGCACTCCTGGAGCGGCGGGGGAGCTGCCCGGCACACGTCCGGATGAGGTGCGGGCAGCCCCTGAGCGAGCGGGACGTCCTCGCCCACCTCGCCCACGGGCACGCGGCCGCGGCCCGTGCCACCGCTTGGCTCGCCCGTCTTGCCGGGCACGCCTTCGTCCGCCCCGGGGCCGGCGAGGCGGTCCGGGAGGTCTTCCGCGCCGAACGGGAGTACCTGGCCTGGTGCCGCGAGGGGATGCTGGGCTTCGCCCGCGCCGGCCACGTCGCCGCCGTCGAGCTGGTGCTCAGGGAGAACGCGCTGGCGGAGGCCCGTGCCCACCGCGATGCCGCCCTCGCCGTACTGGCCCGCACCGGCCACCTGCTGGGCTGGAGCATGGCCAGGTCGGTGGTGCTGGAGGGGGGCGTCCAGGCCCGGTACGTCCACGAGCGGCTGGTCGCCCGGCGCCGTGCCGTGTGCCTGGACCCGCTGCCCGCCCTGCCCGAACCGGAACCCGGGCCCCGGCGTGAAACGGCGCGGCCCGATCCGGGCGCCGGGTCCGATGCGGAGTCCGGAAACGGTGCGGAGTCCGGGTCCGGCGCGGCGCCCGGGACCGGGACGCGCGCCCCGTCCGGGGACGCGGCTACAACCAGCCCCGGCGCTTGAAGAGCCGGTAGAGGCCGGCGCTCACCGTGACCATCACCACCACCACCCCCGGGTAGCCCAGCGGATGGGCCAGCTCGGGCATGTGGTCGAAATTCATGCCGTACACCCCGGCGATCATGGTGGGCACCGCCGCCATGGCCGCCCACGCCGAGATCTTGCGCATGTCGTCGTTCTGCCGGACGCCCACCTGCGCCAGATAGGCCGACAGGATGTCCGACAGCAGCCGGTCCAACGCTTCCACCTGCTCGTTCGCCCGGGTCAGATGGTCGCTGACGTCGCGGAAGAACGGGCGCGAGTCGGCGTGCACGAACGGTACGCCGATGCCCGCCAGCCGCTCCATCGGTTCCGCCAGCGGCCCGGTGGCCCGGCGGAACTCCAGCACCTGGCGCTTGAAGGCGTAGATGCGGCTCGCCACGGTGCCGCGCGCGGTCCCGCCGGGAGTGAAGACCTCCTCCTCCAGCTCCTCCAGGTCGATCTGCAGTTCGGAGGCCACCTCCATGTAGTGGTCGACCACCGCGTCGCTCACCGCGTACATCACGGCCGTCGGACCGTGCTGCAGCACCCCCGGGTCCCGCTCCAGCCGTTCGCGCACCGAGCCCAGCGGGTTGGTCGCACCGTGCCGCACCGACACCACGAAGGAGTCGCCGAGGAACAGCATCAGCTCCCCGGTGGCCACCGTGTCGGCCGCCTCGTCGTAGTCCACCGGCTTGAGCACCAGGAACAGCGAGTCCTCGTAGACCTCCAGCTTGGGCCGCTGGTGGGCCGACAGGGCGTCCTCCACCGCCAGCGGGTGCAGCCCGAACTCCCGGGAGACCTGGCCGAATTCCTCCTCGGTGGGCTCGTGCAGCCCGATCCACACGAAGGCGTCCCGGTCCGCGCGGGCCGCCCGGAGGGCCTCGGCGAGACCGGACGGATCCCCGGTGCGGCGCCCGTCCCGGTAGATCGCACAGTCCACAATCACACCCACGATTCTCCCCCGCCGACCCGGCGGCGTGTGCGGCGGCCGCCCGCCCGGTCCCCGCGCCCCGCCCCTACTCGGCCCCACCGCCCTCGCCTACGCTGGCTGCCATGCCCACGCTGCTCCTCGTCCGGCACGGCCGGTCCACCGCCAACACCTCCGGACTGCTGGCCGGACGCACCCCCGGCGTCGAGCTGGACGAGCTCGGCGCCGCCCAGGCCGCCGCCCTCCCCGCGCGCCTGGCGGCGCTCCCGCTGGCCGCCGCCGTCCACAGCCCGCTGGAGCGCTGCCGCCAGACCCTGGCGCCGCTGGCCGCCGCCAGGCCGGACCTGCCGCTGCACACCGAGGAGCGCGTCGGCGAGTGCGACTACGGCGACTGGACCGGCCGCAAGCTCGCCGAGCTGAACGAGGAGCCGCTGATGGCCACCGTCCAGCAGCACCCCTCGGCCGCGGCCTTCCCCGGCGGCGAGACGATGCGCGGTATGCAGGCCCGGGCGGTGGAGGCCGTACGGGAGTGGAACGAGCGGATCGAGCGGGAGCACGGGCCGGACGCCACCTATCTGGTGTGCTCGCACGGCGACATCATCAAGTCGCTGGTCGCCGACGCCCTCGGCATGCACCTGGACCTCTTCCAGCGCCTCCACGTCGAGCCCTGCTCGGTCACCGCCGTCCGCTACACCCCGCTGCGCCCCTTCCTGCTGCGGCTGGGCGACACCGGCGACCTCGCCTCGCTCGCCCCGCGCGAGGCGGACGCCGCGCACGGCACGCCGCAGGCGGGCGGCGACGGCGGCGCGGTCGTCGGGGGCGGCGCCTGACACGGTGGCGGGTGCGGTGGTCGGCACGGTGATCGCCGGGCGCAGTAGGGTGCCAGTGTCCCAGCAGTCGACCGATGGAGCAGGAACGTGTCCCGTCAGGTGTTCCTCTACGACCCCCCGGAACGCTTCGTGGCCGGCACGGTCGGGCTGCCTGGCCGCCGGACGTTCTTCCTCCAGGCGTCCGCGGCCGGCCGCACCACCAGCGTCTCCCTGGAGAAGGCGCAGGTCGAGGCGCTGGCCGAGCGCATAGACGAACTCCTGGACGAGGTCGTGCGGCGTACCGGCGGCAGCGCCCCGGTCCCGGCCGTCGCGCCCGCCGAGACGGCCGACAACGCCCCTCTGCGGACTCCGGTGGAGGAGGAGTTCCGGGTCGGCACCATGGCGCTGGCCTGGGACGGCGAGGACGAGTGCGTGATCGTGGAGGCGCAGGCGCTCGTCGAGATCGAGGCCGACTCCGACGAGGACCTGGCCGAGGCCGAGGAGAGGCTGCTGAGGGACGACGAGAACGGCCCGCCGGTGCTGCGTGTGAGGATCAGCGGCACCATGGCCCGGGCCTTCGCCAAACGCGCCATGGAGGTCGTCAAGGCCGGCCGTCCGCCCTGCCCGCTGTGCAGTCTGCCGCTCGACCCGGAGGGACACGTATGCCCGCGCCAGAACGGATACCGCCGCGGCCTGTGAGGCCGGAGGCGGACCCCGGCGGCGCACCGCCGGCCGAACTGCTCGCCCGCGGTGAGCTGACGGTGCGCGGACGCCTCGGTGGCGCCTCCAACACGGTGCTGTACTGCACGGTCGCCGAGGCGGACGCGGAAGACGGGGACGGCGGGCGGGAGGTGCCCTGCGTCTACAAGCCGGTGCGCGGGGAGCGCCCGCTGTGGGACTTCCCCGACGGCTGCCTCGCCCGGCGCGAGGTGGCCGCCTACGAGGTCTGCGAGGCCCTGGGCTGGCATCTGGTGCCGCCGACCGTGCTGCGCGACGGCCCGTACGGCGAGGGCATGTGCCAGCTGTGGATCGGACCCCGGCCGGACGGGGCGCGGGAGCGGGACGGGCGGGAGGAGCCGGGAGGCGGCGGGCCCGCCGCCGCCGAACTGCTCGCGCTCGTGGAGGAGGGAGAGCCGGGACCGGGCTGGAAGCCCGTCGTCCCGGTCGGCGTGGACGGGGACCGCACCGCGCTGCTGGTGCACGCCGACGATCCCCGCCTGCGCCGGCTGGCCGTCCTCGACGCGGTGATCAACAACGCCGACCGCAAGGGCGGGCATCTGCTGACCGGCCCGGACGGAGAGCTGTACGGCATCGACCACGGTGTGACCTTCCACACCGACGACAAGCTGCGCACCCTGCTGTGGGGCTGGGCGGGCGAGCCGCTGTCGAAGGAGGCGCTTCAAGCGCTGCGCGGCCTGTCCGCCGCCCTGGCCGACGGCGGGCCGCTCGCCACCCGGCTGGCCGAGCTGATCACCTCCGCCGAGCTGGACGCCCTGCGCAAGCGGACCGGCGCCCTGATCGCCGCCGGCCGCCACCCGCTGCCCGGCGGCGACTGGCCCGCGATCCCATGGCCGCCCGTCTGACCCGCCCGGTCCCGCCGCCCGGTCGCCTTTCCGCCCGGCCGCCCGTGCGGATGGATCCGGCCGGCGACGCCTCGTCAAGCGGGCCACACCGGCCGCGGCACCCGGTTCAGGCCATTGCGCGCATCCCGTTCGTGGACGGCATCGCGTGCCGGTTACGCTCATGACCATGCATGCCTGGCCCGCTTCCGAGGTGCCCGCCCTGCCAGGTCAGGGCCGAGACCTCAGCCTCCACGACACCGCGACCGGCGGACGGGTGACCCTCGCCCCCGGTCCCGTCGCCCGCCTCTACGTCTGCGGCATCACGCCGTACGACGCGACCCACATCGGGCACGCGGCGACCTACAACGCGTTCGACCTCGTGCAGCGCGTGTGGCTCGACACCAAGCGGCAGGTCCACTACGTGCAGAACGTCACCGACGTCGACGACCCGCTGCTGGAGCGGGCCACCGCCACCGGTGAGGACTGGACGGCGCTGGCCGAGCGCGAGACGGCCCTCTTCCGCGAGGACATGACCGCCCTGCGGATGCTCCCGCCCAGGCACTACATCGGGGCCGTGGAGTACATACCCCGGATCGTCCCCGTCATCGAGCGGCTGCGGGAGACCGGCGCCGCCTACGACCTCGACGGCGACGTCTACTTCTCCGTCGCCTCCGACCCCCACTTCGGCGGGGTGTCCGGTCTGGACGCCGAGACGATGCGGCACCTGTCGGCCGAGCGCGGCGGTGACCCGGACCGCCCGGGCAAGAAGAACCCGCTCGACCCGCTGCTGTGGACGGCCGCCCGCGAGGGTGAACCCTCCTGGGACGGCGGCTCGCTCGGCCCCGGCCGTCCCGGCTGGCACGTCGAGTGCGTCGCCATCGCGCTGGACCACCTGGGTATGGGCTTCGACGTCCAGGGCGGCGGCTCCGACCTGGCCTTCCCCCACCACGAGATGGGAGCCTCGCACGCGCAGGCGCTCACCGGTCGGTACCCCTTCGCCCGCGCCTACGTCCACGCCGGGATGGTCGCCCTCCACGGCGAGAAGATGTCCAAGTCCAAGGGGAACCTGGTCTTCGTCAGCGCGCTGCGCCGCGACGGGACCGACCCGGCCGCCGTCCGCCTGGCCCTGCTGGCCCACCACTACCGCGCCGACTGGGAGTGGACGGACGCCGTCCTCGACGAGGCGGTGGCCCGGCTCGGGCGCTGGCGGGCGGCCGTCTCCCGGCCCGACGGCCCGTCGGCCGACGCGCTGGTGGAAAAGATCCGCGCCGCCCTCGCCGACGACCTCGACGCCCCCGCCGCGCTGGCCGCGGTCGACCGCTGGGTCGAGCGCCAGAACGCGGACGGCGGTACGGACACCGGCGCGCCCGGTCTGGTGTCACGGGCCGTGGACGCCCTGCTGGGCGTCGCGCTCTGAGCATCCGGTCGCGCGACGGAAGGTGTCGGGGGCGCCCGCCGAACGGCGGGCGCCCCCGACACCTCGTGCCGTACCGCTGCGCCCTGTTTGCTCAGCGATCCTTCTCCGGGCCCTGAGGGCCGCCCTCCTCGCCTTCCGCGCCGTCCCCGCCTTCCGCACCGCCGTCCCCGCCTTCGGAGCCCCGCGCCCCGCGCTCCGGACCGCCCTCCGGCGGCCTCGCCGGACGTGTACGCCCCCCGGCCGAGGTGTCGCGCAGGTAGGAGCCGCCCTCGGCGGCCGTACCGCCCCCGGCGTGGCCGCCGGGCTGGCCGTCCCGCCGCCGCAGATAGCGCTCGAACTCCTTGGCGATCGCCTCGCCCGACGCCTCCGGCAGCTCCGCGGTGTCCCGGGCCTCCTCCAGCGACTGCACGTACTCGGCCACCTCACTGTCCTCGGCGGCGAGCTGGTCCACGCCCAGCTGCCAGGCCCGGGCGTCCTCCGGCAGCTCGCCCATCGGGATCCGCACGTTCAGCAGGTCCTCCAGCCGGTTGAGCAGGGCGAGGGTCGCCTTCGGGTTGGGCGGCTGCGAGACGTAGTGCGGCACCGCGGCCCACAGGCTCACCGCCGGCACGCCCGCGTGACCGCACGCCTCCTGGAGGATGCCGACGATGCCGGTGGGGCCCTCGTACCGGGACTCCTCCAGATCCATCGTGCGGGCCAGGTCCGGGTCGGAGGTGACGCCCGTGACCGGGACCGGCCGGGTGTGCGGGGTGTCACCGAGCAGCGCGCCGAGCACGACGACCATCTCCACGCCCAGCTCGTGGGCGAATCCCAGGATCTCGTTGCAGAAGGACCTCCAGCGCATGCTCGGCTCGATACCGCGCACCAGCACCAGATCACGGGCGCGGCCCCGGCCGTCGGAGTCGCCGACCCGTACCACCGACAGGCGGGTCGTCGGCCAGGTGATCCTGCGCACACCGCCCTCCAGCCACACCTGGGGGCGGTTGACCTGGAAGTCGTAGTAGTCCTCGGCGTCCAGCGCCGCGAACACCTCGCCCTTCCACTCCCGCTCCAGATGCGCGACCGCGGCGGAGGCGGCGTCACCGGCGTCGTTCCAGCCTTCGAACGCGGCCACCATGACCGGGTCGACCAGCTCGGGAACTCCCTCGAGCTCGATCACCCAGTGCCTCCTTCCGGCCGACCGGAGCACTCGCTCCGTACCGGCTGACGTTCCATTACCGTGCGGGCCCAGCCTACGGCGTGACCGTGCCCGCGCCGCAGCCATGGCACTCCTTCCCGGGCGGTTGCGGCGGTGATCCGTCCGGATAACGCCGCAACCGCCCACGGCGCGCGGGCCCGTACGGCGGGCGGCGAGCCGCGCCGTACGGGCCCGCGGAGCACCGGGGCGCGGGAGGTCAGGGCCGGCGCCCCTCCAGCACCTTCGCGACCCCGTCGCGGACCTCCCCGGTGTCCAGACCGCGGACGGTCAGCGTGGTGCGGCGGCGCAGCACGTCGTCCGCCGTCGCGGCCCACTCGCGGTCGCGGGCGTAGACGACCTGCGCCCAGATCTCCGGGGCGTCCGGGTGGACGCGCTCGCCCAGCGCCGGGTCCTCGTGCACCAGGCGTGCGATGTCGAACGCCAGCGCTCCGTAGTGGGTCGCCAGGTGCCTGGCGGTCAGCGGGTCGAGCCGGGTGCCCGGCTCGCGGTCCACCAGCAGCCGGTGGGCGACCGCGTCCGGGTTGGCCACACCCGGCAGCGGCACCCGCCGCACCAGCTCGGAGACCGGCACGGCGTCCTCGGCGAAACCGGTCCGCGCGGTGCCCGGCAGCGCCGCCAGCTTCCGCAGGACGGTGCGGCCGATGTGCCGGTAGGTGGTCCACTTGCCGCCCGCGACCGAGAGCATCCCGCCGCGGCCCTCGGTGAGGACCGTCTCCCGCCTGGCCGACTCCACACCGCCCGGGCCGCCGGGCAGCACCCGCAGGCCCGCGAAGGCGTAGGTCACCAGGTCCGGTGAGAGCTGCTCGTCGCGCACGGAGAAGGCGGCCTCGTCCAGGATCTGCCGGACGTCGGCGTCGGTGGCCGACACCTCGGCCGGGTCGCCCTCGTATGCCTCGTCGGTGGTGCCCAGCAGCAGATGGTCCTCCCAGGGGAGGGCGAAGGTGATGCGGTACCTGTCGACGGGCGTGGCCAGCGCCGCCCGCCACGGCGCCGTACGCCTCAGCACCAGGTGCGCGCCCTTGGACAGCCGGACGCTGGGCGCCGCGCCCGCGTACTCCATCCGCCGCAGGTGGTCCACCCACGGTCCGGTGGCGTTGAGCACCAGCCGGGCGTCCACCTTGAACTCCGTGCCGTCCAGCCGGTCCTTCAGCTCCGCGCCGGTGACCCGGCCGTGGGTGAAGCGCAGACCGGTGACCTCGGCGTGGTTGAGGACGACCGAGCCGCAGTCCACGGCGGCGCGGACGGTCATCACCGCGACCCGGGAGTCGTTCATCTGGTGGTCGCCGTAGACCGCGACCGCCTTGAGGCCGTCGGTGCGCAGCGCCGGGTTGTCGGCGGCGGCCTTCGCCGGGGAGATCAGCCGGCCCACTCCGTCCCCGAAGGCGGACAGGGCGGAGTAGGCGAAGACGCCCGCGCCGAGCTTGGCCGCGCCGTGCGGGCCGCCCCGGTAGACCGGCAGGTGGAAGGTGAGCGGGCTGACCAGGTGCGGGGCCACGTCCTTGGCCAGCACCCGCCGCTCGTGGTGGTTCTCGGCGACCAGCCTCACCGCGCCGGTCCGCAGGTAGCGCAGCCCGCCGTGGACCAGTTTGGAGGAGGCGGAGGAGGTGGCGCCGGCGAAGTCGCCGGCGTCCACCATCGCCACCCGCAGCCCCGACTGCGCCGCGTGCCAGGCGACCGAGGTGCCCAGGATGCCGCCGCCGACGACCAGCAGGTCGAAGACCGCGCTCTCCAGCACCTCCCGCCTCTCGGCACGGCCCGGGTCCGGGCCGGCGGCCGGGCGCGCCCCGAGGGTGGGGGCGCTTTTGAGGGTGTTCATGTGGATCAGTTCTCCTCTTCGAGCCAGCCCATGGTCCGCTCCACGGCCTTGAGCCAGTTCTTGTACTCGCGTTCGCGGGTGCCCGCCTCCATCCGGGGCGTCCACTCCGCGGCCCGCCGCCAGTTGGCGCGCAGGGCGTCGGTGTCCGGCCAGAAGCCGACGGCCAGGCCGGCCGCGTAGGCGGCGCCCAGGCAGGTGGTCTCGGCGACCATCGGCCGGACGACCGGGGCGTCCAGGACATCGGAGATGCACTGCATCAGCAGGTTGTTGCTGGTCATGCCGCCGTCCACTCTCAGGGCGGTCAGCTCGACGCGGGAGTCCTTCTCCATCGCGTCGACGATCTCGCGGGTCTGCCAGGCCGTCGCCTCCAGCACCGCGCGGGCGATGTGCGCCTTGGTGACGTAGCGGGTCAGGCCCGCTATGACGCCCCGGGCGTCAGAGCGCCAGTAGGGGGCGAACAGCCCGGAGAAGGCGGGGACGAAGTAGGCGCCGCCGTTGTCCTCGACCGAACTGGCCAGCGTCTCGATCTCGGCGGCGCTGTTGATCAGGCCCATCTGGTCGCGCATCCACTGGACCAACGAACCGGTGACCGCGATCGATCCCTCCAGCGCGTACACCGGGTCCTGGTCGCCGATGCGGTACCCGACGGTGGTCAGCAGGCCGTTGTAGGAGTTGACGGCCTCGGAACCGGTGTTGAGCAGCAGGAACGTACCGGTTCCGTACGTCGACTTGGCCTCGCCCGGTGAGAAGCAGGTCTGGCCGAACAGCGCGGCCTGCTGGTCGCCGAGCGCGGAGGCCACCGGAACGCCCGCCAGTGCCCCGCGGGCCTCGCCGTAGACCTCGGCGGAGGAGCGGATCTCGGGCAGCACCGCCATGGGCACGCCCATGGACTCGCAGATGCGCGGATCCCAGTCCATGGTGCGCAGGTTCATCAGCAGGGTGCGGGAGGCGTTGGTGACGTCGGTGACGTGCACGCCTCCCTCCGTGCCGCCGGTGAGGTTCCAGATCACCCAGGAGTCCATGGTGCCGAAGAGAATCTCGCCGGCCTCGGCGCGCTCGCGCAGTCCTTCGACGTTGTCCAGCAGCCAGCGGATCTTCGGGCCCGCGAAGTAGGAGGCGAGCGGCAGGCCGGTCTCGCGGCGGAAGCGGTCCTGCCCGACGTTGCGGCCCAGCTCCCGGCAGAGCGCGTCGGTGCGGGTGTCCTGCCAGACGATGGCGTTGTGGACCGGCTCGCCGGTGGCCCTGTCCCACAGCAGCGTCGTCTCGCGCTGGTTGGTGATGCCCAGCGCCCGTACGTCCTCGCGCGTGATGCCGGCCTTGTCCAGGGCCTCGGTGATCACCTCCTGGACGTTGGTCCAGATCTCGGCGGCGTCGTGCTCGACCCGGCCGGGCTCGGGGAAGATCTGCTCGTGCTCCTTCTGGCCGACCGAGACGATGCGGCCGTCCCGGTCGAAGACGATGCAGCGGCTGGAAGTGGTGCCCTGGTCGATGGCGGCGATGAACTCGCGGCGGGTGTCGCTCATGTCGGGGTGCTCCAAGGGTGGGCGGCGGGATGGTGCCGGGGGATCGGAGGGAGTGGGGGCGGGGAGGAGGTCAGGCGAACGCGAGCCGGTAGAGGAGGCCCGCGATCGCTCCGCCCAGCAGGGGGCCCGCCACCGGGACCCAGGCGTAGCTCCAGTCCGATCCGCCCTTGTTGGGCAGCGGGAGCAGGGCGTGCACGATGCGCGGTCCGAGGTCGCGGGCGGGGTTGATCGCGTACCCGGTCGGGCCGCCCAGTGAGAGGCCGATGCCGACGACGACCAGGGCGGTGACGAGGACGCCGGTGCCGGACAGGGCCAGCCCCTCGGTGAGGCCCTGGGTGAGGATGGCCAGGACCAGCACGGCGGTGGCGATGGTCTCGGTGGCCGTGTTCTGCACGGGGTTGCGGATCTCGGGGGCGGTGGAGAAGACCCCGAGCACCGGGCCGGGGGCGTCGGAGCGCCGCCGGTCGGCGGCGGCCGTCGTCTGGGCGCCGGGGCCGCCGACGACCTCGCGGTCGGTCAGGTGCGCCAGGAACTGGCCGTAGTAGGAGACCCACACCAGGACGGCGCCCGCCATGGCGCCGAGCAGCTGGCCGGCGAAGTAGACGGGCACCTTGTCCCACTCCCCGCTCTGCACGGCGATGCCCACGGTGACCGCAGGGTTGAGGTGGGCGCCGGAGAGGCCCAGGGAGATGTAGGCGGCGGTGAGGACGGCGAATCCCCAGCCGAAGGTGATGGCGGCCCAGCCGGCGCCGGCGGCCTTGGATCGTCTGAGCGTGACGGCGGCGCAGACGCCGCCGCCCAGCAGGATCAGGACGGCGGTGCCGATGACCTCGCCCAGGAATATGTCGGAGCTGGACACCCGCGACTCCTTTGCTCTTGTCCGGAGGGAGCCAGATGGAAGAGGTGGGGGAGGCGGACCGAGTTCCGTTCGCTGTTCGACATTGTCGACCGCCGAACGGCAGTTTTACCTCAGTCGAACATCTCGTCAAGGGCGTGGGTGGCGGATCGTGACGGCGGACACGGGCCGCACGGCCGAAACCGTGCTGAAGCGGCCGGACGGGACCGGGCGAGCGGGGGTGTGCACGGGGCGCCTTCGGACACTGCCCAGGGGCGACTGCTCCGAACCGGGCGGAGACTCGAATCGAAAAATAATATGCCAAGCAGATGAATGAACTTCCGATGCCGACGGACCGGGGCGAACCGGGCGGGCCGGCGAGAGCGGGACGAGGTGAAGCGCGACGGGTCAGAAACGGCCCGCGCCCAGGTCGCGCGACACCGCCCGCGCGCAGTCCCGCACGGCCGCCACCAGCCGCGGCTGTATCTCCCCGTCCGAGCACACCCGCTCCACCGCGCCGGTGACGGCCACGGCGCCCACCGGCATCCGGCGCCGGTCGTGCACGGGGGCGGCGATGGAGGCGACCCCCTCCCAGGTCTCCTCGACATCCGCGGCCCAGCCGCGGGACCGGGTCAGCTCCAGGACCTCCTCGAACGACTCCGGATCGGTGATCGTGTGCGCGGTCAGCGCCTCGCGCCCGGAGTCCATCGCCTCGCTGTGGGCCACCGGGTCGTACGCCGCCAGCACCTTGCCCAGCGCGGTGCTGTGCAGTGGCTGCATCGCACCCACCTCCAGTACCTGCCGGCTGTCGTCGGGGCGGAAGACGTGGTGCACGATCAGTACACCCTGCTGGTGGAGCACGCCCAGGTAGACGCTCTCTCCACTGGAACGGGCCAGGTCGTCGGTCCACACCAGGGCGCGGGCCCGCAGTTCGTGGACGTCCAGGTAGCTGTTGCCCAGCCGCAGCAGCTCCGCACCCAGCTGGTACCTGCCCGAGGCGGGATCCTGCTCGACGAAGCCCTCCTGCTGGAGGGTGCGCAGCAGGCCGTGGGCGGTGCCCTTGGCCAGGCCCAGGGTGGAGGCGATGTCGGACAGCCCGAGGCGCCGCTCGCCCCCGGCGAGCAGTCGCAGCACCGCCGCCGCCCGCTCCAGCGACTGGATGGTCCGGGCCATCGCGCACCTCTCCTCTGTTCGCTTCTCCAGGTGGGCCTGAAGACGGCATTCGACAATGCCGAACGCTATCGGATCATGCCGATACCGCGGTAGCCGTCCGAAGTCCGGCGTCCACGCCTCGGGACACTTGCGGCTCTCACGGTGCCGACGGATACCCTGACCCGGTGCGCTTCCCGATGGAAGACGCAAAGCCGACAGCCGTCGCATCTCTGGGAGCCCTTCCATGGCAGCTTCGCCGACCCCGCACGACCTCGACCCGACGCCGACCGCCGGACCCGCCTCCGCCGGTACGTCGAAGACCCCCCGCGCCGATGCCCTGCGTGAGGCGCTGTCCTCGCGGGTGGTGGTGGCCGACGGGGCGATGGGCACGATGCTGCAGGCGGCCGATCCGTCGCTG
The DNA here is from genome assembly GCF_017114865.1 of Streptomyces verrucosisporus. Taxonomy (GTDB): domain Bacteria; phylum Actinomycetota; class Actinomycetes; order Streptomycetales; family Streptomycetaceae; genus Streptomyces; species Streptomyces fenghuangensis. The sequence continues at coordinate 91,276 of NZ_JADEYH010000007.1, read as the reverse complement.
GAGGACTTCCAGCAGCTGGAGGGCTGCAACGAGGTCCTCAACGTCACCCGCCCCGACATCGTGGCCTCGGTGCACGAGGCGTACCTCGCGGTGGGTGTGGACTGTGTGGAGACCAACACCTTCGGCGCCAACCACGCGGCGCTCGCGGAGTACGACATCGCCGACCGGGTGTACGAGCTGTCCGAGGCCGGGGCCCGGGTGGCGCGCGAGGTGGCCGACACCTTCACGCGGGACACGGGGCGCCAGCGGTGGGTGCTGGGGGCGATGGGGCCGGGCACCAAGCTGCCCACCCTCGGCCATGTCGAGTACCGCACGCTGCGGGACGCCTATCAGCGCAATGCCGAGGGTCTGCTGGCGGGCGGGGCGGACGCGCTGCTGGTCGAGACGACCCAGGACCTGCTGCAGACCAAGGCCGCGGTGCTGGGGGCGCGCCGGGCGCTGGATGCGGCCGGGCTGTCGGTGCCGGTGATCTGCTCGGTGACGGTGGAGACGACCGGCACGATGCTGCTGGGCAGTGAGATCGGTGCGGCCCTGACGGCGCTGGAGCCGCTGGGCATCGACATGATCGGGCTGAACTGCGCCACCGGCCCGGCGGAGATGAGCGAGCATCTGCGGTATCTGGCCCGCCACTCCCGCGTTCCGCTGTCCTGTATGCCGAACGCGGGGCTGCCGGAGCTGACCGCCGACGGTGCGCGCTATCCGCTCACGCCGGGCGAGCTGGCGGATGCGCAGGAGTCGTTCGTGGCCGAGTACGGGCTGTCGCTGGTGGGCGGGTGCTGCGGGACGACGCCGGAGCACCTGAGGCAGGTCGTCGAGCGGGTGCGGGGGGCGGCGCCGGCCGGGCGGGAGGTGCGGCCGGAGCCGGGGGCGGCGTCGCTGTACCAGGCGGTGCCGTTCCGGCAGGACACCTCGTATCTGGCGATCGGGGAGCGCACCAACGCCAACGGGTCGAAGAAGTTCCGCACCGCCATGCTGGAAGGGCGGTGGGAGGACTGCGTGGAGATCGCGCGGGAGCAGATCCGCGAGGGTGCGCACATGCTGGATCTGTGCGTGGACTACGTCGGGCGTGACGGTGTGGCGGACATGGCCGAGCTGGCCGGGCGGTTGGCGACGGCCTCCACGCTGCCGATCGTTCTGGACTCCACCGAGCCGGCGGTGATCGCGGCGGGGCTGGAGAAGCTGGGCGGCCGCGCGGTGATCAACAGTGTGAACTACGAGGACGGCGACGGGCCCGGCTCCCGGTTGGCGAAGATCACGGCTCTGGCGGCCGAGCACGGCGCGGCGCTGATCGCGCTGACCATCGACGAGGACGGGCAGGCCCGCTCGGCCGGGCACAAGGTGGCGGTGGCCGAGCGGCTGATCGCCGACCTGACAGGGAACTGGGGCATCCGGGAGGAGGACATCCTCATCGACTGCCTGACGTTCACCATCTGCACCGGCACCGAGGAGTCCCGCCGCGACGGGGTGGCCACCATCGAGGCGATCGGTGAGCTCAAGCGGCGGCATCCGCGGGTGCAGACCACGCTGGGGCTGTCGAACATCTCCTTCGGCCTGAACCCGGCCGCCCGGATGGTGCTCAACTCCGTCTTCCTGGACGAGTGCGTGAAGGCCGGCCTGGACTCGGCGATCGTGCACGCCTCCAAGATCCTGCCCATCGCGCGGATCCCCGACGAGCAGGTCCAGGTGGCGCTGGATCTGATCCACGACCGGCGGGCGGAGGGCTACGACCCGCTGCAGCGGTTCCTGTCGCTGTTCGAGGGCGTGGACACCAGGAGTGTGCAGGCCTCCCGGGCCGAGGAGTTGGCCGCGCTGCCGCTGGAGGAGCGGCTGCGGCGCAGGATCATCGACGGGGAGCGGAACGGCCTGGAGGCCGACCTGGACGCGGCCCTGGAGACGCGTCCGGCTCTGGACATCGTCAACGACACCCTGCTGGCGGGCATGAAGGTGGTCGGGGAGCTGTTCGGTTCCGGGCAGATGCAGCTGCCGTTCGTGTTGCAGTCGGCCGAGGTGATGAAGACGGCCGTCGCCTACCTGGAGCCCCACATGGAGAAGACCGAGGGCGAGGAGGGCAAGGGCACGATCGTGCTGGCCACGGTGCGCGGAGACGTGCACGACATCGGCAAGAACCTGGTCGACATCATCCTGTCCAACAACGGCTACAACGTGGTCAACCTCGGGATCAAGCAGCCGGTGACGGCGATCGTGGAGGCGGCCGAGGAGCACCGCGCGGATGTGATCGGCATGTCCGGGCTGCTGGTGAAGTCCACAGTGATCATGAAGGAGAACCTGCAGGAGCTCAACGCCCGCGAGCTGGCCGCGAGGTATCCGGTGATCCTGGGCGGGGCCGCGCTGACCCGTGCCTACGTCGAGCAGGACCTGCACGCCCTCTATGAGGGCGAGGTCCGCTACGCCCGTGACGCCTTCGAGGGGCTGCGGCTTATGGACGCGCTGATCGGCGTCAAGCGCGGCGTGCCGGGGGCGAAGCTGCCCGAGCTGCGGCAGCGCCGGGTCAGGGCGGCGGCCGCCCAGCCGGCCGAGCCGGCCGAGACCGGCCCGGTGCGCTCGGACGTGGCCACCGACAACCCGGTGCCCACCCCGCCCTTCCTCGGCACGAAGGTGGTCAAGGGCATCCAGCTCAAGGAGTACGCGAGCTGGCTGGACGAGGGCGCGCTGTTCAAGGGCCAGTGGGGGCTGAAGGCACCGCGTACCGGGGACGGGCCCACCTACGAGGAGCTGGTCGAGCGCGAGGGCCGCCCGCGGCTGCGGGGCTGGCTGGAGCGGCTGCACACCGAGAACCTGCTGGAGGCCGCGGTGGTCTACGGCTACTTCCCCTGCCACGCCGAGGGCGACGACCTGGTGGTGCTGGCCGAGGACGGGTCCGAGCGGTGCCGGTTCACCTTCCCCCGCCAGCGCCGCGGGCGCAGGCTGTGCCTGGCGGACTTCTTCCGCCCCGCCTCCTCCGGCGAGAAGGACGTGGTGGGTTTCCAGGTGGTCACCGTCGGCTCCCGCATCGGGGAGGCCACCGCCGACCTGTTCGCCGCGGACGCCTACCGCGACTACCTGGAGCTGCACGGCCTGTCGGTGCAGCTGGCCGAGGCGCTGGCCGAGTACTGGCACGCCCGGGTCCGTGCCGAGCTCGGCTTCGCCGGCGACGACCCCGACGCGATCGAGGACATGTTCGCCCTGAAGTACCGCGGCGCCCGCTTCTCGCTGGGCTACGGGGCCTGCCCGGACCTGGAGGACCGCGCCAAGATCGCCGAGCTGCTCCGGCCGGAGCGGATCGGGGTGAAGCTGTCCGAGGAGTTCCAGCTCCATCCCGAGCAGTCCACCGACGCCATCGTTCTGCACCACCCCGAGGCCAAATACTTCAACGCGCGATAGTTCGCGGGCCGACGTAGACTGATCTGTCCGGTACAGGCCGGTCGTCCGCATCCGTCAGGTGCGGGCGACCGGCCTTCGCGTCCCCGTAGGAGGCACACGGATGACTCGTCCCCTATCCCGCGCCGAGGTCCCGCCCGCCTTCGGCGGCAGCGCTCCGGCTCCCGTCTCCGCGCCCGTACGGGTTCCCGGCGGAGGGGGGAGACCGGCCGCGGCGGGCGCGTCCGCCGCCGCTTCGCCCGCAGCGTCCACCGTGGCCGGGGCCGCCGCGGCCGGTCTTCAGGCCGTTCTGCTGGACATGGACGGCACGCTGGTGGACACCGAGGGATTCTGGTGGGAGACCGAGGTCGAGGTGTTCGCCGAGCTGGGGTACACGCTGGCCGACGAGCACCGTGAGGTGGTGGTCGGCGGGCCGATGTCCCGGAGCGCGACCTATCTGATTCAGGCCACCGGGGCGGATGTCTCCCTGGGAGACCTGACGGTGCTGCTCAACTCCAAGTTCATCGAGCGGGTCGAGCGCGGGGTGTCCCTGATGCCCGGTGCCCGGCGGCTGCTGACGGAGCTGGCCGCGCACGACGTGCCCGCCGCCCTGGTGTCGGCCTCGCACCGGCGGGTCATCGACCGGATGCTGGTCTCCCTGGGGCCGGAGCACTTCGCGCTGACCCTGGCGGGGGACGAGGTGGAGCGGACCAAGCCGCACCCGGACCCGTATCTGCTGGCCGCCTCGCGGCTGGGGGCGCACCCGGGGCGCTGTGTGGTGGTGGAGGACACCGCGACCGGTGTGGCCTCGGCGGAGGCCGCGGGCTGTCATGTGGTGGCGGTGCCGTCGGTGACGCGGATCGAACCCGCGCGCCGGCGCACGGTCGTGCCGTCCCTGGAGGAAGTGGATCTGCCTTTTCTGCACTCCCTGATCGCTTCCGCGTACTGAGCGTGCGCCGTTCGCTGCACGATGAATGCATCGAAAACCGTGAGCAGCGGGCCGTTCATTATCAGTGACGAATGCGGTGGCCGAATTCCTGCTTTTCGCCTGGCGGTTGAACGCGTGACTTTCATCACGCGATGCCGGGGCGCGGGACGGGGGCCGGGGTGGCGCCGAGGGCGGTTGGCCCCTTTTCCGTGCTTCCATGTGTCCCGTTTGATGCCCACTCGCGCCGATCGCTCCGGCGTCCGGTTATCGGATCGTGCGATGGAGTTATCGGAGCGTGATAATTCCACGCCGGTGGTCCCGGGAAGTGGCGGACCCCACGGCTACTAATGTCTGTGTCCCGGCCGGAGAATTCGGCGACAACCCGGCTGGACGAGGAGACCGTCACCGATGAACCGCAAGACGCTGCTGCTGCCCGCCCTCGCGGGCCTGCTGGCCCAGCTGATCGTTGCATGCGGCAACGACAGCGCCGGCGGCGGAAACGGCGGAACGATCGTCGTCGGTACCACCGACCTGATCGAGGCCACGGCGAAGGCGCCCGCTCCGCTCGACCCCGCGGCGGTCTACGACGTCAGCACGTGGAACATCTTCCGCAACACCTTCCAGACCCTCCTGCGTCTGCCGCGGGCGGGCACCCAGCCGGAGCCGGAGGCCGCGCAGGAGTGCGGATTCGCCGACCAGCGCAGTACGCAGTACCGCTGCACCCTCCGCGAGGGACTCACGTTCTCCAACGGGCACGAGCTGACGGCCGAGGACGTGGTGTTCTCCGTCAACCGCATGCTCGGCATCGACGACTCCGGCGGCCCCGCGTCGCTGCTGAGCAACCTCGACCGGGTCGAGGCGCCCTCCGGAAACGAGGTGGTCTTCCACCTCAAGAAGCCCGACGCCACCTTCCCCCAGAAGCTCGCCACCCCCGCGGCGGCGATCCTGGACAGCGAGGTCTACTCGGCCGACAAGCTCCACGAGGGGTACTCGCTCACCGGCTCCGGCCCCTACGTCCTGGAATCCTTCGACGCCGAGGGCGGCCGGGCGGTCCTCGCTCGCAACGAGGGCTACAAGGGCGACCTGGAGCTGCGGAACAACCGTGTCGAGCTGCGCTTCTTCGACGACTCCAAGGCGATGGAGAAGGCCCTGCGCGACGGCGACATCGACGTGATGAACCGGAGCCTGTCGCCCGAGCAGATCGACCGGCTCGGGAGCGACAAGGGCGACGGCATCGACGTCGTCGAGATGTCCGGCCAGGAGATCCGCTACCTCGTCTTCGCCACCGACGACCCGGTCGTCGGCCGCAAGGCCGTGCGCCAGGCCATCGCCCGGACCGTCGACCGCGGCGAGCTGGTGCGCGATGTGTACGCCCGGACCGCCGAGCCCCTGTACTCCATCGTCCCCAGCGGGCTGACCGGCCACCACAACTCCTTCTTCAACGTCTACGGCGAGCCCGACGTCAAGGCGGCCCGCACCGTCCTCGAACGCGCCGGCATCGACACCCCGGTCGAGGTGGAGCTCACCTACACCACCGACCACTACGGCCCCGCCACCGCCGAGGAGTTCGAGGTGCTGGCCGAGCAGCTCAACGACTCCGGACTGTTCCGGGCGGAGACCAAGGGCGTGCCGTGGAAGACCTACCGGCCCGCCTCGGCCGAGCAGGAGTACGCGGTCTACGGCATGGGCTGGTTCCCGGACTTCCCGGACCCGGACAACTTCGTCGCGCCCTTCTTCGCCGAGGACAACTTCCTGGGCTCCCCGTACGAGAACAACGAGATCCGCGAACAGCTCATCCCGCGCACCCGGGTCGAGGAGCGGCGCGACGAGGCGGTCGACGACTTCGTCCGCGTCCAGGACATCGTCGCCAAGGAGGTGCCCGTGCTGCCGCTGTGGCAGGGCAAGCAGTACGTCGCCGCCCGCGACGGGGTCACCGGGGTGGAGTGGGCACTCAACTCCTCCTCCGTGCTCCAGTTGTGGGAGCTGGGCAGAGGCGTCCAGGACTGAGCTTCTCCCGCGCCGCCCCCGGGGCCGGGGGCGGCGCGGGGCTGTGCGAACGGGGGTTCGGAGAACGGCACACCACGGATGAGGATGCGAACGTGAGGAAAAGGGCCCGTTTCCGGGCGCTTGCGGTAGGTACGACCCTGGTCGCCGCACTGCTCACCGGCTGCGGTGACGAGCAGGGCACGGGCGCCGGGCAGGGGGAGCGGATCGTGATGGGCATGACCGACGAGGTCATGGCCGTCGACCCCGCCTCCGGTTACGATCCGGGGTCCTGGCTGGTCTTCAACAACGTCTTCCAATCGCTGCTCAGTTTCCCCAGGAACGGGACGGAGCCCCAGCCGGAGGCCGCGCGGAGCTGCGAGTTCACCGACGACGGCAGCCAGGTCTTCCGGTGCGTCCTCAAGGACGGGCTGAAGTTCACCAACGGCAACGCGCTCACCTCGAAGGACGTGAAGTTCTCCTTCGAGCGGACCCTGCGCATCGACGACCCCGACGGCCCGGCCGTGATGCTGTCGGGCATCGAGAGGATCGAGACCCCGGATGCGGGGACGGTCGTCTTCCGCCTCGCCTCGCCCGACGCCACCTTCCCGCAGAAGATCGCCTCCGGCGCCGGCTCGATCGTCGACCACCGCGCGTACCCGGCCGACGAACTGCGCACCGACGGCAAGGCCGTCGGCTCGGGCGTGTACCGGCTGGACTCCTACGGCGACAAGGAGGCCGTCTTCTCCGTCAACCCGGACTACGTCGGGCCCGCCGAGGTGAAGAACTCCGGTATGACCATGAGGCTCTTCCACGGCGACCAGGCGGCGCTGAAGGAGGCTCTCAGCGACGGCGAGGTGGACCTGGCCTACCGCGGCCTGGCCATGGACGACATCGCCGACCTGGACGCGGCGGCGAGCGCCGAGAACGGTGTGGAGGTCGTCGAGGGCACCAGTGCCGAGGTCCACCACCTGGTCTTCAACACGGAGCACCCGGTCACCGGCAAGCCGGGGGTGCGCAAGGCCATCGCGCACCTGCTGGACCGCTCCACGCTGATCCGCGACGTCTACCGGCGCACCGCCGAACCGCTGTACTCGATCGTGCCCGCCGGGATCACCGGCCACAACACGGCCTTCTTCGACGCCTACGGCAGTCGCCCGCAGCCGGCCGAGGCCAAGGCGGCCCTGCGCGCCGAGGGCATCACGGAGAAGGTGGAGCTGACCCTGTGGGCCACCCCCGTGCGCTACGGCCCCGCCACCGTCCGGGAGTTCGAGGAGATCGCCCAGCAGCTCAACGCCAGCGGCCTGTTCGAGGCCAAGGTCGAGAGCGTGGAGCTGGATGAGTACGAGAAGGGCATCGAGGCGGGCGAGTACGGGGTGTACGTCAAGGGCTGGGTCCCCGACTACCCCGACGCCGACAACTTCACCGCGCCCTTCTTCGGCGAGGACAACGTGCTGGGCAACGGCTACGAGGCCGGACGGATCACCTCCAAGCTGCTGCCGCGCACGGCCGCGGCGAGCGACCGCGCCGCCACCGTCGAGGACTTCGGCGAGATCCAGGACATCGTCGCCCGGGACCTGCCGATCCTGCCCGTCTGGCAGGGCAAGCAGTACGCCGTGGCGCACGAGGACATCTCCGGGCTGGAGTGGACGCTGGACGCCTCCACCGTCTTCCGCTTCTGGGAGATCGGCAAGGGCAGCGCGGGCTGACCCCGCTCCCTCCCCGGAACCCGGAACCGGCACCGCCGCCGGTGCGCCGCCCGCCGCCTCCCCGCGGCGGACGGCGCACCGGCGACGCCGGTCCTGGTGGGCGCCCTACCGGTCGCCGGGGCGGACCAGCCCGCTCTCATAGGCGTAAACGGCCGCCTGCACCCGGTCGCGCAGGCTCAGCTTGGTCAGCACATGGCCGACATGGGTCTTCACCGTCGTCTCGCTGACGAAGAGGTCCGCGGCGATCTCGGCGTTCGACAGACCGCGCGCCACCAGCTTGAGCACCTCGACCTCGCGGTCGGTGAGCGTGCCCAGCGCGTCGGGCACCTCCTCCTCGCCCGAGGGCAGCTTCCCGGCGTACTTGTCCAGCAGACGCCGGGTGATGCTGGGGGCGAGCATCGCCTCGCCGGCCGCCACCACCCGGATCGCCTGCACCAGCTCGGCGGCCGGGGCGTCCTTGAGGAGGAAACCGGACGCGCCCGCGCGCAGTGCCTCCACCACGTACTCGTCCAGGTCGAACGTGGTGAGTACCAGCACCTTGGCGGGGCCGTCCCGCTCCGGGCCGGTGATCTGCCGGGTCGCCTCCACGCCGTCCATCCGCGGCATCCGGATGTCCATCAGGACCACGTCCGGCTGGAGGGCCCGCACCTGCTCCAGTGCCTGCAGGCCGTCCCCGGCCTCGCCCACCACGGCGATGTCGCCCTCGGCCTCCAGGATCATCCGGAAACCAGTGCGCAGCAGCGGCTGGTCGTCGACCAGCAGGACGCGGATTGCCACGGGAACTCCTATCGGGAACGAGGGCTCGGCAGGCCCATTCTCGCCCAGCCGGCCGTGCCCTCCGACCCGGGGAGGGGCCCGGTCGGCCGCCGCCGTCAGGACCTCTCGCCGCCCTCCCCGCCGGCGCCCGTGCCGTCACCCGTGTCGCCGCTCCCGCCGCCGTCCGGATCCAGCGGCAGCCGGGGCTGGATCATCAGCGGATACGGCGGGGGAGTGCCCCCGAACTCCGGGCACAGCGCCTGGTGGGCGCACCAGCCGCACAGCGGGCCCGGCCTGGGCCGCCAGTCGCCGGTCTCGGTCGCCTGCCGGATCGCCTCCCACAGGGCCAGCAGCTTGCGCTCCACACCGCGCAGGTCGTTCTCGTCCGGGTCGTAGGTGAGCACATCGGTGCTGCCCAGGTAGACCAGTTGCAGCCGGCGCGGAACCGTGCCGCGCAGCCGCCACAGCACCAGGGCGTAGAACTTCATCTGGAACAGCGCCTCGGCCGTGTACTGAGGCCGGGGCGCCTTTCCGGTCTTGTAGTCGACGATGCGGACCTCACCGGTGGGCGCCACGTCCACCCGGTCGATGATGCCGCGCAGCCGCAGCCCGGACTCCAGGCGGGCCTCCACGAACAGCTCACGCTCGGCCGGCTCCAGTCTGGTGGGGTCCTCCAGGGAGAACCACCGCTCGACCAGCTCCTCCGCCTGGGCCAGCCACCGCGCCAGCTCGGTGCCGTCGGCCGCGCCCTCGCCCGGGACCGCCCGGCCGTCCTCCGTGAACAGCTCCGCCAGCTCCGGCCGCTTCGCCAGCAGCCGCTCCCACTCCCGCCCCACCAGCGAGCGCGCCCGGCGTACGCTGCGCTCGGCGGCCGGGGAGTCGAACAGCCGCTCCAGCACCGCGTGCACCACCGTGCCCCGGGTGGCCGCGGGCGTCGGTTTCTCGGGCAGCCTGTCGATCACCCGGAAGCGGTACAGCAGCGGACACTGCATGAAGTCGGCGGCCCGCGAAGGTGACAGGGAGTTGGGCGGCGAGGCGGGCGAGGACGCCTTGCCGGATGCCGGATGGGAGACCATGGACACGACCCTACGGCCCGCCACCGACACACCGCCGCTTACCATCGATGGCGTACCCCTTCGCACCCTCCCCCGCACCACAAGGCCGCGGGGACCGACCACCGGGTGCGAGGGCATCTTCTACGAGGGGAACCCGTGGCGGACACGGACAACGGCGGGCGGCCGGAGCCCGGCCCCGGCGAATCGGCGGACGGCAGGCCGAAGCGCCCGCGGGAGAGCGGCGGCGGCATTCTCATGGGCCGCCCCTTCGGCGTGCCCGTGTACGTGGCGCCGAGCTGGTTCGTCGTCGCCGCGCTGATCACCTGGGTCTTCGGCGGCCAGCTGGAGCGCGTGCTCCCGGAGCTGGGCGGCGCCCGCTACCTGGTGTCCCTGTTCTTCGCGGTCGCCTTCTACGCCTCGGTGCTGGTCCACGAGCTGGCCCACACCGTCGCCGCGCTGCGCTTCAAACTCCCGGTGCGCCGCATCCAGCTCCAGTTCTTCGGCGGGGTGTCGGAGATCGAGAAGGAGAGCGAGACCCCGGGCCGGGAGTTCGTCCTGGCCTTCGTCGGCCCACTGCTCTCCCTGGTGCTGTCGGGCGTGTTCTACCTGGCGCTGTTCGCGGTCGAGCCCGGCACCGTGCCCGCGGTGCTGCTGGCCGGGCTGATGGTCTCCAACCTCATCGTCGCGATCTTCAACCTGCTGCCGGGTCTGCCCCTGGACGGCGGCCGGATGCTGCGCGCGGTGGTGTGGAAGATCAGCGGCAGGCCGATGACCGGCACCGTCGCCGCCGCCTGGACCGGCCGTGCGCTCGCCGTCGCCGTCCTGATCGGGATGCCGCTGCTCAGCTACGCGGGGGGCTACGGCGCCGAGGAGGGCTTCGGCGGGGTGGACTCCATCACCGACGCCCTGCTCGCCGCGATCCTCGCCGCGATCATCTGGACCGGCGCCGGCAACAGCCTGCGCATGGCCAGGCTGCGCGAGCGCCTGCCCGAGCTGAACGCCCGGGCCCTGACCCGCCGTGCCGTCCCCGTCTCCGCCGGCACCCCCCTGTCGGAGGGGTTGCGCCGCGCCAACGAGGCCGGGGCCAGGGCCCTGGTGGTCGTGGACGGCCAGGGGGAGGCGGTCGCCGTGGTCCGCGAGGCGGCTATCGCCGGGGTGCCCGAGCACCGGCGCCCCTGGGTGGCGGTGAGCACCCTGGCCCAGGACCTCACCGAGGGCATGCGGGTGTGGGCCGAGCTGGCCGGCGAGGAGCTGCTGGAGCACCTGCGCGCCACCCCCGCCACCGAGTACCTGGTGGTGGAGGGGAACGGCGAGATCTACGGGGTGCTGTCGGCCGGCGACGTCGAGCGGGCCTTCGTGGCGGCCATGGCCAAGCCGGCCTCCTGAACTTCCGGGAACCTCGTCCCGTACGCCCCGTCCGCCTCTCCGGGGCCGCCCGGGGGAGGGACGCGGGGGAGGGGCGGGCCTCGATTACGGCCGGAGGGCGTGCCTGGACTACCCTTGCCCCCATGTCCGAACCGACCGGTGCCGCCCGCCGTCGCGGGCCCTTCCAGGTCGGGGACCAGGTCCAGCTCACCGACCCCAAGGGACGCCACTACACCTTCACGCTCGAGGCGGGGAAGAGCTTCCACACCCACAAGGGAGCCTTCCCCCACGACGAGCTGATCGGTGCTCCCGAGGGCACGGTCGTCCGTACCACGGGAAACGTCGCCTACCTCGCGCTGCGTCCCCTGCTCCCCGACTACGTCCTGTCCATGCCGCGCGGCGCTGCCGTCGTCTACCCCAAGGACGCGGGGCAGATCCTCGCGATGGCCGACATCTTCCCCGGCGCGCGCGTCGTCGAGGCCGGCGTCGGCTCGGGCTCGCTGAGCACCTTCCTGCTGCGGGCCGTGGGCGACCAGGGCATGCTGCACTCCTACGAGCGCCGCGCCGACTTCGCCGAGATCGCGCAGGCGAACGTCGAGCGGTACTTCGGCGGCCCGCACCCGGCCTGGCGGCTGACCGTCGGAGACCTCCAGGACAACCTGTCCGACACCGAGGTCGACCGGGTCATCCTGGACATGCTCGCCCCCTGGGAGTGCCTGGAGGCCGTCTCCAAGGCCCTCGTCCCCGGTGGCATCCTGTGCGCCTACGTCGCCACCACCACCCAGCTCGCCCGCACCGTGGAGTCCATCCGCGAGCACGGCACCTTCAATGAGCCGGCCGCCTGGGAGACCATGGTGCGCACCTGGCACGTCGAGGGTCTGGCCGTCCGCCCCGACCACCGCATGATCGGGCACACCGGCTTCCTGCTCACCGCCCGCCGGCTCGCCGACGGGGTGGAGCCCCCGATGCGCCGCCGCCGCCCGGCCAAGGGCGCCTACGGGGAGGACTACAGCTGTCCGGGCAGCGGCTCGGGCCGCGGCTGATACGGCTCTTTTCCGCCATCCGCGGCGTATGCGGGGGCGGCCCTGTGCGGGCCGGGCGGGAGACGGGGCGGCGGCGAAGCGCACCCGGCCGTTCCACCGCGGTGTGACGTATGGCACGATGCTGGGCACCCCCGGCCGCCCGCACCTCACAGGAGCCGTCCCGCGTGCAGCTTCCGGCAGACTCTGCGCCCGCTCCCTCCGCCTCGCCCCTCCCCGGCACCGCCTCCCGCGTCCCGCCCCAGCCCGGTCCGGCCGGGGCCTCTGGGACGGACCGGACACCGTCCTCCACCGCGTCTTCCCCCGAGGCCCCCGCCCACACCCGGACCCGCGCGCCGCACTGGTTCGCCACCGCCGCGGCGCTGGGCGCACTGCTGGGCGCGGTCGCGCTGCTGGAGCCCGCCGGCGCCGACGCCACCCAGCCGCGGGAGACCTCCGCGGTGGCTCCCGGGCCGGACGCGGACACGGCCCGCTACCCGCTGGAGTGCGGCCCCGCGGAGGCCGAGGTGATCGACAGGGCGGCCGTGGACTTCGACGGCGACGGCCGCGCCGAGACCGTCGCGGTGGTCCGCTGCGCCGCGGGGCTCGGCACCCCGCCCAGCGGGGTGTACGTCCTGGCGCACCCCGCGAGCGAGGGAGGCGGACCCCGGATCGCCGAGACCCTGGTGGATCCGGAGGAGGGGATGGCTGTGCAGGACCTGGCCGTCCGCGACCGCACGGTGTCCGCCAGACTGCTGGGCTACTCGTCGCCGGACGTGCCCCGCTGCTGCCCCGACCAGGCGCGGGACGTCGAATGGCAGTGGCGGGGCGGGAAGTTCGTGCTGGAGGCGGCGCCGACCGCGCGGAGTGTCTGAGCGGTCACGCGACACCCGGCGCGGCCGGAGGCCGCAGCGCCGCCGTACTACCCGGCGTCGGGGCCGTACACCTCGACGCCGTCGGCCGCCCGGCGCACGTGGATGCACTCGCCCGGGCACTCCCTGGCCGAATCCACCACGTCGCTGAGCAGTGGGAGGGGGACGGGGGCGGTGGCGCCCGGCTCGGTGCGCAGCTCCGCCTCCTCGCCCGCGGGGGCGGGGCCCTTCACGTAGGCGAGCCCGTCGATGTCCAGCTCGAAGACCTCGGGCGCGTACTGCGCGCAGATCCCGTCGCCGGTGCAGAGTTCCTGGTCGATCCAGACTTCCAGTTCTGCGGTCTGCTCGTTGTGCGAGCCCATGTTGCTGCCTGCCGTTCCTGCGCTCGTGACCGGACCGTGTGACGGATTGTCGGTGTGATCTTGGCGGAATAGAGCCACCCGTGACGGGGGTTGACGCTTCAGACGATACAACCGGCCGCTTTCCGGAGAGGTTGGGTGGGTATTCACCCGGGGTAAGGGAGTGCGCAAGGGTGAAGATCAGACACACCCCGACCGTGTTTGTGATCTAGGGGTTTCAACCCCCACGGGTCCAGGTAGGGTCAGGAAGCGTCCAGCTCCCCTTGGAGGAGGTGAGGACCGTGGCAGCCCACGACGACGACATCAACCGCGGCATCCGGCCCGAACGGGGTTCCGACGACCCGGCAGGCCAGGTTGCCCATCTCGAGCAGGAGATCGCCGTCCTGCGCCGCAAGCTCGCCGACTCTCCGCGCCACACTCGGATTCTCGAGGAGCGGATCGTCGAGCTGCAGACGAACCTGGCCGGTGTGTCCGCACAGAACGAGCGGCTCGCAGGCACCCTCCGTGAGGCCCGTGACCAGATCGTGGCCCTCAAGGAGGAGGTCGACCGGCTGGCCCAGCCGCCGGCCGGCTTCGGAGTTTTTCTGCAGGCGAACGAGGACGGTACGGCCGACATCTTCACCGGCGGGCGCAAGCTCCGGGTGAACGTCAGCCCCAGTCTCGACCTCGGTGAGCTCAGGCGTGGCCAGGAGGTCATGCTGAACGAGGCGCTCAATGTGGTCGAGGCCATGGAGTTCGAACGCGCCGGGGACATCGTCACCCTCAAAGAGGTCCTGGAGGACGGCGAGCGCGCTCTGGTGATCGGGCACACCGACGAGGAGCGCGTGGTCAGGCTCGCCGAGCCCCTTATGAACGCCACGCTCCGGGCCGGTGACGCGCTGCTGCTGGAGCCGCGCTCGGGGTACGTCTACGAGGTCGTGCCCAAGAGCGAGGTGGAGGAGCTCGTCCTCGAAGAGGTCCCGGACATCGATTACAACAAGATCGGTGGCCTGGGCGGTCAGATCGAGCTGATCCGCGACGCGGTGGAGCTCCCTTACCTCTACCCGGACCTGTTCAAGGAGCACGAACTCCGCCCGCCCAAGGGCGTCCTGCTCTACGGCCCGCCCGGCTGCGGCAAGACCCTCATCGCCAAGGCCGTGGCCAACTCCCTTGCCAAGAAGGTCGCCGAGGTGACCGGGCAGCCCCAGGGGAAGAGCTACTTCCTCAACATCAAGGGCCCCGAGCTGCTGAACAAGTACGTCGGCGAGACCGAGCGGCACATCCGGCTGGTCTTCCAGCGGGCCCGGGAGAAGGCGAGCGAGGGCACGCCCGTCATCGTCTTCTTCGACGAGATGGACTCCCTGTTCCGCACCCGCGGCTCCGGCGTCAGCTCGGACGTGGAGAACACCATCGTCCCGCAGCTGCTGTCGGAGATCGACGGCGTGGAGGGGCTGGAGAACGTCATCGTCATCGGTGCCTCCAACCGCGAGGACATGATCGACCCGGCGATCCTGCGACCGGGACGCCTCGATGTGAAGATCAAGATCGAACGTCCGGACGCCGAGGCCGCCAAGGACATCTTCTCGAAGTACCTGACCCCGAACCTCCCGCTGCACGCGGACGACCTCACGGAGCACAACAAGGACCCCGAGGCCACCGTCGCCGGGATGATCCAGTCGGTCGTCGAGCAGATGTACGCCGAGTCCGAGGAGAACCGCTTCCTGGAGGTCACCTACGCCAACGGTGACAAGGAGGTCCTGTACTTCAAGGACTTCAACTCCGGCGCGATGATCCAGAACATCGTCGACCGGGCCAAGAAGATGGCGATCAAGGCCTTCCTCGACCACAACCAGAAGGGCCTGCGGGTCTCCCATCTGCTCGCCGCGTGCGTGGACGAGTTCAAGGAGAACGAGGACCTGCCCAACACCACCAACCCCGACGACTGGGCCCGCATCTCCGGCAAGAAGGGCGAGCGGATCGTCTTCATCCGCACCCTCGTCACCGGAAAGCAGGGCGCGGACACCGGACGCTCCATCGACACGGTGGCCAACACCGGTCAGTACCTGTAGAAGACACCGTCCGGCTGCGGATGCCCGTGTCACCGTCGACAGGCGGGGCGGGCGTCCGCAGCCGGATCTTTTCGGACCGATCTCCACCGAGGAAACACGGGAAGTCCGCAGTGATCTCCCAACCGGGGCCCGACCGCCCTAGGCTCGTCCGTACCGCCGCCATGCGGAGTGCGGGACCAGGGGCCGCGAACGGGCCGGATGCGCAGCGGGACTTGAGCGGTGGCCCAAAGGCGGGCCGCCGCCGGGCAAGGAGGGCCGCATGACCGTACGGCGAGTGATGGGCATCGAGA
This sequence comes from Streptomyces verrucosisporus, assembly GCF_017114865.1. Classification (GTDB taxonomy): domain Bacteria; phylum Actinomycetota; class Actinomycetes; order Streptomycetales; family Streptomycetaceae; genus Streptomyces; species Streptomyces fenghuangensis. The sequence goes on along the minus strand of NZ_JADEYH010000007.1, from coordinate 75,535 downwards.
CGGAGTACGGGATCTCCGTCCCCGGTCACCCGAACGCCAATGCCATGCTCACCTCGTCCCAGGTCGTCAACGCCTACGCGGCGGCGATGCACCGGGCGCGCCGCGCCCGCTGGGACTTCGAGGAGGAGAACCCGCTGCGGGACGCCAGGGGCTTCGACCTCGCGCGCGAGGCCGCCGACTCCAGCCAGCTCACGGACGAGGACATCGGCCTGGCCAACGTGATCCTCACCAACGGCGCGCGGCTGTACGTGGACCACGCGCACCCCGAGTACAGCGCCCCGGAGGTCACCAATCCGAGGGACGCCGTGCTGTGGGACAAAGCCGGCGAGCGGATCATGGCCGAGGCCGCCCGGCGCGCCGCCGAGGTGCCCGGCGCCCAGCCGATCCACCTCTACAAGAACAACACCGACAACAAGGGCGCCTCCTACGGCTGCCACGAGAACTACCTGATGAAGCGGGAGACCCCCTTCTCGGAGATCGTGCGCCATCTGACGCCCTTCTTCGTCTCCCGCCAGGTCGTCACCGGGGCCGGGCGCGTCGGGATCGGGCAGGACGGCTCCGAGCACGGCTTCCAGATCAGCCAGCGGGCCGATTACTTCGAGGTGGAGGTCGGCCTGGAGACCACCCTCAAACGGCCGATCATCAACACCCGGGACGAGCCGCACGCCGACGCCGAGAAGTACCGCCGGCTGCATGTGATCGTCGGTGACGCCAACCTGTCGGAGATCTCCACCTACCTCAAGCTCGGCACCGCCTCCCTGGTGCTGTCCATGATCGAGGACGGCTTCATCGCCGTCGACCTGGCCGTCGACCAGCCCGTGCGCACCCTTCACCAGGTCAGCCACGACCCGTCGCTGCGCCGGCCGATCAGGCTGCGCAGCGGACGGACGCTCACCGCCGTACAGCTCCAGATGGAGTACTACGAGCTGGCCCGCAAGTACGTGGAGGAGCGCTGGGGGCAGGACGCGGACGAGCAGACCAGGGACGTGCTGGCCCGCTGGGAGGACGTCCTGGTGCGTCTGGAGAGCGATCCGATGAGCCTGGCGGGCGAGCTGGACTGGGTCGCCAAGCGGGAGCTGATGGAGGGCTACCGGCGCCGCGACGGCCTGGACTGGGACGCGGCCCGGCTGCACCTGGTGGACCTGCAGTACGCCGACGTACGCCCCGACAAGGGGCTGTACAACCGCCTGGCGGCCCGCGGCCGGATGAAGCGGCTGCTGGACGAGGCGGAGGTGGAGCGGGCCCGCTCCCAGCCTCCTGAGGACACCCGCGCCTACTTCCGGGGCCAGTGCCTGGAGCGGTACGCCGACGCGGTGGCCGCGGCCTCCTGGGACTCGGTGATCTTCGATCTGCCGGGTCGGGACTCCCTTCAGCGGGTACCCACCCTGGAGCCGCTGCGCGGCACGCGCGCCCACGTCAGCGAGCTGCTCGACCGCTGCGGTACGGCGGAGGAGCTGGTCAGGGCGCTGTCCGGAAAGTGAACCGGGGGAGAGGGGACGGCTGAAAGCCTCCGGACGCGGGAATCATGGAGACGGCTTCCGAACGCCGGCGACGGCGGCGTGGCAGAGGCATGGCAGTGGCATGGCGGCGGCACGGTGGGAAGTGCCACCGAGCAGGAGAAGGGCCGATGTCAGGCCCGGCTTGTAGGGTCTGATCTTGTACCGTCCAACCGAGCGGGGTGAGGTATATGGCGACCAAGGACACCGGCGGCGGTCAGCAGAAGGCGGCACGCACCACCGAGGAGGTCGACGAGCAGACGCAGGACGCGCAGGTCTCGGAGGACCTCAAGGAGCGCCAGGAGGCGCTGTCGGACGAGGTGGACTCCGTGCTGGACGAGATCGACGACGTACTCGAGGAGAACGCCGAGGACTTCGTGCGCTCCTTCGTGCAGAAGGGCGGCGAGTAGGGCGTGCCCGTCCGTCCCGCACCCCCGCGACGGCGGGGGTGCGGGACGGATGACATCCGCCGCCACGGGTAAGGTCCGTGCAGGATTCTCAAGATCCGGTCTCACGATCTGGTGGAAGGAAACGTGTGGAAGCCAACACCCGTAGCACAGGGCGTCTGCCTGCTGCCTTCCTGACGCCGGGCTCGTCCTCGTTCATGGACTTCCTGTCCGAGCACGCGCCCGAGCAGCTCCCCGGAAACCGTCCGCTCCCGCCCGTGAAGGGCGCCGTCGAGGCGCCGCACGGCACGACGATCGTCGCGGTCACCTTCCCCGGCGGCGTGGTGCTGGCCGGCGACCGGCGCGCGACGATGGGCAACATGATCGCCCAGCGCGACATCGAGAAGGTCTTCCCGGCCGACGAGTACAGCGCCGTCGGCATCGCCGGGACCGCCGGACTCGCCGTGGAGATGGTCAGGCTCTTCCAGCTGGAGCTGGAGCACTTCGAGAAGGTCGAGGGCACCCAGCTGTCCCTGGAGGGCAAGGCCAACCGCCTGTCCACGATGATCCGCGGCAATCTCGGCATGGCCATGCAGGGCCTGGCGGTGATCCCGCTGTTCGCCGGGTACGACGTGGACCGGGGCAGGGGTCGTATCTTCTCCTACGACGTGACCGGTGGGCGATCCGAGGAACAGGGCTTCGCGGCGGTCGGCTCCGGCTCGGTCTTCGCACGCGGTTCGCTCAAGAAGCTGCACCGCGACGACCTGGGCGAGCGGCAGGCGGCCACGGCCGTCGTCCAGGCCCTCTACGACGCCGCCGACGACGACTCCGCCACCGGCGGTCCCGACCTGGTGCGCCGGATCTACCCCGTCGTCACGGTGATCACCGAGGACGGCTTCCGCAGGCTCACCGAGGAGGAGGTCGCCGAGATCGCCCGCTCGGTGCACGACGGCCGGCTCCAGTCGCCCAACGGGCCCCAGGCCCCTGTGCTCTAGATCAGGAAGGGACCGATAGCCGGTGTCGACGCCGTTCTATGTCTCACCCCAGCAGGCCATGGCGGACCGCGCCGAGTACGCCCGCAAGGGCATCGCGCGCGGCCGCAGCGTGGTCGTGTTGCAGTACGCCGACGGCATCGTGTTCGTCGCCGAGAACCCCTCTCGGGCACTGCACAAGGTCAGCGAGATCTACGACCGGATCGCCTTCGCGGCGGTGGGCAAGTACAACGAGTTCGAGAACCTGCGCATCGGCGGCGTCCGCTACGCCGACCTGCGCGGCTACACCTACGCACGCACGGACGTCACCGCGCGGGGCCTGGCCAACGTCTACGCCCAGACACTGGGCACCATCTTCTCCAGCGCGGCGGAGAAGCCGTACGAGGTGGAGCTGATCGTCGCCGAGGTCGGGGAGGGCCCCGAGGACGACCAGATCTACCGGCTGCCGCACGACGGCTCCATCGTCGACGAGCACGGCTCGGTGGCGGTCGGCGGCAACTCCGACCAGATCGGCAGCTACCTCGAACAGCGCCACCGGGACGGGATGACCCTGGCCGAGGCCCTCAAGCTGGCGGTGGAGTCCCTGAGCCGGGACAGCAACGGCGGCGAGCGCACCCTCACGGCCGACCAGCTGGAGGTCGCCGTCCTGGACCGCACCCGGCCCCAGCAGCGCAAGTTCAAGCGTGTGCTCGGCCGGCAGCTCTCCCGGCTGCTGGAGGAGGAGGGTGCGTCCGCGCCCTCCGGTGACTCCTCCGAGGAGTCGTCCGGTGAGTCGTCCGGCGGGGCCTCCTCGGGGGAGGCCTCCGCCTCCGACTCCGAGGAGTAGCCTGCGCGCATCCCTCCCGCTTCCGCCGGCCGCCCGTGGGCCCCGGCCGTGCTCAGTGCCGGCCGGGGCCCACGGGCGTGTCCGGGGGCGGAGCGGTGGAGTCCCGCACGGTCAGCCGCACCGGCAGGGTCGTCACCCGGGCGGGGGATCCGGAACCGCCGGCCGCCCGTGGGCCCCGGCCGTCCAGCACGGCACCTTCCTTCCGGCCGTCCAGCACGGCCAGCAGAGCCCGCATCCCGGCCGCCCCCGCCTCCTCGGCGGGCAGCCGCACCGTCGTCAGCTCCGGCTCGACCGCCCGGGCGAGCGACAGATCGTCGAAGCCGGTCACCGAGACGTCCTGCGGCACCCGCAGCCCCAGCCGCCGCACCGCCTTGCACGCGCCCGCGGCGAGCACGTCGTCGTCGCACACCAGCGCGGTCGGCCGGGGGACCGCCGCCAGCGCCTGCGTGGCGGCGCGCGTCCCGGCGGCCACGTCCAGGCCGGCCGCCCAGGTGGGCGGTGGCGGGCAGCCGGCCGCGTCCAGAGCCTCGGCCAGCGCCGCGGCCCGCACCTCGAAGGTCCAGGAGTCCACCGCCGCGGCGATGTGGGCCACCCGGCGATGGCCCAGCTCCAGCAGGTGCCCCACCGCCTGCCGCATGCCGTCGGCGATGTCGAGGTTGACGGTGGCCGCCGCCTGGGTGTTCTCGGGATCGCTGTCGAGCATCACCAGCGGCAGTTCGCCGCCTGAGCGCAGGGCGGCCGGCGCCTCGGAGGCCATCGAGGAGGCGATCACGCCGTCCAGGGCGGCGCCGGCGGAGTCGAAGGGGTCCCGGGCGGGCCCGACGCCCTCCGGGGAGGGGTAGAGCACCACCCCGAGGCCGTGCTCGGCGGCCACCCGAGCGGCGCCCGCGTGGAGCCGGGCGAAGAACTCGTTGGCCAGCGCCGGGACCACCAGCAGCGCGGTACGGGTGCGCCCCAGCCGCAGGCTGCGCGCGGCCAGGTTCGGCCGGTAGCCCAGCTCCCGTGCGGCCTCCCGCACCGCCTCGGCCTTGCCCGGTGAGACCCGGCCGCGCCACTTGCCGCCCAGCACCAGGGAGACGGCCGCCTGGGAGACACCGGCGATACGCGCCACGTCCCGGCTCGTGGGCCGGGGTCGGTCGGTGGTCACTGGCCGGCTCCCGGAGTGGACGGACGGTATGGGCGGCGCCCGGGCCGACGTGGACCCGGGGGCTGGTTCATGGTACGTATAACGGAGCGCGTTATACGTAACACTCACCCAGGCCGCCGGAGGGATCCGGGGAGGAGGAGCCGATCCATGGCGACGGGCTACGCCGAACTGCTGCGCGTCAGACACGCCGCGCGGCTGCTCACCGGCACCCTGCTCGGCCGGCTGCCGAACGCCACCGCCGCCCTGGCGATCGTGCTGTTCACCCGCGCGGAAGGCGGCAGCTACACCCTGGCCGGCGTGCTGTCGGCCGTCTACGGGCTGTCCAACGCCGTCGGCCAGCCGCTGCTGGGCCGGGCGGTGGACCTGTGGGGCCAGCCGCCGGTGATGCTGCCCGCCGCGCTGCTCTCCGGACTCGGCATGGCCACCCTCGCACTCGCCGGCATCGAACCGCTACCCGTCGCCTACGCCGCGACGGCCGTCGCCGGCCTGTTCACCCCGCCCCTGGAAGGCGGTCTGCGCGCCCTGTGGCCGTCCGTCCTGAAGCACCCCGACCGGGTGCACGCCGCCTACGCGCTGGACGCGGTGGCCCAGGAGGTGATGTTCACCCTGGGGCCGCTGGCCGTCACGGTGCTGGTGGCCCTCTGGAGCGAGGCCGCGGCCCTGCTGGTGATCAACGCTCTGGGAGTGCTCGGCGCCCTGTCCGTGGTGGTCTCGCCGCCCTCACGCCGCTGGCGCTCCGAGCCGCGCGAGGCGCACTGGCTGGGGGCCCTGCGCTCCGGTGGCCTGCTCGCCCTGCTCGGCTCGTTCTTCTTCGTCGGCCTCGCCCTGGGGACGATCGCCGTGGCCGCGGTCGCCTACGCCGACGGCCACGGCGACGAACTGATCTCCAGCTATCTGCTCTCGGCGCTGGGCGCCGGCGCCCTGACCGGCGGCCTGGCCTACGGAGCCCGCACCTGGGCGGGGGAGCCCGAGGCCCGGCTGCGCGCCCTGGTGGCCGCCCTGGCGGCCGGCTACCTGCCGCTGGCGCTGGCGCCGGGCCCCGTGGCGATGACCTTCCTGGCCGGGATCGCGGGCCTCTTCCTGGCCCCCTCGCTGGCCTGCGCCTTCGTGGTGGTGGACCGGCACGCACCGGCCGGCACGGTCACGGAGGCGTTCTCCTGGCTGGTGACGTCCTTCGGGGTCGGAGCCGCGGCGGGGACGGCCGTGGTGGGCCCGGTCATCGAACGGGGCGGGGCACCCGCGGGCTTCCTCGTAGCCGGTGCGGGCGGTCTGGCCGCGCTGCTGGTCCTGCTGGTCACCCGGCGTGTCCTGGCGGCCCCCGCCCTGGTCGCGCACCCGGCTCCCGCTCCGCCGCCCGCCCCGTCCTCCGGCGCCGCCACCCGGATGGAAAGTGATCGGAACGGGGGCGCCGGAGCCGGTTTCAAAACCGGGCATCAGGCGTAAAGTTCATTCATGGACCGCCGAATCTTCGGGCTGGAGAACGAGTACGGCGTCACGTGTACGTTTCGGGGACAGCGGCGCCTGTCTCCTGACGAAGTGGCGCGGTACCTCTTCCGCCGTGTCGTGTCATGGGGCCGCAGCAGCAACGTCTTCCTCCGCAACGGCGCCCGCCTCTACCTGGACGTGGGATCGCATCCGGAGTACGCCACTCCGGAGTGCGACAACGTGACCGAGCTGGTCACCCACGACAAGGCGGGCGAGCGCATCCTCGAAGGACTCCTCGTCGACGCCGAGCGGCGCCTCCACGAGGAGGGCATCGCGGGCGACGTCTACCTGTTCAAGAACAACACCGACTCGGCGGGCAACTCCTACGGCTGCCACGAGAACTACCTCGTGGCCCGGCACGGGGAGTTCTCGCGCCTGGCGGACGTCCTCATCCCGTTCCTGGTGACCAGGCAGCTCATCTGCGGCGCCGGCAAGGTGCTCCAGACCCCGCGCGGCGCGGTCTACTGCGTCAGCCAGCGGGCCGAGCACATCTGGGAGGGCGTCAGCTCCGCCACCACCCGGTCCCGGCCGATCATCAACACCCGCGACGAGCCGCACGCCGACGCCGAGCGCTACCGCCGCCTCCACGTCATCGTCGGCGACTCCAACATGTCCGAGACGACCATGCTGCTCAAGGTCGGCGCCACCGACCTGGTGCTGCGCATGATCGAGGCCGGCACGGTCATGCGCGACCTCACCCTGGAGAACCCGATCCGGGCGATCCGCGAGGTCAGCCACGACATCACCGGCAGGCGCAAGGTCCGGCTGGCCAACGGGCGCGAGGCCTCCGCACTGGAGGTGCAGCAGGAGTACTACGAGAAGGCCGCCGACTTCTGCGAGCGCCGGGGTATCCGCACGGGCGTGGTGGACCAGGTGCTGGAGCTGTGGGGCCGCACCCTGGAGGCGGTCCGCACCCAGGAGCTCGACAAGGTCAACACCGAGATCGACTGGGTGATGAAGTACCAGCTCATCGAGCGGTACCGGGCCAAGAACAACATCACCATGTCCCATCCCCGGATCGCCCAGATAGACCTCGCGTACCACGACATCCACCGCCGCCGGGGGCTGTACTACCTGCTGGAGCGGAAGGGGCAGGCCGCCCGGATCTGCAACGACGTGAAGATCTTCGAGGGCAAGTCCGTGCCGCCGCAGACCACCCGTGCCCGGCTGCGCGGCGACTTCATCCGCCGGGCCCAGGAGCAGCGCCGCGACTTCACGGTGGACTGGGTGCACCTGAAGCTGAACGACCAGGCCCAGCGCACGGTGCTGTGCAAGGACCCGTTCCGCTCGGTGGACGAGCGAGTGGAGAAGCTCATCTCCGGCATGTGAGCCCGTCGGGCGGTGCGCCCGGGACCGCGGCACACTGACGCGGCCCCGGGCGCGTACCGCCGGCCCGGGACCGGATCCGCGTCCGGGGCCGGGAACGAAATCGGTCCTTCCGGAAGTTATGGGAGGTGGGCCGGGCGGCCCGTAGAGTGGCCGGCACGCCCGGAACGCCCGGACACCTCCTACACCACGAGTTGGACAGATGCTGCAATCTCGAGGGGGACGCCCCCCACACCCCCGCCCCCTGGCGAAGGCCGGCCGCCGCGTCGCCGCGGCCCTGGTCGTGCCCGCCATGCTGTTCACCGCGGCGTGCGGCTCCGACGGATCCGAGGGCTCCTCCGAAGCCGCCACCAAGGTCTCCGGCAAGGTCGGCGAGGAGCCGAAGCTCACCGTCGCCGAGGACGCCGAGGCCCCCGACAAGGCCGCCGTGCGGACCGTCACCGAGGGCAAGGGCGACAAGCTGGCCGAGGGCGACTTCGTCCGCATCGACATCCTGATGACCAGCAACGGCCAGGAGCTGATCAACACCTGGAAGCAGCAGCCGGAGGGCGCCTCCGCGGGTGACGCCCGCCGCCAGGAGGTCCTCCGTCTCGGTGAGGCGCAGGGACTTCCCGAGCCGGTCGCCCAGTCCCTGGTCGGCGAGCGGGCCGGCAGCCGCGTCCTGATCGAGGGCACCGCCAAGGCGATCATGGGCGACTCGATCAACCCGCAGCTGGGGATCGACGGGGCCGACAGCATGGTCTGGGTGATCGACGCGGTCGCCTCCGCCAAGACCGACGCCAAGGCCGAGGCCGACGGAGAGCAGGCGGCCTCCGAGGAGGGCATGCCCGAGGTGAAGGCCAACGAGCAGAAGGCCGCCACCATCACCGTCCCCAAGGGCGAGAAGGCTCCCGGGAAGCTGAAGGAGCAGGTGCTGATCGAGGGCGACGGGCCCGAGGTGGAGGTCGGCGACGGCCTGATCGCCCAGTACACCGGGGTCAAGTGGGAGGACGGGAAGAAGTTCGACTCCTCCTGGGACCACGGCGGCGCCACCGCCTTCCAGATCGGCACCGGCAAGGTCGTCAAGGGCTGGGACGACGCCCTGGTCGGCAAGAAGGTCGGGGACCGCGTCCTCCTGGTCATCCCGCCGGACCTCGCCTACGCGAGCAACCCGCAGTCGGAGCTGGCCGAGAACACGCTGGTGTTCGTCGTGGACATCGTCGGCAAGGTCTGACGATCTTCCTCGTCGGCGGCCCGCCGGGTCTGCGAGACTGTTCCGGTTGACCGATGGAAACGTTCGTAGGAGCAACTTCGTGAGCATCGACAAGCCCGAGATCGACTTCCCGGGCGGCGAGCCCCCGGCCGACCTGGAGATCAAGGACATCTGGGAGGGCGACGGACCGGTCGCCAAGGCCGGCGACACCGTCTCCGTGCACTACGTGGGCGTCGCCTTCTCCACCGGCGAGGAGTTCGACGCCAGCTGGAACCGCGGCACCCCGCTGAGCTTCCAGCTCGGCGTCGGCCAGGTCATCTCCGGCTGGGACCAGGGCGTGCAGGGCATGAAGGTCGGCGGGCGCCGCCAGCTGATCATCCCGCCGCACATGGCGTACGGCGACCGCGGCGCCGGCGGCCGGATCAAGCCGGGCGAGACGCTCATCTTCGTCTGCGACCTGGTCTCCGTCTGAGACCGTCCGAGCACCCGCCCGGGCCCCCGCCGTACGGCGGGGGCCCGGGCTTTGTACCGGGCACGTCCGGAGCGGTACGGTCGACGATCGGGACAAGTACGAAAGAGGGCGTCGATGGCCATTGCCAAGGCCGAGCGGCTGATGAATCTGGCGCTGTGCCTGCTGGGGACGCGGCGCCCGCTGACCAAGCGCGAGCTGCGGGCCTCGATCGAGGCGTACCTGGAGGTCGGCGGGGGCCCGGGCAGAGGCGGCGAGGACGCCTTCAACCGGATGTTCGAGCGGGACAAGGACGATCTGCGCGAGCTCGGTCTGGTGATCGAGACGGTGGAGAACCTGGAGGGCGAGATCGCCTACCAGGCCCGCCGTGACAGCAACCGCCTCCCGCCCGTCGCCCTGGACGCCGAGGAGGCCGCCGCCCTCACCCTGGCCGCCAAGGTCTGGCAGCAGGCCCGGCTGGCCGGGGCCGCCAGCGGCGCCCTGCAGAAACTGCGCGCCGCCGGGATGCCGCTGGCCGACACCGGCACGGAGGACCCGTACGGCGGCCACAGCGCCCTGGAACCGCGCATCCCCGTGCGCGAGGCCGCCTTCGAACCGCTGATGCTCGCCTGCCGCGACCGGCGCCCGGTCACCTTCGCCTACCGCAAGTCCAACGCCGCCCGCCCCGGGACCCGGCACGTGGAGCCGTGGACGCTGGAGTGCTGGCGCGGCCACTGGTATCTGGCCGGCCACGACCGCGACCGGGGCGCCGAGCGGGTCTTCAGGCTCTCCCGTATCACCGGGCCGGTCCGCTCCCGCGCCGGGGTCTACACCGCCGAGGTGCCCGACCACGTCACCGTCCGCGAGACCGTCGAGCGGTGGGCCGGGGAGATCGCCACCGCCACCGCCCGCATCCGGCTGCGGCAGGGCGCCGGCTACCCGCTGCGGGCCAGGGCCCTTCGGACGCGCGAGGCCGGCGACGGCTGGGACGAGCTGGAGATCCCCTACGGCCATGGGCTGGACGCCTGGCTGGTGGAGTTCGGGCCGGACGTGGTCGTGCTGGAGCCCGCCGAACTGCGGACCGACGTGGTGGACCGGCTGCGCGCCGTGGCCAAGGGATGACCGGCCCCGGCAAGGGGCCGCACAGGACCGGCCGGCCCGGCACGGGGCCGGCGAGGGCTTGAGGGAACTCAGGGGAAGAGGCACCACCGACATGGCCACCAACGCCATCGACCAGACCCGCCGGATGCTGTCCCTGGTGACGTATCTGCGCGAGCGGCCCGGCGCCCGCGTCGAGGACGTCGCCCGCGCCTTCGGCATCACCACCGACGAACTGATCTCCGACCTCCACGTCCTGCCGATGTGCGGCACGAGCTTCCGCGGCGGGGACCTGCTGGACATCGACACCGACGGCGAGCGCATCTGGTGGCACAACGCCGACGCGGTGGGCTCCAGCACGGGCGAGCCGCTGCGGCTGGCCGCCGACGAGGCCACCGCGCTGCTGGTGGCCGCGCGGGCCGTCGCCACCCTGCCGGGGCTGCGCGAGAGCGACCGTGAGGCCCTCCAGCGCGCCACGGCCAAGATCGAGGCGGCGGCGGGCGAGAGCGCCGGGGCCAGTTCCCGGCTGTCGGTCAGCTTCGAGTCCGAGGGCGGGGTCTTCGCGGACGTCGACCGGGCGATCTCCGAGCGCCGCAGGCTGTGGATCCGCTACTACTCGCCGACGCGCGACACGCTGACCGAGCGGGAGATCGACCCGATCCGGCTGTTCGCCGTCGGCCACACCTACGTCGAGGCCTGGTGCCGTCTGTCCGAGGCGCACCGCACCTTCCGGCTGGACCGGGTGGCCGAGATCAGGCTGCTGGACGAGCCCTCCGACCCGCCGCCGGTGGAGCTGCGAGACCTTTCCGAGGGGCTGGTCCAGCCCTCCGCCGAGGACCCGCAGGTGGTGATCGAGGTGGGTCCGGGCGGGCGCTGGGTGGCCGAGTACTACCCGCACGACAGCGCCGAGGAGCTGCCCGAGGGCGGGCTGCGCATCACCCTGCGCGCGCCCGATCCGGCTTCCCTGCGCCGCCTGGCCCTGCGGCTGGGCCGCGACGGCCGGATCGTCTCCCCGGGCGAGCTGGCCGACAGCGCCCGGGACGCGGCGCGGGCCGCGCTGGCCGCGTACGGCGACTGAGGGCCGGCCGGGCCCGGTCCGGCGGGTTCCGGCCGGGGACGGGGCGTTCCCGCTCCGGCCGCGGCCGTCCACTACGCTCGCCCCATGCTCTGGCCCATGGTCTTCCTCACGCTCGCCTTCTGCGGATTCGCCGTGCTCGGCGTCCTCGCCGTCCGGGTTGGGCTGGAGGTACGGCGCTTCGCCCGGGCGGTCGGCGACGGCTGCGAGCATCTCGCCAGGGCCGCCGATGACCTGGAGCGGGCCGCGACCCCCCTGGCCGCACGGGCGCGGATCGAACGCTGAACGGAGCGCCGGCGGTGTGCCGACCGCATGCCGGTGCATGCCCCCCGGGGCACCGCCGGGCGTCGCCCCCTCCATGTCCGGACTCCGGGGCGGTACCCTTCAAGACGGTGTGGACGTGGTGTCCGTGACCGGCACCGGGATGACGCGGAGGCATTGCCCCGCGTTCACCCCCCGGGGTTACGATCGCTGCCAGCGCACCAGTACGAGGAAGCCCGTCCGAATCAGTAGGGCAGGCACGGACACCGCCGCCCCGGCGAGAAGGTAGTGGCACATGATCGGCAACCTCAGGCCCATGGAGATCGTACTGATCCTCCTCGTCGTCCTGCTGCTGTTCGGCGCCAAGAAGCTCCCCGACATGGCCCGTTCCCTCGGCAAGTCGGCCCGCATCCTCAAGAGCGAGGCCAAGGCCATGAAGAAGGAGAACGAGACCGCCCAGCAGGACGCCTCCGCCCAGCAGGACGCCTCGGCGCAGCAGGCCGCGCCCAGGACGATCCAGGCCGCGCCCGGCGACGTCACCAGCTCCCGCCCGGTTAACGAGCCCGGCCAGCAGACCACCAAGAACTGACCCGGTCCCAGGCCCGGAGACGGGCCCGGTGCCGCTAGAGCCCAGACACCCGGCACACCGCCACTGACACCGAGGACGTGGGTTGCTCAAGTCCGCCCGCAGACAGGGGAAGCCGCAGAGGGATCCCGAGGGGCGCATGCCGCTCGCGGAGCACCTGCGGGAGCTGCGCAACCGCCTGATGAAGTCGGTGCTGGCCATCCTGGCCGTCACCGTCATCGGGCTGGTGTACTACAAGCAGATCGCCGACTTCCTCACCGAGCCCCTCCGCGACGCCGTCGGCTGCACCGCGGGCTTCGGCCGGGCCGCGGAGAAGGGCGAGGCCTGCGCCGAGATCACCATCAGCGGTGTGATCGCGCCCTTCACCCTCATGCTGAAGGTTGGACTCACCACCGGCATGGTGCTGGCCTGCCCGGTCTGGCTCTACCAGCTGTGGGCCTTCCTCGCCCCCGGCCTGCACAGCCACGAGAAGAAGTACGCACGCTCCTTCGTCGCGGCCGGCGTGCCGCTCTTCCTCGGCGGCGCCTACCTCGCGTACATCGTCCTGCCGACGATGGCCGCCACCCTGATCGAGTTCACCCCCGAGGGCACCGGAAACCTCGTGCCCCTGGACGAGCTCCTCGACATCATCACGCGGATGGTGATCGTCTTCGGGCTGGCCTTCGAGCTGCCCCTGGTGCTGGTGATGCTGAACTTCGGCGGCGTCCTCACCGGCCGCAGGCTGCTGGGCTGGTGGCGGGTCATGGTCGTCTCCATCACCCTCTTCGCGGCTGTCGCCACCCCCAGCGGCGACCCGCTGACCATGGGCGCCCTGGCCGCGCCGATCGTGCTGCTGTACTTCATCGCCGTCGGGGTCTCCCTGTTCAACGACCGCCGCCGCAGTCGCAAGGACCCCTACGCCGGACTGAGCGACGACGAGGCGTCCCCGCTCGACCACACCCCGGAGAAGGTCGGCGCGATCGAACCCGTCGACGGCCCCTCCGCACTGCCCGAGGGCACCTCCGAGGGCGGTCCGACCAGGCGCAACGGTTACGACGACGCCACCTGAGCCGGTATGGTCCGCGCGTGACCGGTGAGATCACCCTGTTCGTCAACCCCACCGCGGGCGGTGGCCGCGGTGCGGGAGCCGCCCAGCCCGCCGCACGCGCCCTGCGCGCGGCGGGCTTCTCGGTGCGCACGGTCGTCGGCGCGGACGCCGACGACGCGCTCATCCGGGCACGCCGGGCCGTACGCGGCGGCACCGGCGCGCTGATCGCCGTCGGCGGGGACGGGATGGCCTCCCTCGCCCTCCAGGCGGTGGTCGGCACCGACACTCCCCTGGGCGTGGTGGCCGTCGGAACCGGCAACGACATCGCCCGTTCCCTGGGCCTGCCCGTGCGCGACCCGGCCGGGGCGGGACGGGTGATCGCGCGGGCCCTCAAGGAGGGCCGGAGCCGGAGCATCGACCTCGGCCGGGTCGGCGGGCGCCGGTACGGCAGCGTGCTGGCCTCCGGCTTCGACTCCCGCGTCAACGACCGGGCCAACCGCATGCGGTGGCCCGCCGGGCGCCTGCGCTACGACGCGGCGATACTCGCCGAACTGGCCGGGCTGCGGACCATCCCGTACCGCCTCACACTCGACGACGGCCCGCCGCTGGAGATCGACGCGACACTGGTCGCGGTCGGCAACGGCCCCTCCTACGGCGGCGGCATGCGGATCTGCGCGGACGCCCGCCTCGACGACGGCCTGCTGGACGTCACGGTGGTGGGGGAGTGCGGCCGCGCCACCCTGCTGAGGGTCTTCCCGCGCGTCTACCGGGGCACCCACCTCGCCCACCCCGCGGTCACCGTGCACCGGGCGGCGAAGGTGACCCTGGAGGCCGCCACGCCCGGGGAGAAGGTGACCGGCTACGCCGACGGCGAGCCGCTGGGACCACTGCCGCTCACGGTCGAGGCGGTCCCGGCGGCGGTCCGGGTACTCGCCCCGGAGCCCGCCGGGCCGTAAAGACCGGGTGCTGTGTCGGTGGCGGCCGGTAGGCTCGTAAGTACGATGACCGAGGACATGTCCCCAGCAGAGCGCTACGCCGCCGCCCGGGTCCGCGCCGCCGAGCAGGCCACCGCTCTGGCCCCCTTCCGCGAGATGTACGACTTCGAGCTGGATCCGTTCCAGATCGAGGCGTGCAGGGCACTGGAGGCCGGCAAGGGCGTGCTGGTCGCCGCGCCCACCGGATCCGGCAAGACGATCGTGGGCGAGTTCGCCGTCCACCTGGCCCTCACCCGGGGCCGCAAGTGCTTCTACACCACGCCCATCAAGGCGCTGTCCAACCAGAAGTACAACGACCTGGTCAAACGCCACGGCGCGCGGAACGTCGGCCTGCTGACGGGCGACAACAGCATCAACTCCGGCGCGCCGGTGGTCGTGATGACCACCGAGGTCCTGCGGAACATGCTCTACGCCGGCTCGCAGGCGCTGGCGGGCCTGGGCTACGTGGTGATGGACGAGGTGCACTACCTCTCCGACCGGTTCCGCGGCGCGGTCTGGGAGGAGGTCATCATCCACCTCCCCGACTCGGTGACGCTGGTGTCGCTGTCGGCCACCGTCTCCAACGCCGAGGAGTTCGGCGACTGGCTGGACACCGTCCGCGGCGACACCGAGGTGATCGTCTCCGAGCACCGGCCCGTGCCGCTGTGGCAGCACGTGCTGGCCGGGCGGCGGATGTACGACCTGTTCGAGGAGAAGAACGGCCGCCGCGAGGTCAACCCGGACCTGCTCCGCATGGCCCAGCTGGAGAACAGCCGCCTGCCCTCCGCCCGCGAGAGGCGCCGCGGCAAACCGGTGCGCGAGGCCGACCGGGAGCGCGAGCGGCGCCAGCGCAGCCGGATCTGGACGCCCGGCCGCCCCGAGGTGATCGACCGGCTCGACTCCCAGGGGTTGCTCCCGGCGATCACCTTCATCTTCAGCCGCGCCGGCTGCGAGGCGGCCGTACAGCAGTGCCTGTACGCAGGGCTGCGGCTGAACGACGCCGGGGAACGGGCGCGGGTGCGCGAGCTGGTGGAGGAGCGCACCGCCTCCATCCCCGACGAGGACCTGCACGTCCTGGGCTACTTCGAGTGGCTGGAGGGGCTGGAGCGGGGCATCGCCGCGCACCACGCGGGCATGCTGCCGACCTTCAAGGAGGTCGTGGAGGAGCTGTTCGTCCGCGGCCTGGTCAAGGCCGTCTTCGCCACCGAGACCCTCGCCCTGGGCATCAACATGCCCGCCCGGTCGGTGGTGCTGGAGAAGCTGGTCAAGTGGAACGGCGAGCAGCACGTCGACATCACCCCCGGCGAGTACACCCAGCTCACCGGCCGCGCCGGACGGCGCGGCATCGACATCGAGGGCCACGCGGTGGTGCTGTGGCAGCGCGGCATGGACCCGGGCGCGCTGGCGGGGCTCGCCGGCACCCGCACCTACCCGCTGCGCTCCTCCTTCCGCCCGTCGTACAACATGGCGGTCAACCTGGTCTCGCAGTTCGGGCGGCACCGCTCGCGCGAACTGCTGGAGACCTCCTTCGCGCAGTTCCAGGCCGACCGCGCGGTCGTCGGCATCTCCCGGAGGGTGCAGCGCAACGAGGAGGGCCTGGAGGGCTACCGCGAGGCGATGACCTGCCACCTGGGGGACTTCGAGGAGTACGCGCGGCTGCGGCGCGAGCTGAAGGACCGTGAGACCGAACTGGCCCGGCAGGGCGCCCTCCAGCGGCGCGCGGCGGCGGCCGACTCCTTGGAGAAGCTGCGGCCGGGTGATGTGATCCACGTGCCCACCGGAAAGTTCGCCGGTCTGGCGCTCGTGCTGGACCCGGGTGTTCCGGCCGGGCGCAGCCACGGCCACCGCGGCTGGGACCACGACGGCCCGCGCCCGCTGGTGCTGACCGCCGCCCGCCAGGTCAAGCGGCTGGCCTCGATGGACTTCCCCGTCCCCGTGGAGCCGCTGGAGCGGATGCGGATCCCCAAGTCGTTCAACCCGCGCAGCCCGCAGTCCCGCAGAGATCTGGCCTCCGCGCTGCGCACCAGGGCCGGCCACCACGAGCCGGGGCGCACCCGCCGCGGGCAGCGCTCGGAGGCCGCCGACGACGCCGAGATCGCACGGCTGCGCAAGGCGATCCGCGCCCACCCCTGCCATGGCTGCGACGAGCGCGAGGCGCACGCCCGCTGGGCCGAGCGCTACCACCGCCTCAAGCGCGACACCCGGCAGCTGGAGCGCCGCATCGAGGGCCGCACCAACACCATCGCCCGCACCTTCGACCGCGTCTACGCGCTCCTGTCAGATCTGGGCTATCTGCGCGGCGACGAGGTGACCGACGACGGCAGGCGGCTGGCCCGGCTCTACGGCGAGTTGGACCTGCTGGCGAGCGAGTGCCTGCGCGAGGGCGTCTGGGAGGGGCTGTCCCCGACCGAACTGGCCGCCTGCGCCTCGGCCCTGGTGTACGAGGCGCGCTCGGCCGACGACGCCCTCCAGCCGGTGCTGCCCGGAGGGAAGGCCAAGGACGCGCTGGGCGAGATGGTCCGCATCTGGGGCCGGCTGGACGCCCTGGAGGAGGAGCACCGGATCAACCAGTCCGAGGGCGTGGGCCAGCGCGAGCCCGACCTCGGCTTCGCCTGGGCCGCCTACCGCTGGGCGGAGGGCGACAGCCTGGACTCGGTGCTGCGGGAGGCCGAGATGCCGGCCGGCGACTTCGTGCGCTGGTGCAAGCAACTGGTCGACGTGCTCGGCCAGATCGCCGCGGCGGCGCCCGAGGGCGGCACGGTGGCGCGCAACGCCCGCAGGGCGTCCGAGAAGGTGGTGCGCGGCGTGGTGGCGTACACCTCCGTCGGCTGACGGGCGGGCC
Source organism: Streptomyces verrucosisporus (assembly GCF_017114865.1). Lineage (GTDB taxonomy): Bacteria > Actinomycetota > Actinomycetes > Streptomycetales > Streptomycetaceae > Streptomyces > Streptomyces fenghuangensis. The sequence goes on along the minus strand of NZ_JADEYH010000007.1, from coordinate 58,374 downwards.
ACGGCGCGTACGGTCCGGCCTCAGACCGGACCGTACGCGCCGGGCGGGGCCGGGGTGTGGCTTCGGCGCGCGGTCAGCGTGCGGGCGCGCCGCCCTCCGTTCCGGCCGGAGCGGAGGGAGAGGCGGAGGAGGCGGGTGCCTTCTCCTGTTCCGCCTCCACCTGCACGTTCCACTCCCGCTTCGACGCCTGCCAGCCGTCCTCGTCATGGCCCAGGCGCCAGTAGCCGGAGACCGACAGCCGCTCGCGCGGCACACCCCGCTCGGTGCGCAGATGGCGGCGCAACTCCCTCACCCAGCCCGCCTCGCCGTGGACGAACGCCTGCACGTCGCCGGGCGGGAAGTCCAGTGCGCGCACCGCCTGGACCAGACGGGCGCCGACCCGCCCGGAGCCGCGGTGCAGCCAGCGCAGTCCGGCGTTCGGGGGCAGGGCGAGGTCCTGTTCCTCCTCCGGGCCCGCGACCTCGACGAAGGCGTGCACCGGAGCCCCGCCGGGTACCGCCTCCAGCGACGCGGCGACGGCGGGCAGCGCGCTCTCGTCGGCCACCAGCAGGTGCCAGTCGGCCTCGGAGGAGGGGCGGTAGCCGCCGCCGGGGCCGAGGAAGAGGACCTCCTCGCCCGGCTCGGCGCGCGCCGCCCAGGGCCCGGCCAGCCCCTCGTCGCCGTGGACGACGAAGTCCACGGTCAGCTCGCACGCCTGCGCGTCCCAGGCGCGCACGGTGTAGGTGCGGGTGACGGGCCACTGGTCGCGCGGCAGCCGGGCGCGGATGTCGGCGAGGTCGAAGGGTTCGGGGTAGCGCACGCCCTCCGCCGGGAACAGCAGCTTGACGTAGTGGTCGGTGTACGCGCCGGCCGGGAAGCCGGCCAGGGACCGACCGCCGAGCACCACGCGGACCATGCCGGGCGACAGGCGCCGGGCGCGCACCACCCGGGCCCGGTTCAGGCGGGGTGTGCGGCGGGTCGGACGGTCTGCCACGGCGCTCTCCTCATGAGGTTAGGTATACCTAACCCTACGGGGGCGTCCGCCGGTACGCCACGGTCTGCCGGGTCGTGATGCCGGGCCCCGTGAGGGCACTCAGCCGGCCAGGGCGTCCAGCAGTCGCCGCAGCGAGCCGCCCAGTCCCCACCGCTCGGCCAGTTCCTCCAGCTCCTGTGCGTGCAGCGGCTCGGCCGGAAGCGCCGGGTCGAACTCCGGCAGCGCCACGTCCCCGGCCACCCGCACCACCTTCGGCGCCACGGCCAGATACTCCCGCGCCGCCTCCAGCTTCCGCCGCTGCGCCGGCGTCAGCCCGGAGGCGGGATCGCCGACGGCGGCCAGGATGCCCTCCAGATCGCCGTACGACTGAAGCAGCCGGGCCGCGGTCTTCTCGCCGACGCCGGCCACACCCGGCAGCCCGTCGCTCGGGTCACCGCGCAGCAGGGCCAGATCCGCGTACGCCGACCCGCTCACCACGCCGTACTTCTCCCACAGGGCCGCCTCGTCGACGACCGCGGGGTCGCCCATGCCCTTGACGGGGTAGAGCACCCGCACCCCGCGCGCGTCGTCGACGAGCTGGAACAGGTCGCGGTCGCCGGTGACGACGTCCACCGGACCGCCGGCCCGGCGGACGAGGGTGCCGATGACGTCGTCGGCCTCGTAGCCGTCCGCGCCGACCCGGGCGATGCCGACCGCGTCCAGCACCTCCTCGATCACCGGGACCTGGGGGGAGAGGGTGTCGGGCGTCTCTTCCGTGTCCGGTCCCTCGGAGGACTCCTCCACCACCCGGTGCGCCTTGTAGGACGGGATCAGCTCGACCCGCCAGTGCGGCCGCCAGTCGTTGTCCATGCAGGCGACCAGATCGCCGGGGCGGTGGTCGCGCACCAGGCGGGCGATGAAGTCCAGCAGTCCGCGCACCGCGTTGACCGGGGTGCCGTCGGGCGCCCTGACCGACTCGGGGACCCCGAAGTAGGCGCGGTAGTAGAGGGATGCGGCATCGAGAAGCATCAGGCGTCGCGTGGTCACGCCCCGATCATGCCGCACCCCTCCGACAACGAGGCCCCGCGGCGGGGAGAGCCCCGCCCCGCCGCGGGGCGCCGGGGCGGCGCACCCGGCGCCCCGTCAGCCGGGGTCCACCCCGTTCGCCGCCTCCCCCGGCCTCCGGCCGGGTGGTGTCCCCGGGCACGCACTCCTCCGGCCTCCGGCAGGGGGAGCCCCCATGCCTCGTCGGCCGAGAGCCCTGGTGGGAACAACCGCATGCGGCTTCCGGCCGCCTTGCGATCGCGTCCCCCCCCCCGGTCCTGCGGGCCCGGGAGCCCCGGCACCTGGGGCGCCCCGGCCGGAGGCCGGGGGAGACACCTCGCCACCGGGCAGACCCCGGTTGACGCGGCACTAGGCTGACCGCATGGCAGCCACCCACCACTACGAACTCACCCTGCAGTGGACGGGAACCTCGGGGCCGGGACGGAGGGTTACCGGGCGTACAGCCGGGACCACGAGATCCTGGCCGCCGGCAAGCCGCCCCTGCCCGGCTCCGCCGATCCCGCCTTCCGCGGCGACGACGCCCGCTGGAACCCCGAGGAACTGCTGGTCTCCTCCCTCTCCCAGTGCCACATGCTGTGGTACCTGCACCTGTGCGCGGCCGCGGGCGTGGTGGTCACCGGCTACACCGACCGGCCCGTGGGCACCATGACCATGGACGCGGCCGGTGGCGGTGGACGGTTCACCGAGGTGGTGCTGCGGCCGGAGGTGTCCGTGGCCGGGGAGCCGATGCGGGAGAGGGCCCTGGCCCTGCACGGCGAGGTCGGGGCGGTGTGCTTCATCACCCGCTCCGTCGCCTTCCCCGTGCGGCACGAGCCGACGGTGGCGGTGGGGTCGTGACGCGCACCGTCCGCCGCGTCGTCTCGCTGGTGCCGTCGCTGACCGAGGCGGTGGCCGCCACCGGCCCGGAACTTCTGGTCGGGGCCACCGACTGGTGCAGCCGTCCGCCCGGTCTGGACGTGGTGCGGGTGCGGGGTACCAAGAACCCCGACCTGGAGCGGATCGCGGCCCTCCACCCCGACCTGGTCATCGCCAACGAGGAGGAGAACCGCTCCGCCGACCTCGCCGCCCTGCGCGGCGCGGGCGCCGAGGTGCTGGTCACCGAGATCCGTACGCTCCCTCAGGCGTTCGCCGAACTGGACCGGGTGCTCACCGCCGGATGCGGGCTGCCCCGGCCCGCCTGGCTGGACGAGGCCGAGGACGCCTGGAGCGCGCTGCGGCCAGTGGCCGACGCCACCGCCGTGGTGCCCGTCTGGCGGCGGCCGTGGATGGTGCTGGGCAGGGACACCTTCGCGGGCGACGTCCTGGCCCGCCTCGGCGTGCGCAACGCCTACGCCGGTCACGCCGAGCGCTATCCGCGCGCCGGGATCGGGGAGCTGAACGAGCCGGGCCGGGCCGATCTCGTGGTGCTGCCCGACGAGCCGTACCGCTTCACCGCCGACGACGGCCCCGAGGCCTTCCCCGGGCTACCGGCGGCCCTCGTCAGCGGGCGGCATCTGACCTGGTACGGGCCCTCCCTGACCGAGGCGCCGACCGTGCTCGGCGCGGTGCTGGCCGCCGCGCTGTCCGGCCCGCCGACCGCCCCGCCGGCCTGACCGGTGCGCCGTTCTGACCGGAGCGCCCCGCTCCGTCGCGACCGATGGGGGCGCACCGGTCCTCCCGGGCGCCGGTTGCCGCTACTGTGCACGCCGTGAGCATGACGACACCGCCCGGCTGGTACGCGGACCCCGGGCACACGGGCCCCGGCCCGGCGCCCGAGCGCTGGTGGGACGGCTCGGCCTGGACCGCGCACACCCGGACCACCGCCTACGGCACGTACGACGCCTACGGCACGTACGACGCCTACGGCACGTACGACGCCTACGGCACGTACGACGCCTACGGCACGTACGACGCCTACGGCACGTACGGAGCCCGGGACTCCCACGCCCCGTACGGGCGGCCCGTCGCCCCCCCACCGGATCCAAAGGCGGGGCCGTCGCGCGGGCCGCTGGTGGCCGCCGTCATAGCCACCGCGGTCGTGGTGAGCGCGCTCCTGGCGGGAGGGCTGCTCCTGCTCGGCGGCTCCGGCGGCTCCGACGACCGCCGGGCCCGGCCCGGCGCCACTGCCGGCGCGGACGAGACCCCCGGCGGAACGCAGGAGGACGAGCCGGACAAGGACCCGGGGGGCGGGGAGGACGACCGAACGCCCGGCACCGCGATCGACCGCGTCCACGGCGTCGGCGTCCCCGTCCCCGAGGGCTGGAACGAGTCGGAGACCGACAGCGGGATCTGGCTGTCCTCCGGTTCCTACCCCTGCCCCGGGGACGCCTCCCTCACCTGCGTCCGCGCCGGGGTCTCCCTGCGGGCCGCCGACGACTCCGCGGGGGCCGGCCCGCGGGCGACGGCCGAGGCGGACATCGCCCGCAACGCCGAGGAGTCCTACGACACCAGGGGCTACGGCGGGATCGAGGAGCACGAGGTGGTCGCCTCCGGCGAGGTCACCGTCGCGGGGCGGAAGGGCCACCGGGTGCGCTGGCGGATCGCCAACGAGTTGGAGCCCGACGCGTACGTGGAGTCCGTCGCCTTCCCCGCGCCCGACGGCAGCGGCCGGATGCTGGTGATGCGTCTGGGCTTCGACATCCACGCCGACGCCCCGGACCCCGGCGAGATGGACCGGATCGTGGCGGGCGTCCGCGCCGTCGGCGGCCCCGGTATGGAGGTCTGAGACCCCGCCCCCTCCCGCTCCGGGCACGACGGGGGGCGGAGGCCGGTGGAGTCGGCGGAGGCTCACAGGAAGGTGCGGCCCTCGCCGCGGTAGGTCGGCACCGTCGCCGCCACCCGGCCGCCCTCGACCAGGTGCAGTGCCGCGAAACGCTCGCACAACTCCCCGGCCTTGGCGTGCCGGAACCACACCTTGTCGCCGATCAGCAGGTCGTCGGCGGGCGGCCCGAGTAGCGGCGTCTGCACCTCGCCCGGCCCCTCCGCCGGGTCGTAGCGCAGCCCGGACGGCAGATACGGCACCGGCAGCCGGTCCCGGCCCGCCGCGCCGGAGGCCGGATAGCCGCCGCCGAGCACCGTCACCACACCCACCCCGGGCCGCCGCACCACCGGCTGTGCGAACAGCGCCGCGGGGCGGCCGGAGAACGAGGTGTAGTTGTCGAACAGGCGGGGCATCAGCAGCCCCGAACCCGCGGCGATCTCGGTGACCGCCTCCTCGGCGGCGGTGTGCTGCACGCTCCCGGTCCCGCCGCCGTTGACGAACTCCAGGTCCGGCGCCACCGCCCGCACCGCGCGTACCGCCGCCGCGCGCCGCTGGACCAGCTCGCGCCGCGCGGCCGACTGCATCAGCCTTACCGCCCGCGCGCGCAGCGGGCGCCCGGGCGGAGCGTCGCCCACGCCCGCGATGTGCCCCTCGTACGCCATCAGGCCCACCAGCCGGAAACCGGGCCGGCGCGCCACCGACCGGGCCAGATCGGCCAGTTGGGCGGGGGAGTGCAGCGGCGAGCGCCGCGCGCCGATCCGCACCCGGCCCCCCAGCAGCCACAGCGAGGCGTCCAGCTCCAGACAGACCCGTATCTCCTCGCGTCCGCCGCCGCGGGCGGCGTCGATCAGGGCGAGCTGCGCGGGGTCGTCGACCATCACCGTCACGGCCGCGGCCAGCTTCGGGTCCGAGGCCAGCTCGGCGTAACCGGCCCGGTCCGCCGACGGATAGGCGAGCAGGACGTCGTCGAAGCCGCAGCGGGCCAGCCACAGGGATTCGGCGAGCGTGAAGCTCATGACGCCGGCGACCCCGTCCCTCGCCAGCGCGCGCTCCAGCAGGGCGCGGCAGCGCACGGACTTGCTGGCCACGCGCACGGGCTTGCCGCCGGCGCGGCGCACCAGGTCGGCGGCGTTGGCGTCGAACGCCGTCAGATCGACGACGGCGAGCGGCGCGTCGAGATGGGCGGTGGCCCGGTCGTAGCGGGCCCGGTCGGCTGCTGGGTCAGCGGTCGCGTCGAACACCCCGGCAGCTTGCCAGAGTCCACCGGGCCCAGGACAGACCCGGTGGCGGCGGCTCGGCCCCGCGCACGGGATGCAGGACCCCCCCGTGGAGACCGGGACGCGGGTTGCCGCCACCGTGCCGGATCCACGTAGAGTGACGCGCACACCACCGCCGACCACTGGTCGGCGGTGTGATGTCCCGATACCGACCGGCCTGCCCCGAAAGGGACTCGACGGGGTGGCACAGAACACGAGGGGGTGCCGGTGAGCACTGAGGCCGACCCGGTCCGGGCTCCGCTCCCACCCGTCGTCCCGCCGCGGCCCGCCGTGCCGCCGGGAGCCCCCCGGGTCGCGGCCGCCGCGCCCCCGATAGCGACGGGGCCGCCGCCACCGCGGTTCGACGTACCCCTGGTGTACCCGGACGCGCCGGCCGCCGCCCCGGAGCCGGGGCGGCGCGTGCGCGGGCCGGTCCGCACCGCCGCCGCGGTCGTCTGCCTCGTCCTGGGCCTCGGGCTGCTGGGCGGAGCCGCCGCCGGGGTCTGGCTCACCGGCGACTCCGGCGAGCGCCCCGCGGCCGACTACGCCGAGACGCGCTCGCTGTGGCGCGAGATACCCGTCGACACGATCTTCCCCCGCTCCCTGCGCGGCCGGGGCGCCGGACCGGGACGTGCCGACCGGCGCTGGACCCGGGTGGCGGTCGCCCCCGACGCCGACTGCCGCGACGCCTTCGACCCCTCGCTGGCCGAGGTCCTCTCACCGGCCGGATGCGAGCGGCTGCTGCGCGCCACGTACGCGGACGAGACCGGCAGCGGCGTCACCACGGTCGGGCTGCTGTTCACCGAGGCCGACGAGAAGGGCATGCGGGCCCTGCGCGAACGGTTCGACGAGGAGGACCTCGAACTGCGCGCCGATCTGATGCCCCGCCCCTACGCGGCGCGCGGCACCGCCGCGGCCCGCTTCGGCGACGCCCAGCGCGCCAGCTGGACGATCCGGCCGCTCACCGACGCCCCCGTGGTGGTCTACACCGTCTCCGGCTTCGCCGACGGCCGTACCGTCGGCGAACCGCAGCCGGCCTCCGAGGCCGTGCTGGAGGACCAGACCACCGCACCCGCCCAGGCGGGCCTGGGCCACGACGCCCGTGGCATCGCCGACCGCATCGAGCGCGGCCTGCGCCACATCGTCGCCCAGGGAACCGGACAGGACCGATGAACGCCACGGGTCTCCCCGCCACCGCGAACCCCCCGCACATCCGCCGCCCCCGCCGCGTCGCCGGGCTGGTCTCCGCGCTGTCGGCGTTCGCGGTGCTCTGCGCCTCCCTCCTGCTGACCGCGCCCGCCGCGCACGCCGATGAGGTGCGCGACCGGCAGTGGGGCCTGGACGCGGTGAGCGCGCGCGACGCCTGGAACACCACCAGAGGCCAGGGCATCACCGTTGCCGTGCTCGACACCGGCGTCGACGCCGGCCACCCCGACCTGCGTGGACGGGTGCTGAAAGGCAGGGACCTCATCGGATTCGGAGCCCGCCGGGGCGACGAGTACTGGGCCCGGCACGGAACCGCGATGGCCGGGATCATCGCCGGACGCGGCCACGGCCCCGGCGACTCGGAAGGCGTCCTCGGAGTCGCCCCCGAGGCGCGGATCCTGCCCGTGCGCGTCCTGCTGGAGGACGACGACCCGCAGCGGAGGAAGGCCCGCGAGGAGCGCGGCGGGGCACTGGCCGAGGGCATCCGCTGGGCGGCCGACCAGGGCGCCGACGTCATCAATCTCTCCCTGGGCGACGACAGCGCCTCCGCCCACCCCGACCCGGCCGAGGACGCCGCCGTCCGCTACGCGCTGGGCAAGGGCTCGGTGGTGGTCGCCTCCGCCGGCAACGGCGGGGAGGACGGTGACCGGGCTTCCTATCCGGCCGCCTACCCGGGTGTGATCGCCGTGACCGCCGTGGACCGCACCGGCCGGCGCGCCCCCTTCTCCACGCGCCGCTGGTATGCGACCGTCAGCGCCCCCGGCCACGACGTGATCATCACCTACCCCGACCGGGAGTACTACGAGGGCTGGGGGACCAGCGCCGCGGCCGCCTTCGTCTCCGGCTGCGTGGCCCTGGTGCGGGCCGCCCACCCCGACCTCAGCCCGGCGCAGGTCAAGGAGCTGATCGCGCAGACCGCCCGGAACACCCCGCCCGGCGGGCGCAGCGACGACCTGGGCAGCGGCATCGTGGACCCGGCCGCCGCCATCGAGCTGGGCACGAAGGTCGAACCGCGGCCGCAGCGGCCGGTGACCGAGGCGTACCCGAAGGAGTACTTCGGCGCCGGCCCGGCCCCCGAACGCGGGTACGGCGGCCGGCTGGCGCCCGCCGCCGCGGTCGCCGGCCTGTTGCTGGTGCTCTGCGCCGTACTGCTGTACCGGGGCGACCGGCCGGCGGGGCGGCAGGGGGAGCGGACCGGGGGACGGGCCGCCTGACCCGGGCGGATACCCTCGAGGCGTGGCGCTCAAGAACATCCCCGACCCCGGCTTCTCCGGCGACGACGGATCGGCCGACCCCGCACTCGCCCGGGCGCTGGCCGCCTGGGCACAGGACCGCACCGCCGAGCCGGAGGTGCTGGCCGCCCTGGCGAAGGCCCGGCTGCTGGTGCCGGTGGTCGCCGTCCTCGGCGAGACGGAGACCGGCGAGGACGGTCTGCGCCGGGAGAAGACCAGCGACATGGCGGTGCCCACGCTCAACGCGCCGGGCGGACGTAAGGCCCTGCCGGTCTTCACCTCCACCGACAGCCTGGCCCGCTGGCGCCCCGAGGCCCGTCCGGTCGCCGTCCCCCCGCGCCAGGCACTCCAGGCCCTCGCCCAGGAGGGCGCCGACACCCTCGTGCTGGACCTCGCCGGGCCGGTGACCTACCAGCTCACCGGCCCGGCGCTGCTGGCCCTCGCCGAGGGCCGTACGGAGACCGCCGATCCGCTGGAGGACCCGGCCGTCACCGAGGCGCTGCGCACGGTGCTGGCCGCCGAGCCCGCGGTGAGCGCCGCCCGGCTGGGGCCCGGCCGCGGCACCGACGGCGTACTGGCTCTGCGCCTGGATCCGGCCGCGCCGCCGCGCGAGACCGCCGGGCGGGTGGCCGCCGCGCTCGCGGCGGACGAGACCCTCCGCGCGCGCCTGGTGCGCGGTCTGGATCTGGCCCTGCTGCCGCCGGAGGGGGCCCTGCCGGGGCGCCCGCTGTACGACCGCGACTGACGTACGACCGCGGCCGGCAGGGACCGGGAGGCCGGGGCCGGCGGCCCCGGCCTCAGCCGATGACCGGGCCGGTGAACTTCTCGCCCGGCCCCTGACCCGGCTCGTCCGGCACCGCCGACGCCTCGCGGAAGGCGAGCTGGAGCGACTTCAGCCCGTCTCGCAGCGGAGCGGCGTGGTAGGAGCCGATCTCGGTGGCCGCGGCGGTCACCAGCCCGGCCAGCGCCTGGATCAGCTTGCGGGCCTCGTCCAGGTCCTTGTGGTCCTCGCCGCCCTCGGCCAGGCCGAGGTTGACCGCGGCGGAGCTCATCAGGTGGACCGCGACCGTGGTGATCACCTCGACCGCGGGCACGTCCGCGATGTCGCGGGTCATCGTCTCGAAGTCGGCCGCCCCTGCGGTCCCTCCGGCGGTGCCGGGGGAGGGGGTGGGGGTGCCGCTGTCGTCGCTCATCGTTCTCCGCTTCCTGCTGGTCGGGTGCGCTCCAGCCTAGGCTCCGTCCGTCGCGCGCGCGTGCGACGCCCGGGGAGGAAGTTCCCCCCGACCCTGCTATGCTGGGATATCGACCGGCCGGACGGCACTCCCGCCGCGATCACCCGAACGGATCGTCCAGACGATCCGCCCGAGCGATCCGCGTGGAGCGCGTTCCGGCCCGCAAGTGGAGGCTCCGAAGCTCCCACCCGACCGACCTCCGGGCCGGCGGGTCACAGGTCAGGCTGCGCCCCGCGGTGTATCGCGGCGGTGCTCCCGGTCAATGAGGAGCCCCGCCTGCGTCCCGTCCGGGGCGTTTTCGCGTTCCGGTTCGGTGGTCGTACCGAACGCAACCGTGCGCGGCTGTCCGCCAGGCATCCGCGTGGCGCAACCGAGGAGGCCCCATCAGCGCCGAGCCCCGCATCAACGACCGGATTCGCGTCCCCGAGGTGCGACTCGTCGGTCCCAGTGGCGAGCAGGTCGGCATCGTGCCGCTTGCCAAGGCCCTGGAGCTTGCCCAGGAGTACGACCTCGACCTGGTCGAGGTCGCGGCGAACGCCCGCCCGCCGGTGTGCAAGCTCATGGACTACGGAAAGTTCAAGTACGAGTCGGCCATGAAGGCCCGTGAGGCGCGCAAGAACCAGGCGCACACGGTCATCAAGGAGATGAAGCTCCGGCCGAAGATCGATCCGCACGACTACGACACCAAGAAGGGTCACGTCGTCCGGTTCCTCAAGCAGGGGGACAAGGTCAAGATCACGATCATGTTCCGCGGTCGTGAGCAGTCCCGTCCCGAGCTTGGCTACCGGCTGCTCCAGCGCCTCGCGGACGACGTCCAGGACCTGGGCTTCGTCGAGTCGAACCCCAAGCAGGACGGCCGGAACATGATCATGGTCCTCGGTCCGCACAAGAAGAAGACCGAGGCGATGGCCGAAGCCCGTGAGGCGCAGGCCGCCCGCAAGGCGGAGCGCCAGCAGCAGGGGAACGAAGCCCCTGCCGAGGAGCGCGCCGAGGCATGATCCGGCGGCCGCTGAGCCGGCCGCCGGGTCGCACGGGCCCCTTCCCGGGCCCGGACAGCAACCGAAACAGCTGACGCTGCCGCACGCCGGCCCACGGCCGGCTACGGCGGCGCCACCGACGAGGAGAGAACGGCGACATGCCGAAGAACAAGACGCACAGTGGTGCGAGCAAGCGCTTCAAGATCACCGGCTCCGGCAAGGTGATGCGCCAGCGCGCCGGCCGCCGCCACCTTCTCGAGCACAAGCCGTCCACGCTGACGCGCCGCCTTGCGGGCAAGACCGAGATGGCTCCGGCCGACGCCAAGAAGATCAAGAAGCTTCTCGGCAAGTGAGCCCGCCGCCCGCCGCTCTCCGTGATCGGCCGGGCGCAGGACACCGGACACCGGGACCCAATCGAACCTTCGGGCCGACGGCGCCGTAGCACGGCAGCCGGACCACCACACCGGCCCCGCGACAAGGAGTAATTCACGTGGCACGCGTCAAGCGGGCGGTCAACGCCCACAAGAAGCGCCGGGCGATCCTCGAGCAGGCCAGCGGCTACCGCGGCCAGCGCTCCCGCCTGTACCGCAAGGCGAAGGAGCAGGTCACCCACTCCCTCGTCTACAACTACAACGACCGCAAGCGCCGCAAGGGCGACTTCCGGCAGCTGTGGATCCAGCGGATCAACGCCGGCGCCCGCGCCAACGGCATGACCTACAACCGCTTCATCCAGGGCCTGAAGGCCGCCGAGGTCGAGGTGGACCGCAAGATCCTGGCCGACCTCGCGGTCAACGACCCGAACGCGTTCGCCGCGCTGGTCGAGGTGGCCCAGAAGGCGCTGCCGAGCGACGTCAACGCCCCCAAGGCCGCCTGACGACGGCACGGGACGTCACCGGACCCGCGGGCCATCGAGCCCGCGGGTCCGGTCGTTTGCCCCGGCCCACCGGCCATCCGCCCGCCCGCCCGTACGGTCCTTCCGCCCGCCGGGAAGCCCCGAGACACCCGAGAAGCGAGAACGCCGCGCCATGGCTGCCGCCCCGGAACTGACCTCCCCGCGCTCCCCTCGCGTCACCGCCGTCCGGCGGCTGGCCCGCCGCAACACCCGCGGCAAGGAGCGCCGCTTCCTCGCCGAGGGACCCCAGGCCGTACGCGAGGCCGTCGGCCACCGCAGCGGCGGCGAGCCCACGCTCACCGAGCTGTTCACCACCCCCGAGGCCGCCGAGCGGCACGCCGACATCGTCGTCGCCGCCCGCGCCGCCGGGGCCCGCGTCCGCACCGCCACCGACGAGGTGATCGCGGAGCTGTCGCAGACCGTCACCCCGCAGGGGCTGGTCGGGATCTGCCGCTTCCTCGACCTGCCCTTCGACCGGGTGCTGGCCGCCCGCCCCAGGCTGGTCGCCGTCCTCGCCAACGTGCGCGACCCCGGGAACGCCGGGACGGTGCTGCGCTGCGCGGACGCGGCCGGCGCCGACGCGGTGGTGCTCACCGACGCCTCGGTGGACCTGTACAACCCCAAGTCGGTGCGGGCCTCGGTCGGCAGCCTCTTCCACCTCCCCGTCGCGGTCGGCGTCCCCGTCGAACGGGCCGTGGCCGGGCTTCGCGGGGCGGGTGTGCGGGTGCTGGCCGCCGACGGCGCGGGCGAGCACGACCTGGACACCGAACTGGACGAGGGCGGCATGGGCGGCCCCACCGCCTGGATCTTCGGCAACGAGGCGTGGGGGCTGCCCGAGGAGACCCGTGCCCTGGCCGACGAGGTGGTGCGCGTGCCCATCCACGGACGTGCGGAGAGCCTGAACCTCGCGACCGCCGCGGCGGTGTGCCTCTACGCCTCGGCCCGTGCGCAGCGCGCACCCGGAGGGTGCCGCAGCGTCACCCCGAGCTAGTAGGGTGGCGGCCCCGGGTACCGAAGGGGGTGAGCGGGAGTGGACGTGAGGACGTCCGGCGCACAGGGCGGCGGGCCGCCCGAGGCGCCCGGCGTGACCCGCACACTCCGCGACCGCCCCGCGCGGCAGGATCCGCCGCGGCCCGACGGCACGGGGGTGATCCCCGACGACCTCCCCGACGGGCTGGTCGTCGCAGACGCCCGCGGCCTGGTCGTCTGCTTCAACGCCGCCGCCGCCCGTGTCACCGCGCTGCCGCGCGAGGACGCGCTGGGCCGCCCCGTGGAGCAGGTCCTGCCCCTGGAGGACCTGGAGGGGCGGCGCTGGTGGAAGGTCACCGACCCCTACGGGGGCCTGGCCATCCGCACCGGCCAGCCCGAACGCAACCTCTTACTCCCCGGAGGCCGGGAGATCCTGGTCTCCGCCCGGTACGTCCGCGCCCGCCCCACCGGCCCCGTGCAGCGGCTGGTGGTCACCCTGCGCGGCACCGAGGCCCGGCGGCGCACCGAGCGCAGCCACGCCGAGCTGATCGCCACCGTCGCCCACGAACTGCGCTCGCCCCTGACCTCGGTGAAGGGCTTCACCGCGACGCTGCTGGCCAAGTGGGAGAGGTTCACCGACGACCAGAAGCGGCTGATGCTGGAGACGGTGGACGCCGACGCCGACCGCGTCACCCGGCTCATCACCGAACTGCTGGACATCTCGCGCATCGACTCCGGACGGCTGGAGATCCACCGCCAGCCCGTCGACATGGCCGCCGCCGTGGAGCGGCACATACGGGCCCACATCGCCGCGGGCCGCCCCGAGGAGCGCTTCGTCCGCCGGATCGCCACCGTGCTCCCGCCGCTGTGGGCCGACCCCGACAAGGTCGACCAGGTGCTCGGCAACCTGCTGGAAAACGCCGTGCGCCACGGTGCGGGAACGGTCACCATAGAGGTGGCACCGGCACGGACGGAGACGGGCGACGAAGGAACGGCGGTCACGGTGAGCGACGAGGGCCCCGGCATCCCCGAGGAGTCGATGAGCCGCGTCTTCACCCGCTTCTGGCGCGGCAGCAAGCGCGGCGGCACCGGCCTGGGCCTGTACATCGTCAAGGGCATCGTCGAGGCCCACGGCGGGGTGATCACGGTCGGCCGCTCACCCGCGGGCGGCGCCGAGTTCCGATTTATCCTGCCCGCGAGCGTCCCGGCCTTCATGGCCTGAGCGGGCTCCTCCGGGTCAGTAGCGATCTTCCTCGCCCCGTAGACTCGACAACCGGTACCTTCGAGCGGCCCGGGAACCGGCTCCGCCGAGAGACAGGGTGCCGAAGCGCCGAGGCGGGGCGAAGCAACCAACCGAAATCACGGGCCAACCGAAAAGCACGGGAAGAGATGTCCGCACCCAACAAGTCGTACGACCCCGTAGAGGTCGAGGCACTGAAACCGGAAGAGATCGACCGGGCACGGGACGCGGCCCTCGCCGCGATCGCCGCCGCCGGCGATCTGGAGGCGCTGCGCGAGGTGAAGGCCGCCCACGCGGGCGACCGCTCGCCGCTGGCGCTGGCCAACCGCGAGATCGGCGCCCTGCCGCCGCACGCCAAGGCCGAGGCCGGCCGGCGTGTCGGCCAGGCGCGCGGCGCGGTGGGCCAGGCCCTCAAGCGGCGCCAGGAGGAACTGGAGGCCGAGCGCGACGAGCGCGTGCTGGTCGAGGAGGCGGTGGACGTCACGCTGCCCTTCGACCGCGTCCCCGCGGGCGCCCGCCACCCGCTGACCACACTGTCCGAGCGCATCGAGGACGTCTTCGTGGCGATGGGCTACGAGGTCGCCGAGGGGCCCGAGGCCGAGGCCGAGTGGTTCAACTTCGACGCCCTCAACATTGCCCCGGACCACCCGGCCCGCACCATGCAGGACACCTTCTTCGTCCAGGGGCCGGACGGCTCCGGAGAGGGGGAGTCGGGCGTCGTGCTGCGCACCCACACCTCGCCGGTGCAGATCCGCTCCCTGCTGGAGCGGAAGCCGCCGGTGTACGTGATCTGCCCCGGCCGGGTCTACCGCACCGACGAGCTGGACGCGACCCACACCCCGGTCTTCCACCAGGTCGAGCTGCTCGCCGTGGACGAGGGCCTGACCATGGCCGACCTCAAGGGCACCCTGGACCACATGGTCAGGTCCCTGTTCGGCGAGGACCTGCGCACCAGGCTGCGCCCGTCGTACTTCCCCTTCACCGAGCCGTCCGCCGAGATGGACATGGTGTGCTTCGCCTGCCGCGGGGAGTCCGTCGGCAACCCCGGCCGCCCCTGCCGCACCTGCTCCTCCGAAGGCTGGATCGAGCTGGGCGGCTGCGGCATGGTCAACCCGCGGGTGCTGACCGCCTGCGGCGTGGACCCGGAGCGCTACAGCGGCTTCGCCTTCGGGTTCGGTATCGAGCGGATGCTGATGTTCCGCCACAACGTCGAGGACATGCGAGACATGGTCGAGGGTGACGTCCGGTTCACCCGGCCGTTCGGGATGGAGATCTGATGCGGGTCCCGCTTTCGTGGCTGCGGGAGTACGTCGACCTGCCGGCCGGTGAGACCGGCCGCGACGTCGCGGCGAAGCTGATCGCGGCCGGGCTGGAGGTCGAGACCGTCGAGCGGCTCGGCGCCGGCATCACCGGGCCGCTGGTCGTCGGCCGGGTCCTGGCGATCGAGGAGCTGACCGGCTTCAAGAAGCCGATCCGCTACTGCCAGGTCGACGTCGGCGAGGCCAACGGCACGGGTGAGCCGCAGAACATCGTCTGCGGCGCCACCAACTTCGCCGTCGGCGACAAGGTCGTGGTGATCCTGCCCGGCGGCGTGCTGCCCGGCGACTTCCGGATCGGCTCCCGCAAGACCTACGGCAAGCTGTCGGAGGGCATGATCTGCTCGGCCAGCGAGCTGGGCATGAGCGACGACCACGAGGGCATCATCGTGCTCCCGCCCGAGCACGAGGTGGGCACCGACGCGATCGAGCTGCTGGAGCTGGTCGACGAGGTCCTCGACATCGCCGTCACGCCCGACCGCGGCTACTGCCTGTCCATGCGCGGCGTCGCCCGCGAGGCGGCCACCGCCTACGGCCTGCCGCTGCGCGACCCGGCGCTGCTGGACGTCCCCGTGCCCAACGAGCACGGTCACCCGGTCAACGTCGAGGACCGGCGCGGCTGCGACCGCTTCACCGCCCGTACGGTCACCGGTGTGCGGCCCGACGCCCACTCCCCGATCTGGCTCCAGCGGCGGCTGCAGAAGGCCGGCATGCGCCCGATCTCACTGGCCGTGGACATCACCAACTACGTGATGCTCGAACTCGGCCAGCCCCTGCACGCCTACGACCGCTCCCGCGTCGGCGGGGCGATCGGCGTGCGCCGGGCCCGGCCGGGGGAGAAGCTCACCACCCTCGACGGCACCAAGCGCGAGCTGCACCCCGAGGACCTGGTCATCACCGACGACAGCGGTCCGATCGGCCTGGCCGGGGTGATGGGCGGAGCCGACACCGAGATCGCCGACGCACGGGAGGCGACGGGCACCACCGAGGTCGTGATCGAGGCCGCGCACTTCGACGCGGTCTCCATCGCCCGAACCGCCCGCCGCCACAAGCTGTCCTCCGAGGCGTCCAGGCGTTTCGAGCGCGGCGTCGACCCGCAGGCCGCCTCCGCCGCCGCCCAGCGCACCGTGGACCTGCTGGTCCTGCTGGCGGGCGGCACCGCCGAGGCGGGCGTGACCGAGATCGTCTCGCCCAGCGGCCCGCACACCGTCAGGATGCGCGCCGACCACCCGGGCCGGGTCGCGGGTGTGGCCTACGGCCGCGAGACCGTGGCGCGCCGGCTGCAGGACGTGGGCTGCGACGTCTACGGCACCGACGAACTGACCGTGACCGTGCCCTCGTGGCGGCCGGACCTGACCGACCCCAACGACCTGGCCGAGGAGGTCATGCGGCTGGAGGGCTACGACGCCCTGCCCTCCACCCTGCCGCGTCTGCCCTCGGGCCGCGGCCTGACCGAGCGGCAGCGGCTGCGCCGCAGGGCCGGGCGGGCGCTGGCCGGAGCGGGGTACGTCGAGGCGCCGAACTACCCGTTCGTCGGGGACGACGCCTTCGACCGGCTCGGCCTGGAGGCGGACGATCCCCGCCGCCGCACCGTACGGCTGGTCAACCCCCTCTCCGACGAGGAGCCGGCGCTGCGCACCACGCTGCTGCCCGGGCTGCTCGCCGCGCTGCGCCGCAACGACGGCCGGGGCTCCCACGATCTGGCGCTCTTCGAGACCGGCCTGGTCTTCCGGCCCACCGGACAGGAGACCGCCGCCGTCCGGCTGCCGGTCGACCGCCGCCCCACCGACGAGGAGCTGGCCTCCCTCACCGCCGCGCTGCCCGCGCAGCCGCGCCGGGCCGCGGTCGTGCTGGCCGGGGCGCGCGAGCAGGCCGGCTGGTGGGGCAAGGGCCGCCCGGCTACCTGGGCCGACGCGGTCGAGGCGGCCCGCGCCGTCGCCCGCGAGGCCGGTGTGGAGCTGGAGGTGGAGGCCGACCGGCACGCTCCCTGGCACCCGGGGCGCTGCGCCGCGCTGTACGCGGGCGCCGATGGTGAGCGCACCCTGGTCGGGCACGCCGGCGAGCTGCACCCGCGCGTGATCAAGGCGATGCAGCTGCCCGCCCGCACCTGCGCCATGGAGATCGGCCTCGATCTGCTGGAGCGGGCCTCCTCGGGCGCTCCGCAGGCCCCGCACGTGTCCACCTTCCCGGTGGCCACGCAGGACGTCGCCCTGGTGGTGGACGCCTCCGTCCCGGCGGCCGAGGTTGAGTCGGCGCTGCGCGACGGCGCGGGCGAGCTGCTGGAGTCGCTGCGGCTGTTCGACGTCTTCACCGGCGAGCAGCTCGGCGAGGGGAAGAAGTCCCTGGCCTACGCCCTGCGCTTCCGCGCGCCCGACCGCACGCTGACGGCCGAGGAGGCCACGGCCGCCCGCGAGGCCGCGGTGGCCGCGGCGGTCGCGCGCACCGGCGCGGTGCTGCGCGGCGCGTAGCCGCCTCCCGTCCCCCGCCGCCGGCCCGTTTGGTGCCGGCGGCGGGGGACGTGGAACGCCGACGGCGGGGCGCCCCCCTTTCAGAAAGGGGGGCGCCCCGCCGTCGGCGTTCCCGCCTCCGCGGCGGCCCGGCGGGTCTCAGTACGTGTAGAAGCCCGCGCCGGTCTTGCGGCCCAGGCGGCCGGCGTCGACCATCCGCTGCAGCAGCGGCGGGGCGGCGTACAGCGGCTCCTTGTACTCCTCGTACATCGAGTAGGCGACGGAGGCGACGGTGTCCAGGCCGATGAGGTCGGCGAGCTTGAGCGGCCCCATGGGGTGCGCGCAGCCCATCTCCATGCCGTTGTCGATGTCCTCGCGGCTGGCGATGCCCGTCTCGAACATCCGGATCGCCGAGAGCAGGTACGGGATCAGCAGCGCGTTGACCACGAAGCCCGAGCGGTCCTGGGCGCGGATGGCGTGCTTGCCCAGCAGCTTGACGACCGCGGTCTCGGCCCGTGCGATGGTGTCGTCGGAGGTGGTCAGCGCCGGGATCAGCTCCACCAGCCGCTGCACCGGCGCGGGGTTGAAGAAGTGGATGCCGATCACCCGGTCCGGGCGGGAGGTCGCCACGGCCAGCTTCACCAGCGGGATGGAGGAGGTGTTGGAGGCCAGGATCGCGTCCGGGCTGGTCACCACCTGGTCGAGGATCTGGAAGATCTCGGTCTTGATCTGCTCGCTCTCCACGACCGCCTCGACCACCAGATCGCGGTCGGCGAACTCGCCGAGGTCGGTGGTGAAGGAGAGGCGCTCCAGGGTGGCGTCGCGCTCCGCCTCGCTGATCTTGCCTCGTGCGGCGGCCTTGTCCAGGGAGGTCACCAGCCGGGTACGGCCTATCTCCAGGGCTTCGCCGGTGGTCTCGGCGACCATGACGTCCAGGCCGGCCCGCGCGCAGACCTCGGCGATACCCGAGCCCATCTGGCCGCAGCCAACCACTCCGACGCGTTCGATGTCGGTCACATCGTGCCTTTCGCTGATCCACTGGTCCGTGACGCCGCCCCCGTACGGTTCCGGCCGCAGCGCCTCGCCGACCGACGTTACCGCGTCGCGCCGGAGAAACGGTCGGCCGGGGCTTGGCGGCCCCGGCCGGACGGCGGTCCGGACGGCGGTCCGGACGGCGGTTCGGACGGTGGTCCACGTGGTCAGTCCGCCGTGCGGGCCGCTCCGTTGAGCTCGAAGGCGTCGGGGACGCCGTTGGCGCCCGGCCAGGCGCCGGTGAAGCCGAAGGACGCCGGGGCGCCCGGCTCCAGCCGCGCGTTCCAGTCCATCGAGGAGGCCGTCACCGTGGCGCCGCTCCGGGTGAAGGAGGCGTTCCGCACCTGGCCGACCCTCTGGCCGTCCGAAGGAGCAGACCGCCTCCCGGCCGTCGGCGGCCGTGTCGGGGTGTGCCGGGAGGGCGGCGTGGCGCGAGCGGACGCGCACTCGTTCCGTCACACGCAGTTGCCGTGCCGCTACCCGGCCGGGATGATCGGGTGAGTCGTCGTCAGGAGGAGGCAACATGGGGCGTTTGACTCGGAGGACCTTCGGTGCGGCGGCGGTCGGAGTGCTCTCCGGCTCGCTGCTGACGGGTCCGGGGGCGGGCGCGGCGTCGGCCGGGGAGGCGGGCGGCGGGGGCGGCCGGTACCGGCAGCGCCCGCAGCTGCGCGGGATGTGGGTGGCCACCGTCGCCAACATCGACTGGCCGACCAGACCCGGGCTCGCCGCCGGCGAGCAGCGAGGACAACTGCTGGCGCATCTGGACACGGCGGTCGAGCGCCGCCTCAACACGGTGTTCCTCCAGGTGCGGCCCACCGCGGACGCCCTGTGGCCCTCGCCGTACGAGCCCTGGGCGCAGTACCTCACCGGCACCCAGGGCGAGGACCCCGGCTGGGACCCGCTGGGCTTCGCCGTGTGCGAGGCGCACCGGCGCGGGCTGGAACTGCACGCCTGGTTCAACCCCTACCGGGTGGCCAACCACACCGACCCCGGACGGCTGGCCGACTCCCACCCCGCACGCCGCCACCCGGAGTGGGTGGTGACCTACGGCGGCAAGCTCTACTACAACCCCGGACTGCCCGAGGTGCGCGCCTTCGTCCAGGACGCGATGTTCGACGCGGTGGAGCGCTACGACATCGACGGCGTGCACTGGGACGACTACTTCTACCCGTACCCGGTGGCGGGCGAGGTCTTTGACGACGACGAGGCCTACGAGCGGTACGGCGGCGCCTTCGCCGACCGGGCCGACTGGCGGCGCGACAACATCGACCGGCTGGTGCGGGAGACCGCGCTGCGCCTGAGGCGGACCAAGCCGCGCGTACGCTTCGGGGTCAGCCCCTTCGCCGTGTGGCGCAACGCGGGCACCGATCCGGAGGGCTCCGACACCCGCGCGGGCGTGGAGACCTACGACGACCTGTACGCCGACACCCGCAAGTGGGTGCGCGAGCGCTGGGTCGACCACATCGTGCCGCAGGTGTACTGGAACATCGGCTTCGCCGCCGCCGACTACGCGAAGCTGGTGCCCTGGTGGGCCGACGTGGTGCGGGGCACCGGCGTCGAACTCCACATCGGTGAGGCGCTGTACAAGGCGGGCGATCCGGCCCAGGGGCCGGCCTGGCACGACCCGGCCGAGCTCTCCCGCCACCTGACGCTCTGCCGCCGGTACCCCGAGGTCCGCGGCAACGTCTACTTCTCGGCGAAGCACGTCGCCGCGGACCCGATCGGGGCGATGAGCCGGGTGGTGGAGGACCACTACGACCGCCCGGTGCGGGCGCCCCGCTGACCGGTCTCCCGGGGCGGCCCCGCCTCCCTTCGTCCTGTGCGCGGCCCCGGCGTCAGCGGCGCCGGGGCTCGCCGTGCTCCAGCAGGGGTTCGCCGTGGTGCCGTACCACGGAGTCGGGCCCCGGCGACATCACTGTCTCGTGTCCGTCCTCGAAGCGGACCCGGTACGGCGGCTCGCCGTTCGTCCCCAGTACCTCGATGATCTCCGCGACCCTCTCGTGCTGTCCCACGAACCTGCCGTGGACCAGCAGCAGGTCGCCCGCGTTCGCCTGCATCGGCGGTCTCCTTCTGCCTGTATCGAGAAGAAAATACTTTTGATCCCGATTCTAGAGGCGGAGGGGGGCCGGGCGCCTGCGAGCGCGGAAACGGAGAGGCGTAAGGAGACGGAGGAGAGTGGAGGGAAACGGGGGATGTGCGAGGAAACGGGAGGAAGTACGAGGAGAGGCAAAACCGGTCGACGGTCCGCATGGCCGGCTGTCAGGCTCTCCCGCCATGAGCACCTCGTACGAGATCTCCGCCGACCCCGCCCGCCTCGACGCCGCACGCGTCCACCACTGGTTGTCCACCGACGCCTACTGGGCACTCGGCCGCAGCCGCGGCAAACAGGACAGGGCCATCGCGGGCTCGCTCAACCTCGGGGCGTACGACAGGGCCACCGGCGAGCAGCTCGGCTACGCGCGTGTGGTCACCGACCGGGCCACCTTCGCCTGGCTGTGCGACGTCTACGTGGCCCCCGCCGCCCGCGGCCGGGGCCTGGGGAAGGCGCTGGTGCAGGCCGCGCTCACGGAGCTCGAACCGTACGGGCTCGGGCGGGTGCTACTGGCCACCGAGGACGCGCACGGCCTCTACGAGGGGTTCGGCTTCCAGCCGCCCGCGGAGTTCGGACGGCTGATGGCCCTGATCCCCGAGTGATCAGGGCATACGTCCGAAAACAGTCCGTGCCCGACCGTCGAACAATCCGGTTCACGGTTCTACCATCCGGTAATGCATCTGCGGATCACGCTGCTCGCCGCCGCCCGCAGCTCATCCCTGCTGGACGTGCGCTTCGAGGACGACCGTCCCCTGGACGCCGCCGGGTGGCGGGAGGCGGAGCGGGCCATCGCGGCGTACGGGCACCTGGCGGGCGCCGAACTGCGCTACTGCTCGCCGACCATGCGCTGCCGCGAGACCGGGGACGTCCTGGGGATGCGGCCGCTGGCCCAGCCAGCGCTGCGCGAGTGCGACATGGGGCGGTGGCGCGGGCGCACCCTCAGGGAGGTCGCCGCGGTCGAGCCGCGGGCCGTGGACGCCTGGCTCGCCGACCCCCACGCCGTCCCGCACGGCGGCGAGTCGCTGTTCTCCTTCATCCTGCGGGTGGGCGACTGGCTGGACACCCGCCCGGGCGGCGAGGGCGACACCCTGATCGCCGCGGTCGTCGAACCGACGGTGCTGCGCGCGGCCGCGGTGTACGCGCTGAAGGCGCCGCCGCACACCTACTGGCGCGTGGACGTCCGGCCGCTGTCGTCGGTCACCCTGGCCGGGTGGGCGGGGGACTGGACACTGGCCATGGACCACTGACGCGCGGCGGTGCGCGGCCGGCGGTCCCGGCGCAGGCGCTACGACCTGCGGTGGGGCCTGCCGCGCCTGCCGCCGCCGGATCCTCTTGAACGGCCGGATCCCCTGCCGCGGCCGGCCTGCCCGCCTCCCGCGGGCTTCCGCCGGGCTCCGGCCCCGTCCGAGCGCCCCGGCTTCGCCCCGTCCTGCCCGTCCCGCCTGCCCGGCTTGGTCTCCCCGGCGACGGCGGGGCGCCGGCCCCGGGTGCTGTTGACCGTCCGCCCCCGGACGATCCCGATGAAGTCCTCCACCAGGTCGGTGGTCCGGTCCTCCCGCCACGACAGCGCGACGCGCGACTGGGGGGTGTCCGTGACCGGCCGGTAGGTGAGGTCCCTGCGGTGGTGCAGGCGGGCGAGCGACTGCGGTACGACGAGCAGCCCGATCCCCGCCGCCACCAGTTCGATCGCGTCCGCCGTCGTGGCGGGGCGCTCCAGGGCGGGCCGTCCCGGGGGGTGCTCCCAGTCCAGGGTGTCGTCGAGGGGGTGCAGCACGATCTCGTCGGCCAGTTCCCCGGCGGACACCTCCTCGGCCGCCGTCACGAGATGGTCCTTGGGGACGACCACCACCGTGGTCTCGGTGTAGAGGGGGATGGCGCTGAGATCCCTCCGGTCGGTGGGCAGCCGCAGCAGACCTGCGTCGGCGCCGCCGTCGCGCAGCACGCCGGGCGCCTCGGCGGCGGACACCTGGACGAGGTCGAGCGGGATGCCGGGCAGACGCTCGTTCCAGATCCGCACCCACTTGGCGGGTGTCACTCCCGGGACGTACGCGAGCCGGAACGAGGGGGACGCTTCCGAGCGGTTCACCAAGCCAGGCTACCGGCCGGGCGGCGGGAGGAGCGGCGGGCGCTCGATACCCTGGGCTCCATGAAGTCGCAGCAGACCGCCCAGACGATGAAGCCCGCCACCGCGGCGAAGAAGCTGGGTGTGTACCTCGAGGCCACCCCCGCCGAGTTCCGGGAGGGCGTCGTCTCGCGCGCGGAACTGGACGCGCTGCAGAACGACCCGCCCGAGTGGCTGCGGGAGCTGCGGCGTGACGGACCGCACCCCCGTCCGGTGGTGGCGGCGAAGCTGGGCGTCTCCAACTCGGGACTCGCGCGCGGCGGGATCACCGAGCCTCTGACCACCGAGCAGATCGAGGCGCTGAAGGCGGAGAACCCCGAGTGGCTGCGGAAGGAGCGCGCCACCCAGGCCGAGGTCCGCAAGGAGGCGGCGCGCCTGAAGGAGCGGAGGGCGGAGCAGGACGACGGGCCCCGCCCGCCCCGCACCTGACCGGGGTCTCTACCCCCTCGCGGTCCCCGTGTGACGCCGCGCCCGCGGCCGCACCCGCGGTTCAGTCCGGCCCGCCGACCGGTCCTCCCGACCGGTCGGCGGGCCGGACGTCTTCCTCGCCCCCGTTCCCCGATCTCCGAGGCCGCAGGGGCCGTCGCATGCATTCATTGCATAAAACTGCCAACATGCGTATAGTCATGCTGTCGATGAGGAGGATTCCATGGCAGTGCGAGCGGCGGTGGCGGGAGCGAGCGGCTACGCGGGGGGCGAGATCCTGCGTCTGCTGACCGGACACCCCGAGGTCGAGATCGGGGCGCTGACGGGCAACTCCAACGCCGGGCAGCGCCTGGGCGCGCTCCAGCCGCACCTGCCGCCGCTGGCCGACCGCGTCCTGGAGGTCACCACGGTGGAGGCGCTGAGCGGCCACGACGTGGTCTTCCTCGCCCTGCCGCACGGCCAGTCCGCGGCCGTCGCCGAGCAGCTCGGGGACGAGGTGCTGGTCATCGACTGCGGTGCCGACTTCCGGCTGAGCGACCCGGGCCAGTGGGAGCGCTTCTACGGCACTCCGCACGCCGGCACCTGGCCGTACGGCCTCCCCGAGCTGCCGGGGGCACGCGACGCGCTGACGGGGTCCCGGCGCGTCGCGGTCCCCGGCTGCTATCCGACGGCCGTGACGCTCGCGCTCTTCCCGGCGTTCGGGGCCCGTCTGGCCGAGCCCGACGTGGTGGTGGTCGCGGCCACCGGCACCTCGGGCGCGGGCAAGGCGCCCAAGCCACACCTGCTGGGCAGCGAGGTGATGGGCTCGATGAGCCCCTACGGCGTCGGCGGCGTCCACCGGCACACCCCCGAGATGGCCCAGAACCTCTCGGCCGTCGCGAACGAGCCGGTCACCGTCTCCTTCACCCCGACGCTCGCCCCGATGTCCCGGGGCATCCTGGCCACCTGTACGGCCAGGGCCCGGCCCGGCCTGACCGCCGGCCGTCTGCGCGAGACGTACGACAAGGCGCTGGCCGCCGAGCCGTTCGTCCACCTGCTGCCCGAGGGCCAGTGGCCGTCCACCGCCGCCGTGTACGGCTCCAACAGCGCACTGATCCAGGTCGCGTACGACGAGACGGCCGACCGTGTGGTCGTCGTCAGCGCCATCGACAACCTCGCCAAGGGCACCGCGGGCGGCGCGGTGCAAAGCATGAACATCGCCCTCGGCCTGCCCGAGGAGACGGGTCTACCCGTCACCGGGGTCGCCCCGTGAGCCGGGAGCGGCACCTCCCGGCCGCGGCCTGTGACGCACGCGCGGCCGCCGGCCCGCTGTCGACGACGATGCCCGCGCCGTGCCGCGCGGGCGGAGAAGGGAGCGGAACAACACCATGAGTGTGACCGCTGCGAAGGGATTCACCGCGGCGGGGATCGCCGCCGGGATCAAGGACAACGGCAACCCCGACCTGGCTCTGGTCGTCAACACCGGGCCGCGTCTGGCCGCCGCCGGTGTGTTCACCTCCAACCGCGTCAAGGCCGCGCCCGTGCTCTGGTCCGAGCAGGTCCTCAGGGGCGGGCAGGTCTCGGCGGTCGTCCTCAACTCCGGCGGTGCCAACGCCTGCACCGGCCCGCTCGGCTTCCAGGACACCCACGCCACCGCCGAGAGGGCCGCCGAGGTGCTCGGCCACAGCGCCGGCGAGGTCGCCGTCTGCTCCACCGGCCTGATCGGCGTCCGGCTGCCGATGGACCGGCTGCTGCCGGGGATCGAGAAGGCCGCCGAGGCCCTGTCCCCGCACGGCGGCGACAGGGCCGCCATCGCCATCAAGACCACCGACACCGTGCACAAGACCGCCGTCGCCGAGGGATCCGGCTGGGTCGTGGGCGGCATGGCCAAGGGCGCGGGCATGCTCGCCCCGGGGCTGGCGACGATGCTGGTTGTCCTCACCACCGACGCCGACGTGGACACCCCCGGGCTGGACGCCGCGCTGCGCGAGGCCACCCGCACCACCTTCGACCGGATCGACTCCGACGGCTGCATGTCCACCAACGACACCGTGCTGCTGCTGGCCTCCGGAGCCTCGGGCGTCGCCCCGGAGGCGAAGGAGTTCGCGGAGGCCGTGCGGGCCGTCTGCGACGACCTGGCGCAGCAGCTGATCCGGGACGCCGAGGGGGCCTCCAAGGACATCCGGATCGAGGTGGTGAACGCCGCCGTCGAGGACGATGCCGTCGAGGTGGGCCGCTCCATCGCCCGCAACAACCTCCTCAAGTGCGCCGTCCACGGCGAGGACCCCAACTGGGGCCGGGTGCTGTCCGCCATCGGCACCACATCCGCCGCCTTCGAGCCCGACCGGCTGAACGTCGCCATCAACGGAGTGTGGGTCTGCCGCGACGGGTCGGTGGGCGAGGACCGCGAACTGGTGGACATGCGCTACCGCGAGGTCCGCATCACCGCAGACCTGGCGGCGGGCGAGAAGTCCGCCGTGATCTGGACCAACGACCTCACCGCCGACTACGTCCACGAGAACAGCGCTTATTCGTCATGAGTACACGTAGGCACACCGCCCTGCCCAAGGCCCAGATCCTCATCGAGGCGCTGCCCTGGCTGACCCGCCACCACGGGAAGACCGTGGTCGTCAAGTTCGGCGGCAACGCCATGGTGGACGAGGAGCTGAAGGCCGCGTTCGCCCAGGACGTGGTCTTCCTGCGGCACGCGGGCCTCAGGCCCGTCGTCGTCCACGGCGGGGGTCCGCAGATCAGCGCCCATCTGGACAGGCTCGGCCTGGTCAGCGAGTTCAAGGCCGGACTGCGGGTCACCACCGACGAGGCGATGGACGTCGTGCGGATGGTGCTGGCCGGCCAGGTGCAGCGCGAGCTGGTCGGCCTGCTCAACCGGCACGGCCCGCTCGCCGTCGGCATGACCGGCGAGGACGCGCACACCCTGACCGCCACCAAGCGCTACGCGCACATCGACGGCGAGCAGGTGGACATCGGCCGCGTCGGCGAGATCACCCGGGTGGACGCGGGAGCCGTCCAGGCCCTGCTCGACGACGGCCGCATCCCGGTGATCTCCTCCATCGCCCGCAGCGCCGACGACGGGCACGTCTACAACATCAACGCCGACACCGCGGCCGCGGCCCTCGCGGCTGCGCTCGGCGCCGAGACGCTGATGGTGCTCACCGACGTCGAGGGCCTCTACGAGGACTGGCCCAGCAGCGACGACGTGATCAGCCGCCTGACCGCGAGCGAGCTGGAGAAGCTGCTGCCGGACCTGGCCAGCGGCATGGTGCCCAAGATGGAGGGCTGCCTGTACGCCGTGCGCAACGGCGTCAACACCGCCCGGGTCATCGACGGACGCGTCCAGCACTCCATCCTGCTGGAGATCTTCACCGACGAGGGGATCGGAACCATGGTCGTGCCGGACGGCGCCACGCCGGAGAAGGAGGAGCGGGCATGAGCGACACCACCGCCACACCCACCGCCACCACCACGCACGCGCCCCCGCCCGGCAACGCCGGTCTCACCCGGCGCTGGCAGGGCGCGCTGATGGACAACTACGGCACCCCCCGCATCCCGATCACCCACGGCGAGGGCGCCCGGCTGTGGGACGCCGACGGCAGGGAGTACCTGGACTTCGTCGGCGGCATCGCCGTCAACTCGCTCGGCACCGCCCACCCGGCGGTCGTCCGCGCGGTCTCCGGGCAGATCGCGACCCTCGGCCACGTCTCCAACCTCTTCGTCGCCGAGCCTCCGGTCGCCCTGGCCGAACGGCTGCTCCGGCTCTTCGGCCGCACCGGGCGCGTCTACTTCTCCAATTCCGGGGCCGAGGCCGTCGAGGCGGCGTTCAAGATCGGCCGCCGGACCGGCCGCACGCACATGGTCGCCACCGAAGGCGGCTTCCACGGCCGTACCATGGGTGCCCTCGCGCTGACCGGCCAGCCCGCCAAACGCGGCCCCTTCCTGCCGCTGCCCGGCGAGGTCACCCACGTCCCCTACGGCGACGCCGACGCGCTGCGGGCGGCCGTCACCGAGGAGACCGCCCTGGTGATCCTCGAACCGATCCAGGGAGAGAACGGCGTCGTCGTCCCGCCCGAGGGCTATCTGGCCGCCGCCCGTGAGATCACCGCCGCCACCGGCACCCTGCTGGTGCTGGACGAGGTCCAGACGGGAATCGGCCGCACCGGGCACTGGTTCGCCTGCCAGGCGCAGGGGGTGCGGCCCGACGTCGTCACCCTCGCCAAGGGACTGGGAGCCGGTCTGCCCATCGGCGCCACGGTCGCCTTCGGCGAGGCCGCCGAGCTGCTGGGTCCCGGACACCACGGCTCCACCTTCGGCGGCAACCCGGTCTCCTGCGCGGCGGCGCTCGCCGTCCTGGACACCATCGCCTCCGAGGGCCTCCTCGATCACGTCGAGCGGATCGGCGGCCGGCTGCGCGACGCCGTCCAGGGGCTGGGGCACCCGCTGGTCGACCATGTACGCGGCGCCGGGCTGCTGCTCGGTATCGTACTGACCGAACCCGTCGCACCCCAGGTGCAGCAGGCTGCCCAGGACGCGGGCTTCCTGGTGAACGCGTGCGCTCCGGACGTCGTCCGGCTGGCCCCGCCGCTGATCATCGGCGAAGCCGAGGCGGACGCGCTGGTCCGGTCCCTCCCCGCCGTCCTCGACGCCGTCGGCGGGACCCGACGAGCCGGAGACTGACGAGACGATGACCGAGGCGCAGGCGCAGGGCGGCAACCACGGCGGCCCGGCCGTACCCCACACGCGTACGGCCCGGCACCGCCGGATCGTGGAGATCCTGAACCGCGAGCCGGTCCGGTCCCAGAGCCAGCTCGCCAAGCTGCTCGCCGACGACGGGCTGAGCGTCACCCAGGCGACGCTCAGCCGGGATCTGGACGAGCTGGGCGCGGTGAAGATCCGCAACACCGGGGGCGAGCTGATCTACGCCGTCCCCGGCGAGGGCGGTGACCGCACGCCCCGGGCTCCGCTGGGGGAGTCCGCGAGTGAGGCGAGGATGGCACGGCTGGCGGGCGAGCTGCTGATCTCCGCCGAGGCGTCGGCCAATCTGGTGGTGCTGCGCACCCCGCCCGGCGCCGCCCAGTTCCTCGCCTCGGCCATCGACCAGGCGGAGGTGCACGACATCATCGGCACCATCGCCGGCGACGACACCCTGCTGCTGATCAGCCGCCACCCCACCGGCGGGCAGGCCCTGGCCGACCATCTGCTGCGGCTGGCGCAGAAGAACTCCCACCAGGGCAACGGCGCCTGAGGCCCGGACCCCGGCCGGGCCCCGGTCCCAGGCGCCGTTCGCCCCCGTCAGCCGTGTGCGCCCTTCCCGCCGGCCGCCTGCCACTCGTGGGCCAGCACAGCCCAGACCTGGAGGTCTTGACGGCGACCGCTCACGGGGAACGCGCTGCGCAGGGTGCCCTCGTGCGTCATGCCCAGCCGCTTGGCCACCGCGATGCTGGGGCCGTTGTCCGGGGAGACCAGCCACTCCGCCCGGGCCAGGCCGCGCACCCCGACCGCCCAGTCGATCATGCGCCGGGCGGCGGTGGTGACCAGCCCGCGCCCCTGGGCCTCGGGGGCCAGCCAGGCGCCCAGCTCGCAGGAGCCCTCGGAGGCGCTGAACAGCCGGAAGAACATGCCGCCCACCAGCTCGCCGTCAAGCCGGATGCCGTAGATCCGGCCCTCGTCGGCGGCCTGTTTGTCGGCGTACCGCTGGAGGAAGGCACGGGCCGAGGCGGTGTCGGTGACGGTGTGGGCCCACGGCAGCCAGGGCGCCAGGTGGCCGCGCGCCCGGTCGGTGTGCGCGGCCAGCTCCGCCGCCTGCCACGGCTCCAGGGGGCACAGCCGTGCGCCGTCGCCGAGAGGGATGCTGAGCATGAGGACTCCTCGGAAGGTCGCTTGCCGGTGTCGGTGGGGGTGTGTGGCCGCGGCGGTCCCGCCGCGACCGGTGGCCGCCATGACCGGGTCCGCCGTCACACCGGCAGCGCCCGCCGTCAGCCGGCTCGGAGTGGTTTCTTGTGGAAGAGGGTCGTGGGCCGGAGCACGCCCTCGGTGTCGGCGGCGTAGTCGGGGATCGTGCCGGCCTCGGTCCAGCCGGCCGAGCGGTAGAGGCGCTCGGCCGGGCTGCCGGTCTGGGTGTCCAGCACCAGCAGGGAGATCCCCGCGTCGGCGGCCTCCCGTTCGGCCGTCGCCAGCAGCCGCCGGCCCAGCCCCCGGCCCCGGGCGTCCCGGTGCACGATCAGCTTGGCCATCTCCGCACGGTGGCGGCCGTTGGGCGTGCCGCAGAACCTCAGCTGCACGGTGCCCAGGGTCCGGCCGCCGACCCGGGCGACCCACACCGCCGTCCCGCCGTCGGCGACCTCGGGCACCAGGCCCTTCCACCAGGCCGCCGCCTCGGCGGGGTCGAGCGGGGCGAGGAAGCCGATCGAGGAGCCGCCCTCGACGGCGTCGCAGAGCAGGGCGGCCAGCTCCCGGGCCGCGGCGGGGATCTCGGTGGCCGGCAGACGGGTGATCACCGGCGCGGCACTGCTGATGTGTTCGGTTCGCACCGCCCGATGGAACTCCTTCCGGGGCTCCGGCCGCAAGAACGTTCCGCCAGGTGGTCCGGTGTCCGGGCGTTCAGATGGTCAGGCGGGTGTGGGGGGCAGGGGGAGCGGCAGTCCCGGGAGGCCGTCGATGCTGGTGGCGACGTGTTCCTTCTTGTGGAAGTAAGCGTCCAGCGACTCGTCCGTCTCGCGCTCGAAGCGCGAGCCGTGCAGCGGGCGGTCGCTCTCGTACGTCATCAGCGGCACGGCGTAACCGCAGGTGTCGCGTATCAGCTCGGCGGTGACCACGATGACCGCACGCAGGCCGTGCCGGGAGTGGTCGATGCCGGGGAAGCGGGCGATCAGCTCTCCCCAGCGCGGGTCGTCGCGGAAGACGGGCTCCCCGCGGCCGTGGACGCGCACGATGTTCGGCGGGCCGGAGAAGGCGCACCACATCAGGGTGATCCGGCCGTTCTCCCGCAGATGGGCGACGGTCTCGGCGTTGGAGCCGGCGAAGTCGAGATAGGCGACGGTGCGCTCATCGAGGACTGCGAAGGAACCCCTCAGCCCCTTGGGGGAGAGGTTGACGGTGCCGTCACCGGACAGCGGCGCGGTGGCGGTGAAGAAGACGGGCTGGGCCTCGATGAAGTCCCGCAGCCGTCCGTCGATGCGTTCGTATGTCTTTCCCACACGGGCATCATGCCGCCGTGCGCGCGTGCGCGCCCGGTATTTCCGGCGCAGGCTGGGCACATGGCCGAAGGCAGTGGAACAGGCGGGGACGGGCGCGGGGAGCCCGGGGTGCGGGTGCGCCGTGTGTACGAGGAGGCCGGCCCCGGGGACGGCCGGCGGGTGCTGGTGGACCGGATCTGGCCGCGCGGTCTGGGCCGGGACGCGGCGGAACTGGACGAGTGGTGCAAGGAGGCGGCCCCGTCGGACGGGCTGCGCCGCTGGTACGGCCACGACCCGCAGCGGTACGAGGAGTTCGCCGGACGCTACCGCGCGGAGCTGGAGGAGGCGGGGCGGCAAGAGGCGGTGGAGCGGCTGCGGGAGTCGGCCGAGGAGGGGACGCTGACGCTGCTGACGGCCACCAGGGACGAGGAGCGCAGCCACGCTGCCGTACTGGCCGAGGTACTGCGGGAGACCGCCCGGGACGCCCCCGGCTGACGCGTTCAGTGCGCCGCGGCTCATCGGAAGACGGTTGACCTGCGGTTTTCCTGATGGATCACTACTCTTTGACGAACCATACGGAGGAGTGCATACTTATACCAGTCACCGTATGCATCGTAAGGAGCCCCCCGTGACCGAGCGCGTCGTACTCGCCTACTCCGGTGGCCTGGACACTTCCGTCTGCATCGGCTGGATCGCAGAGGAGACGGGCGCCGAGGTCATCGCCGTCGCCGTGGACGTCGGCCAGGGCGGAGAGGACCTGGACGTCATCCGCAAGCGCGCGCTCGCCTGCGGCGCCGTCGAGGCCGAGGTCGCCGACGCCAAGGACGAGTTCGCCGAGGAGTACTGCCTCCCCGCGATCAAGGCGAACGCGCTCTACATGGACCGCTACCCGCTGGTCTCCGCCCTCTCCCGGCCGACCATCGTCAAGCACCTGGTGGCCGCCGCCAGGAAGCACGGCGCCACCACCGTCGCCCACGGCTGCACCGGCAAGGGCAACGACCAGGTGCGGTTCGAGGCCGGCATCTCCTCGCTGGCCCCCGAGCTGAAGTGCGTCGCGCCGGTGCGGGACTACGCCATGACGCGCGATGCGGCGATCGCCTTCGCCGAGGACAAGGGCCTGCCGATCGCCACCACCAAGAAGTCGCCCTACTCCATCGACCAGAACGTCTTCGGACGGGCCGTGGAGACAGGCTTCCTGGAGGACATCTGGAACGCGCCGACCGAGGACGTCTACGACTACACCCGGAACCCGGCCGCCGCGCGCGAGGCCGACGAGGTGGTCATCACCTTCGACAAGGGCGTCCCCGTGGCCCTCGACGGCAGGCCCGTCACCGTCCTGCAGGCCATCCAGCAGCTCAACGAGCGGGCCGGGGCCCAGGGCGTGGGCCGGATCGACATGGTCGAGGACCGGCTGGTGGGCATCAAGTCCCGCGAGGTCTACGAGGCGCCGGGCGCCATCGCGCTGATCACCGCCCACCAGGAGCTGGAGAACGTCACCGTCGAGCGCGAACTGGCCCGCTACAAGCGGCAGGTCGAGCAGCGCTGGAGCGAACTGGTCTACGACGGCCTGTGGTTCTCCCCGCTCAAGCGCGCCCTGGACGGCTTCGTCGAGGAGGCCAACGAGTATGTGTCCGGCGACATCCGGATGACCCTGCACGGCGGCCGGGCCACCGTCACCGGCCGGCGCTCCCACAAGTCGCTGTACGACTTCAACCTGGCCACCTACGACACCGGTGACACCTTCGACCAGTCGATGTCCAGGGGCTTCATCGAGATCTTCGGCATGAGCAGCAAGATCGCCGCCAAGCGGGACCTCGCGCAGTAACCTGCCCCCGCGGCAGCCGCACACCGCCCGCTTCCTCCGCCCCCGTGGTGGGGGAGGCGGGCGCCTTCCCGTCCCGGCCGGGTCCCGACACGGCCCGGCACCGCCCGACAACGCCTGAACCCGCCCGGCACGCCCGGCGCGACCGGTAAGCGCACGAGGAGCACCGATGACCAACGCCCCCCAGACCCCGCCCCCCGCCACAGGCGGCGACGTACGGCTGTGGGGCGGCCGGTTCGCCGACGGACCGGCCGAGGCGCTGGCCGCCCTGTCGGCCTCCGTCCACTTCGACTGGCGGCTGGCCCCCTACGACATCGCCGGGTCGCGCGCCCACGCCCGGGTGCTCCACCGGGCAGGCCTGCTGACCGCCGACGAGCTGGAGAAGATGCTCGCCGGCCTCGACCGGCTGGCCGCCGACGTCGCCGACGGCACCTTCACCGGCACCGTCGCCGACGAGGACGTGCACACCGCCCTGGAGCGCGGGCTGCTGGAGCGCCTCGGTCCCGAGCTCGGGGGCAAGCTGCGCGCCGGGCGCTCCCGCAACGACCAGGTCGCCACGCTGTTCCGGATGTACCTGCGCGACCACGCCCGGATCATCGGTGGTCTGCTCGTCGATCTGAACGAGGCCCTGGTGGCCTTGGCCGAGGCGCACCCGGACGTGGCGATGCCCGGCCGGACCCACCTCCAGCACGCCCAGCCGGTCCTCTTCGCGCACCACGTCCTCGCCCACGTCCAGGCGTTGTCCCGGGACGCCGAGCGGCTGAGGCAGTGGGACGCGCGCACCGCCGTCTCGCCCTACGGCTCGGGGGCGCTGGCCGGTTCCTCGCTCGGCCTGGACCCCCGCGCGGTCGCCGCCGACCTCGGCTTCGAGCACGGCTCGGCCGCCAACTCCATCGACGGCACCGCCTCGCGCGACTTCGTCGCCGAGTTCGCCTTCATCACCGCGATGATCGGCGTGGACCTCTCCCGGATCGCGGAGGAGGTGATCATCTGGAACACCAAGGAGTTCTCCTTCGTCACCCTCCACGACGCCTTCTCCACCGGCTCGTCGATCATGCCGCAGAAGAAGAACCCGGACATCGCCGAGCTGGCGCGCGGCAAGTCCGGCCGGCTCATCGGCAACCTCACCGGGCTGCTGGCCACCCTCAAGGCGCTGCCGCTGGCGTACAACCGCGACTTGCAGGAGGACAAGGAACCGGTCTTCGACTCCTGCGACCAGCTGGAGATCCTCCTGCCGGCGTTCACCGGGATGATGGCCACCCTCACCGTCAACCGCGAACGGATGGCCGAGCTGGCCCCGGCCGGCTTCTCGCTGGCCACCGACGTCGCCGAGTGGCTGGTGAAGCGGGGCGTGCCGTTCCGGGAGGCGCACGAGATCGCGGGGGGGTGCGTCAAGGTCTGCGAGGCCGCCGGGATCGAGCTGGACGAACTGACCGACGAGCAGTTCACGGAAATCTCGCCCCACCTCACCCCCGAGGTCCGCACTGTGCTGAACGTCCCCGGTGCCCTGGCCTCCCGGGACGGACGGGGCGGCACCGCGCCGTCCGCCGTCGCGGTCCAGCTCGCGGAGGTCAGGGAGGACCTGGCCCGGCAGCGGGAGTGGGCCGGGGAGGACCGCCCGGGCGCCGTGGCCTGACCGTCCGCCAGGCCGCCGCCAACCGGGCGGCGGCCACGGCCGGACGGGCCGGCGGCCGGGTGCCCGCCGTACACGGCTCCGGCGTCGCGGCCACCGCTCCGCAGCGCTCGTGCCCCGGGACGCCCACCAGCGGCACGCCCGGCTCCACCGGCCCGTACTCGGGGCTCGCGGTACGTCCGCCCGGACAGCGTCCGCCGGAGGCACCGGGCAGTCCACACACAGGCCGCCGGAACGGCGGCGACGGGGCGCGGGGCGGCGGAGCACCCGCCGCCTCCCCTCCTCGCGCCTCTCGTGCCTCTCCTGGGCCGGCAGCCGTTGCCCTCGCGCAGCAGCCGCAGCTCACCAGCGGGGGCGAGCCGCCGCTCACCGGCGCCCGCGCCTTCCGCCTCCGCGCCCTCCACGCAGTCCGGCCGGCCCTCCCGCGCGGCGCCGCCGGACGGGCAGGCGGCTTTGCGCAGTGCTGTCCGGCGGTGGTTCACAGGAGAGCGCGGCACGTGTTCCTCCGGGGTTGTCGTCGTCCTGGGAAGCATGGACAGCTGCGGGCCCGGGCATGCCGCCGGAAGGAGTGAACCCGGGTGTGCCAAGGGGGACGCGGTCACCCGCGGGAGTGGCTGTCCGCCCGGACACCCGTCCGGGGCACCGTGGACCGCGCCGCTCATCTGCGGCGGTGGTGAGACGGTGGCGACGCGGTGGCGACGAGGAGGAGCGGAGGAGGTGCGGGAGCCCGGTAGGACCGGCAGACCGGACTGGCTCTTCGGCACGGGCGCGACGCCCGCGCAGAAGGGTCTGGCCCACGCCGTGGCGGCGTCCGGGTGCGCGGTCCTCGCGGTGTACGGCCGGGACGAGGGCTGGACCTTGTGGCAGTGGTCGCTGGGCCTGTTGCTCGTGTGGGACCTGGCGGGGGGGCGTGGTGGCCAACGGGCTGGACACGGCCAAGCGCTTCTACCACTCGCCGCCGCCTCCGGGAACGGGGACGGTGGGGCGCTTCCTGCACCATCCGGTGGGCTTCACCGCCGCGCACGTCCAGCCGGTCGCGGCCGGCCTCGCCTTCGACGGCGGGCCCTGGTGGTGGGGCCCCTGTGGTACCTCTGGGCGCTGGCCGGCGCCGTACTGGTGGCCCGGGTCCGCGAATCCCTCCGGCGCCCGGTGGCGCTGGGGGCCGTCGGTCTGGGGGCCATGGTCGCGCCGCTGGTCACCGCACCCGGTGGGATGGCCTGGCTGCCCGTGGTGCTGCTGCTCAAGCTGGTCCTCGCGCATGGTGTTCCCGAAGGAGCCGCCGCGCCGGCCGGACCGCGCGGGCGCCCGCTCCGGTGAGCTGAGCCGTCCGCCCGGTGAGCCGCCCGCCGTCCGGCGGCGGAAGGACGACGGGGCCCGGCACCGCCCGTGGCGGTACCGGGCCCCGGGAGCCGGAGGGCGCTTCAGGCCGCCTTGGCCTTGGTGGCGTACACGTCCACGTACTCCTGGCCCGACAGGCGCATCACATGGCTCATCACCTCGTCGGTCACGGCCCGCAGCACATAGCGGTCGCGGTCCATGCCGTCGTAGCGCGAGAAGTCCAGCGGCTCGCCGAAGCGGACGGTGATGCGGTGGCC
Source organism: Streptomyces verrucosisporus (assembly GCF_017114865.1). Taxonomy (GTDB): domain Bacteria; phylum Actinomycetota; class Actinomycetes; order Streptomycetales; family Streptomycetaceae; genus Streptomyces; species Streptomyces fenghuangensis. Next base: position 22,959 of record NZ_JADEYH010000007.1, on the reverse strand, counting down.
CGGGCCGATCCGGGGCAGTCCGCTGCCGCCCGGCTGCACACGGTCGGTGCCGATCATCGCGAACGGGACGACCGGCGCGCCGGTCATCAGCGTCAGCCTGGCGATGCCGGTGCGGCCCCGGTACAGGCGGCCGTCGGGGGAGCGGGTGCCCTCCGGGTAGATGCCGAAGACGTTGCCCTCCTCCAGCACCCGGCGGCCGGTCATCAGCGCCGCGACACCGCCGCGCCCGCCGTCGCGGTCCACCGGGATCATGCCGACGCCGGTGAAGAACCACGCCATCAGGCGGCCCTTGAGGCTCTTTCCGGTGACGTACTCGTCCTTGCCGATGAAGAAGACCTGCCGGTCGACGACGAGCGGGAGGATCATCGAGTCGATGAAGGTCAGGTGGTTGCCGGCCAGGATCACCGGTCCGCTGCCGGGGATCCGCTCCGCTCCCTCGACCTGCGGACGGAACAGCACGCGCAGGAGCGGGCCGAGCAGCGCCTTGATGAGCAGGAAACGGGACAACGTGCCCTCCGGTCGTGATGGTCAGCGCGCGCACCCGCGCAGGTCGGTACGGTACTCGCCGGTCACCGGCGGGCGCGCGCCGGGTCCGTCCCACGGATACCCCGCGATGGCGCGATTTGTCAGCCGTTCACGCCGCGTTTCGTGCGCGGTCTCCCGCGGTGAATTGACGCACACCTACCATGCGCGGGTTCCGTTGCTTGTCAGGTGCGGGACAGTCACACGCGTGTGAAGTCGAGAGGAGTGCCCATGGGACAGGCGCAGAGGCCGGACCGCAGAACCGTGCTGGGCGCGGCGGTGCTGGGCGCGGGCGCGGCGGCGCTGGGACCGGCCGCCGCCGCGGCGGCCGACGGCGGGCGCGATGGAGGGGCGGGCCGGGGACGCACGGCCCTGCCGGTGCCCGCCGTCATCGCCCACCGCGGCGCCAGCGGCTACCGGCCGGAGCACACTCTGGGGGCCTACCAACTCGCCCTCGACATGGGCGCCGACGTCATCGAGCAGGATCTCGTGCCCACCCGGGACGGCCATCTCGTCTGCCGCCACGAGAACGACATCACCGGCACCACGGACGTGGCCGACCACCCGCGGTTCGCCGGCCGCAAGGCCACCAAGACGGTGGACGGCACCGAGATCACCGGCTGGTTCACCGAGGACTTCACCCTCGCCGAGCTCAAGACGCTGCGCGCCACCGAGCGCATCCCCGGCACCCGCCCCGACAACACCCTCTACGACGGCCGCTGGACGGTCCCGTCCTTCGAGGAGGTGCTGCGCTGGGCCGAGCGCGAGGGCCGCCGGCGTCGCCGCCCCGTCTGGCTCCACATCGAGACCAAGCACCCCAGCCACTTCCGCGGGCTGGGCCTGGGCCTGGAGGAGCGGCTGGCGAGGCTGCTGCGCCGGTACGGGCGGCACCGCGCGGACTCCCCCACGTTCCTGCAGTCCTTCGAGCCGAGCAGCATGGAGCGGATGAGCCGGCTGGTGAGGACCCCGCGCGTGGTGCTGCTCTCCTCGGCCTCCTCCCGCCCGTGGGACTTCACCGAGGCCGGCGACCCGCGCACCGTGGCCGACCTGGTCACCCCCGAGGGGCTGGAGTGGATCTCCGGCTTCGCCCAGGGCATCGGACCGACGCTGGACCTGGTCGTCCCCAGGCGGGCGGACGGGCGGCTGGGCGAGCCCACCACCCTGGTGCGCGACGCCCATGCCCGCGGGCTGCTGCTCCACCCGTACACCATGCGCAACGAGAACCGGTTCCTGCCCGCGGACTTCCGCCGCGGCGCCGACCCGGACGCCTACGGGGACGCCTTCGGCGCCCTGCGGGCGTACTTCGGGACGGGCATCGACGGAATCTTCGCCGACCAGCCGGACACGGCCCTGCTGGCAGCCGAGGACTTCCGCCGGAGCTGACGGCCGGACCTGTCCGGAACCGGCCGGAGTCGAGGGTCGCGCGGGCCGCGGTGCTCACCCGTGAGGGTGGCGCACTCGCGGCCCGCGCGGCCGTTTCGCCCTCCCGGCGGGACTCCGCGGGCACCCCGCCCGCCGGAAGCGGCCCGCGAGTTGGGAATCTCACAGGGCGGTCCCGAACCGATTCGTTCCCCTTGCACCGGTCGCCCGCGCAGAATGCTCACGACGGAGGTTGCGCCCCCCGAACCAGGGGGAAGGGTGCGGTGAACCACCGGCGTCATCAGGGCAGACAGTTCCGGCGCGCGACCCTCGTTCGACACGCGTGCCCGGACGCGACGAGACATGGGGAGACGTGCGCACATGGGAACGAGCGTGACCATCTCGGCGGCGACGGACGAAGACGCCGAGCAGATCCTCAAATTGCAGTACCTGTGCTACCAGTCCGAAGCCGCGCTCTACGGCGACTACGGCATCGAGCCGCTCACCCAGACCCTCGACGGTCTCCGCGCCGAACTGGCCCGCGGCTGCGTGCTCGTGGCCCGGCTCGGTGCGGAGGTCGTCGGCTCGGTACGCGGCCGCGTCGAGGACGACGGCACGGCCGTGATCGGCAAGCTGATCGTCCACCCCCGCATGCAGCGGCACGGGCTCGGCAGGAGGCTGCTGTCCGCGGTCGAGGAGCGGCTGGTGCGGGAGCGGTCCGCCCGGCGCTACCGGCTGTCCACCGGGCACCGCGGCGAGGGCAGCATCCGCCTCTACCGCAGGCTCGGCTACACCCCGGTGGCCACCGAGCGGGTCTCCGCCAGGCTGGACATGGTGACCCTGGAGAAGGCGCCGGAGCCCTCGCCGGCGGGCGGGGACGTCTCCCGGACGTACGCCGCCAGCGCCTGACCGCGCCCCCCGCGCGTCCCGCGCACGCACGGCCGCCCCGGCGGGACCCCGCCGGGGCGGCCGTGCGTGCGCGGGAGGGGGTCAGGCCGCACCCGCCCCGGCGGGCGAGCGGCGCAGCCAGAGCAGGCCGATCACCGGCAGGACCAGCGGGAGCAGCAGATATCCCAGGCCGTAGTCGGACCAGACGGTCGCATCGGGGAAGGCCGACGGGTCCAGCACCGTCCAGGTGCCGACCGTGAGCACCCCGGCCAGCTCGGCCGCGCAGCACACCAGCGCCACCCGGCGGGCGCCCCGGCCGCCGCGGACCAGGGCGACGGTGATCACCACGTACACCGCGGCGGCCACCGCCGACAGGAGATACGCCAGTGGCGCCTCGCCGAAGCGGGTGGAGAGCTGGTAGACCGAGCGGGAGGTCGCGCCGATCGCGAAGACCGCGTACAGCGTGACCAGCAGCCGGCCCGGTCCGCGGTTCAGACCCGGCCGAGCCGGAGGGCCGGACGGGACCCGGGGTCCCGAGGGCTCAGCCATGCCCGCCTCCCCACACGTCGTACAGCCGCACCTGGAGGACGGCCATCACCACCGCGCCCGCGGCGACCGTCGCCGAGCCCCAGCGGGTGCGTTCGGCCAGCGACATGAAGCCGACCGCGGGTACGCAGGCCGCCACGCCCAGCAGATAGGAGACGAAGACCACCGTGCCGCCGTCCGGCTTCTCGCCGCGCGCCAGCTGCACGACGCCGACGACCAGCTGAACCAGGGCCAGTACGGTCACCACGGCCATGCCGGCGAAGTGCCAGTCCTTGGTCGGCTGGTCCCGGTAGGCCGCGAAGCCGCACCAGGCGGCCAGGGCGAGCGCGGCCACGGCGACCGCGACCGTCAGCGGGATGAGCATGTCGGCACCTTATTCGAGCCCGTCATCGCGGACGAAACGACCCCTCCCGAAGCCCTGGCCGACCGTGGCCCTGACCACAGGCCGGGTCGCTGACCGCACGGCCCGCGAACAGCGTTCACGCAGGTGGCAGCGGGTGAAGCGGCTTTCCGGCGAGGGCGGGCGGGCCAGCCGCCACGCACTCGCTTGTCCATTATTCGGACAAGGGCGTCCGCTTTTTACGTGTAGGAGGCAGGGGTCTGCTTTACTCGTCCGCATGACCGCGACGAGCTGCCGCATCCGTGCGACCGAGGCGACCACGACGCCCGGTGCTCGCCGTATGTGTCGAATGTGTGACCGCTGAGGGCCCCCGCCTGAGCCGCCTCGCGCCCCGAAGCGAGACCTGAGCCCCCGCCTCCCGGCGGTCCGCCGGGAGGGCGCCGGATGTGCTCGGCCCCGCGCTCGCCCGCCGTCCGCCCGCACAGCCCGCACCGGGCGTGGCCCGGATTGCGGTTTCCCACCCCTTTCGCCAGGAATCCCCCGTGCCCGGCGCCGCATCCCCGCGCCGCGCACTCGACAGTGATGGACACCCAGTGATCACCACCACGGGACTCACCAAGGTCTACCGTTCCCGAGGCCGCGACGTGACAGCGCTCGACGGCGTCGACCTCCATGTCCGCGAGGGCGAGGTCTTCGGCGTCGTCGGCCGCAGCGGCGCGGGGAAGTCCTCCCTCATCCGCTGCGTCAACCTGCTGGAGCGCCCCACCTCCGGCACGGTCGTCGTCGACGGACAGGACCTCACCGCCCTGGCCGGGCGCGGACCGCGGGCCGGCGCCGAACTGCGCCGGGCCCGCAGCCGCATCGGCATGGTCTTCCAGCACTTCAACCTGCTGTCCTCCCGCACCGTCCAGGGCAACGTCGAACTGCCGCTGGAGATCCTCGGCGTCCCCGGCCGCGAGCGCGCCCGCAAGGCCCGCGAACTGCTCGGCCTGGTCGGCCTCGCCGACCACGCCCGCTCCTGGCCCGCACAGCTCTCCGGCGGCCAGAAGCAGCGCGTCGGCATCGCCCGGGCGCTGGCGGGCGACCCCGGGGTGCTGCTGTCGGACGAGGCGACCTCCGCGCTCGACCCGGAGACCACCCGCTCCGTCCTGGCCCTGCTGCGCGACCTCAACCGGCAGCTCGGTCTGACCGTCCTGCTCATCACCCACGAGATGGACGTGGTCAAGACCGTCTGCGACTCGGCCGCGCTGATGCGGGACGGGAAGGTCGTCGAATCCGGCACCGTCTCCGGTCTGCTGGCCACCCCGGGCTCGGAGCTGGCCCGTGAGCTTTTCCCCCTCGGGGGAGCGGCCCCGGCGGGGGAGACGGAGGCCGGGGACGGTGCGGCCCGGGAGCGCACCGTCGTGGACGTGACCTTCCACGGCGAGAGCACCGGACGGCCGCTGATCTCCCAGCTCTCACGCACCCACGGTATCGACGTGTCGATCCTCGGCGCCGCCATGGACACCATCGGCGGCCGCCAGGTGGGCCGGATGCGGATCGAACTGCCCGGCCGCCGCGCGGACAACGCCGTGCCGGTCGGCTTCCTGCGCGAGCGGGGACTGACCGTCGAGTTCCCCGGGGCGGCCGGAGCCGCCCGGGCCTCCGGAATCCCCGGGGCTTCCGAGGCGCCCGAGACACCCGAGACCTTCGAGACCGTGGAGAAGCCCCGATGACCTGGCCGGAGATGCAGCCCATCCTGCTCCAGGGCACCGTCGACACCCTCTACATGGTCGGCTGGTCCACCCTCGTGACCGTCCTGGGCGGCCTGCCGCTGGGCGTACTGCTGGTGCTCACGGACCGCGGCGGGCTGCTGGCGAACAGGGCGGTCAACAAGGCCGCCGGCACCGTGGTCAACGTCGGGCGCTCCCTGCCCTTCATCATCCTGGTCGTCGCCCTGATCCCCTTCACCCGCATGGTCGTCGGCACCTCCATCGGCCCGACGGCCGCCGTGGTGCCGCTGTCCATCGGCGCCATCCCCTTCTTCGCCCGCCTGGTGGAGACGGCCGTGCGCGAGGTGGACCACGGGCTGGTCGAAGCCGTCCTGTCCATGGGCGGCGGCACCGGCACGGTCGTCCTCAAGGCGCTGCTGCCGCAGGCCCTGCCCTCCCTGGTGGCCGGCCTGACCACCACCGTCATCACCCTAGTCGGCTACTCCGCGATGGCCGGCGCGGTGGGGGCCGAAGGACTGGGCAGCAAGGCCATCACCTACGGCTACCAGCGCTTCGAGACCGGCTTCATGCTCGCCACCGTCGTCGTGCTGCTCGCCCTCGTCACCGCCGTGCAGCTCCTGGGCGACGGCGCGGTACGCCTGCTCTCCCGCCGCGAGCGCACCACCTGAACCACCCCCGATCCACCCCCCCCCACACATGGAAGCCGGACCCCTTGTCCGGCACCGACCGGAGCCCCGGCACCCCGGAGCCCGGAGAACGCACAACGGAAAGAGGCACTCTTCGTGCGCACCGTCACCAAGTCCGCCGTTACCAGGGCCGCCCGCACCAGGGCCGCCGCCCTGGCCACCACCGCGCTGGCCCTGTCGCTGACCGCCTGCGGCACCGACTCCGACCCCGCCGCCTCCGGCGGTCCCGGGAACGCCGACGCACCGCTGACCGTCGCCGCCTCCCCGACCCCGCACGCCGACATCCTCGGCTTCGTCAGGGACAACCTGGCCGAGAAGGCCGGACTGAAACTGGAGGTCAGGGAGTTCACCGACTACGTCCTGCCCAACACCGCCACCGAGAACGGCGAGGTCGACGCCAACTACTTCCAGCACAAGCCCTACCTGGACGACGTCAACGCCAAGCAGGGCACCCACCTGGTGCCCGTGACGGGCGTCCACCTGGAACCGCTGGGCCTGTACTCCTCCACCCTGAAGAAGGCGTCCGAACTCGGCGCCGGCGACACCGTTGCGGTGCCCAACGACACCACCAACGAGGGCCGCGCCCTCAAACTCCTGGACGACCACGGCCTGATCGAGCTGAAGGACGGTGCCGGGCAGGACGCCACCCTGGCCGACATAGCCGACGCCAAGGGCCTGGAGTTCAAGGAGCTGGAGGCGGCCGCGCTGCCCCGCTCCCTCGAAGACGTGGACGCCGCCGTCGTCAACGGCAACTACGCCATCGAGGCCGGTCTGGAGCCCGCCGAGGACGCCCTGGCACTGGAGGCGGCCGAGGGCAACCCCTACGTCAACCTCCTCGTCGTCAAGGAGGGCAACGAGGACGACCCGAGGGTGAGGAAGCTGGCCGACCTGCTGGTCTCCCAGGAGGTCGCCGACTTCATCGAGAAGGAGTACCGGGGCTCGGTGGTGGCCGCCTCCGACGCCTCCTGACACCGGTGGGGTGGTGGGCCGGGCCCCGGCGGGGGTCTCCGGGAGCCCGGCCCACCACCGGGGCCCGCGCTGCACACCGCCGGGGTGATGCTGCATGCTGTGCACTCGACCCCGTCAGGCTGGAGCGGCGCATGACATCCATCTTCCCGGAGATCTCGATCAGCACGGAACGGATCGTGCTGCGTCCCCTCGAGACCGAGGACGCCCCCGCGTTCACCGAGATGATGAACGACGAACTGGTCACCGCCTGGACCTCCGTGCCCGTCCCCTACACCGAGGAGCACGCCCTGGAGTGGATAACCCGGGGTGCGCCCGCGGAGCGGACCGGGGGACGCGGCATCGTCTTCGCCGTCACCGAGTTCCTCACCCAGCGCCTGGTCGGCACCGTCCATCTGCGCAAGGCCGACTGGCGGGTGCTGTCCGCCGAGGCCGCGTACGTGATCGCTCCCTGGGCGCGAGGCGAGGGGTACGCCGCCGAGTCGCTGCTCGCGGCCGCCCAGTGGCTCTTCCAGGACCGGAAGTTCGAGCGGCTGGAGATCCGCACCCCGGCCGACAACACCGCCTCCCAGCAGGTCGCCCAGAAGGTCGGCTGCGTCAGCGAGGGCGTGCTGCGCAACGCCTGGATAGCCCGGACCCGCACCGAGGACGGGAGCTGGACCGACATCCGCACCGACCTGATCGTGTGGAGCCTGCTGCCGGAGGACCTGGAGGACGGGCCGGGCGAGGCGGCCGACGCCGGCGGCTACTCCGCCTACCCCGAGGCCGGGAGCTACTCCGCCTACCCCGACTGGCGCTGACGGCCCGGAAGCACGGGGCACCGGAAGCACGGAGTCCGAGCCGTGAAGCCCCGGGCGTCCCCCCGCGCCGGGCGCGGTAACCTCACTGCGGCGGTGCCGTCCCACCGGCACCGCACCCCGAACCCGTGCGCGCCCCCGCAACGCCTTCCGTCCCCGCCCCCACGACACGCCAGGAGAGAGCCGACGATGGCCGACCGTGTCACCGTGATCGGGTGGGACGGCTCGCCGCTGACCGAGGCCGCCCGCGCCGCCCTCGGAGCCGCCACCCTCGTCGCCGGTGCCGCCCACCACCTGGCCCTCCCCGAAGTCCCGTCCGGTGCCGAGCACATCCGGCTGGGCAGCGTGGCGCTGGCCGCCCGCCGCATCGCCGGGCACCGCGGCACCGCGGTGGTCCTCGCCGACGGCGATCCGGGGTTCTTCGGCGTCGTGCGCACCCTGCGCGCGCCCGAGTACGGCCTGGAGGTCGAGGTCGTACCCGCCGTCTCCTCCGTCGCAGCGGCCTTCGCCCGCGCGGGGATGCCCTGGGACGACGCCCGGATCGTCGTCGCCCACGGCCGTACCCTGCGCCGTGCCGTCAACGTCTGCCGCGCCCACACCAAGGTCGCCGTCCTCACCTCGCCCGGTGCCGGGCCCGCCGAACTGGCCCTGCTGCTGGAAGGGGTGCACCGCACCTTCTTCATCTGCGAGGCGCTGGGCACCGAGCGCGAGCGGGTCACCGTACTGACCTCCGACAAGGCCGCCGACCACGTCTGGCGCGACCCCAACGTCGTGATCGTGGTGGGCGGTTCGGCGGCCGCGGCCGGGCCCGGCACGGCGGGCCGGGGCGGATGGCTGGCCGGATGCGATCCGAACTACCCGCCCACCGTGCGGGGCTGGGCCCTTCCGGCCGCCGAGTACACCGGGCAGGACACCCGGGTGGCCGCGGCGGGGACCGCGGACTCCGCGCAGCTGCGCGCCGCCCAGCTCGCCAGGCTCGGCCCCAGACCGGGCGACCTGCTGTGGGACGTCGGCGCGGGCAGCGGAGCCGTCGCCGTGGAGGCCGCCCGCTTCGGTGCCGCGGTCCTCGCGGTCGAGCGCGACGCGGCGGCCTGCGCGCGGATGTCCGCCGCCGCACGGCACTTCGGCGTCCAGCTCCAGGTCGTGCACGGCATCGCGCCCCTGGCGCTGGAGGCGCTGCCCGAACCCGACGTGGTGCGCGTCGGCGGGGGAGGGGCGCGCACGGTCGCCGCCTGCGCCGACCGCAGGCCCGAGAGGATCGTCACACACGCCTCCACCCGCGACGAGGCCGAGGCCGTCGGGAGGGTGCTGGCGGACGGCGGATACGCCGTGGAGTGCGCCCTGCTCCAGTCCCTGGAACTGGACACCCGGGAGTGGACGGAACGCGAACGCGCGGTCGTCTTCCTGCTGTCCGGCAGCCGGATGTGATCTCGTCCGAGACGAACCGGACCAACCGGGGCCAGTCGTCCACCCCCGCCCCCCACGGGGTGCCGTGGCGGGTAGGCTGATGGACCGTTGTGCCGCCTGCCGGTATTGACACTTTGTCTGTCGATGTCCGGACGGGGCGGACGGGGGCACGGCGGGCGCCCGCTGGGGCCGGAAGGAGCACTACCGATGGGCGAGGGGTACGCATGACTGACACCGGCCGGGTCCCGGACGAGGGACAGCCGGAGAACGCAGGCGGACAGCCGGAGCAGCCGGGCGCACCGGCACCCGGCACGTACACCTTCGCGAGCCCGGTCGAAGGTGTGGCTTCGGGCTACGAGGATGATCTGCTGCTGCCCGGCTCCCACGGATGGGGCGAGGCGCCGGCGTCCGCGCAGCCTCAGGCGCCCGCACCCGTACCCGGCCCGCGAGAGCCGGACGGATACGGGCAGCACCCCGCGCCGCCCGCGCAGACGGTCCAGGGGCACGCGCCCCACACCGCCGCGACACCTCCCAGGCCGCCGCACCTGGGGCCGCCCGTGCCCGAGCAGTCCGGCGTGGTGCGCACGCTGGCCGACCGCAGCAGCGCTCCGGCGCCCACGCCCCCGCAGGGTGTGCCCGTGCGGCAGCCTGGGCCACCGACCACGGGGCCCGAGTACTTCGACGTCGTCCACGAGGAGCCCGCGGCGCAGGCCGCTCCCTCCCCGGAGGCACCCGAGTCCGTCGCGCCCGCTCCCGCCGCGCAGCCCGGCACGCTTCCGTCCGACCCGGTGCAGCCCGGCGCCTGGGCGCCGCAGCCCCCGCCGGCGGAACCCGTGACCGCTCCCGTGCGGCCGGAGGCCGGATGGCCGGCCGAGCCGCTGCCCGGCCCGGACCTCGCCTCGATGCCTCCCGTTCCGGAGACCGGTGAGGCGCCGGCCGCGGAGGCCCCCGCCCCCACTCCCGCCCCGGAGGCGGAGGCCGCGCCCGAGACGGAGACCGTGCCCGAGGCGGAGGCGGCAGAGCCGCAGCCCCAGGAGCCCGCGCCGACGCCGGTGGACGAGACGCCCGCTCCCGCTCCCGCTCCCGCTCCGGAGGCGGAGCCCGTGCCCGAGGCGGAAGCCGGGGCGGAGGAGCCCCCCGTGGCCGCCGCACCTGGCGCCGTGTCACCGGCCGCCGAAACCGGCGCACCCGAGCCCCCCGTGGCCGGCCCCGGACCGCAGCCCGTCCACGAGCCGCGGGAAGTGGAGCCGGAGCAGCCCCAACCCGCCGCCCGGCAGGAGCCCGAACCCGAGGCGCGCAGGACCCCGGGAGACCCGGAGAACGCCGGGGAGCCCGTCGCGGCGGAGGCCCCGGTGGACACCTCGGCGGGGGCGGCCCCCGCCGCGCCCGCTCCCGCCGAACCCACCTCCGGGGAAGCCGCTTCCCAGGAGACGGCCGAGGTGCCTGCCTCCGAACCAGCGGTCACCGAAACCGCGCCGGCCCGGGTGCCGTCCGAGTCCTCCTCCGCCGGGGCTCCCGCCCAGGAGCCCGCGCCGGCGCCGGCGGAGGAGGACCCCGAACCGGCCCCCGAGCAGCAGCTCGCCGTGGCCGCGGTACCCGGCGCCGGGCCGCAGGTGATGGAGGCCGTGGCGGTCACCGCCGAGCCCCCCCGGCAGGACGACGCACAGCCGCCCGCCGACGGCGGGCCCGCCGTACCCGCCGCCGGGCAGGAGCCCGGAACCGGGACGCCGGAGGCGGCCGCCACCGAAACCGACGGAGCTCAGCAGGACGCCGCCGGAACCGGCACCGCCCCCGCCGCCCCGGGCTACGACGAGGCCGAACGCGAGACGCTGCACCGCCTCATGCGCGAGCGGCGCGACATCCGCAACGGCTTCCGCTCCGACCCGATCCCCGACGACGTGCTGCTGCGCGTCCTGGAGGCGGCCCACACCGCCCCCAGCGTCGGCCACTCCCAGCCGTGGGACTTCGTCCTCATCCGCTCCGAGGAGACCCGCAGGACGATGCACGAGCTGGCCATGCGCCAGCGCGAGGCGTACGCCCGGTCGCTGCCCCGGGCCCGCGCCAAGCAGTTCAAGGAGCTGAAGGTCGAGGCGATCCTCGACACCCCGGTCAACATCGTCGTCACCGCCGACCCCACCCGGGGCGGCCGCCACACCCTCGGCCGTCACACCCAGCCGAAGATGGCGCCCTACTCCTCGGCCCTGGCGGTGGAGAACCTCTGGCTCGCGGCCCGCGCCGAGGGCCTGGGCGTGGGCTGGGTCAGCTTCTTCGACGAGCGCGAGATGGTCCGGGTCCTCGGCCTGCCCGAGCACCTGGAGGTCGTCGCCTACCTGTGCATCGGGTACGTGGACGCCTTCCCGGACGAGCCCGAGCTGGTGCAGGCGGGCTGGTCCAAGCGCCGCCCGCTGTCCTGGGTCGTCCACGAGGAGTCCTACGGCCGCCGGGTCCTGCCCGGTGCGGAGGAGCCGCACGACCTGCTCACCGAGACCCTGGCGGGTATCCGCCCGCTGGACGCCAAGGCGCTCGGCGAGGCGTGGGAGCGCCAGAAGCGGATGACCAAGCCGTCCGGCGCGCTCGGCATGCTGGAGATCATCTCCGCGCAGCTCAGCGGTCTGGCCCGGCAGTGCCCCCCGCCGGTCCCCGAGCCCGCGGCCGTCGCCGTCTTCGCCGGGGACCACGGGGTGCACGCTCAGGGCGTCACCGCCTGGCCGCAGGAGGTCACGGCGCAGATGGTCGCCAACTTCCTGGGCGGCGGCGCGGTCTGCAACGCCTTCGCGAACCAGGTGGGCGCCGAGGTCTGCGTGGTGGACGTGGGCGTGGCCGCCGATCTGCCGTCCGCGCCCGGTCTGCTGCCGCGCAAGGTGCGGCCCGGCACGGCGGACTTCACCGCCGGACCCGCGCTCGCCCGCGAGGAGGTGCTGCGCGCGGTCGAGGTGGGCATCGAGACCGCCCGAGATCTGGTGGCGGCGGGCAACAAGGCGCTGCTGACCGGTGAGATGGGCATCGCCAACACCACCGTCTCCGCCGCGCTGATCGCGGTCTTCACCGGCGCCGACCCGGCCGAGGTCACCGGTCGCGGCACCGGCGTCAGCGACGAGATGCACGCACGCAAGGTCGAGGTGGTGCGCCGCGCCCTGGAGCTGCACCGGCCCGACGCCTCCGACCCCCTCGGCGTCCTGGCGGCGGTCGGCGGGCTGGAGCACGCCGCGCTGACCGGACTGATCCTCGGCGGCGCCTCGCTGCGCACCCCCGTCGTCCTCGACGGGGTGAGCGCGGGGGCGGCGGCCCTGGTCGCGCGGGCCATCGCGCCCGAGGCGCTGGCGGCCTGCATCGCCGGCCACCGCAGCGCGGAGCCCGGCCATGTGGCCGCGCTGACCAAGCTGGGCCTGCGCCCCCTGATCGACCTCGACCTGAGGCTCGGCGAGGGGACGGGCGCCCTGCTGGCCCTGCCGGTGGTTCAGAGCGCGGCCCGGGCCATGCACGAGGTGGCCACCTTCGACTCGGCGGGCGTCACCGAGAAGGACTGACACATCCCGCCGCCGCACCGACCGCAGGTCGCCGGAGAGCCGCAGGTCCCCTCCGGTGATCTGCGGCACAGCGGATCCGGGCCGCCGCGTCGTACGCTGCCCGCGCCCACTGCCCTCCGCAGCCAGTCCCGTCTTCGCCGCTCCAGCGCCGCAGCGGCCCGCGATCCTTTGAGGAGCCGCACCGCCATGTCCGAGCACTTCGCGCACCCCGCCTACCCCGTGGGCCTGCGTCTGACCGGGCGCCCTGTGGTCGTCCTCGGCGGCGGGACCGTCGCCCAGCGGCGGCTGCCCGCGCTGCTGGCCGCGGGCGCCGACGTCCTGGTGATCGCGCCCTCGGCCACCCCCTCGGTGGAGGCCATGGCCGAGGCGGGCGAGCTGCGCTGGGAGCGCCGCGCCTACCGCCCGGGGGACCTGGACGGCGCCTGGTACGCGATCGTCGCCACCGACGACGCCGGCGCCAACGAGGCCGCCTCCGCCGAGGCCGAGGAGCGCCGGGTGTGGTGCGTCCGCAGCGACGACGCCGACGCCGCCACCGCCTGGACCCCGGCCACCGGACGCAGCGAGGGCGTCACCGTCGCCGTCCTCACCGGACGCGATCCGCGCCGCTCGGCCGCCGTGCGCGACGCCGTGGTCGAGGGGCTGCGCGACGGCACCCTGACCGCCCCCCGGCACCGAGCCCGCAGGGCCGGCGTCGCACTGGTCGGCGGAGGCCCGGGCGACCCGGACCTGATCACGGTGCGCGGCCGCCGGCTGCTGGCCGAGGCGGACGTGGTGATCGCCGACCGGCTCGGCCCGCGCGACCTGCTGGATGAACTGCCGCCGCACGTCGAGGTGATAGACGCCGCCAAGATCCCCTACGGCCGGGCGATGGCACAGGAGGCCATCAACGCGGCCCTCGTGGAGCACGCCAGGGCCGGAAGGTTCGTCGTACGCCTCAAGGGCGGCGACCCCTATGTCTTCGGCCGCGGCATGGAGGAGGCGCAGGCGCTGGCCGAGGCCGGGATCCCGGTCACGGTGGTGCCCGGCATCTCCAGCTCCGTCAGCGTGCCCGGCGCCGCGGGCATTCCGGTCACACACCGCGGGGTGGCCCACGAGTTCACCGTCGTCAGCGGCCATGTCGCCCCCGGCGATCCGCGTTCGCTGGTGGACTGGGCGGCCCTGGCGAAGCTGCGCGGCACCCTGGTGATGCTGATGGCGGTGGAGCGCATCGGTGCCATCGCCGAGGCCCTCGTCGAGCACGGACGGGCCCCGGACACGCCCGTCGCCGTGGTCCAGGAGGGCACCATGGTCGGCCAGCGCCGGGTGGACGCCACCCTGGCGACCGCGGCGCGCACGGTCGAGGAGGAGGGCGTACGCCCGCCCGCGGTGATCGTGGTCGGAGAGGTGGTCGGCGTGAACCGGGCCGGGGCCGGCCGGTGACGGCGCGGAGGGCCGAGGGCACCGGGAGGACCGGGGCGCAGGGCGTGGACACCGCGGCGCCGGAGGGCGGGACCGGGGCGGCCCGGGACCCGATCAGCGTCGAGGACCCCGGTGATCCGCGCCTGGGCGACTACACCGGCCTGACCGACGTCCGGCTGCGGCGCGTGCGCGAACCGGCGGAGGGCCTGTTCATCGCCGAGGGCGAGAAGGTCATCCGGCGCGCCCTCGCGGCCGGCTACGAGATGCGGTCGATGCTGCTGACGCCCAAGTGGGCCGATGCGATGCGCGACGTGGTCGCCGGTACCCGGGCGCCCGTATACAGCGTCGGCCCGGAGGCGGCCGAGCGGGTGACGGGCTACCACGTGCACCGCGGGGCCCTGGCCTCGATGCGGCGCAAGCCCCTCCCGGACCCGGCGGACCTGCTGGCGGACGCGCGCCGGGTGGCGGTGCTGGAGGCCGTGAACGATCACACCAACATCGGCGCCCTGTTCCGCAGCGCCGCGGCACTGGGCATGGACGCGGTACTGCTTTCACCGGACTGCGCCGACCCTCTCTACCGGCGTTCGGTCAAGGTCTCCATGGGCGCGGTCCTCCAGGTGCCGTGGACCAGGCTGGAGTCCTGGCCGGGGGGTATCGACGTGCTGCGGGAGGCGGGGTACGTCACCGCGGCGCTCGCCCTGGACGAGAACGCGGTCGGGCTCGGCGAGTTCGCGGCCCGCCGGCACCCCCGGACCGCCCTGATCCTCGGCTCGGAGGGGGAAGGTCTGCGCCCGTCCACGGTCGCGGCCGCCGACGTGGCCGTGCGGATCCCCATGAGCGCGGGCGTGGACTCCCTCAACGTCGCCGCGGCCGCGGCCGTGGCCTTCTACGCGACCGGCCCCGCCGCGGTGTGAGTCCGTCCGTGTGCCCCCTGTCCGCCAAAGCGGGCATCTGGTGACACTGGGTGATAAAGTGGGCGCGCCAGTACTCGGTCGGCGCGGCCGACGGCGGGCCGACCGCCGACCGGCCCGCTCACGTCGATGACACGCAGGTCTGTACTGGGGGTGCAGATCTCGACTTTGCCCCATCCAGAGGGCGGTCGGGTCGGGGCTGTCCGTGCTCGCCCAGGCCGTCCTCCCGAAGGGAAGGAAGACGACCGATGAGCACCCAGCCCGTCTCACACCCCCCGGTGGTCAGAGCCCTGTGGGTCCTGGTCGCCGTTCTGTTCTCCGCCCTCGTCGCACTGGTCGCGGGCATCCTCTCCGGCGCCGCGGGCAGTACCCTCCCCGAAGCCGCGCTGCACGCGGGCGGCGCCTTCGCCGCGACCCTCCCGTTGTGCCTGACCGTCCTGTCGGCGCTCGGCGCGCTGTAGACACCGGAAGTGAGCGGGCGTCAACGAGCCGGGTGCTCCGCCGGACCGGTGGAGCCCGGCACCCCGGCCCCGGTCGCGCCCGCAACCGCGTCCCCGTTTCCGACGGCCGGACCCGCGGGACGCCCCAGCCCCCGCGCCGGCCCCTGACAGCCCTGTGCCGCCGCGATGCCGAGTGCGACCAGCAGCGTCACCGTCACGAACACGACCAGGCGCTGGCGCAGCAGACGGGGGTTCGCCGGCCGCCGAGGCCCCGGCCGGGTGCCGCCCGCGGTCCGTACCGGACGACGGGCCGACGCCCCTCCCGCCGCGCCGCCCGCCCGCCCGCCGGTGGAGGGACGGGATGTGCTCCGGGCCGGTGTACGAGGCGCAGGGCCCCTGGACGTGCCCGCCCCGTCCCGGTCGGCGAGACCCGCGCGGCCGGAGACACCCTGGGAGCCGCGACCGCCCGAGGGGCGGTCGCCGTCGCGCGAGGTGCGCTGCCGAAGATACTGCTCGGCCCGTTTCCCGGTCGGCCGCGCCGGGCGTACGGCTGCCCCCGTGGCCGCGCCCTCGGGCAGCCCGCGCGCCTCCCGGGCGGCGATCTCCCGCAGCCGCAGCGACAGCTGCAGGGTGCTCGGCCTGTCCTCCGGATCCTTCGCCAGGCATGTCCGCACCAGTGGCGCCAACGCCGCGTGCACACCGTGCAGCTGGGGCTCCTCGTGCACCACCCGGTACAGCATCACCTCCGAACTGCCGTGCCCGAAAGGCGAGTCCGCGGTCGCCGCATACGCCAGAGTCGCGCCCAGCGAGAACACGTCCGTCGCCGGGGTCACCGCCGCCCCCCGCACCTGCTCGGGCGCCAGGAAGCCCGGGGAGCCCACCGCCGTGCCGACGTGGGTGAGGGTGCTGGCGCCGGTCGCCCAGGCGATGCCGAAGTCGATGATGCGCGGGCCCTTGGGTGACAGCAGGATGTTCGACGGCTTCAGGTCCCGGTGCACCACACCGGCCTCGTGCACCGCCACCAGCCCCTCGGCCAGCGCCGCGCCGATCGAGGCGACCTGTGCGGCGGGCAGCGGGCCCTCCTCGCTCACCTTGTCGTGCAGCGAGGGCCCCGGCACGTACTGGGTGGCGAACCACGGGCGGTCCGCCTCCAGGTCCGCCGCCACGAGCCGGGCCGTGCAGCCGCCGCGGATCCGGCGGGCGGCCGACACCTCGCGCGCGAAGCGCGAGCGGAATTCGGGGT
Organism: Streptomyces verrucosisporus; assembly: GCF_017114865.1. Classification (GTDB taxonomy): domain Bacteria; phylum Actinomycetota; class Actinomycetes; order Streptomycetales; family Streptomycetaceae; genus Streptomyces; species Streptomyces fenghuangensis. The sequence goes on along the minus strand of NZ_JADEYH010000007.1, from coordinate 6,217 downwards.
CCTCCGCGAGATCCGGCCGGATCACCTTCAGCGCCACCCGCTGACCGCGCCGGTCGGAGCCGAGGTACACCACGCCCATGCCGCCCGCGCCCAGCCGCCGGTGGAGCCTGAACGAGCCGACGACTCGCGGGTCCTCGCGCCGGAGCCGCATCATCGCCATGTCCTTCCCCTACCTCCGGCCGGGAGCCCGTCCCGCCCCGGTGGGCGGCCCCGCACTGCCCGGTCCCTCTGACGTGCCACAGCTTACGGACTGCGGCCCCCTCCCGCCGACAGGCCGCGCATGGGGAACAGACCGGTTGTCAGTGCCCGGTGGGAGACTGAAGGGGTGGGCGCGCGGTGGTCAGGGGCGGGAGAAGTCCTGCTCAGGAAGCGTCCGACAGGCCTTCCCGGAAGGGGGATCGCACGATGAAGGGCGATTGGGTGGAGATCGTGGTGGACGCCGGAGACACCACCCGCACCTATGAGATGGCGGCCACGCGTGCGGGTCGGCGGGTGGAGACGCAGGTGCGCAGGGGAGTGGTGGAGGTGAGCGAGATCACCCGCAGCGGCACGGTGGTGCGCACCGCGCGCTTCATGGCCAACCGGGTCCTGGCCCTGGTCGAGCACCCGGTGCCGCGGGAGGACGCCGCACAGGAGCCGGCCCGCTGACCGGCGGCGCGGGTGAGTGCCCTTCCCCTCCGGGAAGACCCGGGCCCCGTAAGGCGCCCCTCCACCCTGGGGAGTACCCGGGGAGGAGGGGAGTCATCCTGCGGGAGGCCTCCGTTCGGTACGCGGGCATGACGCCGAGGGACGCCCCCACTCCTAGTGTTGTTCTCAAGCGGCGGGTGCAGCACTCGTCCCCCGAGGTCAGACGCCCGCCGCCCCGTACCACGACAGGAGCGGAACCATGGCGCACACAGCACAGCGCCCGGCGTCCCGGACGCAGGGACGCCTGGCGGACCTCGCCGCCCTCGGCACCCGGCCGGGCGGACGCCGCCACCCGCTGGTGGCCGCCGTCATGGTCCTTCCGCTGGCCGTCCTGCTGGCCGTCGTCTTCGGCGGGGCGGAAGCGGTGATCACACAGGCGTCGTCCGTGGCCGGACTGCTGGGGCTCTGACACAGGGCCCCGGGCTCGGGAGAGCGGCCCGAGCCGGGACATCCGGTCACCCAACCCCGTGGGGACGGGGGTACGGCGGACGGCGTGAGGCCCGGGCAGTTGGGGAACTGCCCGGGCATCGCGCCGTTTTGGGCCGTACGATCCGCCGCACGGCCCGCGCCCGCGGGCCCGGGAGGGGCAAGAACACCGTGGCGCACGCACCGCTCATCGCACATCTCGCCCACCGGGCGGCCCTGGCCGACGCCGCGGCATCCGCCCGCCCCGCGGCCGCCGGCGGTACCGGCCGGCCCGTGGTGCTGGCCGAGCGGGCCGACGCCACCGTCGTACGCGGAGGGAGCGTCGTGGCCAAGGCGCACGCCCCATGCGGCGACCTCGGACGGCTCGCGCTCCGGCTGGACGTCGCCGCCCACCCGCTGCTCGACCGCGTCCTGCTCGCGCCGCTGCCCGCCGCCGAAAGCCCGTGGACCGGGGCCCGGGAAACGGGGGAGGGGCCGAAGCGGCGGCTTGTGGACACCCTGCCCGACGGCCGTCCGGTGAGCCTGTGGCCCTACGGCACCCCCGTGGACCCCGGCGCGCCCGAGGCCGCCCCCTGGGAGGCGCTCGGCGCGCTGCTCGCCCGCCTGCACGCCGTACCGCTCGCAGCGCTGCCCGGAGCGCTCCCGCCGATGCGCGGTCCCGACAAGGCCGTCCGCGCCCTGGAGTCCCTGCGCCGCACGGTCCGCCGCACCGCCGCTGCACGGGCGGTCGAGGCGGCCTGGGCCGCCCTGCCCGCGTGGACGCGCGACGAGGCCCCGCCACCGCGTGCGGACGCCCTCTGCCACGGCGACCTCCATCTGGGCCAACTCGTCCGGCACCCGGCGCCCGACGGCCCCTGGCACCTCATCGACATCGACGACCTGGGCCTGGGCGACCCGGCCTGGGACCTGGCCCGGCCTGCCGCCTGGTTCGCCACCGGGCTGCTGGCCCCTGCGGACTTCGGCCGCTTTCTCGACGCCTACCGGGCCGCCGGCGGTACCGCGCTCCCCGGCGGTGCGGACGGCCTCCCTCTCGACCCCTGGCCTCGGCTGGACGCCCCCGCGCGGGCGCTGACGGTCCAACTGGCGGCCCGCGCACTGGTCCGGGCCGAGGCCGAGGGCCGCGCGCCGGACGAGACCGACCGTGCCCTGGTCGACGCCTGTTCCCGCATCGCGGGGTCCTGAAGGAGCCGCGAGCCCTACGCTGGGCGCGCCCGGACGGCCCGCCCCCACCGATCCGACCGGTACGCGGACGCATCCGGAACACCCCGCGGCGCGTCTGTACGACCACACAGTCCCTACCGTCACGGAGGCGAGAGACGATGCAGTGCCCCAAGTGCCGAGCGCACATGCAGACGTACAACCGCAGCGGAGTCCAGATCGAGCAGTGCGGCGGCTGCCGGGGGGTCTTCCTCGACTACGGGGAGCTGGAGGCGCTCACCCGTCTCGAGTCGCAGTGGTCGCAGCCGGCGCCGCCCCCGCCGGGTCCGGCCGCCCAGCCCTACCCGCCGGCCCCTCCGGCGTGGGGAGCCCCGCACCACGGCCACCACGGTCATCACGGCCGCCACAAGAGCTTCAGCCGGATGCTGTTCTCCTCCTGACCGTGCTCCGGCCGTGACCGCGGGAAGGCCGGGAACACGATGAAGGGCCGGAGCAACAGGCTCCGGCCCTTCGGGATGTGGACGATACTGGGATTGAACCAGTGACCTCTTCCGTGTCAGGGAAGCGCTCTCCCGCTGAGCTAATCGTCCGCAGTGCGGTGTGCCGCGTGCGCGATACTGGGATTGAACCAGTGACCTCTTCCGTGTCAGGGAAGCGCTCTCCCGCTGAGCTAATCGCGCGGAACAAGGACCCCGAGCGAGGGGCCCTCAGTGGACGATACTGGGATTGAACCAGTGACCTCTTCCGTGTCAGGGAAGCGCTCTCCCGCTGAGCTAATCGTCCGAGGTGGAGACGGGATTTGAACCCGTGTAGACGGCTTTGCAGGCCGTTGCCTCGCCTCTCGGCCACTCCACCAGTGCGGGGGCCGCGGGGCCCCCATCGAGCGGACGACGAGACTCGAACTCGCGACATCCACCTTGGCAAGGTGGTGCTCTACCAACTGAGCTACGTCCGCAGTGCCTCCCCCGGGTGATGCCCGGGAGGTGCCGCCACCTCCCGCTGCCGCGCTCGGTGACGACATGAACTCTAGCGGATTCCCGGGCCAGCTCAAATTCCGTTTCCCCAGCGTGCCCGCCATAGACTCGCCGCGTGCACGATCCGGCCCCTGCAGCCCGCTTCGGCGGCCTTGTCGCCACCGACCTGCGCGACGTCACCAGCGACCCCGCCGCCCTGGACTCCACGGGCTGGTGGGCGGTGGTCGCCGACTTCGAGGGGCGTCTGGTCTGCGCCCGCTTCGGCGACGTGCGGCCCGCCCCCGTACCCCGCCCCCGGCCGGGGCGCTGGCGCGGACCGGACACCGGCGCCTGGACGTCCTCCCTGGACCGCGCCGCCTACACCGCGGGCGTGCGACGCATACGCGAGCACATAGCGGCCGGCGAGGTCTACCAGGCCAACCTCTGCCGCGTGCTCACCGCGCCGCTGCCCGACCCGTCCGCCGCCGACCCCGACGAACTGACCGCGCTCCTGGCGCGCGGCAACCCCGCCCCCCACGCCGGCACCGTCCGCCTCCCAGCCCACGGGGTCGAGATCGCCACGGCCTCGCCCGAGCTCTACCTGGCCCGCCGAGGGCGCACCGTGGAGTCCCGCCCCATCAAGGGCACCGGACGCACGGCCGCCGACCTGCTGGACAAGGACCACGCCGAGAACGTGATGATCGTGGACCTGGTCCGCAACGACCTCGGCCGTGTCAGCGCCACCGGGTCGGTCACCGTCCCCGCCCTGTGCGCCGTCGAGCCGCACCCCGGGCTCGTCCACCTGGTCTCCGCCGTCCGCGGCGAACTGGCGCCCGGGACCGGCTGGGCCGGACTGCTGGAGCACACCTTCCCGCCCGGCTCGGTCACCGGCGCCCCCAAGTCCAGCGCCCTGCGCGTCATCCGCTCGCTGGAGACCGCCCCGCGCGGCCCGTACTGCGGCGGCATCGGCTGGGTGGACGCCGACCGCGGCACCGGGGAACTGGCCGTGGGCATCCGCACCTTCTGGATCGACCGCACCGCGCCCGGCGGCCCGGTGCTGCGCTTCGGCACCGGCGCCGGGATCACCTGGGGGTCGGACCCGGAGCGGGAGTGGGAGGAGACCGAACTGAAGGCGGAGCGGCTGCTCACGGTAGCGTCGGGGGAGTACGCGAAGACGCCTCCTGAGAGCGGCGCGATCCGGACCACCGGCGCGGCGGGCACGACAGGCGGGACCGGAGGAGCTGGGGCATGACGCTGATCTGGGTGGACGGAGAACTGCGGGACGCCGACGCCGCACGGGTGTCCGTGCTCGACCACGGACTGACCGTCGGCGACGGGATCTTCGAGACGGTCAAGGCCGTCGGCGGGCGCACCTTCGCCCTCACCCGCCACCTGGAGCGCCTGGCCGCCTCCGCCCGCGGCCTGGGCCTGCCCGAACCGGACCTGGACGAGGTGCGCCGCGCCTGCGCCGCCGTGGTGGAGGCCAACCCCGTGCCGCTGGGACGGCTGCGGATCACCTACACCGGCGGGCTCTCCCCCCTCGGCTCCGACCGCGGCGACGCCGGGCCCACCCTGGTCGTCGCCGTCGGCGAGGCGAAGCCCCGCCCCGACACCACCGCCGTCGTCACCGTCCCCTGGGTCCGCAACGAGCGCGGCGCGCTGGCCGGCCTGAAGACCACCTCCTACGCCGAGAACGTCGTCGCGCTGGCCCACGCCCGCCGGCAGGGAGCCTCGGAGGCCCTGTTCGGCAACACCGTCGGGCAGCTGTGCGAGGGCACCGGCTCCAACGTCTTCGTCGTCCTCGACGGCGAGACGCACACCCCGCCGCTCGCCTCCGGCTGCCTCGCCGGGATCACCCGCGCACTGGTGGCCGAGTGGACGGGGGCGCAGGAGACCGACCTGCCGGTGGACGTCCTGGAGCGGGCCGAGGAGGTCTTCCTCACCTCCACCCTGCGCGACGTCCAGGCCGTGCACCGGGTCGACGGACGCGAACTGCCCTCCGCGCCCGGACCGGTCACGGCCAAGGCGATGCGGGTCTTCGCCGAGCGCTCGGCGGCCGACATCGACCCGTGAGGCGCCTCAGGGGATCCCGGTGTCCCAGGTCTTCCCCGTACCCGGGTGACAGCGGGGCCCCGCGGTGGGTAGGACCCGGGCGATGACCACCACCCTGCGCCCCACCGGACCCGAGCGGCGCGCCGCGGACGGCGCCCGCTCCCGCTCGTACGACATCTGCGTCAACGGCCGCCCCGCCGGCAGTCTGCGCCTGGCCACGGACGAGCGCTTCGGCCCGTCGGCCGGCCGCATCGAGGAGCTCGCCGTCCACGGGCCCGACCGCTGCCGCGGCCGGGCCACCGTCGCCGCGCTCGCGGCCGAGGAGGTGCTGCGCGGCTGGGGCTGCCGCCGGATCGAGGCGAGCGTCCCGGCGGACGCCGACCCCGCCCTGCGGCTGGCCGCGGCCCTGGGCTACACCGAGCGCAGCCGGAGCATGGCCAAGGAACTGTCCGGGGCGCCCGTGCTGCCGCCGGGCAGCACGGTGCGCCCCCTGGAGGCGGACGAGTACCCGGCGTGGCTGGAGAGCCGCCGGGAGGCCTACGTCCGCCTCTGGACCGAGCGGGGCATGGACCCGGCACGGGCCCGCACCAGGTCCGGGGCGGACCACACCGAGCTGCTGCCCGGCGGACCGGACACCGCGGGCACCGCCCTGCGGGTCCTCGTCCACGGGGGAGCGGACGTCGGCACGCTCTGGCTGGCGACGGCTCGCGCGCGTGGATCCGGTGCCTGGGTATTCGACATCGAGGTGGACCCGGCGCACCGCGGCCGGGGCCACGGCCGGACGCTGATGCTCGCCGCCGAGCGCGAGTGCCTGGCGGCCGGGGTGCGCACGCTCGGGCTGAACGTCTTCACGGACAACACCGCGGCCCTGCGGCTGTACGAGTCGCTCGGCCACCGGCCGACCGCCCACCATCTGCACAAGCCGCTGCTCTGAGCGTCTC
>NZ_JADEYH010000069.1 GCF_017114865.1 Streptomyces verrucosisporus | reverse complement strand
GCGGTGAATTTCCTGCGCCGGGCGAGGGCGAGGTGGACCAGGGCGATGAGGACGGGGACCTCGATGAGGGGGCCGACGACGCCGGCCAGGGCCTGGCCGGAGGTGACGCCGAAGGTGGCGATGGCCACCGCGATGGCCAGTTCGAAGTTGTTGCCGGCGGCGGTGAAGGCCAGGGTGGTGGTGCGCTCGTAGGCCAGGCCGATGGCCTTGCCCAGGGCGAAGGTGCCGAAGAACATGAGCGTGAAGTAGACCAGCAGCGGCAGTGCGATGCGGGCGACGTCGAGGGGCTGGGAGGTGATCGTCTTTCCCTGGAGGGCGAAGAGGATCACGATGGTGAACAGCAGCCCGTACAGGGCCCAGGGGCCGATGCGGGGCAGGAACTTCTGTTCGTAGTTCTCGCGGCCCATCCTCTGTTCGCCGAGGCGGCGGGTGAGGTAGCCGGCCAGCAGGGGGATGCCGAGGAAGACGGCGACGTTGGCGGCGATCTCCCAGGCGGAGATGTCCAGGGCGGCGCCGTCGCCCAGGCCGAGCCAGCCGGGCAGCAGGTCGAGGTAGAACCAGCCCAGCAGGCCGAAGGCCAGGACCTGGAAGACGGAGTTCAGCGCGACCAGGACGGCGGCGGCCTCGCGGTCGCCGCGGGCCAGGTCGTTCCAGATGATGACCATGGCGATGCAGCGGGCGAGGCCGACGATGATCAGTCCGGTGCGGTATTCGGGCAGGTCGGGCAGGAAGGTCCAGGCCAGGGCGAACATCACCGCCGGGCCGATGATCCAGTTGACCACCAGGGAGGAGACCATCAGGCGGCGGTCGCCGGTGACGGCGTCCAGGCGGTCGTAGCGGACCTTGGCCAGCACCGGGTACATCATGATCAGCAGGCCGAGGGCGATGGGCAGCGAGATCCCGCCGATCTCGACCCGGCTGAGGGCGTCGTTGAGGCCGGGGACCAGCCGGCCCAGGCCGAGGCCGGCGGCCATGGCGGCCAGGATCCACACCGCCAGGAACCGGTCCAGGGTGGAGAGGCGGGCGACGATGCCGCCGTCCCCGGACGGGCCGGCCGGTGCGGTGGTCTCTTCGGTCGCGGTCACGGGCAGGCCCTTCTCGTTTCGGCGGCGCGGGTGGTGCGGGCGGTGCGGGCCAGTTCGGTGAAGGAGCGGCCCAGGCACTCGATGACGTCGGGGCGCAGCCGGTAGTAGGTGTACCGGCCGCACGGTTCGGTCTCCACGACGCCGGCCTCGCGCAGGACGCGCAGGTGGTTGGAGAGGTTGGTCTGCCTGGCCCCGGTCTCGGCGACCAGGTGGGTGGTGCACAGGGTTTCGGTGGCCAGCAGGGTCACGATGCGCATCCTGAGGGGGTCGGCGAGCACCCGGATCAGGTCAGTGTCGACTGACGTCAGCATGCGCTGATACTGTCACATCAGCCGGAGGTGATACCACCCGGCCTCTTCGACGAGCCGAAAGAAGACCCCGCATGCCCGACAAGCCGTCCGTGCTGTTCGTCTGCGTCCACAACGCCGGCCGCTCCCAGATGGCCGCCGCCTGGCTGACCCACCTGGCCGGCGACCGCGTGGAGGTCCGTTCCGCCGGCTCCGCACCCGCCGACCGGGTCAACCCCGCCGCCGTCCAGGCCATGCGGGAGGCGGGCATCGACATGTCGGCCGAGGTGCCCAAGGTGCTCACCGTCGAGGCCGTCCGGGCCTCCGACTACGTCATCACCATGGGCTGCGGTGACACCTGCCCGGTCTTCCCCGGCAGGAAGTACCTGGACTGGCAGCTGGACGACCCCGCCGGGCAGGGCGTGGAGGCCGTCCGCCCCATCCGCGACGAGATCCGCGCCCGCATCGAGGCCCTGATCACCGAGATCGACGCGCCCTGAGACCGCCCGGGC
>NZ_JADEYH010000068.1 GCF_017114865.1 Streptomyces verrucosisporus | reverse complement strand
AAGGCAGTGGCAGCGGGCTGACAGCACGGAGCCGGGGCAGGGCCCGGTACGACGGGCGGCGGTGCGCCGGACCGCGTACCGCTCCCCCCGCCCCGGCCGTTCCACCGCCCATCCCGTCTCAGGATCAAGGAGCGCTGCCCATGCGCATCGCCGTGAGCGGATCGATAGCGACCGACCATCTGATGGTGTACCCCGGACGCTTCGCCGAGCATCTGATCGAGGAGCAGTTGGAGCGGGTCTCCCTCTCCTTCCTCGCCGACCGGCTCCAAGTGCGCCGAGGAGGCGTCGGCGCCAACATCGCCTTCGGCCTCGGCCTGCTGGGCCTCGACCCGATTCTGGTCGGTGCGGCGGGAGTCGACTTCGCCGAGTACGGCGCCTGGCTGCGGGCGAACGGCGTCGACACGTCCCAGGTCCGGGTCAGCGAGGACCTGCACACCGCCCGCTTCGTGTGCACCACCGACAACGACCAGAACCAGATCGCCACCTTCTACGCCGGCGCCATGGCCGAGGCCTCCAGGATCGATCTGGCCGCGGTCGCCGAACGTACCGGTACACCCGCGCTCGTCCTGGTCGGAGCCGACGATCCCGCCGCCATGCTGCGGCACACCGCTACGGCGCACAGGCTCGGCATCCCCGTCGCCGCCGACCCCTCCCAGCAGCTCGCCCGCCTGGACCGCGACCAGACGCGTCAACTCGTGCACGGTGCGGGGTGGCTGTTCACCAACGAGTACGAGGCGGCCCTGCTTCTGGAACGCACCGGATGGACGGAGGATCACCTGCTGAGCCGGGTCGGCACCTGGATCACCACGCTGGGTGGTGCCGGAGTGGCGCTTGCCAGGTCGGGCGAACCGGTGTCGCGGATCCCCGCCGTACCCGCGGAGGAGATCTCCGACCCCACGGGCGCCGGAGACGCCTTCCGTTCCGGGTTCCTCGCGGGAACGGCATGGGGCTGGCCGCAGGAGCAGGCGGCCCGGCTCGGCTGTGCCATGGCCACCACCGTGCTGGAGTCCGGCGGTACCCAGGAGTACAAGCTCAGCCCGTCGGACCTGGTCGCCCGCGTCGAGCAGGTGTACGGCGGCGATCTGGCCCGTGCCCTGGAGTCGCGGCTCGTGCAGGTGCCGTGACTCCCGGGGAGTGCTGCGGGCAGGCCGGGAGGCCCGCGTCGACGGACACATCCCCCACGTTCTCGTTCGAGTTCTTCCCGCCCAGGACCGCTCAGGGCGAGCGGACACTGTGGCGGGCGATCCGCCGGGTCGAGGCGCTCGCTCCCGACTTCGTGTCCGTCACCTACGGGGCAGGCGGATCCTCGCGTGAGCGGACCATCGAGGTGACGCGGCGGGTCAGGGCCGAGACGACCTTGCGGCCGGTGGCCCATCTGACCGCCGTGGGGCACTCGGTCCTCGAACTGCGCCGTATCATCGGCCAGTACGCCGACGCGGGAATCCGTGACGTACTGGTCCTGCGCGGCGATCCGCCAGGTGATCCGAACGGCCCCTGGATCCCGCACCCGGAAGGCCTTACCCATGCATACGAGCTGGTCGAACTGGTCCGGTCCCTGGGGGACTTCACCATCGGCGTCGCGGCCTTCCCGGAAAGGCACCCGCGTTCGCCGGACTGGGACAGTGACATCCGGCACTTCGTCGCCAAGTGCCGTGCGGGCGCGGACTACGCGATCACCCAGATGTTCTTCGACCCCGAGGACTATCTGAGGCTGCGAGACCGCGTCTGCGCCGCGGGCTGCGACATCCCGATCATCCCGGAGATCATGCCGGCCGTCGACGTCCGCCAGATCCGCCGCTTCGCGGAACTGTCGCACGCCGCGTTCCCCGAGGACCTCGCGCACAGTCTAGAGGCGGTCCGTGACGATCCCGCGGCCGGCCACCGGATCGGTGTCGAGCACGCCACCGCCATGGCCGGGCGCCTGCTGGCCGAGGGCGCCCCGGGTCTGCACTACATCACGCTGAACAAGTCCACGGCGGCCCTGGACATCCACCGCAACGTACTGAGCGCAAGGAGTCTCCGTGTCAGTTGAGTTCACC
>NZ_JADEYH010000067.1 GCF_017114865.1 Streptomyces verrucosisporus | reverse complement strand
CGTGCGCCCAGCAGAACAGGAGGTGACACCGTGACGTAGCGGTGTTCTTGCTGTTCGGAAGCTCGTCGTCGCCTGCCGGTGGAAGTCCGGTCCGGGTAGCTGCCAGGAGGCCCGGTAGCAGGCTGGCGGCGTCGGAGGGAAACGTCCGGCGTCGAAGCCCAGCGTCAATGGCCCTGTAACAGGGGGAGCGACGATACGGTCCGTAGCATCACGCGAAGCCTGCGGCGTCGTTACTCAGCCATCCTTTCGGGTGGAACGAGGGAGTGCCGAGCCTCTCGAAATCGGGGTGAAGGCCATGGAAGCGGTGAAGATCCTGGACGGGCAGCCGTGAAGGACTCCCCGGCGTATGGGGCGCGGAACGTATCGAGGGTGGCGGCGGGAACTGGGGAGGCCCTCCCCGGCCCGGTGACCTGCGGAAAGACGTCATCGGAAGCAGCGCGTCCTATAACCGGCGATCCCGGGAAGTGGGCGCGGGCCGGGTGGGCGTCGGAGGTGGCCGTAGTACCGCTTGCAGCCGGGAGACAACACAACTCCCGGTGAGGGAAGGGCCACTACTTCGTCGGTGCGTCATGAAGTGGAGGAGGGGCTCGGTGAGTGCCCTTGTGGCTAGTCCCGCCGTCGGGGGACGTTCTCCCTCGGATACGGTCCGTGCCTTGCAGCATGCGCTTTACCGGTCGGCCAAGGCCGATCCCGGACGACGGTTCCACGCGCTGGGAGACAAGATCCACCGCAGGGATGTTCTCCGGCGCGCGTGGGCCATGGTGCGTGCCAACAACGGCGCACCGGGCATCGACCGCACCACCCTGGCCGGCGTCGAGGAGTACGGCATCGACCGTCTTCTCGGCGAACTGGCCGATGAGTTGAGGCAGGGGCGGTATCGGCCCCTGCCTGCCCGCCGGGTGTTCATCCCCAAGCCGGGGGTGAAGGACGAGCGCAGGCCGCTGTCCATCCCGACGGTTCGTGACCGTGTCGTGCAGGCCGCGATGAAGATCGTGCTCGAGCCGGTCTTCGAGGCCGACATGCTGGCGTGCAGCTTCGGGTTCCGCCCGAAACGCTCGGCGCATGACGCCCTGCAAGTGCTCATCGATGAGCACCATCGGGGCAGGCGGTGGGTGGTGGAGACGGACATCGCCGAGTGTTTCTCGGCTATCCCGCACGAAGAGTTGATGCGCGCGGTCGAAGAGCGCGTCTGTGACCAGTCCGTCCTCAAGCTCCTGCGACAGATCCTTCGCGTCGGGGTGATGGAGGATGGGCAGGTGCGACGGCCGGTGACCGGGACCCCGCAGGGCGGTGTGATTTCACCGCTGCTGTGCAACGTCTATCTGCACCGGCTGGACCGGGCATGGGACGAGCACGACGGGATTTTGGTCCGCTATGCCGACGACCTGGTCGTGATGTGCTTCTCCCGCAGCCAGGCCGAACGGGCACTTGCCCAACTGGTCAGGCTGCTGGGCGAACTCGGGCTGAAACCGAAGGAGTCCAAGACGAGGATCGTGCACCTGGAGGTGGACGGGGAAGGTTTCGACTTCCTCGGATTCCATCACCGTCAGGTCCGTTCCCGGGGACTGCACGGACGCCGACGCGTCGAGTTCCTGGCCCGCTGGCCCTCGAACCGGGCGATGCAGCACGCCCGCGACCGGATCCGGGAGATCACTGCCCGGCGCCGGCTCCTGCTGCATCCGCAAGCGATCGTGGAGGACCTGAACTTGTTCCTCCGCGGGTGGATGGCGTACTTCCGGTACGGGCACTCCGCCCGCCGCTTCAGCAAGATCGGACGATACGCGAGGGAACGCGTCGCGCACTTCATCAGCAGGAAGCACCGGCGCAGCCGGGCGTTCGGCCGATGGGTGCTGACTGTCTCGTCCCCGAGGGATCTCGGTCTGATCAGCCCGTATGGAACCGTCGTTGCACCCAGGGCCGGAAAGCCCTGGCGGGAGAGACCGAATGCTGTCGGTGAACGGCGTCGGTGAGCCGTGTGCGGGAGAACCGCATGCACGGTTCGAAGCGGCGGGGGCTGGAAACGGGGCGGACGTACTCCGTCACCGCGCCAGCCCCCGACCCTA
>NZ_JADEYH010000066.1 GCF_017114865.1 Streptomyces verrucosisporus | reverse complement strand
CATCACCGACGACGCGACGATCACCTCGCTGAAGCCGGCCCAGCTCGACGGCGTACTGCGGCCCAAGATCGACGGCGCGTGGAACCTGCACGATCTGACCAGGGACGCGAACCTGTCGGCGTTCGTCCTGTACTCGTCCGTCGCCGGTGTCGTCGGCACGCCGGGGCAGGCGAACTACGCGGCCGCCAACACCTTCCTCGACGCGCTCGCCCACCACCGGCACGCGAACGGCCTTCCCGCGCACTCCCTGGCATGGGGGCTGTGGGCCGAGAGCAGCGCGCTCAGCACCCATCTGTCCGACGCGGACCTCGGCCGCCTGGCCCGCCTCGGGCTTTCGCCCCTCGCCAGCGCCGAGGCCACCGCGCTGTTCGACGCGGCACTCGCCCTCGACCGGCCAGTACACGCCGTCACCCGGATCGACACCGGCGCGCTACGCAGGGCGGAGCACCTGCCGGCGGTGCTGCGGGGGCTCGTCCCGCGTCCGGCACCCCGGGCCGAGCGGCAGCAGGTGTCACTCCCGCAGCGACTGGCCGGGCTCCCGCCGGCGGAACAGCTGCAGGTGCTCACCGACCTGGTGCGGGCGAGGGCGGCCACCGTCCTCGGACACGCCGACGCCACCTCGATCGGGACGACCCGCGCCTTCAACGAGCTGGGCTTCGACTCGCTCACCGCGGTCGAGCTGCGCAACCAGCTGAACAGCGCTACCGGGCTGCGGCTGCCCACCACGGTCGTCTTCGACCATCCCAGCCCGGACGCACTGGCCGCGTATCTGCGCGCGGAACTCGTCACGGAGACCGCCGAACCGTCCCCCGCCGATCCGGTGCTGGCGGACCTCGACCGGCTGAGGGCCTCGCTGCCGGACGCGCTCTCCGACACGGCGGCGCACCAGAGCATCATCGACCGGCTGCGGGAACTGCTCGACCTCGCCGACGGTGCCGACCCGCTGCGCGACGGCAACCTGCCCGACCTCGACTCCGCGACCGACGAGGATCTGTTCGCCATGGTCGACGAACTCGACTAGCGCGCGGTGCCGCACGCCCGGCCCGTCCCCGACGAGCCGGGCGCCCCCACGACATCTGTGCCGATTCCCCATGGAGCTGAGACGACGTGACGACCGACGAGAACCAACTCCGTCAGTACCTCAAGCGTGCGGTCGCAGACGCCCGCGCGAGCCGCGAGCGGCTGCGCGAGGTGGAGGAGCGGGAGCAGGAGCCGATCGCGATCATCGGTATGGCGTGCCGCTACCCCGGCGGCGTGCGCTCTCCGGAGCAGTTGTGGCAGATCGTCGCCGACGGCACCGACGCGGTGTCGGCCTTCCCCGAGGACCGCGGCTGGAACGTCGACGACCTCTACGACCCCGACCCGGACGCGGTCGGCAAGTCGTACACCCGGTACGGCGGTTTCCTGCACGACGCGGACCTGTTCGACCCTGAGTTCTTCGGGATGTCGCCCCGTGAGGCGCTGGCCACCGACCCTCAGCAGCGGCTGCTGCTGGAGACCGCGTGGGAGGCGTTCGAGCGGGCGCGGATCGTGCCGGAGTCGGTGCGGGGCAGCCGTACCGGGGTGTTCGTCGGGGCGATGTACAACGACTACGGCTCGCGGCCCCGGCTGCCGGCCGAGGAGTTCGAGGGCTACCTCTACGGCGGCAGTGCGGGCAGTGTCGCCTCGGGCCGGCTCGCCTACACCTTCGGGCTGGAGGGCCCGGCGGTCACGGTCGACACCGCCTGCTCGTCCTCGCTGGTCGCCCTGCACCTGGCGGCGACGGCACTGCGCCGGGGAGAGGCAGACCTCGCACTGGCCGGCGGGGTGACGGTGATGTCCACACCCACCTCGTTCGTGGAGTTCTCCCGGCTGCGCGGGCTGTCGCCCGACGGGCGGTGCCGGTCCTTCGCCGCGTCCGCCGACGGCACCGGCTGGGCCGAGGGCGCCGGTCTGCTGCTGCTCGCCCGGCTGTCCGACGCACGGCGCGAGGGCCGCCCCGTGCTGGCCGTGATCCGGGGGTCGGCGATAAACCAGGACGGCGCCAGCAACGGACTGACCGCGCCCAACGGTCCCGCCCAGGAACGGGTGATCCGGCAGGCCCTCACGAGCGCGGGGCTGTCACCGGCCGATGTCGACGCGGTCGAGGCGCACGGCACGGGGACGAGGCTGGGCGACCCC
>NZ_JADEYH010000065.1 GCF_017114865.1 Streptomyces verrucosisporus | reverse complement strand
TGCCGGGGCTGCCGGGTCCGCGCCGGCTGGTCAGCAGCAGGCGTCGGACACCGTGCCCGGTCACCAGGTGCCGGGCGAGGACGGCGCCGAGGGCGCCGGTGCCGCCGGTGATCAGCACCGTGCCCCGCTGCCAGTCCGGCCCGGTCCCGCCGGCCCCGGCCGGGGTGCCCGGTTCGGTCGGGGCCAGTCTCGGGGTGAACGCCTCGCCCGCCCGGAGGAGGAGCTGGGGTTCACCGGTGCGGAGCGCGGCGCCGAGGGCCTCGAAGGAACCGGGGTGGTCGTCGAGGTCGACGAGCGTGAACCGGTCCCGTTGCTCGGCCTGGGCGGAGCGCAGCAGGCCCCAGACCCCGGCCCGCGCCAGATCGGTGACGTCCTCGCCGTCCGGGGCGATGGCCCCCCGGGTGAGCACGACCAGCCGGCTCGCCTCGAACCGGTCGTCGGCCAGCCAGTCCCGGACGGTGCCGAGCAGCTCGTGCAGCACCGCCCGGGCCCGTGCGGCGAACCGGTCGGCACCGTCCGCCTCCCCGGCCGGCGACGGCAGCAGGGGCAGCAGCACCGTCGAGGGGACCTCGGCGCCGCCGTCGACCGCCTTCCGCAGTGCGGCGAGCCCGTTGTACGACGGGCCGGGCCGGGCACCGGAGGGCAGCGGGACCCCCTCGCCCAGCAAGGCCCAGGAGCCCTCGCCCGCGGTGGCCGAGCCGGCCGGCACAGGGGCCCACCGCACCCCGTACAGCCCCTCCCGGGCTCTGGCGCCCGCGGTGGCCAGGTCGCCGGGGGAGAGGGGGCGCAGCCGGAGTTCGTCGACCGTGGCCAGCGGCAGCCCCGTCTCGTCGGCGAGGTGCAGGGCGACCACCACGTTCGTGTCGTCGGACTGCGTCACCGTGAGCCGGACCCGTAGCGTGCCGGGGCCCGTTCCGGCCGGGGGCACGGTGATGCCGGACCAGGAGAACGGCACCACCGGCCCGGGGGCCACGTCCGCCACTCCCGGCAGCAGCGGGTGCAGGGCCGCGTCGAGCAGCGCCGGGTGCAGGGCGAAGCGCGAGGCCTCGGCCCGGTGCTCCTCGGCGAGGGTGACCTCGGCGTGCAGACCGTCCCCGTGGCCGGAGAGCCGGCGCAGGTTCCGGAACAGGGGACCGTACGCGTACTCCCGTTCGACCAGGGCGTCGTAGACCCCGTCGAGGTCGATCTCCACGGCATCGGCGGGACGCCGTACGTCCTCGGTGAGGGCCGTGACGGGCTCGCCCGTGCTCAGCGTTCCCTCGGCGTGCTGGGTCCAGTTGCGGTCGCCGTCGGCCCGCGCGGGGCGGGAGTGGACGGTCAGCGGACGTCTGCCGGAGCCGTCGGGGGCGCCGACGGACACCTGGATGCGCATGTCGTCGTCCTCGCCGAGCACCAGCGGCGCGGTCAGGGTGAGTTCGTCGACCAGGGTGCAGCCCGCCCGGCGGGCGGCGTGCAGCGCGAGGTCCACGAACGCGGTTCCCGGCAGCAGCACGGTGCCCATGACGGCGTGGTCGGCGAGCCACGGGTGGGTGCGCAGGGAGACCCGGCCGGTGAGGACGACGCTGTCGCCGTCGACCGCCTCCACCGCCGCGCCCAGCAGCGGATGGTCGGGGGAGTCGAGGCCGAGATCGGCGGCGTCACCGGAGGCGGCCGGGGCCGTCAGCCAGTAGCGCTGCCGCTGGAAGGCGTAACCGGGCAGGGGGGTGCGGCGGGCGCCGGGGAAGACCGCGTTCCAGTCGGCGCCGGCCCCGCGCAGGGCGAGCAGCGCCAGAGCGGCGGCGGTGGTGCGCGTTCCGGGGCGTCCGGCCCGCAGCAGCGGTACCACCGCCCCCGCCGGTGCTGTCAGAGACGGTTCGACCAGCGCGGAGAGCACCCCGTCGGGACCCAGCTCCACGTAGTCGGTGACCCCGGCGGCCTCCAGCCGCCGTATCCCGTCCGCGAACCGCACCGTCTGACGCACCTGGGCCACCCAGTACTCCGGGGTGCCCAGCCGCGAGGCGTCGACCAGGTCACCGGTTACCGTCGACACGATCGGCAGCGTCGGAGGGTGGAATGTCACGCCACGGGCCACCTCGGCGAAGGCGTCGAGCATGCCGTCCATGCGGTGGGAGTGGAAGGCGTGCGAGACGACGAGGCGCTTGACCTTGCGTCCCTCGGCCCGCCAGTACTCCTCCAGTTCCGCGACCGCGTCCTCGTCGCCCGAGACCACGACCGCCCCGGGGCCGTTGACGGCGGCGAGGCAGACCCCGTCGGGCAGGGTGATCTCGTCCTCCGCCGCCGCGACGGCGAGCATCGCGCCGCCTTCCGGCAGGGCGTCCATGAGCCGGCCCCGGGCCGCCACCAGCGCGCACGCGTCGGGCAGCGACAGGACCCCGGCGACGTGCGCCGCCGCGAACTCGCCGACCGAGTGGCCCAGCAGGTGGTCGGGCGTGAGGCCCCAGGACTCGACGAGCCGGAACAGCGCGACCTCCAGCGCGAACAGCGCGGGCTGCGCGAACACCGTGCGGTTCAGCTCGTCCCCGCCGTCGAACACGACCTCCCGCAGGGGACGTTCGAGATGGGCGTCGATGTGGGCGCACACCTCGTCGAAGGCGGCGGCGAACACGGGGGAGGCCGCGTACAGGTCGTGTCCCATGCCGGGGCGCTGGCTGCCCTGCCCGGTGAACAGGAACGCCGTCCTGCCCCTCGTGCCTTTGCCGTCGCGCACCACGAAGGGCGTGTCCTCGCCCCGTGCCAGCGCGCCGAGGGCCTCCAGGAGTCCGTCCCGGTCGTGTCCCAGCACGGCGGCCCGGTGCTCGTGCCGGGTCCGGCCGGTGGCCAGCGAGAAGCCGACATCGGCGGGTTCGAGTCCGGGCCGCTCGGCCACGAACGCCCGCAGCCGCTCGGCCTGCGCCCGCAGCGCCGCGTCCGACTTGGCCGACAGCAGCCAGGGCAGGGCGGTGTCCGGGGCCGGGCGGTCCCCGGCCGCCGCGGGCTCCTCCTGCGCCTGCTCGATGATCACGTGGGCGTTGGTGCCGCTGATC
>NZ_JADEYH010000064.1 GCF_017114865.1 Streptomyces verrucosisporus | reverse complement strand
ACGGTCACACAGCAGGTAGGCGACACCGTCAGGCCCTCGCTCCACGGCGGGGGCCTGACCCGTAAGGATCCCGTCATGCCCCGCGGCCGCTACTCACTCCACGACCCGCACGACCGCGCCCCCCTGGGCGAGGAGCACTTCCAGTGCGCCACCGGCCCGTCCGGCTGGCGGTACGTCTCGCAGCTCACCGCACCCTCCGGCGACCGCGCGGGCTCGGTCGACCTCACCCTGGACGGCATCGGCCGCCCCCTCCGCCTCGAACTGACCACCCCCCACTGGCAGGTGCGCGGCGCCGCCCTCGACGGCGTGACCTGGGTGCGCGCCGACCCGTCCGGAGATCGGACACAGGAGGGCACCGCGCCCGCCCACGCCTTCACCGGCGCGTCCCCCGCCTTCCTCGTCGCCGTCGCCAGGCTGCTGCGCCCCGTGGCCGGCGCGCCGGCCACCCGCGTCCGCCTCGTCGCCTTCGCGCCCCCGGTGCTCGCCCCACGCACCCTCGACCAGGCCTGGGCGCTGGTGGACAGCGAAGCACACGCCACCGACAGCGGCCCGCTGACGGTGGACCACTACCGGGTCGACGATCTGGAGACGGGTGAGCGCCACTCTGTCCACATCGCCGGGGACGTGGTCCTGGCCGCCCCCGGCGTCGAGCTGGAGGACCTGGAGTCACCACCCTCGACGTTCACCTGACCCGCCCCCGGCCGGCGTCAGGCAGGGGGGACGAAGCCGGTGCGCGGCCCGTCCGCGTCTCCGCCACCGCCGTCACCACCGCCACCGGCCGACGGCCGCGGCGGAGACGGCGCGGGCGCCGGAGGAACAGCGGGAGGAGCCGCCGCAGAGAGCGGGGCCGACCACGCGGTGCCGGGACCGCTCACGGGACCGGCCCCGGCACCGGGGGCGTTCGGCGCAGGCACGGCGCCGCTCCGCCCTGTCTCCGGCCCGACGCCTCCCCCGAAGGCCCGCTGCGCCTCCCGCCCCTGCCGCTCGGCCACCACACCGGACAGGTACACGCCCGGAGGCATCCCCTCCGGGACGGGGGCCCCGGTGAAGCTGGCCACGTCGGCCGCCAGACGCTGCGCCATCGACCAGCCCACCTGCGGATCGAGCTGGTCCGCGCGCAGCAGGTACTGCCGTACGGCCAGCCACAGCCCGTCCGGCACCCGCGACAGGTCCAGCCCCGCGAAGTGCCCGGCCACCCACGGCGGCGGAGGCGGCACCGGCACTGGCCGCGACACCGGCACCCGCTCCCGCACCACCAGCGTCCCGGCGAACACGTCACCGAGACGCCGGCCCCGCGCGGAGACGAGCGAGGCGATGCAGGCGACGACCCCCACCGTCATCTGGATCTCCACGAAGCCCAGCGCCCCGCGCACCAGCGCGTGCCGGAAGCGGATCGGTCCGCCGTCCTCCCGCACCACCCGCAGCCCGCACGCCATCTTCCCCAGCGAACGGCCGTGGGAGAGCGTCTCGACCGCCACCGGCCCGCCGATGAGCACCAGCAGCAGCAGCGCGACGGCGATCGCGGCGGTGGCCGCGTCGTCCAGCGACCCGGTGGCCGACAGCAACGCCATCGACAGCGCCAGATAGACACCCCAGAGCACGACCAGATCTATGAAGACGGCCAGGGCCCGGCTCGGCAGTCGCGCGGGCCGCAGCCCGAGCACCACCGCATCACCCGTCACGAGCTGACTCACCCGGTACGCCTCCTCGCACTCGCTTCGGACCCGTGTACGCCTCTTACGCCCCACGCCGGGTACGTACACAGTCTGCCGCCCGCGACCGACCGGCCGCCAAGCAGCCCGAGACCGACCGCACCCCATCTGAAAAGCTCTCCCCATGGACCTCGATGTCTTCGTCACCGTCCACCGGGCCGAGTGGGACCGCCTGGAGGAACTGCTGCGCCGCCGAAGCCGCCTCACAGGGGCCGAGGCGGACGAACTCGTCGCCCTCTACCAGCGCGTCTCCACCCATCTGTCGCTGATCCAGTCCGCCGCCCCAGACCCCGCGCTGACCGGCCGGCTCACCTCGCTCGTCGCCCGTGCGCGCAGCGCGGTCACCGGCGCCCGTCGCTCGACCTGGCGCGACGTGGCGCGCTTCTTCACGGTCGGCTTCCCGGCAGCCGTCTACCGCTCCCGGCACTGGTGGATACCGACGGCCCTGCTGTCCACGCTGGTCGCCGTCCTCATCGGCTGGTGGATCGGTACCCACCCCGAGATTCAGGCCTCCATCGTGGCCCCGGAACAGTTGCGCGAGATGACCCGGCCCGGAGGCCAGTACGAGACGTACTACTCCAGCAATCCGGCCACATCCTTCGCCGCCCAGGTGTGGACGAACAACGCCCAGGCCGCCGCGATCTGCCTGATCTTCGGCGTCTTCCTCGGGATACCGGTGCTGTGGGTGCTGTTCCAGAACATGCTGAACGTCGGAATCGGCATCGGCCTGATGACATCGGCGGGCCGTCTGGACGTCTTCCTCGGCTTGATCCTCCCGCACGGCCTGCTCGAACTGACCGCTCTCTTCGTCGCGGCCGGCACGGGGCTGCGCCTGGGGTGGACGGTCATCGACCCGGGACCGCGCAGCCGCCGCACGGCACTCGCGGAGGAGGGGCGAGCTGCCATCGGCATGGCGCTCGGCCTGGCCGCGGTGCTCTTCGTCTCGGGCGTCATCGAGGGTTTCGTGACCCCCTCGGGGCTGCCCACCTGGGCCAGGATCACCATCGGTGTGGCCGCCGAACTGGCCTTCCTTTCCTACGTCTACCTGCTGGGCGCCAGGGCGGTGAGGAGCGGCGAGGCGGGCGATGTGGAGGCCGCCGACCGCTCCGCCGAGGTGCCTCTGGCGGCGTGACACGAGCCGATGTGCATCGAGGCCCCCAGACCTGCTACGGTTCTGATCGTTCCGGAGGGCGCCCTTGACGGGGGGCTCTGCGGGAGGTAGATTTTAGAAGTTGCCCTGAGGGTGGTACCCTCGAAGGTAGACGGATGAAAATCTATCCAGCTTCCACTGAGAGCCCAAGGCTCCGGTGAGGCAATCCGAATTCTGTCGGGAAGTGAAGCCGATTTCGATCGGCGAAAGCGACTCTGATAGA
>NZ_JADEYH010000063.1 GCF_017114865.1 Streptomyces verrucosisporus | reverse complement strand
GTTGGGTCCCTGTCCGAGATCTTCGGGGCCCCTCAGGCCACGGGGTTGGTCTGGTCGAACAGGGTTCCTGATCGGGGGATCGCGCGAGAGTCAGCGCATGACAGCAGGGCCTCTTGGTAGCTCGGGGGTGCGAACCAAACCAAGTGCCAGGAGGCCCTGTTGCCGCAGTCTTTCGCGCTCGCGTGCGTGGAGTCCAACCCGTCATCCCCATCGTGTGACTGCCTCGCGCACAGGTTCGGCAACGCGGCGGACCGGCCGGAGCGCACTGCGTGCTACGCCTCCGACATGACGGAGGCCGAGTGGCAGGTCATCCGGGCGGTGCTGCCGGTTCCGGCCTGGCTCTGGAGGGCCGCGGCGGGCGGCCGGAGGGGTACTGCCACCGCGTGATACTCGACGCAGTGCGCTACGTGGTCGACAACGGCGTCAAGTGGGCCAACCTCCCCGCGGACTTCCCGCCATATCGGCGCGTGCATGCTTTCGCCCGCCGCTGGCAGGTCACGGGTCTGCTCGCCGAGCTCCACGACCGGCTGCGCGACAAGATCCGCCAGAAGGAAGGCCGTTCCCCGGATCCGACGGCTGCCATCGTGGACTCACAGTCGGTGCGGGCAGCGGCGAACGTCCCGCGCTCCACCTCCGGCTGGGACGGCGGGAAGAAGGTGGGCGGCCGCAAGCGGCACTTGGTGGTGGACTGCCTCGGCCTCGTCATGGCTGTCGCGGTGACCGCAGCGAGCGTGCAGGACCGCGACGCCGCCGTCCCACTGCTGGAGCGGCTTCGCAGGACGTACTTCTCCGTCCGCCTGGTGTGGGCGGACGGCGGCTATGCCGGGCGCCTGGTCGACTGGGCGGCCGAGAAACTCCAGCTCACCCTCGACATCATCAAGCGCACCGACGACACGACAGGGTTCGTGGTGCTGCCACGCAGGTGGGTGGTGGAGAGGACGCTGAGCTGGCTGATGCGCTCGCGCCGCCTGGTGCGCGACTACGAGAGGCTGCCCGCCATGCACGAGGCCATGGTGCTGTGGTCGATGACCATACTCATGAGCGGCCGCCTGGCCGGACGCCGCCGCCCAGCCGGTCTCAGCCGGCCGACGCCGCGAGCGCGGTGAACACCCCCGGCCGCATCTGCGGGGCCCAGCCCCGCTCCACCAGGCGTTTCGCCTTCGACCGCACTCCCTCGACCTTCGCCGGGACTGCCTGAAGGCCCAGGGCCACGGCCAGCTGCTGGCAGCGCATCCCCTCCCGGCCCGCCGACTCCAGCACCGACACGATCCGCTGGTAGTCCGCCGCGAGCACCGACGCTGGCATGCCTTCACTCCGGTGCGGCACCGGCGAACCCGCCATCGCGCCCCGATCCGGCTCCGCTACTGACGAAGACGACTCGGCCAGCACCTCGGCCACCGTCGCCCGGGCATCCACCAGCCGCTGAACCTCGATCTTTCGTGAGGGTCCGCCGACTCCGTCGGCGGACCCTCACGCGTTCTGTTCCTGAGTCCGGGCAGGCCGAGGGTCCGAGTGTCGCGTCGGGTGGGCGCCGGGTTCCACTGCTCCGGGTGGGGGTGGTGCTGCTCGTCGGGACGGGGAGTCCGCTGGTCAGCCGGGGTTGGGCAGCAGCGCGAGGCGGTCGAGGGCGGCGGTGATGTGGCCGGTCCAGGGCCAGTGCCGGGCGAGGCGGAGGATGCGGCGGCGGCCGGTGGTGACGAGCTGGCCGGCCGCGGTGAACAGGTGCAGCCGCAGGCGGCGGGGTTCCCAGAGGCGGGCGGCGCCGGTCAGCGTGAGCATGGGCATCCAGGCGAGCAGGTCGAGGGCGAGCTGGACGATCTCCAGCCAGACCTTGTTCTGGGCGGTGGCGTGGAGGGGCAGGTTGCGCAGGCCGGTCGCGCGGGCGGCGCGGATACGGTCCTCGGCCCTCGCTCGCAGCCGGTGACGGAGCTCCAGCTCGGCGATCGGCCGGTCGGTGGTGTTGGTGGCGAAGCAGGTGATCCGCATGCCGTCCGCGTCGGTGATCCTCAACTGGGCCCCGGGATGCGGTCTTTCCTTGCGGACGATCAGCCGCATCCCTTTCGGCCAGCCGTGAAGGACGTCGCCGGCCAGTTCGGCGACCCAGGCGCCGTCGCGGATCTCGCCGCCGGTCTCGATGGCCGGGGTCCAGGCCGGTGCCGGGATCTTGAGGACGTGGCTGTGGATGGTCTCGGTGATCACCATGCCGACCGAGTAGGACAGCCACCGTCCCCGCCGGGCGAGCCAGGACACGAAGGCATGGGTGCCGCCGACGGAATCGCAGCGGATGAGGGTCTGCCGCCCGCGCCGGTAGGTCTTCGGGAGTTGGGCCAGGGCGAGGCGGGCGGTGGTGATGTGGTCGGCGGCGGTGTTCGATCCCGCGTTCCCGGGCCTGAGCAGGGCGGCGACCGGCTCTCCGGTGCCGCCCGGGCCGTGGTCGACGAAGGCCGTCAGGGGGTGATGGCCGTAGGTCTTCTTCCAGGTCGCGGCCGCGTCCTCCTTCTCGGAGTGTGCGATCACCAGGACGCCGTCGAGGTCGACCGTGACCTGTCCGTCGGCGTCCGGGGCATTCTCCCCGGCCAGGGACCAGACCCGCTGCCGGACGTCGGACCGTGCGGACCGGATGGCGGTCAGGGCCTTCTCGCCGGAGGTGGCGAGGGTGGCGATCAGGCGGGAGACCGTCGGATCGGAGGCGACCGGCCCGAACACAGCCGGCTCGGCCCGCAGCATCGCGACGTCCGCGAGGCAGTCCCCGCCCAGCGCCACCGCCAGCGCGACGTCCAGCAGGACCTTGCCCGGATCGTGCACCGCCCGGGGCTTCCGCCACGGTGTCAGCGCCGCGGATATCGCGGTGTCCAAGCCGGCCTTGCGGACGGTTTCGACCAGCAGCACGCCCCCGGCCTGCGAGACCACCGTCCGGCCGCCGCCCTCGATGCGGACACGCGGGTAGGACCCGATACGCTTGTTCACCTGGAGAGTGCTTCTTTCCGTGCAGCCAATAGGACCCTAGACAAGTCCCATCGTTGCGGGTCAGGAGCACTCTCTGCTTATTTGATCAAGCCTCGGACACACCACCCCGTGAAAGCGCGAGGCTA
>NZ_JADEYH010000062.1 GCF_017114865.1 Streptomyces verrucosisporus | reverse complement strand
GCGCCCTTCAGCTGTGCGGCCGGTCGTCCGCCAGGGCACGCAGGGCCAGCTCGTAGGAACCGATGCCGAAACCGGCGATGGTGCCGGAGGCCACGGCCGACACGACCGAGGTGTGGCGGAACTCCTCACGGGCGTGGGGATTGGAGATGTGCACCTCGATCAGCGGAGCGGTGCGCTGGGCGGCGGCGTCGCGCATCCCGTACGAGTAGTGGGTGAACGCGGCGGGGTTGAGGACGACCGGCACGGACGCGTCGGCGGCCTCGTGCAGCCAGCGGATCATCTCCCCCTCGTCGTTGGTCTCGCGGACCTCGACCTCCAGCCCCAGCTCCCCGCCCAGCCGCGTGCACCGCTCGACGAGCCCGGCATAGGAGGTCGAGCCGTAGACGTCGGGCTCGCGGGAACCCAGGCGGCCGAGGTTGGGCCCGTTGAGGACGAGGACCCTCCGGGGCGCGGCGCCGCTCACGCGGCGATCTCCGCGTGAGCGGCGAGCAGCATCGCCGGGTCCGGCCCCTCCAGCACGGCGGGCCGGGCCAGGCCGTCCAGGACGATGAAACGCAGCCGGTCGCCGCGGGTCTTCTTGTCGACCTTCATCGTCTGAAGCAGCTTGGGCCACTGGTCGCCCCGGTAGGTGACGGGCAGCCCGACGGCGGTGAGGACCGCCCGGTGCCGGTCGGCGGTGGCGTCGTCCAGCCGGCCCGCGATGCGCCCCAGTTCGGCGGCGAAGACCATGCCGACGGCGACGGCCGCGCCGTGCCGCCAGTTGTAGCGCTCGTTCTTCTCGATGGCGTGGGCCAGGGTGTGCCCGTAGTTGAGGATCTCCCGCAGTCCCGACTCCCTCAGATCGGAGGAGACCACCTCGGCCTTGACCCGGACCGAGCGCTCGATCAGCTCGGAGGTGTGCGGGCCCGCGGGGGTGCGGGCGGCCTCGGGGTCGGACTCGATCAGCTCCAGGATGACCGGGTCGGCGATGAAGCCCGCCTTGATGATCTCGGCCAGGCCGCTGACGTAGTCGTGCACCGGCAGCGACTCCAGCGCCGCCAGGTCGCACAGCACCCCGGCCGGCGGGTGGAAGGCGCCCACCAGGTTCTTGCCCTCGGCGGTGTTGATGCCGGTCTTGCCGCCGACGGCCGCGTCCACCATGCCCAGCACCGTGGTGGGCACCGCGATCCAGCGCACCCCGCGCAGCCAGGTCGCCGCGACGAAGCCCGCCAGGTCGGTGGTCGCTCCCCCGCCGACGCCGACGACGACGTCGGTGCGGGTGAAGCCGGAGGTCCCCAGCGCCTTCCAGCAGTACGCGGCGACCTCGGCGGTCTTGGCCTCCTCGGCGTTGGGCACCTGGATGGCGACGGCCTCGTATCCCTGGCCCGCCAGGTCCTCGCGCAGCACCTCGCCGGTCTCGGTCAGCGCCTCGGGGTGGATCACGGCCACCCGGCGGGCGTCGGAGCCGATCAGGTGCGGCAGTTCGTCCAGGAGCCGCTGTCCGACGAGGACGTCGTAGGGCGCGGTGCCCGCGGTGCCGCCAACGGTGATGCGGGTGGAGGGTGTGGTGGTCATGTGTCCTTCAACTCGAGTGCGTCCAGGACCGCCTGGGCGGTCTCCTCCGGGTCACGGCCGGCGGTGTCGACGACCACGCGGGCCACCTCGGTGTACAGCGGGCGGCGCCGCTCCATCAACGTGCGCCACTGCTTGCGGGGATTGACCGCCAGCAAAGGACGCGGGGCATCCAGCCCGACGCGTTTGACCGCGTCGGCCGGCGCCACGTCCAAGAAGACCACCGGCAGCCCGGCCAGCAGCCCGCGGGTACCCGCGTCCATGACAGCGCCACCGCCCAGCGAGAGCACCCCGCCGTGCCCGGCCAGAGCCGCACGCACCGCCTCCCGCTCCAGCTCACGAAAGTACGGCTCCCCGTCCTCCACGAAGATCTCGGAGATCGCCCTGCCCACCGCCGCCTCGATGTCCGCGTCGGTGTCGCGCAGCGACACCCCCAGCCTGCGGGCCAGCACCGCACCCACAGTGGTCTTGCCCGCACCGGGCGGACCCACCAGCACCACCACCGGACCGGTGGCCGTACTCTCCCCCGCCCCGCCCGCGCTCACCGGATCTCCAGATGATCCAGGAAACCGGCCACATTGCGGCGGGTCTCGACGACCGAGTCACCACCGAACTTCTCCGCGACCGCATCGGCCAGCACCAGCGCCACCATCGCCTCGGCCACGATCCCGGCAGCCGGAACCGCACACACATCCGAACGCTGATGATGAGCCCGGGCAACCTCCCCCGTGGCCACATCCACCGTGGCCAGCGCCCGCGGCACGGTCGCGATCGGCTTCATCGCCGCCCGCACCCGCAACACCTCACCGGTGGACAGCCCACCCTCGGTACCACCCGACCGCCCCGAGGCACGCCGCACCCCCTGCCCGGTCGGCACGATCTCGTCATGCGCCTTCGAACCGGGCACCCGCGCCAGCCCGAACCCGTCACCGACCTCCACCCCCTTGATGGCCTGAATCCCCATCAGCGCCCCCGCCAACCGGGCGTCCAGCCGCCGGTCCCAGTGCACATGACTGCCCAGCCCCACCGGCACCCCGTGGGCCACGACCTCGACGACACCACCGAGAGTGTCCCCCTCCTTGTGAGCCGCGTCGATCACCCCCACCATCACCCGGCTCGCCTCCGCATCCAGACACCGCACCGGATCCGCATCCAGCCGCGCCACGTCCCCCGGCTCCGGCAGCACCCCGGCCGGAGCCTCCGCCCCGCCCAGCGCCACCACATGGGAGACGACCTCGACACCGGCCACCTGCCGCAGATACGACCGGGCCACCGCACCCAGCGCCACCCGGGCGGCCGTCTCCCGCGCCGAGGCCCGCTCCAGAATCGGCCGGGCATCACCCACCCCGTACTTCTGCATCCCGGCCAGATCCGCATGACCGGGCCGGGGCCGGGTCAGCGGCGCGTTACGCGCCAGCTCCGCCAGCTCCGCCTCCCCCACCGGATCGGCCGCCATCACCCTCTCCCACTTGGGCCACTCGGTGTTACCGATCATGACCGCGACCGGCGAGCCCAGCGTCAGCCCGTGCCGCACCCCGCCCAGGAAGGTGACCTCGTCCCGCTCGAACTTCATCCGCGCGCCGCGACCGTAACCCAGCCGCCGCCGCGCCAGCTCCTCCGCCACCATCTCCGTGGTGACCGGCACGCCGTAGGGCAGCCCCTCCAACGTCGCCACCAGTGCGGGGCCGTGCGACTCCCCCGCGGTCAGCCAGCGCAACCTGCTCAACGGTGCTCCTCA
>NZ_JADEYH010000061.1 GCF_017114865.1 Streptomyces verrucosisporus | reverse complement strand
CTGGCGCGCCTGCGCTGATCCGGGCACCGGTTCTCGCGCATGCGCACGGTGGCCGCCCGGATCGCCCAAGTCTCCGACGGCGACAGCGGGTTACGGATCAGTAGCCGGGACGGACCGGGCCTCGCGCCCGGTCCGTCCCGGTCTTCATAACGTTTCGACAGAGAATTGCGGGGTGGATGCCACTCGCCGCGAGCACCTCGTTCCCCAGCGCGCACAGAATTTTAGCCTTTCGTCAACCTGTGGGCCATATGCCCTTTTCCTCCCGGGCGTCCGCGTGTGATTCGCCACTGGTCCAGGTGTTTGGAAAGCTTCTGCCTGCCGTGCTGAAATTCGCTGAACTCAGCAGTAGTTACGGTTTCATCGAAGACGATGGGCTGAAGCCGAGAGGTTTGGTCGAGTGAGGCGAAGCAATCCGAGCTCCCCGCCCGGGGAGCCGCGTGGCAACTTCACGCCGCCGCAGCGCGCCGTGGAGGCGCACTCCGACCTGCCCGGGAACGGCGGGGGGTCGGGCGGCGGCGGCCGTTTCGCGGTGCGCAACTGGCGCGTGGCCACCAGACTGAACGCCATCCTCCTCATCCCCGTGCTCGTCGCCCTGGTCTTCGGCGGCTTCCGGGTGCAGAACTCCCTGGAGACGCTGAACGAGGCGGAGGACGCCAACCGCACCGCGGAACTGGTCCGCGCCGCCGCCGCGTACGGCCACGCCCTGATCGACGAGCGCGACCGCACCGCCGCGCCGCTGCTGCAGGGCAAGACGGAGGACCCGGTGATCGCCGAGGTGCGCGGGGTCACCGACGCCGCGCGCGAGGAGTTCGACCGCCGCGTCGAGCAGATGCCCGACCAGCAGAACCTCAAGCGTCGTCTCGCCGCCTTCAGGCAGGTCGAGCCTGAACTGGAGGAGCTGCGCCAGGCCGCCTACACCGAGCGGCTCAAGGGCGTGGAGACCGAGGAGGGCTACGTCCGGGTCCAGCACCCGCTGATGGAGTTCGCCAACGAACTTGGCCTGGGCACCGGCAACATCACCTCCTACGGCCGCACCGTCTACGCGGTGTCGCTCTCCAAGGCCGCCGAGTCCCTGCAGCGCTCGATCGGCACCCACCTGCTGATCAAGCCCGGCCCGGGCGCGACGGACAAGCAGCGCCAGCTCACCGCCTTCAGTTCCTACGCGTACCTGGAGAACATCGCTGTCGAGGAGTACCGCGGCGGCGCCTCCCCGGAGGACTGGGAGCTGCTGCAGGAGGAGAAGGCCGAGGCGGACGAGGAGGCCCGGGAGCGGCTCGCCGAGGCCGAGGAGGAGGCGGAGGCCGCCGGACGTGACTTCGCCACCCCGCCCGCGACCGACAAGATGATCCAGGCCATCGCCTCCGGGACCTCCTCCCAGAAGCTGCGGGCCGGCGGCGTCACCGCCGAGAACTGGTACACCGCGGCCACCGCCAACTTCAACGCCTACCGCGAGGTGGAGAAGAACCTCACCGACCGGGCGGTGAACGAGACGGCCCGGATCGCCTCGGACGCCAAGCGGGACGCCGTCGTCAACTCGGTCATCGTGCTCGCCGCCCTGGTGATCGCCTTTGTGATCGCCGGAATGATGGCCCGGTCGATGAGCAGCAACATGCGCCGGCTGCGCACCGCGGCCTTCGATGTCGCCCAGCAGCGGCTGCCGATGCTGGTGGACCAGCTCTCCCGCACCGACCCGGGTAAGGTCGACACCCGAGTCCAGCCCATCCCGATCAACAGCCGCGACGAGATCGGCGAGGTCGCCCGCGCCTTCGACCAGGTCCACCGCGAGGCCGTCCGGCTCGCCGCCGAGCAGGCGCTGCTGCGGGGGAACGTCAACGCGATCTTCACCAACCTCTCGCGCCGCAACCAGAGCCTCATCGAGGGCCAGCTCGCCCTCATCACGGACCTGGAGAACAACGAGGCCGACCCGGACCAGCTGGAGAACCTCTTCAAGCTGGACCACCTGGCGACCCGTATGCGCCGCAACGGCGAGAACCTGCTGGTCCTCGCCGGCGAGGAGCCCGGCCGCCGCTGGACCCAGCCGGTGCCGCTGGTGGACGTGCTGCGCGCCGCCTCCTCCGAGGTGGAAGACTACGAGCGCATCGAACTGTCCGGGGTCCCCGACAGCGAGATCCACGGCGCCGTCGTCACCGACCTGGTGCACCTGCTGGCCGAGCTGCTGGAGAACGCCACCTCGTTCTCCTCGCCGCAGACCAAGGTCAGGGTCACCGCGACCAGGCTGCCCGACGGCCGGGTGATGATCGAGATCCACGACAAGGGCATCGGCCTGACCCCCGAGGACTTCGCCGACATCAACCACAAGCTGGCCAACCCGCCGACGGTGGACGTGGCCATCTCCCAGCGCATGGGCCTGTTCGTGGTCGGCCGCCTGTCCAGCCGGCACGGCATCCGCGTCCAGCTGCGCCCCTCCGGCGAAC
The DNA here is from genome assembly GCF_017114865.1 of Streptomyces verrucosisporus. Lineage (GTDB taxonomy): Bacteria > Actinomycetota > Actinomycetes > Streptomycetales > Streptomycetaceae > Streptomyces > Streptomyces fenghuangensis. The sequence continues at coordinate 1,185 of NZ_JADEYH010000061.1, read as the reverse complement.
AGGCGGGCACCACCTCGCTGGTCATGCTCCCGGAGGAGATCACACACGGTGGTGGCGGCCAGGAGGAGGTCGAGGAGGACTTCACCGTCTCCCGGATCGTCCCGGAACAGCCGAACGCGGCCCAGCCCGCGCCCCAGAACCGCCAGCTGTCCGCCGCCGACCTGGGTTTCGACGACTCCCGTTACGGCTCCCAGGCCGAGGAGCAGGAGAACTCCCCCCAGCTCGACCCGCTCGGGCGCTCGCTGATGCGCGAGGAGCGGCGCGCGGCTCTGGAGTCCCAGCAGCCCCGGTACCAGCAGCAGGACGGGGGCTACGGGGACGAGAGCAACGCCCATGCCCAGGAGCAGTACGCCCCTCAGGCCCCTCAGCAGACCTCCTACGACCCCGGGCAGACCGGTCAGTACGACCCGCAAGCCGGTTTCCCGGAGGGCGGCGGCTACGGGCAGGAGACGGGATACGGCCAGGGATACCAGGACGGTTACCAGCCGCAGCACCAGCAGCAGCCCCAGCAGCAGGGCGGCGGGTACGGCGGCGGTTTCGGCCAGGAGCACCAGGGCGAGTACCGGCCGGACTACGGGACCGGGTACGGGGAGAACGGCTACGACGCCGGACAGGAGCCTGTCCGGAATACGGAAGCGGAATCCTTCCCCAGCGCTCCCGAAGACGGCCCGGAACGCGTAGGCTTCGATCGACCGGGTCAGGCTTCGGACGCTTCCACCACCGTGACCGGCGCAGGACTCCCGCGCCGGGAGTCGCGGAGGCAGCAGTCCGAGGAGGGCCCGGCCCCGCGGTACCAGCCGCAAGCGGAATCCCCGGAAGTGCCCCGGCAGGCGGATCGCTCCGACGATTCCGGCTGGCGCACGGCGAACGACGAGCGCTGGCAGCGGGCGGAGGGGCTCCGCGACCCCAAGGCCGGCGGAGTCACCCCCTCCGGTCTGCCCCGCCGCGTACCCAAGGCCAACCTGGTCGAGGGCACCGCGGAGCAGACACCCCAGGACGGGGCCCAGGTCTCCCGCAACCCGGAGGACGTCCGAGGCAGGTTGAGCAACCTGCACCGCGGCGTCCGACGGGGACGCACCGCGGGCGGCTCCGACAACACCCAGAATGACCGACCGGGCTTCGGCCCCGGCAGCACCTACGATCAGGAGCGTTAGTGTGAGCCCGATGAGCCAGGCGGCGCAGAAC
>NZ_JADEYH010000060.1:2500-5270 GCF_017114865.1 Streptomyces verrucosisporus | reverse complement strand
TCGTGGTCTCAGAACCCACACAGTGGACGCGAACATCTACGGTCAAGCCCTCGGCCTATTAGTACCGGTCAACTCCACCCCTCACAGAGCTTCCATCTCCGGCCTATCAACCCGGTCGTCTCCCGGGAGCCTTACCCCCTCAAAGGAGGTGGGAGCCCTCATCTCGAAGCAGGCTTCCCGCTTAGATGCTTTCAGCGGTTATCCCTCCCGAACGTAGCCAACCAGCCATGCCCTTGGCAGAACAACTGGCACACCAGAGGTTCGTCCGTCCCGGTCCTCTCGTACTAGGGACAGCCCTTCTCAAGACTCCTACGCGCACAGCGGATAGGGACCGAACTGTCTCACGACGTTCTAAACCCAGCTCGCGTACCGCTTTAATGGGCGAACAGCCCAACCCTTGGGACCGACTCCAGCCCCAGGATGCGACGAGCCGACATCGAGGTGCCAAACCATCCCGTCGATATGGACTCTTGGGGAAGATCAGCCTGTTATCCCCGGGGTACCTTTTATCCGTTGAGCGACGGCGCTTCCACAAGCCACCGCCGGATCACTAGTCCCGACTTTCGTCCCTGCTCGACCCGTCAGTCTCACAGTCAAGCTCCCTTGTGCACTTACACTCACCACCTGATGACCAACCAGGCTGAGGGAACCTTTGGGCGCCTCCGTTACCCTTTGGGAGGCAACCGCCCCAGTTAAACTACCCACCAGACACTGTCCCCGATCCGGATCACGGACCCGGGTTAGACATCCAGCACGACCAGAGTGGTATTTCAACAACGCCTCCACACACACTGGCGTGCATGCTTCACCGGCTCCCACCTATCCTACACAAGCCGAACCGAACACCAATATCAAGCTGTAGTAAAGGTCCCGGGGTCTTTCCGTCCTGCTGCGCGAAACGAGCATCTTTACTCGTAGTGCAATTTCACCGGGCCTATGGTTGAGACAGTCGAGAAGTCGTTACGCCATTCGTGCAGGTCGGAACTTACCCGACAAGGAATTTCGCTACCTTAGGATGGTTATAGTTACCACCGCCGTTTACTGGCGCTTAAGTTCTCAGCTTCGCCCACCCGAAAGTGAGCTAACCGGTCCCCTTAACGTTCCAGCACCGGGCAGGCGTCAGTCCGTATACCTCGCCTTACGGCTTCGCACGGACCTGTGTTTTTAGTAAACAGTCGCTTCTCGCTGGTCTCTGCGGCCACCCCCAGCTCAGGCAGCACGTGCCATCACCGGGTGTGGCCCCCCTTCTCCCGAAGTTACGGGGGCATTTTGCCGAGTTCCTTAACCATAGTTCACCCGAACGCCTCGGTATTCTCTACCAGACCACCTGAGTCGGTTTGGGGTACGGGCCGCCGTGCAACTCGCTAGAGGCTTTTCTCGACAGCATAGGATCATCCACTTCACCGTCATCGGCTCGGCATCAGGTCTCAGGCATCATGCCAGACGGATTTACCTGCCTGGCGCCCTACACCCTTACCCCGGGACAACCACCGCCCGGGCTGGACTACCTTCCTGCGTCACCCCATCACTCACCTACTACCGGATCGGGCCGTCGGCTCCACCACATCCCGCGCCCGAAGGCACCGGAGGGCTTCACGGACTTAGCATCACCGGGCTCGGCCCTTGCGCTCCACAGCGGGTACCGGAATATCAACCGGTTATCCATCGACTACGCCTGTCGGCCTCGCCTTAGGCCCCGACTTACCCTGGGCAGATCAGCTTGACCCAGGAACCCTTGGTCAATCGGCGCAGGAGTTTCCCACTCCTGTATCGCTACTCATGCCTGCATTCTCACTCGTGTACCGTCCACCACTGCCTTCCGGCGCGGCTTCACCCGGCACACGACGCTCCCCTACCCATCGACACCCCCGTTGGAGGTTGATGTGCCGATGACACGACGTCGGCGGTGTGCTTGAGCCCCGCTACATTGTCGGCGCAGAATCACTTGACCAGTGAGCTATTACGCACTCTTTCAAGGATGGCTGCTTCTAAGCCAACCTCCTGGTTGTCTCTGCGACTCCACATCCTTTCCCACTTAGCACACGCTTGGGGGCCTTAGTCGATGCTCTGGGCTGTTTCCCTCTCGACCATGGAGCTTATCCCCCACAGTCTCACTGCCGCGCTTACCACTTACCGGCATTCGGAGTTTGGCTAAGGTCAGTAACCCGGTAGGGCCCATCGCCTATCCAGTGCTCTACCTCCGGCAAGCAACACGCGACGCTGCACCTAAATGCATTTCGGGGAGAACCAGCTATCACGGAGTTTGATTGGCCTTTCACCCCTAACCACAGGTCATCCCCCAGGTTTTCAACCCTGGTGGGTTCGGGCCTCCACGACCTCTTACAGCCGCTTCACCCTGCCCATGGCTAGATCACTCCGCTTCGGGTCTTGGGCACGCTACTTCCGATCGCCCTGTTCGGACTCGCTTTCGCTACGGCTTCCCCACACGGGTTAACCTCGCAACGCACCGCAAACTCGCAGGCTCATTCTTCAAAAGGCACGCAGTCACGACACACCGGCAAGCCGGCATGCGACGCTCCCACGGCTTGTAGGCACACGGTTTCAGGTACTATTTCACTCCGCTCCCGCGGTACTTTTCACCATTCCCTCACGGTACTCTCCGCTATCGGTCACCAGGGAATATTTAGGCTTGACGGGTGGTCCCGCCAGATTCACACGGGATTTCTCGGGCCCCGTGCTACTTGGGTGATCCTCAAACGAGCCGCACAGATTTCGGCTACGGGGGTCTTACCCTCTACGCCGGGCCTTT
>NZ_JADEYH010000006.1 GCF_017114865.1 Streptomyces verrucosisporus | reverse complement strand
CACCGGCGGGGCCCCGCGCGGGTTACGGCCGAACGGCCCACCCTCCGCCGATCGGCCGAGCGTGACAGGAGAAGAACGCCGCGCTGCCGGAGCCTGAGGGGAGACGGCCCGGCGACCGGCCGGGCGTCGCCCCTGCCGACACCCGGAGGGCACCATGCGCCACATCATCCGAGGTGACCGCGCGGCGCTGGCCGCGATCGCCATAGTCCTCGCCGGCTGTTCCGCGACGGCCGGCTCCCAGAACTCCGCGACATCCGACGACCGGGCGCCGAAGGCGCCGGGGAACGCACAGGAGGACTCCCACCAGAATCCGCAGCGGGACAGATCGGACAGGGCGCGGGGCGATGCCGGGGGCGGGTCCGGCGAGAGCGACCCGGCGGCGGTGCGGGCCAACGAACTGGGCGCGGTACCGGTACTCATGTACCACAAGATCACCGACGAACCCCAGAGTATCGACGACCGCACCCCCCAGGGGTTCCGCGCCGAGCTGGAGCGGCTGGCACAGGAGGGCTACGTACCGGTCACCGCACAGGAGTTCACGGGCGGAGACATGGACATACCCGCTGGAAAGCACCCGGTGGTGCTCACCTTCGACGACTCCGCCCCCAGCCAGTTCCGGCTCGGCGAGGACGGCCGGCCCGCCCCGGGCACCGCGGTGGACATCCTCCTGGACGTGGCCGGGAGCCACCCGGGCTTCCGGCCCGTGGCGACCTTCTTCGTCAACGCCGACCCGTTCGGCGAACCCGGCGGACGCAAGACGCTGAAGTGGCTGGACGACCACGGGTTCGAGATCGGCAACCACACTCTGAAGCACAGCGTCCTGGAGGACGCCGACGACGCGATGGTCCAGTGGGACATCGCCTCCAACCAGTGGCTGATCGACAAGGCGCTGCCCGACTCGCCGGTGGTGTCGATGGCGCTTCCCTACGGGGCCATGCCCCGCAACCGGCAACTCGCCCTCACCGGCGAGTACGGCGGCGTGCGCTACCGCCACCAGGGCGTCTACCTCGCCGGCGGCCACCCCGCGCCCTCGCCCTACTCCGCCGACCTCGACCCCGGCGCCATCCCGCGCATCCGCTCCCAGGAGACCGACACCGAGGAGGGCGCGTACAGCTCCTCGGCCTGGCTGGACAAGCTGGCCGACGGCACGGTCGAGCGCTACACCTCCGACGGCGATCCGGAGACGGTCAGCTTCCCCCGGGAGATGGCGCACCGGATCGCCTTCGACCACCAGGAGGCCGCACGGCCGTACTGACCCGCCGGGCCGCCTGCCCGCCGCACTGCCCGGGCGCTCACCTGGAGCGGGGGTGCGGTACGGCGACGACCTGGTCGTCGTCCTCGTAGACGATCCGGCCGGGGTCCGAGGACCGCAGGCACCGGTAGGCGACACCGTGCGCGGTGAGGATCTCCAGATAGCCGTCCACCCGCTCGATCAGGTGCCGGGCCGAGGACTTGAACCACGCCACCGCGCCGGGATTCACCGCGGGGTCGTAGACCGTGGGGTCCACGGTGGTGGGGTTGGTGTAGTTGGCGTTGTACCAGGCGTTGTTGACCCGCCGGAAGAGTTCCTGCTCCACGGTCAGCCGGCCCGCCCGGCCCAGATTGTTGACCAGTGCGAAGACACCGGGGTGGATGTCCCGTCCACCCCGGTCCGCACCCTGGAAACGCACGTACCGCTCCTGCTCCACGCCGGCTCCCGCCCTTCTCGGACCCCGTCGCGCCCCGTCCGCCCCGCCTCCCGGGCCGGGCGTCTCAGGTGACGGCGCGGGGAATGTCCTGCTCCGCCCAGACGACCTTCCCACCGGGAGTGCGGCACGAACCCCAGTTGCGGCTGAGCATGTTGACCAGTTGCAGACCGCGCCCACCCTCGTCGCTGAGCTCCGCGTGCTGGATCTGGGGCAGATCGGGGCCGGTGTCGGACACCTCCAGCGTCAGCCTCTCGTGCCGCATCACACGCAGTTGCCCGGGCCCGCCGCCGTACCGCAGGGCGTTGCCGACCAGCTCGCTGACGACCAGCTCGGCGATGTCGGAGAGTTCCTCCAGGCCCCACAGGGCGAGCCGCTCGGTGACCAGGGAGCGGGCCACGGACGCGGCGGTGCCGTCCGGCGGCAGCGGCCACACGCACAGGTCGGTGCCCGGCGGCAGCTTCCCTCCGGCGGCCACCAGCAGGACGGACTCGTCCAGGCGCTCCACGCCCCCCGGAGCGATCCCGTCCGGGTTCCGGTGCTCCAGAAGCCGGTCCACCAGCTCCGGAGCGGTCTTCGCCAGCTGCCGCAGCTGCACCTCGATGTCCCCCCGGCGCGTCTTGACCAGGCCGTCGGTGTACAGCACCAGCCGGCTCCCGGCCGGCACCCGCACGGTGGTCGCGTCGTAGGGGATCACCCCGGCGCCCAGCGGCGCCCCGGCGGGTACCTCGACCCGCGAGACGGTGCCGTCGGCGTCCACCAGCAGCGGCGGCATGTGCCCCGCGCCGGCGATGGTGCAGTTCGCGGTGGCCGGGTCGTAGACGGCGCACAGGCAGGTGGCGACCTGGTCGTCCTCCAGATCGCGGGCGGCTAGGTCCAGCCGGGCCAGTACGCGGTCGGGGGAGGTGTCCAGGGCCAGCAGCGTGCGGCCGACCGTGCGCAGCCGCCCCATCGTGGCCGCCGCGGGCACCCCGTGGCCCATGACGTCCCCCACCACCAGGGCCGTCCGGCCGCCGGGCAGGGCGACCACGTCGAACCAGTCGCCACCGACTCCGCTGGGGTCGAGACTCGGCGTGTAGTGGGTGAGGACCTCCAGGCCCGGTGTGTTCGGCGTGGCGCGGGGCAGCAGGCTGCGCTGCAGGGAGAGGACGTGCTCGCGCTCGCGCCCGTAGAGGCGGGCGTTGTCGATGAAGACCGCCGCCTTGGAGGCCAGCTCCGTCGCCAGTTCGACGTCGGCGCGGGTGAACGGGGGGCTGCCGGGGCCGCGGATGAAGTCGGCGACCCCGAGCAGCACACCGCGCGCTGTCAGCGGTACGGCCATGTAGCTGTGCACCCCGGCCTGGCGCAGTTTGAGCGCCGCGCTGGGGGTCGGGGCCACCCGCACGTAGTCGTCGCGCCTCATGCGGCTCAGCAGGACCGGCTCCTGGGCGCGCAGGCAGTGGACCGAGAGCAGCGTCTGGGGGTGGAAGGAGAGTTCGCCGGGCTCGTCCGGCTCCAGGTCCTCCATCTCGACGACCGAGGACACCGCGACGGCCCGGGTGACCGGCGGTTCCGGTCCCGTCCAGCGCTCGCCACCCCCGCCGCGCAGTACCGACTCCAGCAGATCGACGGCCGCACCGTCGGCCAGCCGGGGGACGGCGAAGTCGGCCAGTTCCTGCGCGGTCAGCTCCAGGTCGAGCGTCGTACCGATCATGGTGCTCGCCTGGTTGAGCCACGCCAGGCGGCTGCGGGACGCGCGGGGGCGGGCCAGGGCGGCGGTCGCGCGGCGCATGCGCACGGGCGTCCGGCCGCTCCGTACGGGCCGATGCCGCCGGTGGCCACCGCTGCCGTTCGCTGTCACGACTCTCCCCACTCGCACTCCGCCACCGGTGCCTCAAGGGTCTTCCAGGCCGTGGGCGGCGGCTTGTCGGGAAGATGGGGCGCTGAGCCGAACGGAGGCGTCTGTTCCGCTTCCGTCGGCCCGCCCCGAGGCTCAGCGACCGTTGACGGGTGCCGATCATCGCACACGGCCGTCGGCCGTGAACCGCTTTCCCGGAGTTCCCGGAGTTCCGCGACGAGGACCGCCGCCCTGCCTTTCGAGGGTAGGGCAGCCGTCCCCGGAGCGCCCCCGGGGAGCGGGGGAGGAGCGGTTCGCGGTCCCCGGTTCTTGACGCGCCGTCGGCCCGGTGGCTTGATGTCCCTGCTGGGAGCGCTCCCATTCGACCGGAAGGACGACTGTGCGCAACAGAGACCTCTTACGGGCGGCTTCGGCCGCCCTGATCGTACTGCTCGGGTTCCTCGGTCCGCTGGGAGCGGGTGCCGCGGTCGCCGCCCCGGCGGGCGCCGTCGCGGCCTGACCGCGGTTCGGCCGCTGCCGGGTCCGCGCGGGCCGTCCGGCCCGTGCGAACCCGGTGGGTCGGCGGAGTGCCGCCCGCCGAAGCCGCCGGACGGGCGGCCGCCACCCGGTCTTTCGGAGTCTGTCGGAGAACCCGGCGCGGGAACCGGTCCGCAGGCACTACCATCCTCGACTGTCGAACGGTGCTGCAATTACATCTGCGCTTGCAGATGTAATTGCAGCACCGTCGGCGCCGACACGCGGAGCAATGGAACGTCATGGCCGCGGCCCGGTCCGAGGGGACGGCCGCGGCCGGTGAGGGGCGACAGTGCAGCAGACCGTCAACGGCATGCCGGCCGCGGAGATCGAGGGCGCGGTGTGGCGCAAGAGCCGCCGCAGCAGCATGGGCAACTGCGTCGAACTCGCCCCGCTGCCGGACGGCGCGGTGGCCGTGCGCAACTCCCGCCACCCCGACGGCCCCGCCCTCGTCTACACCCGCGAGGAGATGACGGCCTTCCTGCAGGGCGCCAGGGACGGCGAGTTCGACGACATGGTCGGCTGAGTCACTGCCGGGCGGAGGCGGAAGAATGACTTCCGCGGGGCCGGCCGAGCCCGCGGACACCCGGGGGGACCGCTGTACGGCGCGGTGGCGGCGGTGGCACACTGAGTGTCTGTCCCTTCACCCAGGAGAGCACCCATGGCCGCCGGATCGAGCCACTCCTTGTCGATAAAGCGCCATATCGAGCACCCCAAGGGCAGCCCGACGGTGCTGCGCCTGGTGGTCGGCTCCCAGCTCCGGCGGCTGCGCAAGGAGCGCGGCATCGACCTGGAGGAGGCGGCAAAGGCGATCCGCGGCTCCACCGCCAAGGTCAGCCGTCTGGAGCGGGGCCAGGGCGCGTGCAAGGAGCGCGACATCGCGGACCTGCTCACGCTCTACGGGGTGCTGGACGAGGACGAGCGGGCGGACTTCCTCGCCCTGACCCGCCAGACGAACACCCGCGGCTGGTGGCACCGGTACAGCGACGTCCTCCCCGAGTGGTTCGAGCGGCACCTCGGCCTGGAGGAGGCCGCCTCGGTCATCCGCACCTACGAGGTGCAGTTCGTCCCCGGCCTGCTGCAGACGGAGGAGTACGCCCACGCGGTGACCCGTCTGTGCCACCCCCGCGCCTCCGCCCAGGAGAACGACCGGCGGGTCCGGCTGCGCATGGAGCGGCAGGCGCTGCTCACCCGGCCGGACGCCCCGCGTCTGTGGGCGGTCCTGGACGAGGCCGCCCTGCGGCGCCCGCTCGGCGACACGGAGGTGATGCGTGGTCAGCTCCGCCACCTGATCGAGGCGGCGCGGCGGCCGAACGTCACGCTGCAGGTCGCGCCATTCGAGACCGGCGGCCTGGCCGCGGTGGGCGGGCCGGTGACGATACTGCGCTTCCCCGAGCCGGATCTGCCCGACATCGTCTACCTGGAGCAGCTGACCAGCGCCCTCTACCTGGACAAGGAGGAGGACGTCGACCACTACCTGTCCATCATGGACCGGCTGTGCGCGGTCGCGGAGACCCCCGCGGACAGCGTGGGCTTCCTGGAAGGGCTTGTGGACAGGCTCGGCTGAACACGGGGCGGGAGCGCCCCGTTCATCCGTGCGGGGCCGCCCTCTCCCGGAGGAGGGCGGCCCCGCACGCGGCCCGGCGGCAGGCCTCAGGGCATACGGGCGACGCCTCCGAACTCCTGCCACTCCCACGTGCGCTGCCTGGGCCCCACGTCGGAGTCCGGGCGCCAGGTGGAGACCTCCACCAGACCGGGCTCGAGGATCTCCAGCCCGTCGAAGAACCGCTCGACCTCGTGCGGCTCCCTGACCCTGCCCCAGTTGCCCCCGGTGCTCCTGTCCATGAACTCGGTCACGGACCTGCGCGTCCCGGCGTCCTCGCTGACCAGCTGGCAGATCACGAAGAAGCTCCCCGGCGCCAGCCGGTCGGCCACGCGCTTGACCACGCCGGCCGGGTCCGCGGAGTCGGGAACGCAGTGGAAGACGGAGTTGAACAGGGCGGCGACGGGACGGTCGAAGTCGATCAGCCGGGCGGTGTCCGGGTGGTCGAGGACGCCGTCGGTGTCGCACATGTCCGCCTGGATGACGGTGGTGTTCTCGTTCTCCGCCAGCAGCGCGCGGCCGTGGGCCAGCACGATCGGGTCGTTGTCCACGTAGACCACGCGCGCATCGGGGTCCACCCGCTGCGCGACCTGGTGGACGTTGTCCTGGGTGGGCAGGCCGGAGCCGTGGTCTATGAACTGCCGGATCCCGTAGTCCCGGGCCAGGACACGCACCGCGCGCTGCAGGAAGCGGCGGTTGTTGAGCGCCAGCGCCTGGGTGCTGGGGACGACCTCCAGCAGTTTCTCGGCCGCCTCCCGGTCGACGGCGTAGTTGTTCTTGCCACCCAGGTAGTAGTCGTACATGCGTGCGGCCGTGGGGACGGTGACGTCGATCTTGCTGGTGAGGGGTTCCCTGGACTGGTTCATCCGGGCCTTCACAACCTTCCGCCTGGGAGATGTGTCGAGATTGGGGCGGCACCCGCCGAGTGGGGCCCATGCTGCCAGGCACGGCCCCTCCTCGCTGCGGAAAGACGAACACTCGCCGACCGCTTTCCGCAGCGCGCCCCGGTGGCCCGGTCGGCGACAACTCCCCTGATCCCGAAGCCGGTTGAGCGGAAGCGGGGAAGGCCGCCGAGCCGCGGGCGGACGGCGTCAGGCGGAGTCGCGGACGACGAGGGAGGTGGGGAGCACCTTGTGCCGCCGCGCACCGCCGGGTTCGCCGATCTCCCGCAGCAGCAGCTCGGTGATCGTCCGCCCGATCTCCTCGACCGGCTGCCGAACGGTGGTCAGCGGCGGGTCGGTGTGCCGGGCGACGATCGAGTCGTCGAAGCCCACCACCGCCACGTCGTCCGGCACCCGCCGCCCCTGGCGGCGCAGTTCGGCCAGGGCGCCAGCCGCCATCACGTCGGAGGCGGCGAAGACCGCGTCCAGCCGGGGACGGCGCTCCAGCAGCCCGCGCATGGCGGAGCGTCCGCCCTCCTCGGTGAAGTCGGCGGGGGCGACCAGCTCCCCGCCGGACTCCCGTCCGGCCTCCTCCAGCGCGTCCCGCCAGCCCCGCAGACGGCTGTCGGCCACATCCATGTCCGGCGGGCCGGTGATGGTCGCGATCTCGCCCCGCCCGCGCTCGATCAGGTGGCGCACCGCGTCGCGCGCCCCTCCGATGTTGTCCGAGTGCACATGGTGCAGCGGCTCGGCCGGGGAGCGGCGCCCGGCCAGAACGGTCGGCAGACCGAGCTCCTCCAGCAGGCCGGGCAGCGGGTCGTCGCGGTGCACCGAGACCAGCAGTACGCCGTCCACCCGGCGCGCGGTGAGGAAGCGGGTGAGCTGGTCCATCTCCCGCTGGTCGCGGACCAGGGTGAGCAGCAGCTGGATCTGGGTGCCGGCCAGGCCGTTGCTCACCCCGCGGATCACGGCGGAGAAGTAGGGCTCCGAACCCAGCCGGCTCTCCGACTCGGGTATCACCAGGGCGATGGAGTCGGTCCTGCTGGTCACCAGCGACCGCGCCACGGAGTTGGGCACGTAGCCCAGTTCGGCGATCGCCGTCTGCACCGCCTGCCGGGCCGCGTCGCTGACCAGGGCGGAGCCGTTGAGGACTCGGGAGACGGTGGTGCGCCCCACCCCGGCCCGGGCGGCCACGGTCTTGATGGTCGGCCGCCGAGTGGCCCCCATGGCGTACCCGCCTCCTTCTGCCTCCATCACGCCGCGCACGGCGCTCACCAGCGCATTGTGCCAGACGGCCGTGTGGCGACCGGTGTGGCGCCGGTGCTCGCGAAGGGCCTCGGCAGGCAACGGATCCTGTCCCCGTCCTTGACAGCGCCCGTTCCTGAGGACAGTCTTCCACAACCTGATGGGAACGCTCCCACCTTCGAGTGGGAACGATTCCACCCGCCGGGCCCGTGCGGCCCGTCGGGGCCGTACCGCGGTGATTTCCGTCGCCGCCCGCAAGGAGGACGCCATGGGCAGGGCCCGCAAGCTGTTCGGTACAAGAGTCGTGGCCGCCGCGTCGGTCGCCGCCCTCACGCTCGTGGCGGGCTGTTCGGGCGGCGGCGACAGCGACGGAAAGACCGAGGACGGGAAGACCGTCATCACCATGGGGCTGTTCGGTGTCATGGGCATCAAGGAGACCGGTCTCCTCGAGAAGTACATGGAGGAGAACCCGGACGTCGTCATCAAGGCCGAGATAGCCGGCGACGAGCAGACGTACTACACCGCGCTGCAGACCCGGCTGGCCGCCGGCAGCGGCCTCAAGGACATCCAGGGCATAGAGGTCGGCCGAGCCAAGGAACTCGCCGACACCCGGGCCGACAGGTTCGCCGACCTCTCCGGCGTTCCGGACACCGACCACTTCCTGCCCTGGAAGCAGAGCCAGGTCACCACCGGCGACGGCAGGGTGATCGGCCTGGGCACGGACATCGGCCCGATGGCGGTCTGCTACCGCAAGGACATGTTCGAGGAGGCGGGACTGCCCGCCGACCGGGAGGAGGTCGCCGCACTCTGGGACGGCGACTGGTCGAAGTACGTCGAGGTCGGCAAGGACTTCAAGAAGAACTTCAAGGGCGACGCCGCCTATCTGGACAGCGCCAGCGGCCTGTTCAACGCCATGATCTACGGCAGCTCCGAGCAGTTCTACGACAAGAGCGGCAAGCTGATCTACCAGGACAACCCGGCCATCAAGGACGCCTGGGAGCTGGCCACCGGAGCGGCCAGGGACGGACTGACCGCCAAACTCCGCCAGTTCCAGCCCGGCTGGGACCCCGGCCTGGCCAACAGCAGCTTCGCCACCACCGTCTGCCCGGCCTGGATGCTCGCCCACATCAGCGAGAAGGCCGGCGAGGCCAACAAGGGCAAGTGGGACGTGGCCAAGGCCCCCAAGGGCGCCAACTGGGGAGGCTCCTTCCTCGGCGTCATGGAGAACAGCCCCGTGAAGGAGGAGGCCAAGAAGCTGGTGGCCTGGCTGACCGCGCCGGAGCAGCAGGAGCACATCTTCAAGGAGATCGGCAACTTCCCCTCCTCCGCGAAGGCCCTTGAGTCCCCGGCGGTGACCGGGGCGGAGTCCGAGTACTTCAACAACGCCCCGATCGGTGAGGTCTTCGGCGCGGCCGCCCAGGACATCCCCGACGAGCAGGTGCTCGGCCCCAAGGACGGCACCATCAAGGACACCTTCTCCCAGGGCCTCCAGCTCGTCGAGCAGGGCAAGAGCCCGGCCGAGGCCTGGGAGACCACCGACGAGCGCATCAGGAAGGCCGTCGACTGACACCCCTCCCGGGGCAACCCGGGGCCCCGGCGGCCACCGCCTCCCCGTGCGGCCGCCGGGGCCCCGTCCCCACTGCCTCCCAACAAGCACTCCCAGGAAGGAAGCCCTCCGTGGCCACCTCCACCCCGGCATCCGGCCTCGGCGGGCCGCAGAGCGGACCGGCCGGCCCCACCAAGGAGAGCCCCGACGACCGGAAGGGCGCACGTCCCCGGCGGCCGTGGAGCACCCTCCTGCACCGCTTCGACATCAAGGCGGCCCCCTACGCGTTCGTCGCCCCCTTCTTCGTCGTCTTCGGCGCCTTCAGCCTCTACCCGCTGCTCTACACGGCCTGGATCTCCCTCCACGACGTGGAGCTGGCGACCATGGACATCATGGAGTGGGAGGGCTTCGGGAACTACTCGCAGCTCTGGCAGGACGACCGCTTCTGGAACGCGCTGGCGAACACCTTCACCATCGGCGTGATCTCCACCGTCCCGCAGCTGCTGATGGCCCTCGGCCTGGCTCACCTGCTGAACTACAAGCTGAAGGGATCGGCGTTCTTCCGGGTCGCCGCCCTGACGCCCTACGCCACCTCGATCGGCGCCGCCGCGCTGGTGTTCACCATGCTCTTCGAGCGCGACTTCGGAATGATCAACTGGTTCCTGAGCCTGTTCGGGGTCGACAACGTCGACTGGGAAAGCAGCAAGTGGCCCGCCCAGTTCGCGATCTCCTCCATCGTGATCTGGCGCTGGACCGGCTACAACGCCCTGCTGTACCTGGCCGCGATGCAGGCCATTCCGCAGGAGCGGTACGAGGCGGCGGCCATCGACGGCGCCTCGCGCTGGCAGCAGTTCACCAAGGTCACCGTCCCCGGCATCCGCTCCACGATCGTCTTCACCATCGTGCTGTCCACCATCGGAGCCACCCAGCTCTTCGGTGAGCCGCTGATCTTCGGCCAGGGACCGAACGGCGTCAGCGGCGGAGCGGACAACCAGTACCAGACGCTCGGCCTGCTGCTGTACGAGGAGGGCTGGAAGAACTACGAGATGGGACGGGCCGCCACGGTCGCCTGGGCGATGTTCCTCCTGCTCATCCTCGCCTTCGTACTGCAACGCGTCGTCAAGCGCGTCAAGTCCCGCACGTCCTGACCAGGGAGCGGTAATCCGATGACCACCGACACCGCCCGCCCCCGGGCGGACGTACCCGAGCCGCTCGCGGACACCGTCGCGCCCGCCGGCCGCCGTATCCGGCTGTCCCTGCGCCCGAGGGCGGGCCAGCAGCGGAAGGCCGGGCCCGTCGCCTACGCGCTGCTCGCCCTGGCCGCGCTGCTCTCCCTCTTCCCGCTGTACTGGACGATGGTGGCGGCCTCCACCGACAACACCCGGGTCTCCCAGACCCCGCCGCCGTTCCTCCCCGGCCCCAACCTGCTGAAGAACCTCTCGGCGGCCTGGGAGGACGCGGCGATGGGCACGGCGCTGGTCAACAGCCTCATCGTCGCCATGACGATCGCCCTGTCCACCGTCCTCTTCGCCACCCTGGCCGGCTTCGCCTTCGCCAAACTGCGCTTCCGCGGCCGCAACATCCTGCTGATGCTGGTCATCGGCACGATGATGGTGCCGCCGCAACTGAGTGTGGTGCCGCTGTTCATGATGATGACCGAGCTGGGCTGGGGGCAGAAGCTGCCCGCCGTCATCTTCCCCACCCTGGTCAGCGCCGTCGGCGTGTTCTTCATGCGGCAGTACCTGCTGGAGGCGCTGCCCGACGAGCTCATCGAGGCCGGCCGCGTGGACGGCGCGCACAGCCTGCGGATCTTCTGGAGCGTCGTCCTGCCGGTCGCCCGCCCGGCGATGGCGGTGGTCTTCATGATCACCTTCGTGCACGCCTGGAACGACTTCTTCTGGCCTTTCATCGTGCTCGACATGACCAACCCCACGATCCCCGTGGCCCTGACCCAGCTCAGCGCGGGATACGTGCGCGACCAGTCGCTCATCATGGCCGGCGCGCTGCTGGGCACCCTGCCGCTGCTGGCGATGTTCGTCGTCTTCGGCAAGCAGATCGTCGGCGGCATCATGCAGGGCGCGGTCAAGGGCTGACACGGCACCGGCCGGAAGGCCCGGGCGACCCCGCGGTCCCGGGTCTCCCGGCCCCGACCACCTGATCCCCCCCGACCACCTGCTCCCACTCCTCGACACCACCGATCCGGAAAGGACCTTCGTGGCCACCGCATCCCGTACAGCCGAACCCGCCCCGGCGACCCGGAGCGCCCGGGTGTTCCCGCCCGGCTTCCTGTGGGGCACCGCGACCGCCGCCTACCAGATCGAGGGCGCCGCCTCCGAGGGCGGCCGCACCCCCTCCATCTGGGACACCTTCTCCCGCACCCCGGGCAGGACGCGCAACGGCGACACCGGCGACACCGCCTGCGACCACTACCACCGCTGGCGCGAGGACCTGGAGATCATGGCCGGCCTCGGGGTGGGCGCCTACCGGTTCTCCGTCTCCTGGTCGCGCGTCCAGCCCGGCGGCGGCCCCGCCTCCCGCGAGGGACTGGACTTCTACAGCCGCCTGGTGGACGGGCTGCTGGACAAGGGCATCCAGCCCGTCGTCACCCTCTACCACTGGGACCTGCCGCAGGAGCTGGAGGACGCCGGCGGCTGGCCGGAGCGTGCCACCGCCGAGCGGTTCGCCGAGTACGCCTCGCTGGTCGCCGGCGCGCTCGGCGACCGGGTGGGCACCTGGACCACCCTCAACGAGCCGTGGTGCTCGGCCTTCCTCGGCTACGGCTCGGGCGTCCACGCCCCCGGCCGCACCGACCAGGCGGACTCCCTGCGCGCCGCCCACCACCTCAACCTCGCCCACGGGCTGGGCACCCAGGCCCTGCGCGCCGCCCTCCCGGCCGAAGCGCAGACCTCCGTCACGCTCAACCTCCACCACGTGCGGCCCCTGACCGGTGACCCCGCCGACACCGACGCCGCACGCCGCATCGACGGCGTCGCCAACCGGGTCTTCACCGGCCCCATGCTGCGCGGCGAGTACCCGCAGGACGTCCTGCGGGACACCGCGCACCTGACGGACTGGTCGTTCGTGAGGGACGGCGACCTGGCCGACATCCACCAGCCACTGGACTTCCTGGGCGTCAACTACTACAGCCCCACCCTCGTCTCCGCCGCCTCCGGCCCCGGCTCCCACAACGCCGACGGGCACGGCGCGAGCGAGCACAGCCCCTGGCCGGGCGGCGGCGACGTCGCCTTCCACCGCACGCCCGGCGAGACCACGGCCATGGGCTGGACGATCGACCCGACCGGCATGTACGACCTGCTGCTGCGGGTCAGGGACGACTTCCCCGGCATGCCGGTGGTCATCACCGAGAACGGCGCGGCCTTCGACGACTACGTCGACCCCGAGGGCCGTGTGCTGGACCCGCAGCGGATCTCCTACCTCCACGGTCATCTGGCGGCGGTGCACCGGGCCATCGAGGCGGGGGCGGACGTGCGCGGCTACTTCCTGTGGTCCCTGCTGGACAACTTCGAGTGGGGATACGGCTACAGCAAGCGCTTCGGCGCGGTGTACGTGGACTACGCGACCGGCACGCGTATCCCCAAGTCCAGCGCCCGCTGGTACGCGAAGGTGGTCCGCGACGGCGCCCTGCCGCCGGAGCCCGGCACGGGCGCCTGACCGCATCCGACCGCGCCTGGGAGCCAGGGACCCCGGCCGCGGGCCCGGCTACCGATCCGCCGGCCGGGCCCGCGGCCGGCCCTTCCCGGGAGGTCGGGCGGGGCGCGGCCGGCCGTCCCCGCGCTCCTCGCGCCACTCCCGCGCGACCTCCTCGGCGTCGAAGGGCTCCAGGCCCAGTGGAGGGCCGGGCGGCGGCATCCGCAGCGCCGCGCGGATCCTCTCGTTGATCCCCGCCACGATCCGCCGTACCTCCGGCTCCGAGCGGGCCCGGCGGGCGGCGGCCAGGGCGTCCTCCGCCTCCTTGCGCAGGGCGAGCGCGGGTGGCAGGTAGGACAGCCCCTCGCGGCTCATCTTCTTCCTGACCCACCACAGGTCGTCATAGGGCTGGTCCAGGTCGGGCAGCGGCCTGCCCATGCCCGGCAGGGCGTCGAACTCACCGCGTTCGGCCGCCTCGCGGATCTGCCGGTCGGCCCACGTCTCGGAGTCGATCCCGGGCGGTTTGCGTTCGGTCACGGTGCGGTCCTCCCTGAGTGCGGCGGCGGTGGCGGGCTTTCGCGGAAGGTGCTGCTGCGGTCCAGGTTACGCGGGAGCCGGCCCCGCGGGACGGGAGCGCTCACCCGGCCAGGGCGAGCACGGCCTCCACGGTGTCG
Organism: Streptomyces verrucosisporus; assembly: GCF_017114865.1. GTDB lineage: Bacteria > Actinomycetota > Actinomycetes > Streptomycetales > Streptomycetaceae > Streptomyces > Streptomyces fenghuangensis. The sequence continues at coordinate 198,734 of NZ_JADEYH010000006.1, read as the reverse complement.
GCCTCCGCCGGGGGGACGGTCCGGCTCAGCGCCTTCCAGCCGATCCCCGTTCTGCGCCGGGGGAGCCTGCCCGCCAGGTAGGTGATGACGACCGGGGCGTCCTCGGGCCCGGCCTCGCGGAACAGCGCGGCGAGCAGGGCGACCTTCTCCGTGCGCGACGGGGTCCGCGCGATGCGGTGGGAGACCTGGGCGACTTCGGCCAGCAGCATGTCCCCATCCTCACCCTGACGGCCGTCACCGGACGCTGGACAGTGCCGGGTGGCACAACTCCACGCTGCTGGGGGGGGCGACGCGGTGCGGGAGGTCGCGGCCCTCAGGGAGCGGCTGGAGGGCGAGCTGCAGATCCACGGCAGCGGGAACCTGGCTCGGAGCCTGATGGCGCACGGCCTGATCGACGAGTACCGCCTGCTGACCTATCCGGTGATCCTGGGCGGCGGCAAGCGCCTGTTCGACGGCGGTGCCGTGCCGGCCGCGCTGGAGCGGATGGGAGGCGGGACGACCTCCACCGGGGTGGCGATCAACACCTACCGGGCGGCGGGGAGCCCCCGGCACGGCTCGTTCGACCTGAAGGAGTGAGCCGGGCCAGGGGCCCGCGGCCGTGGGGGGCGATGGTTACGAAGCGGCATCGAACGGGCCGCCGTTGGTGATCTCCACTACGTGCCGTAGAGCTTGACGTCGCACTTGCGACTTGTAAAGAAGCGGATGCAAACGGGCAGTAAGGACACGGCAAACAGGATAAACCGGTTGTTGAATGTTCGACTATCTCGTGATGAATCTGCTGAAAAATGGATAACTCACCCCATCCTGTCTCCAGGGGGATCGTAGGTCGTAGTGGCGTGAAGAAGCTGTTAACCTCCGGCAAGTTTGCGGACTGGAAGAGTCCGCTTTTGTGTGAACGTCCCCCGGGGCGGGCGGCGCCACCGTCGGCCCCGGGGCCGGAGCCCTTCCGCCGCCCGCGGTGCGCGGAACGTGCCCGCCGCCCCTCGGCCCGCTCGCCGCGGGGCCGCGGCCATCGCCGGGCTCCACGACCCGTAAGGAGGTGGCGCGCGTGGACGGGGTGGAGACAGCCCAGTTCGGCGCCGTGGTGGTACTCGGTCTGCTGGTCCTCTTCTATGGAGGGACCTTCCTGATCTCGACCCGCATCGGGAAGAGGAAGGAGAACGCCGACGGATACATGACGGCCGGCCACAACATCGGCTTCGGGATCTCCGCCGCCAGCATGACGGCGACGTGGATCTGGGCGTCCTCGATGTACGCCTCGGCGACGTCGGGCTACACCTACGGCATATCGGGCCCCATCCACTACGGGCTCTGGGGTGCCCTGATGATCCTGTTCATCTACCCCTTCGGCAAGCGCATCCGGGCCGTCGCCCCCAAGGCGCACACGCTGGCCGAGGTCATGTACGCACGGCACGGCCGCTCCAGCCAGCTGATGCTCGCCGGCTCCAACCTCGTCGGCAGCCTCATCAGCCTGATGTCGAACTTCATCGCCGGCGGCGTGCTGATCTCGATGCTGTCGCCGCTCAACTTCATCCAGGGCGTCTTCGCGGTGGCCGCGGGCGTGCTGCTCTACACCCTGTGGTCCGGTTTCCGCGCCTCCGTGCTGACCGACTTCGTGCAGGTCGTCGCGATGCTCGGGGCGGTGGCCGTGCTCGTCCCGGTCATCTTCTTCGCGGCCGGCTTCCCGGCGGCGTTCGAGACCGGGGCGGCGAACCTGACCGCCCAGCAGGGCGACTTCTTCTCCAGTGACGCCTTCATGAACCAGGGCGCCCCCTACATCGCCGCGGTGCTGGCCTACGCCATCGGCAACCAGACCATCGCGCAGCGCCTCTTCGCCGTGCGGCAGGACCTGATCAAGCCGACCTTCGTCACCGCGACCGTCGGGTACGGCGCCATGGTGATCGGCGTCGGCATGCTCGGCGTGCTCGCCCTCTACCTGGGCTTCGAGCCGACCGGCGGCGACGTGAACAACCTCATCCCCGAGATGGCCGCCGACTACCTGCCGCCGGTGCTGCTGGCGGTGTTCTTCCTCATGATCGTCGGCGCGCTCTCCTCCACCGCCGACTCCGACCTGTCGGCCCTCTCCTCGATCATGATGGCCGACGTCTACGGCCAGAACGTGGCGGGCAAGGAGAAGGCGAACCCGAAGACGATGCTGCTGGTCGGCCGCATCACGATGGTGGTGGCCACCGCCGCGGCAGTGGCCTTCGCCAGCCTCCAGCTGAACATCCTCGACCTGCTGGTCTTCGTCGGCGCGCTGTGGGGGGCGCTGGTCTTCCCGGTGCTGGCCAGCTTCTACTGGGACAAGGTCACCAACAAGGCGTTCACCACCTCGGTCATCGCGGCGCTCGCGGTGTTCCTGCCGGTCCGCTTCGGCTGGATCCCCATGGACGGCGTCACCGGCATCGCCGTGGACGTGCTCTCCGTCATCGGGATCGGCGTGGTCCTCGGCCTGATGGTGTTCGGCTTCCTCGGGCTCCGCGCCGCGAAGATCACCGGTGTGCTGTCGGCGGCGGCCGCCGCCCCGTTCGCCATCGGATCCCTGCACGAGTACGCGACGCTGTCCGGCTCCCTCGTCGCCTACTCCGTGAGCACCGTCATCTGCTGGGCGATGTCCGCGGGCAGCGGCGAGAGGTTCGACTTCGCCCTCATCGCCCGGCGCACCGGCGACTTCGACGACGGTGACACCGACGGCACGGGGAACGCCGGAGGCGCGGCCGCCGCCGTCCCGCGGCAGACGGGCGACGGCGACGGCGAGCCCGAACCCGCCGGAAGCACCAAGTGAGGCGAGCGAGCGAGTGAGCGAGGAGGAGGCGCGGTGAGCACCATCGCCCTGAGTACGTACATCCTGATATGGCCCGTCATCGTGGCCGTCGTCCTGTTCGTGGTCGGCCGCGCGTTCTACTGCGAGTGGGCCGAGGCCCGCCGCGACGGACGGAGCCTGATCTGAGCCGTGCGGCGCGGGCCGGCGGCGGAGCCGGCCCGCGCCGCGCTCTTCCGGCCGCCCGCGAGCCCCGCGGCGGGCCGCCGCCCGCGACCGGCGACCGTCGTACCGCCTGAACGCTCAACCTCCGAGATGTCCGCGGGTGTTCGCAAAGGCGGAGATTCGGTGACCGTCCCGCGGTGGGGTAATCTCACCGTGTCCGCACGTTTGTCGGATGACAAACGTGACGGCCTGTGAACGTGGTGTGAACACACCGCCTGCCCGTCCGGATGCGACCGGAGGAGCACGGCACGTGACGAACCCTGTGGCGGACGAGCGGAGCGACGGCGGACATGGCTGACACCACGGTTGGCGAGCCACGCCCTGAGGAACGCGGCAGGACCGCCCGCGGCCGGAGCGCCGGCAAGGCGGGGGAGCGGGAGCTGAGGCGGCTCCTGGCCGGCCTGACGGCGGTCCGGGACGGCGACTTCGGCACCCGGCTGCCGGACGGCGCCGACGGAGTCCTCGGCGAGATCGCCACGGTCTTCAACGGCATGGTGGACCAGCTGTCGCTGTTCACCTCCGAGGTGACCCGCGTCTCCCGCGAGGTCGGCAGCGAGGGGCGCCTGGGCGGCCAGGCCCAGGTACCCGGCGCCGGCGGGGCCTGGCGCGATCTGACCGACTCGGTCAACTTCATGGCCGGCAACCTCACCACCCAGGTCCGCTCCATCGCCCAGGTGACCACCGCGGTCGCCAAGGGGGACCTGTCGCAGAAGATCCGGGTGGACGCGCGCGGGGAGATCCTGGAGCTGAAGGAGACCATCAACACGATGGTCGACCAGCTCTCGGCGTTCGCCGACGAGGTCACGCGGGTGGCGCGCGAGGTGGGCACGGAAGGCAAGCTCGGCGGCCAGGCGGACGTCAAGGGCGTCTCCGGAACCTGGCGGGATCTGACCGACTCGGTCAACTTCATGGCCGGGAACCTGACCGGACAGGTGCGCTCCATCGCCCAGGTCGCCACCGCGGTCGCCAAGGGGGACCTGTCGCAGAAGATCCGGGTGGACGCGCGCGGGGAGATCCTGGAGCTGAAGGAGACCATCAACACGATGGTCGACCAGCTCTCGGCGTTCGCCGACGAGGTCACGCGGGTGGCGCGCGAGGTGGGCACGGAGGGCAAGCTCGGCGGCCAGGCCGCGGTGCGCGGAGCCTCCGGCACCTGGAAGGACCTGACCGACTCCGTCAACGTGATGGCCTCCAACCTGACCGGGCAGGTGCGCTCCATCGCCCAGGTCGCCACCGCCGTCGCGCGCGGCGACCTGTCGCAGAAGATCACCGTCGAGGCCAAGGGCGAGGTCGCCGCCCTCGCCGACGTCATCAACACGATGGTCGACACGCTCTCCGCCTTCGCCGACGAGGTCACGCGGGTGGCGCGCGAGGTGGGCACCGAGGGCATCCTCGGCGGCCAGGCCAGGGTGCCGGGCGTGGCGGGCACCTGGAAGGACCTGACCGACAACGTCAACTCGATGGCGAACAACCTGACCGGGCAGGTCCGCAACATCGCCCAGGTCACCACCGCCGTCGCGCGCGGCGACCTCACCCGCAAGATCGACGTCGACGCGCGCGGGGAGATCCTGGAGCTGAAGACCACCATCAACACCATGGTCGACCAGCTCTCCGCCTTCGCCGCGGAGGTAACCCGGGTGGCCCGCGAGGTCGGCAGCGAGGGGCGCCTGGGCGGCCAGGCCGAGGTCGAGGGCGTATCCGGCACCTGGAAGCGCCTGACGGAGAACGTCAACGAGCTGGCCGGGAACCTCACCCGCCAGGTCCGCGCCATCGCCGAGGTCACCGGCGCCGTCGCCGAGGGCGACCTGACCCGCTCGATCACCGTGGACGCCTCCGGAGAGGTCGCCGACCTCAAGGACAACGTCAACTTCATGGTCCAGTCCCTGCGCGAGACCACCCGGGCCAACCAGGAACAGGACTGGCTCAAGACCAACCTCGCCCGCATCTCGGGCCTGATGCAGGGCCACCGAGACCTCGCCGTCGTCGCCGAGCTGATCATGGACGAGCTCACCCCGCTCGTCGGCGCCCAGTACGGCGCCTTCCACCTCGCCGAGGACGACGACGAGGGCACCGAGCTGCGCCTGGTCGGCTCCTACGGCCACCCCGCGGCGGCCGTAGGAGCCGAGCCGCCGCGCTTCAGGCTCGGCCAGTCCCTGGTCGGCCAGGCCGCCCGCAGCCGCCGCGCCATCACCGTCGACGACCTGCCCGCCGGCTACGTCACCGTCTCCTCCGGCCTGGGCGCCGCCGAGCCCACCAGCCTGATCGTCCTGCCGATCACGGCCGAGGACCAGGTGCTCGGCGTCATCGAGCTGGCCTCGGTCACCCCCTTCACCGCGCTCCACCAGGACTTCCTGGGCCGGCTCATGGAGACCGTCGGCGTCAACGTCAACACCATCGTCGCCAACGCCCGCACCGACGAGCTGCTGGCCGAGTCCCAGCGCCTGGCCGCCGAACTCCAGGAGCGCTCCGAGGAACTCCAGGTCCAGCAGGACGAACTGCAGCGCTCCAACGCCGAACTGGAGGAGAAAGCGGCCCTCCTGGCCTCCCAGAACCGCGACATCGAGACCAAGAACCTGGAGATCGAGCAGGCGCGGCAGGAACTGGAGGACCGCGCCCAGCAGCTGGCACTGGCCTCGAAGTACAAGTCGGAGTTCCTGGCCAACATGAGCCACGAGCTGCGCACCCCGCTCAACAGCCTGCTGATCCTCGCCCAGCTCCTGGCGCAGAACCCGACCCGCAACCTCACACCCAAACAGGTCGAGTACGCGGGCATCATCCACTCCGCCGGATCCGACCTGCTCCAGCTGATCAACGACATCCTGGACCTGTCCAAGGTCGAGGCCGGCAAGATGGACATCAACCCCGAGCGCGTACCCCTGCGCGGCCTGCTGGACTACGTCGAGGCCACCTTCCGGCCGCTCACCACCCAGAAGAGCCTCGGCTTCACGATCACCACCGCGCCCGGCGTCCCCGTCGACCTGTTCACCGACGACTCCCGGCTGCGGCAGGTGCTGCGCAACCTGCTGTCCAACGCGGTGAAGTTCACCGAGTCCGGCGGTGTGGCCCTGAGGATCGGACCGGTCGCCCCGGACGAGCTGCCCCCCACCGTCCGGCTGCACGGCTCGGCCGTCGCCTTCCGGGTGGAGGACACCGGCATCGGCATCCCCGAACAGCAGCTGGAGACCATCTTCGGCGCCTTCCAGCAGGCGGACGGGACCACCAGCCGCAAGTACGGCGGCACCGGACTGGGCCTGTCCATCAGCCGTGAGATCGCCTATCTGCTGGGCGGCGCCATCACCGCCGAGAGCGCCCCCGCGCAGGGCAGCGCCTTCACCCTCTACCTGCCCGTGGCACGGCCCGACTTCACCGCCGCGCCGGACGCCTCCCCCCGGGCCGGGGCCCAGGAGGGGGCCGGGCCCGGCACAGTCCAGGAACCGCCCGCCGAGCCGCAGCGGCCGCGCAAGCGGCGGCTGCTGGTGATCGAGGACCGTCCCCGCGGCCTGCTCTCCCTGGTGGCGGAGAACGCCGTGGCGGACCTTGCCGAGGGCGCCGGGGACACGGGCGACCCGCGCGGCCCCGTGGAGGTCGTCACCGCGGTCGGGGCGCAGGAGGCCGCCGCCGCGCTCGCCGCGGAGGCCTGCCACTGCGTGGTGCTCCAGCTCGACATGCCCGACGAGGCGGCCATGGGCTTCCTGGAGGCCATGGACGGCGACGCGGCCCTGCGCCGGGTCCCGGTCCTAGCGCACAACAACCGGCGTCCGGACCCGGCGCGGGAGCGCGCCCTGCGCTCCCGCGCCGGCAGCCGGCCGATGGAGCTGCTCTTCGGCCTGGACGAGCTGCGCGAGCGCATCGCGCTGCACCTGACAGCCGAGGGGCCGGGCGACGTGCTCCCGCTGGTGCGCACCGAGGAGAGTGCCGAGCCGGCGGCTCGGCCCGAGGAGGCGGACGGCTCCCTGGCGGGCCGCACGGTGCTGGTCGTCGACGACGACGCGCGCAACGTCTACGCCCTCACCGGCATCCTGGAACTCCACGGAATGCACGTCCTGCACGCCGACAACGGCCGCAAGGGCATCGAGACCCTCACCGCCCACCCCGGCGTCGACGTGGTGCTGATGGACGTGATGATGCCGGAGATGGACGGCTACGCCGCGACGGCGGCGATCCGGGCCATGCCCGAGTACGCCGGTCTGCCCGTCATCGCGGTGACGGCCAAGGCGATGCCCGGAGACCGGGAGAAGAGCATCGCCGCCGGAGCGACCGACTACGTGACCAAGCCGCTGGACGCCCGCGACCTCGTCGCGTGCATCCGCCGCTGCCTGGACGCGTAGTCCGGGCCCCGCCCGCCAGCCGACCACCTCTTCCGAGGAGCAGCGCAGTGCATACCCAGCGGCCGGACGAGTCCGTCCCCGAGGATGGACCGCCCAGCGCTGCCCCGGCGCGGGAAGCGGCGGCCCCGGCACCGTCCGTGCGGCAGCCGTACGAGGGCAGGGTGTACGAGCGCGGGGAGTACGACGGGGCCCCGCCGCGCGACGGCGCGGACGCCCGCGTCGGCAGACTGGCCGCCACCGTCGAGCGGCTGCGCCGCGAGGTGCGCGAGGCCCACGCGGCGGCCGAGGGCCGCGCCCTGATCGAGATGGCCAAGGGCATCCTGGTCGAGCGGCTGGGCTGCGGCCCGGCGCAGGCCGCCAGGCAACTGGACACCCTCGCCGACCAGGCAGGCCTCTCCCGGCTGGAGCTGGCCGCCGACCTCATCGACCAGGCCGCCCACGACCGGGTCACCGAGGCGGCCCGCGAGTTCCTGGCCAGGGCGGGAGAAGGCGACGGCGGTCACGGGGACCGGGAGGGCGGCCGGTGCGAGGACGGCGGGCAGACCCCCTCGCTGTCGGTGCGGCTGCGTACCGCGGAGAGCGGCGCACTGGCCGCCGACGACACCCAGGCGGTCGCCGAATCCCTGCTGGAGCACGCGCTGACCCCCCTGGGCGCCGTGGCGGTGGCCATCTGGGCCGCCGGCACCGACGCCTCCCTGACCCTGGCCGGCTTCGCGGGCTACGCGGCCGAGGAGGCCGCGCGGTGGCACTACGTACCGCCGGGGGTGGCCACCCTCGCCCGCCGGGCCCTCACCGAGCGCCGCCCCGTGTGGTTCGCCTCCCCCGCCGAGTCCGGGCTGCCCACCCTGGGCCGCGGTCAGGCGCCCCGGGGATGCCGGGTCACGGTCCCCGCCGACAACGGCGGCCGCATCCTGGGCGTCCTGGAGATCTGCTGGCCCGGCCCGCTGGAACCGCAGCCCCCGCAGGTCCAGCGGCAGATCGAGGCCCTGGCCGAACTGTGCGCCCACACCCTGGACAGCCGCGCGGGGAGCGCGATGGAGGCGGGGGATGTCCTCCAGGCACGGCGCCCGGGTGCCTCGGAACTGGTGGACTTCGCCGACGGCCTGCTGGACCCGGCCCTGGTGCTGGTGCCCCAGCCGGACGCCGAGGGCCGGCTCGCCGACTTCCGCATCCACCACGTCAGCGCCCACTTCGTCGACCCGGCGGGCCGTCCGCGCGGCGCCGTCGCCGGATCGCTGCTGCTGGAGGCCTACCCGATGGCGGTGGGCGAGAGCGGCCTGTACGAGAGGATCGAGCACGTCCACGCCACCGGCGAGCCGTTCCGCGCCGAACGGATGGTGCTGCGCGCCCTGGTCGGCCAGGTGCCGCTGACGGTGGAGGCGGCCGTCAGCATCAGCCGCCACGGCGAGAACGTCCTGCTCATCTGGCGCGTCCAGGACGAGGCGGCACGGCTGGCGAGCGTGCTCCAGCACGCCCAGCGCCTGGGCCGCATCGGCGGCTTCGAGGAGAACCTGGTCACCGGCGAGATCGTCTGGAACAGCCAGCTCTTCGCCCTCCACGGACTGCCGCCCACCGCCGCGCCGATCCCCCTGGAACAGCTTCCCGCCCACACCCACGCCGACGACGAGGCCGCCATCGGGCGCTTCCTGCGCACCCTGCTGCACCACCGCCGCCCCGCCACCACGGCCTTCCGCCTCCAGCGGACCGACGGGATCGTGCGGCACATCCGCGTGGTCGCCGAACCGGCCCTCGACGAGGGGGGCCGGCTGGTCGCGGTGCGCGGCGCCTACCAGGACGTCTCCGCACAGCACTGGACGGAGGTCGCGCTGGGCGCCACCCGCGACCAGCTGGCCCAGACCGAGCAGCAGGCCGCCGAGCGCAACCGCATGACCCTCCAGCTCCAGCGCGCCATCATGCCGCCCACCCGGGGCCCCATCGACGCCGGAGGGCTGGACATCGCGGTGCGCTACCGCCCCGCCGAGAAGGACCACCTGGTCGGCGGTGACTGGTACGACGCCGTCGTCCTGCCGTCCGGCCAGGTGCTGCTCTCCGTCGGCGACGTGGCCGGCCACGGCATCGAGGCGGCCACCGGCATGGTCGTCCTGCGCAACGCCCTGCGCGGTCTGGCCACCACCGGAGCCGGACCCGCCCAGATACTGGCCTGGCTCAACACCGTCGCCCACCACCTCACCGAGAACGTCACCGCCACCGCCGTCTGCGGCCTGTACGACCCGGACACCCGGACACTGCGCTGGGCCCGGGCCGGCCACCCGCCGCCGGTCCTGGTGCGCCGGGGGGAGGCCGCCACGCTGCCGCTGGTCGGCGGACTCCTGCTCGGCGCCATCGCGGAGGCCGGCTACGAGGAGGAGAAACTGGCGCTGGAGACCGGCGACATGCTGCTGATGTACACCGACGGCCTCATCGAGCGCCGGGACCGCTCCCTGCAGGAGTCCCTGGACCAGCTCATGGCCCTCGCCCGGGACTCCGGCGCCACCCTGGACAAGCAGCTCGACCGCCTGCTGACCCACAGCAACTCCGACACCGACGACGACACCTGCGTCGTCGGCGTCCGGATGCGCTGACCAGGCCCTCCAGGTCCTGGCGCCCGGCCGTTCCCGCTGCCGCCGGCCCGCCGTTTCCGCTCCCGCGCACCGGGTACCTGCGCCGTGCACCCGAACGCGACACACGGTGAGGACGACGGTCATGGGCGAGACGAACAGGCACCAGGAGCAGGGCGAGGGCGAGCACGGCCACGGGGCCGGGCGCCGCACCGACCCGGCCGACCGGGGCCCCGGAGCCCACTCCGGCCGGGAGACGCCGATGGAGCACCGCACCGTCCCCGGCACGGCGAGCGCCGCCGAGGGCTTCTCCGGCGGCGGCACCGTCGAGGGCGAACCGCTCAAGGGCGTCGAGGCCGAGGAGGACGCCTCCGGCAAGGCCCGGCGGGCGGAGGAGGACGCCTCCGGCTCCGGCCGGGAGCCCGGAAGCTGAGATCCGGGGCGGGCGGCCCGGGGCGTCGCCGGACGCATCCCGCCGCGCCGGGGCTCAGCGCCGCAGCGGGACGAAGCGCACCCGCAGCCCCGGCACCGCCTGAGCCGCCGCCGCCAGCGCCTCCCGCGGCACCACGCCGACCACCGGATAGCCCCCCGTGGTCGGATGGTCGGCGAGGAAGACCATCGGCTCGCCGCCCGGCGGCACCTGCACCGCGCCCGCCACCATGCCCTCGCTGGGCAGCTCGCCCCGCACCGACCTCTCCAGGGCGGGCCCCCCGGTCCGCAGACCGATGCGGTTGCTCTCGGCGGACACCCGGTAGACCCCCCGGGCCAGCGCGCGCAGCGCGGCCGGGGTGAACCAGTCCTCGCGCGGCCCGGGCACCAGCGGCAGCACCAGCTCGCCCGACGGCGGCCCCGGAGCGGCGGAGGCGACCGCGTCGGCCCAGGGCACCGGCCCCGCCACCGGCCCCACAGGCAGCAGCGCCCCCGCTGACAGCGGCGCCGGGCCGAGCCCGGACAGCAGATCGGTGGAGCGGCTGCCGAGCACCGGCTCGACGCCGACGCCGCCGGCCACGGCCAGATAGCTGCGCACCCCGGCCCGCGCGGCACCGACCTCCAGCACCGCCCCGCCCGGCACCCGTACCGCCGCTCCCCACGGCGCCGGCCGGCCGTCGAGCCGCACCGGGCACGGAGCGCCGGTCACCGCCGCCACCACAGCCCGGTCCGGGCGCACCGCGCATCCGGTGAGGGTGGTCTCCAGCGTCGCGGCACCGGGCTCGTTGCCCACCAGGCGGTTGGCGAGCCGGTGGGCGGGGGAGTCCAGCGCCCCCGAACGCGGCACCCCCAGATGGGCCAGGCCCACCCGGCCCAGATCCTGCACGGTGGTCAGCGCACCCGGCCGCAGGACCTCCAGCACACCCGCGCCCGTCATACCACCGCCTCGAAACGCACCCGGGTGCCCGGGGCCAGCAGCGCGGCCGGCTCCCGGCACACGTCCCACAGCACCGCGTCCGTCCGGCCGATCAGCTGCCAGCCGCCGGGCGAGGTGCGCGGATACACCCCCGTGTACGCCCCGGCCAGCCCCACCGAGCCCGGCGGCACCGAGGTGCGGGGGACGGCACGGCGGGGCACGCCCAGCTCACCGGGCAGCCCGGTGAGATAGCCGAACCCGGGGGCGAACCCGCAGAAGGCCACCCGGAACTCGGTGCGCGTGTGGATCGCGACCGCCTCCTCCTCGTCCACCCCCCACAGCGCCGCCACCCCGGCCAGATCGGGGCCGTCGTAGCACACCGGCAGCACCACCGCGGCGGTGTCCGCCGGGACGGCGCCGGGGAACTCCCTGCCCCGCAGCCACCGCGCCACCGCGCCCGGGTCCTCCAGCCCGTCCAGCAGGACGGTGGCCGCGGCCGGGACGATCTCCTCCACCTCGGGAAGCTCTCCGGTCTCCCGCAGCCGCACCAGCTCGGCGTGGAGGGCCTGGGCCCGCTCGGCGCCGTCCACCTCCAGCAGCAGGGCGCGCCTGCCCATGGGCAGCACCCTCCTCACCCTCACGGCACGAACGCCTCGATCCGCACCCCGGCCTCCGCGAGGGCCTGCCGCACCCGCCGGGCGAGCGCGACGGCGCCCGGGGTGTCGCCGTGCACGCACAGCGACCTGGCGCCGGCGGCGACCTCCCCGCCTTCGCCGGTGGACACACTCCCGCGCAGCGCGATGCCCAGCGCCTGGGAGACCACGGCGTCCGGCTCGTGGATCACCGCCCCCGGTTCCCGCCGGGACACCAGCGTGCCCAGCGCGGTGTAGCCGCGGTCGGCGAACGCCTCGGCGACCGCGGGCAGCCCGGCCTCCTCGGCGGCCCCCAGCAGCAGCGACCCGGGCAGCCCCAGCACCGGCAGCTCCCCGCCCGCCAGCAGCACCCCGGACACCACCGCCCGCGCCTGGCTCTCGTCGTGCACCGCCCGGTTGTAGAGCGCGCCGTGCGGTTTGACGTACGCCACCCGCGCCCCGGCGGACTCGGCGAACACCCGCAGGGCGCCGATCTGGTAGGCGATCTCGTCGGCCAGCTCGTCCTCGGGGACCTCCATCGGCCGCCGCCCGAAACCCGCCAGGTCGCGGTAGGCGACCTGGGCGCCGATCGCCACCCCCCGCTCGGCCGCCTGCGCGCACACCCGGCGCATGGTGGAGGGGTCCCCGGCGTGGAAACCGCAGGCGATGTTGGCGCTGCTGACGACCGAGAGCAGCGCCTCGTCGTGGGTGAGCTCCCACCGTCCGAAGCCCTCGCCCAGGTCGGCGTTGAGATCGATCACCGGGGCCGCGCCCTCCACCGGATCCACCGGGCCCACCGAATCCACCGGACTCACCGCCCCCTCGTCCCGCTGTGTCATGCCACGAGAGTAGTTCCGCGACGGGGACGAACGCGTACGCTTCCGCGGCTCCGTCAGCGCCGGCGGTGAACCTCCGGGGTCTCCGGGGGAGCCGCCTTTGCCTCCCCGGGAGCCCGCCCGTACCTCCGCGCCACCGCGCCCAGGTGGTGGAGGACGAGGAGCAGCAGCCCGACATCGTCCAGGTACACCGGATCCGGAAGCAGGTCGACGGGAAAGACCGTGTAGACCAGCGCCACCCAGAACGCGGCCCTGGCGCTCACGGGGATGTCCGCGCCGCGCAGGAGCAGATAGGTGCGCACCAGCCTGACCAGCAGGACGGCGGCGACGGCCAGTGTCGCGGCGGCGAGCACCGCGCCGACGGCGATCAGTACGACCTGCCAGGTCTCCAACGGACCTCCTCGCTCGCCGCCCGGCGGGCGGCCCGGGGCCGGGACGGACGCCCTCCCCCTCTTCTGCTCGCCGTCCCCGGGCGGAAACGCGCGGGGCTCCCGTCCGGCGGCGGGGGCGCGGGGGTACGGGGGTGCTCAGCCGCGCGGCGGCAGCCGGTGCAGCTCGACCGCTTCCAGCCGCCCCGCCCCCACCACCGCCGTCATGTAGGTGCGGTACGGCTGGGAGCGCCGGTCGGTGGGGGAGCCGGGGTTGAGCAGCCGCAGCGGCCTGCCGCCGGCCGTGGCGGCGGTGGTGTCCCAGGGGATGTGGCTGTGGCCGAAGACCAGGACGTCCAGATCGCCGAAGCGCTCGGCGCACCGCTTCTCCCGTCCCTGCTTCGGGCCCGTCTCGTGGATGGCCCCCAGGCGCAGCCCGTCCAGCTCGGCGCGGGCCACCTCCGGCAGCCGGGCGCGCAGTTCGGGCCCGTCGTTGTTGCCGTACACACCGATCAGGCGCCGGGAGCGCTCCTGGAGGAGGTCGAGGGTGGCGGCGTCCACCCAGTCGCCGGCGTGGACCACCACGTCCGCCTCCGCCACGCGCTCCAGCAGCTCGCCGGGCAACCGCTTGGCGCGCCTGGGCAGGTGGGTGTCGGACATGATCAGCACAAGCACGATTCCCACCGTAACCCGCGCGTCCCCGCCGTCCCGCTCCCCGCCGGGCCGGCGTACACCATGCGGACAGCCCGCCCGTACTCTGCGCGCCCGCCGTAGTGTGATCGCCGACACGCCCACGCCGGATCCGGCCCGCACCCGGGGGAGCACATGACGCGCACCGACGACACGATCAGATGGGGCATCCTCGCCACCGGCGGCATAGCCGGAGCCTTCGCCCGCGACCTCGCGGCCCTGCCCGGCGGTGAACTCCTCGCGGTGGGCTCGCGCTCGCCCGAGTCCGCCCGCCGCTTCGCCGACGAGCACGGCGCCCCGCGCGCCTACGGAAGCTGGGCCGAACTGGCCGCCGACCCGGACGTGGACGTGGTCTACGTCGCCACGCCCCATTCGGCGCACCTGGAGGCCGCCACCGTCTGCCTGGAGGCGGGCAAGGCGGTGCTGTGCGAGAAGCCCCTCACCCTCAACCTCGCCCAGGCGCGGGAGATGGTCGCGCTGGCGCGCCACAGGGGCGTCTTCCTGATGGAGGCCATGTGGACCTACTGCAACCCGGTGGTCCGCCGCATGCTCGACCTCGTCGCCGACGGCGCGATCGGCGAGGTGCGCTCGGTCCACGCCGACTTCGGCATCGTCGCCCCTTCGGACGCCTCGCACCGCCTGCGCGACCCCCGGCTGGGGGGCGGCGCCCTGCTGGACCTGGGCGTCTACCCGGTCTCCTTCGCCCACCTCGTCCTGGGCGAGCCCTCCTCCGTCGCCGCCTGGGCCCATCTGACGCCCGAGGGCGTGGACGAGACCACCGGAGTCCTGCTGGGTTACGACAGCGGAGCCGTCGCGACCCTCTCCTGCTCCATCGCCTCCGCCAGTCCCACCGTGGCGGCCGTCAGCGGCACCCGGGGGCGCATCGAGCTGCCGCACGGCTTCTTCGCCCCGGAGTCCTTCGTACTGCATCGCGAGGGGCGAGAGGCCGAGGAGGTCCGGGTGCCGCGGGCCGAGGGCGGCACCGGCTACGGGCCCGAGGCGGCCGAGGTGATGCGCTGCCTGCGGGAGAAGGAGACGGAGTCCCCGCTGGTGCCGCTGGACGGGACGCTGGCGGTGATGACGACGCTGGACGCCGTCCGCGAGCGCGTCGGGGTCCGCTATCCGGGGGACGGCTGACCGTTCGCCGGGCACCCGGTGAGCGATGGCGCGGCCGGGGTCCGCGGGGCGGTTGCGATCGCCCTGCGGGCCCCTCATCTGCCACGATGCCGAGAGCGCTCTCATTCCTCGGTCGACAGGAGCGCCGGGAGGGTTCCCGCCTCCAAGAGGTTTACAGATCAAGGGTATTGACGGCCCATCCGGTCGCATACAGGATCAGCGCCGTGCGCATGACAGTGCGCCTGTGTCTCCGTGTGTCCAAGTGTTGAAAACTTCGACCACCCCGAGGGAGCCGCCATGGAACAGCCGCTGCACGCACGAACGGGGCCCGGGGAAGGAGGCCGGCGAAGGCGGCGCGGACGAACGGCCGCAGCGACCCTCGGCGCCCTCCTCGCCCTGCTCGCCTCCGGCCTGACCCCCGCCGCGTCGGCCGCCGCGCAGGACCGCGTCCTGGACGACTTCGACAGCGCCGTGCCCGGCCCCATCGGCACCTACGGCAGCACCCCCGAGGACACCCCCCGGCTCAGCCAGGTCGCCGCCGAGGCCCGCCCGGGCGCCAACGCCTTCAACCGCGCCATGCGCGTGGAGTACGACATCGCCGCCTGGGGCGGTTTCGACCACTCCCTGACCGGCGCCGAGGACTGGAGCGGCCACGAGGGCTTCTCCTTCTGGGTCAAGGGCACCGGCAGCGGGGAGCGCGTCCAGTTCGAGGTCAAGGACGGCGGCCCGAACGCCGGTCAGGCCGAGCTGTGGGCCGGCTACTTCACCGACGACACCGACGGCTGGAAGCAGGTGCGCACCCCCTTCGAGGACTTCGTCCGGCGCCCCGACTACCAGCCCGCCGGCGCCCCGGACGACGGCGTGCTGGACCTGACCCGGATGTGGGGCTACGCCGTCAACCTGCCCACCGCCTCCGGCGCCCTGGAGTTCGACCAGGTCGAGCTGTACGGCGTGGGCGGGGTGCGGGCCCGCGTCACCACCGACCGGCCCGTCTACACCGTCGAGCACGGAGGCACCGCCACCGTTGAGGTGTCGGTGGGCACCACCGGCGGCGTACCGCTGGCCGAGCCCGTCACCGTCACCTACGCCACCGGCGAGGGCACCGCGGAGCCCGGCGAGGACTACACCCCGGTCGAGGGCACCCTCACCTTCCCCGCCGGCACCCCCTCCGGCACGGTGAGGACCTTCACCGTCGACACCGAGCGCGACGACGAACCGGCCACCGCCAGGACCATCCCCGTCACCCTCTCCGCCGACGGCGCACGCGCCCCCGACGACCCGCCCACCGTCGTCATCGACGCGCACGGCCTGCCGTACCAGGACCCCCGGCTCCCGGTGGACAAGCGCGTGAAGGACCTGCTGTCCCGGATGACGGTGGACGAGAAGATCGGCCAGATGACCCAGGCCGAGCGCGGGGCCCTGGAGGCCCAGGACCACATCGCCTCCTACGAACTGGGCTCGCTGCTGTCCGGCGGCGGCTCCAACCCCGCCCCCAACACCCCCGAGGCCTGGGCCGACATGATCGACGGCTTCCAGCTGCGCGCCCAGCAGACCCGGCTGCAGATCCCGCTGATCTACGGAGTCGACGCCGTCCACGGCCACAACAACGTCGTCGGCGCCACCGTCTTCCCGCACAACACCGGCCTCGGCGCCGCCCGCGACCCGGAACTGGTCGAGGACACCGCCCACGCCACCGCCAGGGAGGTCCGCGCCACCGGCGTCCCCTGGAACTTCAGCCCCTGCCTGTGCGTCAGCCGCGACGAGCGCTGGGGACGGGCGTACGAGGCCTTCTCCGAGGACCCGGCGCTGGTCACGCGGCTGGCCACGGCCGTCCAGGGCTACCAGGGCCGCGCCGACGGCCGGGACCTGAAGGACGCCGACCGGGTGCTGGCCACCGCCAAGCACTACGTCGGCGACGGCGGCACCGAGTTCGGCTCCTCCACCACGGGCACGTACACCATCGACCAGGGCGTCACCAGGACGACGCGCGAGGAGCTGGAGACCGTCCACCTCGCCCCCTTCGTGGAAGCCGTCGACGAGGGGGTCGGCACCGTCATGCCGTCCTTCTCCAGCGTCGACTTCCCCGGTGACGGCCAGGGGCCGGTCAAGATGCACGCCCACGCCGACCTGATCACGGACGTCCTCAAGGGCGACCTCGGCTTCGACGGATTCGTGATCAGCGACTGGGAGGCCATCGACCAGATCCCCGGCGACTACGCCTCCGACGTGCGGACCTCGATCAACGCCGGACTCGACATGATCATGGTGCCGTACGACTACAAGGGCTTCACCTCCACCCTGCGCGAGCAGGTCGGCTCCGGCGCCGTGCCCATGGCGCGGATCGACGACGCGGTGACCCGCATCCTCACCAAGAAGTTCCAGCTCGGCCTGTTCGAGAAGCCCTACGCCGACCGCACCCACCTGGACTCCGTCGGCTCCGCACCCCACCGCGAGCTGGCCCGCCGGGCCGCCGCCGACTCCCAGGTGCTGCTGAAGAACGAGGGGAACCTGCTGCCGCTGAGCGGCGACGGGAAGCTCTACGTCGCCGGATCCAACGCCGACGACATCGGCAACCAGGCCGGCGGCTGGACCATCTCCTGGCAGGGCTCCTCCGGCGACATCACCGAGGGCACCACCGTCGTCGAGGGCATCCGCCAGGCGGCCCCGGACGCCTCCGTCACCTTCAGCGAGGACGCCTCCGCGCCCACCGACGGGCACCGGACGGGCATCGTGGTGGTCGGCGAGACTCCTTACGCCGAGGGCGTCGGCGACGTCGGCAACGGGCACGACCTCCAGCTGTCCGAGGCGGACAGGAAGGCGATCGACACCGTCTGCGGCGCCATGGACTGCGCGGTGCTGGTCGTCTCCGGACGCCCGCAGATCATCACCGACCAACTCGGCGACATCGACGCCCTGGTGGCCTCCTGGCTGCCGGGCACCGAGGGCACGGGCGTGGCCGACACCCTCTTCGGCGAGCGGCCCTTCACCGGCCGCCTGCCGGTGAGCTGGCCGCGCTCGGACGCGCAGGTCCCGGTCAACGTCGGCGACGCCTCCTATGACCCCCTCTACCCGTACGGCTGGGGTCTGCGCACCGACAGCGCCCGTGACCGGCTGGAGGACGTCCAAGACGAGCTGCGGGAGCGCCGCGACATCGCCTCCCGCGTCGCGGCCGTCCACGTCCGCCTCGCCCTGAAGCGCTCCAACTTCCGGGACGACGGCACGGTGCGGAACGCGGACGCGGTCCTGAAGCGCCTTTCCAGGGCCGCCGCCCTGCTGGAGAAGTCGAAGGCCGACTCCTACCTCCAGGCGGACCAACTCGCCTCGGTGGCCCGGGACATCGCCCAGGCCACCCTGCTGAAGGCCGGTGACGGCGCCCCGGAGCGCGCGGTGTCCCGCACCGCGGACGCCGACCACGCCCTGGCTTCCGGCGACTACGCCAAGGCCGTCCGTCACCTGGCCGAGGCCCACCGCCTGGCCCGCTGACCGTCAGCCCCACCTGCCCGAACCGGCCCGCCGGGCGCCCCGTCTCCAACGGGGCGCCCGGCGGACCGCCGCTTTCCGGAGGACGGGCGACCGTCGGCGAAGCCGGCGGTTCCCGCCCGTGACCGGTGACTTCGCGGCGACGCGCACCACCCGACCACGATTCACCGCCCGGCGGAGGCTGAAGGCGGCTCCTGGTGGTGGATCCGCCGCCGGGTGACCTGACGGACGCCGGTCCCGCCACGGGGGTGGTGAGGGGCGGCCGGGCCCCGGCCGCTCCTCACCACCCCTCACGGTTGCCCCACCGCGCCGACAAGCCGGGCCGACTGCCCGCGGCGAGGGACTATCGTGCTGCCGTGACCGGACCGGCGCAGCGCCCCATCCTCTTCCTCGACGTCGACGGACCGCTCATCCCGTTCGGTGCGCCGTCCCACCGGTCCCGGCGGACGCCCGTGCCCGCCCCCGCGGCGCCCGGCGGGCCGGGAAACCCGCTGCTGGAGCGGCTCGACCCCGCCGCCGGGCCGCGTCTGGCGGCGCTGGGCTGCGACCTGGTGTGGGCTACGACCTGGATGGACGAGGCCAACGAGGCCGTCGCCCCGCGCATCGGGCTGCCGAGGCTGCCCGTGGTGAGGTGGCCGGACACCTTCGCCGGCCATGGGCCGCAGGGCCTGCACTGGAAGACCCCTCATCTCGTCGAGTGGGCCGGCCGCCGCCCGTTCGTCTGGATCGACGACGAGATCGGCGCCTTGGACCGCCTCTGGGTCGACGCACAGCACCGGGCGCCGGCGCTGCTCCACCGTGTCGACCCGGCCAGGGGGCTCACCGACGAGGACTTCACCGCACTCGCCGCCTGGCTCGGCGCCGGCGCGCTCTGATGCGCGGCGGTCGCCGCGCCGCGCCGGGGCAACCGGGCCGGCCCGTCCACCCGCCAGGGGGCGGCGTCCCGTTCACCGTCCGAGGTGGCCGGTGTCGCCGAGGACGGCGACCTGGCGGTTGTGGAAGAAGTCGTCCTCACGGAGGACGGTGATGCTGCCGGACGGAGCCCGGAAGCTGACGGAGCCCAGCGACCCGAACGGCATCCCGATCCAGAACGCCACGACGAAGGTCAGGGCGAAACCGTGCGTCACGACGATCTGGTGCCCGCACGGGCGCCGCAGGATCTCGTCCATGGCCGCGTAGACGCGCCGCGCGCACTCCGCCCTGGTCTCGGCTCCCCGTACGCCCTCGTGGTGGCCCATCCGGTCCCCGGCGGCCGGTGGCGGGACGAACCGCCGGTCCAGCCACTCCTGCGGCCTCCCCTCGGCCTCCCCGTAGGGCTTCTCCCGCAGCCTGCGGTCCAGCAGTGCTTCCACGCCCAGCAGTCCGGCCACGCGGTCGGCCGTCTGCCGGGCGCGCAGCAGATCCGAGGAGACCACCTCCACCTCGGTCCCTTCGGGGATCCGGGCCCGTAACGCCTGGGCGATGGAGGCCGCCGCGCGCCTGCCCGCGGGCGTGAGAGACGAGTCGTGCCATCCGCCGACGACTTTTTCCACGTGGTGCGTCGCCTCCGGGTGGACGATGACGTGGACGCTGCGCATCGAGTGGGCTCCTGCCGGGAGTGGCCGCTGCGGGAGGACGGACCGTCAGCGACGGCAGCCCACACGCTCGGTGGACAGGGCCAGGTCGTCCAGGAGCAGGTCGTAGGGGCCGGGGGCGGGGTCGCCCTGGTAGAGCTGCCAGCCGATGCGGACGGTGTCGACGTCGGGGAGGACGAAGTCGACCGGATTGCCGCCGTGGCGGGTGGTGGTGACGGTCAGATCCGGCTTGGGCTCGCCGTCGATCCAGACCGAGACGCGGTTGTCGTCCGCGTCCGTCTCCCACTCCAGGCACGTCCACTTCCCGGCCTCGGCCGGGGCGGACTCGCGCCAGTCGGTCCAGTCGCCCGTCGGCCCGCCGTCGGAGCCCACGCCCCACAGCTGCGTCCCGCCGCCGACGGTCGGCACGTACTGGCCGCCGATGGGTCGCACCACGCTGCCGTCACCACGGCCGGTGGCCTCGACCAGGGTGAAGTGGGCCCAGTCCGGGGCGGTGGGGAAGGCGTCCACACGGACCTGTATCCGGCCGAAGAAGCTGTTGCCCGGGGCGTCGAAGTCGTCGACCTCCAGGAAGGCGTGGCCGTTGCCCTCGGTGCGCAGGTGCAGCACCCGCCCCGGCCGGTGCCCTCCTGTGTGGCGGCGGTGGCGTCCGGCGGACCGCTCCACGGTCAGCGTGCCGTGCCGGGTGTCCACGCCCCAGTCCGTGCTGGTGCCCGCGCCGCGCGGCAGGTCCTCGAAGTCCTCGCAGAACAGCAGGGCGGGGGAGGGGGCGCAGCCGCGGTGCGGCGGGCGTTCGCCTGGCCGGTCGTGGGTGGGAGAGGGGCCGCGCCGCCGGTGGCGGCGAGGGCGGTGACGACGGCCAGGGCGAGGGCGCCGAGCAGGCCGGACAGCCGCCGGGAGGGTGGTGGCCATCGTCGAGGTGCTGGTGGCGTCGGGGACGAGGTCGTCGCCGGGGTAGGTACTGGCGGCCTCCTCCTCGGTCGCGCCCCAGGTCAGCAGCCGGGGGCGGAGCCGGAGCGCGTAGAGCGCGGAGGCCGCGGTGAGGGGGAGCAGGCGGGCTCCCCGCCGGTGTCCGCTCATGTCTCCAGCATCGCGCCGCCGCCCGCGCCCCGCCACTCGTCCGGCGGGTGCTCGGAGGGGGTTCCCTCGCGGAGCGGGCCGGGTCAGCCCAGGGCGGCCAGGGCCGCGTCCAGGCGCCGGGTGGCCTCGGAGGCGACGGGCTCCATGGCGGCAGCCCGGTGAGGGTCACCATGGTGTTGGGATCGAGGACCTGGACGACCGTCTGGTCGCCGTCTCGGCGCACGACCACGTTGCACGGGAGCAGCAGGCCGATGTCGCGGTCGTTCTCCAGTGCCCGGTGGGCCAGTTGCGGGTCGCAGGCGCCCAGGATCAGGTAGTCCTCGATGTCCTGGTCGAGCTTCTTCTTCAGGATGGCGGTGACGTCGATCTCGGTGAGGACGCCGAAGCCCTGTTCGGCCAGTGCGTCGCGCACGGCGGTCACGGTGGTGTCGAAGTCGGTGCTCACCCGGACGGTGCGGTCGTAGCTCACGTCGTAACTCTCCTGTGCTCGGTGGTGTCACGGGCCGGTGCGCGGCGCCCGTTTCCGCTCGCCCCGGCGGGTACCCGCCGGAGTAGGGGCTACGCGGCACCCGACTCCCAAAATACCCCCCTGGGTATGTGTTACGGTGGTGATCACATCCCCCGGGGCAGAGCGATCCGGAAGGAGCGGCACCGTGTTCTTCGTCGACACCGTGGAGATCCAGGGACTGGGCAATCGCGGCTATCTCGCCGGGGGCCGGTCGGCGGCCGTCGTGGTGGACCCGCCGCGGGACATCGACCGGATGCTCGCACTGGCGGCCCGGCGGGAGGTGCGGATCGCCCTCGTCGTCGAGACCCATGTGCACAACGACTACGTCACCGGCGGGCTGGAGCTGGCCCGTGTGACGGGCGCGGAGTACCTGGTGCCCGCCGGCGCCCGTGTGTCGTACCCCCGGACGCCGGTGGCCGACGGCGACACCGCCGGAATCGAGGAAGGGCTGGCGCTGCGCGCGCTGGCCACCCCCGGCCACACCCCGCACCACACCTCCTACGTCCTGGAGGAGGACGGACGCGCGGTCGCCGTCTTCACCGGCGGCTCGCTGCTGATCGGCGCCGTCGGACGGCCGGATCTGGTCGAGCCCCGTATGACGCGCGAACTGGCCCGCGCCCAGCACGCCTCCGCCCACCGGCTGGCCGACGAGCTGGACGACGACGTGCCCGTGATGCCGACCCACGGCTTCGGCAGCTTCTGCTCCTCCACCCAGGCCGAGGGCGACTCCACCACCGTCGGCAAGGAACGCGAGACCAATGACGCGCTGGTCAAGGATGTCGACGAGTTCGTCGCCGACCTGCTCGCCGGCCTGGACGACATCCCCGCGTACTACGCCCACATGGGGCCGGTGAACTCCACCGGACCGGAGCCGATCGACCTCACCCCGCCCCGGCGCGCGGACGCGGGGGAGATCGCCGCCCGGCTGGCCGCGGGGGAGTGGGTGGTGGACCTGCGCAGCCGTGTGGCGTTCGCCGAGGGCCATGTGGCGGGCGCGTACAACTTCGAGGCCGACGGCAAGCTCGCCACCTACCTGGCCTGGCTGATCCCCTGGGGCAAGCCGGTCACACTGCTGGCCGAGAGCTCCGAACAGCTCGCCGACGCCCAGCGGGAGCTGGCCAGGGTCGGCATCGACCGGCCCGCCGCGGCCGCCACCGGCGGCCTTGCCGACTGGCTCGGCGACGGCGAGCAGCCGCGCTCCTTCCCCCGGGCGGCCTTCGCCGAGCTGGCCGGCGTCCGCGAGCGCGGCGAGGAGGTGGTGGTGCTCGACGTGCGCCGCGACTCCGAGCGCGCGAACGGCTATGTCGAGGACTCGGCCCACATCCCGATCCACCAGCTCCACGAGCGCGTCGCGGAGGTGCCCGACGGGACCGTCTGGGTCCACTGCGCCAGCGGGATGCGCGCGACGATCGCCGCCTCGATGCTGGACGCGGCCGGCCGTGAGGTGGTCGCCGTGGACGACCCCTTCGACGCGGCCGAGCAGGCCGGGCTGACCGTCGTACGGCCCTGAGGGTCCCTTCCGCCTCGCCGGCCCGCACCCCCGCCACCCGCACCACCCACCGGAGGAGAGCACCATGTCCCTGTTCCGCCGCGGCCCCGGCCGCGTCGACCCGGCCGAGGCCGACCGGCGTACCGCCGAGGGCGACGCCGTCCTGCTGGACGTGCGCGAGGACGCCGAGTGGAAGGCCGGCCACGCTCCGTACGCCGTCCATCTGCCGCTGTCCCGTCTGGTCGAGGGCGCGCAGCTGCCCGGTCATCTGGAGGGCAAGCCCGTGGTGGCCGTCTGCCGTTCCGGCAACCGCTCGCAGAAGGCCGCCAGGCTGCTGGCCGAGCGGGGTGTGGAGGCGGTGGACGTCACCGGGGGCATGGCCGCGTGGGAGAGGCAGGGCCTGCCCGTGCGCGACGGGCGCGGACGCCCCGGCACCGTCGCGTGACCGTCCCGGCCCTGGTCCTGGCCCTGGCGGCCGGGGCCGTGGTCGGCTGGTCGCTGGGCGCGCTGGGGGCCGGAGGCAGCATCCTGACCGTGCCCGCCCTGATCTACCTGCTCGGCTTCACCCCGGCCGAGGCCACCACGGCCTCCCTGCTGATCGTCACCGCGATGTCGCTGACGGCCCTGGCCGCATACGCCCGGGCCCGCCAGGTGCGCTGGAAGGCCGGATCCGTCTTCGCCGCCGCCGGGCTGCTGCCGGCGGCCGCCGCCGGCGCCCTGGCCACCGAGGTGCCCCCCGCCGTGCTGACCGGAGCCTTCGCGACCGTGGCCGCGGCTGCCGCGGCCGTGATGTTCCGCGGCGCGTCGGCGGCCGGAGCGGACGGCGCGGGGAAAGGCGGCGCACGGCCGCTGCGGACCGCCGGAGCGGGGGCCGGGCTGGGCGCGCTGACCGGACTGCTGGGCGTCGGAGGGGGCTTCCTGGCCGTGCCCGCCCTGCGCACCGTCCTGGCGCTGCCGATACGGGCCGCGGTGGGCACCAGCCTGCTGGTGATCGTGGTGAACGCCCTGGCGGCCCTGGCCGCCCGCGGTGATACGGCCGACGGCATCCACTGGGCGGCGCTGCTGCCCTTCGCCGGTACGGCCGTCCTGGGCGCGTGGGACGGCAGGCGGCTGGCGGCCAGGGTCCCCGCCGGCGTCCTGCAGCGGGTCTTCGCGGCCGTGCTGCTGGCGGTGGCCGCCGTGATGCTCGCCGACGCCCTGCCGTGACCCCTCGCAGGTCCCGCGGCCGGGACCTGCGAGGCCGGGGTCAGGCCAGGGAGAGGAAGAGCTTCTCCAGCCGGGCCCGCATCTGCTCGCGGTCCAGGGCGGCCGCGGGATCACCGTCGGGGCTGTCGGTCAGACAGCGCTGCAGACCGGTGGCGATGACCGCGAAACCGGCCTTGTCCAGTGCCCGGGAGGCCGCTGCCAGCTGTGTGACGACCTCCTCGCAGTCCCGCCCCTCCTCGATCATCTTGATCACTCCGGCGATCTGGCCCTGCGCCCGGCGCAGCCGGTTGACCACCGTCTTCAGTTCCTCGGCCGCCATCGCCAGTTCCACGGAACCTCCCCTTTCATACCCCGCCGGGTACCCTACCTGCCGGGTCGTCCTGCCCCGCGTTCGGAAGGAAACATCTCACACGTGTCCACCACCCCCGCACTCACCGTCGAACAGAGCAGCTCCCGCATACACGAGCTGACCGTGGTCGACGTGCGCACCCCCGGCGAGTACGCCTCCGGCCACCTGCCCGGCGCCCACAACATCCCCCTGGACCGCCTCCAGCAGGCACTGCCCGCCCTGCGGACCGCCTCCGCCCGCGGGGACCTGCTGGTGGTGTGCGCCTCCGGAGCCCGCTCGGCGACCGCCTGCGCCGTCCTGGCCGAGCACGGCATCACCGCCGCCACCCTCGAGGGCGGCACCGCCGCCTGGACCGAGCGCGGCCACGACCTGCACCGGCCCGTCGGCGCCCGTACCGCCTGGGCCATGGAGCGGCAGGTCCGGCTCACCGCCGGCTCCCTGGTCCTGCTGGGCCTGATCGCCGGCCGCCGCAAACCGGCCGCCCGCCTGATCTCCGCGGGCATCGCAGGCGGCCTGGTCTTCTCCGCCCTCACCGACACCTGCGGCATGGCCCGCGTACTGGCCAAACTGCCCCACAACCGCCCACGGCCCGCCGACCTGGACGCCACCCTGGCCGCCCTGGCCGACTGACCCGCGCCCCCGCGCCCTTGGTGTCGCACCGGTACTCCAGGGGTACCGCGGGGCGGGACGGCTTAGAGGCCGTGTACGGATGGGAGGAAGCGGATGTCCGAGATGACCGCGGTGCGGCTCACCGGCTGGCAGAAGCCCCCGGAGGTGACCCGGGTCCCGGTACCCGAACCCGGCCCGGAAGAAGTCCTGCTGAAGGTGGCGGGCGCCGGGGTGTGCCACTCCGACCTGCACGTCATGGACTGGCCCGCCGGCGCGCTGCCCTACGACCTGCCCTTCACCCTGGGCCACGAGACCTCCGGCTGGGTGCACGCCCTGGGGCCGGGTACGCAGAACACCGGGCTGCGCGAGGGCGACGCGGTGCTGGTCTACGGCCCCTGGGGCTGCGGGGTGTGCCCCGCCTGCGCCCGGGGGGCGGAGAACTACTGCCACCGGGCCGCCGAGCTGCGGGCCGCCGGCGGAGGGCTGGGCCTGGACGGCGGCATGGCCGAGTACATGCTCGTCCCCTCCACCCGGCTGCTCGTACCGCTGGGTGACCTGGACCCGCGCACCGCCGCGCCGCTGACCGACGCCGCGCTGACGCCCTACCACGCGATCAAGCGCTCCCTGCACAAGCTGGTGCCGGGAACTGCGGCGGTGGTGATCGGTGTGGGCGGGCTGGGACACATGGCCGTCCAGCTGCTCAAGGCGCTGAGCCCGGTCGACGTCATCGCCGTCGACCTCGCCCCGGACAAGCTCGACCTGGCCGCCGGGGCGGGCGCCGACCACTGCGTGCCCGCCGGAGAGGGGGACGCGGACCGGATCCGCACGCTGACCGGAGGCCTCGGCGCCACCCTGGTGCTGGACTGCGTCGGCGCCGACGCCACGATGGCCACCGCCGCCGCGTGCGCCGCCGTGGAGGCCGACATCACCGTCGTCGGACTGGCCGGCGGCACGCTGCCCGTCGCCTTCGGCGCCGTGCCCTTCGAGGCCGCGGTGTCGATCCCGTACTGGGGCACCCGGCCGGAACTGGCCGAGGTCGTCGCCCTCGCCCGCGCCGGGCGGATCCGCCCGCATGTGGAGGTGCACCCGCTCGGCGAGGCGGGCGAGGTCTACCAGCGGCTGCGTGACGGCCGGGTCGACGGCCGGGCGGTACTGGTGCCCACCGCCGAGGTCTGACCCGCCCCGCCGTCCGCCGTCCGCGAGTGTGCCCCTTCGGCCCCCATGGAGCGGGGCGCGATCGGGTACCCGATCGCCATGGCGGAGCCCGCACCAGGTGGAGGGCTCGAGGAAGGAGGCGGTGGCCGTGCCCGACAAGGAGCACCACGAGCTGCCGGACACCGGGGACATCGGCCGGCGGGTGGCCCTCCAGCGCGAGCGGCTGGGCCTCACCCGCGAGGAGGCCGCCGTACGGGCCGGCATGGCGCCGGGGTATCTGCAGTACCTGGAGGAGCACCCCTCCGCCCCGAGCGGGCCGGGGCTGCTCAGGCTGGCCGCCGCACTGGAGACCTCCGTGGAGTGGCTGCGAGGCGGCGGCACCGGCGCCCCGCCCGGACGGGGACGGGCCCCGGGCCGCCCCCGGTACCTCGAGCTCGACGAGGAGGAGTGCTGGGCCAGGCTCTCCACGCACGGTGTGGGGCGCGTCGCGGTCACCACAGCCGAGGGGCCCGCCATCATCCCGGTGAACTACCAGGTCGCGGACGGCGTGATCGCCTTCCGCACCAGGCCCGGCTCCGCGCCCTCGGCGGCTGTGGGGCACGAGGTGGCGTTCGAGGTCGACTACGTGGACGACGCCTTCCGGCGCGGCTGGAGCGTCCTGGTCGTGGGCAGGGCCCGGGCCGCGGACGAGGAGGAGACCCGCCACCTGGCCGACCGGGAGCCCAGCGGGCCCTGGGCCGGGGGAGAGGAACGAGACCTGTGGGTGGTCGTCCGCGCCGAACGCGTCACCGGGCGCCGTATCCACACGGACGGCTGACCACCCGGGCATGACCGCCCCGTCGGGTGTGACGTCATCATCGAAGAGAAATAATGTGCCAAGCGTACGATAATCCTGAATCTGAGGGACCCGAGCGGGCGCGGACGGAACGGAGACCATGACGACCGGGCAGGCGGAAGAGGCGGAACAGGCGGAGAAGCCTGGCGGGGCGGCACAGGACCGCTACCCCAGACCTCCGGTGTCACTGGAGGAGGCCGAGTGGGTGTGGCGGACCCTGGCCTCCCAGGCCATGGAGGAGGGCGCGAAGCCGGAGACGGTGCGGCTGGCCGTGGTGACCGGCCTGGCCCGGGCCTCCGGCGCACGCTACGGCGACCTGCTGCGGTGCACGGTGCGGTCGCTGGACCTGGGGGCGGGCCGGGTGGACGTCGAACACGGCAAGCACCGCGTCCCGCGGCGGCACGGCCTGGACGCGGGCACGGTGCTGGTGCTGCGCCGCTGGATGGACGTCCGCGCCGACCTGTGCGCCGAGCTGGAGGGCTCGGTTCCCGAGGCGCTGCTGCTGACGGTCCACCACACACACGACAACGGGGTGACGGTCGCGGCCGGGCTGCCCATCACCCGGCAGGGCCTGGTGCTCTCCTGGCGCCGCTTCGTCCACCGCACCAACGCGGCCCACGCCGGCCGGCGCCCCCCGCTGCCCACCCGCTTCGAGCAGCTCCGTCGCGCCTGGACCACCGCCGGGGCGTGACGCGCGGGCCCTCAGCGCTCCCCGGGGCGCCGAGGGGTGTAGCGCACGGGCAGGTGGCGCAGGCCCCGCAGCATTCCGGATCTCCAGGCGAGGTCGGCGGGATCGGCGTCGAGCGCGAGATCGGGAAGGCGTTCCAGAAGGCACTCCAGCGGGACGGCGGCTTCCAGGCGGGCGAGCGGTGCGCCCAGGCAGTGGTGGATGCCGTGGCCGAAGGCCGAGTGGCCCCGGGTGTCGCGGCGGATGTCGAAGCGATCGGGGTCGGGAAAGCGCGACGGGTCGCGGGACGCCGAGGCCGGCACGGCGAGCACGGACTCCCCGGCGGGGACGACGGTGCCGCCGATCTCCACGGGCTCGGCGGTGAAACGGTAGGCCGAGGTGAGCACCGGGCCGTCGTGGCGCAGGGTCTCCTCGACGGCGCCGGAGAGCAGCGAGGGGTCGCAGCGGAGGGCGTCGAGCTGATCCGGGTTGGTGAGCAGGGCGTGGACGGCGCCCGAAATGAGGTTGACGGTGGTCTCGTGTCCGGCCACGAGCAGGAGGAACGCCATGCCGAGCGGTTCCTCCGGGGAGAGCTCGTCCTCCCCGTGGGCGGCTGTGGAGGCCAGGGCGCTCAGGAGGTCGTCGCCCGGTCTCCTCAGCTTCTGTTCGACGAGGGCGGTGAGGTAGTCCGTCATGGCCTGTGCGGCGGCGTTCGCGGAGGCCGGGTCGGCGGGGTGGACCATCCCGGTCGACCAGTCCCGGAAAGCGGCCCGGTCGGAGGCGGGGACGCCGAGGAGTTCGCAGATCACGGCCACCGGCAGCGGCATGGCGAAGGCGGCGACCAGATCGGTGCGGCCCCGAGCGGACACGGCGTCCACGAGGTCGTCCGCGATCCGCCTGATGCGCGGGCGCAGCGACTCGACGCGGCGGCCGGTGAACTCCCGGGCCACCAGTCGCCGCAGGCGGGTGTGGTGGGGCGGGTCGGTCTGGAGCATGTTCCGGCCGATCGAGTGGCCGCCGTCGTCCTCCCGGTCGGCCGAGTGGCGTATGTCGTTGCGCAGCCGTGGATCGGTGAGCGCGGCCCGCACCGCGTCGTGGCCGAGGACCAGCCAGACGCCTCCGGTCCGGTCGGTGGGGAAGCGGTGGACCGGGCCGCGCTCGCGCAGCAGGGCGTACACGGGATGGGGGTCGGCGGTGAAGTCCGTGCCGCGGGGGGGGGGCCAGGTGGCCGAGGTCGGGCACGATCATGGGCTGCCTCCAGAAGTGGGTGGGAGCGCGTCGGCGAGTCATCCGGGGAGTGATCCCCGTTTTGCGACGGTAGCAGTGAAACGGGGAGCGGTCCACGCTTTACTGTTAGGGTGCCGTCCATGTGCACGGTCGGGAGAGGCGGGACGAGCGGATCCGCGCCACTGCGGCGGGACGCGCGGCGCAACAGGGAACTGCTGATCGCCGCCGCCCGCGAGGTCTACGCCGAGCAGGGCGTCGAGGCGCCGCTGGACGACATCGCCCGGCGGGCCGGGGTCGGCAACGCCACCCTCTACCGGCACTTCCCCACGCGCGGCGCGCTCATCGAGGCGGTCTTCCGCGACTCGCTCACCGAGACCCTGCGCATGGGGGAGGAGGCGCGGCTCGCCGAGGACCCCTGGGAAGGGCTGACCGCCTACCTGGAGAGGATCTTCGAGGGCCTGGCCGCCGACCGGGGGGCCAACGACCTGATGACCACCGGAGCCGAGGAGTCCCCCTCTCTGGAGGAGTTGCGGGCCCACAACCGCGAGACGGTGGACGCCCTGCTCCGCCGCGCCCGGCAGCAGGGCGCGGTGCGGCCGGACGTCACCGCCGAGGACCTGCTGTTCGCCCTGGCGGCGCTGGGACGGGCGGTACCGGCCTCCGAGGCGGTCGAGCCCGCCGCGTGGCGCCGCTGTCTGGCCCTGCTGCTGGACGGCCTGCGCGCCGAGCCCGTCCGCCCCCTGCCCGCGCCGCCGGTCGGCTTCGGCACCCTGGAGCAGGTGCTGCGCGAACTGGGCCCTTCCGGACCCGGCCGCCGGTAGGAGCACTCCGTCCGGGACCGCCGGGCCGGACGGCGCACGGGCGGTGTCCCACCCCGGCGGCCGACCGTAAGCGGCCGGGGTCCCTCGCCGGAGGCCGGGGCCGGCCGGCCACCCGCACCCGGCCAGGGGGCCACGTCAGTCGGTCCGGCCGGCGGCTCCCTGTCTCCGCTCCGAGCCGTCCGCCCCGCCGGCACCCTCGCCGCTGCCGCCGCCCCGCCGGGGGGAGCGCCATGCCCGGAGCAGCAGAACGGCGGCCGCCAGGGCGGCGATCCCGGCCGGCACGACCGTGTCGGGAACGCCGCCGCCCCAGTCCGCCACCCACCGCTGCAGGGCGAACTCCTGGTCGACGTCGAGCAGCGCGGGCAGTGCCGAGGAGCCGTCGAAGACCAGGAAGACGGCGCCCAGCAGGATGAAGAACAGTCCGGACAGCAGCGAGACGCTGTGCGTCTCCAGCCGTCCGACGCGCAGGGGGCGGCCGCGCAGCCACTTCCTGCGCCCCAGCTCGAAGCGCTCCCAGAACAGGGCCAGGACGAACAGGGGCACGGCCATGCCCAGCGCGTAGACGGCCAGCAGGGCGCCGCCGTACCAGGGGCTGCCGCTGACGGCGGCGACGGTCAGGACGCCGCCCAGGATGGGCCCGGCGCAGAAGCCCGCCAGCCCGTACACCGCGCCCAGGGCCAGGACCGACAGGGGAGAGGAGGGCCGGATGCCGGCCGCGGCCGTCTGCATCCGGCGCGAAGCGAACCCCAGGCCCAGGATCTGGGCGACGCCGAGCGCGATGACCGTCCAGCCCGCGACGGTGACCAGCAGGTCGCGGTTGCCGTAGAACAGCCGGCTGGCGAAGGAGCCGGCGGCGCCCAGCGGGACGAGCGTCAGGCACAGGCCGCCGTAGAAGACCGCGGTCCGGCCCAGCAGCCGGGCCGGGCTGTTGAAGGAGTAGGCGAAGAAGGCGGGCAGGAGCAGGGCGCTGCAGGGGCTGAGCAGGGCGAGCAGCCCGCCGGCGAACGCGGCGAGATATCCGATGTCGCTCACTCGGCGTGCGCCTCCGCGGCCTTCTTCGCGTCCTCGATCGCGTCGGTGAAGACCTCGGTCGGCTGGGCGCCCAGGATGGGCCGGTCGTTGACCAGGAAGGCCGGGGTGCTGGTGACGCCCAGCTCGTAGCCCTCCCGGGAGTCGCGCTCGATCGCCTTGCCGGCGGCGTCACTGTCCATGTCGGAGCGGAACTTCTCCAGGTCCTTCACCCCGGCCTCGCGGGCCATCTCCACGAGCTTGTCCCCGGCGAAGTGGCCGCTGTTCATCTTGCGCTCCTCGCCGAAGGCGAGCTCGTGGAACTCCCGGAACCTGCCCTGCCGCCCGGCGGCGTACCCGGCCCGCGCGGCGGCCTCGGACTCCTCGCCGAAGATCGGGAAGTCGCGCCACTCGATGCGCAGCACACCGGAGTCGACGTACTTCTCGATCAGCTCCGGCTCGGTGTCCCGGGCGAACTTCCCGCAGAACGGGCACTGGAAGTCGGCGTACTCGATCAGCACCACGGGGGCGTCGGTGCTGCCGATGGCGTTCGGGTCGTCGTCGTCGCGGCGGGCGAGGGCGAGGAGGTCCTCGTTGGGGGGTGCGGTGTTCCGCGGGGTCTCCACCCGGGCCGCGGGCTCGTCGCCGGAACCCGAACCGGAGCCCGCGCCCAGGGCCGAGACCAGACCCAGGACGAGTGCGAGGACGAGGACGGCGACGGCGGCCAGGGTGCCGCGCTTGCGGCGTGTGGACGTGCTGGACATGGCGGGCATGGCAAAGCTCCAGGGAAGAACGGAGAGGAACGGGAGGGACGGGAGGAAGCGGTGGACAGCGGGGAGGAGGCGGTCAGGCCGCGGGGGCCGCGTCCCGTACGGGGGTGCGGCAGGCGATCTCACCGGTCAGCCGCTTCACCGCCGCCACGGCCAGCAGAGCGACCGAGGCCAGGGCGAGGAACGGCTGGACGGGGGCCCAGATGCCGAGCGCGCCGGAGGTGCCCAGGGCGATGAGGACGAACTTGTTGCACACCGGGCAGCCCACGGCCAGGAAGGACAGCACACCGCCGATGGAGCCCGAGCGCGATGCCCGGGGTGCGGTGGGGGCCTTGACGTAGGTGGCGATGACGATACCGGCCAGCAGGGCGGTGGCGGCGAGCGTCGGGTAGTTCCACCACAGCGTCGGCGTCATCCGGGAGAAGAGCGGGTTGGGGATGACGGCGGTGGGGAGGCCGACCAGCAGGGCGGTCAGGGCGGCGCCGCCCGCCGCGGCGCCCCAGCGCAGCGGGGTCCACGCCGCGAGGGCGGTGCCGGCCGTGCGCAGGGCACGCGGGAGGGAGGAGAGCATGAGGGAGATCCTGTCCTGTCGTGACGCGGAACCGGGGGACCGGAAGGGCCGTGTGCGGACCGCGTGTGAACGATGACGACGGCGGGAGCCGCGGGAGGCGGCCCCGGGACAGGTCTAGATCCTCAGGACGGTGAAGGCGTGCGGGGCGTGCGTGACGGGCCCGGCCCGGCCCGTGGGAGCCCGGGCGCCGTGGATGTCGGGGTCCGCGGACACGCGGCGCCCGTGAACCTCGGGCGCTGCCACGGGGTCTCCCGCGCCCGTGGCGGATACGACCGCCGGCGCGCCCTCGTCGCCGGAGCACGAGGGGGAGTCGCCGTCGCCCGCCGTGGGCGCGGTCACCGCCGCCATGGCCCGGTCGGTGTACGCGGGCGTCCCCGAGAGGTGGGGCCCCTCCGCGAGGGGCGCGGACCCGGCGGGGGCGAGTGCGCGGTCCTGATGGGCCGCGGAGGCCGACGCCGGGACGCAGAGCACTGTCAGCAGAGCGGTGAGGGCCAGTGCCAGGGCGCAGAGGACCTTCGGGGAGAGGCCGGGGATGCGACGGAAGACGTGCATCGCTTGTGTTCCCCCTCCTCCGCAGGGCTCGGTCGCTCGGTCGGCGTGAGACGCACGGTGTCGAACGTGCGGTCCACCGGGTAACCGGGGACACTCGGCAGCGTACAGGACGGCGTCGACCGCGGATCTTCCTTCCTTCCGCCGGGTGGGCGGGAGAGGCCGGGGCGCGGACACCGCCTCCGTTTCCATACCCCTAGGGGTATAAATGTCCAGAGGGGTCGCCACGCACGGTCGGCACGGGACCGGAGGCGGGCGCGGAGGGGGCCGGCGCCCGGGGAGACGGAGAGCGCAGGGATCGGAGGGACGATGGACAGCCGGGCGTGGGACGAGCGGTACGCGGCCGCGGATCTGGTCTGGGGCGGTGAGCCCAACCGCTGGGTGGTCCGCGAGGACCTCGCGGAATCGGGCCTGGCGTCCCGGCGTGCCGAACGAGTGCGCCGCCCGGTGGCGGGCCCCGAGGGCGGACAGGCCCACGCGATCGACGCCCTGGTGCGCATGGAGCGCCCCCTCCCGGACTGAGCGCCCCTCCGGCCCGAGCGGCCCCGGGCCGCTTGGGCCGGAGGGGATGCCGGGCGTCACTTTCCGGCGGCCTCCCGCAGGGCCTGGACGTCGATCTTCCTCATGCCCAGCATGGCCTTCATGACCTGCTGGGACACCGTTGGGTCGGGGTGGCCCAGCAGTTCGGGCAGTTCCCGCGGGACGATCTGCCACGACAGGCCGTAGCGGTCCTTGAGCCAGCCGCACACGCTCTCCTCGCCGCCGTCGGTGAGCCTGGCCCACAGCTCGTCCACCTCCGCCTGGTCGGCGCAGTCCACCGAGAGCGAGATCGCCTCGCTGAAG
This sequence comes from Streptomyces verrucosisporus, assembly GCF_017114865.1. Lineage (GTDB taxonomy): Bacteria > Actinomycetota > Actinomycetes > Streptomycetales > Streptomycetaceae > Streptomyces > Streptomyces fenghuangensis. The sequence goes on along the minus strand of NZ_JADEYH010000006.1, from coordinate 165,134 downwards.
GTGAACTCCGGGCCGCCGTTGAGCGCGATGAACTCACGCCCCGCGAGCTCGAAGGTGACGGTCATGACCGATCCCGGCTCGCCCGGCCCGGCCTCGCCGTAGTGCTGGACGTCCGTGATCCGGGAGTCGGGGAAGAGAGAGGTGTAGTACCGGGCGGCCTCCTCGGCCCGGCCGTCGAACCACAGACAGGTCGCGATCTTCTGCTTCTGCATGGCATGCCCTCCTGGTGTGCGGATGCCGAACGCCTTCCGATGGGTGGACCGGCCGGGCCGCCGGAACTCATCGCCGCCCGCCCGGTGGCTTCGGGCGGGCGGCGCACCGGGCGGTGGGGGCGGAAGAATGCGGAAGGATGCCGACGCGCCGGTGGCGCGGCGGTCCGAAGACCGCCGCGCCACCGGTTGTGGGGGGAGGGAGTGTGTGCGGGAGCCGCCGTGACCGGGGTCAGGAGGCGGTGCAGGAACCGAGCCGGGGCGCGTTCCAGTTGCCGTTGGCCATCACCGTGAAGCCGAAGCTGGTGGAGGAGCCGGCCGCCAGGGTGCCGTTCCCGCTGGGCCGCATGGTCATGACGTTGCCGCTGGAGTCCCAGCTCGGGGTGCCGTTCCAGGTGGCGGAGATCTTCTGGGGCGAGGTGACGGTCACCGTCGTGGACCAGTTGGTGATCGGGGCGCTGCCGGCCCTGACGGTCACCCTGCCGTTGAAGCGGTCGCCCCATCGTTCGGTCTGCTCGTAGGTGACGGTGCAGGAGGCCGTGTCGCCGCCACCGGTGGTCCCGCCGTCGGTGCCTCCCGTGGTCCCGCCGCCGTCGGAGCCGCCGAGGGCCTCCATGACGCCCTGGTAGGCGGGCTTCTTGTTGTAGTTGCCGTCGAAGAGCAGCGGGGTGTCGGAGGAGCGCCAGGAGTACTTGTCGGTCACGCCCCAGACGGTGATGCCGGTGCAGCGGGAGACGGCCAGGCAGGCCTGGGTGACGCCCTTGAACTGCTCGGCCTGGGAGGAGCCGGAGCCGGCGATGTCGAGCTCGGTGATCTGGACGTCGACGCCGAGGTCGGCGAAGTTCTGCAGGGTGGTGTGGTAGTTGCTGGGCACCGGGTTGCCGCTGTTGAAGTGGGCCTGGAAGCCGACGCAGTCGATGGGCACGCCGCGCGCCTTGAAGTCCCTGACCATGTTGTACACGGCCTGGGTCTTGGCGTGGTTCCAGTTGTCGGTGTTGTAGTCGTTGTAGCAGAGCTTGGCGTCCGGGTCGGCGGCACGGGCGGTGCGGAAGGCCTCCTCGATGAAGCCGTTGCCCAGGCGCTGCTGGAAGACGGAGTTGCGGCGCGCGCCGCTGGAGCCGTCCTCGAACGCCTCGTTGACCACGTCCCAGGAGTGGACCTGGCCCTTGTACTGGCCCATCACCCGGTTGATGTGGTTGTTCATCGTCGAGCGCAGGTCGTTCGTGGACAGGCTGGTCACCCAGCTCGGCAGCTGGGAGTGCCACACCAGGGTGTGGCCGCGCAGCTTCATGCCCTGGCTGCGGGCGTGGTTGGCGATCCGGTCGGCGGTGGAGAAGTTGAACGAGTTGCGGGAGGGCTGCAGGGCGTCCCACTTCATCGCGTTCTCGGCGGTGATCGAGTCGAACTCCCGGTTCAGGACGCTCATGTAGTCCGACTCGCCCATCCGGCCGGCGGCGATCGCGGTGCCGAAGTAGCGGCCCTGCTCCGCCGCCGCCCCGGCCAGGGTGGAGGCGGCGGAGGCGGTGCCGGTCAGAGCGGTGACGGTGCCTGCGGCCGCCAGCGCCAGGGTGGCGCCCACGACCAGCGCGTTGCGCAGCGCGGAGCGGCCGCGCCGGCCTGGTGTTCTGGGCTCCGGGGAGGTGCGGGGGGTGTCGATCACTGGGGTCCCTTCGTCCGTGGCCCGTCATCGTCCTGCCGGGGCAGAACGGGACGCCGTCGGGCCGGTGGGTGCCGCTCGCGACTCCAGGGCCCGCCACCTGGCACTAGGCCGGTGACAGGTCCATGGCGATCGGCAACGATCGAAGTGGAGTATGCGCTGACCGCAAGCCAGCGTCAATGCTTCCTTCCGGAAAAGTTTCGGACGGTGTCGAGGTTCATTCCCCTTTGTTGGCCAGGGTGTTGAGGCATTTGGGGAGACCTTGGACCCGGTCGAGACATGTGACCGCTCGAAAATTTCGGTAGTTTTCCGGACGGAGTGAAGGGCCCTTCCAGCGGCTGCGGGACCCGGCCGGACAGCACAAGGCCGCGCCGCGACGAGGGGGAGGGGCGTCGCGGGCGCGGCCGTACCGTGCGCATGCCCGGCGATCCGCCGCTCACACCCGGCCGACCGCGGGAAAACGATCCGCGTTCGGTCTTCCGGAGGCCCCGAAGGGCAACGTGCGCCAGCCCCCTGACGCCGTATCACCAGATCGGCATGTTCACCCCTCCGGCCAGGGGCGATGTCGCCGGAGCCGGCGCGGCACTCCTATCCTTCCCCCGGAGCCGAACGGCGCACGGACGGCCGTGGCTCCACGCCGCCCCCGCCGGGCGGACGGTCCGGACGGCGCACGGCCCGGACCTCTCGAGCGACGTACGGAGTGTGCCCATGGCCCTGTGGAACCGCCTCAAGGAATCCGCACAGACGATGCAGGCCCAGTTGGAGGAGAGGAGGAACGAACTCAGGGGCGGCGCGTTCCGCGACGCGTCCATGGCGGTGTGCGCACTCGTCGCCGCGGCCGACGGCAGGGTCGACCCGGCCGAGCGGCGCCGTGTCTCCTACCTGATCGCCAACAACGAGGTGCTGAGGAACTTCCCCGCCGACGAGCTGCGGAGCCTCTTCGAGGACCGGCTGGACGCGATCGCCGCCGACCGCGAGAGCGGCAGGGCCGACGCCCTCAAGGAGATCGCCAAGGCCAGGAGGAAGCCGCTGGAGGCGCGAGCCGTCGTCCAGATCGGCATCGTCATAGCGGGCGCCGACGGCCGCTTCGACCTCGCCGAACGGGCCGTGGTCCGCGAGGTCTGCCAGGCACTGGACCTGCCCCCGCACGAGTTCGACCTTTGAACCGGTGAGCGCGGGGCCCGCGCCTCACACCCCCGCGCCTCACGCCCAGCACCCCGTGCCTCCACGCCCGGTCCTCTCCCCCCGCCGTCCCTCGCCCACATGGCCCACCGCGCCGTTTCGCGCCGCGTGCCGCGGGAACCCGCCGCGAGCGGCAACCGAACGGCACCACGTACGGCGACGTACGGCGAGGGACAGAGGAACAGATGCAGATCGGCTACAAACTGGCGGCGGAGGCGTTCGGGCCCGCCGAACTCGTCCGGCAGGCGGTCCGCGCGGAGCAGGCCGGTTTCGACTTCGTCGAGATCAGTGACCACTACCACCCGTGGCTCGACAACCAGGGCCACTCGCCGTTCGCCTGGACGGTCCTGGGCACCATCGCGGCGAGGACCGAGCGCATCGGACTGGCGACCGGCGTGACCTGTCCGACCGTGCGGTACCACCCGGCGATCATCGCCCAGGCCGCCGCGACGCTCGCCCTGCTCTCGGAGGGCCGGTTCGTCCTCGGCGTCGGCGCCGGCGAGCGGCTCAACGAGCACGTCGTCGGCCGGGGCTTCCCCGCCGTCGCCGCGCGCCACGAGATGCTCCGCGAGGCCCTGGAGATCATCCGGCTGCTGTGGCGCGGCGGATACCGGTCCTACGAGGGCAAGCACCTGCACCTGGAGGACGCGCGGATCTTCGACCTCCCCGAGGAGCTCCCGCTGATCGCGGTGGCCGCCAGCGGCCGCCCGTCGGCGCGGATCGCCGCCGAACTCGGCGACGGGCTGTTCGCGACCGAGGCCAAGCCGGAGATCCTGCGCCGCTACCACGATGCCGGCGGCTCCGGCCCCGCCTACGCCGAGGTGCCCATGGCCTGGGCGCTCGACGAGCACACCGCGGCCCGGGCCGTCCTGGAGACCACCCGGTGGGCCGTCACCGGCTGGAAGGTCATGAGCGAGCTGCCCAATCCGGTCAACTTCGCGGCCGCCACCACCACCGTCCGCGAGGAGGACATGCTCGCCAACTTCGCCTGCGGCCCTGACCCGGCCCGGTTCGTGGAGATGGCGCAGCAGTACGTCGACGCGGGCTTCGACCGGCTGGTGCTGATGAACGCCGGCCCCGACCCGGACGGCTTCATGGAGTTCTACAGCGGCGAGCTGGACCAGCGCATCCGTGCGCTGTCGCCGCGCTCGGCCGGATCCTGAGCGGGACCCCGGAACGGGGTGGAAGGGGGGCGCCGCAGCGCCCCCCTTCCACCCCGTTCCGGGGCCGGTGTCACCCGCGCCTGCCCGGGGCGGGCGTCACCTGCGCCGACAGCGGCACCGCGATGTCCTCCAGCGCCCGCCGCTCGGCCGGCACCGCCAGGAGGACGGCCACCAGCCCGGCCGCGGTCATCAGCCCGGCGCCGATCTGGAAGGCGAGCACGGTGTCCGAGAGGACGCCGGACTCGGTGAGCCTGGCGAAGATCAGCGGACCGCTGATTCCGCCCGCGGCCGTACCGATGGCGTAGAAGAAGGCGATCGCCATCGCCCGCGTCTCCATCGGGAAGACCTCGCTGACCGTCAGATAGGCCGAACTGGCCCCGGCCGAGGCGAAGAACAGCACCACGCACCAGCAGGCCGTCAGCGTGGTGGCGCTCAGATGGCCGCCGCCGAACAGCCAGGCGGTCACGAAGAGCAGCAGTCCGGAGAGGATGTACGTGCCGGAGATCATCACGCGGCGGCCGACGGTGTCGAAGAACCTGCCCAGCAGCAGCGGGCCGAAGAAGTTGCCGACGGCGATGACCGCGAAGTAGTAGCCGGTCGAACCGGTGCCCACGTCGAAGAACGTGGTCAGGATCGCGCCGAAGCCGAAGGTGATGGCGTTGTAGAGGAACGCCTGGCCGACGAAGAGGGACAGCCCCAGCACCGCGCGCTTGCGGTAGTGGGAGAAGACCGTGCGGGCGATCGTCCCGAAGCCGATGCCGCGGCGCGTGTGGATGGTGATCTCACCGGCCGGCGGCGGCAGTTCGGCACCTTTCTCGGCGCGGATGCCCTCCTCGACCTCGCCCACCAGCTTCTCGGCCTTGTCGCCCTGCCCGTGGATGAACTGCCACCGCGGGCTCTCGGGCACATGGCGGCGCACCAGCAGGATGGCCAGACCGAAGACGACGCCGAGCGCGAAGGTCAGCCGCCAGCCGACGTCGAGGGCGAAGACGTCGGTGTCCAGCATCACGACGGACAGCAGCGAGCCGCCCACCGCGCCCAGCCAGAAGCTGCCGTTGATGATCAGGTCGATGCGGCCGCGGTACTTGGAGGGGATCAGCTCGTCGATCGCGGAGTTGATCGCCGCGTACTCGCCGCCGATGCCGAAGCCCGTCAGGAAGCGGCAGGCGAAGAACCACCAGCTGGAGAAGGACAGCGCGGTCAGCGCGGTGGCGCCCAGATAGACGGCCAGGGTGATGATGAAGAGCTTCTTGCGGCCGTAGCGGTCGGTCAGCCAGCCGAAGAACAGCGCCCCCGAACAGGCTCCGGCCACATACAGGGCCGCCGCGATGCCGGTCACCTCGGCGGAGGTGATGGGCAGTCCGCTGCCCTCCTCCGCCAGCCGCCCGGCGATGTTGCCGACGACCGTGACCTCCAGGCCGTCGAGGATCCACACCGTGCCGAGCCCGATCACGATCATCCAGTGCCAGCGCGACCACGGCAGGCGGTCGAGCCGGGCAGGCACGGACGTCGTGACCGTGCCCGTACCCACCGACGGTTCCACGGGGCTGCCAGTCGCCATCACCACTCCCTTCGGCGCCGTGCCGAGGGGATGCGCCTCGGCGCGCTCCTGACGGTTTCCCGGCGGAGAACGGCCCACACGCGGCTGTACGGGGAGGGCGTGCCGGAGGACCGGCGGCCTCAGCCGCCGAGCAGGGCGTCCAGCCAGAGCCGCTCGCGCCGCTCGGTGTACTCGGCGTCCCGCCGCCACGTCTCCCCGTGGCCCTCGTCCCACAGCCTCGCCCACGGCTGGACGCCGTGTGAGGCCCGGTCCCGCAGGAAGTCGTGCATGGCGCGGGTACGGCGCCCCAGCAGGGGCGCCAGACGGCGGCGTTCGTCCTCGTCCAGCCCGTAGGCGCCGGCGAAGGCCCGCAGCCTTGCCCCGGCGTTCGCGCGCCGGAAGGCCGGATTCGCCGACAGCGGGACGAAGCCGTGGGCGGCGTAGGCCAGATCCTCCAGGCGGGAGCCGGGCGCCGCGCCGTCCCAGTCGATGAACGCCCACTCCCGGCCGCCGTCGGACACCAGGTTCCACGGGGCCAGATCGTGGTGGGCGATGATCTCGTGCCCCTCGGCGGGGATCAGCCGCTGCCAGCGGGCGCCGGGCGGCGGGGTGAAACCCGCCACGGCGTCGTGGAACTCCCGGACCAGACGTGCCACCCGCTCCAGCCGGTGGACCGGGTCCAGCAGGGAGAAGCGGTCCGGCCACACGGTCCGGCCCGGCAGGTACGTGAGCACCTCGCGTCCGCGGGCGTCGACGCCCAGCGGCCGGGGCGCCCCCCGGAACCCGGCCCCGTGGAGGTGCTCCAGCAGGGCGTGCACGGCGGGCGTCCAGGGCCCCGCGGGGCGGCGTACGGTGTCGCCCACCCGGACGACGCCCGCGCTGACGTTGCCGCCCGCCAGCGGTTCCTCCGCGAACTCCCGCACGTCATGCTCCACGCCACCCAGTCTCACCCGCCCGCCGCCGCACGCGCACCCGGATTAGGGTGTGGGCGCCCGACGGCCGACGGCCGCACCCCAGCCCCACCCAGGAGCCCCACCGTGCAGCACCCCGACGGATCCGAGACGCCCACCGCCGAGAACGGATTCCCCGGCAGCGGCCGGCGCGTGCTGGTCAGTGGCGCGTCCAGGGGGCTGGGCCGGGCGGTGGCGCGGGCGTTCGCCGCCAACGGCGACACGGTGGCCGTACACCACGGCAGCCGCCGGAAGGACGCCGAGGCCACCCTGGCCTCCCTGCCCGGCGACGGCCACGCCCTGCTCGGCGCGGACCTGGCCGACCCGCGGCAGACCGCCGACCTCGCGGACGCGGCGGCCGAGGTGCTGGGCGGCCTGGACGTCCTGGTGAACAACGCGGCCGTCAACACCCCGCACCCGCCCGCGACCACGGGGTACGAGGACTGGTGCGAGGCCTGGCGGCGGCACGTGGACGTCAACCTGCTCGGCACGGCGAACCTCAGCCACGCCGCCGCCCGCCACATGATCGGCCAGGGCACCGGCGGCCGGATCGTCAACGTCGGCTCGCGCGGGGCGTTCCGCGGCGAGCCCGACCACCCCGCCTACGGTGCCACCAAGGCCGCCGTCCACGCGCTGGGCCAGTCCCTGGCCGTCGCCCTCGCCCCGTACGGCATCGCCGTCACCTCGGTGGCGCCGGGCTTCATCGACACCGAACGCGTCACCCACCGCCTGGCCGGCGCCGAAGGGGAGGCCATCCGCGCGCAGAGCCCGTACGGGCGGGTGGCCTCGCCCGAGGAGGTGGCCGAGGCGGTGCTGTGGCTGGCGTCCCCGCGGGCCCAGTGGAGCGCGGGCGCCGTACTGGACCTGAACGGGGCCTCCTACCTGCGGACCTGAGCGGCGCCGGCCCGTTCGCCCGGACGGGCGGAGCCGGCCGGACCGCCCGGCGGCACCCGTTCGCGGGAGCCTGTGTCCCGAGGGGGCGTGTGCCGCGTACGGTGCGAACGAAGCCGTCCGGCGCACGCCCCGCATCCCGACCCCGGCACGAGGAGCCTCAAGCACCATGGACACGGCCGTCTACCGCCACAACGGACTCGTCTGCGCCGACCACACCCTCCGGGTGCCCCTGGACCACGCCCGCCCGGACGGCCCGGAGATCACCCTGTTCGCCCGCGAGGTGACCGCCGCCGGACGGGAGGGGGAGGACCTGCCCCGGCTGCTGTGGCTCCAGGGCGGCCCCGGTCACCGGGCCGAGCGGCCGAACGCCCCGGGGGCCTGGCTGCGCGAGGCGCTGCGCGACCACCGCGTCGTCCTGATGGACCAGCGCGGCACCGGCCGCAGCACCCCGGCCGACCGCCGCACCCTCGCCACCCTCCCGGACGCCGCCGCCACCGCCGCCCACCTGGCGCACTTCCGCGCCGACTCCATCGTCCGCGACGCCGAACTGCTGCGCCGCCACCTCGCCGCCGACGGCGAGCAGGACCGCCCCTGGACGGTGCTCGGCCAGAGCTTCGGCGGCTTCTGCGCCCTGACCTACCTGTCCCTGGCACCCGAGGGACTGGAGAAGGTGATGATCACCGGCGGCCTGCCCTCCCTGAGCGCACACGCCGACGACGTCTACCGCGCCGCCTACGCCCGTGTGGCGGACCACAACGAGCGCTACTTCGGCCGCTACCCCGGCGACCAGCGCCTGGCCGACGCCGTGGCCGGGCACCTGGAGCGCGAGGACGTACGGCTGCCCACCGGCGAACGGCTGACCGTGCGCCGCTTCCAGACCCTGGGCACCGCCTTCGGCGGCGTCTCCTCCTTCGACTCCCTGCACTACCTGCTGGAGACCGCGCTCGTGCCGGGCGCGCGCGGACCGGAGCTGTCCGACACCTTCCTGCGCGGCGTCGAGGCCGCCGTCTCCTACGCCGAACGCCCCCTGTACGCCGTCCTGCACGAGGCCATCTACGCCCAGGGCGACCGGCCCACCGCCTGGTCCGCGCACCGGGTCCGTGAGGAGTTCCCCGCCTTCGACGCCTCGCGCGGCGGTCCGCTGCGCTTCACCGGGGAGATGGTCTACCCCTGGCACTTCGAGGAGGACCCGGCGCTGGAGCCGTTGCGGGAGGCCGCCCACCTGATCGCCGGGCGCACCGACTGGCCCGCGCTGTACGACGCCGACCGCCTGGCCGCCAACCGGGTGCCGGTGGCGGCGGCCGTCTACCACGACGACATGTACGTCGACCGCGAGCACTCCCTGCGCACCGCCGCCGCCGTACGCGGCCTGCGCCCCTGGATCACCAACGCCCACGCGCACGACGGCGTACGGGTGGACCCCGCCGTCTACAACCGGCTGCTGGCCATGGTGCGCGGCGAGATGTGACGGGCGATCAGGCCCCGTCGGCCTCCTCCGGCGCGTCGACGTCGTACCAGTCGTCGGCCAGCAGGCCGGCGTGCGACGGCTGCACCCCGGCCTGCACCGTGCCGTCGGCGGTGACGAACCGCAGATGGGCGGCGAGCGGCCGGCTCCGCCCGTCGGGGCAGGCACAGACCGACTCCGGTTCCAGGTAGACGTACTTGCCCGGCTGGATCCAGCTGCGGCGCGCCACACGGCGGCCGTCCCTCAGAAGCTCCAGGGCTGCGGAGAAGTCCATGCGGCGAACGTAGCGGACCGTCCGCGAGGCCCTTGAACACCGGATGCCGGATGTGCTATGGGAAGACCCGCGGAATCCGCCGAATCCATCACAGCCCCACAGCCGTCAGAGCCCCACGACGCCGTCCGAGGCCGTGAGTTCGTACTCCAGCGTGATCTCGCGCCTCTCGCCGGGAGCCAGACGGAGCGTGTAACGCACCATGCCCTCCGCGTCCATGCCCTCGTCGGGCTCCGGCAGGCACGCTCCCATTCGCAGCCGCACCTCGACGGCGGAGACCTCCGAGACCGGAACACGCTCGCGGACCACCACGACCGCCGCCTCCCCCTGCGGGGAGGAGTCCAGCCGGGAGACGAACAGCCGCACCGTACGCGTGATCACCGTGCGGTGGTTGACGCCGCTCAGGCCCGCGGTGCCGCGGCTCTCCTCGACATGGCGCACCACCCGGTAGGTGTCCTCGCCGCCGAAGGCCAGCGAGACCTCCTCGCCCCGCCCGGTGAACGGCAGTTCGCCGCGCCCGGTGAACCCGCCACCGTGCACCAGGTCCACCGGCCCGGCCAGCAGCACGTGCCCGGCCCCGTTGGCCACTCTGGCCACCCTGGTCACCAGCGGCGACAGCTCGGGGGCGCACTCCAGCCCGGTGCGGCACGGCGCGGTGAACGCCGACAGGGGCACCCGGTGGGGGCGCCCGTCACAGGCCACGTCGACGGGCGCCGCGGCGGTCATCACCCGCACCTCGCCGCCGTCCGACAGCCCCGGAAGCTCCGCGTCCGCCCCGTCCTGTCCGTCTCCGTTCGGCCCGTTCCCGACCGTGCGCACCTCCTCCTCGCGCAGATCCACCTTCACCGTGCGCCGCTCCGCGGACGAGCGCTCCCGCAGCACCAGCTCGTCCTCGTGCAGCGCCGGGGGACCGGCGGCGAGGGTGGGCCGGGCGGTGGACAGCGACAGCCGCACCCCCTTCCAGTCCTCGCCGGTGCGCTGCCACACCACCGCGTCGGTCTCCAGGCGCACCGACCGCTCGTCCCCGGCCAGCGTCGCCCGGTACGCCGGCCGCCACAGGGCGCAGGGCACCAGATGGGTCAGACGCAGCACGGCGGGCCCGGGGCGGTCGGCCTCGACCACCACCTCGACGACCGCCGTCAGTTCCTGCGGCTCCTCCTCGGAGCGCCGCAGAGCCCGGCGCGCTTCCTCCAGTTCCTCCGCCGCACCGAGCAGCCGGCGCCGCAGCAGACGCAGCTCACCGGAGCGCGCCTCGTCCTCCTCGTCGATCCGCTCCATGCGGTCCGCCCAGCGCTCCGGGTCGGCCGAACCGGCCCCGGCGCCCTCGGTGACGTCGCGGTACAGGTCCGCCCTGGCCTGGGCGACGACCGCGAGGCGGCTCTCCAGCCGCTGCCGCAGCCACCGGGCGTCGCGCAGCTCCTCCTCCAGATCGTGGACCCTGCGGCGCGGCTCCGAGGCGTCCTCGCCCAGGTGCCCGGGGCGCGGGGGCGCGTACGTGCGCACCACCCGGGCGTCGACGACCCTGACGCCGCCCGCACCGCCCTCCCCGGCCGGCACCTCCGCGCGCAGGGAGCGGTCCACGGCCAGCGGCGTCACCGGACCGACCAGCAGCCGCTGCGCGCCCGCTGCCAGTTCGACGCTCCCGTGCCGCTCCACCTGGGCCCGGTCCTCCATGCACGTCACGGCGGTGACCGGCAGAGGGACCGGTTCCGGGCGGGAGGCCGGCGCGCCGGGGCCGGCCGTGTCCTGGGGTGCTCGGGTCATGGTGTGGATCGGTCCCTCCGGTTCCCGCCGACCAGTGCCTTCCCCGAGGGGAACCGCACCTCGTATCCGCCCGTGAGGACGGTGGTCCGGCCCGGCTCCAGCTCCACCCGCCAGATCCGCGCCCCGCGCACATGGTGGCCGTCACCGCCGTCACCGCCGTCGAGGGGCCTGCCGGGGTCCGTCCAGGGCGGCTCGGCCGGGCGCTCCTCGACCCGCACCTCCTTGTCGGCGCCGACGGGCACGCGTTCGCGCACCTCCACCGTGACCCGGTGCGCGAGGCGGTTGGCGAGCTCGACCTCGACCGTGTGGCCGAGCACCGTCGTCCCGCCGCGCAGCCCGGCGGCGGACTCGCGCAGACGCGTACGCCGCGCCGCCTTCACGCTCTCGACCGCGCCGATCCCCACCCTGCGGCACTCTCCGGGCGCGAGGGTGGGCAGCGGCGCGGTGAGGACGAAGTCGCCGTCCACGACGACGTCGGCCGGCCCGGCCGGCAGCGGGTGGCGGGAGGCGTTGGTCAGCAGCACCGTGCCGTACACGGTCGGGTCCACCGACGGCACGCACACGTACTCCGTCACCGTCTCCACCGGGATCTCGCGGACGGGGACGGTGTGCCAGGCCCCGTCCGCGGCCACGTCCACGGGTGCGGCCGTGTCGTAGCGGTGGTGGAAGGAGCCGGCGGACCGACGTACGTCGGCCGCTTGGGCGGGCCGCGCCGGCCGTGCCACGGACTCGGCCCGCCGCCGGTGCTCGGCGACGGCCGCGCTCGTCTTCCCCTGAGCGGGCCACAGCCTGCCGCGCCGGCCGGGCTCGTCCGGGCCGGCCAGCGTCAGGCCCAGGTAGTCGAGCATGCCCTCGGCCGGGACCGGCGGGGAGGGCGGGAGGGGGACGGCCACCGCTCCCGGAGCTCCGGGCACGGCCGGGACGAGCGGCGCGGAGGCCGCGGCGGGGGCGCCGTACGCGGCGAACCCGCGCTCGGCCCGGTGGGGTGTCCGGGGCGTGCCCGGCTCCGGCGCGGCACCCGGCGCCGCGGCCGCGCCGGCCGGGAGCGGCAAGGCCGCGGAGGCGGGCGGCGCCCCGCCGGCCCGGACCGGCACGGGGCCGGGCGGCGGCCCCGGCGGGAGAGCCGCGTCGTAACCGGCGAACAACTCCTCCAGCCCCGGCGGGGGTTCGCGCCACCCCCGCGCGGCGGACTCCTCCTGGCGACGTCCGATCCGCAGCGACCGCAGCCGGGGGACGTCCGCAGGCCGCAGCAGGTCGGCGGTGGACAGGCCCAGCCGTACGCCCGTCCAGTCCTCGCCGGTGCGCTGGGCCACGCAGGCCCGCAGGACGAGCGTCCCGCCGGAGGCGGAGTCCGTGCCGTCCAGCCGCAACTGGTACACCGGCGACCAGGTGGCCCCGGGCACGTGGTACTCGATCTCCAACTCCACCTCGGGGCAGTCCTGTTCGCCTCCGCCGCCGTGCGGCGCGCCGTCCCCGGCCCGTTCCAGGGTCAGGACGGCGGCGGCCGACTCGCCCGCCCGCGTGGCGGGCAGCGCGCTGGAGGCCGCTTCCAGACGGTGGGTGAGTACGTCGACGTCGTGCTCGGCATCGCTCAGTCCGGACTCCACCGCCCGCAGCCGCCCCTGGAGCAGCGCCAGCCGGCCGTCCACGAAACTCGCCAGCGCCAGCAGGGACTCCACCGGAGCCCAGCGGGGCGGGTCCCCGCGGCGGGGCCGCGGCGGCACGGCCCGCAGCTCGGCCACCTTCCCGATCTCCGCGGTGAGCCGGCCGTGCCGCTCGCGCAGCCGGTCCAGCCGGTTCTCGGCCTCCTCCAACTCCAGCTTCAAGGAGGGCAGTTCGCGATCCTGCCGGGGAGCGGCGGACCGCACCGGCCGTACGTCGGTCACCCGCAGCCCGGGCGGTCCGGAGACGACCCGGCCGCGCAGCGAGTGGTCGTACAGGGCGATCGGCAGCCCCTCCGCCCGGACGCGCACGACCGCGTCCGGAGCCTTCGGGCCCCGCGGCAGGGCGCAGCGGGCGCGCCGGACGCACACGGCCCCGACGGCATGCACCACCACGGACTCCAGGGCCGACTCCAGCACGGCTTCCGGTACCGGCTCCCTGCCGGATTCCGTACGCGCACCGCCGCCCGCGACCGCCTCGTCCGTCATACCGCCCCTCACACCCCTCGCCCGACCGGTGACCGCACCATAGCCGCCGGACGGGGCGGCGCAGGAGGCGTTGCGGTGGATCCGGGACGTTCTCCCGTCCTGCTTCAGCCGTCGGACTCCGTGCCGGGCGGCGGCCGTTCACCCGCGGAACTCACGAGGGCCCAGCCTCACCGCGTTCGCGCAGGTACGCGTCCAACTCGGCGGCCCCGGCCAGCATCGCCCGCCCGCGGGCGGACAGCCGGCCGTGCCAGTCGCGCAGAGTGGCCTCCAGCGGCTCCGGCCCGCCGGCCGTCCGCACCCGGTCGACCAGCGGGGCGATCTGCTCCAGCAGATGGCCGCCCCGTCTGAGCTGGTGGACCAGCCGGGCGTCCCGTACGTCGGCCTCGCCGTAGACGCGGTATCCGGTGCGCGGGTCGCGGTGCGGGCGGACCAGTCCGGCACGCTCCCACTTGCGCAGCGTCGCGGGCCGGATGCCGAGCCTCCCGGCCAGCGGCCCGATGAACATGCTGCCGGCCCCGGCCCCGGCCCCGGCCCCGGCCCCGGCCCCGGAGGCCGAGCCCGGCCCGGGGGCCGCGGCGGGATCCAGATCGCGCAGGGCGCTCTCCACGGCCCGGAGGGTCCGGCGGTCCTCCAGGAGCTGGGCGTGGCTCTCGTCGACGAGGCGGAACGCCTCCTCCTGCGAACCCTCGTTCACCGCCCGCATGATCGCCGTCGCCGCCCGGTGGCCGTGGCCGGGCACCAGGGCGAGGAAGGTGCGCAGGGCCCGCGCGTGCAGCGGGGTGTAGACGCGGTAGCCGTGGGGTGTGCGGTCGGCGGCCGGAAGGATGCCGGCCTCCTCGTAGTTCCTGACCGCCTGTGTGGACAGGCCGTGCCCGCGCGCCAGATCGACCGGCCTGAGCCGCTCACCGTTTTGAAGGTTTCTCCCCATGAAGGCGAAGATATCTCGGAAAAGTCTCCACCGAAGGTTCAACGATAGCGTTGAAGGCATGGCTACCGACACCAAGGACATCGCCCGCGCCGTCGACGCGGCGGCCGTCATGGGAGTGCTCCCGGCCCGGCCCCGGATGCTCGCCCTGGGCGAGCCCACCCATGGCGAGGACGCGCTGCTCGGCCTGCGCAACGAACTGTTCCGGCAGCTCGTCGAGGAGGAGGGCTACCGGACGATCGCGATCGAGAGCGACTGCATGGCGGGCCTGACCGTGGACGACTACGTCACCTCCGGCACGGGCACCCTCGACCAGGTCGTGGAGAGCGGGTTCAGCCACGGCTGGGGCGCCTTCGCGGCCAACCGCGAACTCGTGCGCTGGATGCGCGCCCACAACGCCCGCGCCGACGCCGAGGGCCGGCCCACCTCCGACCGGCTCCGCTTCGCCGGTTTCGACGGCCCGCTGGAGATCACCCACGCCGCGAGCCCCCGGCAGGCCCTCACCGCGCTCCACCGCCACCTCGCGGCTCATGTGGACGCGGACCTGCTCCCCTGTGACGAGCGGACGCTCGACCGCCTGCTCGGCGACGACGCCCGGTGGACCGAACCCGCCGCGATGACGGACCCGTCCCGGTCGGTGGGGCGGACCGCCGAGGCGGACGGGCTGCGGCTGCTCGCCGACGACCTGGTGGCGCTGCTGGAGGAGCGGACACCCCACCTGATCGCGGCGGCCTCACGGCAGGAGTGGGACCGGGCGCGCCTGTACGGGCGCACCGCGACCGGCCTGCTGCGATACCACCGCCGGATGGCCGACGCGTCACCGGAGCGTATGGCCCGGCTGTGCGCGCTGCGGGACTCGATGATGGCCGGGAACCTCCTCGCTCTCGCAGACCGGGGCCCGGTGCTCGTCCACGCCCACAACTCCCATCTCCAGCGGGGGAGGAGCACGATGCGGATGTGGGAGGGGCCGGTGGAGTGGTGGGGCGCCGGCGCGCTGGTGAGCGCCCGGCTCGGCGAGGAGTACGCCTTCGTGGCCACGGCTCTGGGCACGATCCGGCACCGGGGGGTGGACGCCCCGCCGCCGGACACCCTCGAAGGACTCCTGTACGCGCTGCCCCGGGACCGCTGCCTCGCCGGTGCCCGGGAGTTGGCCGCCGCCCTCGGCGACCCCCCTCCCGCTCCCCGTGTGTCCTCCTGGTTCGGCTACGCCCCGCTCGATCCGGCCCATCTGGCGGACAGCGACGGCGTCGTGTTCCTCAAGGACGTGCCGCAGGGCTGACCCGCGAGGCCGAGGGCTTGGCGCGCGGCCCTTTCCAGATGCCCGCGCCGCACCTAGGGTCTGGCCGGTAAGCGCTTTCTGCCATCGTCGGCCACCGAAGGAGCCCGAACCCGATGCCCCCGGTCACCCAACGCCTCCGCGCCGCCGTCGTCGGCGCCGGGGCCATCGCCACCGTCGGCCACCTGCCGGCCCTGGAAGCCCACGCGGACGAGGTCGAGCCGGTCGCCGTCGTCGACGTGGACACCGGACGGCTCGACGCCTTCCGCGCGAGGGCGGGCGAAGGGGTGGCGGGCTACACCGACCTGGCCCCGATGCTGGAGCGGGAGAGGCCCGACCTGGTGCTGATCGGCAGCCCGCCCTCCCTCCACCGCGAGCAGGCCGTGGCCGCGCTGCGCGCCGGAGTGTGGGTGCTGTGCGAGAAGCCGCTGTGCCTCCCCCTCGCCGAGTACGACGAGATCGCCGCCGCCGAGGGACCGGAGGAGGACGGCGGCCCGTACGCCACCGTCCTCTTCCAGCACCGCTACGGTTCCGGCGCCGTCCACGCCCGTGAGCTGTTCGCCTCCGGCGCGCTGGGCGCGCCGCTCGTCGCCCACTGCCAGACCACCTGGTACCGCGACGCCGCCTACTACTCCGTCCCCTGGCGCGGCCGGTGGGCCACCGAGGGCGGCGGTCCCGCCATGGGCCACGGCATCCACCAGACGGATCTGCTGCTGCATCTGCTCGGTGACTGGGCCGAGGTGCGGGCCATGGCCGGACGCCTGGTGCACGAGGTGGAGAGCGAGGACGTCTCCACCGCCCTGGTCCGCTTCGAGAGCGGCGCGATGGCCACCGTCGTCAACAGCGTCCTGTCCCCGGAGGAGACCAGCCGCATACGGATCGACTGCGCCGACGCCACCGTCGAACTCACCCATCTGTACGGCCACTCCAACGACGACTGGGTCTACACCCCCGCCCCCCACGTGGCCGGCGCCGCGGACGGCGCCGACCGCGTCCGCGCCTGGCGCACCCCGGCGGCCGACCTGCCCAGCTCCCACACCGCCCAGCTCGCGGCCGTACTGGCCGCCCGGCGCGCGGGCGTCCGGCCGCCCGGCAGCGGCCACGAGGCCCGCCGCACCCTGGAGTTCACCGCCGCCCTGTACAAGTCCGCCTTCACCGGGCTGCCGGTGCGCGCAGGCGAGATCGTCCCCGGCGACCCGTACCACGCCGCCATGCACGGAGACCACCCCGACTGGGCGCCGGGCGCCTCCGGGAGGGGGGCGATCCGATGAGCGCGCCGCTGACTGTCACCCACACCCACGGCGAGCGGATCTCCGTCGCCTGCGCCGGAGTGGAGCTGATGGCCTACGTGTACCGGCCCGACCCGGACGCCTTCGAGTCCCGCAAGCCCTACGCCCACCCGCTGCGAACCCTGGCGGGCCGCACCGTCACCGGCTACCGGCCCAGCGACCACCGCTGGCACAAGGGGCTGCAGATGACCGCCAGCCATCTGTCAGGGCAGAACTTCTGGGGCGGCAACTCCTACGTCCACGGCCGCGGTTACCTGCCGCTGCGGGACCGGGTGGGGTGGATGCGGCACGACGGCTTCGACACGGTGGACGTCCTCGGCCCGGCCGGGGACCGGGTGCGCGTGGCCGAACGGCTGACGTGGATCGAGAACGGCGGAGAGGAGTGGGCCCGGGAGAAGCGCACCGTCGAGGTGCACTCGGCCGAGCCCGGAGAGGGCGCCTGGGCGCTGGACTGGTCGGTCCACCTCACCAACATCCGCGCCGAGCCGTTGGTGTTCGGCTCCCCGACCACCGCCGGACGCGAGATGGCCGGTTACACCGGTCTCCACTGGCGCGGTCCGCGCGACCTCACCGGCGGCGACGTCCTCGGCCCCGGCGGCCGGGGCGGGAAGGGGGAGGCCGGCGCCGCGGCCATGATGGGGACCCGGGCGCCCTGGCTGGCCTTCACCGCCGAACGCGACGGAGCGGACGCGCACACCACCGTGGTCTTCGCCCACGCGCCCGGGAACGACGAAGCGATCCACGCCTCCCACTGGTTCGTGCGCTCCGAACCGACCCCGGTCGTGGCCTTCTCCTGGGCCTTCTTCGAGGAGTTCGAACTGCCGCCGGGCGAGAGCTTCGCCTACCGCTACCGCGTGGTCGTCGCGGACGATGCCTGGGATGAGGGCCGGGTGGAGTCCTGGCTCGGAGCGCACGGCTGGTGAACGCACGGGCGGCGGACACGCGGGGGTGCGCACAGAGCCGGTGAGCGCGCGGCCCGTCCGTCAGGTGCGCGCCTCCAGGTCGCGCCGGGTGTCGTCGCCGTACACGCCCTTCTCATCGCCCCGGATGCCGTACCACTGCTGGTAGCGGGCGACGGCCTCGGTGACCGAGGCGTCGTAGCGGCCGTCGACCTCGCCGCCGGGGTAGATGCCCGGGATCTGACGCAGCCGCCGCTGGAGCTCCTCCACCTCCGGACCGCCGTCCCCCTCCCGCAGCATGCTGGGCAGGGGGCGCCGCGACTGCTGGGAGGCGGGGCCGGGCGGCGGCGCGGCGGACTCCGGCGGTGTTCGGGACGGCTGTGCGGGCGCGGACGGCGTGCCGTCCGGGGAGGACGGGGGTGCGGCGGGAGCGGAGAGGCCGGGGTCCGGTGAGCCGGACGCGGAGGGCGGGGCGTCCGGCGCGGAGGCCGTCCGCTCGGGGGAGGGCGGCGGACCGCCGGACAGCGGTGGGCGGGGGTCGGCGGGCGTCAGGACACCGGAGGCCACCAGCAGGGTCGCCAGGGCGGAGCCGATCGCGCCCGTGGTCAGGGCCAGGGCGGTGGTGCGCGGGCCGCGGCGCCCGGTCAGGAAGCCCGTGCGCGGCTCGGGGGGCGCGGCGGGCCCGGAGGAACCGGCCGGACCGCCCCGGCGGGAGCCGCCGGCCTCCGTACCCCGTGCACCGGCTCCGTCCCCGCTTCCGGAAGCGTCGTCACCGGACCGCTGCGGTGCGCCCGGCCCCGGGCGGTCCCACGGGCCCAGGGAGCGCGGCTCCCCGGCAGCCGGACGGCGCAGCCGTGATCTCGAGTCGGGACGCAACGCCATCTCCCCCCTCCTGTGCTTCCTCCGCACCCGCAGAGCGGGGCGCGGAGGGGACCGCGGTGCGCCCGCGCGAGCGTTCCGCGGCCGACACGCACTCCACCGAGGCGCCGCGCCGCAGAGTACGCGGCCGCTCACGGATGGTCCCGGGGAAGGACCTTACTCGGTCGCGGCCGTGCCGGGGCCCGTCGTGCGCGGGCGGCGCACGGCTTCTTCACGTCCTGGGGCCCCCGGTCGTCCCTGGGCGCTCCGGGGTGCCCGGGTGCGGGTCGGGGGCGGTCAGGGGGCGCCGGAGGCGTCGAGGTAGACCCATGCGCCGGCGTGGCGCACGAAGCGGCTGTGCTCCTCCATGACGCCCTCGCGCCCTCGCTCGGTCCAGTGGGCGCGGAAGGAGACGGCCCCCTCGGTGTGGAAGGGACTGCCGCCGGTGGCGCCGAGGATCTCCAGACGCCGCCACCGGGTTTCCGGGTCCGTCTCCAGCCGCTCGGGCGCGGTGTCCGGATGCCAGGTGCGCAGCAGGTACGCCCGGTCGCGCACGGCGAAGGCGCTGTAGCGGGAGCGCATCAGGGCCTCGGCGGTGGGGGCGGCCGCCCGCCCCCGGTGGAACCGGCCGCAGCAGTCGGAGTAGGAGGCGGGCAGCCCGCACGGGCAGGGCGCACCGGGGGAGAGGGCGGGGGAGGCGGACGGGGCCTTCTGGCGCGGACGGGATCGGCGTCGGGACATGCCTCAATGGTGACCGCCGCGCGGACCGCGGCGCGCTCCGGGGCGCCGGTACCCGGGTACGCCGGTGCGGTCCCGTGTGTTTCCCGGCGCGGAAGGGGGGAGACGGTCCCTGTCGGCGCGCAGGAGCCCGGGAGGCCCCGGAGAGCACGGGAACGGAAAGGGGCGCGTATGACGCGGCAGGACGCCGGGAAGCGGCAGCCGGAGAAGCCCGCAGGGCGGCGTGCCCGGCTGCCCCGGCCGGTGTACGAGAGGGAACTGCTCCGGCTCCAGGAACAGTTGGTGATGATGCAGGAGTGGGTGCGCTCCACCGGCGCCCGGCTGGTCGTGGTCTTCGAGGGGCGTGACGCGGCGGGCAAGGGCGGCGCGATCAAGCGCGTCACCGAGTACCTCAACCCGCGCGTGGCCCGTATCGTCGCCCTGCCCGCGCCCACCGAACGCCAGCGCACCCAGTGGTACTTCCAGCGCTACGCCGAGCAGCTTCCGGCGGCCGGCGAGATCGCGCTGTTCGACCGCAGCTGGTACAACCGCGCGGGTGTCGAGCGCGTCATGGGGTTCTGCACCGACGAGGAGCACGCGCGCTTCCTGCGCCAGTGCCCGGTCTTCGAGCGGCTGCTGATCGAGGACGGCGTCCTGCTGCGCAAGTACTGGTTCTCGGTGAGCGACGAGGAGCAGGAGAGGCGCTTCCGGTCGAGGCTGGAGGACCCCATGCGGCGCTGGAAGCTGTCCCCGATGGATCTGGAGTCCCGCGTCCGCTGGGAGGCGTACTCGCGGGCCAAGGACGAGATGTTCGCCCACACCGACGTCCCCGGGTCCCCCTGGTACGTCGTGGAGGCGGACGACAAGCGGCGGGCGCGGATCAACATGATCGCCCATCTGCTGTCCGGCGTCCCCTACCACGAGATCGAGCCGCCGGAGCTGAGCCTGCCGCCCCGGCCGCCGTCCACGGGCTACCGGCGGCCGCCGAGGGAGACGCAGACCCGCGTGCCCGACCACGCCGCGACCCTGGAGGGGAGCGGTGGGTAGCGGCGCCCATGCCGTGTGCCCGGCGTACGGGGGTTCCGCCGGGCACACGCTGCCTGCCGGAGGCCACCCGCTTCCCGCGGGTTCCGATCGCGCGGTGCGCGGTCTCGCTCCGCTTCTCCGCGTCCGGTGGCCGCCTCCGACGGCCACCACCAGGACACCACGGACACGGCCGGGACGGCAGGGCCGACGGTCCCCCGTCCCCGGGACCGTCGGCCCCGGGGACGGGGCGGGAAGGTCCTATCCTCGGAAGCATGAGCGGGGCCGCGGTCACCCTGTTCCTCTGCGGTGACGTGATGCTCGGCCGGGGCGTCGACCAGATCCTCCCGCACCCCGGCGACCCGGAGCTGCGCGAGGCGTACATCCGGGACGCCCGCTCCTACGTCGGGCTCGTGGAGGCGGCCGGCGGCCCGGTGCCCCGGCCGGCCGGCTTCGAGTGGCCCTGGGGCGAGGCGCTCGCGGCGATCGACGATGCCGCCCCCGACGCCCGGATCGTCAACCTGGAGACCGCCGTCACACGCAGCGGCGCGTTCGCGCCGGGCAAGGGCGTCCACTACCGGATGAGCCCCGCCAACCTCCCCTGCCTGTCGGCCGTCCGCCCCGACGTCTGCGTCCTGGCCAACAACCACGTCCTGGACTTCGGCCGTCCCGGCCTGGAGGAGACGCTCGACGCCCTGGCGGGTGCGGGAATCGCCACGGCGGGGGCGGGCCGGGACCTCGCCGCCGCTCGGCGGCCCGTGCCGGTGCCCCTGGAGGGCGGGCGGCGGGTGGTGGCCTTGGCCTTCGGCATGCCCTCCAGCGGCGTACCGCCGTCCTGGTCCGCGGGCCCCGGACGGCCCGGCGTGGACGTCGTTGCCGAGCCCTCGCCGGCCGCCGCTGCCGCCGTGGCCGAGCGGATCCGCCGGGTCAGGAGGCCGGGGGACGTCGTGGTCGTCTCGGTCCACTGGGGGCCGAACTGGGGCTATGGGGTCTCCGCCGAGGAGACCGGCTTCGCACACGCCCTGGTCGACGGCGGCGCGGACGTCGTCCACGGCCACTCCTCGCACCACCCCCGGCCCCCGGAGGTGTACCGGGGAAGGCTCGTGCTGTACGGCTGCGGTGATCTGGTGAACGACTACGAGGGCATCACCGGATACGAGCGGTACCGGGACGACCTGCGGCTGCTGTACTTCGTCCGGCTGGAGCCGGACGGCCGGACGACCGGTGTGCGGATGGTGCCGCTCCAGGCGCGGCGGATACGGCTGCGCCACGCCTCGCGGGAGGACGCCGAATGGCTGCGGGCGGTCCTGGACCGCGCCGGCTGGCGGCCGGACCCGGACCGGGTGCTGTTCGCGGGGGGCGGGCGCCAGGCGATCGCGGCCGCGATCGCCGCGCTGGTCCCGCGGGGCGGACGGCTGGGCGCCGAGGAGCTGACCTACCCGGTACTGCGGTCCGTCGCGGGCCGGCTGGGGGTGGAGGTCGTCCCGCTGGCGGTGGACGGGGCGGGGGTGGTCCCGCAGGCCGTGGCCGAGGCCCACCGCACAGCACCGCTGGGAGCCGTCTACCTCCAGCCCACCGTCCACAGCCCGCTGGGCCTGGTGACGCCGACGCGGCGACTGGCCGAGCTGGCGGACGTGCTCGACCGGCTGGGCGTGGCCGTGATCGAGGACGCCGTCTGGGCCTTCCTCCGCGACGTACCGCCGCTGGCCGCCCTGCTCCCGGAGCGCACGGTCGTGGTCGACAGCCTCTCCAAGCGCCTGGCCCCAGGGCTGACCGCCGGATACGCGGTCGCCCCTCGCGCCCTCGCGCCCGCCGTCGCCGCGGCGCTGCGCTCCGGGGGATGGGGGCCCGCGCGCTTCGCTCTGGACGCGGCGGGGCGCTGGTGGGCCGAGGGGGCGGTGGAGGAGATCGTGCGGGCCAAACGGCGGGACGCGTCCGCCCGCCGGGAGATCGCCGCCCGCCGGCTGGAGGGCTTCGCGGTCGGCGGCGATCCGTCCTCGTACTTCTGCTGGTGGGAGCTGCCGCGTCCGTGGCGGGCCGACACCTTCGTCGCGGCCGCCGCCCGGCACGGCATCGCGGTCACCCCGGCGGCCGCGTTCGCCGCCGACGGGCTCCGGGCCCCCCACGCCGTACGTCTCGCCCTCGCCTCGCCGCCGCCGGACGTCCTCGCCCGCGCGCTGGACACCCTGGCCGTCCTCGCCCGCTCGGGGCCGGAGGAGGCCTGCGCCGAGTGACCTTCCGCGGACGCGGGCCCTTGCGGGGCAATGTGGGCGGCGGCCACCGGAGAGCCGGTGAACCTGTGGCTCCTGCATGTTCGGGTGATCTGCGTCACGCCCTACGGTACCGGCATTGATTGTCAGGTCCCTTTCAGGCGTAAGGATCCCCCTCGTGAGAGTCATGACCCTCCTGCGCCGCGCGGGTGTGCTGCTGGGCACGCTCGCGCTGGCGTTCACCGGACTGTCCGCCGCCCCGGCGGCGGCCGCCGAACTCGAACGCGTCACCGGCTTCGGTTCCAACCCGGGCGCACTGACCATGTACCGCTACATTCCCGACGACCTGCCCGCCGGCGCCCCGGTCGTCCTCGTCCTGCACGGCTGCACCCAGGACGCGCCCGGCTTCGTGACGACCTACGGCTGGCGCGCGTACGCCGACAGCCGCGGCTTCGCGCTCGTCGCGGCCCAGCAGGAGACGGGCAACAACAGCTCCCGCTGCTTCAACTGGTTCCAGGGCGGCGACACCTCGCGCGGGCGGGGCGAGGCGCTGTCGCTGCGCCAGATGGTCGCCCACACCGTGAGCGCGGTGGGGGCCGACCCGTCCCGGGTGTACGTCGCAGGGTTCTCCGGCGGCGGCGCGATGGCCGCGAGCATGCTCGCGGCCTATCCGGAGGTGTTCGCGGGCGGCGCGGTGCTGGCCGGTGTGCCGCACGGCTGCGCCACCAGCATGGTCGGGGCGTTCGGCTGCATGAACCCGGGCGTCACGAAGACCGCCGCCCAGTGGGGCGATCTGGTCCGCGCCCAGAACCCCGGGTACGGCGGCCCGTGGCCGTCGGTCGCGATCTGGCACGGTGCCTCCGACACCACCGTCGCCCCGGTGAACGCGGACGAGCTGGTCAAGCAGTGGACGAACACGCACGGCACGGACGCCACCGCGGACGGCTCCGCCTCGCTGCCCGGCGGGGTGACGCGGAGGGACTACGGCTCCTCCGCCGGCACCGTCGTGCGCGACTACCGCGTCTCCGGAATGGGGCACGCCGTCCCGGTGCGTCCGTCGGAGGGCTGCGGCACGACCGGCGCGTACACCGCCGACCTGATGTGCTCGACGGCGTACATCACCGCCGACTGGGGCCTGGGCGGCACCGACCCCGGTGACCCCGGTGACCCCGGTGACCCGGGCGACCCCGGCGACCCGGGGACGCCCGCCTGCTTCACGGCGAGCAACTACACCCATGTGCAGCAGGGCCGCGCCACCGTCCGCTACGGCTACACCTACGCGGTCGGCTCCGGTGACGCGCTCGGACTGTGGAACATCTACACCGTCACCTCCCTCACCGAGACCGAGCCCGGCTGGTACGAGCGGACGGCCTCCTGCGGCTGAGCGCCCCGCCACGCCCCCGCCGTACGCCCGCCGGCACGCCCGGGGGGCGTACGGCGCGCCGTACGGCCGGCGCACCGCTCCCCAACAGCCGGTGAACACTCGCCGGAAGCCGGAAACACCACTTCGCCGGAGCCCGGCCCGCTCATATGTTTGACGGCCCTTCACCATGTTCTCCACGGGGGTCGGACAGGCCATGGACATGCTTCGGTGGGAAGTCGTTCTCGCGGTGCTCGGTGTGCTCGTCCCGATCGTCGCCGCGCTCTACGAGTTCGTCTTCGTCGGACGCAAGCGACTCGGCTACCGGGTGCAGATGGACACCACCGCGACCGACGCCGTGCACGCCCGGCTCGCGGGAGTCCAGTACGCGGGGGCGCTCCAGCAGCTGCGGGAGGGCGACGGCACCCGGCTGGTGGACCCGTCGTTCGTCCTGCTGCGCGTGGAGAACAGCGGCGCGACCCACATCGACATCGACGACTACGCCGTCCTCCCCGACGACAGGGTCGGTGTCCGGGTGGAGTTCCCCGGGCGCAGGGTCGCCGGGATGGTGGTGACCGAGCTCAGTGACGACTTCCTGCGCCCCTGCTTCAGCGACGACTCGGGTCTGAACGTGCGCGACGGCGTCATCGAACTCCCCAAGGTGCCGCTCAACCGCTCCGCCCACTACAAGGTCCTGGCCGCCCTGG
Source organism: Streptomyces verrucosisporus (assembly GCF_017114865.1). Lineage (GTDB taxonomy): Bacteria > Actinomycetota > Actinomycetes > Streptomycetales > Streptomycetaceae > Streptomyces > Streptomyces fenghuangensis. The sequence goes on along the minus strand of NZ_JADEYH010000006.1, from coordinate 140,625 downwards.
AGCGCACCGGCGGTGCGGGGGCCGGCACGGACCCGCAGGCGCCGTTCGAGCCGCCCAGGGTCATCGGCGGGATCAAGGGCGGTGTGGGCAACGGCGGCATACAGGAGACCAGGAGCCAGACCGGGACGCCGTGGCAGGCCGTCGTGCTGGTCTGCTTCCTGGTCCTGGTCATCCTCGGGCAGCTCGCCTTCTCCGTGCTCGGCCGCGTGGACGGCGCGGCGCCGCTGGACTGCGCCGGCGGCGAGCTCACCCTCACCGGGTCCACCGCCTTCGAGCCGGTGCTGCGGGAGGCCGCGAAGGCGTACCGGGAGACCTGCGGCGAGCAGGACGTGACGTTCCACCACGACTACCGGGGGAGCAAGGAGGGGCTGGACGCGCTGGCGAGGCAGGGGGCGCGGGAGGGCGAGGGGAACACGCGGATGCTGGCGTTCACCGACGGGGGCAAACGGGACGACCAGCCGCTGCTGCTGCCGCGTCCGGTCGCCTTCACCCTCTTCACCCTCGTCGTCCACGAGGACACCGGGGTCCGGGACCTCACACTGGAGCAGATCGACGGCCTGTACAGCGGGAGGACCGCCAACTGGAAGGACCTGGGAGGAGCGGACCTGCCCGTCCGTCTGGTGAGCCGTCTGAGCAACTCCGGCACCCGCGGCGTCTTCGAGAAGCGGATCTCCGCCGGATCGCGGCAGCTCGTGCGCAACTCCGACGACTGCCGCACCCTGCTGCCGGGCATGCCGCGCGGCCCTCTCAACTGCGAGCGGGGCTCCACCACCGGAGTGCTGGACGAGGTGGCGCGGACGCCCGGGGCGATCGGCTACAGCGGCCTCGACGAGGCGTCCGGACGGAAGGACCTGCGGCTGGTGCGCATCGACGGGCAGCGGGCCACCCCGGAGGCGGCCGACCACGGGGCCTACCCCTTCTGGGAGACGGAGTACGCCCACACCTACGGCGAGCCCCCCGCCAGGTCCCTGGCCGCCGGCTTCCTGCGCTACCTGACGAACGAGGTCGGCAGGGACGTCGTGCGCTCCCGCGGTCACCGGCCCTGCGCCGAGCTGCGGAACCCCGTGCTGTGCCGCCCCGCGCCGGCCACGGCCTCGCGGGAGGCGGGGGCGGGCGAGGGCGCCGGCGGATGACCGCCGCCGCGCCACCGGGCCCGGGCGCGGGGGCCGCCGCCCGGCCGTGCGGCTCCGGGCGGCGGCACACCAGAACCTCTGGTATGCCTTGAATGCCGCGAAATTCTCGAATGTCGTGGATACCGCTCGAATCGGACGAGGCGAACTGGAGATCATCGTGTCCGAACGCAACACGCTCGCCCGCAGCCTGCACGACCTGGGCATGGGCGCATGGTTCGGCGGCTCCCTGATGGGCGCCGTGGGTCTGAACGGCGTCGCCAGGGAGTGGGAGGACGCCGCGACCGGCGACAGGATCGCGAGCATCGGATGGGCGAAGTGGACGCCGGTCAACGGACTGGCCATCGCCGCCCACCTCGCGGGCGCCGTATCCCTGCTGGCGTCCAACATGTACCGCGTGGAGCACCAGCGGGGAGTGGGGGCCTCCTCGGCGATCAAGACCGTCCTGACCGGCGCGGCCCTGGCGGCCACGGCCTACAGCCGCGTCATGGGCAAGAAGCTGGAGATGGCCACCTCCGCCGACCCGGGCAAGGCGGCCGGGGCCCAGCACCACCCGGCCTCCACGGAGGACGCCGAGCGGCAGCTGCGCTGGGCCCAGTGGAGCATCCCCGTGCTGACCGGCGCGCTCACCGTCGTCAGCGCGCTCCAGGGCGAGCAGCAGAAGCCGGTCGAGCAGAAGGCGGGCATGCTGCGCAAGGCCGCCGCCCGCCTGGACATGGGCTGACACGGGACACCGGATACCCGGCGCACGGCACCCGGCACCCGGCACCGGGCGCCGGGTCGCGCGGTGCGTCAGCGGCCGGCGGCGTTCGCCACGAGATCGCCCCGCGCGGCCGCCGGCGTACCGCCGCGGGCCGGCGTGCGCTGCCGGTAGTCGCTGGGCGAGGTGCCGTAGGCGAGGCGGAAGGCGCGGCTGAAGGCGGAGGGGTCGGTCAGACCCCACCGGGCGGCGACGGCGTGGATGGGCGTGCGGTGCAGGGCGGGGTCGGACAGGTCCCGCCGGATGCGCCGCAGCCGCTGGTCGCGCAGGAACGCCGAGACGGTGGAGCCCTCGTCCCGGAACAGCCGGTGCAGATGGCTCAGGGAGATGTGGTGCGCCGCCGCGATCGCGGGCGGGGACAGGTGCGGGTCGTGCAGGTGCCGGCGTATGAAGGCCTGGACGCGCAGCAGCAGGGCCCGCCGCTGGTCCTCCGGCGGCAGCGCGTGGTCGCTCTCCAGGACGTGGGCGAACAGGGCGGACAGCAGATCGACCGCGACCGCGGCCAGCCGGGGCCCGTCGGACGGCCGGTAGCGGGCGGGGTCCGCCGCCACAGTGGTCAGGAACTGCGCCAGCAGCGCCCCCATGCCCTCCCGTGCGGGCAGGCCGCGGCGGGTCAGCCCGGTCAGCCGCTCCGGCGGCAGGTGCAGCAGGTCCCGGGGGACCTCCAGCCCGATGCCGCTGTACGGGCCGTCGCCGTCGCCCGCCCACATCTCGCAGGGGCGCGAGGTGTCCACCACGCACAGGGAACCGGGGCCGTAGCCGTCCGCGCGACCCTCCCGTGCGACCCTCAGCCGCCCCCGCAGCGGCAGGGACACATGGACGGTCCGCGGGTCGTGCCGCCGGACCAGCTCCGGGGTGCGCCGCAGGACGGCGGGCGCGAACTCCGCGGGCCACACCGTGACGGCTCCGAGGCTCAGCACGCGCAGCCGGGCCCGGAAGTCCGCCCGGTGGGGGCTGTCCGCCTCCAGGGGCGCGTGGGCCCGCCGGACCAGTTCGCACCATCGGCCGAACCGCTCGGCCGCGGGCACGTCCTCGCTCGCGAACACCGTCTCGTACACCATGTACTCCTCCTTCTCCCCGGTCGTGTCCCCCGCCGCCGGCCCGGCAGGAGCACACCGGTCAGTCCGGCCATGCCCGAGCCCCGAGTCTCGACCGGCAGGCGTTGTCAGGCAGGCCCGTTCCGCCGCGCCGGACAATTCGCGGCCGGCGCGCGGCCCGTTCCGGGGCGGGAGGCGACGGGGCGGAGCGCGGGCTTGTCGGCCGGTCGCGGGAGGCCTACGGTGGCGCCCGATCGCGGACGCGGCGGGCGGACACGGCGGGGGAGGACACGCGATGGGGCGCCGGGAGAAACCACTGGACCCGGCTGCCGGGCCGGTGCAGCGATTCGCCGTCGAACTGCGTGAGCTGCGCCGGGCGTCGGGCGGCACCACCTATCGGGCGATGGCCCAGCGGGCGCCCTACTCGGCGGCGACGCTGGCCGAGGCGGCGGCCGGCCGCAGACTGCCCACGCTTCCGGTCGCCCTGGCCTACGCGCAGGCCTGCGGCGGCGACCGGGAGGAGTGGGAGGAGCGCTGGCGCCGGGCGTGCGCCGACTCACTGGCCCAGCCGTCCGGCGCTGACGGCGCCGACGCCCCCTACCCGGGGCTCAGACGCTTCCAGCCGGAGGACGAGAAACGGTTCTTCGGACGCGAGCAGCTCACCGGCGACCTCGTACGCCGGGTGGGGGAGAGCCGCTTCACGGCCGTCGTCGGCGCCTCCGGCAGCGGCAAGTCCTCACTGCTGCGCGCGGGGCTGATCCCCGCCCTGCGCTCCGGCACCGCCGCGATGCGGCCTGCCGCCATCCGCGTCTTCACCCCCGGCCCGCGCCCGATGAGGGACCACCCCCGCCTGCTCGCGCCCGCCTCCCGTGCCCCCGACGCGGACACGGTGGTCGTCGTCGACCAGTTCGAGGAGGTCTTCACCCTGTGCCGCGACCCGGGGGAGCGCAGGGAGTTCATCGACCTGCTGCTGGCGGCCCGCCGCCCCCGCAGCCGGCTGCGGGTCGTCGTCGCGGTCAGGGCAGACTTCTTCGGCCACTGCGCGGGCCATCCCGACCTGGCCGACGCCCTGCGGGACGCCACGCTCCTGGTCGGGCCGATGACCCCGGCGCAACTGCGCCGGGCCATCGTCCGCCCGGCCGCCGACGCGGGCCTGATCGTCGAACGCGCCCTCACCGCCAGGCTGGTGGACGAGGCGACCGGCGAGCCCGGAGGACTGCCGCTGATGTCCCACGCCCTGCTGGAGACCTGGCGCCGGCGCCGCGGACGCGCCCTGACCCTGGCGGCCTACGAGGCCGCCGGCGGCATACGCGGCGCCATCGCCCAGACCGCCGAGGACCTCTACACCCGGCTGGACCCCGACCAGGCCGCCGCCGCCCGCGGGATCCTGCTGCGGCTGGTCAACCCCGGCGAGGGGGCGCCCGACACCCGGCGCCCCACCGACCGCGGCGAGCTGGGCGCGGACGGCGCGGGCCGCACCGCCGAGGCGGAGGTGCTGGAGCGGCTGGCGCGGGCCCGCCTGGTCACCCTCGACGGCTCGACGGTAACCCTGGCGCACGAGGCGCTGATCGCGGCCTGGCCCCGGCTGCGCGGCTGGATCGAGGCGGACCGGCGGCGGCTGCTCGTCCACCGGCAGCTGACGGAGGCCGCGCAGGTCTGGCACTCCCTGGACCGCGACGCGGGAGCCCTCTACCGGGGCGCCCGGCTCGCGGCGGCCCGTGACCGGCTCGGCGGCACGGAGGCGGGCCTCACCGCGCTGGAACGGGAGTTCCTGCTGGCCAGCGAGGCCGCGGAGGAGGCGGAGGCGGAGGAGGCCCGGTCCCGGACCATGCGGCTGCGGCGGCTGTCGGTGGTGCTGTCCGCCCTGCTGGTGCTCTGCGCGACCGCGATCGCGGCGACCGTCCAGCAGTACTCGATCGCCCGTGAGCAGCGGCGCGTCGTCACCTCGCACGAACTGGCCGCCCGGGCGGACTCGATGGCCGGGGAGCGCCCGGAGGCGGCGGCGATGCTGGCCCTGGCCGCCTTCCAGCGGGCCGACGTCCCCGAGACGCGCAGCAGTCTGCTGTCCGCCTACGCCCGCTACCGGGCCGACCGGTTCGCCGGGCAGGCCGGCACCGTGGCGGCGATGGGGTTCTCCCCGGACGGCCGAATCCTGGCGACGGCCGGGGACGGCCACGGCGTCAGGCTGTGGGACACCCGGGCCCGCCAGGTCGCCGCCACCCTCACCGGCCACACGGACCGGGTGAACGACGTGGTCTTCTCCCCGGACGGCCGGCTGCTGGCCACCGCGGGCGACGACCGCAGCGTCAAGCTGTGGGACACCCGGAACCACCGGGTCGCCGCCACCCTCACCGGACACACCGGCCAGGCGACGACGGTGGCGTTCTCCCCGGACGGCGACACCCTCGCCACCGGAGGCGGCGACGGGACCGTGCGGCTGTGGGACGTGGCGGAGGAGCGGCAGACGGCCGTCCTGGCCGGGCACACGGGCGAGGTGACGACGGTGGCGTTCTCCCCGGACGGCGACACCCTCGCCACCGGTGGTGTCGACGCCACCTTGCGCGTGTGGGACACCGAGTCGGGCCGCGAGAGCGCCACCCTCACCGTCATGAGGAGCGCGTCGACCGGGCAGCGCAGCCCGGTCCACGACGTGGCGTTCTCCCCGGACGGCCGTGTCCTGGCCGCGGCCGGCACCGAGATCACCCGGCTGTGGGACACCGCCACCTACCACTACCGCAAGACCTCCTCGGTGACGGGCCGCCGCGAACACGCCCACCGGGAACTGGCGTTCACTCCCGACAGCCGTACCCTCGCCGTCACCGCAGCCGACGGCACCGTCAGGTTCTGGGACACCGGCGACCGCCGTACGACCGCCACCATCACCGCCGGGGAGGAACCGGCCGCCTACGAGACGGCACTGTCCCCCGGCGGCCGCGTCCTGGCCGTGGCCGACGGCGAGGGCCGGGTGCAGTTGTGGGACACGGCCACACAGCAGCGGACCGCCGTCCTGGGTACCGCCGTCCCGTTCTCCCGGCTGGCGGCCTTCTCCCCCGACGGGGACACCCTGGCCACCACAGGGAGCGCAGACGGGGCGGTGGAGCTGTGGCGGACGGACGGACACCGCCGGCTGCGCACCCTGGAGCACGGAAGCGACGTGCACGCGGCGGCGTTCTCCCCCGACGGCCGCATCCTGGCCACCGGCACCGCCGACGGCGCGGTCCGGCTGTGGGACGCCGCCTCGGGGCGTCGGCGGGCCGTCCTCACCGGTCATACCGACGCGCTGACGGCCATGGCGTTCTCCCCGGACGGCCGTACCCTGGCCACCGGTTCCTCCGACGACACCGTACGGCTGTGGGAAGCCGCCTCGGGGCGGCGGACGGCCGTCCTCAGACGGCACACCGACCGGGTGCACGCGCTGGACTTCTCCCCGGACGGCCGTACCCTGGCCACGGCCTCCGCCGACCGCACCGTGCTGGTGTGGGAGGTGCGCGGCCGGCGGGTGCGGACCTCCCTGACCGGCCACGAGGGCCCGGTCGCCGGTGTGGCGTTCTCCCCGGGCGGCAGGCTGCTGGCGACCGCGGCCGGAGGCCGCGTCCGGCTGTGGGACACGGCCTCGTACCGCACCGCCGCCACCCTCACGGGCCACCCCGACGGCGCCGAGCACGTGGCGTTCTCCCCGGACGGCGGAACGCTGGTCACCGCGGGGACGGGCACGATCCACCTGTGGGACACCGCCTCACGCGGCACGGCGGCCACTCTCACCGGCGACGGGGAGATCTCAGCCATGGCCCTGAGCCCGGACGGCCGGACGCTGGCGACCGCGGGTGAGGAGAAGCGCCTGTGGCGGCTCGACACCGCAGAGGTGGCGGCCGAGGTCTGCCGTGCGAGGCGGACCCACCGGTGGTCCGAACTGGTCTCGGACCTGCCCGCCGCGCCTTCCTGCCCGTGATGCCCCACGGCCGGGAGGACCGCGAGGCCCTTTACGTGAGTGTCATGCACGGATAAATTCTTGGCACCGCAACAACTTGCGTAAATATTCCGGCAGTTGTTTCAGGCCTGCCGCTCCACCGTTTCACCGCACTGCCCGGCCGGTTCCCGAGGCGCGTCAGGATCCGGTCCCCACGGGGGCTGTGCGGATACGCCGTATCCGCACAGCCGACGAACGCCGCGGCTCCGGCAGCCGCGGCCCTGCCCTGGAGACGCGCATGAAGATCAGTACATCTCCGCCACCACGGCGCTCGTCGGCGGCTGCCGTCGCGGTCGTCGTGGCGAGCGGCCTGCTGGCCCTGCCGGCGGTGGCACCGCCGGGCGGGGCCGCCTCCGAGACCGTGCCCGTCGCGGCGGAGGCCGGGAACACCGCGACGGTCTTCTACCACACCGGGACCAGGAACTGGTCCGAGTACAACCTGCACTGGGCGCCGGACGGCGGGCAGTGGACGGCCGTGCCGGGAGAGGCGATGGAGGCGGCCTGCACGGGCTGGGTGAAGAGGACCGTCGACCTGGGCAGCGCCTCCGGACTGCAGGCCACCTTCAACGACGGCTCGGGGACCTGGGACAACAACGGCGGGCAGAACTACGACCTGGGCACCGGGAACATCACCGTCAGGGACGGCGCGGTCGCCCACTCCGACCCCTGCGCGGGCACCGAACCGGACCCGGGGGAGGGGGACGGCGAGGGGAGCGCCGTCACGGTCTACTACTCGACGGCCGCCCTGGGCTGGTCCACCGCCAACATCCACTACCGGCCGGACGGCGGCGCGTGGACCGAACCGCCCGGCGCCGGCATGGAGGCCGCCTGCGCCGGCTGGTGGAAGCACACCGCGGACCTGGGCGGCGCCGATTCGATGAAGGCCGCCTTCAACAACGGCAACGGGGTCTGGGACAACAACAACGGAACCGACTACACCATCGCCGCCGGAATCGCCACCGTCGAGAACCGGACCGTCACCCAGGACGCCGACGACCCGTGCGCCGACGAGGAGCCCGACACACAGGCCCCCACCGCGCCCGAGGGGGTGACCGCGAGCGCCGACGGCACCTCGGTCGTGGTCTCCTGGGAACCGTCCACCGACGACCGGGGGGTCACCGGCTACCAGGTGACCCGCACCGGCGGGACCAAGGGCACGGTCGTCACCGACGTCGGCTCCACCGTCTTCTCCGACACGGGTCTGGAGGAGAGGACCGCCTACGTGTACACCGTCAGGGCCGTGGACGCGGCGGGCAACCTCTCGGCCCCCTCCGCCGAGGCCGGGGCCACCACCGGTGAGGAGCCGCCCGCGCCCGCCCAGGGCAGGCCGCTGGGCACCGACCCGCGCAAGGACCCGATCTACTTCGTCCTCACCGCCCGCTTCAACGACGGCGACTCCTCCAACAACCGCGGCGGGAACCAGCACGAGAGGTCCGGCAACGCCGCCAACGACGACCCCATGTTCCGCGGCGACTTCAAGGGACTGATCGACCGGCTCGACTACATCAAGGGGCTCGGCTTCTCCGCCGTGTGGATCACCCCCGTGGTCCTCAACCGCTCCGACTACGACTACCACGGCTACCACGGCTGGGACTTCTACCGGGTGGACCCCCGCCTGGAGTCCGCCGGCGCCTCCTACCAGGACCTGATCAACGCCGCCCACGCCAAGGGCATGAAGATCTACCAGGACGTGGTCTACAACCACTCCTCCCGCTGGGGCGCCAAGGGCCTGTTCACCCCGACCGTCCACGGGGTGCGCGACGACGAGTGGAGCTGGTACTACGACGAGCCGAACGAGGGCTTCGAGTACGACGGCCTGACGGTGGACCCGAAGTCCGGCAAGGCCCACTACAACGGGGACCTGTGGTCGACGGCGGAGCCGGCCGGCAACACCTGCCTGAACTGGGGCGAGCCCACCGGCGCCAGGAGTCCGGAGGGGTACACGATCTACAACTGCCAGTGGCCCAGCCCCACCTCCGGCATGTTCCCCCGGGCCCTGTACCACGACTGCTGGATCGGCAACTGGGAGGGCGAGGACTCCCGCTCCTGCTGGATCCACGAGGACCTGGCCGACTTCGACACCGAGAGCGCGGCCGTGCAGAACCATCTGATCGGCGCCTACAACAAGTACATCGACATGGGCGTGGACGGCTTCCGCGTCGACACCGCGGTCCACATACCGCGCACCACCTGGAACCGCCGTTTCCTGCCGGCCATCCAGGAGCGCGTCACACAGCGGTTCGGCGCGGAGGCGGCGAAGAACTTCTTCGTCTTCGGCGAGGTCGCGGCCTTCGTCAACGACAAGTGGAACCGCGGATCGGTCAACCACTCGGCGCAGTTCTACACCTGGAAGGAGCGCAAGGAGTACAGCGCCGACGACACCGAGGCGGCGCTGGAGATGTACCAGTGGGAGCAGGCGCAGGGTCCGGCCGGCCAGCCCGCCTCGGACAACGCCTTCCTGCACGGCAACGACTACCACGCCCCCGACCACAGCCGGTTCTCGGGCATGAACGTCATCGACATGCGCATGCACATGAACTTCGGCGACGCCCGGAACGCCTTCCACAACGGCAAGGACTCCGACGACAGCTACAACGACGCCACCTACAACGTCGTCTACGTCGACAGCCACGACTACGGGCCCAACAAGAGCGGTGACCGCTACACCGGCGGCACCGACGCCTGGGCGGAGAACATGTCGCTGATGTGGACCTTCCGCGGCATCCCCACCCTGTACTACGGCTCGGAGATCGAGTTCCGCAAAGGTGCGAAGATCGACTGCGGGCCCACCTGCCCGCTGGACAGCACCGGCCGCGCCTACTTCGGCGACCACCTCGCCGGAAGCGTCACGGCCTCGGACTTCTCCGAGGTGGCCTCGGCGACCGGAGCGGTCGCCGAGACCCTGGACGAGCCGCTGGTCAGACATGTGCAGCGGCTCAACCGGATCCGGCGCGCGGTGCCGGCCCTGCAAATGGGCCAGTACTCCACCGAGGGGGTCAGCGGTGAGATGGCGTTCAAGCGCCGGTACACCAGCGGCTCCACGGACAGCTTCGCGCTGATCACCGTCACCCACGGCGCCACCTACACCGGCATCCCCAACGGCACCTACACCGACGCCGTCACCGGGGAGAGCAGGCAGGTCACCGGCGGCAGGCTGGCCGTGGACGCCCCGGGCAAGGGCAATCTGCGCGTCTACGTCCTGAACGGCACCGGGAAGATCGGGGCGGACGGCCCCTATCTGAAGTGATCCGCTCCCCGGGGTGACCCGCCCCACCCGTCCCCCGCCCGTGCGCCCGGAGAGGCCCTCCCGCCCGTCCGGGCGCACGGAACCGGGGTCGGTGGGCCGGTGTTCCCGTGACGGTCACGGGATCTTCCCACTGTGCTGTTGGCAGGGACATGTCCATATGGGAAGCTCCGCATATCGAACAACCGTTGGCAGTCCCTGAACCGGGGCTTACCGAAAGGACATCCCCGCATGTCCCGCTCCCGTGGGTCCGCGGCCGGAGGCATAGCCCTGGCCGCGGCCGCCCTGCTGGCCGTGGCCGTCCCCGCCTCCGTCTCGGCCGCCCCCGCTCCGTCCGCCGCGCTCCCGGCCTCCTCGGCGGACACCTACTACGCGCCCGCCGAGGGGAAGACCGGAGCCGCGCTGAAGGCGGCGCTCAACGACATCATCAGCGAGCAGACCAGGCTCTCCTACAGCCAGGTCTGGGACGCGCTGGGAGACACCGACGAGGACCCCTCCGACCCGGACAACGTGATCCTGCTGTACAGCGGCCGCTCCCAGGCGAAGTCCGAGCACGGCGGCAACCTGGGCGACTGGAACCGCGAGCACGTGTGGGCCAAGTCCCACGGCGACTTCGGCACCAGGACCGGACCCGGCACCGACCTGCACCATCTGCGCCCCACGGACGTACGGGTCAACAGCATCCGGGGGAACAAGGACTTCGACGACGGCGGCAGCGCGGTCTCCGGGGCGCCCGGCAACTACACCGACGGCGACAGCTTCGAGCCCCGCGACGCGGTCAAGGGCGACGTGGCCCGCATGATCCTCTACATGGCCGTGCGCTACGAGGGCGAGGACGGCTTCGCCGACCTGGAGCCCAACGACCGGGTGGGCAACGGCTCGGCGCCCTACCACGGGCGTATCAGCGTCCTGAAGCAGTGGCACCGACAGGACCCGCCCGACTCATTCGAGCGCAACCGCAACGAGGTCATCCACGACGAGTACCAGCACAACCGGAACCCGTTCATCGACCGCCCCGAGTGGGTCGAGGCCATCTGGTGAGACCGGACCTCCCGCCGGACGGGCGGTGAGGGAGGAGCGAAGGCGCCGCGGCACCGGCCAGGCCGGTGCCGCGGCGCCCGCGTCTCACGCCTTCCCCGGCCCGGTGGCGGCGGGGCGTTCCCGCCTCGCGCCCCGCTGCCACCAGCGGCGGCGGGGCGGATGGACGGCGCGGCCGACGCGGCGGCCGAGCAGCAGGTAACCCAGCAGCGCGCCGGTGGTGTTGAGGATGACGTCGTCGATGTCGAACGCCCGGCCCGGCACGACGGCCCCCTGCACCAGTTCCACCGCCACCATCACCGCCATGGTCAGCAGGACCACCCGCAGCAGCCCGCGGGCACGCGGCCAGGCCACCGGCAGCAGCACCCCGAACGGCACCCCCAGGGCGATGTTGCCGCCGAGCTGCTTGACGGTGTCGCGGAACGCGGGCTGGCCCAGGTAGCCGCGGATGGAGTCGCCCGGGCCGCCTCGTCCTGCCCGGGTCCGGGTCAGACCGCGGGCGAGCCGGGTGCAGGCGGGGAGGGCGGCGCGGACGGCAAGGAGCCGGAACGCACCGGCGAGCCGGGAGCCGCCGAGGCCCGGAGGGTCTCGGCGTCGGCGTCGGCGAGGGCGGCCTGGGCCAGCAGCCGCCGGGCCAGCTCGCGCGCCTCCTCGGTGGTGAGCGCGGCCCAGGTGCCCGGCGTGCTGTCGCGGTCCGGGCCGAGATCCAGGGTGATCCGGCTGATCGGCCGGTCCGCGGTCGGCAGCCGCAGACACTTCACGGCGATCCGCCGGTCGCAGGAGGTGACCATCGGCGTCTCACCGGCCGGCCGGGGAAGCGCCCGTCCTGTCTCAGCCACTGTTCCCACACCTTCCATCTCATACCGCTCATAACGCAGGGGCACAGTGGGTAGCGCTGTCCGGGCCCGGGATGTTCCCGCCCCGCCGGCACCCGTCGCCTCCGGCCCCGTGCGCGGGCGCGGGAGTGCACGCGCGTACGGCCCGCCGGTCGCACCGGCGGGCCGTACGTCCACCCGTGACCGCCCCCGGGGAGGGGCGGCGGTCTCAGGCCGCCGCGTCGGCCAGCCACAGGTCGGGCCCGAAGACCTCGTACCGGATCTCCCGGGCCGGCACCCCCGCGCGCAGCAACTGCTCGCGCACGGAGCGCATGAAGGGCAGCGGACCGCACAGGTACACGCTCGCGTTGGTGTCCACCTCCAGCTCGTCGAGGTCCATCGCGCCCCGGCGGGCGTAGGGCTCCTCGGTGCCGGGCCGCTCGTACCAGAAAACCGAGCGGGCTCCCGGCAGCCGCTCGACCAGCCGTCCGGTGTCGGCGCGCAGCGCGTGGTCGCCGGGGGAGCGGTCGGCGTGCAGCACCGTCACCGGGCGGGTGGAGCCGGTGACGGCGAGGTGTTCGAGCATGCCGACCATGGGGGTGCAGCCGATTCCGGCGGAGACCAGCATCAGCGGCCGGTCGGACCGGTCCAGCACCACGTCCCCGAAGGGGGCGGACAGGGTCAGTTCGTCGCCCGCCCGCACGGTGCGGTGCAGCAGGCCGGAGACCTCGCCCTCCGGGGCGCCGTCGCCGTGGACCCGTTTGACGGTGATCCGGCGCGTCCGGTCCCCGGGGGCGGAGGAGAGGCTGTACTGGCGCAGCTGGTGGACGCCGTCGGGCATCCGCACCCGCACGCTCACGTACTGGCCCGCACGGGCGGCCGGCGCGGGCGCCCCGTCGGAGGGACGCAGCATGAAGGACACCGTGTCGGGGGTCTCCTCGCGCCGCTCGACGACCGTCCACTGCCGCCAGGGGTGCCCGGGCCTGACCTGCGCCATGAGGTAGAGGCGGGCCTCCTGGGCGATCAGGGCCCCTGCCATCAGCCAGTACACCTCGTCCCAGGCCGCCGCCACCTCGGGGGTGACCGCGTCGCCGAGCACGTCGGCTATGGCGGCGAAGAGGTACTTGTGCACGATCGTGTACTGGTCCTCGGTGACGCCGACGGCGGCGTGCTTGTGGGCGATGCGGGCCAGCAGCGTGTCGGGCCGCGTGCCGGGGTCGGTGACCAGGGCTCCGGCGAAGGCGGCGATGGAACCCGCCAGGGCCTGCCGCTGCGCGCCACTGGCCTGGTTGCCGCGGTTGAACATGCCGTCGAGCAGCTCGGGGCGGTCGGCGAACATGGTCGCGTAGAAGCGGGTGGTGATCTCGTCCAGCGCCCCGCCAACGGCGGGCAGGGTGGCACGGATCACCGCGGCCGATTCGGCGGAAAGCATGACGCTCCTAGGAGGAGGGGGCACGGGGTTCGTCGGCCGCCGGCGTGCGGCCACGACCTGTCTAGCAGCGGTGGGCGGCGCTTTCGGGCGCCCGGCGGGGATCAGGGCCGAAAGGCCCCGCCGCCCGGGACGTACGGCCTCGGCCGCCGCCCCGGGGCGGGGACGTGCGGCCCCGGGGCGGCCCGTGATCGATGCCCCGTACGGCCCGCCGCCCGTGTCCAAGAACGCCTGCCCGTGCCCGGCCGGCCGCCGGGCTCGCGGCGGTTCAGGGGCCGGGCGCGGGCACGGGCGCGGGCAGGCGCAGGGCGATCAGGGCGATGTCGTCGCGTCCGGTGGCGGCGGTGGTGGCCACCAGGCCGTCGCACAGGGCGCCGACCGGTTCGCGGGCGAGGGCCGCGGCGTTGCGCCGCAGCCGCTCCAGCCCCCGGTCGAGGGACTCCCCGGGGCGCTCGACCAGTCCGTCGGTGTAGAGCAGCAGGGTGCAGCCGGGCGGCAGTTCCTCGGACGCGCTGTCGCGGGGGGTGTCCGGCGGCAGGATGCCGAGCAGGGGGCCACGGGCGCCCTCCAGAAAGCGGGCGCCGCCGTCCCCGCAGACCAGCAGGGGAGGGGGGTGCCCGGCGGTGGTGTACGTCAGCCGCCACGGCCCCTTCGCGCTCCCGCCACCCGTCCCCGCCCGTGCCTCCGGGCCGCGCTCCACCCGGGCCATCACACAGGTGGTGGTGCCCGTGTCCGGGTCGAGGGCCTGGACGGCCGCGTCCAGCCGCCGTACGACCTCGCCGGGCGGCCGCCGGCCGTGGTCGGCGGCGAGCGCGCGGAGCATGTTGCGCATCCTGCCCATGGTGACGGCGGCTCCCAGATCGTGCCCGGCGACGTCACCGATGACCAGGGCCAGGGCGTCGCCGGGCAGTGGGAAGGAGTCGTACCAGTCCCCGCCCACGTCGGCCGCGGCCGGGCTGGGCAGATAGCGCGCGGCGATCCGCAGGTGCGGGTGGCCGGGCGGTTCGGTGAGCAGACTGCGCTGCAGCGCCCGCGCCACCCGCTGGGTGCGCTGGAGCCGCAGGGCCTGGCTGAGCGCGTTATGGGCCTGCTCGACCACCTCCCGCATCAGGGTCCGGTGCTGCGGGCCGATCGGCGCGCGGTCCCCGCAGACGAAGGCGGTCACCACGGCGGCCACCGCCCCGTCGACCAGGACCGGCAGTGCCACCCCGCTGTGCGCCCCGGTGCGGGACAGCCAGGACCGCACCCCCGGCGGCGCGACGTCCGCCGGTACGGCGCCCGGGGCGAAGGACCGGTGGACGTCGCGCCGCTCGCGGACGGCGCGGGCGAGCAGATGCCCGGGGCCGACGCGCTCCTCGCGTCGCGGGGGCAGGCCCGCGGGCAGCCCCTCGCGCGCGGTGGCCGCGACCCGCTCCACGGTCAGGCGGCCGTCCCCGGGAGGCTGCCCGGCCGACTCGGGCAGCAGGTAGATGCCGCACTCGTCGGCCAGGGAGGGAACGATCACGCGGCTCAGGGCGGCGAAGGCGTCCGGCGCGTTCTCCGACTCCGTCACCGCCGCGGCGGCACGGCCGAGGAGGGAGTCGCGCAGCTCCCGCCGCCACTGTTCCTCGATGTCGACACAGGCGGCCATCCACTCCAGCACGCCCCCGCCGTCGCGCACCGGCACGGCGCGCAGCAGGCAGTGCCGGTAGGTCCCGTCGGCGTACCGCAGCCGGTAGGTGTGCTAGAACCGCTCGGGCACCTCCCTGACGGCCCGGGACCATGCCTTCGCCAGGGCCGCGCGGTCGTCGGGGTGGGCGGTGCCGAGCCATCCGGTACCGCGCAGCTCCTCCCAGGGGCGCCCCGTCGCACGCTCCCATCCGTCGCTCCCCTCGACGAGGAGCCCGCCGGGGTCCGCCATCCACACCTTCTCGGTGCTCGTGGCCACCAGGTTCTCGTAGCGCAGCAGCGTCCGGCGCCGTTCCTCGGCGAGCGTTCGGGCGTGCTCGGCCGCGGTGACCTCGGCGGTCACCTCGGCGGCGACGACGAGGACCCCGGGCTCCTCCCCGGCCGGGGCGATCCTGGAGATGCTGAACGAGAAGTACCGCCGCTCGACCTCGCCGTGGGCGCAGCGGACGGTGACGGGCGCGGCGGAGACCCTCACCGGTTCCCCGTCGCGGAGCACCGGATCGAGCAGATCGAGATAGCCGCGCTGCTCCAGATCGGCGAACGCCCGCCGCACCGGCGCTCCCAGCGGCCGGTCCCCGAAGATCGCGCGGTAGGCGGCGTTCATGTAGGTCAGGACGTGCCGGGGCCCGCGGCAGACCAGGACCCCGACCGGAGCCGGGTCGAACACCTCCAGGGGCAGCCCGCTGAGTTCCGTGCTCTCCGTGGACCGCCGCGAAAAAGACATAGGAGACATTATTCATTCAGGCGTGGCGTCCTCGCGTGGCGCCGTACGCGCGCACTCGCGGGTGGCCGCCCCCCGGCCCCGCTTCGGCGGCGAGGCGGACGCGGGACGGAGCCGGGGCGGTGATGTTTATCACGATCCCTCCGAAATCCTCGTTTTCCCCCCGTAACCCACCTCGCCGATTGTTCTCATGGGGCAGGCGGGAGACGTGCACGAGGCGCTCTCCCGCAGGTGCTCCGTCTTTCCGGGCGGACCGGTCCGCCCGGAAAGACGGAGCACCTGCGGGCATCGCGGTTGCCTTGATCGCGGCATCCGGGGGAAGGTTGCCGGAGGGCAATTCTCTGTTCGGCGTCCTGCCCGGCGTTCCGTTCAGCGTTCATCCAGCAGAAAGGTGGTGGGGCCCGCGGTACGCGGACCCCCGCTTGTGACGATCTCCGAGGACTCATCTGCCCGGCCGCGCGGCACCGGAACCGGTGCCGCGTGGGACGACGCGCCCTGCGCGGTGGTGGCGGTGGATCCGTCCGGCGTGGTGGTGGGGGCCAACACGGTCGCCACCGGGCTGCTTCCGCAGGCGGTGCCCGGCGCACGGCTGGAGGAGGCGGTGCCGCACTGGCTGGCCGACGCCCACCGGCGCCTGACCGCCTCCCCCAGCCCGCTCTCCGGTCCGGGCGAGCCGCCCGGGGGCGAGGCCGGCGGGCGGATCCTGCGGGCGCATCCGGCCCGGGGCGGGAACGGCGTCGTGGTGTGGTGGCTGCTCGACGACACCGAACTGCGCCTGGCCGAGGACGCCCTGCGCGGCGAGCGGGAACGCACCGCCTTTCTCGCGGAGGTGTCCGAGACCCTCTCGGGCACCCTGAACGTCGAGCGGTGCATGGAGGCGACCGTGCGCCTGGCCGTGCGGCACCTGGCGGACGCGGCCGTGCTGATCGCCCCGGCGGCCGGACGCAGACTGCCGGTCACATACAGCGCCCCCGACGGCCCGGTGCACGGCACGGTCGAGGCGGACCCGGAGACGGTGCCGGGCCTGAGCGAGGCGCTCCAGGGGTTCCCGCCCGCGCCCTCGCGCTGGATCGACCCCGCGCTGCTGCCCGACTGGGTCGTGCCGCCCCGGTTCGACGGACCGGCGGGCTCGGTGGTGGTCACACCCCTGCCCGGCCACGGCGTACCGGCCGGGGCCCTGGTCCTGCTGCGCCGCACCGGCCACACCGCGTTCAGCCGGAGCGAGGAGATCTTCGCGAGGCTGTTCGCCGCCCGGGCCGGAGCCGCGCTGTCGGCCGCCCGCCTGTACGCCGAGCAGGCCGCCATCACCGAAACGCTGATGCGTGAGCTGTTCCCGCCGAAGCTGCGCCGGGTGCACGGAGTCGAGTTCGCCGGCGGCTACCGCGCCTCGGAGCTCAAGGAGTGGGTCGGCGGCGACTTCTACGACCTCCACCCCGCGGCCGGGCCGGACGAGGAGTCCCTGATCGTCCTGGGCGACGTGTGCGGCAAGGGGCTGGAGGCGGCCGTCCTGACCGGGAAGATCCGCAACACGCTGCACGCGCTGCTGCCGATGGCCGACGACCATCCGCGCATGCTCGGCCTGCTCAACGGCGCGCTGGTCAGCTCGCACCACACCCGCTTCGCCACCCTCGTACTGGCCTCCGCCGCCCGCGTGGAGAACCACATCAGACTCAGGCTGACCAGCGCCGGCCACCCTCCGCCGCTGATCGTGCGCGCCGACGGGAAGGTGGAGGAGGCCGACACGCGCGGATCCCTGATCGGCGTGCTGCCGAGGATCCGGGCGCGCACGGCCACGGTCGAGCTCGCGCCGGGCGAGACGTGCCTGCTGTACACCGACGGCATCACCGAGGCCCGCGGCGGTCCCCTGGGCGGCGAGATGTTCGGGGAGCGGCGGCTGAAGGACGCGCTCGGAGAGTGCGCGGCCATGCCGGCGGAGGCGGTGGTCGAACGCGTCCAGATGCTCGCCGGCCAGTGGGTCGCCGGAAGAAGCCACGACGACATGGCCGTCGTCGCCATCACCGCGCCGCGCACCGTGCACCTCAGCGCGGTGGACGGCCACACCCGGGGCAGGTACACGGCATGACCATCCACACAGACCACGCCTCCACCGCCGCGGACTCCGCGGCCGATCCGTGCGCGGCACGGGAGAGACTGTGGGACGCCGTCCGCGAGGGCGACGAGTACGCGGCCTCCGAGGCCGTCTTCGCCGCGCTGGACGCCGGCACGGAACCGGAGGCGGTACTGCTGGACGTCATCGCGCCCGTCCAGCGGAAGGTGGGCACCGAGTGGGCCGCCGACCGCATCACCGTGGCGCAGGAGCACGCCGCCACCGCCATCAACGACCGGATCATCGCCGCACTCGCCCACCGGGTGCGCGGCGCGGCCCGCCCCGGCGCCGGTGCGGGCCGCGTCACGGTCGCCTGTGTGGACGGCGAGTGGCACGCCCTGCCCGCCCGGCTGCTCGCCGAGGTGCTGTCGCTGCGCGGCTGGCAGGTCGACTTCCTCGGCGCCCAGGTCCCCGTCCCGCACCTGATAGCGCACCTGCACCGCACGGGGCCCTGCGCCGTCGCGCTGTCCTCCTCCATTCCCACCCGCCTGCCCACCGCCCACGCCGCGATCACCGCCTGCCAGGCGGCCGGCACCCCGGTGCTGGCCGGCGGCGCGGCCTTCGGCCCCGACGGACGCTACGCACGCCTGCTGGGCGCCGACGCCTGGGCCCCGGACGCCCGCGCCGCCGCCGACAGGCTGGGCGGGGAGGCGCCGCTGCTGCCCGGCCCGCGTTCCGCGCACCACCCGGTCGACGACCTGCCCCACCTGGCCGACCAGGAGTACACGATGATCTCGCGCACCGCCCCCCGGCTGGTGGGGGAGACCATGGCCGGGCTGGAGGAGCGGTTCCCGGCCATGCGCGAGTACACCGAACGCCAGCGGCAGCACACCGCCGAGGACATCGCCCACATCGTCGACTTCCTGTCCACCGCCCTCTACGTCGACGACGAGGAGCTGTTCACCGGCTTCATCACCTGGACCGCGCAGATCCTCACCGCCCGCAAGGTCCCCGCCCACTCCCTTCGCCCCGCGCTGGACCTGCTGGCCGGTCGGTTGAAGGACTTCCCCCGCGCGACCCGCCTGCTGGAACAGGCACACCGGGCCCTCGGCGCGTGCACCGCCCCCGCCCCTGCCCCCACCTCCGACACCACCGGCCACGGAAAGCCCGAATGACACCCATGCACCGCCCCTCCTTCGCACTCGCGGCCGAGACCGGCCCCGGTACCGCCCGGCTCCGCGTCACCGGCGACCTCGACTACGAGACCACCGAGGAACTGGTCGGGGCCGTACGTCTGCACCTCGGCGGCCGGCCGGCGCCGGACGACCTCCACCTCGACTTCGCCGCGCTGAGCACCTGCGACTCCACGGGACTTTCCGGACTGCTGCTCATCCACCGCCTCGCCGGTGTCCACGGCACCCGCCTCCACCTCGACAACCGCCCTTCCTTCCTGGAACGGTTCCTGGAGATCACCGGCACCCTGGAGTACCTCACCGCACCGCCCGAGCAGGAGACCCCGGGACAGCCGGGGGAGCCGGAGCAGCGGCCCGGTGCCCTCTGACGGTGCCCGGCGGCGACCGCACCCCGCCCCGCCCGGGGGTAGGCGTCCGGAAACCGCCGGTCCGGGGGCGGGCGGCGGGCCATGCTGGTGCGGAGCGGACCGGTCCCGTCCGGACCGCGGCCGAGAGGAGACCCAGCACGTGCCCGCAGTGCCCCGGGCGCCCGGAAGGCGCGCGCACACCGTCGTCGACAGCCCCTGCGGCCCGCTCACCCTGGTCGCCGAGGAGGAGCATCTGATCGGCCTCTACATGGAGGCCCAGCGGTACCGGCCCGACGAGTCGGTCTTCGGTGAGCGGCTGCCGGAGCCTGACGGGCTGCCGCTCGCCGGGACGGCCCGGCAGCTGGAGGAGTACTTCGCCGGGCGCCGCGAGACCTTCGACCTGCCGCTGAGGCTGTACGGAACACCGTTCCAGCGACGTGTCTGGGCCGCGCTGCGCGAGATCCCCCACGGACGGACCTGGACCTACGGCCGGCTCGCCGGGCACATCGGCAGGCCGACGGCCTCCCGCGCCGTCGGCCTCGCCAACGGAAGGAACCCGGTCGGCGTCATCGTGCCCTGCCACCGTGTCGTCGGAGCCGACGGCGCCCTGACCGGTTACGGCGGGGGAGTGGAGCGCAAGCGGACGCTGCTGGAGCACGAGCGCGCCCTGCCGGCCGCCGCCGGAGCCCTGCCGTTCCCCGTCTTCTGACCGCTCCCGCCTTCTGACCACCCCTCGGCCGCCGGGGCTGCCTCTCAGCCGCCGAGTGCCGAGGCCAGCAGCCGCAGCGGCGCCGAGCGGCCCCGGCGCGGCACCGTCAGCAGCGGATGACCGCGCACCCCCCAGGTGGCCAGCAGCGCGTTGGCGGCCTCGAAACCGGTGGTGGCCGCCCGCTCCATCAGCGCCACCGGCAGCGTGGTGCGCACCAGGTCACCGGCGAGCACCAGCCGGGGGTGGCCGGTGCGCACCCCCGGCCGGTCCCGCCAGGTGCCGGTGGCGAACAGCGGGCAGTCCTGCCGCCACTCGTGCCGCTCGTCGACGACCGGGGCATCGGCCGTCTCCGGGTAGACGCGGGCCAGCTCGGCCAGGGCAGCCCGCTGGACGGCTGCCCGGTCCGCGCCGGGATCGACGGCGTAGGCGTGCAGCTCCACCACGCTGCCGCCCGTCCGAGCGGCCCAGCGGGCGGCCTCGCCCTCCCACCGGTTCAGGACGCTGACGTTGTCCAGTGGGCCGTAGCCGCTGGTGCCCAGGAAACCCGGCCGGTCGGCGGCCACGGGCCGGCCCAGCCAGTATCGGGAGACCAGGAAGGGCGGGGCCTCGCGCAGCCGCCCGACCGACGCCCGCCAGCCGGGACCGCCCAGCTGCGGGGAGTTGTCGACCAGGGCGCGCAGGCCCGCGCCGTCCACGGCCAGGACGACCGCGTCGTAACGCTCGCCCCGCTCCGCCCCCGGTCCCCGGCCCCCGGCCGTCACCACGGTGAAGCCGTCCCGCTCGGGTCGCACCAGTTCCACGGCGGTGCCGGTGCGCACCCGCGCCCCCAGCCGCTCCAGCCGGGCGGCCAGCGGATCCCACAAAACGGCGGGGAAGGGGCCGTCAGGGACGTCGAAGAGCAGCCCCTCGGCCGAGCCCAGGAAGTAGATGTGGAACATCAGCACCAGTTCGGCCGCCGACAACCGGCGCGGATCGGCGAAGAAACTGCGGGAGAACACCTCGAAGGCCAGGTGCCGGGCGGGTTCGGGGAAGTTGACGGAGTCCAGGAACTCCGCGGCGCTCACGCCGTCCAGCCGCTCGTGGACCTCCGGCACCCGCACGTCGAGCAGGGACAGCGCCGCACGGGGGTTCATGCCCGCCAGTCCCGCGGGGGTGAAGGTCGGGCTGAGGGCGGTGAAGCCCAGCACGCTCCACGGCGGGGTGCGGGGCACCCGCGCGAAGCTGTCCCGCGCTCCGCCGCTGTGCCACAGCGGATAGTCCGGCAGCGGGGTGAGCATCGACAGGGCCGGGTCGATACGCCGCAGCAGATTGCGCAGGTTGTAGTACTGCCGGAAGAAGGCGTGGAAGCCGCGGCTCATGGTGACGGACGTGCCGTCGGCCAGCTTCGTGGACCAGCCCCCGACGCGCCCGCCCAGCACCTCCCCGCGTTCCAGCAGGTCCACGGCCACACCGCGTTCGGCCAGCGCGGTGGCGGCGGTGAGCCCGGCGATGCCGCCGCCCACCACCGCGGCACGCACCTCGCGGTCGCCGACGCGGGCCGCCCCGGCGGGCGCCGGCCGGTGCACGGCGTAGCGGTCGCGGGCGAGCCGGGTGCGGCCCTGGCCCGCGAGCGGGTACGGGAACGGAATTCTCGGGTCTGTCATCAGCAGGCCTTTCGCTGGTGGGGATCACCGGGCCGCGGCACGGCGGCGGACGGCCGGCGCGGCAGGAGGGGAAGTTCGGCCAGGGAGCGCGCCATCGGCCATATGGGGGAGCGCAGACCGATCGCGACCTCCTCGTGGAACGCGGATCGGCCGTCGAGGAAGCGCAGCACGCTGTCCAGCCGGTTGCGGCGGAAGAGGCGGGCGAAGAAGTCCGCGCCGTCCACCCGGCCGGTGGCCAGGGCGCGCAGCAGCGCGGCGTCCATGGCCAGATGGCGGCGGGCGTGCGGCCGGGGCGGCACAGGGGCGCGCCCGGCCGCGAGTGCCGCGGCCACCTGTGCGCTCTGACGCTGGACGGTGGCGAAGGTGTAGCCGGTCGAGGGACGGGTGGCGCCGCCCGCCGTGCCGATGCGGAACACCGAGCGCCCGGCCCGGCGCGCGAAGCGCCCGTCGGTCATGGGGATGACACCCTGC
This sequence comes from Streptomyces verrucosisporus, assembly GCF_017114865.1. Taxonomy (GTDB): domain Bacteria; phylum Actinomycetota; class Actinomycetes; order Streptomycetales; family Streptomycetaceae; genus Streptomyces; species Streptomyces fenghuangensis. The sequence continues at coordinate 118,406 of NZ_JADEYH010000006.1, read as the reverse complement.
TCGGCTCCGGTGACGGTGAACTCGCCCAGCGGGCGGACGCGTTCGGTGTAGTGCCGCAGCGCGGCCTCGTACTCCCGGACGCTCAGGGGCGAGGGGGAGAACTCGGTGTATTCCACCAGGGCCTCGCGCGGGGTGAGGGGCAGGACGTAGGCGAAGGACAGCCCACGCCGCGGCTGCGGGGTGCGCAGGTCCATCAGCTCCGCCGTGCCCGGGTCGAAGCGGTCCTCGGCGGTACGCACGAACCAGCCCCGGAAGTGCTGCAGCAAGGTGGTGTGGGCGGGCGGCAGGACCCGCGGCGGACGCGAGTCGAACACCCAGCGGCCGGTGAGCGCGAAGGGCCGCCCATCGGCGTCCGTGCCGCTCACCCGCGCGCCGTGCGGCACGTCCCCGACGGCGGTGACGGTGCCGGTGACACGGGTGACGGCGCCGACGGCGGCCAGACGGGCGTCCATCGCACGGATGAAGTCCGCGGAGCGGACCATCAGATAGCGCCGGGGGCTGTCACCGCCCAGGGTCTCCCCACCGGGACCCCGCACCAGCAGCCGCCGCCAGGACGCGGTGACGGGCGCGCCGAGCCCGGCGCCGGGCCTTCCGGCTCCCGCCCCCTCCTCCTCCCAGAAGCACCAGGTGCGCTCGGGACTGCGGACAGGACCAGGCGGCGGCTCCACCACCGCGACCGAGAGAGCGGAGGGGGAGGAGACGTCGAGGAGGTGGCGGACCAGCGACAGCCCCGCGGCTCCCGCGCCGACCACGACCACGTCCGCGTCCGCCCCCGTGTGCGCGACCGGGCCCGCGGTGGTCCCCGGGCGGCTCATCCGCGCTCCCTCCCCCCGACGGCGCCCCCGGCGATCCTTCCCGCACTCCTCCCGGCGCGTTCCCGGCGCCGCATGCCGGGTAGGCGTGCGGCCATCACCGCACACCCCGGGCCCGTACGGGCGGAAGGACGGACACGATGACCCTCCTGCAGGACGGCGCGCTGACCGAGGCGTTCGACGGCGCCTCCACCGCCTACGACCGCCTGACCGGCGCGAACCCCGGCTACCACCGGCAGTTGCGCCGCTCCGCCCGCAGGCTGGCCCTGCCGAACGGCGGCGAGGGCCTGCGCGTACTCGACCTCGGCTGCGGGACCGGCGCCTCCACCGCGGCCCTGCTGGCCGTCGCACCCCGCGCCGAGATCACCGCGGTGGACGCCTCGGCCGGGATGCTGGAGCGGGCCGAGGCCAAGAAATGGCCCGGGAACGTCACCTTCGTCCACACGCCCGCCGAGGAACTGGAGCGGGCGGGGGTGAGCGGGCCGTTCGACGCGGTGTTCGCCGCCTATCTGGTGCGCAACCTGACCGACCCCGACAAGGTGCTGACCGGGCTGCGGGGCCTGCTGCGCCCCGGCGGGCGGCTGGCCGTCCACGAGTACGCGCTGTCCGGCGCGGTGCGGCACCGCCTGGTCTGGACGGCCGTGTGCCGCTCGGTGATCATCCCCGCGGGCTCCCTCGGCCCGGGCGGTGCGGACCTGTACCGCCATCTGTGGCGCAGTGTCCTGGAGTTCGACACCGCGCCGGAACTGGCGGAGCGGCTGACGGCGGCGGGCTTCGAACTCGTCCGCACGGTGCCGCTGCCGGGCTGGGAGTACGGCATCCTCCACACCTTCCTCGCCCGCGCCCCGCGCTGATCCGGGTGCGGAGCCCGGCCCGGAACCCGGCCCGGAACCCGCTGTGAGGGCCGCCGCCCCGGCGGCCCTCACAGCGCCCCCGGGAAACGGCCCTGGCCGCGCAGCAGCCGGCGGCGTTCGGCGTACGCCAGGTCGTCGCGCCACAGCCGGGCCGCGGCCCGCCGCATCAGCGGCCGCAGCAGTGGCGCGGCGGCCCGCGCCACGGCGAAGCCCGGCCGGCCGGAGGTGGCCAGCACGGCCTCGATCACGGCGGTGCGCGGGTCCGGGTCCCCCGGGGCGGTGAGCGGTGTGGCATGGGTCTCCACCGCCGACGTCTCGCCCTCGCCGTCGACGATGTGCATCACCAGCGTGCGCGGTTCCGGTGCGCTGAACGCGGCCCGCACCGGCACGCCCGCCCGGGGACCGACGCGGTAGGCCACGTCGACCAGGAAACGGTCGCCGTTGACGGCCGGGTCCGGCTCCTCCACCACCGTCAGCCGGGTGAAGGCGTACGGATGGAACCACGCCCCGTGCCAGGGGTCGAGCCGGTTGGCGATGACGTCCTCCGGCTCGCAGGCGCCCACCAGGGTCGTCACCGCGTCCACCGAGGCGGCCGGGTCGGGACGCCGCGGCAGGCAGGGCCGCTCCAGCGGCTCCTCGCCGCCCACCGAGTCCAGCCGCACCCACACCAGCACCCCGTCGTCGTACACGGGGTAGGGCTCCCAGCCGGGCATGCCCCGCCCGGTCAGGCCCAGACCGTGCCAGTGGCAGATCAGGCGCCCGGACTCCACCACGCTGTCGCACAGCGGCGCGCCCAGGTGCGGGCAGGCGCCCGGACCGGCCGCCAGGCGCCCGGACTCCGTGCGCCAGAGCACCAGTTCCACCCCGGCGACCGTCCTGCCGAAGGGGCGGCCCGGGCGGATCTCGCGACCGGCCGCCACCACGTACCAGTTGCCCGAGGGACGGGCCGAGGCCCGCTTCAGGGCGTCGGCGATGATCCGGGGCCGGGCCGCCCGCCACGTCGGCTCCTGGCGGCTCCAGCCGGGGTCGGACATCAGTCGCAGGGGGCTGCGCCAACCGGTCGAACCCCCGACACGGCGCTTGGTCAAGACAGCACTCCTCCTCGCTGCGCGTCCCGCCGGCGGGTCCGCGGGGCTTCCTCTGCTCTCTCCGCCGATTCCTCCGCCGGGGCCGGTGGGCGGCCGGGCACCCGCGGCAGGTCACCGGTCAGGGCGCCGCGGGCACGCGAGGCGGCGACGCCGGCCAGGCCGCCCAGCGCCACGGCGGCCCGCCGGCGGCGGGGGACCACCGCACGCCGGTGGAGCACCGCGTACCCGGCCGCCTCGATCCGGTCCAGGATGGCGCGGTAGAGCACGAACGCGGCGCGCACGCAGGGCCGCGAGACCGGGTGCAGCATGGCGATGCCCGGCTCGGCCTCCCGGTAGACCCCCCGGGTGGTCCCGCACAGCTCCCGCAGCGCGGCCCGCACCCGGGCGTCGGTGCGCCCGGACCGGCGGCACCACAGCAGCAGGTCGCGGTCGACGCCGTGGGCGGCCAGCCGGTCCAGCGGCAGGTAGATCCGGCCGCGGTCCAGGTCCTCGCCCACGTCCCGCAGGAAGTTGGTGAGCTGGAAGGCCACCCCGAGCGCCGCGGCGTGCGGGGCGGCCTCCTCACGCGGCACGACCGTGTCCAGCACCGGCAGCACCTGGAGGCCGATCACGGCCGCCGAGCCGTGCGTGTACACCCGCAGATCGTCGAGGGTGGGGTACTCGGTGACGTGCAGGTCCATGGCCATCGAGCGCATGAAGTCGGTGAAGTGCGCCGGGTCGATGGCGTAGCGGGCGGCGGTGTCGGCCAGCGCCGCGATCACCGGGTGCCCGCCGCGCCCGGTGCGCAGGGCCGCCGACAGCTCCTCGTCCAGCTCCGCCAGCGCCCGGGCGCGCTGCTCGGGGGTGAGGGCGGGATCGAGGTCGTCGACGATGTCGTCCGCCCAGCGCGCGAAGCCGTACAGGGCGTGGACGGCCGGGCGCTGGCGGGGGGTGAGCAGCCGGGTGGCCAGGAAGTACGTCCTGCCGTGGCGGGCGTTCAGCTCGCGGCAGCGGGTGTAGGCCGCGCGCAGCGCCGGGTCGTGGACGCCGGCCGCGTCCAGCTCGCGTGCCGTCATACGACCGCCCCCTCGGCCGCGCCGGTACCGGCCGGCGTCTGCGGTGTGCGCCGCGGCGGGCGCGGGCGGCCGGTTCCGGCGGTGATGCGGGCGGCGGCGAGCTTGCCGGAGACCACCACCGTCGGCACGCCCACGCCGGGGGTGGTGCCGCAGCCGGCCAGGACCACGTTCTCCCAGCCGCGCGGCAGGTTCCGCGGCCGGAACGGGCCCGTCTGGGCGAAGGTGTGCGCGGCGGAGAACGGGGTGCCGGCCGCATGCCCCTGCCGGGCCCAGTCTGCCGGGGTGACCAGGTGCTCGGCCTCGATCGCGTCGCCGAAGCCGTCCAGCCCGCGGCGCTCCAGCTCGGCGACCAGCTCGTCGCGGTAGCGGGGGCCGACCCGGTCCCAGTCGCGGGGGCCGGTGACCAGGTTGGGGCAGGGGGCCAGCACGTAGTGCAGGTGCCTGCCCTCCGGGGCCAGCGCGGGATCGGTGGCGGTGGGCCGGGTGATCAGCAGTGAGGGGTCGCTCATCAGCTCGCCGGTCCGGGTGAGCTGCCGGAACGTCGACCCCCAGGCGGAGCCGAACGACAGCGTGTGGTGCGCCAGTTCGGGCCAGGTGCGGTCGCCGCCCGCGTGCAGGACGACCGCCGAGGGCGCGTACCGCAGCGGAACCGGGCGGCGCGGCGCGCCGCCCAGCAGGCGGTGGGCGATCGGCAGGTCGCAGGTGAGCACCACCGCGTCGCAGGCGATCCGCTCCCCGCCCGCGGTGCGCACCGCCGCGGCGCGCCCGCCCGGCGAGCGCTCCAGCTGTGTCACCTCGGCGCCGTGGACGAAGCGGGCCCCGGCACGGGCCGCGGCGTCGGCCATGGCCCGGGGGACGGCGTGCATGCCGCCGCGCGGGAACCACACACCGGCGACGGTGTCCATGTAGGCGATGACGGCGTACGCGGCCAGCGCCCGGGTGGGCGGCACCCCGGCGTACAGCGCCTGGAAGGAGAACACACGGCGCAGCCGCTCGTCCTCCAGGAAGCGCGCGACGCGCCCGTGCCAGGTGCCGAATCCGCCGAGCGCGGCCAGTCTGGCCAGGTCGGCGCCCAGCAGCCCCAGCGGCGAGTCGAAGTTGGCGTCGATGAACGAGCGCATCTGCACCCGGTACAGCCGCTCCAGCCAGTCGCGCAGCCGACGGTACCCGGCCGCCTCCTTCGGGCCGGCCACTCGGGCGATCTCGGCCTCCATGGCGTGCGGGTCGGTGTGCACGTCCAGGCAGGCGCCATCGGCGAAACGGGCGCGGTAGGCGGGGTGGAGGCCGATCAGCTCGACGTGGTCGGAGAGCCTGGCGCCCACCGCGGCCATGGCCTCGTCGACCAGGTCGGGCATGGTCAGCACGGTGGGACCGGTGTCGACGCGGTAGCCCGCCCACTCCTCGCGGCCGGCCCGGCCGCCCGGCCCGTCCCCCCGCTCGACGACGGTGACCGAGCGCCCGGCGCCCAGCAGGTGCAGTGCGGCGGACAGCCCGGCCAGCCCCGCCCCGACGATGACGACGTGGTCGCCCGGCCCGTGCAGTCTTCTCATCCGGATTCCTTCGGCAGGTGTTCAGCGGGTGGGGAGGGCGGCGGCGTCGCGGTGGGCGCCGCCCGGGTGGTGGCGGCCGGCGTCCGGTTCGCCCAGGACGGCGTAGAGCAGCGCCGAAAGCTTCCGGGCCGGAACCCCGTCGAGCGCGGCCTCCTCCAGCGCGGCCAGCGCCTCGCCGGCCAGGCCGCCGACGCGCCGCTCCACGGCCTCACGGGCCCCCAGCCCGGTCAGCACGGCGCGCACCCGGTCCAGTTCCCCCTCGGTCAGCGCGGGGTCGCCGAGCGCCCGCTCCAGCAGTTCCCGGTCCGCGCGCCGGCCGCGGACGCGGGCCAGGCGCAGCCCCAGGGCCATCAGGTGGGTGGGTTTGCCCTGCCGCACGTCGTCGCCCGCGGGCTTCCCCGTACGAGCCGGGTCCCCGAAGACGCCCAGGAGGTCGTCGCGCAGCTGGAACGCCACCCCGGCGCACCGCCCGGCCCGTCGCAGCGCCGAGGTGGTGCGCGCGTCCGCGCCGGCCAGCGCCGCCCCCAGGTGCAGCGGGCGCTCCACGGTGTACAGCCCGCTCTTGAGACGGGCGATGCGCAGGGAGGAGGAGGGGGAGGGCGCGCCGGCCGCCTGCCCGTACAGGTCCAGGTACTGCCCGGCCACCATCTCGGTGCGCATCGCACGCCAGACGGGACGGGCCCGCCGCCGGGCCTCCTCGCAAGGGGACGCCGCGTCCCACAGGTCCTCCGCCCAGACCAGGGCCAGATCACCCGTCAGAAGGGCGGCGGACGCCCCGAACACGTCCGCGTCCCCGCGCAGGCCCTGGGCACGGTGCCGGCGGGCGAGGGCCACATGGGCGGCGGGCGCCCCGCGGCGCAGGGGTGAGTCGTCCATCAGGTCGTCGTGCACCAGCGCACAGGCCTGGATCAGCTCCAGCGCGGCGGCCGCGTGCAGCACCGCCTCCGCGTCGGCGTGCTCCGGCGTACCGCCACCCGCCCGCCAGCCCCACCACAGGAACGCCGGGCGCAGCCGCTTGCCGCCGCGCCGCACCAGATCGATCAGGCAGTCGGCGACATCGGCGGTGAACCGGTCGCTGATCCGCCGCGCCTCGGCCCGGCGCAGCGTCAGATGGTCGGTGAGCACGGCGTCGACGGCGGCCGTGATGTCACGGTCGGGGTCCCCGGAGAGGGGGGCGCGGTCCGTACGGCGGCCCGCGGGATGTTCCGCGCGGACCTCGTCCGGACGGTGCGGCGGGCGGGGTGCGGCCCGGACGGTCTGCTCTCCTCCCAGGGCGGCCGACACGGGATGTGCGGGTGCGGGGCTGGCAGGGGCGAGGGCCAGGTCGGTGGCCTGGTGCCGCATCGCGGCTCCTTCCCGGCGCGGGGCCGAGACGCCCGGCGCACATACGGACAGAAGTTTTCACACCCGAACATTGAAGACAATGCTCTCAGTACGGGCGCTCTGGACGGGTGAAGCGGAGGCATCGCGCGGCGCGGATGGGCGACGGGGAGGAGTGCGGTGCGGACGCACGTGTGAATGCCCCCTCCAAGGCGCGACGGGCCGTTCGGGGCGGCTCGTCGCTTCGCGGGTGCCCATGTCCGGCGGAGGCAAACAAAGTTGTGCACAACTTGTACAGCCGGTGACTTGCGCCCGATCCGACCTGGGCGGACGATGACGCCATGCCTTCCGCTCGCCCCCACCGCGCCGCCGCGCGTCCGGCCTTCGGGCAGGAGGTGGACCAGATCCTGCTGCCGGTGGGTGTGGTGGCCGAGCGCCTGGAGATGAGCACCGCCGCCCTCCGCGCCTGGGAGCGCCGCTACGGCCTCGCCCCCTCCGGACGGACCCCCGGCGGACACCGCCGCTACTCCGCGCGGGACCTGGAGCGGCTGGAACGCATGCGTACGCTCGTCCGCCGTGGCGTACCCGCCGCCGACGCGGCCCGCGCGGTGGCCGCGGCCGGCCCGCCGGACGCGGAAGCGGAAGCGGGGGCGGGCGAGTTGACCGAGGCCATGCACGCGCTGGACACCGCGGCCGTCCAGGCGGCGGTGTCGGCCGCGCTGGCCCGGCTCGGGGCCGCCGGCGCCTGGACGACCGTGCTCGCGCCCGCCCTCGTCGCCATCGGCGACCACTGGGAGGAGACCGGCCGCGGCGTCGAGGTGGAGCACGTCACCAGCGGCATCGTCGAGAGCGCCCTGCGCCGTCACGCCCAGGACAGCGCCGTCGCGCTCCCGCCGGCCCCCGGCGCCTCAGCCTCCGGCGCCTCCGGCCCCGTGCTCCTGGCCGCCGCGCCGGCCGAGCACCACACGCTGCCGCTGACGGCCCTGGCCGCCGCTCTGGCCGAAGGGGGCCGTGCCGTCGTCCTGGCCGGCGACCTGCCCCTCCCCGCCCTGACCGACGCCCTCGTCCGTGCCCGCCCCGGCGCGGTGGTGCTGTGGGCCCGCTCTCCCGCGACGGCCGACCTCTCCTGGCTGCGGACCGCGCTGGAGACGGTCCCCGTCCCCGTCCCCGTCCACCCGGCCGGACCGGGCTGGCCTCCGGACGTCCCCGGCGCCGCGGCCCCGCTGCACGACCTGCCCGGCGCCCTGACCGCACTCCTGGGTGCGGACGGAGGCCGGCGCCCCGCCTGAATCCGCGCCGCGCACCGCCGCTCCGCCCGTGCCGCACCACCGCTCCGGCCGGGGCCGTACGGCACCGGGGAATGGGCCGTTCGGTCCCGCGGACTGCTCCTGTCGGACCTGCCGCCGCCCCCCGTGAGGAGGGAGAGTGAGGACTGAGAACAGGAATCCGGTACGCCGGAACCGGACACGAGGAGCCAAGGCCATGAGAGCAGCAGTCGTCCGAACCCTCGGCGAACCCCTGGTCATCGAGGACCGGCCCGATCCGTGGCCCGGCTCCGCGCAGGTCAGCATCCGCGTCGAGGCGTCGGGTCTGTGCCACACCGACATCCACGCCGCCCGCGGCGACTGGCCGGTCAAGCCGAACCCGCCCTTCGTCCCCGGCCACGAGGGCGTCGGCATCATCGAGCGGCTCGGTGACGACGTCACCCATCTGTCGGTCGGCCAGCGGGTGGCGGTGCCCTGGCTCGGCTGGGCCTGCGGGCGCTGCGAGCACTGCCTGTCCGGCTGGGAGACGTTGTGCGAGCGGCAGAAGAACACCGGCTACGGCATCGACGGCGGCCACGCCGAGATGATGCTCGCCCACGCCGACTTCGCCCAGCCGGTGCCCGACGGCATCGACCCCCGCGAGGCGGCCCCGCTGACCTGCGCGGGCGTGACGACCTACAAGGCGGTCAAGGTGGCCGGGGTGGGCCCGACCGATCTGGTGGCCGTCTCCGGCATCGGCGGACTGGGACACCTCGCCGTCCAGTACGCGAAGATCGCCGGAGCCACGGTGGCGGCCGTCGACGTCACCGACGACAAGCTCTCCCTCGCCGGGGAACTGGGCGCCGAAATCCTGATCGACGCCCGCAAGGAGGACCCGGCCGAGGTGCTCCGCAAGCACGGCGGAGCCCACGCCGCCATCGCGCTCGCCGTCGACGACCGGGCGACGGAGGCGCTCCAGCGCGGCCTGCGGCGCGGCGGGAAGCTGGTGCTCGTCTCGCTCCCGGCGGGCGGCGCCCTGAGCATCCCGGTCTTCGACACCGTTCTGAACGGCACCTCCGTCATCGGCTCGATCGTCGGCACCCGCCAGGACCTCGCGGAGGTCTTCGCCCTCCACGCGGCCGGACGCACGAAGGTGGTCTACGAGACCCGCCCGCTGGAGGCCGTCAACGACTGCGTCGAGGAGATCCTCGCAGGCCACGTCAGGGCCCGTGTGGTCTTCGAGATGTGACGCCCCGCCGGCCCCGGCAGGCCGTCTGCCGGAAAAGCTCTCCGCCCCTGTCGCAGCCCCCGCCGGCAGGGGCGGAGAACTGTTCCGCGGCAGCCGGCCCGCCCGCTCGTCACGGTTCGTTACGGTGGTCACATGTTCACGGCCCAGGGCCCGACCCTCCCCGAACTCGCCGTGCAGGCGCTGTCGTCCGTCGAGCGCGGCTACGACCTGCTCGCGCCGAAGTTCGACCTGACGCCGTTCAGGACATCGGACCGCCTGCTGGAGGCCACCGCACGCACGCTCGAGCCGCTGGGGCCGTTCGGAGAGGGCCTGGACGTGTGCTGCGGGACCGGCGCGGGGACGGGCGTCCTGCTGCGGCTGTGCGAACGGCGTGCCGTGGGTGTCGACTTCAGCGCCGGCATGCTCGGCGAGGCCCGCTCCGCCCACCCGGGGGCCCCGGGCGGGCCGGAGGTCGGCTGGGTGCGCGCCGACGTACGGAGGCTGCCCTTCGCCGGGGCCTTCGACCTGGCCGTCAGCTTCGGGGCGTTCGGGCACTTCCTGCCCGGGGAGCGGCCCGGGCTGTTCGCGGGGGTGCGCGCGGCGCTCCGGCCCGGCGGCCTGTTCGCCTTCCCCGTCGGCGCGCCGCCCCGGGTCGGGTCGCGCGCCTACTGGACGCTGTGGGGCTTCGACGCGGCGATGCGGGTGCGCAACGCGCTGTGGCGTCCCCCGTTCGTCATGTACTACCGAACCTTCCCCCTCCCCGGGGTGCGCCGTGAGCTGGCCGACGCGGGGTTCGAGGTGGGCACGCTGCCGCTGGAGGAGCTCGGCCGGCGGGAGGACGGCAGCCCCCGCTGCCGACTGGTCGTGGCCCGGCGCACCTGAGAGGCGGACGGGCGCGAGGAGGCGGGAAGGCGGTCTTGTGCGGGACACCGCAACGGTCCGATACTCATTCCGTTGATGTCAGGTGCACGTCATCAACGGCCCTCGGTGGACACGTCTCCGCGCGCCGCGCGACACCCCCCACGTGCCGTCGCCCACCGGCTTCCCCACCACGAGGAGGAGACCACGTGAGGACCAGGCGCACCACCACGAGGAGCACCACCGGAAGCACCGCCCGCCGCGCCCGGCTGCTGGCCGCCGCGATCGGCCTGGGCATCGCCGCCGTGACCACCGCACCGAGCGCCACCGCGGCCGCCCCGCGCGCCTACGGCGCGGCCGAGCTCTCCCGGGTGAGCGATGCCGTGCTCCACACGGACGTCGACGGCATCGCCTGGCACACCGACGACCGGACCGGACACGTCGTCGTCACCGCCGACAGCACCGTCTCGCCCGCCGACGTCGCGGCCCTGCGGAAGGCCGCGGGCGCGGACGCGGGCGCGATCAGGATCGAGCGGACACCGGGCACCATCGCCCCGCTGGGCTCCGCCGGAGACGCCATCTACGGCAACGGCTACCGATGCTCGCTCGGCTTCAACGTCCTCAGCGGCGGCACGTACCACTTCCTCACCGCCGGGCACTGCGGCGACGTGGTCGGGACCTGGTACGCCGACTCCGGCCAGCGCACGCTCATCGGCCCGACCGTGAAGTCGAGCTTCCCCGGCAACGACTACGCCCTCGTCCGCTACGACAACACCTCCCTGAGCCACCCGGGCGGCTTCACCCCGGCCGACGCCTACGTGGGCCAGTCGGTCAAGCGCACCGGATCCACCACCGGCACCCACAGCGGCACCGTCACCGCCCTGAACGTCACTGTCCGCTACAGCGGGAGCGGCACCGTCCGAGGCATGATCCAGACGAACGTCTGCGCGGAGCCCGGCGATTCCGGCGGCCCGCTCTACGACGGCTCCAAGGCCCTGGGCATCACCTCCGGCGGCAGCGGCGACTGCCGCAGGGGCGGCACCACCTTCTACCAGCCCGTCCCCGAGGCGCTCAGCGCCTACAAGGCGATCATGTACTGACCCGGCCGGGCGGGGGCGCGAGCCCCCGCCCTCCCCGGAGGGGGTGCGGCGCGGACGAGCCCGGCCGGTGAGGGCGCAGTAGCATCCGAGCCGCGGGATCACACACCGCGGAGGCCGTCATGGTGGACGACGCCGGGCTGCGCCATCTGCGCCGCTGCCTGGAACTGGCGACCGGGGTGCTGGAGGCGGGCGACGAACCGTTCGGCTCCGTACTCGTCGGCGGGGACGGGACGGTCCTGGCCGAGGACCGCAACCGGGTCGCCCCCGGCGACCGCACCCGCCACCCGGAGTTCGAGCCGGCGCGCTGGGCCGCCGCCCACATGACACCGCGGGAACGGGCGGCGGCGACCGTCTACACCTCCGGGGAGCACCGCCCGATGTGCGCCGCGGCCCACGCCTGGGTCGGGCTGGGCCGCATCGTCTACGCGAGCTCCTCCGCGCAACCGGCCTCCCGGCTGGACGAACTGGGTGTGCCCGCACCGCCGGTGCGGACGCTGCCGGTGGGGGAGATCGCACCCGGTGCCGCGGTGGAGGGGCCGGTGCCCGGCCTCGCGCGGGAGGTGCGCGAACCGCACCACCGCCTCCACGGCGCGGCCTGACCTCCGGAAGGGGGCGAGCGGCCCGGCGGCCGGGCAACCCGGCCGCCGGGCGGGGCGGTTCGCAGAGGGAGGCGCCTCCCGAGGCGCGGCGGCCCGCCGCTACGCTTCGGTCCCATGCAGCAACCGTTCGAAACTCCGGTGGCCCCCGCGCGCCGCCGCACGGGCCCGCTCCTGGCCGCACTGGCGGCCGGACTGGTGATCGGCGGCGCGGGCGTCGGGGCCGCATGGGCTCTCACCGGCGAAAGCGGCGGCGAGGGCGGCCCGGCGGCCGACGCGCGTGCGGCGTGCGGCGTCCTGGACCGCTTCGACGAGTCGCGGTACACGGACAAGGGGCCGGCCGGCGAGGCGGCGCTCAACCGCTGGGGAGCGGCACAGGCCCTCTCCGCCTCGGCCGCCGCGGGCGACGAGCGGTACGAGCCGCTGGCGGAGGCGCTCAGGAAGTCGTACCACCGGGTTCTCTCGACTTTCGAGTTCGACGCGCAGGCGAAGAAGGACCTGGAGCGGGCGCGCGGGATCTGCGCGGACCTGTGAACCGGGCGGACCCGCGAGCCGGACGGGCCGTCAGCCGTCAGCCACCGCCGTACGGGTGCAGGCCAGATAGGTCGCCCGGTGCACGGCGCGGGCCAGGCGGGCGCCCCACTGGGAGCGGGGGCCGGCGAAGGGCTCGACGGCGGTCGGACGGCCCGGCACAGGCGGCGCGGCGGCGACGCACACCGCGTCGGTCGGTGTGCCCGAGGCGTCCACACCGGCGTCCCGCAGCGCCTGCACCTTGGCCTCGGTGGCCGTGGTCACGGCGTTGACCAGGGCGGCGTCCGACAGTGCGACCGGCACCGAGACCACGATGTTGATGGTGCCGGCGGGCAGCGGTACGTCGCTGCCCGCGCCCGGAGCCGCGGCCCAGCCGTGTACGCCGATCCCGGCCGTGACCAGGGCCTCGGCCCCCTCGTCCACCGCGAGGCAGTGGTCCAGCACCCGGGCGGCGGTCATCAGGCCCACACCGGGGCCCTCCGCGCCCGCCAGCCCGGCCAGTTCGGCCAGGTGCCGTCCGGCGTCCAGGCGCGCGTAGCCCGGAGGCACCTGGGCGTTGAGTACCCAGCCGCGCTCGCCGAGCCCGCCGCCCAGCAGTGCGCTGCTGATCATCCGCCGCCCGGACTCGGGCCGCCAGAACAGCATCGGCCAGGAAGCGTCCTGCTCCCGGTGGTGCAGGACGCGTACGCCGGCCAGGGAGCCGTGAGGGGATCGCAGGAGCACGCTGCACCCTAGCGCGGGGCCCGCGGGCGGGAGCGCGGGGGCGCCCGGTGGCGGGTGCCCGGTGGCGGGTGCCCGGCGGCTCAGCGGAACTCGTGGACCACCCGGATCCGCCCGACGATGTGTGCGTTGAAGTCGTCGAGCTCCTCCGCCGGGACCCACAGCTCGAGGATGGTCTCCCCGCCGGCCCGCCGCACCGGACAACGGGACAGGAAGCCGGTTGCGACCTCGAACCGCGTGACGAAGCCCGCCCCGTCGTGCTTCACGTTCCAGTCCCTGGCGATCCTGATCGCGTAGTCCTCGTTCAGCACCGGGTAGAAGACCGGCTGTTCGGGCAGCCGGGGCGGCCAGGCGCGCCACCGGGACTCCCGCACCAGCGCCAGCTCCTTCGGCCCGGTGGGCCGCCACAGGGTGGTCGTCGGAGGCCGGCCTGTCATCGGGTATTCCTTCGGTGCGTGCGGGAGGCGGAGGGAACGGCGGGCAGGTGTGCAGCCGCGCCGGGCGGGAAGAGACGCTACCGGCGCCCCGGACCGCGGGCCATCGGTTATCCGTTCCGCGCGGTCCGTGGACGCCGGCCCCGGCGCGGCACGCGCCGGGCCCGGACCGGTTCGCCGGACCGGAGCGGCCTTGCCGCATAAACTGATCACCGCAGATCTTCTTGTCACTCACAACCCGTCAGGAGCGACAGTCATGGCCACCACCCGCACCGCCAAGACCCACTGGGAAGGCAACCTCCTCGAGGGCAAGGGCAACGTCGCCCTCGAGTCCTCCGGTATCGGCACCTATCAGGTGAGCTGGCCCGCCCGTGCCGAGGAGCCCGGTGGCAAGACCAGCCCCGAGGAGCTGATCGCGGCGGCCCACTCCTCCTGCTACTCGATGGCCTTCTCGGGCGGCCTGGCGCGCAAGGGCCACACGGTGGAGAAGGTCGACACCCAGGCGGACGTCACCTTCCAGCCGGGCGAGGGCATCACCGCCATCAAGCTGACCGTTCGCGCCACCGTCCCGGGGCTGTCCGAGGAGGACTTCCAGACGGCCGCCGAGGAGGCCAAGGCCAACTGCCCGGTCAGCCAGGCCCTGGCCGGCGTCAAGAACATCACCCTGGACGCCCGTCTCGTCTGACGTGCCGGAACCGGTGCGCGGCCCCGCGCACCGACGGGCCGGCCGGGAACGCGCAGGCGTTCCCGGCCGGCCCGGTCCCGTCTCCGGGCCCGGTCCGGAGGTATCAGCCGGGCAGCCGCCGCAGTTTGAGCACGGCGTCCTCCAGGACGGCCCGCTGCCCCTCGGGGCCGGTCGCCTCACGCCGGTACTCCCCGCTCACCAGCGGCTCCCACTCCCGCTCCGGGAGGCCGAGCGAGCCGAGGACCTCCGCCGACGTGGGCAGAGGCGGGTGGTCGTCGTGGCCGTGGTCGGCCGCCCACGGGGGAGGGCCGGCATGCCCGACGACCAGCAGGACGCCGCCCGGCGACACGGCCGCCGCCGCATCGCGCAGGATCCGCTCCCGGGGCAGCTCGACGGGGGAGGGGGCGTGCAGGAAGTGGGCGGAGACCAGGTCGAAGACGCCGCGGGGGAAGGACTCGGCCAGGTCGTGCCGCTGCCAGTCGATCCGGTCGGCGACGTCCGCCCGCCGCGCCCGCTCGGCTCCGCGTTCCAGGGCGGTCCGCGAGACGTCCACCGCGGTGACGCGCCAGCCCTGCCGCGCGAGCCAGACCGCGTCGGCCCCCTCCCCGCATCCCAGGTCCAGGGCGCTGCCCGGGGCCAGATCCGCCGTCTCGCGGACCAGGGCGGCGTTGGGCTCGCCGCTCCAGACCCGCTCGCCCGCACCGTAGAAGTCGTCCCAGAACTCCCCGGGCGAGGCGCTGTCCGTGCCGTCGCCGTTCGTCGTGTGACCGCTCATCGCAGAACCTTCCCTCCGAGGCCGTCGCGGGCCGCGACGGCCCGGTCGGTCTCCTCCTCGACCAGATCGGCGTTGATCGCCGCCGCCGCGTTCACGCCCGCGGCGGCGGAGCCGACGACCTGCCCCGTCAGATCGGTGGCGTTTCCGGCCACCCACACCCCGGGCACGGCGGTGGCACCGGTGGCGTCGGCGGGGATGTGCTCGCCGACGACGTGGCCGCCCTTCACCTGCCCGGCCGTCTCCAGCCCCAGATCCGCCAGGAAGCCCGCACGGGCGGCGAACCGGGGGGCGACCACCAGCGCACGGCACGGCACGGTCCGCCCGCCCACCAGACGCACCCCGGCGAGACGGCCGCCGTTTGTCTCCAGGCCGGCCACCTCGCCGTCGACGACGGCGACACCGCGGGCGGCGAGCCGCTCGTACTCCCGGTCGCCGGGCTCGGGGCCGGTGTGCCGGAACAGGGTCACGTCCGCGCTCCACTGCCGCCACAGCAGCGCCTGCCGGACGGCCGCGGGCCCGGTGGACAGCACACCGATCGTCCGGTCGCGCACCTCCCAGCCGTGGCAGTACGGACAGTGCAGGACATCGCGTCCCCACAGCCGCGCCAGCCCCGGCACCCCGGGCAGCTCGTCGACCAGGCCCGTGGCCACCAGCAGCCGGCCCGCCGCCACGGCGGTACCGTCGTCCAGGGAGAGGCGGAAGCCTCCGGTGGGCAGGCGCTCGGCGGCCGTGACGGTACCCGGGGCGATCTCGCCCCCGTAGCGCAGCACCTCGGCGCGTCCGGCGGCCGCCAGCTCCGGGGGCGGTGTGCCGTCGAACCCCAGATAGCCGTGGACACCGGCGGCCGGGGCGTTGCGCGGCCGCCCGGAGTCGACCACCAGGACCGAGCGGCGCGCCCGGGCCAGGGTCAGCGCCCCGCTCAGCCCGGCGGCGCCGCCCCCGACGACCACCACGTCGTAGAGGCGCTCGGCGCCCCGGGCGAATGAGATCGTGGAATGCCCGTCATGTCCGTTCATGTCTCTCCTTCCGTCATGCGGCAAGCCTCCGCCCAGGACCGTCCGCTTGACAAACATCTTTGCCGGAACGGCAAATAGAAGGATGGCCGACGACGACCTCGAGAACGTTCTGACCGGTGTGGGCCCCCGGCTGCGGACCCTGCGCCAGGCGCGCGGCGCCACACTCTCCCAGGTGAGCGAGACGACCGGGATCTCGCTCAGCACCCTCTCCCGGCTGGAGTCGGGGCAGCGCAGGCCCACCCTGGAGCTGCTGCTCCCCCTGGCCAGGACCTACAACGTCCCCCTGGACGAACTCGTCGGCGCGCCCGCCACCGGCGACCCCCGCGTCCACCCCCGCCCCTTCACCCGGTACGGGCAGACCTTCGTGCCACTGACCCGCAGCCTGGGCGGCCTGCACGCCTACAAGCAGATCATGCCCGCCGGGTACGGTGCGGGCAGGCGGCCCGAGCAGCAGACGCACGAGGGTTACGAGTGGCTCTACGTCCTGTCCGGACGGCTACGGCTGGCGCTGGGCGAGCACGACCTCGTCCTGGGGGCGGGAGAGGCCGCCGAGTTCGACACCCGCACCCCCCACGGCCTGGCGAACGCGGGGGAGCGGCCGGTCGAGTTCATCAGCATCTTCGGGCCGCAGGGCGAGCGGATGCACGTACGCGCCCGGCCCTCGAAGGACGAGGGGTAGCGGCCCGTGCCGGAGGCCGGAGCGGGCGGCACGGGCCGGGCGTGGGCCGGTTCCGGCCACGGCGCAGGGCGCCGGATCCTCTCCGGGACGGACGGGATCCGGTGCCGGCCCGCGCGGATCGCAAATCGCCGCGCCGAGGCCCGCTCAACCAGCCGGTGCGGGTCACCGGCTTCGCGGACTTCGAGCGCCGCTTCGGCGGGCTCACGGCGCAGAGCGCCATCGCCTACGCCGTACACCAGTTCTTCGGCAACGGCGGCACCACCGCGGTGGTCGTGCGCGTCGCCGCGGCCGGCACCGGCGAGGAGGCCGGCGCCTCCAGGTCGTCGCGGGTTCCACCGACCCCCGTGACACCGTCCGCTTCGTCGGCGAGTGCGCCAAAGACCTGGGCCTGGAGGCCACATCAACCCGCCGGTCTTCCCGCTGACCGGAGGCGTGGACGGAGACCCGCCCGGCCCGCGCGACATCATCGGCGACGAGGCCGGCAAGACCGGGCTCCACGCGCTGCGCGACGTCGACGACGTCAGCCTGCTGTCCCTCCCGGAACTCGCGGCGTACGACTCCACCGACGACATGATCACGGTGATCTCGGCCGCGCAGGCACTCTGCCGGGAACGGCGGATCCTCCTGCTCGCGGACGCCCCCGGCTTCTGGGCCGACGTCGACAGCGCCCGCGCCGGACTGAGCGCCTTCGACCCCGTACGGGACGGGCAGACGGCGCTGTACTTCCCCCAGGTGCAGATGATCGACCCGCTCACGGGAAGGATGCGCTCCTTCCCGCCCTCGGGCGCGATCGCAGGCGTCTGCGCACGCACCGACGCCGAGCGCGGCGTGTGGAAGGCACCCGCGGGCACCGCGGCACGGCTGGCGGGCGTGCGCTCGCTGAGCGTGCGGCTCACCGACCGGGAGAACGCCCTGCTGAACCCGCTCGGCGTCAACTGCCTGCGCACCCTGCCGGCCGTCGGATCGGTGGTCTGGGGCGCCCGCACCCTCCAGGGCGCGGACGCCCTCGACAGCGAGTGGAAGTACGTCTCCGTGCGGCGGCTGACATGCACATCGAGGAGAGCCTGTACCGCGGACTGCAGTGGGTGGTGTTCGAACCCAACGGCGAGCAGCTGGCCCGGCCGCCGCGGACCACCGGCCGCACTGCGGCCCCGCCGCGCCCCGGGACGGAACCCACTCCCCGGCGCGGCGGGCACACGGTCCCGGCGCGTGCGGATCGGGACGCGCCCTCCGCGGCGGCGCCCGCCCCCGCCTCCCGGAACGTGGGCCCCGCCTCCGCACCCAACGCCGCGGTGCCCCTGCGGCCCAGTGCCGCCGGCGCCTCGGCGGCACGTGACGCCGCACGCGCCGCCGGGAGGCGCCGGCCCCGCACGGCGGAGCGGACCGTACACGTTCGGATCGGCCGGCTGGAGGTCAGCGCCGCGCCCCCGGCCACGGATCCCACCGGCGCGGACCGGCCGCAGCGGCCGGCGCGGCCCGCACCCGCGCTGAGCCTCGCGGACTACCTGGCCGGCAGCGAGCGGAAGGACTGAGGAGATGAGCAACGCACTCGCCATCGCCATGATCACACAGGCACTCGCCCTGCTGATCGAACACAATCTGCGGCCCGAGATCGACATGCAGGTCGCGGTGAAGACCGAGCGCCCACCGGCGGAGGCCACCGACGACGCCACCATCACCGTCTTCCTCCACCAGGTCACCCCGAACACCTCCCGGCGCAACGACGACCTGCCCACCCGCGCCCCGGACGGCACCCTGCTCAGGCGCCCGGCGGCGGCCCTGGACCTGCACTACCTGATCAGCGCCTACGGCAACGAGGCGGAGCTGGTCGGACAGCGGCTCATCGGCTGTGTGGTACGCACCCTGCACGAGTTCCCGGTACTACCGGGACATCTGATCGAGGAGGCCGCGCAGCGGCCGTACCTGGCGGGCGGCGACCTGGCGGAAGCCGTCCAGAGGGTGCGCTTCACACCGGCCCGGATGGACATCGACGAGACCTCCAAGCTGTGGGGGATGCTCCACCGGACGCCGTACTCGCTGTCGGTCGCCTACCAGGCGGCCCTGGTGCTGATCGAGGGCCGCGAACAGCCCGTCGTGCCCCGGCCGGTCCAGCGGCACACGGTGCGCGCACTGCCCTTCGGGGCCCCGGGCGCGCCCGAGCCCCCGAGACGGCCTGGCACCGGCACCGCCGATCCCGCCACCGCACCCGCCACCGCCGTACCGGCGGAACGTGCGTCCGGGACGGCCGCCCGGAAGGTGGCGGCCCGAGCCGGCCGCACGAGCGGTATGGCCGCCAGGTCCGCCGTGCCCACGTCGCAGGCGGAGGCCGAGGGTGAGCTGGAGACGCCGGCCCCCGCCAAGGAGACGCCTGCCGGGAAAGTGCCCGCCGAGAAGACCGCCGCCAAGCGGCGCGCCGCGGCCAGGACCGCCGCGCCCCGGACCCGTACGCGTAAGCAGTCCGGCACCGGCTCCACACGCGGAGGCGGGAGCACACCGGCGGGCAGCGACGACGGCACCACGAACGACCGGGAGGGCTGAGACGAGGTGACGACGACGGGGGCGGACAGGCACACGGACGGCACCGCCGGCAGGACGGGCGCTGCCGAGGGCCCGGCGCTGGCCGCAGCCATGCGCGCCGTCCTGGCCCGCCTCGACGCCCACGCCGCCCGTGCCCGAGGGACGGCCGACGGGGCCACGGACACTCCCGAACCCACGAGTGCCTCCGAACCGGCCGGCGCCTCGGAACCCGCCGCGCTCGACGCACTCGTCCGCTGCTTCGGACTGACCCCCTTCGAGCGCGAGATCGTCCTGCTGCTGGCCGCCGCCGAACTGGAGCCCACCACCGGCAGCCGCTGCGCCGCCGCGAGCGACGATCCCGAACGCACCCACCCCACCTTCTCCCTCGCGCTCGCCGCCCTCGGCGAGCCCCACTGGAGCGCCCTCACCCCTGTGGCACCGCTGCGCCGCTGGCGCCTGGCCGAACTCGACGACGAGACCCGGCTGACCACCACCCGGATCCGCCTGGACGAACGCGTCCTGCACTTCCTCCTCGGCTCCCCGTACCTCGACGCGCGGCTGCACGGCATGCTCACCCGAGCCACCTCGCCCGACGGACTGCCGCCCTCCTTCGAACACGCCGCGGACCGCGTCGCCGCGGCCTGGGCCGGGGCCGGCCCCGGTACGCCGCCGAGAGTGGAACTCACCGGCGGCGACCGGCACAGCCGCCACGACATCGCCGCGGCCGCCGCCCGCGCCTGCGGACTCGGCCTCTACGCCCTGAACGCCGAGGACCTGCCCACCGACCACACCGAACGCGACCGGCTCGCCCGGCTGTGGCAGCGCGAGGCGATCCTGCTGCCCGCCGCCCTGCTGCTGGAGGCGGGCGCACCGGACCGCGAACAGGACGCCGCGGTCGATGCGTTCACCGCCTCCGCCGCCGTACCGCTCGCCGTCTCCAGCCCTGATCCGAGACGGACGGAGCGGACGCGCGCCGAGCGCGTCACCGTGCCGGCGCTGGGGGAGGAGGAGCAACTCGGTCTGTGGGCCGACGCCCTCGCCGGAGTACCGCGGATCGGGGAACGGCAACTGCGCGGGCTGGTGGCGCAGTTCGCACTGCCGCCGCACATCGTCCGCTCCGCCGCCGCGGCCGTACGCCGACAGGCCGGTCAGGACGGGACAGCCGGGGCGGACGTCTCCGGACTGGCCTGGCGGGCCGGGCTCGCCGAGGCCCGCATCGGCCTGGACGAACTGGGCCGCCGTATCGAGCCGGAGGCGGGCTGGGAGGATCTGGTACTGCCCGAGCGCCAGTCGCGCGTCCTGCGCGAGATCGTCGCCCATGTACGGCAGCGGGGCACCGTGCACCAGGAGTGGGGCTTCGCCCGCACCCTGCGCCGGGGCCTGGGAGTCACGGCGCTGTTCGCGGGCGGTTCTGGTACCGGCAAGACCCTGGCCGCCGAGGTGATGGCCCGCGAGCTGGAGCTCGACCTGTTCGTCGTCGACCTCTCCCAGGTCGTATCCAAGTACATCGGCGAGACCGAGAAGAACCTGCGCCGCGTCTTCGACGCCGCCGAACGCGGCGGCGCACTGCTGCTGTTCGACGAGGCCGACGCCCTGTTCGGCAAGCGCAGCGAGGTCAGGGACAGCCACGACCGCTACGCCAACCTCGAGGTCTCCTACCTGCTGATGCGGATGGAGGCGTACCGGGGCCTGGCGATCCTGACCACCAACATGAAGAAGGCGCTCGACACCGCCTTCATGCGCCGCATCCGCTTCGTCGTCGACTTCCCCTTCCCCGGCGAGGCCGAACGGGCCGAGATCTGGCGCCGGGTGCTGCCCGGGAGTGCCCCGGTCAAGGACATCGATCCCGAGCTGCTGGCACGGCTTACGGTCGCGGGCGGCTCGATCCGCAACATCGCCCTCTCCGCGGCCTTCCTGGCCGCCGAGGAGGGGGACGTACTGCGGATGCGCCACATGCTCGCCGCCGCGCGCACCGAGTACCTGAAGCTGGAACGCTCCCTGACGCCCTCGGAGGTCCGCGGATGGGTGTGAACGAGGCGCCGCGCCACGCCGCGCACGACGCCGTGCGCGACACGGCCCGCAACACAGTCCGCGACACGGCGGTCCGGGTGGACATCGGCGAGCTGGTGCTCGACGGCTTCGACGCGAGGGTTGACCCGGAGCGGGGCACGGCCGCGTTCGAGGCGGAGCTGGCCCGGCTCGTGCGGGAGTGCGGCGTACCGCTGGCGGCGGACGGCGGGGGGCGCGCCCTGGAGGCCCTGTCCGGCCTGCCGCCGCTGCCCGCCACCACCTCGCCGTCCCGCCTCGGCGAGGCGCTGGCACGCGCGGTGCACGCGGGTCTGTCGGGACGTGGCGAGACGGGGCCCGCGGACGGGAGGGGGCGCCGATGAGCTCGCACACCGCGTCACAGGAGACCCGCTCGGCGCAGGACGCCAAACGCCGTAGGCGCAGGGAGCGAAAGGAACGCGGCGCCAAGTCTCCCGTGCCCGAGCCCAAGGACATCGTCGGCGGCGCCGGACTGCCGCTCGACGCGAGCGTCCGCCGCGAGCTGGAGGAGCGGCTCGGCCACGACCTGGGCCGCGTACGCCTGCACACCGACCGGGACGCCGCCGCCCTCACCGACCTGCTCGGCGCGGACGCCGTCGCCGTCGGCCAGGACATCTTCTTCCGAGAGGGCGCGTACCACCCGGGCGCCGCCGACGGCATGCGCCTGCTCGCCCACGAACTGCTCCACACCGTCCAGAACCCCGAGGGCCTCGGCGCGCTGCGCGCCGGCCGCGACCTGGGCTCGGTGAGCCTGCCGCAGCAGACGGTGGAGCGCGAGGCGGAGACGGCGGCGCAGGACGCGTTCCGTGACGGCGGGGCGAACGGCGCGGTGGCCGAGCGCGTCGAGGAGGGCCGGGCCACCCCGGGCTGGATGCGCTACGCCACGGTCGACGCCGATCAGCGGCGCATGGAGCAACTTGATCCGGCGATGCTGCTCGACCGTCTGACCAACGGTGTGCTGCGCTCGCTGCGCGGCGACCCGCAGGACCGCTCCAAGCGCGTGCGCATGCAACTCGCCCGGTTCTCCTCCGAGATGCAGGACGCCGTTCTCGACCGGCTGGAATCACGCCTGCTCCCCTTGGAGTTCGACAGGCTGATCGAGCTGGTCGAGGAGACCGAGGACGAGGGCACACTCGCACCGGAGGCGCTCGGTGCCCCCGAGGCCGTCCCGGACGCGGCCGAACTACCGCAGGAGGAACGGGAGGATGCCGGAGCCGCCGACCGCAGGCAGCAGGCCGAGGACGAGCGGTCCCGCGACGACCGGAGCGACGGACAGCCGACGGGCGAGGAGCGGCAGGACACCGAGGGGACTACCGGACAGGAGGAGAAAGGGAGGACCGCACCGGAGCGGCTGGACCGGCGACGGCGTGACCGCAGCGGCACGGACGCGGTCCGCCCGGGCGCACGGCGGCCCGCCGGGAGCTCCGGGAGCTCGGGGAGTTTCAGCGGAGGCCCGGGAACGGCGGGTACGAGCGGCGGCCGGGACACGGCTCCGGGCGGCGGAGCCGCCCAGCCCCGGCAGCAGGACGGCAGCGGTACGGGCGGCCGCTCCGAGGAGCCCCGAGTCAGTGCCCCCGCGGTGAGCAAGGAGGAGTCCGCGGCCAGGAACCGGCCCGGAGCCGTGGAGCCCCTGATCGCGGGGCAGCGACCGGGCCGGGCGGACAAGCGGGACACGCGCGAGGGCAGGCGGGCCGGCGTGGAACCCGGCCCCCTGCTGAGGACGGCCGACCCGGGCGACCGCAGCACCCTGGAAGGAAAGCGGCCCCAGGACGAGCCGGCGCTCACACAGGACGAGCCGATCGGCCTGGAACCCGGCCCGAGCGGTGAGCCCGGAGTGCTCGACGGGCTCGAGGACGGGCGGGCCGCCGACGGGGACAGCGCGTGGAACGTGGAACTCAAACCCGAGGACTTCCTCCCCGCCACCGACCTGGACGTCTCCGGCGTGCCGACCGCAGACGAGAGCATGCCCGGCTCGGGCACCGGCGGGCGGATGCCGGGCTTCCCCGAACCGCCCGCCATCAAGGCGGAACAGGTACGGGCCAGGCGGGACGAGGAGGCCGCTTCCGAAGACACCGGGCTCGCCGAACCGTTGCCCGCCGGCAGCGGCGCGTCCGTCTCCCCGGCGGCCGATGCCGAAGCCGGTGACCGTACGGCGCGTGGCCTCGGCACCTGGACACCGGGTCGACGGGAGGCCGACTTGCGGCCTTCGTCCTCCGAAACCTCCGGTACCGCCGACGACCGCACCGACTCTCCTGAACCGAAGCCCGGTCCCGCGGCTCCAGAAGCCCCGCGGCAGCAGGAGGAGGAGCGGGAAACCGAACCGGAGAGGGGGCCGGGACCCGAGACGGCCGATACGGGGGCCTCGAAGGAGGAAGCGACGGATTCCGAAGATTCTGGGTCCTCCGGCACCGACACCTCCTCCGGCACGTCCCCCGCGTCCTCCACCGCCACGGCTCCGAGCGCGGGTACCTCGGGCGGGCCCCCAGGGGGCGGCGCCGTCGGTACGACAGCTCCCGGACCGGCCACGGACACTCCGGCAGAGGCGTCCCCGGCCCGGGACACTCATGTCGCGGGCGCGGACGGCGGTGACGGATCCACCGCCGGCGCCACGCCGGGGGACGGGGCGGGCTCCCGGCAGCGGCGGGAGCCCCCGACCCCGGCGCCCCGGCCCGAGCCCGCTCCCGCGCCGAGGTCCACATCCAGGCCCTCACGGTCGGTCAGCGGCGGTGGCGGCACCCGTAGCGCATCGGGCGGCGGCGGGGGAGGGGGCGGCGGTGCCCGCCCCACCGCCTCGTCCCGGCCGAAGAAGGACCCCGCGGCCCCCAACCTGTCGAAGGTGACGCCGGAAGCCAGCCTGTCCACCGCCGCCGGGCTGAGACCGCACCGCGCACTCGAAGCGCTGGGCGGAGTGAACGGCGCGGTCGACAAGACGGTCGGTGACGAGCACCAGGCCCTCCAGGACGCGCCGCCGACGACGGAACGCCCCGCGGGCGCCCCGCAGACCCTGCACGGCGCGCCGAAGACTTCGGCTCCGGGACAGTACTCAGGTGACCCGGCCGCCCGGGTCGACGCTCCGGAGAAGGAGAAGGCCGAGGTCACGGGAGACAAGGCTCCGGAGGGCGAGATTCCGGGGAGGACATCGAGGAGCTCAGCACCCTCGAAGGCCTTCTGGCGGGCGGGGCGCAGCTCGTGGTGGGGGCGATCAACGGTGTCGCCGACTTCCTGGGAGCCGACGAGGACCTCATCGACTCCGACGCGGTGGTCCAGTGGATCCTCGACCTGCCCACCGAGGACGAGATGCTCGCCCAGGCGGACGTCGGCACGGCGCCAGGGGTCGGCCTCCAGGGCGAGACGGACGGGCGCGCTGGCGAACAGGGCGGTGAACTCGACGCCAAAGGCCAGGAACTCCACGCCTCCGGACGCGACGACGCCGGGCGCCCCCTGGGCGAGGCCCAGATCTACCCCGATGTGCCCGAGGAGACCCTGACCGCGAAGGTCCGGCGCGGAGGGGGACAGGGCGGCCCCGGCGGAGGCGGCGGTCCGTCCGTGGGCGGACGCATCCCGCCCGAGGCCGTGTCCGCGGTGGCGGAGCACGAGCGCGGACCGCAGATCCAGACCGCGTTCACCGACGGACAGAAACAGATGTCCGGCAAGCGGCAGGCCAAGGACAGGGGCTTCCGGGAGTCCCAGGAGCGCCACAGGCGGCAGGTCCGCGGCGAGGTCGAGAGCAACACCCGTACGCAGGCCGCCGAACGCCGGAAGACCAGGGCCGAGGCGGAGTCCTCCCGTGAGCGGTGGCGCAAGGAGCAGGACGGTGAACTCGATTCCCTCGGCACGAAGAAGACCGAGAAGACCGAGAAGATCCGCAAGGACGTCAGGGAGAGGGAGGAGCAGACCGACAAGGACGCCGAGGAGCACCGCAAGAAGAAGCAGGAGGACATCGGCAAGGAGAGGACCAAGGCCGAGGACGACGCCAGGAACAAGCGCGACACGGCCAAGAGCGACTCCGGCAACTGGCTCTCCAGGGCGTTCGACTGGATCCGCGACAAGCTCATCGAGCTGAAGAACGCGATCGTCGGCTTCTTCCACGCCGCCCGCGAGGCGATCACCAGCCTCATCAAGGACTTCAAGGGCACCGTCACCGGCTGGATCGAGGCGGCCCGGCAGTTCATCGTCGACAAGTTCAGGGAGTTCACCGAGGCCCTGGTCCAGCTGGGCAAGGACCTCCTCGACGCGATCGTGGAGATCGCGAACCGGCTGCGGACCCTCATCATCCGCATCAGGGACGCGGCCATCGCCCTGGTCAACCGGATCGCGGACGAGCTGAAGCGGGTCGTCACCGAACTGCTCGACGAGATCGGCAAGATCCTCAGCGGCGTCCTCGATGCCCTGATGGAGGGCCTCCGGGCGGCGGTCGATGCCGTCAGGAGCGCACTCAAGGGCATCATGGACTTCGCCATGGGCCTGCTCAGCGCCCTGGGCGAGTGGGCGATGATCGCCGCCGACATCCTCTCCGACCCGGGTGGCTGGCTCAGCGGCGCCAAGGCATCGGCCGAGGACGGAGCCAGGAACCATCTGTTCCGGGAAGTCACCTCGGCGATCAGGAACTGGTTCAACGAGAAGATCCAGGAGATCCTCGGGCTCCCCAAGGCCGTCTTCGACAAGCTGATCGGCGGGGGTGTCAGCAGGGAGCGGATGGCCAAGGAGGCGTGGGACGCCGCGCTCCCCCAACTCCCCGTCATCATCGGGGAGATCATCATCACCAAGGTCATCGCCAAGCTGATCCCCGGCGCCGGCTGGGTGATGGCGATCATCGACGCCTTCAAGGCGGCCTGGGAATCGCTGAGCGAGATCCTGCGGGCCTTCGGCGCCTTCATGGACTACCTCAAGGCCGTCAAGGGCGGAAACGCCGGTGTGCTGTTCGCCAAGGCCGTGGCCTCGGGCGTGGTGGCCCTGCTGGAGTTGGCCTACCAGGCACTGCTCAGCGGCATCGGCAAGTACGTGGGCAAGGTCGGCGACCGGCTCAAGGGCGTAGCGGCCAACCTCGGAAAGAAGAAGCCAGGCGCCAAGGACGAGGACGAACCGCGGGACGCCGACAGGCCGCCGACGGTGGACAAGCCGAAGGACGATCACGACCCGAAGAAGCGCCCGGACCCGCAGGAGGAGGCGAGGAGGGCGCAGGAGCGCACGCGCCGGGCGAACGCGGAGATGTCACGCAAGCCGCCGGCCAAGCCGAAGCGGCCCCGCCCGCAGACCCGCCCGATCCGGCGGCCGGACTCGCCCCGGTCCCGCCCCGACACCCCCCGCCCGGACGACCGCGCACGTACGGACCGGCCCGGCCGCCGCACCCAGGACACCGGACGGGACGGTGACCAGGACCGTGCCCGGACCCGTCCGCGCCATGAGACGGAGGGCACGAGGCCCACCACCTCGCGCCGGCGCCGCCCCTTGCCGGAGAGCCGTGCCGCGAACCGAGTGAAGCAGACGGTCAAGGCCGCCCGGAACCGCATCCGCAGGGCCAAGCAGGCCCTGGACCGCAAGGACCGCGACGGCCGCCTCGGCCGCTCCCTGGACAACAACGCCCGCCGCATGCGCGACGCCTACCGCCGTCGCCGCGACCTCCTGCTCGACCAGCGCCGTCGCCGCCAGGAGCGGAGGCGACAGCAGCGGAGAGCAGGTGAACAGAGGCGGTGGCAGCATGAGCGGCGACGGCTGAGGGAGAACTCCCCTGAGTCGAAGACGGACAGACTGCGGAGGATCGTTGCGCGAGTCCGTCCCCGGCTGAAGCGTTTGCTCGACCGGGGGGTGCACCGCCAGGTGATGCGGGCGACGCTGGCGGGAATGCGCGCCTGGTACCGGCTCACCGCATTGGAAATTCAGGGCCGGGAGAAGTTCGCCATCATGGCGCACCTCAACCCCGAAATGCCGGCGGGGGAGGGTGAGGTCGACGTACCATTGAATCCGGAATTGGATAAGCTTCTCAAGGACCACCCTCTTGATGTCCCGAAGAACCAGTACGTGCAGATCGGTGAGACGCTCCCGTATGTGGAGGGAGCACGTATCCCGCGCGACGGCATACCCCGGCCGGGACAGCGCGCAAAGAAGAAAGACGATTTGACGCCCGACCACATTCCCTCCGGTGCCGCGGTCTTTCTGGCGGCGAAGAACAGCCAGAAGGTGAAGCTGGAGGAAGCGGCGGCGAGAGATCCGCGACTGCGGGAGCTCCTGGACCAGGAGGCAGGTGAGGAACTGACCGAGCGAAGCCAGGCAGAACTTGAGAAAAAACGGGAGGAAGTGCTCGGTGGGCCGGTTCTGCGTACGCGGAAGGATCCCAATGGAAGGGCTCATTACAATAATGCCCTGGCGGTCATGTTGCCTAATAGAATACACAAGGAAGGGCGTACCTACGGTAACAAGAACACCGACGCTCAGATCCAGGAGGATGCCAGGAATCTCACCCTGGCGGCGAAGAAGGACTTTGAATACTATTTCAAGTTCCTCAAGGGGCCGCCACCTCCCGACGAACTGACGAAAGAATACGTAACCCACTTCGCCCGACACTACAAGAACTTGGTCGACAAGCGGATCATCGATAATTCTCTGGAGATCGATGCGCTGATTTTGAAATACCTGAAAGAAGCCAAGAGATGAAATTTCTGCATGAAGTCGAGAAAATTCTGGCACGAGAGGACATCTCGGTTCCGGAGCGGCGGGTGCAGGTGTTCGCGCGGCTTGCGGCGGAGCCGGACCGTGGAATCTCGGCCGCGCTCGAGTGCCTCCTTCGGACTGACAACCGGCGCGTTGCCGCCTATCTCACGCAATACTTCGAGTTCATTCCCGGGGCCGTGGAGGAGAAGACACGCGCAGCGGACCGGTTGCGACATGAACCTCGGCTGCTCTCCGCCGTCTCGCGGTTGGTTCCCTGGCTGCCCGGGGCGATGATCGACGAACTCGTTTCGGACTACCTGGCGCGCGGTGATTCCGTGCCCGCACTTTCGGACGTGGTCTTCGTTGTCGGGAAGTATTTTCCGGAACGGCTTCGTCCGTTCGCGGAACGGATCGATGACGAGTACGTCCAGCGAGCCTTGCTGTCCGGGGCGCCCGACAGTAAGACGGAAAGTTTTCTGAAGGACTGGCGCCGCAGTGGTGACCCGCGCGCATTGATCGCTCTCGCCTACGCTCGAACCGAGCGGTCCAGGGAAATCATTCGCTCTCTGCGTGGCGAGATCGAGGATTCTGCGCGGTGGGAGACGCTGCTCGAACTGGCGGGACAGCTTCCGGATACGGGGAAGCCGGCGGGGAGTTGGCCGGCGTTTAGGGGGTTTGTATCCGGCCGAGAGGAGGGCCCTCATGCCGTTGGAGGCAATACGGAGGGCGAAGTGCCGGTGTGCCATATGTGTGAGGCACCCGCAGCGCGCCTACTCGAACTGTCCGCACAATCACTTCCGTATGAATTTGCAAACGACCCGATTTTTTACTGGTACTCATGTGACTGCGGCGTCATGGATTCGGTCACCGTCCGGGTGGATGCCAGTGGCATGCATGTCTTCTACGGCCCCAAGGGGGTGAGTGATCCAGGTGTGTCAATTACGCCGGGGGAACTGTCTCTTGTTCTGGAAAGGCATCCGAATCAGACGGGAATCAGTCTCCGGGAAATGCCGGGAAATGCTGGTCATCAGGTTGGAGGTCTACCGGCATGGCGAGATCCGGACATTCATCCCAGGTGTCCCGACTGTGGAAATTCCATGCCCTATGCCGCGACGATGGACTGCGGTCGGACTCCGTTCGGTGACATGAATTATGACGGGATCATCTACTGCTTCTGGTGTGACGGATGTCGTGTGTCGTGCACGCAGATCCAACACTGACGAGATCGGGGAATCCTTTGACCCGCTACGCGGACATTCCCAGGCCCATCCGGTCCGGGATCGTGATCGTCGACCCCGAGCGGGGGATACCGCAGCGCATCATCGTGCTGCAGTTCAACCCCGACACCCTGGAGCGCAGCATCAGTCCGCAGGCCGCGGGTGGGAGCGGTGACGCCGGGGGCGGGGGGAGCGGAGGGGACCGCAACGAGGCGCTGCGGCTGAAGGGGCCGGCGCAGGAGACGTGGAAGTTCACCGCCGAGATCGACGCCACCGACCAGCTGGAGCTGGCGGCGCCCGACGGAATCCATCCGCAGCTCGCGACGCTGGAGATGCTCGTACAGCCGACCACCGCCCAGATGAGGGAGGCCACGCGGCTGTCGAGGAAGGGCGCCATCGAGATCAGCCCGATCGAGATGCCGCTGACCCTGTTCACCTGGGGCAGCAAGCGCGTCATGCCCGTGCGGCTGACGGAGCTGTCGGTCAACGAGTCCGCCTTCGACGTGAACCTGAACCCGATACGGGCGAGCCTGAGCATCGGGATGAAGGTGCTGACGGTGAGCGATCTGCCCGCCGGGCACCGCGGCGCCGAGCTGTACCTGGCCCATCTGGCGCAGAAGGAGCGGCTGGCCGGCACCGCGCGGGCGGGGACTTCGGGGGCGCTCGGTCTGACCGGGGCCGACATCGGAACGGGAGGGTGTGAGAGGCCATGGCCGACGAGAGCGGGACCTACGGCGGTCCGCAGGACGGGATCCCAGGATCACATCCGTATCCGAGGACGAGCCGCTACCACGACGCCGAGATCGCCGTGCACCGGATGCCCGACGGCACCGAAGTCCGTTACGCCAGACGGCGGTTGCTGCCCCCGCTCCCGGAGGAGGGGGAGGAGGGGACCGCCGTCCACACCGTCAGCGGCGGCGAGCGCCCCGACCAGCTCGCCCAGCGCTACTTCGGCGACCCCTCCCAGTGGTGGCGGATCGCCGACGCCAACCCCGTCCTCGACCCGCGCGAGCTGACCGCCGAGCCGGGACGGGAGATCGACGTGCCGCTGCCCGGCGGCTTCCCGGGAGGAGGCGCGCATGGCCGATGAGCGTGTCGGCGGCGGGCCGATCCACCTGACCCTGAGCATGGGCCCCCACCTGGCCCGGCCCGTGCCCGAAGCGGTGAGCGAGGCGCTGCTGTCCGCGCAGATCACCAGCACCGCGGGCGAACGCTCCGGTTTCCAGCTGGCGTTCGACCTCACCAAGAAGGGCGCGATCATCTCGAACCTGCTGCCCGAGGGGTTCTTCGACCCGCGCACCCGCGTCATCGTCACCACGACCGTCAAGGGCACGCCGACCGTCCTCCTCGACGGCCTGATCGTGCGCCAGGAGATCGGGGCGAGCAATCAGCCCGGCCGGACGACCCTGACCGTCACCGGCGAGGACCTGAGCATCCTGATGGACCTGGAGGAGAGGGTGGACCGCTACCCGAACCTCTCCCCGGCCCGCCGGGTGGAGCGCATCCTGGCCCGGTACGCCGACTACGGCGTCCACCCGGACGTCCACCCCGAGCAGATCGTCCAGCAGCCCCGCGCCGAGCACCGCGTGGACTACCAGACCGGCACGGACCTGGCCTACGTCAAAGAACTGGCCCGCGCCAACGGCTATGTCTTCTACCTGGAGCCCGGCCCGCGGCCCGGCCGCTCCACCGCCTACTGGGGCCCGCAGCGCCGCGTCGGCCTGCCGCAGCACGCGCTCAACGTCAACATGGACGTCCACTCCACCGTCGACCAGCTCACCTTCGCCTACGACGGCGCCGCCCGCGAGGAGCCGCAGGCCCACTGGCAGGATCCGCGCACCCGCGAGTCCACCCTGATCCCCCAGCCCGACATCGGCCCGCTGCGGCCGCCGCTGGGCAGGCGCGCGAGCCCGGCCCTCAAGCGCCGCCGGCTGACCGGCACCGCCAAGAAGGACCAGGCGCAGGCCAGGGCCGAGGCGCTGGCGAGGGCCGCGACATCCGCCGACGCGATCTCCGGCTCCGGGCAGCTCGACGTCAACCGCCACGGCTACGTACTGCGCCCGCGCGAACTCGTCGGCGTGCGCGGGGCGGGCGTGACCTACGACGGCGAGTACTACGTCACCTCCGTCACGCACAACCTCACGCCCGGCTCGTACCGGCAGAACTTCACGCTCTCGCGCGAGGGCCTGATCGCGCTCAGGGACACCGTCCGCCCGTAGGGGCCACCGAGACCACACAGACCGACGAGGGGAGCGACGAGGCCGCCGGCGAGGGCCGCCGGGAGCGGCGGCTGGACCTGCGCCCCGGCGACCTGCTGGTGCTGGAGGAGGTGAAGGGCCCGCGCTCGGGCACCCCCGGCGACGCCGACCCCACCCGTCGGCAGGCGGTACGGCTGACCTCCGTCACCCCGGCCGTCGACCGGCTGTGCGACCAGCCGGTGCTGGAGGTCACCTGGGCCCGCGAGGACGCGCCGGCCTCCCCGCTGCACCTGACCACGCCCGGCGGCCGGGACTGCGAGCCGGTGGAGGACATCACCGTCGCGCGCGGCAACGTGGCCCTCGTCGACCACGGCCGCTCGCTCACCTTCTGCGGAAACCTCCCCGAGCGCCTGCGCGTACCGCCGGTGCCCGCCGTCGTCCCGTCCTGCGGGCCGTCATCCGGCTGCCGGACGGGCCCGGACGCGGCGGAGGGCAACCGGCCCGGCAGGCTGATCATGGACCGGCTCCGGCAGACCGGCTCCGGCAGACCGCTGACACCGGCGCACATCCGCCAACTGTCCGAGGCGGTCGGCGAGGAGGCGGTACGGCGGGCCGGGCTCGGTGTGGAGAGGGCGGGACGGAAGGGGGAGAAGGCGGTGCCCGGCACCGCCTACGAGCAGGAGGCCGCGCTGGAGGCGCTGCTCGCCCAGTCCGTCCACCCCGGTATCGCCCCGCGTCTCCGCCCACGCCTGCACCGCTTCCCCGTCGCCCAGACCGCGCCGTTCCCCGACCCCCGCCATGTCTCGGCCGGCCAGGCCGAACGGCTGGCCGCCGTCCCCGGACGGGCGCGGCAGCGGCTGGTGGAGCTGTGGCGCAGCGCCCGCGACCGCGACGGGCTGGACGAGGGGGAGATCGCCGAACTGGCCGTGCTGTTCGGGATGGGGACGCTGGAGCGGCTGGAGCTTCGCCGCCGCCCGGTGCCCGCTCTGCGCGAGCTGCTCCACCGAGCCGAACGGCTGCTGGCGGCGAAGCTGCGCCGGCTGGAGGTGCTGACGGCACGGGCCCGGGCCGGACGGGTCCTGGACGGGCGCACGGCCTGGGAGATCGCCCACGACTGGGGCCCGGTGTACGCCGCCGGACTCCACCCGGACGAGCCGGAGCTGCACGGACCCGCGTCCGCGCTGACCCCTGATCCCCGCGCGGCGCTCCCGGCCGTACGGCTGACCGGCGGAAGCGGAAGCGGAAGCGGAAGCGGGGACGGCGGGGACGGAGAGGAAGCCGTGTGGGAGCCGCGCCGCGACCTCCTCGGCAGCGGCTCCCGCGACCGCCACTTCACCGGTGAACTGGAGGACGACGGACGGCTCGCGCTGCGCTTCGGCGACGGTGTGCACGGAGCCCGGCCCGAACCGGGCACCACCTTGGAGGTCCACTACCGGCTGGGCGGCGGCACGGCCGGCAACGTCGGAGCCGAGGCCATCAACCACCTGGTGCTGTGCCGGGAGGCCGGGAAAGCCGGAGAGGCCGGAGAGGGGACGGACGCGGGCGAGCCACTGCCCGTGGCCGGGGTGCGCAACCCGCTGCCGGCCGCCGGCGGCACCGGGCCGGAGCCCGTCGACCAGGTGCGCCGGCTCGCCCCGTCGGCCCCGGGGCGGGTGCGGCTGCGCGCCGTGACCGCGCGGGACTACGCCGAACTGGCCTCCGCCCTGCCCGGCGTGCGGCGTGCGGCGGCCGAGATCCGCTGGACGGGCAGTGTGCGGGAGGCGCACGTGGCCATCGACGCCGACGGCACCGGACAGGCGCCCGCGGAACTCCTCGATGCGGTGGCGCAGTCGCTGGAGGCCTACCGCCTGATCGGCCACGACCTGGTGGTCGGGCCCGCGCGGCCGGTGCCGCTGGACATCGAGGTGGAGGTGTGCGTGACGCCCGGCCACCAGACGGGCCGGATCCTGGCCGACCTGCGCATGGTGCTCGGCAACCGCCGGCTGCCCGGAGGCCGGCTCGGCCTCTTCCACCCGGACGCGCTCGGTTTCGGCGAGCCGGTACGGCTCAGCCGCCTGGTGGCCGTAGCCGCGGCCGTCCAGGGAGTGGAGAGCGTACGCGTCACCAGGCTGCGGCGGCTGTTCGCGGACTCCTCCACAGACGCCCCGGATCCGGCAGGCGGCCCGGTACCGGACGACGGGGTGCTGCGGCCGGCCCCGCTGGAGGTCGCCCGATGCGACAACGACCCGGAGCGGCCGGAGAACGGCCGCCTCGTCCTGAGGCTGGGAGGTACGCGATGACCGGTGACCACAGCGGCGGCCGCTCCCACGGCCGCGCACCCGGCGGCGGGCGCCACGACGAGCGCCGCGCGCCGCGGGCCCCTCACAATCCGCCGGGACGCACCGCGCTCGACCACCGGGTGGGCGAGTACGGCTCCTTCCTGGCGGCGATGCTCGACCGGCTCGCCTCGCCCGCCTATCCGGCCCTGCGCCGGCTGACCGTCCGCACCCCCGACGACCCGGCGATCACGCTGCTGGACGCCTGGGCGGTCCTGGGCGATCTGCTGACCTTCCACTCCGAGCGGATCGCCGACGAGGGCTATCTGCGCACCGCCGACGACCACCGCTCGCTGGTACGGCTGGGCCGGCTGGTCGGCTACCGGCCGCGCCCCGGGATCGCCGCCGACACCCATCTGGCGTACACGGTGGACCGCGACCCGCGCAGCCGCGAGGACGTCCCCGTGCTGATCCCGCGCGGCTCGCGAAGCCACAGCGTGCCCGCCTCCTCCCGGGAGGAGGCGCAGACGTTCGAGACGACCGAGGACCTGACGGCCCGCTGGTCGTGGAACGACCTGAGGGTGCGGCGGCGCCGCCCGGCCCCGCTGACCCACGAGGATCTGCGGGAACGCTCGGAGCTGTACGTCGCGGGCACGGCCAACGCCCTGTCGGTGGGCGACCGCCTGCTGTTCGTCTTCGGCGGCGCCGGCCCCCAAGGCCCCGGAGCGCCCGAAGGCCCTGCGGGCTCCGGGAGGCGGCTGCTGCTGCCGGTGACGCGCGTCCGCATCGACCGGGACGACGACAGCACGGCCCTCGGCCTGCCCGTCTCCCCGCCCCCGACCCTGGCCGAGCTGGTCGGCGAGCTGCAGCGCTGGATCACACCGGCCGCCGACAGCCCCAACCCCCGGCCGGTGGGCAGCCTGCTCGTCGAGGAGTTCGACGAGCAGGTGCTCGGCCGGCTGCGGGCCGACCTCGACCTGCTGGACACCCCCGCGGCGCTCACCCGCCGGATGGAGGAACCCGTGGACCGGCTGGAGGAGGCGCGGGCACTGGCCGGGCCCCACCGGGAGAGCGCCGCCTGGTTCGAGCGGCTGGCCGCCGTACTCGTCGACCTCCGGGAGAGGGCGGCGGAGCTGGAACCGCTGCGGCCGGACGGCTTCGAGGGCCGGTTCGCGGCAGGGGGCACCGCGGGCACCGGAGCCGGCGAAGGGCCGGGTGGCGCGGCCGCCCGCGCGCTCGGCGGGCTGCTGCCCGCGCTGCGCTCCCCGGGCACGGGCACGGGATGGGCGACGCACCGCCCGTCCGCGGCCGGCGCCGCACCGGCGGACCCCGCACGGCTGTTCGGACCGGAGTCCGACCTGGGCGCACGGCTGGCGGCGGCGCTGGACCCGTCGCTGTCCGGCGAGCTCCACCGGGCCTGGCGCCGCTCGGCGCCGGCCGCACCCCCGGTCCCCGGGGCCCTCACCGATCTGCTGGCGATGCGGGTGACGGCCGCGCCCTTCGGCTCGACGGCGCCCCTCAAACCGGTGCAGGACGAGCGCGGCCGGGTGATCCGGCAGTCCGACTGGCCGCTGACGGGCAACACGCTGACCACCGCGCGGATCGTGTTCGACACGACCGGGAAGGTGCCGGTCAGGGCCGAGTTCGTGCACGCGGAGACGACCGCGTCGGTGCAGCGCGCCGAGAACCTCCCCGCCGATGTCCGCTTCGCCCTCGGCCCCGGGGAGGTCCGGCTGTCCACCCGCACCGGGCAGGACAACGACCTGAGTCGGCTGCGGCGGCGCCCGGTCGACTCCCGGGAACCGGGGGTCACGGCAGAACTGAGCGGCGGGCTGCCGGAGTTGACGCTGTTCGTCTCCAGGCCGGGGGCGGACGCCCGGGTGCAGGTCGCCATAAGGAACGGCGAACCGCCGCTGCAGTGGCACCTGGCCCCGGACAGGCCGGAGCGGGCCACGTACGGCGGCCACGAGCTGACCGTCGTGTACCGGACCGGCGGGGGGCCGGCGGCCGTGGAGATCGGCATCGCCACCGTCCCCGAGGCCGTCCACCGCAACGTCCTGGCCCTGGACACCGTGCACGAGAGGATCACCGCGGGCAGCTGGGTCGCGATCGAGCGCCCCCGCAAGGGCGCCCCGGACGGCGTCCCCGGCGACAGCGGGCTCTCGCTGGTCACCACCCGTGTGACGGCCGTGCGCACCGGCTCCTACGCCCGGTACGGAATCACCGGGCGGGGCACCGAGCTGACCCTCGCCGACCCCTGGCTGGACGAGCACGACGTGCTGCTGTCCCACATCCGGGACGCCACCGTGCACGCGGCGGGCGAGCCGCTGCGGCCCGCCGACGAGCCGCTGGGCGACGACGTGGGCGGCAACGAACTCGAACTGGCCGAGCTGTACGACGGGCTGAGGCCCGGCCGGACGCTGATCCTCTCCGGCGAGCGCACCGACGTCCCCGGCACCACCGGGGTGCGCGGCACCGAACTCGCGGTGATCGCCGCCGTCGAACAGCGGGTCGATCCGGAACTGCCCGGCGACCACGTCCACACCGTGCTCACCCTCACCGCCGATCTCGCCCACCGCTACCGGCGCGAGACGCTGGTGATCCACGGCAACGTGGTGCCCGCGACACACGGCGAGAGGCGCGACGAGGCCGTCGGCAGCGGCGACGCGGGCCGGGCGGGCCAGAGATTCGCCCTCTGGAACGCCCCGCTGACCTGGCTGCCCGCGGACAGCGCCCTGGGCGCCCGGCCGGCCCTGGAGGTACGCGTCGACGGACTGCTGTGGCACCCCGTCGGCAGCCTCGCCGGACACGGACCGCAGGAGCGGGTGTACGTCATCGGCGCTGATGCCGAAGGCCGCACCACCGTCACGTTCGGCGACGGTGTGAACGGCGCGCGACTGCCCACCGGGCACGAGAACGTACGGGCCCGCTACCGCTCCGGCACCGGCGGCGCCGCCAACGTCGCGGCCGGCCGCGTCACCCAGGCCGTCTCCCGGCCGCTGGGCGTCACCGCCGTCACCAACCCGCTGCCCGCGACCGGCGGCACGCGGGCCGACGGACCGGAGGCGACCAGACGCGGCATCCCGCTCGCCGTCTCCGCGCTCGACCGGCTGGTCTCCGTCCAGGACTACGAGGACTTCACCCGATGCCGGGCGGGCATCGGCCGGGCCAGCGCGCGGGAGGTGTTCGACGGGCGGCGGCAGGTGCTGCACGTGACGGTCGCGGGCGTGGACGACGCGCCGATCGGCGCGGACGCCGACACCCTGCACGCCCTGCGCACCGCCCTCGCCGCCCACGGCGACTCCCGGCTGCCGGTGCGCGTGGACGTGCGCGAGCCGGTGCTGCTGCTCCTGGCGGCCCGGGTGGCGGTCGGGCCCGACCACTCCTGGGCCCTCGTCGAGCCCCGGCTGCGACAGGCGCTGCTGGACGCGATGGGCTTCCAGGGGCGGGAGCTGGGGCAGCCCGCCCGGCTGTCGGAGGTCCTGGCGACGGCCCACTCGGTGCCCGGCGTGGAGCACGTGGACGTGGACGTCTTCTCGGGCGTGCCCGCGTCCGCCCTGCCCGGCGGCCCGCTCCTCCCCGGCGGGGGACGTACCGGACCGCAGGAGACCGTGCAGGCCCGTCCCGCCCGGTACGACGAACACGTCCACACCGTCACCGCCGAGGACGGCGAGACGCTCGGCTCGATCGCCGCCCGCCACGGCATCACGCTCGCCGAACTGCTGCGGCTCAACCCCGACGTCACCGACACCCGGCCGCTTCCCAGGGGCCGCTCGGCCTACGTCTTCCGCGGTGTCCGCCCGGCCCAGCTCGCGATGCTCACGCCCGCGGCGGCGGACACGCTGATCCTCACGGAGGCCCCCCGATGAGCCCGGCGGCTCCCACGGTCCGCACGGCCCCGATCCCCACGACCCCGACGGACGACGGAAGGACACGGCCATGAGCAGGGAGCCGGACGGGCTCGCCGAACTGCTGCCGCAGTGGCACAGGCTGCGGGACGGCGGACACGGGACGCGGGAGGCGGGGGAAGAGCCCCTGCATGCCCTGCTCGCCGTGATCGCCGAGCAGGTCGACCTCGTACGCACCGGAGTGGAGCAGCCCTACGACGACTGGTTCGTGGAGACCGCCGCCGACTGGGTGCTGCCCTACCTCGGCGATCTGGTCGGCTACCGGCCGCTGCCCGGCTACGAGCGGGTCCTGGCCACCGGCCTGCGGGACGGCAGCCCGGACGACGTCTCGCGGCAGCGGCTGGCCCGCGCGCTCGCGCCGCGCCGGGACGTGGCGTCCACGGTCGCCAACCGGCGCCGCAAGGGCACCCCCCACCTGCTGGAGGAGCTGGCGCGGTCGGCTGCGGACTGGCCCGCGCGAGTGGTGGAGCTCTCCCGGCTGACCGCCCACCACCAGCCGGTCGGACTCCACGGCACGGGCACCGCGGCGGCCGGCCGGCGGCGGCTCGAGCGCGGCCGCCTGGCCGACCTGCGCGACGGGGCGGCACTGGACCTGGCGGGCGGCCCCTTCGCCACCACGGCGCGCTCGGCCGACGTACGGCGCGCCGGCTCGCGCCGCACGCCCGGCGGGCACACCCCGGCCGGAGTCGGCCTGTACGTGTGGCGGCTCAAGCCGTACCCGGTCACGAACGCCCCCGCCTACTGCGTCGACCGGGCCCGCAGCCTCTACACCTTCTCCATCCTCGGCAACGACACCCCGCTGGTGACCCGGCCCGAACCGGAACCGTCGGCCACCCACGTCGCCGCGATCGACAACGTCCCCGCGTACATCCGCCGCCGGCAGCTGAGCGACCGGCTCACGGACTACTACGGGCCGGGCAAGTCCTTCGTGATCCGGCGGGACGGGGACGGGGAGCCGGTGCCGCCGCCGGACATCACCGTCGCCGACCTCACCGGCTGGCGCTACCGCCCGCGCCGCGGCCAGGTCGCGGTCGACCCGGTGCTCGGCCGGATCGCCTTCGGCCCCCGCTCCGCGCCCCGCCGGGGTGTCTGGGCCGACTACCACCACGCCTTCCCCGACGACACCGGCGGCGGCGAGTACGCCCGCCCCGGCCGCACCACCCCCGACGCCGCCACGGTCTACCGGGTCGGCCCCGGCCGTGCCCACCAGCGCATCATGGACGCCTACGCGCGGTGGCGCGAGGACCGGCGGGCCGGGCGCTGCGGTCCCGAGGGCGTCATCGAGATCACCCACAGCGGCGCCCACCAGGAGCAGCTCGACTTCGACCTCGGCCCCGGCGACCGGCTCCAGCTGCGCGCCGCCGAAGGCGCCCGACCGGTGATCCGCCTGCTGGACTGGTACAGCAACCGGCCGGACGCGCTCAACATCCGCGCGGACGAGGAGTGCGCACCGGGCCGGGACGCGCCGCGCGTCACCCTGGACGGACTGCTGGTCAGCGGACGCGGCCTGAACGTCACCGGGCCGGTCGGCGAGGTCGTCGTCCGGCACTGCACCCTGGTGCCGGGCTGGTCGCTGGAACCGGAGTGCGAACCGCGTTCACCGGACGAGCCGAGCCTGGTCCTGGAGCGCACCACCGCGTGCGTGCGGATCGAGCGCAGCATCCTGGGCACCGTCCGGGTCACCGGCGACGAGGTGGGCGCCGACGAGCAGACGGCGATCCAGCTGCACCGGGCCCGCACCGTCGCCGCCGACCTGATCGGACGGCCGGGAGTGGCAGCCGGGCAAGGTGGACCCGCGCGGCTTCTCGATGGACGCCCTGCGGGGCCGTATCGCCGGGCGCCTGGGCAGAAAGGCGGACGGCCCCGCCGAGCCCGCGCCCGAACCGCCCGCGCGGTACGAGCCGTACCCGGGCGCGGACTTCTTCCGGGTCGGCCGCAGGAGCGCGATCGTCACCGCGATGGGCAAGCGGCTCGTGGCCGAGGGCTGCGGGCGCTACAAGGTGGGCCCCGGCCCCCGGTGGAGCGAGGCCGACCGGCAGTCCTACGCCGCCTGGCAGCGCAAGCTGGGCTTCACCGGCAAGGACGCCGATGGCATCCCCGGCCCCACCAGCTGGAAGAGGCTGCGCGTCCCCAACGTCTGACGGCACGCCACGCGCCACGCGCCTCCGACGGGCGCCGTACGGGGCCGTGTCGCAGGCGGGAAACCGGCCTTCCCGGCGCGCCGGGCCCGGCCTTCCGGCCGGGCCCGGCGGGGGATGATCGTCATAGGGCCGCGGGGAAGCGCTCCCAGACCCGGTGGCGGGCCAGCAGCCGGACGACCTCGGGCAGGACGTCCAGGCCGTCGCCGCCGCCGACCACGCCGGGCGCGTCGGAGGCGATGCCCGCCGCCCGCCAGACCCGCTCGGCGCCCGCCCAGCCGCCGAGGGCCTTGGAGTGCCGGTACGCCTCGCCGGCCAGCAGCACCACCCGGGGGTCGACCGCCGACCCGGCGTCCTCGCCCCGGTTGCCGCTGCCGGCCTTGGCGTCCCGGGCCCCGTGGGCGTCGGCGGCCGGAGCGGGCGCGCCGGCCAGGAGCAGGGCGTCGAACTCGATGGAACGGGCGGCCGCGAAGGTCCGCTGGACGGTGACGGGGTCACCGGTGTCCGCGCCCAGCACACCGCCGGTGGGCGCGACCACCAGCGGCACCATGCCCTGGTCGAGCACCGCCTGCCGGACCGCGCGCACGGACTCCAGATCGCCGCCGTCGGTGACGATCCCCACGATCCGCCCGGCCACGGGCCACTCGCGCCCCACCTGGGAGAGCGCCGGGCTGGACGCCACATCGGCCAGGGGCTCGGACGGCTCGGGCGCCGGCAGCCCGAGACCCTCGGCGACCTCCCGGCACAGCCGGGGGTCGATGTTGGCGAGCGTGCGCAGCACCCGCTCCCTGATCGCGTTCTCGTAGCACCGGCTCAGCTCGAAGGTGTAGGCGGAGATCACGTGCTCCTGCTCGACCGGCGACAGGCTGAGCCAGAACTGCCGCGGCTGGCTGAAGTGGTCGGCGAAGGAGGCCGGGGCCTCCCGCACCTTCCGGCCGGCCGGCACCTCCACGGGCACCTCGACGTACGCGCCCGCGTCGGCCCCGGCGGTGAACGGGCAGCCCCCGTCCAGGGAGTTGGGCCGGTAGGGGGCCGTGCCCCGGTGCACGGCGGTCTGGTGCATGCCGTCCCGCAGCATGTCGTTGACCGGCGCGTGCGGGCGGTTGATCGGCAGCTGGGCGAAGTTGGGTCCGCCCAGCCGGGTGATCTGGGTGTCGATGTAGGAGAACAGCCGCCCGGCCAGCAGCGGGTCGTCGGTGACGTCGATGCCCGGCACCAGATGGCCCGGGTGGAAGGCGACCTGCTCGGTCTCGGCGAAGAAGTTGCTCGGATTGCGGTCGAGCGTCAGCAGCCCGATCGGCTGCACCGGGGCCAGCTCCTCGGGGACGATCTTGGTCGGGTCCAGCAGGTCGATGCCCTCGAAGGTCTGCTCGGGCGTGTCGGGGAACGTCTGGATGCCCAGCTCCCACTGCGGGTGGGCGCCCGCCTCGATCGCGTCGGCGAGGTCGCGCCGGTGGAAGTCGGGGTCGGCGCCGCCCGTGATCTGGGCCTCCTCCCACACCTGGGAGTGCACACCGAGCTTCGGCTTCCAGTGGAACTTCGCCAGCGTCGTTTTGCCGTCGGCGTCCACCAGCCGGAAGGTGTGGACGCCGAAGCCCTCCATCATCCGGTACGAGCGCGGGATGCCCCGGTCGGACATGTTCCACAGCGTGTGGTGGGTGGCCTCGGTGTGCAGGGAGACGAAGTCCCAGAAGGTGTCGTGCGCGCTCTGCGCCTGCGGGATCTCCCGGTCCGGGTGCGGCTTGCCCGCGTGGATGACGTCGGGGAACTTGATGGCGTCCTGGATGAAGAAGACCGGGATGTTGTTCCCCACCAGGTCGAAGACGCCCTCGCCGGTGTAGAACTTCACCGCGAAACCCCGGGTGTCCCGGACGGTGTCCGCGGACCCCCGGGAGCCGAGCACCGTGGAGAAGCGGACGAAGACCGGGGTCTCGACGTCCTTGCCCAGGAAGGCGGCCCTGGTCACACTCGCCGCCGTGCCGTACCCCCGGAACACGCCGTGGGCCGCGGCGCCCCGCGCGTGCACCACGCGCTCGGGGATGCGCTCGTGGTCGAAGTGGGTGATCTTCTCCCGCAGATGGTGGTCCCGCAGCAGCACCGGCCCGCGGGCGCCCACCTTCAGGGAGTGGTCGGTGTCCGGCAGCCGGTGTCCCTGCGCGGTGGTGAGGTACTCCCCGCCCTGCGCCATCACCGCCCGGTCCGCGCCGGTGGGCTGCCCGGTGGGGCTGACGGTGGCGGGGCCGCTCTGGTCGGGCTTGGGAGGCAGCGGCCCCCGGGGCTCGGTCGGCTCCTCGAGCGAGGGCGGCTCGGGACCGGGGCGGCCGGGAACGGGGTGCTGCTGTTCCATATTCACTCCTCCGTGGGGGCAGACGGGCAACGGCACACTCGTCACCTGCGAACCGGACGTCGAAACGCGAAAAGCGAAAAGTCACCTTCCCGTACCTCCCGTCCGTTCCGGTCAGCCCCCCGGAGCCCCGGCACGCACGCGGCTGTTCCCCCGGTGGGCCCTGCGCGCCCCCGCCCGGCCCGAGTCCCCGCCACCGCCGTGCCCGCCGCGCTTCCGCCGGCCCGCCGGTCCGGGCGAGCCCGGGCGTCCGTCAGGGCTTGCGGGCCACGCCGCAGTAGAAGGCCACCTCGTCGGGGAGTCCACCGGCCGGCGAGGGCTCCGGCCGCCATCGCGAGCACGACACCACGCCCGGCTCCAGCAGTTCCAGCCCGTCGAAGAACCGCGCGACCTCCTCGGGCGTGCGCTGGTGGAGCTTCGGCGTGCCGACGCTGTTCCAGTACTCGACCGCCGAGTCCACGTCGTCCAGCCCGGGGGCGGTGATGGTGTGCGACAGCACCAGGTGACTGCCGGAGGGGACCGCGTCCATGAGCCGCCTCACGATCGCGCGGGCCCGGTCGGTCTCCTCGACGAACATCACGATGCCCAGCAGCATGACCGCGACCGGCTCGGTGAAGTCCAGAGTCCTGGCCGCATCCCGCAGGATGGCGTCGGGGTCGTGCAGATCGGCGTCGAGGTAGTCGGTGACACCCTCGGGGGTGGAGGTCAGCAGGGCCCTGGCGTGCGCCAGCACGATGGGGTCGTTGTCGGTGTAGACGATCCGGGCGTCCGGGGCGGTGCGCTGGGCGACCTCGTGGGTGTTCTCGCTGGTCGGCAGGCCGGTGCCGATGTCCAGGAACTGCCGGATGCCCGCCTCGCCGGCCAGATGGGTCACCGCACGGCCCAGGAACGCCCGGTCGGCCCGGGCGTAGTCCAGGATGCCGGGGTGGATGCTGCGGACCTGGTCGCCGGCGGCCTTGTCCACCTCGTAGTAGTTCTTGCCGCCCAGCCAGTAGTCCCACATCCGGGCCGAGTGCGGGACGGTGGTGTCGATCCGGGCCGACACCTGCTCGGACGTGGTCGTTCCATCTGCCATAACAGCCCCTTCCTGAGGTCCTGCGCGATTGCTCCCGCCAAACTACGCGCTCGAACTCGCCCTGGCAGCACGTCTGTTGATCAGATGTTGATCAGAGTCGGCCGTCGGCAGCCGGCCGGGCGGAAGCCGCTGCGAGGAGACGGAGGAGGCGGTTCAGAGCCCGGCGGCGTCCTCGTCCGTGTCCTCGGCGGTCAGTCCGGACTCCGCAGCGGCCA
Organism: Streptomyces verrucosisporus; assembly: GCF_017114865.1. Taxonomy (GTDB): domain Bacteria; phylum Actinomycetota; class Actinomycetes; order Streptomycetales; family Streptomycetaceae; genus Streptomyces; species Streptomyces fenghuangensis. The sequence continues at coordinate 75,300 of NZ_JADEYH010000006.1, read as the reverse complement.
GCGCCGGCGCGTGGCCGAAGAGACCGGGCAGACCGCCGGAGTGCAGCAGGACCGTGCGCTGCCCGGGCCGGACCGTGCCGTCCGCGACGGCCGCGGCCAGACCGGCCAGTGCCCGGCCGGTGTAGACGGGGTCGAGCACGAGCCCCTCGGTGCGCGCGGCGAGGAGAAGCGCGGACCGGGCCGCTTCCGTCAGGGTGCCGTAGCCGGCCCCCACCTGGTCCATGCGCAGTCGCAGCGACTCCGGCCGGCAGTACGCGCCGGTCAGGCCGGAGGCCAGGCGGGAGACGGTGACGGCGGGGGCGGACACGGCGCCGACGTGGACGCCCAGGACCCGGTGCGCGCCCAGCTCGCCGACGAGCCCCGCCATGGTCCCCCCGGAGCCGACGGCCGTGACCACCGTGTCCAGGCCGGGAGCCTGGGCGAGGAGTTCGCGCCCGCACTCGGCGTAGCCCCGGGCGCCGGGCACACTGGAGCCGCCGAAGGGGACGAGCGACGGAACGGCGCCCTGCCGGCTCAGCTTCTCGGCGATCCCGTGTGCGACGGAGTCGAGCGCTGCCGCGCCGGTGTCGCCGGCCCACACCACCCGGGCGCCGAGGAGCCCGTCGAGCGCGAGGTTCCCGGAGGAGGACGCCCCCGGACGGCCGGCGAGCACCAGGACGGCCCCCAGGCCGAGCCGGGAGGCGGCCGCCGCCGTCAGCCGGGCGTGGTTGCTCTGCGGCGCGCCGGTGGTGACCAGGACGGTGGCACGCTCGGCCAGGGCCGCCCCGCACAGCCACTCCAGCTTGCGCACCTTGTTGCCGCCGCCGCCGAGACCAGTGAGGTCGTCCCGCTTGATCCACAGGTCCTCCGCCTCCAGCCCGAGGGCGAGGGCGAGGCGTGGCGCGGGTTCGAGCGGCGTCGGCCAGGTGGCGAGGACCGCCCGCCGCGGAGCGCCGTCCGGTGTCGTCAACTGTGTGGTCACCTTGGTGTGCCGTCCGTGAGCGGGGCCTCGGTGGGGGACATGGTGGCACACGGCGGCGGCGCTCCGGGGGACCCCGGCCTCCGCGACCCCGGCGTCGGCCTACCGCGCGGGGTCCGCCGCCGCGCGGTTGACCGCCGGGAGCCGCGGGGACGGTTCACCTTCGTAAGGGTCTCCCGTACCCGGGAGCCGCGGCAGCGGCGGCGTGACGCGGTGACGCGGTGTCGCAGGAGGAGGAAACGGCGGGATGAGAACGAACCGGCTGGGGCGCAGCACGGTCGAGGTCACGGAACTGGGCTTCGGCGGCGGACCGCTCGGAGGACTCTTCGAGCCACTGGACGACGACACCGCGGCCGGGGCGCTCGCGGCGGCCTGGGAGGGCGGCATCCGCTACTTCGACACCGCCCCGCACTACGGCATCGGGCACTCCGAGCGCCGCATCGGCGGCTTCCTGCGGAGCAGGCCCCGGGAGGAGTACACGCTGTCGACCAAGGTCGGCAGGATCCTGGTCCCGCAGGAGGCGGAGGGCCGCACGGACGAGAGCTTCCAGGTGCCCGCCACGCACCGCCGCGTCAGGGACTTCTCCCGCGACGGGGTGCTGCGCAGCGTCGAGGACTCGCTCGCCCGCATGGGGGCCGACCGCGTCGACGTGCTCTTCCTCCACGACGCGGAGGAGTGCTTCGAGGACGCGCTGCGCCACGGATACCCGGCGCTCGCCGAACTGCGCTCCCAGGGCCTGGTGGGCGCCATCGGCGCGGGGATGCACCACACCGGCATGCTGACCCGGCTCGTGGAGGAGACCGACGTCGACGTGGTCATGCTGGCCGGCCGCTACACCCTGCTGGACCACAGGGCCCTGGACGACCTGCTGCCCGCGTGCGCCGCACGCGGCGTCTCCGTGCTGGCGGCCGCGGTGTTCAACTCCGGGATCCTCGCCGAGCCGCGCCCGGCCGCAGGGGCGCGGTACGAGTACGCGCAGGCCTCGCCGGAGGCGCTGCGGCGGGCGCACCGCATCGCCGACGTCTGCGAGGCGCACGGGGTGACGCTTCCGCGGGCGGCTATGGCGTTCCCGCTGCGCCACCCCGTCGTCGCGGGCATCGTGCTCGGCATGCGCTCGGCCGGGGAGGTGCGGAGCGACATCGAGGCGTTCGGGGCGGGCGTACCGGAGGGCCTGTGGGCCGACCTGTACGAGCAGGGCCTGATCGACGGGCGCGCACAGGCGCCGGGCTGAGGAACCGCCCGGCGCGGCCCGGTCCGGGCGCCGGGCCGCGGGGCACCGCACGAGCGCGGGTGCGCCCGGCCGGGCATCCTGGACCTCGCGGGGCGATCCGGCCGGGAACGCCCCCTCTCGCCGGAAGGGGTGCCCATGGTGCGGAACGCCCGGCGGTTCCACGGGTGGATCGCCGGTGTGGGAACGTCCTCCGGGACGCGGATCGTCCTCGGACACTGGCCCCGGTCGCCTTTCGGCCCGTTCGGCGACGTGATGCTGGAGCGGGCCGACGGGCAGCGGCTGCTGCTGGCCCCGTCCCGGCGGGTCGCGGACTTCGTCGCCGCGGTCTACCGCTTCGACCGGGTGCTGGTCGTCCCGGTGGCGGTGGAAGCGGCCGGACGGCACTGGCACGTTGCGGCCGGACCGCTGCGGATGCGCTTCACCACCGGCCGCCGGGGCGCGCTCGGACTGCTGCTGCGCTGCGTGCCCGCACCGCTCGCCGCCCGGCCCGCCTGGGTCGCGCTCACCGATGTCCCCGCCCGGCTGATGCCCGGGGTGCGGACCAGGGGCAGCGCGGGCGGCGGATACCGGGAGTGGTACGGCGTACGGGACCTGCGCGGGATCACCACGGTCGAAGCCTCCTGGGAGGGCCGGGACCTGGGGCCGCTCGCGCCGGTCGACCCGCCGGTGCGGTTTGGGTTCGGCTCCGCGCCCCGCACGCCCGCCCTGGTGCGGGTGGTCACCACCGTCGCGGGGCCGCCGGGATCCCCCGTCCCGGCTTCCGAGCCTGCCTCCGGCCGAGGAGATCTGTAGCGTGGGAGGTGTCCTTTCGGACCTCGGAGGTGCGGCATGCGCGTTCCGGCCATACACACCGAGGGGCTGACGAAGCACTTCGGTACGGTGACCGCTCTGGAGGACCTGGACCTCCGGGTGGAACAGGGCGAGATCTTCGGCTTCCTGGGCCCCAACGGGGCGGGCAAGTCCACCACGATCCGCCTGCTGCTCCACCTCGTCCGCCCGACCGCCGGGACGGCGCGGATCATGGGGGTGCCGGTCGAGGACGTCGAGCGCGCCCACCGGCACGTCTCCTACGTCTCGGGCGACGTCTCCCTGTGGCCGCAGCTGACCGGCATGGAGATCCTCACCCACCTGGCCAACCTGTCCGGCGGCGCCGACGAGGCCTTCCGGGACGAGCTCATCGAACGGCTGAGGGTCGACCCGGGCGTGCGGGCCCGCTCGTACTCCAAGGGCAACCGGCAGAAGATCGCGCTGACCGCAGCGTTCATGACCCGGCCCGACGTGCTGCTGCTGGACGAGCCGACCAGCGGTCTCGACCCCCTGATGGAGGCGGAGTTCCAGGCGCTGGCCCGGGAGGCCGCCGACCGCGGCCAGACGGTGTTCCTCTCCTCGCACCTGCTGGACCAGGTGGAGGACATCTGCCACCGCGTGGCGATCCTGCGCGCGGGGCGGCTGGCGGAGGTCGCGGCGCTGGAGGATCTGCGCAAGCTGAACACCACGGTGTTCGAGGCGGTCCTGGACGGTCCCGCGCCCCGGCTCGACGGAGTGCCGGGCGTGGTCGCCGTGGAGCGGATCGACCGGGGCCTGCGGGTGTCCGTCACCGGACCGCCGTCGGCCGCACTCTCCCGGCTCGCCTCGGCCGGGCTGGTCAGGCTCCGCAGCCGGGAACCGAGCCTGGAGGAGATCTTCCTGACCTACTACGAGGCCACCTCCGGGCAGCGCGGGGCCGTCGCCGCCGCGCACGGCGCCCCGCCGGGCGGTGCCGGACCCGGTGCCCGGGAAGGGCGGGGCCCGGCGGATCCGCAGGGCGCGCCGAGTCCGCGAGGCGCACCGGCCCCCGGGACCCGCGCCAGGAGGCGGTGACGATGGCCGGGGCCGCGCCCGCCCCCCGGATCGCCCGCCCGGCGCGGCGGCACCGCACGGAGGCTGCGATCGCCCGGCTGGCGGCCCGGCTGATCCGCCGGGGCACCCTCGTGCTGGCCCTGTCGACCGCCCTCTACGCGGTCGTCGAGGTCCTCACCTATCTCGCCGCCTACCCCGACGCCGCGTCGCGCCGCACCATCTCCACCTTCCAGGACAACCCGGCCGTGCGGATGCTCCAGGGCATCCCGCACGCCGTCGACACCCCCGGCGGCTTCGCCGCCTGGGACGCCGGCTGGCTCCTGGCCGCGATCGCCGGGATCTGGGCACTGCTGGCCACCGGACGGCTGCTGCGCGGCGAGGAGGAGACCGGCCGGGCCGAGTCCGTACTGGCGGCACCGGTGCGGGCGGGCCGCGCCCTGCTGGCGCACCTGCTGGTCGTCGCCGCCGCGATCACCGTGATCGGCGCCGCGATCGCGACGGCACTGACGCTGTCGGGCGCCGCCGCGGCGGGATCGGCGCTGTTCGGGCTGGGCGTCGCGGGCTTCGCGGCCACGTTCGCCGGGGTCTGCGCCGTCACCGCGCAGGTCTTCGAGGTGCGCCGCCGGGCCACCGGCACCGCGGCCGCGGTGCTCGGCGCGTCCTTCCTGCTCAGGATGGCCGCCAACAGCAGCGACTCCCGCGGGTGGCTGCGCTGGCTGACCCCGTTCGGCTGGATGGACGAGCTCCACGCCTACCGCGACCCCCGGTGGGCGGCCCTGCTCCTGCTGCTGGCCGCGCCGGTGCTCCTGGGCGCCGTCGCCGTGAGGCTGCGCGCACTGCGCGACACCGGCGGCGCCCTGATCGCCGGCTCCGACAGCCGCCGCGCCCGGCTCGGGCTGCTGGGCGGCCCGACGGCGTTCGCCTGGCGCGGAACGCAGGGCATGCTGGCCGGCTGGCTGACGGGTATCACCCTCTACGCCCTGGTGACCGGCTCGGTGGCCAAGGCGGTGACCGACTTCGTGGCCGAGCAGGCGTCCTACCGGGAGATGCTCCGGCGGCTCGGGTGGGACCTGCAGCGGGTCACCGAGGGCTACCTGGGCACCATGGGTCTGCTCTTCGGCCTGCTGCTCTGCCTCCACGCCTGCTGGCGGATCGGCGCGGCGCGCGCCGAGGAGGCCTCCGGACGGCTGGAGTCCACCCTCACCAGGCCGGTCTCCCGGCGCCGGTGGCTGGGCGGCCACATCCTGCTCGCCCTGGCCGCCTCCCTGCTGCTCGCGGCCGTCGCGGCACTGGCCGTGTGGGCCGGCTCGGTGGCCGGCGGGGCAGAGGTGGAGGCGGCCGGCGCGTTCGGATCGGTGCTGAACACCCTGCCCGTGGTGGTGCTCCTGACCGGCCTGGCCGTGCTGGTGTACGGCGTCGCGCCCCGGCTCACCGTGGGTCTGCCGGTGGCCGTCGCGGTCGCCGCCTACCTGGTGGAGACGATCGGGACGGCGCTGGACTGGCCGGAGGCAGTACTGGACCTGTCGCCGTTCCACCACCTGTCCACCGTGCCCGTCGAGCCGTTCGAGCCGCTGCCCGCGGCGGTCATGACCGGCCTCGGGCTGCTGGCCGTACTGGCGGGCGTCGCGGCCTTCGAACGCCGGGACGTCGCCGGGGACTGAGGGCGTGTGGGCCGACGGGCCGGTCACACGCCCTCAGTCCTCCGGAGGGGGCTTCCGCGGACAGGGAGGGCAACGGGGCCGCCGGCGCTTTCAAGCGCCGGCGGCCCCGCCGCCCGTACGAGGGCCCTGCCTCGGTTCGCCCTACCGCAGCTGGTCCTCGTCGTTGCCGTAGGAGCGGCGAACGGACTCGGAGGCCTTGTCCGTCTGTGTGTCGTACTTGCCGCCGGTGCGCTCGTCGATCGTCTGCTCGGCGCGGTCGACGCCCTTGTCCGCCTGGTCGGGGTGGCGCTTGGCCATCTTCTTGGCCTTGTTCGCCATGTCGCCCAGCTTGCCCATAACGGCCTCCTCGCAGTGGTGTCGTACCGTCTTGTCCTGTATCGCCTAACCGCTGGCAAAAGGTGGAAACGTGTCGTTCTCCAGTGGATGGGCGCCGGGGCCGGGAAACCCGGGCGCGGCCCCATCCTGTGCCGATCGCCGCAGGTCACCGGAGCCGACCGGTTTTCCCGGCCCCGGCGCGGGGGCACGCGGTCGTATGCCGTTCCGGCGCCCCCGCCCTTCGGCAGGAGGGCCCGCCCCGGCGGGCCCGGCCGAGGCCGGGCGGCAGGCGGCACCCGGGGAGCGAGCGCTGTATGACCGTCTCTTCCGATCCGCCTCCGATCACCTCCCCCGACGAGCTGGTCCGCCTGGTCGAGAGCGGCGGGCGGCTTTACGTCCGCTGGTCCCGCGGCCCCGGGCCGATCTGGGGTGGACGGCCAGCACGGACGACCTGACAGGCGTCCCGCTGCCGGGGCTGTCCGTCAACGCGCTGGACGCCGAGCCAACGAGCCGCTGGTCAGGGAGGTGGAGCCGATCGCCCGGGCCGACGCGCGGGTGATCTTCGAGGCGGAGGAGGTGGCCCGGCAACGGGGGAGGTGGGGGCCGCTGGACCGGACCGCGGGAAGCGGGGCGCAGCCCTCCCGCTGACCGGGCGCGGCTCCGCGCCCGGCCGCCGGCGGCCCGGCGCGGTCAGCCGGGCGGCTCGGCGTCCTTCCGCGCGGCATCGATCGCGAGCCCCGCGAGGCACGGCTCCACCGGCAGCGGCCGTACGGCACGGCCCGCCGCGGTGATGCGGTAGCGGGTACGGACGGGGAATCCGCGCAGCCGCTCGCGGGCCACCAGGCCGTGTTCCCCGTCCGGACCGGCCGCCGCCGGTGACTGACTGTCACCGGCGGGAAACCCCTGGCCGAAGCATTGTCGGTGCCGCATGATATTCGTTCTCCGGACGATCATCAGCGGCCCCCGACGGGGCTTCACGGGGGGATGTACATGGCAACCATTAGTCGGCACTCCGCGGCCGGGGAGCAGTCGGCGGGCGGACGGCGCCGGCCGGTGTTCCCGTTCGGGCCGTGGAAGCGCAGACCGGCGGCACGGCTGGTCGACGACTTCGGCGATCCGGAGCTGGCCCGGCTGCGGGAGGCGGTCGGAGCGGGGGACTGGCCCGCCGTCCGCGAGCGGCTGGCGGCCGTGACCGACGGGGAGGAGCTGTGCCGGCTGGTGTGGCACGCCTCCAAGGCGCCGGGCACCACCGAGCTGATGGGCCGTGTCATGGACCACGAGCCGGACGGGACCCTGGCCCTGCTCATGGCCGGCGCGCACCACATCGACTGGGCCTGGGAGGCCCGCACCGGCGCGCGGGCCTCCCAGGTCTCCCGCGAGCAGTTCCGGGTCTTCCACCAGCGGCTGGAGGTCGCCGAGGACCTGCTGTACCGGGTGGCCGAGCGCGAGCCGGAGTGGGTCGCCCCCTGGTTCATGCTCCAGGTCTCCGGGCGCGGCCTCCAGGTCGGACCCCGGATCGCCCGCCTCCGCTTCGAGGCGGCGGTGCGCCGCTGCCCCGGGCACCCGGGCGCGCACCGGCAGCACCTGCAGCAGCTGTGCGCCAAGTGGGGCGGCTCGCACGAGGAGATGCACGAGTTCGCGCGCGAGTCGATGCTCTCGGCCCCCGAGGGCAGCCCGCTGGGCGAACTGGTGGCCCTCGCCCACCTGGAGCACTGGCTGGACCTGGAGCCGGGGGAGGACGCGGCGTACATCGGCCGCCCCGACGTACGCGCCCGGCTGCTGGAGGCCGCCCACCGGTCCATCGGGGACCCGGCCTTCGGACGTCCGCACGACTGGATCGGCGTGCACAACACCTTCGCCATGGCCCTCTCGCTGGCCGGCGAGCGAGAGGCCGCGGCCGCCGCCTTCGCGCCGCTGGAGGGACGGGTCACCGAGTTCCCCTGGCAGTACCTCGACTCCGGCGATCCGGTCGCGGCGTTCCGCAAGTGGCGCTCGCGCGCCGGCCGCTGACCGAGCCGTCCCGCCCCACCGTCCCGCCGACTCGGCGGCCCCTCCCGCCACCCACGGAAGAAAGCCCACCCGGTGTCCCAGCATCAGACGTCCCACACCTTCCAGGTCGATCTGCGCGGCCTGGTCGACCTGCTCTCCCGCCACCTCTACTCCAGCCCCCGCGTCTACCTGCGCGAGCTGTTGCAGAACGCGGTGGACGCCATCACCGCCCGCCGGGCACTGTCCCCGGGCGCCCCTGCCCGGATCACCGTGGAGACCGGTGAGACGCTCACCGTCACGGACACCGGCGTCGGCCTGTCCGAGAAGGACGTCCACACCTTCCTGGCGACGATCGGCCGCAGCTCCAAGCGCTCCGCCGACGGAGGCCTCGACGGAACGGCCATCGCCTCGGCCCGCTCGGAGTTCATCGGCCAGTTCGGCATCGGACTGCTCGCCTGCTTCGTGGTGGCCGACGAGATCACCGTGGTCAGCCGCTCGGCGGCCACCTCCGACGCGCCGGTCGTCGAATGGCGCGGCCGCGCCGACGGCAGCTACACCATCCGCACCCTGCCCCCGCACACCAGGCCGGAGCCGGGCACCACGGTGCGGCTCACCCCCCGTGCGGACGGCACCGAGTGGACACGTCCCGACCGGGTTCTGGAGCTGGCCCGGCACTACGGCGGTCTGCTGCCGCACGAGGTCACCGTGACCGACGCCCGCGGCACGGCCGCCCGCATCGACCGGACCCCGCCGTGGCAGGAGCGCCACGCCTCCCCGCGGGCCCGCCGCGAGGCGCTGGCCGAGCACTGCCGCTCCACCTTCGGCTTCACCCCGCTGGACACCGTCGAACTGGACCTGCCCGTCGTCGGGCTGCGCGGCGTCGCCTACGTCCTGCCGACCGCCGTCAGCCCCTCCCGGCGAGCCGGCCACCGGGTGCACCTCAAGGGCATGCTCCTGTCGGACCAGGCGCCCGAACTCCTGCCCGACTGGGCGTTCTTCGTGCGCTGCGTGGTGGACACCACCGGTCTGCGGCCTACCGCCTCCCGCGAGTCGCTGTACGAGGACGAGACGCTCGACGCCGTACGCGACGCGCTCGGCGACCGGCTGCGCGACTGGCTCACCGGCCTGGCCGCCGGCGATCCCGCCCTCCTGCACCGCTTCATCGAGACCCACCACCTGGCCGTCAAGGCACTGGCCCGCCACGACGACGCGCTGCTGCGGATGCTGCTGCCGTGGCTTCCCTTCGAGACGACCGACGGCAACGTCACCCTGGACGAGTTCGCCCGCAGCCACCCCACGATCCTGGTCACCCGGAGCGTGGAGGAGTTCCGGCAGGTCGCGCCGATCGCCGCGGCGGCCGGCCTCGGAGTCGTCAACGGCGGCTACACCTACGACCGGGACCTGGTGCACCGGCTGCCGGAGATACGCTCCGGCACCACCGTCGGCGACCTGGACCCGGCCACCGTCACCGCGCACCTGGACGCGGTGGAGCCCGCCGCCGAACTGGCCGCCGCCTCCTTCCTGGCCGTGGCCCGCGAGGTGATCGGCGTCCACGACTGCGACGTGGTGCTGCGCAGCTTCCAGCCGGTGACCGCCCCCGCCCTCCTGCTGGACAACCGGGAGGCCCGGCACGAACGCACCCGCTCCGAACTGTCCGGCACCGGCGACGGACTGTGGGCCGACATCCTCGGCTCCCTGCGCACCGAGGCCCCCCGCGCCCAACTGGTCCTCAACCACCTCAACCCGCTGGTCCGCCGCGCGGCGACGATCACCGAACGCGGACTGGCCACCGCCACGGCGGAGGCACTGTACGGGCAGGCGCTGCTGCTCAGCCGCCGCCCGCTGCGCGCCGCCGAGAGCGCGCTGCTCAACCGGGCCTTCCTCGGCCTGCTCGACCACGCCATGCACGACCGGGCCGACACCCCTGGCGGCCCGGTGTCCCGGAAGGAGCCGTGATGCTGGAGACCCCGGAGGCCGTGCTCGACGCGCTGCGGGAGAACGACGAACGCCCCTACGGCCTGCCCCGGACGGTGCGGGCCGAGGAACTGGTCGAAGCCGCCGGGCAGTTCGAGGAAAAGGGCCTTCTCGTCACCGCGCTGCTGGAGCTGATGGAGTCCTACGAGTACACCGGCGAGCACCGTAAGTCGCCGGTGGTCTTCGCCCGGCTGCTCCAACTGTGGGACGAGGACCGCGGCGCCTTCAGCGAGTGGGAGGGCCACCAGGTCTACTGGCGCTTCAAGTGGGTGACGACCTCGCTGCTGGAGGTGCCGGACGTACCGCTGGCCACCGTCGAGCAGTGGATCGGCCGGATGCGCGAACGCTACCGCGAGGCCGGCCACGGCATGCAGCCGGTGGCGGCCATGGCCCACCGCGTCGCGCTGCACACCGGCAGCGGCCTGGAGTCCGCCTACGACCTGTGGGTGACCCGGCCCCGGGAGCCGCTGAGCGACTGCGAGGCGTGCGAGATACGCCACCGGGCGCTGCACCACGTCGCCCTGGAGGAGGACGAGCAGGCCCTGCGGATCTGGGCGCCGCTGTTCGCCGGGGCCGTGAGCTGCCAGGAGGAGCCGTACGTCAGCCACGCCTTCGCACTGCTCCCGCTGCTGCGCACCGGCCGCGTGGACGAGGCCCGCTCGCACCATCTGGCCGGATACCGCTACGCCCGCGGCAAGACGGGGATGGCCGAGGAGATCGGCCTCCACCTGGAGTTCTGCGCCCTGACCCGCAACGAGGGCCGCGGACTGGAGATCCTCGCCGAGAACCGCGGACTGTTCGAAGCCACCGGTGCCCCCAAGGCGCGGCTGGCCTTCCTCACCGGCGTCCAGGTGCTGCTCGGCCGCCTCGTGGAGCAGGGGTACGCCGACACACCCGTCGCCGGGCCGCCCGGGCGGCAGTGGACGGCGCGGACGCTGAACGAGGAGATCGGGGCCGAGGCGGACGAGCTGGCCGCCGCGTTCGACCGGCGCAACGGCACCGCGGCGGTCGGCGAGCGCCGCCGCGAGCGCCTGGAGCGGCGCCCCCCGCTGGACGAGCCGCTCGCGCTGGGGCTGCGCGTCACCCCGCTGACCGGCCCGAAGGACGGCGGGGCCGCCGCGGAGCCCGCGCCCGCCGCCGCACACCGGGTGGCCGTCCCCGAGGACTTCGCCGAGCTGGTCGCCGAGGCACGGCGGCTGGCCGACCAGGGGCACCCCGGTGACACACCGCTGTGGGAGCGCGTCGCCGAGCGCGTGGCCGCCGGCGGATACGTCCACGACCCCGCGCTCGGCCACCGGGACCTGCTCCTGGCCGAGCTGGCCGAGCAGCGCGCGTTCGCCGAGGACGAGGGGGGCGGGGACGGCCGGGCCGCGATGGCCGAGGCGGCCGGCCTCTACGCCCGGGCCGGTCTGCCCTGGCACGAGCTGGCCGCCCGGGCCCGCGTGGCCTGCCGGCCCAGGGCCGGGAAGGGACACGGTGAGCACGGTGAGGAATCCGCCGGCAAGCCCGCCGAGCACCTCGCGGTACGGCGGGAACTGGAGCCCCTGCTGGAGCTCGCCGAACGGATGCTCCCCGGCGGGGACCGGGAGCCGGATGCGGACTTCCGGCCGGACAAGTACCTCGTCGTACTCCACTGCCGGGCCTTCGCCGCGCACACCGAGCTGGTCGACGTGCTGCCGGACGCCGGCCCGGAGACCGCCGCGCGCTTCCAGGATGCGGTCGCGGCGCTGCACGCGGCGGCCGAACGCTGGGAGATCCCCCACCAGAGGGCCGCCGCCCACCTCTACGAAGCCGACATCGCCGCCCGCACCGGGCGCATCGAGGAGGCCGTCGAACGGCAGCGGCGCTCCCAGGAGATCCTGGAGGAGACCGGCACTCCGTGGCGGGCGACCCGCGGCATGCTGCTGCTGGGCCAGATCCTGATGCGCACCGGCCGGCCGGGGGAGGCGGCCGAGGTGTTCCGGCAGGCCATGGCCCGGGCCGCGCGGTACGACGACCGCTCCTTCCCGGTCACGGCCGTCCACGCGATGCTCGGCCACGCCTGCCGGCACGCCGGTGAGCTCTCCGGTGCCGTCCGCCACCTGTCAGAGGCCGCCGCCCGGATGGAGAGGGAGGGGGACCACAACGGCGCAGCCGAGTGCCGTCTGGAACTCGCCGACGCCCTGGCCGCCTCCGGGCAGCCGGAGGACGCCGTCGCGGTGCTGGAGTCCGTGGCCCGCGAGGGCGGCGCGGAATCAGGCGGTCCGCTCGACGAGCGGCTGCTCGCCCAGATCCGCCTCACCCTCGCCCGGGGACTGACGGATCTGGAGGAGCACCGCGCGGCGGCCGAGGAGTTCCTGGGCCTGGCCGACACGGTGGCCGGGTGGGAGGAGCAGTTCACCCACACCATGGTCGCCTCCCAGGCGGCCGCGACACTGGCCCGGGCGGGCCGCCCCCAGGAGGCCGGGGCCGCGCGCGAACGCGCTCTGGCCTCCCACCGCCGGGCGCCGAGCCCGGTACCGGTCCTGGAGATGCTCCGGGAGTTCGCCGACCTCGCCACGCGCGGCGAGGAGGAGGACCTTCAGGCGGCTCTCGACCACCTGGCCACCGCCGACGAGTTGCTGGCCGAGGTCCCCGAGGACCCGGAGGAGTTCCCCCACTGGTACCACACCGGCCACAACCACCTGTGCCGCGCCCGCTGCCTGGCCCGCGCCGAGCGCTTCGAGGAGGCGCTCGCCGAGGCGGACCGGGCCGACTCGCGCCTGGCGGGGGGCGGCCCGGACGGGGAGGCGGGCCGGGCGGAGACGGCACGGCTGGCCGCCCTGATCGAGGGCAACGGGCTGGAACGGCCGAAGGACGCCGTGGCCCGCCTGGACGCGGCGGTCCGCCGCTGCGCCGGGGCGGGACTGGAGGAAGCGGCCAGGATCCTCACAGCGCTGCGCGAGGACATGGCCTCCCGCTGAGCGGTCGGGCAACCGATCCGCTGAGCCCTGTAGCGGCTTCCCGGCCGGGACGGCACACCGCCGTCCCGGCCGGGAAGCCCGCGTTCGGCCGCGCGGGCGGGGCCCGCCTCGACCCCCCCTGATCTACCCTTTGAGCTGCACAAACATCTTTCCGGGCGGTCGTTCGCCGTCACCCGACCGGCCCTGCCGGCCGCGAGATCCGCGGCGAGCCGGGGCAGGGTGGGGGCATGTGGTACCCACGACTCGTGCTGGGCGCCGCCCTTCTGCCGCTGGCACTGCTGGTGGCGCGGGACGTTCCCGCCCATCTCCTCGATCCCCCGGTGCCGGATACCGCCGGCCCCGCCACCGCCTACACCGCGCCACGGCCCGCGGTCGTCAGCCGCAAGGCCTGGCGCGCCGACGAGAGCCTGGTCAGGGAGGAGGCCAGCTACACGGGCCCGGTGAGCGCCGTCTTCGTCCACCACACCGGCCACCCCAACGGCTACGACTGCTCGGACGTCCCGCAGCTGCTGCGGGCACTGGAGACGGACCACGTCGAGGGCCAGGGGTGGGACGACATCGGCTACAACTTCGTCGTGGACAGGTGCGGGACCATCTACGAGGGGCGGGGCGGCGGCATCGGACGCCCGGTGTACGGCGCGCACACCAAGGGATTCAACCGCAACAGCGTCGGTGTGGCGGCGCTGGGCACCTTCGGCGCGGGGCAGGAGGTGCCACGCGCGGTGATCGACGCGATCGCCGAGGTCGCGGCGTGGAAACTGCGGCCCGGCGCGGACCCGCAGGGCAGGGTGCGGCTGGTCTCGACGAACGACGAGAGCCGTTACGACGAGGGCGAGGCGGCGACGTTCGACGTCATCGCCGGCCATCGTGACAGCCACCAGACCGACTGCCCGGGCCAGGCGCTGTACGACAGGCTGCCGGAGATCCGCGAGGAGGCCACCCGCCTGCGTGACCTCGACCCCTGACGGACCCGCCGCCACCGGTTCCGTCCACCGCCGCAGGGCCGCCGCCGTCCGTACGGTGGCGGCCCTCCGGCGTCCTCGGGCAGGCGGCAGGGCTCCGGGTCCGGGCTCCGGGCGGGGCCGTCCGCGGGCTCAGAAGGAGAAGACCGCGGGGGCGGTGTCCGCCATGACGCAGGCGTTGGAGAAGGTGTGCGCGTACGAGACCCTGCGGCCCTCCCAGACACCGTCGGCGGCCACGGTGACCGGATCCCAGATCATCGGGCACATCCGGTCACCGGGCTCGACCAGCGAGGCGAAATCGCCGTCCGCGGAACGCAGCTCACCGCACGCCTCGGCCGGCGCCGGGTGGGTGCCGCCCGGTGCGGGCGAGCAGCTCAACACGACGGCCCGCAGCACGGTGGCCGTCGCCGGATCCTCCCCCTCGCCGACGGTGAGCACCAGGGCCGAGGGCGCGTACAGCCCTCCGGGCTGCGCGGGCGAGGCGGCCGCGGCGGCCGCCTCGCCCGCCAGGCAGGTGACGGCCAGAGCGGTGCCCACTCCCAGGGCCTTGATGGCGTACCGCATTTCGAACACTCCTCGGTTCGATTCGTCAGATTCCGAACAGGAGTCTTGCCGGAGCGAAGCGCGAACGCACATCGGATGAATCACTTCCGGTCACCTTGGGCGACGATTCGATTGCCCAAAGTGGCGCCGGGGCGGCCGCAGGCCTTCCGGTCTCCTGCGAGGACGTGTCCGGCATGCGAACAGATGAGGTGACGGCTTCCGGCGGGGCGCCCGTGACCTGCGGTTCGGCGAACGAGGCCGCTTTGTCCGAACACCCGCCCCGGCCGGAGAGCGGTGTGGTTCTCTTTGGCCGACAGTGTCGGGTGGGCTCTACTCCGGGTTCGTCCGGGGGGCCGAGGCGGCACGGGGATTGCGGCCGTGCGCATGCGCGGGTCCGGCGGTCCGGGCCGCCGGACCCGCATGCCTCACCCTCCCCCGGCGCGCTGCCCGTCATTCCCGGAGTCCGCCGGCGTACTCGCGGAGGAGGCCGCCGTGTACGGGATCTGCGTGGACGGGGCCTGCGCGGAGGGCGCCCCGCCCGGCTGGGGAGCCTGCTGGGCCTTCTCCAGGAACCGCAGCAGTTCGACGGGGAAGGGCAGGACCAGGGTGGAGTTCTTCTCGGCCGCGACCGCCACCACCGTCTGAAGAAGCCGCAACTGCAGCGCGGATGGCGTGTCGGCCATCTGCTGCGCGGCCTCCGCCAGTTTCTTCGACGCCTGGAACTCCGCGTCGGCGTTGATGACGCGGGCCCGCCGGTCGCGGGCGGCCTCCGCCTGGCGGGCCATCGACCGCTTCATCGTCTCCGGCAGGGAGACGTCCTTGATCTCGACCCGGTCGACGTGGACGCCCCAGCCCACGGCCGGGCTGTCGATCATCAGCTCCAGGCCCTGGTTCAGCTTCTCCCGGTTGGACAGCAGGTCGTCCAGGTCGCTCTTGCCGATGATGGAGCGCAGCGAGGTCTGGGCCATCTGGGAGACCGCGAAGCGGTAGTCCTCCACCCGGACGATCGCGTCGACGGGGTCGACGACCTTGAAGTAGACGACGGCGTCGACCCGGACGGTCACGTTGTCCCTGCTGATGCCCTCCTGCGCGGGCACGGGCAGGGTCACTATCTGCAGATTGACCTTGCGCATCCGGTCGACGAACGGAACGATCATGGTGAAGCCCGGTGATCGTATGTCCTTCATGACCCTCCCGAGTCGGAAGACCACTCCGCGCTCGTACTGTTTGACCACCCGGGCTGCCAGCGCGACGTAGACGGCGCAGACGCAGAGCAGCACGATCCCCGCCGCCGCGAGTCCCTGGAGCATCGCAGACACCTACTGTCCATGAGTTGGGCTGTTTCCCCCGTCCGGTTTGCCTGGTATTTACGATATCTCCCTGCGGTGATCGACGGGAGTCCCGTCTCCGGAACGCCGGGAGCCGCGCCGTGCGGGCGGCCGCCCCCGGGCGCGACGGCGCCCCGGGCGCGGTGTGCGCCCGGGGTGGCTCCCGCTCAGCGGGTGGAAACCGTGCCCGACACGGCGTCGCCGTCGAAGGAGGGCGGATGCTCGGCGAACCTGCTTTCCACCTCGGCCCGTTCGGCCTCCGACGGGTCGCTGTCGAGGGAGTCGAGCAGCACGTCGCGCGCCGTGCTGCCCTCGGGCCGTATCAGCCCGACGGCTATGTACAGCGTCAGTGAGGTGAGGACGGGCAGGCCGACGCTCACGGTCTGGTTCGCGTCGTCCACTCCCCAGTACAGATACGCCCAGACCGCCAGGCCGCCCGCCCAGGAGGCGAGTGCCGCGCGCGGCCCGTGGCGACGGAACCAGGGCAGTAGGCCCAGCATCAGCGGAATGGAGATCGGCCCCATGGTGGCCGCGACGACGCTCACCACGACCGTCATGATGAAGCCGTCCGGGTCGGCGAGGAGGGCGAGGGCCATGCTGAACGTGACGAAGGCGACGGTGGTGACCCGCGCGAACATCAGCTGCCCGGCTTCCGTCAGACGCCGTACGCGAGGGAGGATCACCGGGGCGAGGTCGCGGGTGATGACGGCGGTGATGACGTTGGAGTCGGAGGCGACCATGGCCATGGTGTGGGAGAAGAAGCCGGCCAGGAGCAGTCCGATGAGTCCGGCGGGCAGCAGTTCCTGGGCGAGCATGATGTACGACCTCTCGCCGTCGTCCAGGCCGGGGACGATGAGAGGGGCGGCGATCATCGGAACGAAGAGGATGAACGGCCACACGATCCACAGGAAGCTGGAGAGCAGCGCCGACCTCCTGGCCCGGGAGCCGGAGGGCGCGGCCATGTAGCGCTGCGCCAGGTTCCACATGCCGCCGTTGTACTCGAAGGTCTTCACCAGCAGGAACGCCATGATCAGCCCGGTGGTGACGGGGCCGTTGACCGGGTCGCCGCGGTCGGCCGGGAGGTCGTCCCACATCGTCCAGAGCGTGGCCACCCCGTCGAGGTGCGCGAAGAGGGCGAACAGCATCGCGAACCCGGCGACGGCCTGGATGACGAACTGGCCGAAGTCGGTGAGGACGTCGGCCCACAGGCCGCCGAAGGCCATGTAGAGCATGGTGCAGGCGCCGGTCAGGACTATGCCCCACACCAGCGGGATGTCCGCGAAGCCCTGGAGCAGCAGAGCGATGGCGACCCACTTGGCGGCGATGTCCACCACCTTGAGCGCGGTGCCGCTGTAGGCGAGGACCTGCTGGGTGGGCAGGTCGTAGCGGACGGCCAGGTAGGCGAGCGGAGAGTTGACGCCGTGTCTGGAGCGCAGCCGGTTCCAGCGAGCGGCGAAGAGGAAGGCGCCGACGCCGATGCCGAGCCCGATGGTGAGGGGCCACCAGAAGTAGACGGTGACGCCATGGTCGTACGCGACCGCGGCGAAGGTGACGAACATGATCGCGCTGTAGCCGGACATGTGGTGCGATATCCCGGAGAGCCACCAGGGGATGCGGCCGCGAGCCGTGAAGAAGTCGGCGATGGTGTGGATGCGCTTCCTCGACCAGAGGCCGATGCCCACCATCACGAGGAAGTACGCGCCCAGCACGGTCCAGTCCAGTGCGGCCATGACGGCTCCTTTTGTTCATAGATATGAACATCTGTCAACTCTATGAATGCGTGCCGTCACAGTAGGAGTGCCCTCGCGGGGCGTCAATACGTGCGAACGGATGGAACCACAAGAAGGGTGGGACGAGGCGGATGCCTTGGGTGGCGTTCATGGATGTGGATTCTGCTGCGCCCCTGCTCGCTGCCGGGGCCGTCCGTGCGGAGGCCCTGTCCGGGCCTCCGCACCCGCCTCACGCCAGCAGGGCGCGCCCGTGTTCCATCAGGGCGGACAGCTCTTCGATGTGCGCGCCGTCCGGCTCGCTCAGCGGTGGCCGCACCCCGCCCACGTCCAGACCGCGCAGGCGCACCCCGGCCTTGACCAGCGAGACCGCGTAGCCGCGCCCCTTGTTCCGCAGCTCCACCAGGGGGCGGTAGAAGCCGTCGACCAGCCGGCGCACGGTGGCGTCGTCGCCCCCGTTGAAGGCGCGGTGGAAGGCGACGGCGATCTCCGGTGCGAAGCAGAAGGCGGCCGAGGAGTAGAGACCGACCCCAATGCCCCGGTAGGCGAGGCAGGTGAGTTCGGCGGTGGGCAGCCCGTTGAAGTACAGGAACTCACGGCCGGGCTCCGCGGTCCGCACCGCGCTGACGATCCGCTGCATCAGGTCGAGGTCGCCGACGCCGTCCTTCAGGCCCGCGATCCTGGGGTGGCGGGCGAGTTCGGCCACGGTGGCCGGAGCGAGAACGGCGTTGTCCCGCTGGTAGACGATGACGTCCAGCCCGGTCGCGTCGGCGAGGGCGGTGTAGTGGGCCCGCAACCCCTGCTGATCCGGTGCGACCAGATAGGGGGGCATGGCCAGGAGCCCGTCGGCGCCCGCCTCCTCCGCGGCGCGGGCGTACCGCACGGCGAGGGCGGTGCCGTAGCCGGTGCCCGCGACCACCGGCACCCGCCCCGCCGCCTCCGCCACCGCCGCGGAGACGCACGCGCCGAACTCCTCGGGGGTCAGGGCGTGGAACTCGCCGGTGCCGCAGCAGGCGAAGACGGCGGCGGCGCCGGCGTCGATGCCACCGCGCACATGCTCGCGGAACACGTCGGTGTCGAGGGCGCCGTCCGGTCCGTACGCGGTGACGGGGAAGAAGAGCAGACCGTCGAGCCGGGCGGTGAGAGAAGGTGTTGTCACGGCACTCCCTGGGTGTCGCGGGGCGGCAGATGCTGTACACATTCACGACCGCTGTCCACATTCATGAACAACGCTACGGTAGGACAGTGTTCTGCGGCGGTCAAGGTGGTCTGTTGTTACGGGGAAAGTGCCCGGAGGAAAGCCGAGAAAGCGCTTTCCCTTACACTTGACGATGCCGAAGTGAGCTCCTACCGTCTCCACAGTTGTGAATGACGTTCGGTGAATCGCTCCCTCGACGACCCCGCCCGGCGTGTACGCGCCGACCTCCCCACCGCACCGAGGAGACAGCCCATGCCCGCCCCCAGAACCGTCCTGCTCACCGGTGCCGCGGGCGGCCTCGGCACCCTGATGCGGGGACTGCTCCCCTCCTACGGCTACACCCTCCGGCTCCTCGACGTCGCCCCCGTCGAGCCGCTTCCCGGAGCGGAGGGGCGGGCCGAGGAGGCGATCACCGCCGACCTCGCGGACCGGGCGGCACTGCGCGAGGCGGTGCGGGGCGTGGACGCCGTCGTCCACCTCGCCGGGATCTCTCTGGAGGCCCCCTTCGAGAAAATCGTGCGAGCGAACATCGAGGGCACCTACAACCTCTACGAGGCGGTTCGCGAGGAGGGCGTCGGACGCGTCGTCTTCGCCTCTTCCAACCACGCCGTCGGCTACACCCCCCGTCCACGCGAGGGCGATCCGCTGATCGGTGTGGACACCCCGCACCGCCCCGACACCTTCTACGGGCTGTCGAAGTGCTTCGGCGAGGACCTGGCCCAGCTCTACTGGGACCGGCACGGCATCGAGACCGTCTCCATCCGCATCGGCTCCTGCTTCCCCGAGCCCACGACGGTGCGGATGCTCTCGGTCTGGATGAGCCCCTCCGACGGTGCCCGGCTGCTGCACGCAGCCCTGACCGCCGAGGGCGTCGGGCACACCGTCGTCCACGGCTCCTCCGCCAACACCCGGCTGTGGTGGGACCTCTCCTCGGCGCGGGCGCTGGGATACGAGCCGCAGGACGACTCCGAGCCGTACGCGGCCGAGCTCATCGCCGAACAGGGCGAACTCGACCCGGACCGGCCGGAACACGGCTGCCTGGGAGGCCACTTCACCACCGAACCGCCGATCTGGACGCACTGACACGTACCGACCCGCTGCTTCACGGTCCCGCCGGCCCGGTGAGCCGCCGGAGCGGCGGCTCACCGGGCCGCCTCAGCCCAGGTCGTCGAACATGGCCAGCAGGGCCTGCTCGTCCGCCTCCTTTGGGACGGGCTCCTCCCGGCGGCCGGAGTCCCCGGGGTGCGGCACCTGCTCGGCCCACACCGTCTTCCCCCGCGGCATGTAGCGCACCCCCCAGTTCCTGGTGAACTGCGCCACCAGGAACAGGCCGCGCCCGCCCTCCTCGGTCACCCCGGCACGCCGGATGCGGGGAGAGGAGTTGCTGCGGTCGGAGACCTCGCAGAGCAGGGACGCGCCGCGCAGCAGCCGCAGCCGCACAGGCCCCCCGCCGCCGTACCGCACGGCGTTGGTGACCAGCTCGCTCACCACCAGGCCGGTGCCGTACTCCAGTTCCGGCAGGCTCCACTCGTCCAGCTGACGCCGGGCCAGAGCCCTGGCGTCGGACACCACCGACGGGTCGGCGGGCAGCTCCCAGGACGCCACCCGGTCGGCGGGCAGCGCGTGCACACGGGCCAGCAACAGGGCCACGTCGTCCCGGGGGCCGCCGGGCAGCAGGGTACCGGTGACCCGGTCGCAGATCCGCTCCAGGGACGGCTCCGGGGACGGCCCCGGCGGTGAACCCGCCGGCGAATCCGGCGAGGAGTCCCGCGGCGGTTCCGGGCCGCGCAGCGCGGAGGTGAGCAGCCCCATGCGCGCCTCGGCGTCGCCGTAGCCGCGGTCCTCCTTGAACAGGCCGTCGGTGTACAGCGCCAGCAGGCTGCCCGCGGGCAGTTCCACGGTGGCCGACTCGTAGGGCTGGAGCCCGCCGAGCCCGAGCGGCGGGCCGGACGGCAGGTCCAGCGTCCGGGCCCTGCCGCCGGGAAGCACGGCGACGGGCGGCGGATGCCCGGCCCGGGCGGCCGTACAGCGGCAGGTCACCGGGTCGTACACGGCGTACAGGCAGGTCGCGGCCGTGGCCGGGTCGTCAGGAGCGCGACCGACCAGGTCGTCCAGATGGGCCAGCACCTCCTCCGGCGGCATGTCCAGATCGGCCAGGGTGCGCACCGCCGTGCGCAGCCGGCCCATGGTGGCCGCC
Organism: Streptomyces verrucosisporus; assembly: GCF_017114865.1. Lineage (GTDB taxonomy): Bacteria > Actinomycetota > Actinomycetes > Streptomycetales > Streptomycetaceae > Streptomyces > Streptomyces fenghuangensis. The sequence continues at coordinate 54,436 of NZ_JADEYH010000006.1, read as the reverse complement.
GCCTCCAGTCCGTGGCCCGCCACGTCCCCGACGACCAGCGCCGAACGCATCCCGGACAGCGGGATCGCGTCGAACCAGTCGCCGCCCACCCCGCTCCTGGCGTCGGCGGGCAGATAGCGGTGGGCGAGGTCGACCGCGGCCAGCCGCGGTGTGTCACGTGGCAGCAGGCTGCGCTGCAGGGTCAGGGCGGCGTCGCGCTCCCGGCTGAAACGGCGGGCGTTGTCCACGCTGATCGCGGTGCGGGCCGCGAGCTCGCCCGCCAGGGCCAGGTCGTCCTCCTCGTAGGGGTGCGCCCTGCCGCGCCGGTAGAAACCGGCCAGACCCAGGACGGCGCCCCCGGCACGCAGTGGCGCGGCCAGATACGAGTGCTCTCCCTCGCCGAGCAGATCGCGCAGCAGTTCGCCGGGGTGGGCGCCGCTCAGGGAGGGCGCCGTGAGGATCTCGGTCCGCACCGAGTCCGCGACCGGCCGTCCGGCTTCCAGGCACCGGGCCTGCGGTGTGCCGGGTGCGTAGCCGACCCGGGCGTCCGTGCCTCCGGTTCGCCCGCCCTCCGCGTCCTCGCCGCCCCGCACGGTCACCCGGCGCAGCGCCGTCGCGGCGCCAGGGGTTCCCGGGCGGGGCTCCTCGCCGGCCAGGACGTTCTCGGTCAGGTCCACCACGACGATGTCGGCGAACCTCGGAACGGCGATCTCCGCCAGCTCCCGCGCCGTGCGCCGGATGTCCAGCGTGGTGCCGATCCGGGTGCCCGCCTCGTTCAGCAGCGACAGCCGCCGACGGGCCTCGACGGCCAGACGGCCGACGCCCGGCTCGCCCACCATCAGCAGCCACGCGTCGGGGCCGCCGCCCTCCGTCCCGCCGGGCCGCCGCTCCGATTCCGCCTCCCGCGGTCCTTCGGTCTCCTCCCGGGCGCCGTCCGGCGCGCCCGGCTCCTTCCGAGCCCCTGCGGGCCGCTCTGCGGGGGACGGCGGAAGCAGCAGCGGCACCCGCCGGCCGTCCGGGCCGCCTGCCACGGCCGCGGGCGCTCCCGGTGCGGTGGCGGCGGGACGGCCCTCCCGGAAACTGATCTCGACGGCGGCGCCCTCCGCGTCGCCGTGGTGCAGGAGTTTGCGCCGCAGTGTCGCCACCCGCCCACCCGTCAGCGGCACCTCGGCGAACGTCTCGCCACCGGAGGAGATCAGCTCGGTGGCGGCCTCCAGCAGCGCCAGTTCCTCCCGCGGGACCAGCCGGGGCGCCGCCTCGCCGCGCCGGGCCGGCGTCCCCGAGGCGGGGTCGATCTCGGCGTGCTCGCCGCGCCGCCTGGCCCGCAGGAAGGACTCCATCAGGCCGCGTTCCCGGGCCGATCCCATCTCCAGCAGCCGCTGGCCGATGCGGTCGGTGGCCTTCTGGAGCGTCAGAGCCATCCCGGACCTGGCCAGCTCCATGGGGACGGAGAGGTTCACCGCGCCCTGCACGGTGCCGCCCACCGGGTCGCGCACCGGGGCGGCCATGCAGGTCAGCGTCTTGAGGCTGTGAAGGAAGTGCTCGTGTCCGACGACCACGAACGGGGCACGGGTGCTCAGCACCATGCTGACGCTGCTGGTGCCCATGAACCGTTCGTCGACATTGGCGCCCGGGACGAGGGAGGCGGCATCCATCAGATCCAGCCCCCCGGTCTCCCCGAGCCGGTCGACGATGTTGGCCCGCGAGTCGGTCAGGACCACGGTGACGGGCATTCCGGAGAACCGCTCGTACAGCCGCCGCAGCACCGGCATGGCCGCCCTGACCAGCCGGGAGTCGGGGTCCAGGTCGCTCTCGACGGGTAGCGCGGGGTTCTCCTGGTCGACGCCGAGCAGGCGCGAGCGCTGCCAGGAGGCGAGGATCTCCGCACGCACCTGGGGGGAGGGCGGCCGGTCGGCGGGGCCGTCCCTCTCGGATACCGGGAAATCCGAGAAAAAATTCACTAGAACGGAATAATAGGACAAAAGGGGTGTCTGTTCATGTCGGTGCGCGGAACGGCCGGGGAGCCCCGATAAGCGGCGCGGGCTCGCCCCCTCGTCCGGTCCCCGGGGGAGCGCCTCAGCCCCTCGGCCGCGGACAGCGGGGCTGAGGAGGGGAGGGAGCGAGTCCTGCCGGGACGGGCCCTGCGATATTCGCTGCGGCGACGGGCCCGCCGACTTCTATGATCGGCGGATGACGGATCCCGTGTACCCGGCGAAACCCCGGCCCGGTGACATGGTCGCGGTGCTGTCCCCCTCGTCCGGCCTTCCCGGCGTCTTCCCCATGCCGTACGAGCTGGGCCTGCGCAGACTGCAAGAGGAATTCGGGCTGAAGACGGTGGAGTACCCGGCCTCCAGGAAGATGGGGTCGACGCCCGAGGAGCGGGCCGCGGACATCCACGCGGCCTTCGCGGACCCCCGCATCAAGGCCGTGTTCGCCAGCATCGGCGGTGACGACCAGATCACCGTCCTGCCCCACCTCGACCGCGACCTCCTCCGCGCCAACCCCAAGCCCTTCTTCGGCTACAGCGACAACACCAACCTGCTGCTCCTGCTGCGGAACCTGGGCATCGTCGGCTACCACGGCAGCACGGTGATGGTCGAGCTCGGACGCCCCGGCGCGATGCACCCGCTGACCGCCGACTCGCTCAGGGCGGCGCTGTTCACCTCCGGCGAGTACGAACTCACCGCGGCGGACGCCTACGGGGACGTCAGCCGCCCCTGGGACGACCCGCGCACCTTCGACTCCGAACCGCGGATGGAACCCGCCGACGGCTGGTCCTGGCACAACGGCGACCGGGTGGTCGAAGGGATCGGCTGGGGCGGCGAACTGGAGATCGTCTCCTGGCTGCTGATGGCCGACCGCGAGGTCCTTCCGGTCGACTCCTACGCCGGCGGCGTGCTCTTCCTGGAGACGTCCGAGGAGATGCCGCGCGCCGAACAGGTCTACCGGATCCTGCGCAACATGGGCGAACGCGGTCTGCTCAGGCAGTTCCCCGCGCTGCTGATGGGCAGGGCGAGGAGCTGGTCGTTCGAGAACCGGTTCACCGCCCCGGAGAAGGCACGGTTCCGCCGGGACCAGCGAGAGGCCGTCCTGCGGGCCCTTCGGCAGTACGCCCCCGACACCATGGCGGTGTTCGACGTCGATCTCGGTCACACCGACCCTCAGTTCGTCGTCCCCGTCGGAGGACGGATCCGGGTGGACGGCCCCGCGCGCCGTATCACGGTCACCTACTGAGCCGGTCCCCCCGGCCACCGGGGTACCGGTCCCGGGCGGGGCGCCGGCTCAACGGGTGCCACCAGTGCTCCGCCCGGCCCGCCCCGGCACGGACGCACCAGTTGACCAGGGCGGCGTTCGCCAGGGCGCTCACGACGACGACCGACACATAGGCGAAGATCCCCTTCCAGGGCACCAGGAGAAGCAGCACACTCAGCGGCACGGTGGCCGGCAGAGGAAGGACCCCCGCCATGGAGGCGTCCTCGTGGCTCACGAGGAAGGCGTCCGCCGACCCCCATATCAGCAGGGCGCCGCACACCGCCAGATAGGCGCGGGCGGCCCGCGTCCCGGCCAAGGCCGAGGCGACGCGCCGCACACGCCGCCGGTGTCCTGCGCGGTCCATACGCCCCACCCCCCCCGTATGCCCGCCCCCGTGTCCCGTTCCCGCCGCTCCGCCTTCGGCACAGCGGCCCACCGGCCGCCGGGCGCCGCGAACCCTCGTGGAACGCGCGGCACGAGGGCGGCGGACGACGAGCGGGACGGAAGAGACAGGTGAGCGAAATGGCCGTGCACGATGGCACGCGGGGCGACGGGGACGGGAGCGGCAGGGGGCGGATCCCCGCACGGATCTCGGGCATCGCGGACAACCGGCCCGCCCGGATCTATCTGGCGGTGTGCGCCGCGCTGGTGCTGTGGGCCGCGCTGGACGCGGCGTTCGTCCCGCACGAGGACGCCTCGCTGGCAGGGGTGTGGCCCGTGGCGGCCACCGCCCCGACCAGCCTGCTCGCCCTCGCCGTGCCGCTGCCGGACGGTCCCGTGGGAGCGGTGCTCCTGCTCGGCCTGGTCTGCCTGGCCGCCGTGGTCAACGCCGGGGTCCTCAGCGCCGTGCTGCGCCGCTTCCGCACCCGCGCCGCCCGGGCCTGAGGCGCCCCGCGGGCGGTGGCGCGACGCCGCCCGCGCGGAGTGCGTGCTCCCGCGTTCGGCGCCGGCGGTGTGTGATGCTGGGCGGAGACATGCCGGTCGAATGACGTACGACGGCGTACAGCGACGTGCAGCGATGTGCCGAGGAGTGCCACCCATGTCGAAGCCACCGCTCCCCGAAGCGGCCGTGACCATGCTGAAGAAGGCCAACCCGGCCGTCATCACGACCCTGCGGCCGGACGGCCAGCCGGTGTCCACCGCCACCTGGTACCTGTGGGAGGACGGCCGGGTGCTGGTCAACATGGACGAGGCCCGCAAACGGCTGCGGCACGTGCGCGACGATCCCCGTGTCACCCTCACCGTGCTCGACGAGGGCAACTGGTACACGCACGTCAGCCTCATCGGCCGGGTGGCCGAGATCCTCGACGACCCGGAGCTCGCCGACATCGACCGGCTGGCCCGCCACTACCTGGGCGAGCCGTATCCGCGGCGGGACCGCCGCCGCGTCAGCGCCTGGATCGAGGTCGACCGCTGGCACGGCTGGGGCTCCCTGAAGGACAGCGACCAGCCCGGGTGACGCCCCCGGCCGCGACCGCGCCGCGAGGCACGGCCGAGGCGGACGCGAGCCGGCAGGAGTGTTCTCCTCCGTACGGGGCACCGGTCGATGACAGCCCGGTTCGGTTGTTTCAGGAGGCACCGTGACGGAAACCGTCGTTCTCATCCTCGGCCTGGTGGTCGCGCCCATCGCCGCCCTCGCCCTGCTCACTTGGGGCCTGAACGGCACCGTGTGGCTGCTGGACCACCTCGCCGGCCGGAGGCGGCCGGCGGCACGGACCGTGCGGTGGCGGGCTCCGGAGACGAACCCGGGCGCCGGCGCCGGCACCCTTCCCCGCTGACTCCCCGCCGGTCCCCGCGCTGACCCTGCCGGGGCATGGAGGGGCGAATCGGGCATGGCATCCGGCCCGGCCGGTCACACGTCGGAACATGAACGATTCACCGAGCACACCCCCCGCCGGCGACCCGGCGGACGAACAGGCCGTCCGGCGCCTGGTACCGGTCTGGCTGGAGGAGGCCGCCCGCCATGATGCGGAGGCGGCCGGGCGGGCCCGGCAGGAGTGGGAACAGGGCCGCCTGTCCTCCGACGGCGCGAGGGAACTGGCCGACTGGGTGACGGCCCGGGTCACCGACACCGGGTTCAACGAGGACGAGGGGCCTTCCAGGCAGGGGCCCGCGCACGTCAGCGTGGCCGACAAGGCCGCGGTCCACCGGTGGCTCGCCGCCCGGGGCCACGACGTGTGAGGCGGCGCCTGGCTGCCGGAGCGGGACGGCGGCTCAGGTCCAGGTGTACTTGTCCCCGCCCACCCACCGCACGGTGGCCGGGTCGTCCAGGTCCACCGGACTCAGCCCCGCGTCGTACGCCAGCCGGACCACGTCGGTGATGTCGTGGGCCAGGCCGACCGTCCCGTCACCGAGCTGGACCGTGCGGAACGGCCGGTCCCCGTGTGTCACGCCCCAGACGATGATCGGGGGCCGCGACGGCTTCTCGTCGGTCACGCCTTCCATCGTGGACCGGACCGCCCCGCTTCGCACCCCGGACCGCGGTCCGGGGTGCGAAGCGGGGCGGCCGGATCAGCCGGACCCGCTTCCGATCAGCGACCGGTGGGAATCCTGCAGCCCCTCGGGCAGGTCTCCGGGCGCGAACCACCTCGCCTCCAGGATCTCGAGGGGATCGGCCCGGAGGGTGCCGCCGGTGAGCCGGGCCTCGTAGGCCACCTCCGCCCGCAGCCGGTACCCGCTGGTGAGACGGACGAGTTCGCCGACGCGCACGTCGAGTCCGGTCTCCTCGCGCACCTCGCGGACGACGGTCTCCTGGAAGGTCTCGCCCTTCTTCGCATAGCCCGTCGGCAGGCCCCACGGGCGGTCCTCGCGCCACATGCGGTGCCGCAGCAGGAGCACGTTGCCGTCCGCATCGCGTACGACGCCGGTGACGCCCACCATGAACTTCGGGTTGGCCAGCCACAGCAGACGCCACTGCAGCGGGCCGCCGATGCGGTGCCAGATCCGGGCGACGATCCTCTTCACGGCCTCTTCTCCTTCGGCAGGTCCGGCGCGGACCGCCCTCCGCGCCGCACCGGTGCGAAAGGCGCCGCCGCCCACGATGGCGCATCCGCCGCCCTCCGTGCGTCAGGCACTCGGGACGGGGCGCCGCGCGCCACCTGCCGAAGAGGGCCTCCGGCCCCATCCTCCTTGCCGGGCAACGGACTTGAACGTGTTCAAAAACAGGTCTACAGTCCATGGCAGCAGATTTTTGAACACGTTCAAAGAGCGCTTCACGAAGGGGCGGGGCATGGATCTCACCGTGGTCACGTATGTCGTCTACCTGGCCGTCAGCATCGGTCTGACGGTCTGGGTGGCACGCACGCTCAGCAGGAACGGGCAGATCTTCCTGGAGGACGTCCTGTGCGGGAACGAGAAGCTCGCGGACGCCGTGAACCACCTGCTGGTGGTCGGGTTCTACCTCGTCAACCTCGGCTTCGTCGCCCTGTACCTGCGGGTCGGGGCCCCGGTTCACGACACCAGGGGTGTGTTCGAGGCGCTGTCGAGGCAACTGGGCGTGGTGCTGCTGGTCCTCGGCGTGCTGCACCTGGGGAACGTCTACGTGCTGAACCGGATCCGGCGGCGGGGCGCGATGGAGCGGGAGCAGACGCCCCCGGTGCCGCCGCAGGGCTGGACCGCTCCGGCCGCCGGGGCGTGACGGACGTGGCGGGCGTGACGGGAACGGCCGCCGGGCACCGGGGCGCCCCGGTACGCCGGCTGACGGTGCTGTACGACGCGGGCTGCCCGCTGTGCCGGCACATCCGCGACTGGCTTGCGCGGCAGCGCAAACTCGTCCCCCTCGATCTGGTGCCCGCCGGCTCGGACGAGGCGCGGCGCAGGCTGCCGGGGCTCGACCACGGCCGCACCCTGGAGGAGATCACGGTCGTGGGGGACGGGGGACAGGTCTACCGCGGGCCGGCCGCCTGGATCGTGTGCCTGTGGGCCCTGGCCGGGTACCGGTCCGCGGCCCACCGGCTCAGCACTCCGGCGGGCGCACCGCTGGCGCGCGCGGCGGTGCTCGCCGCGGCGAAGTACCGGCGAGCGGTGCGGGGGCCGGACGGGGACGGCGACCGGGAGGGCGGCTGGGGCGGGACGGCCTACCGCGCGGACGACGGATGGAGTTACGACCCCGGCACGGGCTGGACCTTCACCGGCCGGGCTCCGGCCTCCTCCCTCCCCCCGGCCTGCGGGGGAGACTGTCCGGCGCCCGATTAGGCTCACCCGTGTGGAAGCAGCACCGAGATCCGTACGCGAGGACGCCGCGGCCGGCTCCTCCGAGCCCACCGCGGCCCCCGGAGCCGGGAGGCGGGGCGAGCCGGAGAAGGCCGCCGGGCCCGCCCGGCGGCCCAGGAGCGAGCAGACGCGGGCCCTCATCCTGGAGACCGCCCTGCGCCTGTTCCGCGAGCGCGGCTACGACCGTACGACGATGCGCGCCATCGCCCAGGAGGCCGGAGTCTCCGTCGGCAACGCGTACTACTACTTCGGCAGCAAGGAGCACCTGATCCAGGGCTTCTACGACCGGATCACCGAGCAGCACCAGGCGGCCGCCGAGGCCGTCCTGGACGGCGAGAGGGACCTCGCGGCACGCATCCGCGGGGTCCTCCTCACCTGGCTGGACATCGCCGAGCCTTATCACGAGTTCGCGGCCCAGTTCTTCAAGAACGCCGCCGACCCCGACAGTCCGCTCAGCCCCTTCTCCGCGGAGTCCGAGGGCCCGCGGGAGGCGTCGATCGAGGTCCACCGCAGGGCCCTGGCGGGTGCGGACACCGCCTACGATCCCGAACTCGCCGAGCAGTTGCCCCGGTTGCTCTGGCTCCAGCAGATGGGCATGGTCCTGTTCTGGGTCTACGACCGTTCCGAGGGCTCGGCCAACAGCCGCCGCCTGGCCGAGCGCGTGGCGCCGATCGTCGCCCGCGCGATATCCCTGACCCGCTTCCGCCTGCTGCGGCCCCTGGTGCGCGAGACCCACGAACTGCTCAGCGACTTCATGCCGACGGCGGCGGGTATGGCCGCGAACGGGCCGCAGCGCGAGGAGCCGGAGAAGGCGGGCAGGCGGGCGGGGCGGCGGAGGGAAGGGAAGACGGAGGAGAGGAGGGCTGCGGGCGGACGCGAGGCCGGGGAGCGGGACGGGGAGGGCTGACGGCCCCCGGCGCGGGGAGCCCGGCCCGTGGCGTACCGGTCTCCCCGCCCCGCCCCAGCCCCGGCCCCCGGCGCGGCGCGGCGTCAGGCACGGAAGTCGTCCGGCCGCTCCGGGGACGCCTCGGCCAGCGCGGCGGCGACCTCCCCGGCGCCGGCCCGCAGTCCGTACACGGGCGTGCCGGGCTGCTGGCGCCAGGAGTCGTCGATGCCGCCCGCGTCGACGGTGTCGAAGCCCATCTCCTCGACGAGGTCCCGCACACGGCGCTTGGCGCCCTCGTCGTCCCCGGCCACCGGCAGGGCCATGCGTCCGGGATCGCCCGCGGGGCGCGGCCTGTCGACGATGTCCTGGGCGTAGGTGCCGTTGAACGCCTTGACGACCGGGTGGCCGATCTGCCGCTCGGTCCAGCGGCTCTCGGTCAGTCCCTCGTCCTCGATGGCGTCGATCCGGCCGTCGCGCTGCCGCGGGTAGTAGTTGCCCGTGTCGATGACGGCCACCCCGGGCGCGGCCCCGTCGAGCAGCCCGGAGGGCAGGTCGGGCACGGCCTTCAGCGGGACGGTGACCACCACGATCTCCGCGCCGCGTGCCGCCTCGGCGGCGGTCACGGGGGTGGCTCCGGTCTCCTGGGCCAGTTCGGTGAGGGTGTGCGGTCCGCGCGAGTTCGCCACCGACACCTCGTGGCCGAGTGCGGTCAGCCGCCTGGTCAGGTTGCCGCCGATGTTGCCCGCGCCGATGATGCCGATCTTCATCGCTCGCCCTTCCGTTTCCGTCGGTCGGAGCGGCCGGCGGCCGCCTCGTGCCGGCCCGGTGAGGACCGGGCGGCTTCCTGCGGAACCCCGTCGGCGGGGCATCTGTTCCCCGGCCCACCGCGTGTCCCCGTCCGGTGCCGGCAGTGCGGCCGCAGAAAACCATGCATGCGTGCTTGCTTGTTTCTGTCGTCCCTGTCACGCTCACCGGACGGGGAAGCCCACACGGCCGAGGTGAGGGAGAGCGGCATGCCGGGCACGGCTGCGGACGAGGTGCTGGATGACCTGCGGCGCGAGGGCGAGGAGCTGGACGCGCTCGTCGCCCCCCTGGCCGGGAAGGCCGATGAGCGGTGGACGGCCGCCACCTCGGCACCCGGCTGGACCGTCGCCCACCAGATCGCCCACCTGGCCTGGACCGACGAGCGCGCCCTGCTCGCCGCCCGCGATCCCGAGGGGTTCCGGCGGGAGGCCGAGGCGGCGTTCTCGGCCCCGGCGGCCGTGGACACCTACGTCGACGACGGAGCCCGCCGCGGCGCCGCGCTGCCGCCCGGCGCGCTGCTGGCACTGTGGCGCGCGGGGCGGCGGAGGCTCGCCGGTGCGCTTTCGGAACTGGCCGGGCACCCGGGCAGGCGCCGCGTCCCCTGGTACGGGCCGCCGATGAGCCCCGTCGGCATGGCCACGGCCCGGCTGATGGAGACGTGGGCGCACGGTGAGGACGTCGCCGGGGCGCTCGGCGTGCGGCGCGAGCCGACCGCCCGGCTGCGCCATGTCGCCCGGCTCGGCGTGCGGACCCGGGACTTCGCCCATCTGGTGAACGGACTGGAGCCGCCCGCCGAGCCGTTCCGCGTCGAACTCACCCCGCCCCCGGCGGCCGCCGGCGGCCCCGGCGAGCTGTGGACGTACGGACCCGCCGACGCCCCGCAGCGCGTGAGCGGACCCGCGCTGGACTTCTGCCTGCTCGTCACCCGGCGCGTGCACCGCGACGACACCGCCCTGCGTGCCACCGGCGCCGGAGCCGAGGGCTGGCTCTCCATCGCCCAGGCCTTCGCGGGGCCTCCCGGCGCCGGACGGGCGCGGGGCGAACGCGGGTACGGAACCGCGCGGTGACCCCCGGCCCGGCCGGCGGGGTGCTGCGGATCGGGAACGCCTCCGGCTTCTACGGCGATCGCTTCGACGCGGTGCGCGAGATGCTCACCGGTGGTGAGCTGGACGTCCTGACCGGCGACTACCTGGCCGAGCTGACCATGCTGATCCTGGGCCGGGACCGGACGAGGGACCCCGGCCTCGGCTACGCGAAGACCTTCCCGCGGCAGCTGGAGGACACCCTCGGTCTCGCCGTCGAGCGCGGGGTGCCGCTGGTGGTCAACGCCGGCGGGCTCAACCCGGCCGGACTGGCCGGTGCCGTCAGGGAGTTGGCCGGCCGGCTCGGCCTGCCGGCGAGGGTGGCGCACGTCGAGGGCGACGACGTCACCGCCCGCGGCGGCTGGGGCGAGGGCGTCCTCACCGCCAACGCCTACCTCGGCGGCGCCGGCATCACCGCCTGCCTGGAGGCGGGCGCCGACGTGGTGGTGACCGGCCGGGTCACCGACGCCGCACTGGTCACCGGGGCAGCCGCCGCCCGCTTCGACTGGGACCCCGGCGACCCGGCCGACCGCGACGCGCTGGCCGGCGCCATGGTCGCCGGGCACGTGCTGGAGTGCGGCACCCAGGCCACCGGCGGCAACTACGCCTTCTTCGCCGCCGAGGGGATCGACGTGCGCCGCCCCGGCTTCCCGCTGGCCGAAATCCACCGTGAGGGCAGCTCGGTGATCACCAAGCACCCGGGCACCGGCGGGGCGGTGACCGTCGGCACCGTCACCGCCCAGCTGCTGTACGAGACGGCCGGAGCGCGCTACGCCGGGCCCGATGTGACGGCACGTCTGGACACCGTACGGCTGCGGGCCGACGGACGGGACCGGGTGCGGATCGAGGGCGTGCGCGGCGAGGCGCCGCCGCCCGCGCTCAAGGTGGGCCTGACCCGCCTGGGCGGCTTCCGCAACGAGGTGGTCTTCGTCCTGACCGGCCTGGACGTCGAGGCCAAGGCGGCGCTGGTGCGCCGGCAGATGGAGGACCGGCTGGACGCCGCGCCCGGCGGCCGCCCCGCCGAGGTCCGCTGGACCCTGGCCCGCACCGACCACGCGGACGCGCCCGTACAGCAGGAGGCGAGCGCCCTGCTCCACCTCGTGGTGCGGGACGCGGACGCCGAACGGGTGGGGCGGGCCGTCAGCGGCGCCGCCGTCGAGCTGGCGCTCGGCAGCTACCCCGGCTTCCACGTCACCGCCCCGCCGGGCAAGGGGGCGCCGTACGGCGTCTTCGAGACGGCGTACCTGGACGCGGCCGAGGTGCCGCACACGGCCGTACTGCCCGACGGGCGGCGGATCGCGGTGCCGCCGCCCCGCACCACCCGGCCCCTGGAACCGGTGGCCGTGCCCCCGCTGCCCGAGCCCCTGCCGAGGCGGAGGCCGGGCGCCACCCGCCGGGCCCCGCTGGGGGCGGTGGCCGGGGCGCGCAGCGGGGACAAGGGCGGCAGCGCCAACATCGGCGTGTGGGTGCGCGACGAGCGGACCTGGCGCTGGCTGGCACACACCCTCACCACCGCCCTGCTGCGCGAACTGCTTCCGGAGGCCGCCGAGCTGCCCGTCACCCGGCATGTGCTGCCCGGCCTGCGCGCCCTGAACTTCGTGATCGACGGCGTCCTCGGCGAGGGCGTGGCCTCCCGGGCCCGCTTCGACCCGCAGGGCAAGGCGCTGGGGGAGTGGCTGCGCTCCCGACGCATCGACATACCCGAGGAGTTGCTGTGACCGTTCTGCGCTCGGCGCTGGACACCACGGCGCCGGAGTACGCCGCCAACCGCGAGGCGATGCTCGCGAAACTGGACGCACTGGAGGCCGAGCACGCCAAGGCCCTGGCCGGGGGAGGGGAGAAGTACCTCGCCCGCCACCGCGGGCGCGGCAGACTCCCGGCCCGCGAGCGCACAGAGCTGCTGCTCGACCCCGACACCCCCTTTCTGGAACTGTCCCCGCTGGCGGCCTGGGGCAGTGACTACACCGTCGGCGCCTCGCTGGTCACCGGTATCGGCGTGGTCGAGGGCGTCGAGTGCCTGATCACCGCCAACGACCCGACCGTGCGGGGCGGAGCCAGCAACCCCTGGACGCTGAGGAAGGCCCTGCGGGCCAACGAGATCGCCCGGGCCAACCGGCTACCGCTCATCAGCCTGGTGGAGTCCGGCGGGGCGGACCTGCCCGGCCAGAAGGAGGTCTTCATCCCCGGCGGAGCCCTCTTCCGCGGCCTCACCCGGCTCAGCGAGGCCGGCATCCCCACGATCGCGGTCGTCTTCGGCAACTCCACCGCCGGCGGCGCCTACGTCCCCGGCATGTCCGACCACGTGATCATGGTGGACGGAGGCGCCAAGGTGTTCCTCGGCGGCCCGCCGCTGGTGAGGATGGCCACCGGCGAGGAGGCCGACGACGAGGAACTGGGCGGGGCCGGCATGCACGCCCGCGTCTCCGGCCTCGCCGACCACTTCGCGGTGGACGAGCCCGACGCGCTGCGCCAGGCCCGCCGCGTCGTCGCCCGCCTCAACCGGCCCAAGGCCCACCCCGCCCCCGACCCGGCGGCCGTACGCCCGCCGCGCCACGACGAGGACGAACTGCTGGGCGTCGTGCCCGGCGATCTCAAGATCCCCTTCGACCCGCGCGAGGTGATCGCCCGGATCGTCGACGACTCCGACTTCGACGAGTTCAAGCCGCTGTACGGCACCAGCCTGACCACCGGCTGGGCGGCCCTGCACGGCTACCCCGTCGGCATCCTGGCCAACGCCCGCGGCGTGCTGTTCAGCCAGGAGTCGCAGAAGGCCGCCCAGTTCATCCAGCTCGCCAACCAGCGCGACATCCCGCTGCTGTTCCTCCACAACACCACCGGCTACATGGTCGGCACCGAGTACGAGCGGGGCGGCATCGTCAAGCACGGCGCGATGATGATCAACGCGGTCTCCAACTCCAGGGTGCCGCACCTGTCGGTGCTGATGGGGGCGAGCTACGGGGCCGGCCACTACGGCATGTGCGGCCGGGCCTACGACCCGCGCTTCCTGTTCGCCTGGCCCAGCGCCAAGTCCGCCGTCATGGGCCCGCGGCAGCTCGCCGGAGTGCTCTCCACCGTGATGCGCGAGTCCGCGGCGGCCAGGGGCAGGCCCTACGACGAGGAGGACGACGCGGCGCTGCGCGCCATGGTCGAGCAGCAGATCGAGGCGGAGTCGCTGCCGGTGTTCCTGTCCGGGCGGCTCTACGACGACGGCGTCATCGACCCGCGCGACACGCGCACCGTGCTCGGCATGTGCCTGTCCGCCGTGCACACCGCGCCGGTGGCGGGCGCGCGCGGCGGCTTCGGCGTCTTCCGGATGTGAGGAGTGGACGTGTCGATACAACCGGACGCGGAGCGGACCATCGGCTCCGTCCTGGTCGCGGGCCGCGGCGAGATCGCCCGGCGCGTCTTCCGTACCTGCCGGGAGACGGGCGTCGCCACCGTCGCCGTCCACTCCGACGCGGACGCGGACGCCCCCCACGCGCGGGAGGCCGACACGGCCGTGTCGCTGCCCGGTGACGCACCCGCCGACACCTATCTGCGCGGCGACCTGATCGTGGCGGCCGCCCTGGCGGCGGGCGCGGACGCCGTCCACCCCGGCTACGGCTTCCTCTCCGAGAACGCCGGCTTCGCCCGGGCGGTACTGGAGGCGGGACTGGTCTGGATCGGCCCGCCGCCCGGGGCGATCGAGGCCATGGCGTCCAAGACCCGCGCCAAGGAGCTGATGAGGAAGGCCGGGGTGCCGCTGCTGGAGCCGGTGCGGCCCGGTGAGGCGTGCGAGGAGGACCTGCCGTTGCTGGTCAAGGCCGCGGCGGGCGGCGGCGGACGCGGCATGCGGATCGTGCGCGAGGCGGCCGCGCTGGAGAGCGGGATCCGAGCCGCGTCGGCCGAGGCGGAGGCGGCCTTCGGCGACGGCGAGGTCTTCACCGAGCCCTACGTCGAGCGCGGCCGCCATGTGGAGGTGCAGGTGCTCGCGGACGGCCACGGCACGGTGTGGGCCCTGGGCACCCGCGACTGCTCGCTCCAGCGCCGCCACCAGAAGGTGATCGAGGAGGCCCCCGCGCCGCGCCTGACCGGGGAGCAGCGCGCCGCACTGCACGGTGCGGCCGAGCGCGCCGCCCGCGCGGTCGGCTACCGGGGCGCGGGCACGGTGGAGTTCCTCCTCGCACCGGACGGGCGGGCGTACTTCCTGGAGATGAACACCCGCCTCCAGGTCGAGCACCCCGTCACCGAGTGCGTGTACGGCCTCGACCTCGTCGCGCTGCAACTGCGGATCGCCGAGGGCGCCACGCTGCCCGCTGCCCGGCCGCCCGAGCCGCACGGCCACGCCGTCGAGGCCCGCCTCTACGCGGAGGATCCGGCCCGGCAGTGGCGCCCGCAGACCGGACGGGTGCACCGTCTGGAGGTCCCCGGCGGCCCAGGAGTGCGGCTGGACGCGGGGGCGGGCGACGGCGACGAGGTCACCGTCCACTACGACCCGATGCTCGCCAAGGTCATCGCCTGGGCGCCCACCCGCGCCGAAGCCGTGCGGAAACTGGCCCACGCGCTGGAGCGGGCCCGCGTCCACGGCCCGGCCACCAACCGCGACCTGCTGGTGCGCTCGTTGCGGCACCCCGACTTCGCCTCCGCGCGCATGGACACCGGCTTCTACGACCGGCATCCGGCACTCCTGTGCCAGGAGCCCCCGGACGGGGAACGGCGCCTGCGCGCAGCGGCGTTCGCGGCGGCCCTGGCGGACGCCGAGGCGCGCCGCGCGGCCGCGCGGACCGTCTCCGGACGGCTCGGCGGCTGGCGCAACCTCCCCTCCGGCCCGCAGACCAAGCGCTACCGGGCCGAACCCGGCGGGGCGGAGCTTCAGGTGCGCTACCGGCCCGCGCGCGGCGTCCCGCCGCTCGCCGAGGACCTGCCGGGCGTACGCGCCCTGCGCGTCGCCGCCGACCGCGTCGAACTGGAGATCGACGGTGTACGGCACCGCTTCGACGTCGCGGCGTACCCGGACGGGCCGGGCGGCGGAACCGGCCCGGGAGGCGGAGAGGAGCGGACGAGGGTCTTCGTGGACTCGCCGCTGGGCGCGTACGCCTTCACGGAGCTGCCGCGCTTCCCCGACCCGGCCGCCCGCACCGAACCGGGCTCGCTGCTGGCTCGGATGCCCGGCACGGTCGTACGCCTCGCCGACCACCTCGCCGCAGGCGACGCGGTGACGGCCGGACAGCCGCTGCTGTGGCTGGAGGCGATGAAGATGGAGCACCACGTCACGGCGCCGGCCGACGGGGTGCTGCGGGAGCTGCGGGTGACCGCAGGACAGCGCGTGGAGGTCGGCGCGGTCCTGGCCGTCGTCACCTCCGGGGAGCAGGTCCGCGACGGCACCGGGGAACCACCGGCGAGTTCGGCGACCGACGAAGGCGAAGGGGCGGGCACTTGACCACCGATCAGCACGCCGGGCACACGGCGGCCGCACTGCTGGAGACCGACGAGCAGCGGGCGCTGCGCGCGGCCGTCGCCGCGCTCGGCGAACGCTACGGCCGCGAGTACTTCGAGCGGGTGCGCCGGGCCGGCGGGCAGAGCGACGAGTTGTGGCGGGAGGCCGGAAGACTCGGCTACCTGGGCGTCAGCCTCCCCGAGGAGTACGGAGGAGGGGGCGGAGGCATCACCGAGCTGTCCATCGTGCTGGAGGAACTGGGCGCGGCGGGCTGCCCGCTGCTGATGCTCATCGTCACCCCCGCCATCACCGGCACCGTCATCGCCCGCTTCGGCACCGAGGAGCAGAAGCGCGCCTGGCTGCCCGGACTGGCCGACGGCAGCCACAGGATGGCCTTCGGCATCACCGAGCCGGACGCCGGGTCCAACTCCCACCGCATCACCACCACCGCCCGCCGCGACGGCGGGGGGTGGGTCCTGACCGGCCGCAAGGTCTTCGTCTCCGGTGTGGACATCGCCGACGCCACCCTGATCGTGGGCCGCACCGAGGACGCCCGCACCGGCCGGCTCAAGCCCTGCCTGTTCATCGTCCCCGGGGACGCCCCCGGCTTCTCCCGCAACATGATCGAGATGGAACTGTCCGCCCCCGAGAAACAGTTCGAACTGGTGCTGGACGACGTGCGGCTGCCCGCGGACGCGCTCGTCGGCGACGAGGACGCCGGACTGCTCCAGCTCTTCGCCGGACTCAACCCCGAGCGGATCATGACCGCCGCCTTCGCGCTCGGCATGGGCCGCTTCGCCGTCGCCCGGGCGGTGGACTACGCCCGCACCCGGCAGGTGTGGAAGGAGCCGATAGGAGCCCACCAGGCCATAGCCCACCCGCTGGCCGAGGCGCACGTGGAGATCGAGCTGGCCCGTCTGATGACGCGCAAGGCGGCCCTGCTGTACGACGCGGGCGACGACGAGGGGGCGGGCGAGGCGGCCAACATGGCCAAGTACGCGGCGGCGGAGGCCTGCGCGAGGGCCGTCGACCGCGCCGTGCACACCCTCGGCGGCAACGGCCTGACCAGCGAGTACGGACTGGGCTCCCTCGTCACCGCCTCCCGCGTCGCCCGGATCGCGCCGGTCAGCCGGGAGATGATCCTCAACTTCGTCTCCCACCGGACCCTGGGACTGCCCAGGTCCTACTGAGACACCCACCCCCTGGGGGACACCGTGTTCCGCGGAGAGTACGCCGGTGTCCCACACCTCGACCGGGCCCTCCACGACACCGCATGGCGCGAACCGGGGGCCGGTGAACGGGAGCAGGAGAGGAGTACCACGGTATGAGAGGCACGGAGGCCGGCGAGGGCAGGGGCGGCGGCGAGCGCAGCCCCCTGGTGCGGAGTTCGGCGTGGCGGGGCGTCACCAACCTCACCCTCGACTCGCCGCACAACCGCAACGCGCTCTCCGCCCGGCTGGTGGGCGAGCTGTACGCGCACCTGGAGTCGGCCGGGCGCGACCCGGGCACCCGGGCGGTGCTGCTCACCCACACCGGCACCACCTTCTGCGCCGGTGCCGATCTGAGCGAGGCCGGTGCGGCGGCCGGGCCGACCGACGCGCCCCTGGGCCTGGCCCGGCTGCTGCGCACGGTCGTGGCCTTCCCCAAGCCCGTCGTCGCCCGCGTCACCGGACACGTACGGGCGGGCGGGGCGGGGCTGGTGGGCGCCTGCGACATCGCGGTGGCCGGCCCCGGAGCGACCTTCGCCTTCACCGAGGCGCGCCTCGGGCTGGCCCCCGCGGTGATCTCCCTGCCGCTGCTGCCGAGGCTGGACGCGCGGGCGGCCGGACGGTACTACCTGACCGGCGAGCGGTTCGGCGCGGCGGAGGCGGCCCGCATCGGGCTGGTCACCGTCGCCGCCGAGGACGTGGACGCCGCGCTGGAGCCGGTCCTGGACGGGCTGCGGCGAGCCTCGCCGCAGGGCCTGGCGGAGTCCAAACGCCTGGTCACGGCGGAGGTGCTACGGGCCTTCGACCGGGGCACCGATAGCCTGGCGGAGCTCTCCGCGCGGCTGTTCGCCTCAAGTGAGGCGCGCGAGGGCATGTCCGCCTTCCTCGAACGACGGGACCCCCGATGGGTGCACCACTGACCGCACGGGGCAACGCGCCCAAGCAGGACCGCAGCCGCGCCACCCGGCGGCGTCTGCTCCAGTCCGCGGTGGCCTGCCTGGCCGAGCGCGGCTGGACGGGCAGCACGGTCGCGGTCGTCGCCGAGCACGCGGGCGTCACCCGCGGGGCGGCCCAGCACCACTTCCCCACCCGCGAGGACCTGTTCACAGCGGCGGTGGAGTACGTCGCCGAGGAACGGTCGGCCGTTCTGCGGGACCTGCCCAGGCCGGCCGGCGTCCGGGAGGCCGTCGAGGCGATCGTCGGCCTCTACACCGGCGAGCTCTTCCGTGCCGCGCTCCAGCTGTGGGTGGCCGCCTCCAACGAACCCCAGCTCGCGCCCCGGGTGGTCGCGCTGGAGGCGCGCATCGGCCGGGAGACGCACCGCATGGCGGTGCGTCTGCTGGGCACGGACGAGAGCGTGCCGGGGGTGCGGGAGACCGTGCAGGGACTGCTCGACATGGCCCGCGGCCTGGGTCTGGCCAACCTCCTGACCGACGACGGCGCCCGCCGCGAGCGGGTCGTGGCCCAGTGGGCGGCCGTCGTCGAGGCGGCCCTGCGCGGCTGACGGCCGCCCCTCCCGCCCCGCACGGGAGGAGTGGAACGGACGGGGACGGCCACCGGCCCGTGTCCTACAGGGCGGCCGCCAGGCGGGTGCCCTGGTCGATCGCGCGCTTGGCGTCGAGTTCGGCGGCGATGTCGGCGCCACCGATGAGATGGGCCTTCACGCCGCGCCCGGACAGCTCGTCGTACAGGTCGCGCCGGGGCTCCTGCCCGGTGCACAGCACGACGGTGTCCACCGGCAGCACCCGGGGCCGTCCGTCGACGGTGATGTGCAGGCCCTCGTCGTCGATGCGCTCGTAGGCGACACCGGGGAGCATGGTGACGCCGCGCTGCCTGAGCTCGGTGCGGTGGATCCAGCCGGTGGTCCTGCCCAGGCCCGCGCCGACCTTGCTCGTCTTGCGCTGGAGCAGGTGGACGGTGCGCTCGCCGGCGGGGCGGACGGGCTCGGCCAGGCCACCGGGGGAGCGGTGCTCGGTGTCGACGCCCCAGCGGGTGAGGAACGCCTCGGTGCTCTCCGGTTCGCCCGGTCCGCCGTCCGGACCGGGGTGGGTGAGATAGGCGGCGACGTCGAAGCCGATGCCGCCCGCGCCCAGGATCGCCACGCGCCGGCCGACGGGCCTGCGGCCGTGGAGGACGTCGAGGTAGCCCACCACGCTGGGGTGGTCGATGCCGGGGATCCCGGGGACGCGGGGGGTGACGCCGGTGGCCAGGACGATCTCGTCGTGGCCGGCGTCCGCGAGCTGCTCCGCGGTGACCTCGGTGCCCAGGCGAAGCCGGACGCCGAGGGTGTCGAGCCGGTGGCGGTAGTAGCGCAGGGTCTCGTCGAACTCCTGCTTGCCGGGGACGCGGCGGGCGGTGTTGAGCTGCCCGCCGACCTCGGATGCGGCGTCGTACAGGGTGACGGTGTGGCCGCGCTCGGCCGCGGAGACGGCGAAGGCGAGCCCGGCCGGTCCGGCGCCGACCACCGCGAGGTCCTTGACCCGGCGGGTGGGCTCCAGGACCAGCTCGGTCTCGTGGCAGGCCCGGGGGTTGACCAGGCAGGAGGTGATCTTGAGGCTGAAGGTGTGGTCGAGGCAGGCCTGGTTGCAGCCGATGCAGGTGTTGATCGCCTCGGGGGTGCCGGCGGCGGCCTTGGCGACGAAGTCGGCGTCGGCGAGCATGGGGCGGGCCAGGGAGACCATGTCGGCGTCGCCGTCGGCGAGGATCCGCTCGGCCAGTTCGGGGTTGTTGATGCGGTTGCAGGCGACCAGCGGGACGGAGACGGACCCCATCAGCTTGCGGGTCACCCAGGTGAAGGCGCCGCGGGGTACGGAGGTGGCGATGGTGGGGACACGCGCCTCGTGCCAGCCGATGCCGGTGTTGATGATGGTGGCGCCCGCGGCCTCGACGGCGCGGGCCAGCTCGACGACCTCGGGGAAGGTGGAGCCGCCGGGCACCAGGTCGAGCATGGACAGGCGGTAGACGATGATGAAGTCCTCGCCGACGCGCTCGCGGACCCGGCGCACGATCTCGACGGGGAAGCGCGTGCGGTTGGCGTACGAGCCGCCCCAGCGGTCGGTGCGGTGGTTGGTGGCGGAGGCGATGAACTCGTTGATCAGGTAGCCCTCGGAGCCCATGATCTCCACGCCGTCGTAGCCCGCGGACCGGGCGAGTGCGGCGCTGTGGGCGAAGTCCTCGATGGTCTGCTCGATCTCGGCGTCGGTGAGTTCGCGCGGGGTGTGGGGGCTGATCGGGGCCTTCAGCGGGCTCGGGGCGACGAGGTCGGGGTGGTAGGCGTAGCGGCCGAAGTGGAGGATCTGCATCGCGATGCGGCCGCCCTCGGCGTGGACGGCGTCGGTGACGGCGCGGTGGCGTTCGGCCTCCTCCTCGGTGGTGAGCATGGCGCCGCCGGGGTAGGGGCGTCCGGCCTCGTTGGGGGCTATGCCGCCGGTGACGATCAGGCCGACGCCGCCGCGGGCGCGCTCGGCGTAGAAGGCCGCCATCCGGGAGAAGCCGTCGGGGGCCTCCTCCAGACCGACGTGCATCGAGCCCATGAGGACCCGGTTGGGCAGGGTGGTGAAGCCCAGGTCCAGCGGCCGGAGCAGATGGGGATAGGCGGTCATGCGGTCGGTCTCCCGGTTCGGTGCGGGTGAGGGCGGTGCGGCGGAAGGAGGGAAGGGGGGGTGGTGGCAGGAGGAGCGGGACGGGCCGGAGGTCAGCGGCCGGCGGCCTCGCGCGAGATCCGCTCGAACTGCGCGCCCATGGCCTCGGCCAGCGCCTGGGCGGCGGACAGCGGGCGGACCATGACGGTGAGGTCGTCGATCCTGCCGTCCTCGTCGAAGTGCAGGAAGTCGCAGCCCTGGATCCGCCGGCCGCCGACCGTGGCGGTGAAGACGAGGGCGTGGTCGCGGCCGTCAGGACCGGAGAACTCACGGGTGTAGGAGAAGTCCTCGAAGACCCGCATCACACCGCGCAGGATCGCCGCGGTGATCGCCCTGCCCTCGTAGGGCCTGAACGCGACGGGGCTGGTGAAGACGACGTCCTCGGCCAGCAGGTCCGCCAGCGCCTGCTCGTCGCGGGCCTCCACGGCGCGCCGGAAGGGGTTCATGCCGACCACCTCGATAGACAAAAAGTTTACTAGGTGCGTTGGAGAGTAAATCCTGGCGGGGAGCCTGTCCACACCGGGCCGGGGCCGCGCCCGCCGGCACGGATCCGAAGGGGGAGCCGACGCGGAACAGTCGATTTGTCGGCAGGTCGCCCCCGTGCTCCAATACGGGGATGGCTCTGCGCAACGCGGTGATGGCGGCCCTACTGGAAGGCGAGGCGTCGGGCTGGGACCTGGCCAAGGGATTCGACTCCTCGGTCGCCGACTTCTGGACCGCCACCCCCCAGCAGCTCTACCGCGAACTCGAGCGCATGGAGCGGGAAGGGCTCGTGGAGGCCCGCGTCGTCCAGCAGGAACGCAGGCCCAACAAGCGGCTGTTCTCCCTGACCGAGGCGGGATACGCCGCACTGCGCGACTACACCGCCGCCGCCCTCGCCCGGCCCACCGTCATCCGCGACGAGCTGCTGGTGAAGGTCCAGAGCGCCGACGCGGGCGACATCGAGGGGGTCAGGGCCGCCGTCGAGACGCAACTGAAGTGGTCGACGGCCAAACTGGCCCGCTACGAGCGGGGGCGCGCCAAGCTGCTGGACGGGCGCACCGAGGAGGAGTACTTCGCGCGGGCCGAACGCGTGGGCCCCTACCTCACACTGCTGCGCGGCATCGCGTTCGAGCGCGAGAACCTTCAGTGGTGCGAGACCGCACTGAAGGTCCTGCGGCAGCGCGGCGCCGGTGCGGGCACCGGCGCCGGCGGACGCGGACGGGGGGCGGAGGCGTCCGGCCGCCGGCGGTGAGCGGCCCCGCGCCCGCCGGCCGGGCGCCGGACTATCCCCCGGAGCCCACCGCACCGCCGGGCACCAGATCCGGATGCGCCTCCAGCAGCCGCTCGGGAGCCGCCTGCCGCCAGGAGTCGACGAGAATGTCCCGCAGCTCGGCGACGTCCTCCAGGGCGGCCAGCCTGACCCGCACCCACGCCGAGGACGCCTCGTGGGGCGGCACCCAGAACTTCTCCGGCTCGGCCGCGATCAGTTCGGTGCGCTCATGGCGCGGGCAGCGCACGGCGAAGGAGGTCTCGTCGTCGGGGACGGTGATGTACATCTTCCCGGCCACCCGGAAGGTGGGCATGCTCCACGCCTCCTTCTCCACGGTCTCCGGGAGGGACAGCGCGATACGTCGGACGTCGTCGGAATCGATCACGGCGATACCGTAGCCGCACCCACCGGCACAGCCGGGCCGCGCCGGGGACGCCCGGCCCCTCAGAAGGGCCGGGAGTCGGTGCGGGAGAGGAAGGCGTCCCGGTCCAGGAAGACCAACCGGGCCCGCTTGTGCGGCAGCTCGATCTCGGGACCGAGGACGAAACCGGTCCGCAGCAGCCGGGATACCGCCTTCTCGTTGCGGGCGTCCGGCTCGGCGACGATCCGCCTGCGGCCGGGGTCCTCGGCCAGCAGACGGGACAGGAAGACGGTCAGCAGGGTGCCGGTGAAGCCCGGCCGCGCCCCGCCGTCCGCAGGGCCGATCATCAGATGGAGACCGTAGTCCCCCGGCCGCACCTCGTAGTACTCGCCGACCGGGTCGGCGTCCGGCTCGTAGGTCTGGAAGAGGGCGACCGGCCGGTCGTCGAGGTGGATCAGGTAGGCGTGGTGCGTGGACAGGGAGTCCAGGTACTCGTAGATCTCCAGGACCTGTTCGCGGGTGTGGTCCGCCATCCCCCAGAAGCGGGCCCGCTCCCGGGTCACCCAGTCGTGGATCAGATCGATGTCGCGGGCGGGGTCCACGGGGACGACGCGGACCGTGCCGAAGCCCTCGACGCGGGCCTCGTGCACGGCCTCGCGGCACCGGGGAGCCGAGGGCGCGGAGGGGGCGGAGGCGCCGGAGGGCGCGGCCGGGTCGGTCACTTCTCTCCTCGGTCGGAGGCTGCGGACGGTACGGATGGTACCGGCGGCGCGGCGGGCTCCTCGGTGAGCTGGCCCCAGTCGGTGACGACCGGGACCAGCTCGCAGCGCGCCCACAGCGAAAGCTGGTCGCGGTGGTGCGGGTCCCCGGGCACGCCCGAGGCGCCGAGCGGCACCACCCAGGCGCTGTCCTCGCGGCGGGCGAGGTCCCACACGTAGCGGGCGGCGGAGGCGCGGGCGCTGAGATCGGTGACCCCGGGAACGCTGGAGGTGGCCAGCACGCAGTCGTGGTCGCCCGCCAGGGAGGGCCAGGGCTCGCCGGGATCGGCCGGCAGCGCCTGCCAGGGCGCGAGCCGGTGGGCGTCGCCCCACCGCGCCGGAGGGCCCTGGACGGCGGCCTCGCCGGCCGCCACCTCCTCGACGGCCGCCCGTACGGCCCCGGCCCGGTCCGCGAGCGGCAGCCGGTCCGTGGTCAGCAGGTGCTCCAGGGCGTATCCGACACGGGGTACGAGCGCGAGCCAGGGACGGAAGACCTCCGGCGCGGGCGGCGGCTCCGCCAGCGGCCGCAGCAGCGGATGCTGCGCCAGCAGCCTGACCGTAGCGGTGCGCACGGCGGCGAAGGAGGCGGCGCCCACGCTGTCGGCGTCCATACGGCGGTCCCAGTCCAGCAGCCGCTCCCGCAACCGCCGTGCGTCCGGCCCCAGTTCCCCGGGGCCGGTACGCGCCAGCAGGTCCAGCAGGGGCGCGGCCGAGGCCAGCAGGGTGTCGCGGTGGACGGCCGCCATGTCCTTCGCGGACCACACGGCCCGCTCCGCCAGCAGCTCCCGGATGCGTTCGGCCCGGTGCGGCGGCGCGAACTCCACACCGAGGGGTCCGGCGATGCCGCGCTGGTTGGCCATGACCGCGACGCCCTCCACGCGTTCGCGCGGCATCGGCCCGTACCGGGCCCGCCAGGCGTGCCGGGGCTCCCAGGCGGGCACGACCTGTATCCGGTTGTCCGGATGGCGCACGGGAACGGCGCCCGCCACCCGGTGCAGCGTCCCGCCCGCGGTGTCGGCGGCGAGGACGACGTTGACGGGCTCCACCCAGCCGTCCAGGGCACGGTCGACGTCGGTGACGGAGCGGGCCCGCAGCAGGGCGGGAAGCACACCGAAGCCGAGGTCCGCGCTCACCCGAGGGGGGTGGCGCAGGGAGAGCGCGCCGAAGACCTCCGGGACCGGGGCACCGGGGGCGGAGGAGCCATGAGCCGGGGAGTCCTGTACCGGGAGGCCCGGATCCGCCCAGTGCGCCGCCTCGTCACCGTCGGCTATGACGGGCCCGCGCTCGGTCTCGATCACCTCGACCGTCACGGGCTCGCCGCCGGCCACCTCGATCGTCTCCACGCGGCGCTCGGCGGGCCGCCACCCGTCCGGTCCCAGCGCCTCCACCCGTTCCCCGCCCGGCCCGGTGCGCCGCAGCCGTTCGCGGTAGAGGTCCTGGTAGTCGGCCATGGCGTTGGTGATGGCCCAGGCCACCCGGCCGGCGTGGCCGAAGTGGGCGATGCCGGGGACGCCGGGGACGGCGAGGCCGATGACGTCGAACTCCGGGCAGGCCAGCCGGATCTGCTGGTAGACCCCCGGGGCCTCGATGAACCGGTGGGGGTCGCCCGCGACGATCGCGGAACCCGTGGTGGTGCGCTCCGCCGGAACGAGCCAGCCGTTGCTGCCGGAGGTGCCGGGCCCGTCGGTGGCGAACACCCCCACCCACTCGGGGCCGAGCCGGCGGGCGACGGCGTCGCGCCAGAGCTTGGCCGGGAAGCCCGCGAACAGGATGTGCGCCGACAGCCAGACGCCCAGCGGCGTCCACGGCCGCCAGCGGCCGGGGGCCAGGCCGGTGGCGGCGAACTCCGGGGCCCGGGCGGCCCCTTCCGCCAGCCCGTCGTTGACCCCGTCGACGTAGGAGCGGACCCAGGCGGCGGTGCCGGGATCCTCGCGCTCCAGGGCCTCCATGCACCGCCGGGCGGTGTCCTCCAGCCGCACCCGCCGCGCGAACCGGTCCCAGGAGACGGCCTCCGCGCCGAGGAACGACGCGGTGGTGCCCTGCGCGCGGTGCCGCTCGACCTCGATCTGCCAGGCGCGGTCGGCCGCCGCGTTGCGTCCCTGGGCGTACGCCAGCTCGTCCGCGCCGTCCGCGCGCAGATGCGGTACGCCCCAGGCGTCCCGGTAGACCCTCACGGCCATGCTCAGCTCCCCTTCCCGGCGCCGGACCGCCCGGCGCGGCCCAGCAGCAGACCGGCCGCGCAGCCGCCCGCGAGGACCGCCGCGGCGCCGGCCAGCTGCCCGGTCCGCAGGCCGGAGGCGAACGCCTCGGCGACCGCGGCCAGATCCGCCTCCCGGGAGACCCGGGCCAGCGCGGCGGGCAGCGACCGCGCGGTGCCGGCCGAGTCCGGCAGCAGGGCGGCGAACCGGGAGGCCAGGACCGCTCCCAGGACGGCGACGCCCAGACCGGCGCCCATCTCCGTGAGGGTGCCGTTGACACCGGCCCCCGCGCCCGCCTTCTCCCTGGGGATCGAGCTCATGACGGCCTCGGCGATGGCCGGGTTGGCGCAGCCGCAGCCAGCCCCCATCAGCACCAGGCCGAACAGGATCCCGCCGTAGCCCCCGCCGCCGACGAGGGCGACGACCGCGAGGCCGGCCGCCATCACGGCCATGCCCGAGGCGATCATCACCGGCAGGCCGAAGCGCGTGATCAGCCGTGCGGAGACACCGGTGAAGTTCACCAGCACCACCGTCAGCGCGAAGGGCGCCACGGCCATACCCGCCTGGAGCGGGCTGTCGCCGCGGACGAACTGGAACTGCTGCGTGAGCAGGTACAGGGCACCGCCGCTGCCGAAGGTGATCAGCACGACACCCGTCACCGCCCCGGTGAAGCGGCGGCTGCGGAACAGGGCCGGGTCCAGCATCGGATGGTCCGTGTGCCGCTCCCAGCGCAGGAAGAGCGCCAGCACGGCGGCGCCCAGCACGGCCGGCACCAGGATGCGGGGAGAGCCCCAGCCCTCCTCCGGCCCGGCGATGACGGCGTAGACCACACAGGTCATGCCGGTGACGGAGAGCACCAGGCCCGGCAGGTCGAGGCGGCCGCCGCGCGGGTCGCGGCTCTCGGGGACGAGGACCGCCACGGCGATCAGGCCGATAAGCACCACCGGGATGTTGATCAGGAAGACCGCACCCCACCAGTAGTGGCTGAGCACCAGCCCGCCGACGACCGGCCCGGAGGCGAAACCCAGGGCGTTGACGGCGGCCCACAGGCCGATGGCCCTGGGCCGCTCGCTCGCGTCGAAGACCTGCATGACGACGGCGAGGGTGGTCGTCAGCAGCAGCGCCGCGCCCACGCCCATGCCCGCGCGGGCCGCGATGAGCTGGGCGGCGGAGGAGGCGAGCCCCGCCGCCAGCGAGCCGGCCCCGAACAGGGCCAGCCCGGCCAGCAGCATCCGCTTGCGTCCGTAGCGGTCGGCGGCGTTGCCCGCCGCGAGCAGCAGGCCCGCCTGCACCAGGGCGTAGGCGTTGATCATCCACTGGATGTCGGCGGTGGACGCGCCCAGCTCGCCGGTCAGCGACGGGATCGCCACGTTGAGCACGGTGTTGTCGAGCACCACGACGAGCTCGGCCAGGCAGACCACGGCCAGGATCGCCCAGCGTGCGGGGTGCCCTCCGGGCGGTCCGGCCGCCGCCGGATCGGGTGCGGGACCGGGCGCCGGGCCGGCGCCGGTGACCGGGTCGGTCGTCACCACGGTGGGTCAGGCCCTCCCCGGGGCGTAGGGGGCGATGGGGTTCCTCAGGCTGCCGACGAGCTGGAGCGCGCCGGAGGGGTCCGCCAGGTCCACCATCTGCCGGTTGTCGCGCAGCTGGAGCCGGTTGAGGCAGGACAGCGCGAACTCCTCGGCGAAGATGTCGTACCGCTCGAACCGCCCGGCCAGCTCCGGCACGGACTCCTGGTAGCGGACCACCGCCTCGGCGACGGTGCGCCAGAAGGCGTCCTCGCTCAGCACGCCCCGGTCGGCGAGGATCGCGCCGAGGTGGCGCAGGAAGCAGTCGAAGACGTCGGTGAGGATCGCCAGCAGCCGCATGTCCTCGGGTGTCTCGGCGCGGACGCGCTCCACCTCGGGCGGCAGCTCCACGCCGGAGTCCATCACGACGATCTCCTCGGCGATGTCCTTGAACACCGCCCGCGCCACCGTGTCGTCCTCCAGGACGAGGATGACGTTCTCGCCGTGCGGCATGTACGCCAGGTCGTAGGCGTAGAAGCTGTGCAGCAGCGGGGTGAGGTAGGCGTCCAGGTAGCGGCCCAGCCAGACCTCGGGGGTCAGGCCCGAGCGCTCGATCAGCGCGGCGGCCAGCGAGCCCCCCTCGGTGTCGGTGTGGAGCAGGGACGCCATGGTGGCCAGGCGCTCCCCCTCCTCCAGGGCGGGGACGGGGCTCTCGCGCCACAGGGCCGCGAGCATCTTGCGGTAGGGCGAGTAGCGGTCGGTGGCGGCCTCGTAGCCGGGGTGGCGGTAGCCGACGGCGGCGCGTTCGCGGATGATCTCCAGCCCGGTGGCGCGCAGTACGGGGTCCTTGGCCACCAGGTCGGCCAGCCAGTCGTTGATGGCGGGGGTGGCCTCCATGTAGGCCGCCGACAGACCCCGCATGAAGCCCATGTTCAGCACGGACAGGGCCGTCTTGACGTAGTGCTTGCCCGGCGCTGAGGTGTTGAAGAAGGTGCGGATGGACTGCTGGGCCAGGTACTCGTCCTCGCCCTCGCCCAGCAGCACGATCCGGCGCTGGGCGACCTCGGCGGAGAAGGTCACGGCGAGCTTGTTCCACCACTGCCAGGGGTGGACGGGGATCAGCAGGTAGTCCGCCGGGTCCAGGCCCTGGCCGCGCAGGACGGAGTCGAACCGGTCCAGGGCGGCCTCGCCGAGTTCGGCGCGCAGCAGTGTGCGGTAGTCGGTGTCGGCCGAGCAGGTGAAGGTGGTGTGGTCGCTGTGGGCGGCCACCCACAGCAGCCGTACCGGGGCCGCGGTCTCGGGCGCGTAGGCCAGGTACTCGTGGATCCCGAAGCCCAGGCGGCCGTTGTTGGCGACGAAGCAGGGATGACCCTCGGTCATACCGGTCTCGATCGCCTGGAAACCGGAGCCGGCCAGCTCGGCGGCGGTGACCGGCTCCTTCGCCAGTTTGTACGCGGTGCTCGCCAGGGTGGAGCTGATCTCCTCCAGGTAGACGGGCAGGATCTCGTCGCTCAGGCCCAGGGCGCCGCGGAACTCGGTGAAGAACGCGAAGGCGTCCAGGGGAAGTTCGGTGTCGCCGCGGTGGCGGGTGATGCTGCCGGCGTCGATCTGCCAGTGGTCGAGCGCCATCAGGCGGGCCGTGAAGCGGTACTCGGTCCCCTCGCGGCCGTCCCCGTCCCCGCCGCCGGTGACGGCGTAGCGTCCGCCGCCCAGTTCGGCGGGGACCAGCAGGCGCTCGTGGGAGAACTCCGACAGGGCCTTGCGCAGCAGCAGCCGTACGGCGGTGTCCCAGTTGCCGGGGGTCAGATGGGCCACGGCCCGGTGCGGATCGGACTGCGGACCGGGCTGCGGCACGGCGTGGGGGAAGGCGGCGGTCACAGGGCGGCTCCTCGTGTGGCGGCCTCGAAGCTCTCGCGGGTGCAGAAGCTCAGCAGGGCCTCCTTCTCCGGCTTGGCGATCGTGCCGGCGACCTCGAAGCCGACGGCGGCGTTGAGGGCGTGCACGGCGGTGTTGCGGGCGTCGGGCTCGACGACCACGCGGCGGGTGGCCGGGTCGTCGAAGAGCATCGCCATCACCGTGGTGATGACGGCGAGGGTGAACCCGCGGACCGGGGTGTCGGACGGCGCGGTGAGGAAGTGCATCCCGACGTCGCCCGCCCGGTGGTCGTACAGCCCGGCCAGCTCCACGTGCGCGGGGTCGTAGCGCTCGACGAGGAAGGCCGGGCTGCCGCGGTGCAGGCCCAGGAAGGCTTCGTGGTGCGGGTGTTCGGCGATCCGCCGGTACTCGTCGGCGACCTGCCGCTCGTCGGCGTCCTGCATCATCCAGTACACGGCCTTGGGGTGGGTCACCCAGGAGTGCAGCAGGGGCGCGTCGGCGGCGGGATCGAGGGCGACCACGGAGAACCCCCCCAGCTCGCGGTCCTCGCGGTGGAAGAGGACGTCGCTCACGCGATACCTCCCTCGGGGGCGCCGAAGTCCTGGAAGGTGATGGACTTCTCCACGGGGTAGACCTCGTGGCCGAGGATGTCGCGGATGATCCAGGAGTTGCGGTACGGGCCCATGCCCAGGTCCGGCGAGGTGACGCTGTGGGTGTGGACGGCGCCGTTCTGCAGGAAGACGCCGCGGCCGGTGACGTCGACGCTGTAGTTGCGGGCGACGTCGAAGCGGCCCGAGGAGTCGAAGCGGAGGCGGTCGCGGATCCCGTCCAGGAAGGCGGGGACGCGGTGGCGGTAGCCGGTGGCCAGGACCAGGCCCTCGGTGGTGAGGGTGAACTCCTCGTCCTGTTCGACCTGGTGCAGGCCCAGGGTGTAGGTGCCGCTGGCCTCGTCGTGGGAGGCGGAGGTCAGCGCGGTGTTGGTCAGCAGCCGGGTGGGGACGGGGCCGGCGGCGCTCTTGGCGTACAGCAGGTCGAAGATGTCGTTGATCAGAGCCTCGTTGATGCCCTTGAACAGGCCCTTCTGCTCGCTCTCCAGCCGGTGCCGGGTGGTCTCGGGCAGGGCGTGGAAGTAGTCGATGTAGTCGGGGGAGGTCATCTCCAGGGTCAGCTTGGTGTACTCCAGCGGGAAGAACCGCGGGGAGCGGGTGACCCAGTTCAGGCGGTAGCCGTGGGTGTCGATCTCCGAGAGCAGGTCGTGGTAGATCTCGGCGGCGCTCTGCCCACTGCCCACGACGGTGATGCTCTTCCTGGCCTGGAGCGCCCTCTTGTGCTCCAGGTAGCGGGAGTTGTGGACCACGTCGCCGCCCAGCCCCTCGCAGGACTCGGGGACGTACGGCGGGGTGCCGGTGCCCAGGACCAGATGGCGGGCCCGGTGCTCGCTGAGCTCGCCGGTGGAGGTGTCGCGGGCGGTGACGGTGTACAGGCCCTCGGCCTCGTCGTGGGAGACGGCTGTGACCTCGCGGCCGAAGCGGACGCTGGACAGCCGGCCGGCGGCCCAGCGGCAGTAGGCGTTGTACTCGGCGCGCAGCGGATAGAAGCTCTCGCGGATGTAGAACTGGTACAGGCGCCCGGACTGCTTGAGGTAGTTGAGGAAGGAGTAGGGGGAGGTGGGGTCGGCCATGGTCACCAGGTCGGCCATGAAGGGCGTCTGCAGGGTGACGCCGTCCAGCAGCATGCCGGGGTGCCAGTCGAACTCCGGGCGGCTCTCCAGGAAGAGCCCGTCGAGGTCGTCGACCGGCTCGGTCAGGCAGGCCAGCCCCAGGTTGAAGGGGCCCAGTCCGATGGCTATGAAGTCGTGAGGGGTGGACACGTCGTCTCCGTGGGTCTGGTGATCCGGTGGTTCAGGCGGCCGGCGAGCCGCTGAGGCGGGCGGAGGAGGAGGCCAGGTGCTCCTGGGCGTGCCCGGCGATCAGGTCGAGGACGGCGCGGATGTCGTCCGTCGTCGTCTCCGGGTTGAGCAGGGTGAACTTCAGGTGGTGGCGGCCGTCGACCACCGTTCCGGCGACCACGGCCTCGCCGGAGGCGGCCAGGGCCTCGCGGGCGTGCAGGTTGGCCAGGTCCACGGCCGTCTCGTCGGCGTCCGCGCCGGCCTCCGCACCGGGGGTGCAGCGGAAGACCAGGGTGGACAGCGTCGGCCTGGTGACGACGGTGAAGCGGGGGTCGTCCTCCAGGATCCGCCAGGTGTCGGCGGCGAGGTCCACCACCTGGTCGAAGAGTGAGCCGACGGCGTCGGCGCCCATGATGCGCAGGGTCAGCCACAGCTTGAGCGCGTCGAAGCGCCGGGTGGTCTGCAGGGACTTGTCGACCTGGTTGGGGATGCGCTTCTCGGCACTGCGGGCCGGGTTGAGGTAGTCGGCGTGGTAGGTGGCGTGCCGCAGGGTGGAGCCGTCGCGGACGAGGACGGCGCTGGAACTGACCGGCTGGAAGAAGGACTTGTGGTAGTCGACGGTGACCGAGTCGGCCCGCTCGATGCCGTTCAGCAGATGGCGGCGCGTGGTGGAGGCCAGCAGCCCGCAGCCGTAGGCGGCGTCGACGTGGAACCAGGTCCCGGCCCCCTGGCACAGCTCGGCGATCTCGGGCAGGGGGTCGATGGAGCCGAAGTCGGTGGTGCCGGCGGTGGCGGAGACGGCCATCACCGTCAGGCCTTCCTCCCGGCAGCGGCGCAGCTCGCGGGCGAGGGCGTCGGCGCGCATCCGGCGGTCGCCGTCGCAGGGCACGGAGATGACCGATCCCGGCTCCAGACCGAGGAGTTTGGCGGCCTTCAGCACGGAGAAGTGGCCGGCCTCGGAGGTCAGGACGCGCAGTTTCGGCAGCATCTCGCAGACCGGCGGCGGGGTGGGGGAGTTCTTCCGCAGCAGCCGGAGGGCCTCCTCGCGGGCCAGCAGCAGCGCCTGGAGGTTGGACTGGGTGCCGCCGCTGGTGAAGATGCCGTCGGCGGCGCGGCCCAGGCCGATGCGGGCGGCGGTCCAGTCGATGAGCCGGCGCTCCATCAGAGTGCCGCCGGCGCTCTGGTCCCAGGTGTCCAGGGAGGAGTTGACGGCGGAGAGGACGGCCTCGCCGAGCAGGGCGGGAAGCACCACCGGGCAGTTGAGGTGGGCGAGGTAGCGGGGGTGGTGGAAGTAGACCGCGTCGCGGAGGTAGACCCGCTCCAGCTCGTCGAGGGCGGCGGCTGGGTCGTTCAGGGGGCGGTCGAGGTCGATGCCGTCGACCACCGGGGCCAGTTCGCCCGGGGTGACGCCGGTGAACGGGCGGCTGGTTCCGGCCACGGTCCGGGCGACCCGCGCCACGCCTTCGGAGACCAGCCGCCGGTAGTACTCGGCGGTGGAGCCGTTCAGCAGGTGGGAGCGGGGGTCGCCGCCGACGGTGCCGGCGGTGCCGGTGGTGTCGGCAGGAGCGAGAGGGGAGGCGGATCCCTGGGGGCTCACGCGCGGGTCCTCCGAATCGGGGGAGCGGGAAACTTAGGTAAGGCTATCCTAACTTACTCTGATCATGCGAGAGCCCCTCGCACCGCGGGTGGTACGTGGGGCTCTGTGCGGGGCTGACCCCGTGTCAGGCGGCGCCGGCGAGCGCCTCGGTGCGCAGATCCTCCTCCGAGGCGCCCAGCCGCCAGTACCCGGAGAAGGCCACCCGGCCGCGCTCCAGGCCCCGTTCGGACACCAGATGGCGGCGCAGCGCCCGCACCGCGGCGGCCTCGCCCGCCAGCCACGCGTACGCGCCGCCCCACGTCTCCCCGGGCAGAGCGGCCCCGCGCACGGCGTCGACCACCGCGCCGTGCCGCCGGAAGTCCTCCCGGACCAGCCAGGTGACCTCCGCGTCGGCCGCGGTGGGCAGCGGCCGTACGTCCCCGGCCCGGGGCACCTCCACCCACGCCCGCACCCGGACACCGGCCGGCAGCCAGGCCAGGATCCCGGCGACGGCCGGCAGCGCCGTCTCGTCGGCGGCGAGCAGCACCCGGTCCGTACCGGCGGGAGGACGGAAACCGACGCTCTTGTTCTCCGGGGTCACCGGGCCCAGCAGGCGGACCCGGTCACCCGGCCGGGCGCGCCGCGCCCAGCGGGTCGCGGGCCCGGTGTCGCCGTGCAGGACGAAGTCGACGTCCACCTCGCCCGCCTTCGGGCGCTGCGCGGCCACGGTGTAGGAGCGCATGACCGCGCGCACCTCCGGGTCCATCGCCCGCCAGGCCGCGAACCAGCCGTCGCCCAGCCCCACCGGGACGACGGGCTCGCTCTGGCCGGGCTGCGGCAGGAAGAGCGAGAAGCTCTGGTCCCTCCCGCCGCCCGCGAGCCGCCCGAGCCGCTCTCCGCCGAAGGTGATCCGGACCAGGGACGGCCCCAGCCGCGCGGTGCGCACGACCGAGGCCTCGAAGAAGCCGAACGGCGAGGCCGGGCGTGCGGCGGGAGCGCGACGGGGAGTCGGCCGCCGGTGAACGGCGGCAGAGGCGGCCGGAGGGGCGGCGGTGCGCGGTGTCATCTGCGGGCTCTCCTTCTCGGAGGTTGCTGTCCTGCGCGGTCTCGGGGCGGCGCGATCAGGGCCGGTGAGGCGCCGCGGCGCCTCACCGGCCCCGACTCAGCCGAGCTTCTTCGCCTTGGAGATGGCGTCGGCGAGGTTCTCCATCAGCGGAGCGGCGCCCTGGTAGGAGAAGCGCGGCACCGGGTCCCACTCGGCGACCTGGCCGGCCTTCACCGCCGGCAGCGCGTCCCAGGTGGGCTTGGACTTCAGGTCCTTGGGCTGCAGGGCGGTGCTGCGGTTGTCGAGGATGATCAGGTCGGCCTCGTACTGCCCGGCGTTCTCCCAGCTGAGGCTCTCGAAGTAGCCGCCGCTGGCCTTGACGTCCTCGGGGATGACGAATTCGACGCCCAGCTCGGCGAAGTACTTCAGGTCGGCCGCGGGCGCGGGGGTGGAGACGTAGAAGTAGTCCGCGCTGCCGGAGGCGGCCAGCACCCGCAGCCCGCCGCTGGCCTTGGCGGCCCTGCGGAGCTTCTCGGCCGCCGCCTCGAAACGGGCCTTGCCGTCGGTGACCTGCTTGGACTTCAGGTCGGCGCCCAGGGACTCGGCCAGGGCGGCGTAGCGCTGGATGGGCTTGAGCAGGGAGACCTCGGCGACCTGGACGGCGACACTGGGGGCCAGCTTGAGGATCTTGCCCGAGCTCTCCTCCGGCACGTACCACAGCGAGCCGGCGTCGTACTGGTGCGTGACCAGCAGCTCGGGGCTCAGGGCGGCGTACTTCTCGATGTCGAACTCGCCCCAGGCGTTGCCGATGACCTCGATCTTCTTCACGTCCAGGTCGCCGGCCTGGGGGTGCGCCGAGCCGTCCTCCAGGAGCGTCTCGCCGAAGACGCCCACGATCCGGTCCTTCAGGCCGAAGTCGGCCAGGGCGGCGGCGGTGCCGGTGAAGGCGACGATGCGCTCGGGGGTCTTGTCGGCGGTGACCTTCTTCTTGCGGTCGTCGGTGAACGACCAGGGGCCGCCGTCCTTCCCGGCGGTCTTGTCCGACGTCTGCGAACCGCCGTCCCCGCAGGCCGCGAGCAGGGCGCCCAGACCGAGGGCGCCGCCCGCCGCGAGGATGCCCCGGCGGGAGGGGTTGGCGGTTCTTGCGTAGGACATGACTGGGCCTCTCTGAGCAAACACACAAGGATGCGACAGGTATTCAGACGACCGGCCGCGGCTGTTAGGTTAACCTAACCAAAGTTCGAGCCCAAGGGGGCGGTCACCGATCTCCCCCCGGCACACCGGAGTCCGCACGTGTCACTCATCAAACCGAGCCCCGCGGGGGAGAGAACGGAGCCGGCGCCGCCCCCCGCCGTCGAGGGGCCGCCGACGCGAACCCGTACCGCCCTGCGCTCCGCCGGGTTGGCGGGCGCCGTGGCCCTGCTGCTCGTCCTGCTGGCGCTGAGCCTCGGTTTCGGCGCCCGGCCGCTGTCGGCGGGGGAGGTCTGGTCCGGGCTCTTCGACAGCGGCTCCGCGACCTGGAGCGTGGTGCACGAGATGCGGCTGCCGCGCACCCTGCTCGGACTGCTCGTCGGCCTCGCCCTCGGTCTGGCCGGCTGCGTGATGCAGGCGCTGACCCGCAACCCGCTGGCGGACCCCGGGCTGCTGGGCATCAACGCCGGCGCCTCGGCCGCGGTGGTCACCGCCATCGCCTTCCTCGGAGTGACCGGCTTCACCGGCTACGTGTGGTTCGCCCTGGCCGGTGCGGCGGTCGTCTCCGTCGTCGTCTACGCCGTGGGAGGCGGGCGCGGGGCGACCCCGGCGCGGCTGGCGCTGGCCGGGGCGGCGCTCAACGCCGCCCTGTACTCCTACGTCAACGCCGCGATGATCCTGGACGCAGCCTCGCTGGAGCGGATGCGTTTTTGGACCGTCGGCTCGCTGGCCTCGGCCCGGATGGACGCCGTGGAGCAGGTGCTGCCGTTCATCGCCACCGGCGCCCTGGCCGCCCTGGCCCTGGCCCGGCCGCTCAACGCCCTCGCGCTCGGCGACGACCAGGCCCGCGCCCTGGGCGCCCGGCCGGAGAAGGTCCGAGCCGCCTGCATCGTGGCCGTCACCCTGCTGTGCGGCGCGGCCACGGCCGCCGCCGGCCCCATCGTCTTCGTCGGGCTGATGGTGCCGCACCTGGTCCGCGCGATCACCGGCCCCGACCTGCGCTGGATGCTGCCGTACTGCGCGGTGCTCGCCCCCGTGCTGCTGCTCGGCTCCGATGTGCTCGGCCGGCTGCTGGGCCGCCCCGGCGAACTCCAGGTGGGTGTCGTCACCGCCGTTCTCGGCGGCCCCCTCTTCCTCTACGTCCTGCGCCGGCGGAAGGTGGCCGCCGCATGAGGACCGCCGTGAAGACCGCCTCGAGGAACGCCTCGAGAACCGCTGCGGGAGCAGGCGAGGGGGCCGGCGCGAGGACCGGGACGAGAACCCTCCGCGCCGGGTCGGTGCTCAGCCTCCGCTTCCGCCCCCGCGCCCTGGTCGCCGCCGCCGTCTGCCTGCTCGCGGCCCTGGCCGCCGGAGTCGTCACCATCGGCAGCGGCGACTACCCCATGAGCCCCGCCGAGGTGCTGACCACGCTCACCGGTGGCGGCACCCCCGCCCAGGACTTCATCGTCAACGAGCTGCGGCTGCCCCGGGTGCTCGCCGCCCTCCTCGTCGGCGCCTCGCTCGGCCTGGCCGGCGCCGTCTTCCAGTCCGTGGTGCGCAACCCGCTGGGCAGCCCCGACATGCTCGGCATCACCCAGGGCGCCTCCACCGGCGCGCTGCTCGTCGTCCTCGCCGGCGGCAGCAGCGCGGCCCTGGCCGGCGGCGCCATCGCCGGAGGGCTGCTGACCGGACTGCTCATTTACGCCCTCGCCTGGCGTCACGGGACGCACGGCTACCGGCTGGTGCTCACCGGCATCGGCGTCCTGGCGATGCTCACCGGTGTCAACGGCTACCTGCTCACCCGCGGCAAGCTGATGGAGGCGGCCCGCGCGGTCCTGTGGATCACCGGCAGCCTCGACGGACGCGGCTGGCCCGAACTCACCCCGCTGCTGATCGCCCTGGCGGTGCTGGGCCCGGTCACCGTCCTGGGCTGCGGACGGGCCCTGCGGATGACGGAGATGGGCGACGACGCGGCCCACGCCCTCGGGGTGAGCGTCGAGCGCGCCCGCACCACGGCGCTGGGCTCCGCCGTCGTCCTGGTCTCCTTCGCCGCGGCCTGTGCCGGCCCGGTCTCCTTCGTCGCGCTCACCGCGCCCCAGCTCGCCAAGCGCCTCACCCGCGCGCCCGGCCCCAACCTGCTGCCCGCCGCCTGCATGGGCGCGGCCGTGCTGGTGACCGCCGACTGGGCCGCCCAGAACCTCTTCACCGGACGGCAGATCCCCGTGGGCGTCGTCACCGGCCTCCTCGGCGGCTGCTACCTGGTGTGGCTGCTGGCCACCCAGCGGAAGGCGGGACGGATATGAACACCCACGCGGTGGTCCGCGACCTCCACGGTCCCAGGGCCCCCAGGACCCCCGGGCAGGACATCGCCCCGGTCGGACACCCCCAGGACGGAGCAGAACGGATGACGCAGGGCAACCACCGCGACCACGGCGCCCCGGCGGCCGGAGGGACGAGGCTGAGCGGCGAGGGTCTGACCCTCGCCTACGACCGGCGGACGATAGCCGAGGACCTCACGGTCGCGATACCGGACCACTCCTTCACCGTCGTCATCGGCCCCAACGCCTGCGGCAAGTCCACCCTGTTGCGCGCTCTGTCACGGATGCTGAAGCCGGCCGCCGGGGCGGTCCTCCTGGACGGCAGGGACATCTCCTCGGCCAATGCCAAGCAGGTCGCCCGCACCCTCGGCCTGCTGCCGCAGTCCTCCGTCGCCCCCGAGGGCATCTCCGTCTCCGAACTGGTCTCCCGGGGCCGTTACCCGCACCAGAGCCTGCTGCGCCAGTGGTCTGCCGAGGACGAACGCGTCGTGGCGGAGTCGATGTCCTCCACCGGCGTCGCCGAACTCGCCGACCGCTCGGTGGACGAACTGTCCGGCGGGCAGCGGCAGCGGGTGTGGATCGCCATGGCGCTGGCCCAGCAGACCCCCCTGCTGCTGCTGGACGAGCCGACCACCTACCTCGACCTCGCCCACCAGATCGACATCCTGGACCTGTGCGCCCGCCTCCACCAGGAGGAGGGCCGCACCCTGGTCGCCGTCCTCCACGACCTCAACCACGCCGCCCGCTACGCCACCCACCTGATCGCCATGCGCGACGGGCGGGTGGTGGCCTCCGGACCGCCGGAGCGGATCGTGACCGCCGAACTGGTCGAGGAGGTCTTCGGCCTGCCCTGCCGGGTCATCGACGACCCGGAGACCGGGACCCCGCTGGTGGTGCCCGCGGCGCGGCGCGGCGCCGCGCCCGCAAGCCGCAGGCGGCCGGTCACCCCTCCTGACCCGTCGGCCCTCCCGGCCCGGACTCCGGTCCCGCCCCGCCGGACGGTGCGTTCCGCAGGCGGGCGGGCATGACGGCCGCCGGCCCGGCGTAGGGTGCGTGCGGTCCGCGATCCAGGAGGGTGACGAATCCGTCCGGGCCGGCCACCGCCGCCCGCCCGGTGCGCAGCCAGCCGCCCGGCAGCAGCCGCCGCTGCGTCGCCGCCCCGTCCCGCCAGTAGCCCGGGCACACCTGGGGGCCGCGCAGCAGCAGCTCGCCCGCGCGCCCCGGCAGGGCCTCGGCGTGCGGAAAGCCCTCCACCGCGACCCGGACCTCCGCGCCCGGCACCGCGATCCCCGCCGTTCCGGCGCGCGCGTTGGGACCGCGGGGATTGGCCAGCGCGATGCCGGCGGCGTCGGCGGGTCCGTAGCTCTCCACCAGCGGGGCGTCCACCAGGCTCCGCAGCCGTCGGCCCGACTCCTCGTCCAGCTGCCCCGACACCAGGGTGCGCACCCCGGACAAGGCCTCCCACTCGTGCTCCGGCCGGGCCAGCAGCCGCCGCAGCTCGCCGGCCGGGGCGGCCAGGACCACCGGGCGGTACCGGCGGGCCGCCCACAGCACGGCCTCCGGCTCCGGTCGCGGCTCCAGGATCACGCGTGCGCCGGCCAGAGCCGCGCCGGTCACGCCGAACAGCAGCCCGGACGCCCGCCACGGCGGGTTCAGGCAGAGCACGGTGGCGCGGCGCCGGGTCAGTTCCGGTAACCATGCCAGGAGTTGGTGAGCGGCTGCCACGAGATTGCGGTGGGTGAGCATCACGGCCCAGCCGTCCTCGTACAGCAGCACGGCCGGATCACCGGGGGAGGGCGCGGCCCGGGGGCCGTGCGCCCGCGCCGGGCTCCGCACGGGCCGG
Organism: Streptomyces verrucosisporus; assembly: GCF_017114865.1. Taxonomy (GTDB): domain Bacteria; phylum Actinomycetota; class Actinomycetes; order Streptomycetales; family Streptomycetaceae; genus Streptomyces; species Streptomyces fenghuangensis. The sequence goes on along the minus strand of NZ_JADEYH010000006.1, from coordinate 16,164 downwards.
CGGGCGCGCCCCAGGCGCCACGGCGGCGCCCCGCCGCCGGCCGGCACCTCGATGACCTGGACCGAGCGGGTGCGCGACCGCACCGTTCCCGCACCGACCTCCGCTCCGGCGGCGCACAGCACCACCACGGCGCCGCTGTGCGCCAGACGGCGGCGGATCCCCTCCGGGGCCGTCCCCGGGTCGAGCGGCACCACCACCGCGCCCAGCAGCCACACGGCGTGGCAGGCGGTGACGGCCTGAGGCCCGGCCGGCAGCAGCAGCGCCACCCGGGCGCCGCGGCACACCCCCGCCGCGGCCAGCGACGAGGCCAGGCGCACAGCGCGGTGGCGCAGGACGGTGTAACCGGTGCGCCGACCGCCGCAGACCACGGCGGTGCGCCGGCCGCGGCGGCCGGCGGCCGCGTCGAGGAGGGCGGGCAGGGTGGTCTCGGGAACCCTCAGCGCCACGGGCACCCCGGGCGCGTAGAAGCGCGTCCGGGCCGGCGGGACCTGGTACCTCAGCAGTTCCGTCATGGACGGATGGTCGCGCAGGAGGGCGGGCGGCCACTTGTGCCGTACGGACAGTTCCGTCGCCGCGGATTGTCAGACGGATTACTACCGAACGCTTGTTACTCGGCCGTAACTTCAGCGCTCGTCCCCTTTACCGGGCCGCCGCCGTCCGCGGCCGTCCACCGGCGAGAGGAGAGGAGCCCCGGGTGAGAAGCGTGCGAACGGAGCGGACCGGACACGGGGACGGCGGTATCGTCACCGGACCCCGCGCCCGCCGACGCCGTTTCCGCTGCCCGCCGCCCCGTCCTCCGCGCCTCTTCGGTGCCACCCCAGTGTCGTGAAGGGAGCCGCCATGCCGAACGGAAGCGCCCGGCCGCAGCAGGACGAGCGGAGCCGGGGCAGGAACGCCGCCGACGGCAGAGCCGCCGACTCGTACGCGACCTTCAGTGCCTTTCCCGCCGAACTCTCCGGCCACCTCAGCCCCCACCTCGACGAGATCGTCGGGGAGGTCGTCGAGGCGATCCGCACCGAGATCGCCGAGTACGCGCGCCCCGAGGACGGCACCTACATGCATGTGGTCCGCACCGGCGCCCGGCAGGCCTTACACGACTTCCTGGCCCGGATGGCCAGACCGGACGCCGATCTGGAGGCCGTCCGGGCCACCTACCGGAGCATCGGCCGCGGCGAGGCCGAGGAGGGCCGGAGCCTGGAGCCCTTCCAGGCCGCGCTGCGGGTCGGGGCCCGCGTCACCTGGCGCAGGGTCAACGCCCTGGTGGACGCCGGAAGACTCCCCCGGGAGATCCTGGGGGCCTTCGGCGAAGCACTGTTCCTGCACCTGGACGAGATGGCGGCCGCCACCACCACCGGCTACACCGAGGCGCGCCTGCACGCCGCCGGGGAGATGCAGCGGCGCCGCAACCGCCTGATCGACCTGCTCACCGCCGACCCCCCGGCACCGGCCGAGGCAATCGGCGACCTCGCGCACACCGCCCGGTGGCCCCTGCCGCGCGAGATCGCCGTCGCCGTCACCGAGCACACGGACCAGCCGAAGGCGTCCCGGCCCATTCTGCCGCCCGAGTGCCTGTCACGGCTCGACACCAGGCCGGGCGTCGTCGTCGTGCCCGACCCCGAGGGGCCCGGCCGCACCCGCGCCATCGCAGGTGCGCTGAGCGGCACCCGCACCGCCCTCGGGCCCACCGTCCCCCTCACCGAGGGCGCCCGCTCGCTGCGCTGGGCCACCGAGGCGCTCGGCCTGTCCCGGCGCGGCATCCTGCCCGGCACCGGGCTGGTGCGCTGTGCCGACCACCTCACCACGCTGCTGCTCTTCCGCGACGAGGAACTCGTCGACGCGCTCGCCGACCTCCGGCTGCGCCCCCTGCGCAGGATCCGTTCCCCGCAGCGCGAACGCCTCGCCGAGACGCTGCTGTGCTGGCTGCGGCACGGACACAACGCCAGCGAGGTCGCCACGCACCTCAACGTCCACCCGCAGACCGTCCGCTACCGGCTGCGTCAGCTCGACGAGGTCTTCGGCGACCGGCTCTACGACCCCGCGGTCCGGTTCGACATGCAGCTCGCCCTGCGGGTGTGGAGCCTGCGGCGCGCCGCCGGGGAGGAGCCGCCCCCGGAGTAAAGCCCCTTCCCCGGCCGGGCCCGGCCGGGGAAGGGGCACCCGGCCGTTTCGCACGCAGGGCGTTCGCGCCGGTGGCCGGGACCCCCGCCCGGCAGGGGGCGCAGTGCCCGCCGGCGTGGGCGGCGGTGCGGGCGATCGCCGTGAGAGGAACGGACGCCGGGCCGGTGACCGCGACGACGGTGCGGGGATGGCAGGATCGCAGGGTGCTGGAAAGGACCATCGCCGCATGTGACGGCGCATCGAAGGGAAACCCCGGGCCCGCGGCCTGGGCATGGGTCATCGCCGGAGCGGACGGCGGAGTGGAGCGGTGGGAGGCCGGCCCGCTGGGCCGGGCGACCAACAACGTGGCGGAGCTGACCGCGCTGGAGAGACTGCTCCGGGCCTTGGACCCGGCCGTACCGGCACAGGTGCGGATGGACTCCCAGTACGCGATGAAGGCGGTCACCACCTGGCTGCCGGGCTGGCGCCGCAAGGGCTGGAAGACCTCGGCCGGCACACCGGTGGCCAACCGGGACCTGGTGGTGCGCATCGACGGACTGCTGGCCGGACGGGACGTCGAATTCGTCTACACCCCCGCCCACCAGGTGGACGGCGACCGGCTCAACGACGCCGCCGACCGCGCCGCGAGCCACAGCGCCCGCACCCAGCGGCCGGCCGGCTCCGCAACGGGGGACGACCTGCCGCCGCCCGAGCCCGGCGCCGCCCCCGCCGGCGGGCGTTCCCGCCCGGCGGGGGCGAAGCCGGCGCGGAAGTCCGGGGCTTCGGGCCGCCCCTCCGGGAGGCCGCTCAAGGCCCGTTTCCCGGGCCGGTGCCGCTGCGGCCGGCCGTACGCGAAGGGCGAGACGATCGCGAAGAACCCCGACGGCTGGGGCCACCCCGCCTGCGCCGCCGGAACGGGCGGGGCGTGACACCGGTCGTCGGATGATCCGGACGCCGGAGAGCCCCCCGGTGCGCCCCGCCCTATCGGGCGGCGCCGAAGGTCTGCGTCCAGTAGTCGCCGGGCTGGGCCAGGCCGACGCCGATCTCCTCGAAGGAGCAGTTGAGGATGTTGCGCTTGTGGCCGGGACTGGACATCCAGCCGTCCATCACGCTCTCGGGGGTCCGGTAGCCGTGGGCGACGTTCTCGCCGTAGGTCCGCCACTCGTAGCCGGCCCGCTCGATCCGGTCTCCGGGGCCGGAACCGTCGGAGCCGGTGTGGGACATGTTCCGGTGGTCGGCCATGTCCTGACTGTGGGTCCGGGCGGCCTCGGTCAGCTTCTCGTTCACCTTCAGGGGAGCGCATCCGGCTTTGGCGCGCTCGCTGTTGACGAGTTCCACGACGCGGGCCTCGGCATCGCCGGCCGGGGCGGGCGAGGAGGGCGCGGAGGTGCTGGGGGCGGAGGAGGAAGGAGTGGAAGGCACCGAGGTGTCGGGTGCGGGCGAGGAGGGCGCGGAGGTGCTGGGGGCCGGGGAGGCGCTCGGGGGAGCGGCGGGTGTACGGGTCTTCTCCGCCTCGGGCCGCGAGGTCGACCTGGAGACGGGCGACCGGTCCTCGGAGCGCCGGTTTCGCCAGGAGCGTTCCCGGTCGTCGTATGAACGCTTCTCCCACGAGTGGGAGCGGTCCTCGGCGGTCGTCGGCCGGTCCACGCACGCCAGGGCCGCGGTGGGCACTCCCAGGGCGGTCACGGCGATGGCCGCGACGGATATCCGCCGGTAGCGCCTCGTTCTGCGGTGCTTGCTCATGTGTGACCCCAATCGTCGGATCGCGGATCCCCCCGGGACATGGACGACCCGCACGGAACCCACCTCTGATCTGCGGGAACGCGTGCGGGCCGTCATTGTCGGAAGCGTTCGGCCGACGGGGCAACGAGCCCTGGTACTACGCCGCCTCGTAGGCCCCCGCGCCCCTTGCGGACAGCGCGGGACCGTGCCGGGGCGGGCGCCGGGGTGTGCGGCGGCGCCGTGTCGCTCCGTCAGGAGCCGCCCCGTTCAACCGTGCACGGAGGAGTGAGCGAAGGGGGGCGGAGTCCACCGAACCGGGCGGACGGTATGACCGTTTCGGGTGGGACGGGCATCTATGTCCGTCGAGCGCCACCTACTATCCGGCAGGCGTAGTACCGATATGCGGTGTGACGGATGTCACGGAACCAGCGGGTGTGCGGCCTTCCGGGTGAGAGGCGCGGCCTCCTGGGGGGAGCCGGCACCTCTGTTCGGGAGGCCGCCCGAACGGGACGGCGGCCGGGGAGGGGGGACCGGATGGACTCCGTGGACCTCGCGGGCTTTCTGGGCGTGGTGCTGCTCGCCCATCCGATCCCCGGACCGGATTTCCTCGTGATCACCAGGGCGGCGGTCCGGCGCCCCGGGCTGGGGCGGGCCGCGGCGATGGGGGCGCGGGCCGGACTGTGTGCGCATATGCTCGCGGCGGTTCTCGGCCTGTCCGTCGTAGCGGCCCGGTCCTCGGCCGCCTTCACCGCGATCAAGCCGGCCGGCGCGGTCCACCTGGTCTTCCTGGGTGTACGCGCCCTGGTCACGGTCCGGCGGGGTGCCGCCGAGCGGGACCGCCGCGCTGCCGTCGAGCACCACGCACCGCGTGCCGCAGAGGGGGCGGACGCCGGCGGGGAGGGTCTGGCCGAGGCGGTCCGCGAGGCCCCGCGCACCGCGGTCCGCGGGTCCGGCCGGCACCGTACGCGGGCGCGTCGCTTTCCCCGGTCGGCCATCGGAAGTGTTACCAGGGGTAGCATGCACGGCGCCCTTGATTTACATTCTGTCTAACAAGCGTGGCGGGCGTCTTCGGCAGGCCGCGGGACGCGGAAGCGGACCGGCGGCACCGCGGCCGCCCCGGCGCAGCGGGCGGACAGGGAACGTCGCACACGGTTCGAGGAGCGCACATGGCGAGCAGCACCGGCATCGTCCGACCGGCGGGACGGCCGACGGGACGACAGGCGGAACAACCGGCGGAACACGGCCGGCACGACGAGCAGGACGTCGCCCGCCGGCTGCTCGACTCGGCGGCGAGGCTGGCCTACGACCCGGCCGTCGAGGTGGACTGGGAGACGCCGCTGGACAAGGACTTCCACGGCGCCAGCCCCGAGTGGAGCACCCTCTACGGCACCCCGTACTGGGACGAGCTGACCGAGGAGCAGCGCAAGGAGCTGACGCGGCAGGAGGCCGCCTCGGTGGCCAGCACGGGCATCTGGTTCGAGATGATCCTCCAGCAGATGGTGCTGCGCGACATCTACTCCAAGGACCCCACCAGCGCCGAGTTCCAGTGGGCGCTGACCGAGATCGCCGAGGAGTGCCGGCACTCGATCATGTTCGCCCGCGGGGCCCGGAAACTGGGCGCCCCGCCGTACCGTCCGCACCGGTTCGCCCTCGAACTCGGCCGGGCGTTCAAGACGCTGGCGTTCGGCGAGGCGGCGTACGCGGCGATCCTGGTCGCCGAGGAGGTCCTCGACGTCATGCAGCGCGACTGGATGCGCGACGAGCGGGTCGTGCCGTTCGTCCGCACCATCAACAACATCCACGTCGTCGAGGAGTCCCGGCACATGAAGTTCGCCCGCGACGAGACGCGCAAGCGCCTGGCGGGCGCCGGCCGGCTGCGCCGCAGGATCCACGCCCTGGTGATCGCGATCGCGGCCTACGTCATCGTCACCAGCATGGTGAACCGCAAGGTGTACGCCAACGCCGGGCTCGACGAGAAGCGCGCGGTCCGGGAGGCGAGGACCAACGAGCACCACAGGGCGATGATGCGCTCCAGCTGCTCGGGCCTGATGGAGTTCCTCGCCTCCGCCGGCCTGCTGACGAAGCCGGCGCTGATGTTCTACAAGCGCGCCAACCTCATCTGAGACCGGACGGGCCGCGACATGACCCACGTCATCACCCAGAACTGCTGCGCCGACGCCGCCTGCGTCGCCGTCTGCCCGGTCAACTGCATCCACCCGACCCCGCAGGAGAGGGACTTCGGCAGCACGGAGATGCTGTACGTCGACCCCGGGACATGCATCGACTGCGGCGCCTGCGCGGACGCCTGCCCGGTGGACGCGATCATTCCGGAGGACCGGCTCTCCGGGGCGCAGCGCGAGTACGCCACCATCAACGCGGCATTCTTCAAGAACGCCGAGAACGCCGAGAACGCCGAGAACGCCGAGAACGCCGAGGGCCGCGTGGACGCCGCGAACCGCGCGGACGGCGGACCCGGCTCCGAACCCGCCGACCACGGGCCGAACTTCCACGCCTGGGGCGGGCCCGCGTTCGAGCGTGTCCTGCCCTCCGACTTCGCGCCGCCGCGGATCGCCGTAGTCGGCACCGGCCCGGCCGGCATGTACGCCGCCGAGGACCTGCTGCTCCACACGGGTGCCGAGGTGACCCTCATCGACCGGATGCCGGTGGCCGGCGGCCTCGTGCGCTACGGGGTGGCCCCCGACCACCCCGGGACCAAGGGGGTCGGGGACACCTTCGCGCGGCTGTACGCGCACCCGCGGGTCCGGATGTACCTGGGTCTGGAGGTGGGCGCCGACGTGACCGCGCGGGAGTTGGCCGCGCACCACGACGCGGTCGTCTACGCCGTCGGCGCCCGCGCCGACCGCCGCCTCGGGATTCCGGGCGAGGACCTGCCCGGAAGCATCTCCGCGACCACGCTGGTGGCCTGGTACAACGCCCATCCGGAGACGGCCCCGGATGCCGTCGACCCGTCCGCGGAGCGGGTGGTGGTGGTCGGCAACGGCAACGTCGCCCTCGACGCCGCCCGGATCCTGACGGCCGATCCGGAGGAACTGGCCGGCACCGACATCGCCGCCCACGCGCTCGGCGCGCTGCGCGCCGGAGAGGTGCGGGAGGTGGTCCTCCTCGGACGCCGGGGCCCGGCGGAGGCGGCTTGCACCAGGCCGGAGTTGCTCGCCCTGAGGCATCTGCCGGGTGTGGAGCTGGTCGTGGACGACCACGACCCCCGCGTCGCCGGGAGCATCGACTCGGCCGGTCCGGGGGACAAGGCGGCCGTACTGCGGGACGTCTCCCGGCAGGCGGTCGACTGGTCCCTCCCGCCCGCACCGGGGCGGCGCATCGTGCTGCGCTTCCACAGCGCGCCGACGGAGGTGCTCGGCGGCGGGCGTGTACGGGCGGTGCGCACCACGGCTGTGCAGGGGCAGTCGGAGATACCGGCGGGCATGGTGGTGCGGGCGGTCGGCTACCGCGGCGCCCCGGTCCCCGGGCTGCCCTTCGACGAGGCCACCGGCACCGTCCCGCACGAGGGCGGGCGCGTGACCGGACGGCCGGGGACGTACGTCGTGGGCTGGATCAAACGCGGCCCCTCGGGCGGCATCGGAGCCAACCGCGCCTGCGCGGCCGAGACGGTCGGCACCCTGCTCGCCGACGCGATAGAAGGTGCCCTGCCCGCGCCCGAGCACGGTGCGAGGGCCTTCCGCCGGCTGGTGAGGAGCCGCAACCGCCGCCTGGTCGACGCCCGCGGCCAGGCCGCGATCGACCGGGCGGAGGTGGCCCGCGGGCTGCGGGCCGGGCGGCCCCGGGAGAAGCTGGCCACCGTCCCCGAACTGGTGGCGGCGGCCAGGAGCGGCCGCCGGCGGCTCCTGGGCTGAGAGGCCCGTGCCGCTCCGGGCCCGCCTTCAAGCTTCCGGCCCGGAGCGGCACGGGTGGCGGCCCCGCGCGGGGGCTCGCGAGGGGGTCTTGCGAGGGTGGCGGCCTCGCGCGGGAAGCGTCAGGGAGCGGGTCGCCGACCGTGGTCGGTCCTGGCCTCGAGAGCGTGCAGAACGGCCACCATGTCGCGGTCGCCGTGCCCCAGCGCGACCGTCTCGCCGAAGAGAGCGTGGCAGACGTCCAGCAAAGGAGAGGCCAGGCCGGCCTCCCGGGCCGCCTCGTGGATCAGCCGGTTGTTCTTCAGCACGTCCAGGGCGGCGGCCTGGACGCCGAAGTCGCGCGCCAGCAGTTTGGGCGCCTTCATACGGGAGACGCCGCTGGCCATCGGGCCGGCGTCGAGCACGTCCAGGAACAGCCGCCGGTCCAGACCATGGCGGTCGGCGAAGTGGAACGCCTCGGTGAGACCGGTGACCAGGGTGATCAGGAACAGGTTCACCGAGAGCTTCGTCAGCAGCGCGTTCGGAGCGGGCCCACACACGAACACCTCCCGGCACATCGGCCGCAGCAGCGGGCGCACCGGCTCCACGACCGCCGGTTCCCCGGCGACCATCGCCACCAGCTGTCCCGCCTCGGCGGGCACTCGGGAACCGGAGACGGGGGCCTCGACGTAACCGCCGCCGGCCGCGCGGACATCGGCCTCCAGCCCGCGCGAGTAGTGGGGCGAGGTCGTTCCCATGTGCACGACCGTGCGCTCGGCGACGCGCGGGGCGAAGTCCGGTGTGCCGCGGCCCAGTACGGCGTCCGTCGCCGCCTCGTCGGCCAGCATCAGGAAGACGGTGCCGGCCCGCTCGAAGACCCCGGAGGGGCTCGCCGCCACCTCGGCCCCGGCCGCGCGCAGCGGCTCGCTCCTGGCGGTGGTGCGGTTCCAGACGACCGGCGCCGTGCCGGCGCGGGCCAGATTCAGTGCCATGGGCTGTCCCATGACACCGAGACCGATGAAACCCACGTCCACGCTGTGCCGCCCTTCCGGCCGAGAGGCCGTGGCCCTCGCCCGCATGCCCGCCTGCTCCACCCTCTATGACAGCCGTCATAGTAGCGGTCGTTATGACGTGTGTCATAGCACCGGGTGCGGGCCGTTCGGGGTGGAGCGCACGGAGCCTCTCCCACACCGGTGCGGCCGGTGCGGCACCGATAGGCTGGCCGGACCGGCGGGGCGGGTGCCGCTCGCCCCGTTCGCCAGGGGAACGGAGGTCGGCGGTGACGGTTTCCCGGCGGGGACCACGCGAGCGGATGGTCTTCAGCGCGGCCCAGCTCATCCGGCGCGACGGAGTCGCCGCGACCGGTCTGCGCGATGTCGTCGAGCACGCGCAGGCCCCGAGAGGGTCGCTGCGGCACTACTTCCCGGGCGGCAAGGAGCAGCTCGTCAACGAGGCCGTGGAGTGGGCCGGCCGCTACGCGGCCAAGCGCGTGGACCGGTTCCTGGCCGAGATGCCCGAGCCGTCACCGAGCCGCCTGTTCGAGGCGATGGTGCGCCAGTGGACCGACGAGTACCGGTCGGCCGGGTTCGCGGCGGGCTGCCCCGTCGTCGCAGCGACGGTGGACCGCGCCGGCTCCGCCGAGTCCACCGGGCAGGCCGCCGCCGCCGCGTTCGCCGCATGGAACCGGCCGGTGGCGCGGGCGCTGACACAGATGGGAGTGCCGGCCGGCCGGGCCGCCTCGCTGGCGACCCTGATGATCAGTGCGCTGGAGGGGGCGATCGTGATCGCCAGGGCCGAGCGCGACGTACGCGCCCTGGAGACGGTGCTGCGGGAACTCGGCCCCCTCCTGGACTCCGGCGTGGCCCCGCGGGACTGACGTCCGCGCCGCGAGGAGCCGGGCGGCTGTGGTGGCGGAGCGTAGCGTGGGCATACGGAGGCCGGGGCCGACGCGTGCCCGGTACGGCGAAGGGAGCGCACACCATGGCGACCGCACAGCGCATGGTGGTCATCGGAGGCAATGCGGCGGGCATGTCCGCCGCCTCGCAGGCACGCAGACTGAAGCGGCCCGGGGAACTGGAGATCATCGCTCTCGAACGTGGCGGTCACACCTCCTACTCCGCCTGTGGCATCCCCTACTGGGTCGGCGGCGATGTCACGGCCGCCGACGACCTGATCGCACGGACCCCCGAGGAGCACCGCGAGCGGGGCATCGACCTGCGGCTGCACACCGAGGTCACCGAACTCGATCCGGACGGCTGCCGAGTCCGCGTCCGCGGCGGCGGTGACGGCGGCGATGGCGGCGGTCCCGGGAAGTGGCTGGGCTACGACCACCTGGTCATCGCCACCGGTGCCCGTCCCCTGCGCCCCGGCCTGCCGGGCATCGACGCGCAGGGCGTGCACGGCGTGCAGACTATGGACGACGGCGGATCCCTGCTGGAGGCACTGGAGGAGACCGAGTCGGCACACACCCGGCGGCGCGCGGTGGTGGTCGGCGCCGGTTACATCGGTGTGGAGATGGCCGAGGCGCTGGTCCGCCGCGGTTACCGGGTCACGGTGCTGGACCGGGCCGAGGAGCCGATGACCACCCTGGACCCGGACATGGGCCGGCTGGTGCGCGAGGCGATGGCCGGTATGGGCATCGAGACGGTCACCGAAGCCGCCGTCACCGCCGTCCGCACCGGCGAGGACGGCCGGGTGCGGGCGGTCGCCACCGAGGACGCCGAGTACGAGGCCGATCTGGTGGTCCTCGGGCTGGGCGTGCGGCCCGAGACCGGGCTCGCACGCGAGGCGGGACTGCCGCTGGGGGAGTCCGGCGGCCTGCTCACCGATCTGGCGATGCGGGTGCGGGGCAGGGAGAACGTCTGGGCGGGCGGAGACTGCGTCGAGGTCCTGGACCTCGTCTCCGGCCACGACCGCCACATCCCGCTGGGCACGCACGCCAACAAGCACGGCCAGGTCATCGGCACCAACATCGGCGGCGGCCACGCCACCTTCCCCGGCGTCGTCGGCACGGCCGTCAGCAAGGTCTGCGACCTGGAGATCGCCCGCACCGGCCTGCTGGAGAGCCAGGCCAGGGCCGCGGGACTGCGGTTCGTGACCGTGACGATCGAGTCGACCAGCCGCGCCGGCTACTACCCGGGCGCCGCGCCGATGCATGTGAAGATGCTCGCCGAGCACCGCACGGGCCGCCTGCTGGGCGTGCAGATCGTCGGGCGCGAGGGCGCGGGCAAACGCGTGGACGTGGCCGCGGTCGCCCTGTCCGCGTCCATGACGGTCGAACAGATGACGTTTCTGGACCTGGGGTACGCGCCGCCGTTCTCCCCGCTGTGGGACCCGGTGCTGGTGGCGGCGCGGAAGGCGACCGCGGCGGTGCGCCGGGCCGGCGCGCACTGACGACACGGGCACCGCCGCCGGATGCGGGAGGGTCCCTGCTGACGTGCCGGGGCCGAGGCCGGGCGCGGTGATCTCTCAGACGGGTTGCCGCGCGAAGAGCTCCAGATGACCGCACTTCGGGCAGCGGTAGGCGTCGATCTGCCACCGGGGTCGGCCCATGCGCCTGGCGCCACCGAACGGGCCGAACTCCAGCGGTCCGGCGATCCAGCGGGCGTATCCGCGGGAGTTGTCGCCCGAGTCCTCGATGAATCCCGGCTCCAGGCCGGTCGTGCCGCACTGGGTGCACTTCACGGTGTCCACCGCGGGAGTCTATCGAGCCGTCGCGAGGGCCGGTCGGGGGACGGAGGGCGGCCCCGGCGCCCCGACTGACCTGGAGTGCTCTCCGCGTGCGAGCTTGTCATGACGGTGACATAAGATGCGCGCACCATTCACGAATTTTCCCCAGAGGATGTACGCGTCATGACAATCCGTGCACCGTCCCGCTTCCCGCGCGGCATATCCGCCGCCGTCGCCCTGCTCGCGATCGGGGCGGCGGGGTGCTCCGACGTCGTCGACAGTGCCAAGAACGGCGCGACGAAGGTGGCCCGCCAGCGGTCGGTGTTCTCGCTGTCCACCGGAGACTGCTACAACCCCAACAGCGAGAAGCTCGAGGGCGAGGCGCTCGCCATCGAGCTCGTTCCGTGCGAGGAGCCGCACCGGGGTCAGGTCGTCGGCGAGTTCGACATCGAGGAGAAGGGGAAGTTCCCCGGTGACGAGGCGGTCACGGCGATCGCCGACGAGCGGTGTCCCGCCGAGGCGGGCGAGTTCGCCCCGGACACCTGGGCGCTGCCCGAGGGTGTCGGTCTCTCCTACTACACCCCCACCGCGGAGAGCTGGGCCACCGGCGACCGTGCCGTGAGCTGCACCTACACCAAGGAGTCGGGTGAGTTCACCGGCTCGCTCAAGGTCGGCGCGAAGTCGCTGAAGCCGGGCCAGAAGACCTATCTGAACGGCGCGAACGCCGTCTACGAGGCCCTGTGGACGAACCAGCCCGAGGCGGAGACCGTAGAGGAGGACCTCGACGGCTACAGGGCACAGGCCGACGCCGTCGCCACCGCCCTCGACGCACACCTCGACGGCCTGCGCGGTATCGAGGGGACGGAGACCGGCAAGCTCCGCACCCGGCTGGAGAAGACCGCCGGCCACTGGAAGGACGCCGCGAAGGCCGGCGACGCCGACGCGTTCTACATCGCCTATGACCCCGCCTTCACCGGTCTGGACCCCGGTGACACGGTCGCCGCCCGCAAGGAGCTCGGCCTGGCCACCACCGTCCCGGCCGACGACGCCGAGGTCTGGGCGAACTGACCCCTCGCCGGCCGGCTGTGATCGGGCGGCGGTGCCGGTCCGCAGCGGTCGGCCCCGCCACCCGGCGACGGCCCCGCCGCCCGGCCGGGGCCGCGCGGATTGACGGATTGGGGTGCGCCGCGGCTGGGCAGGGAGCTTGCAGTGTGTCATGAGCACGCTCAACCCCCCACAAGGAGGACGACCATGCACGTCCGCACACTCGTCCGCGGCCTCACCGCGGCCCTGGCGGCCACCCTCGCGCTGGCCGGCGGCCAGGCCGCCGCCGCACCGGCCGTCCCCGCCGCCGAGGACCGCGCCCTCGCCCCGCGGATCCTCACCTACGATGCGAGCGGGGCGGCGGAGTTCAGGGCCGCGGTCGACCGGGGCGCGGCGATCTGGAACGAGAGTGTCGACGCCGTCGAACTACGGCCGGTGGCGGCCGGACAGCGCGCCAACATCCGGATCCTCGCCGACAACGGCTGGCCCCGCGCCTACACCTATTCGCTGGGCAACGGCGTGGTCTACATCGGCCGGCAGGCCGTCGACCAGGGCTACAACACCGTCCGCATCTCCTCCCACGAGCTGGGCCACATCCTGGGGCTGCCGGACCGCAAGCCCGGTCCCTGCTCCAGCCTGATGTCCGGTTCCAGCGCCGGCACCGCGTGCACGAACCCCTATCCGAACGCGGCTGAGAAGGCGGAGGTCGAAAGCGACTTCGGCGGGGCGTTCGCCTGGCCGGCCGGGGCGCCGCGCAACGTACTGACCGTGGACTGACGCGCACGGGCGGGAACGCTCCGCACCGCGCCGCCCCGGTGCCCGCTTCGGCAGGGAGGGTCCCGCCGCGCACCTGCGAAGGTGCGCGGCGGGACCCTCCGTCCGTGCCGGTGTGCCGGGGCGGCGCTGCTGTCCCCGGTCAGCCGTCGCCGTGGCGGATCAGGGAACGGACCATGCGGCAGGTCGCCCTGGAGGGCGGGTGAACGCCGATCCGCTCGGCCGTGGTGCGGATCCTGCGGTCGGTGGCCCGCTCCGGGCGGTGGACGCCGGTGTCGAGCAGGGCTATGGCCAGGCGCATGGCCTTCAGGCGGCGGTTGTGCGAGACGTACCACTCGCGGGGCCGGCCGGCCGGGAGCGGCTTCTTCGGCAGGGTGGGCAGGGTCGTCAGCGCGGTGGCGGCGGGTGTGGTCGGAACCTTCGAGGGGTGCTTGGCGGCGAGCGCGGCAGAGGCCATCGGCTTCCTCCTGAGGTGGTCGTCCGGCCGTCTCGATCTGCCTTCACTTTACTGCGGGCCACTGACAAAAGGCCTGGTCAAACGGGAGTGAGTGGTTCCGCGGAGCTCTGCCCGCGGGCCTTGCCCCGGAGTGCGCCACGCCCCGGGGTGAGGCGGTGGCCGGGCCGCCGGAACCCGGAGGATCCTCCATCCGATAAGTGTTGATTTATAGACAAGATGTGCATAATCTGTGACTCAGGACAGATTTCGAACATGGATTCGAACTAAAGCTTCGGCCGCGTGGGTGCACGTCTCGCCGGACCGGGACCGCGTCCCGCCAACCGGCGAGCCCACCCCGAACCGCCGTCGAATGCGCCAGAGGAGAAATGGCGTGAACACCCTCACCTTCGCCCCCGCCACCAAGGAACAGGCCAAGGCCCGCATCGCGCTGACCGGACCGACCGGATCGGGCAAGACCTACACCGCGCTCATCACCGGCACCGCGATCGGCGAGCGGGTGGCCCTCATCGACACCGAGCACGGCAGCGCGTCCAAGTACGCCGACGAGTTCGCCTTCGACACCCTCCAGCTCACCTCGTTCGAGCCCACCGGGCTCATCGACGTCCTCGCGGTGGCCGCCCACCAGGGCTACGACACCGTGATCGTCGACTCGCTCTCGCACTTCTGGTCCGGCGCGGGCGGAGTGCTCGAACAGGTCGACAACGCCGCGAAACGCTACGGGACGGGCAGCAGCTTCGCCGCCTGGAAGGAAACCCGCCCCATGGAGCGGGCGATGATCGACGCCCTGCTCGCCTACCCCGGCCACCTCATCGTCACCATGCGCACCAAGACCGAGTACGTCGTGGAGACCGACGACCGTGGGCGCAAGGTGCCGCGCAAGGTCGGGCTCAAGCCCGAGCAGCGGGAGGGCATCGAGTACGAGTTCGACATCGTCGGCGACCTCGACCACGAGAACACCCTGGTGATCTCCAAGTCCCGGGCGAAGCCGCTGTCCGGGCTGGTCATCCGCAAACCGGGCACGGAGTTCGCCGACTCCGTCCTCGACTGGCTCAACGCGGGCAAGCCCACCCCGAGCGCGTCCGACTACCTGGCCACCGTCACCGCGCCGAACACCACCTACGAGGAACTCCGCTCCCTCTACGAGGAGGCCCGCCGGCACAACCTGCTCGCCGCAGCCGTCCTGGACCCGGCGGGGGAGCCCACCACACTGGGCGACCTCATCGTGCGCCGCGGGACCGAGGCGAGGAAGGAGGCCGGGAAAACCGGGGAGCCCCGCAAGGAGCGCAAGGAGACCGAGCGGAAAGCCGTGGCGGCATGAACCTCAAGGAGCACGCGACCAGGGTCGCCGTACTCAAGGTGTTGCGCGACGCGGTGGAGGAGCAGTACCAGGCCACCCGCCGCGAGGTCCTCGACGAACTGCGCGCGGCCCGCGAGGAGTACGCGCTGAAGTCGATACGGGTGACCCTGCGGGACGGCACGCCCATCGCCACCATCACGCTCATCGACCCCAAACCGGAGGTCCTGGTCGCCGACGAGGACGCCTTCACCACCTGGGTGGTCGAGAACCACCCGGACGAGGTGGAGACGCTCGTGAGGGTGCGTCCCAGCTGGCGCAGGCAGTTCACCGCACGGCTCACTGCCTGGCCGGGGCCGGCCACCGACCCGTACACCGGAGAGGTGGTCCCCGGTCTGGAGACGGCCCCGCCGCCGGAGCCGCGCTCCTTCAGCCTCCGGCCCGTTCCGGGCGGAACGGAGCAGGTCGCCCGGGCCTGGCGCACCGGCGAGATCGACCTGCCCCGGCTGCTCGCCCTCGACGGCGGCGAAGGGCGTGGCGGGACCCGGGAGGAGACCCCCGGCGAGGAGCACTGACCGCCGGCGCCGCGCGCCCGGGGCACACCCGCCCCGCCCCGCGTCCGCCGTACACACCTCGCACGAGAGGAGCCACCGATGGCCGGTGAGCCCGTCATCACCGTCGTCGGCAACCTGACCGACGACCCCGACATCCGCACCACCCCGTCCGGAGACATGGTCACCCACTTCACCGTCGCCTCCACACCCCGCACCTTCGACCGGCGGAGCAACGAGTGGAGGGACTCCGCCGAGACGCTGTTCCTGCGCTGCTCGGCCTGGAGGCAGGAGGCGGAGCACGTCGCCGAGTCCCTCACACGCGGTACGCGCGTCATCGTCCAGGGGCGGCTGCGCCAGCGGACGTTCGAGACCCGCCAGGGCGAGAAGCGCACCGTGGTGGAGTGCGAGGTGGACGAGGTCGGCCCCTCCCTGCGGTTCGCCGGCGCGACGGTCACCGGGGGCGGCCCGCGCATGAGCGTCCCCGCGGGCGACCGCTTCGGCGCCGCACCGGCGGCCGGCGGCCCGCCCGTACGGGACGAAGGCGAGCGGCACGCGCCCAGGGAGGGCGAACTCCCCTTCTGACCGCGGCGGTCCTCCACGAGACCGCACACCCGGCGCCACGGCGGCGGGCGGCCGCGACCGACACCTCAGGCCGCCCGCCGCGCCGGCGCAACCCGACCCACCGAGGTGGACCCAGTGAAAGCACAG
>NZ_JADEYH010000059.1 GCF_017114865.1 Streptomyces verrucosisporus | reverse complement strand
GCGTGCTTGTGCGGCGGCGATCTCCGCCTCGGTCGCGCCGACGGCGTCGGGGAGCCGCTGACGGAGTGTCCGCTCCAGCAGCGCCGGGTCCGCCGACGGGGCCGGCGCCGCCCCGGGCACCGGGTCGGGCAGGCGGCGCCAGGGCTCAGGAACGGCGTCCTCGACCAGGAGGAGCGAGCCCGGGTACGGGCCGAGACCCGCCTCCACCGCGGGGCTGGAACCCCGCAGGTGCAGCACCGCCCTTCCGGCCGGGGAGATCTCCGCCACGAAGGAGATCTCCCCGGTGCCGGCGTCCGCGAGCGCGCCGCGTACCCGCTCCACCGCGTCGTACTCGGCCTGCCTGTCCTCGCCCCGGGCGGCCCGCCCGGGCGGCACAGGCCATCGCCGCAGGGGCACACTACATCCGTGGCGGCCGATGCGTCCCGCCACCCGGCCGCCCGGGGCGGCCGGGCGCTCCGCGTTGGCGGCCCGCAGCAGCGGCTCCCAGGTCGCGAGGTCATGGAGCGGGGACGACGAGGACAACACCGCCTCCAGGAATTCCGGTGATCGTACGGAGCGCTTCGGGAGCGGACGGGCCGTGACGGTGCCCATCACGCCCAGAGCGACGGCGGGAAACGGGCGCTCAAGGCTCGCGGCCACTTCCCGAGCGAGACCGCCGCACTCAAGTGCGTCTACATGGCGATCATGTCCCTGAACCCCACCGGCAAGGGCCAGGCCCGCTTGACCATGCGCTGGAAGACCGCCCTGAACGCCTTCGACATCGCCTTCGACGGTCGGCTCTCCGTAGCCCGCCAGTAACCCCAGCTACCCTGGTTACACCGAACGTTTGACCCTGGACAGGTGGGAGTTGTCCGGGTGGTGGGCGGGCGAAGAGGCCGCGCGGCCGGTGCGCGGTGGGTCATGATCCCTCCCCATAGGGCCGGGGCAGCGGCACGTGGTGTCGACGAGGAAGAGACGGGCGGAATGACCGACAAGGTCACCGGCGGGCAGTGGGCGGTGCCAGATCGGCTGGCGGAGGCGGAGCGGGCGGGGGAGACGGTGCGGTAGACCTGGCGGCCGGTCGGCGGCCCCCTCAAGGAGCGGGCGGTGCGGGCGCTGGAAGAGACCAGTCCGACACCGTATTCCTTGGGGCAGGCAACTGCCCGGCTTCGCCCGATCGTCCACCGGGCATGACGTCCACAGTTCCCCAGGCACCTTCCGCCACCCCACCAGGCTGGCAGCACTGCGGCCACGGCGCCACCACAGCGGATCCGGTCGGCTGCCGCGGCATCCACGTCCCCGGCCACACCGCCTGCCTGGCCCACCTAGGCTGTTTCGTTTGGATCAGTCGGTCGTTGGTCCGGTTGTGCCATTGACCGACGCGCAGTGGGCGCGGATCGAGCCGTTGCTCCCGGACCGGACACCGAAGCGGGGTGGCCGGCGGCGGGACCACCGCGAGGTGATCGATGCGATCGCCTTCAAGTTCCAGACCGGAACGCAGTGGGTTCACCTGCCGGAGAGGTACGGCAACTGGCGGGGCGTCTACAACCGGCTGCGGATGTGGGCCATCGACGGCACCTGGGAGCGGGTCTTCACCGCGCTGGTGGCCCAGGCCGACGCGGACGAGGACCTGAGCTGGGCCGTCTCGGTGGACTCCACCATCGTGCGCGCTCACCAGCACGCGGCCGGGGCCCGCAAAAAGCGGCCGGGGCCCGCAAAAAGGGGCCCCGGCCGGGGAGCCGGACGATCACGCCATCGGCCGGTCCCGCGGCGGACTGACTACGAAGATCCACCTTGCGGCCGACGGCCGCTGCCGACCGCTGGCGTTCCATCTCACCGCCGGCCAGGCCGGTGACGCGCCCGCCTTCCCCGAAGTCATGACCCGCCTGCGCGTGCCCCGCCGGCGAGGACGGCCCCGTACCAGGCCGGAGGTGGTCCTGGCCGACAAGGCGTACTCCTCCCGCGCGATCCGCGAGCACCTGCGCAGACGCGGCGTCCGCGCGGTGATCCCTGTCCCGGCAGACCAGCAACGTCACCGACTGCGGCGGGGAAGCCGCGGCGGCAGGCCACCGGCCTTCGACCACGAGGCTTACCGGCAGCGCAACACCGTCGAGCGGTGCATCAACCGCCTCAAGCAGTGGCGCGGCATCGCCACCCGCTACGAGAAGACCGCCACCATCTACCTGGCCGGACTCCACGTCGCGGGCATTTTCCTCTGGTCCGCCCGATGATCCAAACGAAACCGCCTAGCGGGAGCTCTCCCGCCCTGGGGCCGCAGGTGGGGTTCACCGACCACAACTTCCATAGAGGTGCGTATATTTGTTCGATTACGGATCTGTGGAACTGGGGAGGAGGGCTGTGCGGCGGTGGTTGGATGGCCGGTGTCCGCGCACACTGCGGATCGTTGAGCACTGCGCACCACACCGCGCCGGGCTGGGGCGGGGTCTTAAAGCGGGAGGTAAGTCGGTGGGCGACCGAAGCGCGATCGAGTGGACCGAGGCCACCTGGAACCCCACCACCGGATGCGACCGCGTCTCGCCCGGCTGCGACAACTGCTACGCCCTGACTCTGGCCAAACGACTCAAGGCCATGGGAGCACCCAAGTACCAGAACGACGGCGACCCGCGCACCTCCGGCCCCGGCTTCGACGTCACCCTCCACCCCGACTCCCTCACCATCCCCTACGGCTGGAAGAGCCCGCGGGTGGTGTTCGTCAACTCCATGTCCGACCTCTTCCACGCCCGCGTCCCCTTGGGCTTTGTCCGCCAGGTCTTCCAGGTGATGGCCGACACCCCGCAGCACACCTATCAGGTGCTGACCAAGCGGGCCCGCCGCCTGCGGCAGGTCGCCGGTAAGCTTCAGTGGCCGGCGAACCTGTGGGTGGGTGTCTCGGTCGAGTCCGAGACCGAGCTACCGCGCGTGGACGACCTGCGGCAGGTGCCGGCCGCGGTGCGGTTCCTGTCCTGCGAACCACTGCTGGGCCCGCTGCCGGGGCTGAACCTGGACGGGATCGACTGGGTCATCGCCGGCGGCGAGTCCGGCCCCGGCCACCGGCCGATGGATCAGGCGTGGGTGACCGGCATCCGGGACGCCTGCCAGGAGCAGAACACCGCGTTCTTCTTCAAGCAGTGGGGCGGCCGCACCCCCAAGGCCGGCGGCCGCGAACTGGACGGGCGCACCTGGGACGAGATGCCGCCCCCTCAGCGCGCACTGTCGCCGAGCTGAACGGTGGTCAGTCCTCGGCCTCTTCGAGTTTGAGGTCTTCGGGGGCGTAGAACCGCACGATGCAGCCCTCCGGCCACGGCGTCGGAGCCTTGACCGGCTCCACCCGGATTGCCAGCCCCTCCGCGGCGAGCTTGGTCAGCGCCGTCCGCAGATGCTTATCGACAAAGCCCAGCCGGGCGGCCTCGCTTGACAAGGCACTCCAGCGCTGCGCTGTCCCAGCATGGCTGCGCAGCGCCTCGTCCAGGCGGTCCACCACAGCCTGGCCGCCGAAGAGATCGGGCTGCATCACCGTGGCCGCCGAAGCCCCTCGCCCGGTGTAGCCGTCCAGCTTCCACGCCGCCGGGTTCCAGCACTTCAGCCCAGCCTCACTGTGGGTGGCCAGGATCAGATGATAGCGCGCGCTCTGATTGCTGATCCGTATCCCGAACCGGCCGCTGAGCAGACGATGGCGAGCCAGCATCTGCTCATACGCCTCGGCGAAGGCCTCCTTCCGCGCCCCCGCACCCTTTACCTGCACAGCCGAACGCCACAGATCACTGCCGAAATAGGTGTCCATGGCCTTGTCGTAGTGCTCGCGCTGGCAGAAGCGGTGCAGCTCGTTGCTGAAGAAAGTGAACAGCACCTCGTCCCGCCGCCCGGCCATGCACCGCCGCACCAGGGAGAACGGCACACTCTTCAGATCGAACGGATCCAGCAGCCACAGCACCGGCATGTCCGCCTTGCCCCGGTGCGCCAACGCGGACAACTCTGCCTGCCGCTCCGCGAACAACCCCGGCTCCGCCACTTGGACGTTCAGGCCCGGCGAGGCCGGCAGTCGGGCAACCTGCCGCCGCAACTCGGTCACCCGGTCCGGCCGCTCCTCCAGGCACACCAGGTTCAGCTTCCCGAACCGCCGGTAGGCGGTGTGCTCCAGGAAGGCCCGGGCGATGACGATCGGAGATCCGGGCGGGCCATCCTGGTACACGCCGGGGCCGGCGAACGCATCGACGATGGTGGCTTCGGGAAACCTCTGCAGAATCTTCGCCATCCAGCAGTGCAGGTAGTGCCGGTACATCAGGTGCTTGACCTGCGTGTGCGGGTCACTGCGCCACACCGTCTTCTCGGCCAGCTCCTTCTTCCGCCCCATCGGACCCCCCTTTGCCGTCGGCGAACTCGTCCAAGAGTGAACCGATCCACTACCCAGCGTCCAGACCGCATGCAATATGCGTGACCAACAGCGCCCGCGTAGCACCTGCCTGCTGGATAACGGCTGAATCTCCAGTCGTTATCCAGCACACGCTGACGTGATATCACCGACTCCGCTGGTCACATACCTTGGCTGCCTCCGCCAGCACCCTCCTCGACGCCGGCGACGTCACCGGTGCCTTCGCCCAGCTGCGCCTCATCGAGCTCGCCGCCCCGCTGGAGGCCCGCCGACCCTCGGTACGCGCGCTGACCGCACAGGTCGCCGAGCTGCGCCCCGATCTCCCGGGCCTGAGCGACTACGCGCACCGCACGGTGATGACCTCCCCCTGACCTGTGTAAATACCGGCACGAATCCGCTGCCCAGACACCAGCTGACTAGGAGCTGTCCGGGCGATCATGTGACCGCTCCGTGCCTGGGTCGTTGTTGCGGGCATGGGGCGGGGCGATCTGACGGATGCGGAATGGGAACGGCTGCGGCCGTCCCTGCCGGTGAGCAATGGACGTTGTGGCCGGTGGCGGGATCACCGACAGGTGATCGACGGGATCCTGCACCGGGTGCGGACCGGGGTGCAGTGGCGGGATCTTCCCGAGCGGTTTGGCCCCTGGAAGACCGTCTATGAACGCCACCGGCGGTGGTCGGCCGACGGCACGTGAGAGCGTCTGCTGCAGCAGGTCCAGGCCGCCGCCGACATCGCGGGCGAGATCGACTGGGACATCTCGGTGGACTCCACCATCGTGTGCGCCCATCAGCACGCGGCCGGTGCCCGGACCGACCCGCTGCCGGCGCCCGCGTCAAAGAGGGCCGAAGCGGTAGAACATCAGGGCGAAACACCGTGGCAAAGCCTGCTCGCCCGGCTGGTGGAGGTGGTGCAGGAGGCGAGGGCCTGGGCCGCTCGCGGGGCGGGTTCACCAGCAAACTCCACCTGAGCGCCGACGGCCGCTGCCGCCCGCTGCCCTTGGTCGTCACTGGCGGACAGCGGGCGGACTGCACCCAGTTCCAGGCGGTGTTGGCAAAGATCCGGGTTCCGCGGGTCGGTCCGGGACGGCCCCGCACGAAGCCCGACAGCCTCGCGGCCGACAAGGGATACAGCAACGGCCCGTGCCGCGAGTACCTGCGGCGCCGAGGCATCCGGCACACGATCCCAGAGAAGACCGATAGCCAGGCTGCCCGCCTGCGCAAAGGCTCACGCGGCGGACGACCACCCGGCTTCGACGAAGAGCGGTACAAGAAGCGCAACACCGTCGAACGAGCGATCAACAGGCTGAAGCAGTCCCGGGCCGTGGCCACCCGCTATGACAAGCGCGGCTACATCTTCCTCGGCACCGCAACCACCGCAGCTCTACTCATCTGGCTTCGGGGCTGAGTCCCGACCTCACAAAGCGATCGGCCGGTACGCCAGGGCCTGATCGACTACCTCATCAGCCGAAAGCTCCCGCTCCGGCGACCAGAAGATCAAGTCGCTGACATAACCGGACGGGCATGCCAGGGCTCTGTCGAGCCTGCCTAGCCAGCCGTCCACCTCGTCGTCTG
>NZ_JADEYH010000058.1 GCF_017114865.1 Streptomyces verrucosisporus | reverse complement strand
GAAAAGGCTCAGTGGCTGGACGCGGCGCTGTCCGCCCGCGACGGCTACCGCACCGCGCTGGACGATCTGTTGCGGACCGTGCCCCCGCTCCAACAGTCGGCCCGCCCCGCCCGATTCACCCAGCAGACGGTCAGCACCACCCTGCCTGCGGACTCCGCCTCACCGACACCCGAAGGCCTCGGTGAGGTCCGCAGCCGACGACGATGAGAGCCCCCGCCGATTGACCCATCCCACCGCCGCTGAGATCGCCGCGCGGATCGAGGACCTGTACGGCGCCGAACTCTCCGATCTCGAGGCCTACGCCCGGGACCAGGCCCCCGGCATGCTGGCTGCGCTCCTCGGAAGCCACCGCATCCTGGCCCTCGCCGAGCAGAGCATCACCGCCCAGCGGGAACGGCTGCAGCATCTGACCCGTCCCGGGCGGCAGATCGGTGCGCACGAGGTCTCCCATGTCCTTGACTGCGCCCGCCGTCTCGCCGAAGCGGTCGCCGTCCGCGACACCCAGGTCACGACCGCCGGCGCGGTCCTGCGCAGCCTCGGCCGCGCCCCCGTCGCAGAGCCGCCCACCACCTCTGCGGCACCGTCCCTTCCCGCCCCGCCCGTACCGGCCGCGAGTCCCGCACCGAGTCGCTGACCCGACCAGCGTCCCGGCCTTCCGTACTCAGGAGTCCCCCCTTGTCCACCACCGGTCTGCCGCCCGCCGACGACGCCGACGTCGCCCGGGTCACCGAAGCCCTCCAGATGATCACACCGCGCTGGAACGTGCGGATCCTGCTGGCCCTGAACCGGCCGGCACAGCGCTACACGCAGATCGCGGCCAAGCTGCCGTACCTCCAGAGCGGCCAGCTGCACCCCAAGATCCGCTCACTGTGCGACGCCGGCCTGGCCGAACGCACCGAGCACTCCGCCCGCCACGTCACCTACGGCCTCACCGCCCGCGGCCGACAACTCCTGCCGGTACTCCCGATGCTGGCCTCCTGGGCCGAGCAGAACCTGCAGAAGCCGGAACAGCTCCTCTCCGCGATCGAGCAGGTCGAGGACAGCCTCGCCCTCCTCACTCGCCGCCAGGCCCCCGCGATCCTGTGGGCTCTCAAGTCGCGGCAGGAGGTAACGGCCCGCGCCCTGGCCCGCATCGTCCTCCCCGACGGCTACTGGACCAACGTCTACCCGCCGCTGCGGCAACTCGTCGACGACGGCCTGGTGATGACCGAGGGCAACGGGCAGCCCTACCGCCTCTCACCGGCCGGTGCTGCACTCGGACCCGTCCTCGGAGTCCTGTCCATGTGGTCCGCCGGTCGGCCACTCGACCACGCCGCTGGGCATCCGCTCTGGGGACGACCCACCCCCGGACCCGCGACTCCCACCCGCTCCTGGACAAGCCACCAGCACCGGCCCCCCGCATGCACCCCTCCCACGGCCTCCGCCATACCGGCACAGCCCGCCCGCCGCCTCGGCTGGCAGCCCAGCGAACTGTTCTCCCACGCCACCCCCACCCGTGCGAAGGCGGCCCTGCCGGTCGGAGGAGCCCGCCGGTGATCCCCGCCCTCTCCCACCAGCAGCTCCGCGACATCTGTACGGCACTGTCTTCTGTTGGCCTGATTCGCCTGGTCAGCGAGATCGACGATCACGGAGCCATACCGGCGCGCGGCCTGGCACGCACCCTTACGGACCTCTCCGCCGACCGGATCCGCCAGGCCGTCGAGCAGGCCGACTCCCTCGGACTCCTCACCCGAACCCCCGGCACCGTGGGCCTCTCGGCGGCCGGCCGGGACCTCGCCGACGTCTACGATGCGACCGCGCGGTGGGCCCGGCGACACAACCACCCGGCCGCGCACTGCGACTTCGCCGGACGGATCCACAGCACGTTCGCCCTCCTGGGCGCACTGACAGCCGACCCCCCGAACCCCAAGGACGAGCGCGAGACCGAACTCGGCCGCATCGAACGGCTGATGGCCGAGTGGACCCATACCCACCAGCGAACCCGCGGCACCGACGGCGTCGCCGCGTGACGCCTGCCCCCACCCTCCTGCGCGGGATCTACCTGCCCCGCAGCGCCGACGGCGCCGCGTTCGCGATGGCCACCTACGGCATTCCCCTCCTCGTCCTGGCCACCACCGGGTCGGCCGCTCTGACCGGACTGGCCTTCGCGCTGGAATGGGTCCCGCGCATCGCGGCCTTCACGGTGGCCGGCACCCTCGTGGACCGCCACGGCACGGCCCGCGTCTTCCGGGCGGCCTGCCTCGCGCGCGCCCTGACCGTCCTCGCCGCAGCCGGTGTCCTGGCCGTGCTCGACGCCGGTTCGCCGGCGGTGACCGCCACCGTCATGCTGCTGGCCGCGTCCACCGGCATCCTCACCGAGTTCAGCTACGTGGCGGCCGAGACCGCGGGCGGCGCGGCGAGCCGGAGCGCAGGCGCCCAGGCTCACCGGGTGCAGTCCGTCCTGCTGGGCATCGACCAGACCGCCATGCTCACCGGACCGCTGGTCTCCGGCCTGCTGCTGGAACACGGCGGGCCGACCGCCATGCTCGGCACGCTCGCGGCCTTCTCCCTGCTCGCCACCGCCCTCGGATCCGAAACGCGGAACGCACCGACGAGCGCGGCACCCGCACAGGGAGGACTACGGACGGGCTGGACGACCCTGCGCTCCCTGCCGGCCCTGGCCTGGCTGGTCGCCGGACTGGTCGTCTCCAACACCGCCATCGCCCTGCTCCAGGCCGCCATGCCGGTCATCGTCGTGACCGAGCTGGGGCACTCCAGCGCGGACGCCGGACTGATCTGGTCCGCCGCGGCCGCCGCCTCCCTGCTCGCCATCACCGCCGCCCGCCGGGCGATCGACCGCTGGGACCTGTGGCCGGTCGGAGCCGCAGCCGCCGCTCTCGCCGCCGGAGCGACCCTCGCCGTCGCCCAGGCCGACACCTACCGCGGCTACCTCCTGCTGATCGCCGTCCTGATGGCCGGCGAAGGCGGCCTCACCGTCGTCCTGCGCACCCTGCGCTCCCACCTGATCCCCCCGACGTCTTCGGCAGCACCCTCGCCGTGACGATCCTGCTGCTCCTGCTGCCCTTCCCCGCCGCCGGGCTGCTCGTCGCGGCCGTACCGCCCGCCCAGCTCGGGCACGCCCTCACCGCCGCCGCACTACTCCAGGCCGCCGGCCTCGCGGCCGCCTTCGTCCGGCTGCGCACCCTGCCCGCCCTACCGGCGCCGGCGCCCTGACCTCCCGGTCCGAACGGATCCCCACCGCTCGTGCCCGCCACCACGCGGGACGGGCTACCCGGCCTCGCCCTCCCGCGCCGGCCTTCCACTCCCCGAACCATTGAGGAGCCTGCCCTTGTCCGACCGTCCTGCCGTCCTGGTCGTCGCTGCGGCTGACATGGAAGCCGAGGCGTACCGCGGCTACTGCCTCGAGTCCGTGGCCGCCGCCTACGACGTCGTTCTCATCACCGGCGAGGAACCGTCGTGGGAGGTGCCGTACCTCCGGGACTGCCTGGTGGTGCCCGACCCGACCGACCAGGCGGCGCTGTTTGCCGCCGGCCGGGCCCTGGCCGACCGCTACGACCTGGCGGGGGTGTTCACCTGGACCGAGTGGTACCTCGTCCCGGTCGCCCGCCTCGCGCGCCGGCTCGGCCTGCCGACCACCGACCCGGAGGCGATGCGAGCGTGCCGCGACAAGGCCACCGCGAGGAGCCTGTTCGCCCGCCACGGCGTTCCGTCGGCCGCATCGGTGAGCGTCCGCACCCGCCATGAGGCGCAGGCCGCGGCCGAGCGGATCGGCTACCCGGTCGTCCTGAAGCCCGCCGCGCACGCGGCCGGCATCGGCGTGATCCGCGCCGAGGCCCCCGACCAGCTCACCGCCGCGTACGGAGCCGCCCGCCGGGCGGCCGACCTGGGCCTGGAGAGCACCGACGTTCTGGTCGAGGAGTACCTCGACGGCCCGGAGGTCTCGGCCGAGTGCGTCACACACCGGGGCAAGACCACGGTGGTGGCCGTGACCCGCAAGACGGTCAGCGAGCCGCCCCACTTCGAGGAGCTGGCCCACTCCGTCGACGCGGCCGACCCGCTCCTCGCCACCGTCGCCCCCGCCGCGCGGGCCGCCATCCGCGCACTGGGGATCACCGACGGCGTCAGCCACGTCGAGATGCGCCTGGTCGACGGCCGGCCACGGCTCGTCGAGGTCAACGGACGCCTCGCCGGAGACATGATCGGCCACCTCGTCCACCTCACCACCGGCATCGACCTGCCGCGCGCCGCCGCCGACATCGCCTGCGACCGCGCCCCCGACCTCACTCCGACCAGATCCTCGGCCGCCGCGATCCACCTGATCTACCCCGAAACCTCCGGCACCCTCACCCGTCTGCGTTTCGACGGCCCCCACCCGCCGTGGCTGGAGCGGATCCACTTCCAGCGCCGCCCCGGCGACCGGCTCCTCCTGCCGGCGGACGGCGGTGACATGTTCACCGCCCGGATCGGTCACCTCATCACCACCGGCCCCACCACCGAGACCGCCCGCGCCCGCGCCGCCACCGCCCTCGGCCACGTCGTCACCCACGTCGAACCGGCCGCCGCCTCCTGACCACCGGACTCTTGATGCCGCCCCACGACGACCTTCGCACCATCGGCGGGGACGTCCACGTCTCCCCGCGCTACCTCGCCGCCGCCACCGCGACCGGCGACCCCGCCCTCGCACCGCTTCTCGACCTCGGCTGGGACCTGGAACACGACGACCTCGGCAACGCCTACGTCCATGCACCCGACCGCACCGTCCGCCTCGGCTACCTCCCCGAGGGAGAGGACGACGGTCTCTGGCGTATCAACGCCTACCGCGACGCCTTCGGCCCGCCCACCTGGGGCGTCTGCTTCAACGACTCCTGCCCCACCGAGTTCGTCCGGGCCTTCACCACCGCCCTGGCCGAGGCGTACGAACAGGGCTCGGACGCCTACCTCGCGGCACCGGACTCCCGAAGCACGGACCGCGAACCGTTCCTCGCCGCCGCCCCCTTGATCAACCGCGGCTGGCAGCTCGAACGCCCCAGCGGAGGCGTCCTGGCGATCCGCTCGCCCGACGGGCTCGCCGGACTGGAGTGCACCACCGGACGCCTCGACCCGCAAGCCGAGCTGACCACCCGCGACGCCCGCTGGCAGCTGTGGGCCGGTACCTCCATCGACCACCCCGCCTGGTACGCCACCGCCAGCAGCAACACCCCCGTCGCTCTGCTCCGGGCCGTCACCGAGTGCGTCTCCGACCCGGCTCCGCTGCTCCGCTGGCGAGAGGAGACCTATAGCTACATCCAAGGCCTGGCCCGGCTTACCCCCGTCCTCCCGCCACACCCGCCAGCCCCAACCCCACTCGACGTCCAGCGGGCCGCCTCCCGGCACTCTGCCGCGCTCCCGGCCTCCAGCGTGCCGCGCTGGAGCACCACCAGCCGCCCAGCCCTGCGCGGCCCTCGGCGCTGACCGCCCACAGCCCGACCGTTCCGGAGGTATCCGCTTGGCCCTGCGCGCCCGCGACTTCTTCATCGAGCACCTGAAACTCCCGTTCGCCGAGGCCGCCGTCGTCGGCAACACCTACTACGCAACCCCCACCCCCGGCGGCCTGCTGAGGCTGCGGATCGACTTCGCCCGCACCATCCGCGCACACGAGTACGACGGCCTGCGCCTGGCCACCATCCACCAGGACAGAGGCGAACTCGACGCCCAAGTACTGCGGTTCGAGGACCACAAGACCTTCGACCACCGCGACGCTTCCCAGGGCCGCGGCCCGACGCACTCGGGATATGCCACGTTCCGCGAGTTCCGCGACCGACCCGACTGGGCGCCCTGGAAAGGCGCCCACACCCACGGACTCCGTGCCGCCATCGAGCGGTACGCCTCCGTCTGGTTCCCCAGCACCCAGCAGACGCCCGCCCCATCACGCACCCCGGGGCTCACCGCTCACAAGGCCACGGCCCCGCCAACCACCCGCAGCGCGATCCGCTCCCGCTAACCCTCGCAGCCACACCCCTTTCCTCACTTCAGAGCCTCCTCTTGCGCATCCGCTTCGACTGCGGCCTTCCTGCTGCGGTCGCCGTAGCCGCAACGGTTACCGGCCCCATTACCTGGGTCCAGCCAATCTCACCCAGGCCACCGAGTCGTCCCCCTCCATCGATCCCGTCTCTGTGCATGGCCGAACCGGAACTCGACAGCGTTCAGATCATCCCCAAGAGGGCCCTTCGGGAGCCGCACTCGTCGAGGCTGCTTTCAACTTGTTCGATGAGAGTGGCCAGAAGGACGCCGCTGGCGAGGCTAAACGGAGTCGTAGCAGTGACGGTGGCACAACGCGAAGCTGTTCGCCCAGGGGACCGGGGTCCTATGGCCGTGTAGGGGAAGATATGGCAGCAAGTGCAGCATCACGCGCAGTTTGTTGATGTCTCGTGCGCTTCTTCGAGAAGTCAACTTCCATCTCTATATGGACAGATATTAACTATACCTGGCGAAGGGTTCTGTATCGTTGAAAATATTGATGACTAGTGT
>NZ_JADEYH010000057.1 GCF_017114865.1 Streptomyces verrucosisporus | reverse complement strand
AGGTTCACTCAGGCAGCGAAACAGAGGGCTCTGCACCGTTCATGGCGCAGAGCCCTCACGCACGGCGGCCCGGGTCAGTATTCGTCTTTCTCCTTGGGCTGCTGAAGTAGCTCGATGAGCCTCTCCAGCTTCTCCGGCGCCATGTTGTCCCGAAGAATCAAGCACACCTCGCCAGGACTGCCCCACGGCATCCGCACAGCGGCAGGCCGGGACGGCCGGATCTCCGGGGTCGAGAAGGACGCGGGCTGCGCGGGAACAGCCGGGGCACTGCCGCTGGCGGGCTCCGTGCTGTCCTGAGCGGGTTGGCCCGGCTCCGTCGCCTCCGCAGCGGGACCAGCTTCCTCTATTACGTCGTAATGAGGACCGGCCGCCGACCGCCGCGACTGCTTCCTTGCGGCGCCCTTGGCCGCCTGTGTACGGGCCCGCTCCTCCTTCAGCCGCGCCAGCTCCTGCTCCTGTCGCTCCGAGGGCTTCTTCCCCACCGCACGCAGCAGGTCCACCGGCTCCGCCCCGCTCTCCAGACGCTTCTGCAGCTCGGGAGTCAGGGACAGCAACGCCAGGCGTTGGGAGACCCAGCCCTGGGACCGGTGGAGCCGCTTGGCGAGTTTGTCCTGGGTGTCGTGGACTTCCAGCAGCTTCTTCAGCGCCCGCGCCTCGTCCAGCGGGTCGAGGTCCTGGCGGTGGATGTTGGCCACCAGAGCGGACTCCAGCAGCTCGTCCGGGTCGCCACCGAGGGACTCGTCCATCATGACCCGCAGCGAGGACAGGCCGGCCTGCCGGGCAGCAGCCAGGCGGCAGTTGCCGTCGATGACGACGTAGGCGGCCCGCGGCTCGAGCTCGTCCTCCCGGTCGGGATTGGCCGTCAGATACGCCTCACGGGACATGATCGTCACCGCGGACTTCTGCCCGTGGTCCCGCAGGGACGCGGCGAGGTCGGTGACGTCGGGCAGAGAGTCACGCGGGTTGTCCGGATTGTGGCTCAGTAGATGCAGAGCCAGACGGGTCGGCCCATCGTCACTGCCGCCCAGGACCTTCTCCGCAACCCGCCCGCGTGCACTGCGGGCCGTCCCGGCACGGCCGAACGCCGACGAAGCTCCCAGCAGGTCGGCCTTACCGCTCACGACGCGGACCTCGCAATCTGCCGCATCGCCTCAGCCTGGTCACAGCGAGGCGCATAGCTCAGCAGCGGCTTGCCCATACGGACTGCCTCACGCTGCTCCTTCAGGTCACCGATGACCGCCAGTACCGGCGGGTCGCCCAGAGACTTCCACTGCCGAAGGCTGGAGGTGGCGACGAACCCGCGCCGGGAGTCGTACAGGTTCACCACCAGACCGAGGTAGTCCAGCTCCAGCTCCAGATCCTCCTTCAGCGACTCGATCTGGTCGGTGAGCATGGCGTAGGCGGTGGCGGAGGAGTCCTCGGCGAGGACGGGGATGATGACGCCGGAGGCTCCCGCCGGTTCGCCGTCACGGCGCCGCCCGTAGTAGATGGCGGCGTCCATCGCGATCCCCAGTGACGGTGGGCAGTCGATGACGACAACGTCGAAGTCCGCCTCCAGTGGCTCCAGAGCCCGCTCAAGGGTGGTCTCCCGCCGGCGGATGCGGGTGTTGGTGGCGATCTTCGCGTCCAGGAGGAACCCGTCGAAGCACGCGGGCAGTATCTGCAGCCGCTTGCCGAACCGGTCGTCCTCGAACGTGACCAGCAGGTCGCGCAGATCGGCCTTGCCCTCGGCGCACATGTGGGCCACCAAACTGTCCTCACCCGGGGGGATCTGGGCGATGCCGAGCTGCTCGCTCAGGTGCCCCTGGGGGTCGTAGTCGACCAGGAGAACCCGCTTGCCCGCCTCGGCATACGCCTGGGCGACGCCGGCGGCGATGGCGGTCTTGCCCACCCCGCCCTTCTGATTACAGATGACTTTCCGCTGCGGCCCGGTGTGAGGCTGCTGCCCCGGAGAAGGGTGAGTGTCCAGCCAGAGACGCACCGACTGGGCCAACCCCTGGGTGTAGGAGACGCCGCGGGCGGTGCAGTCCGCCTTGAACTGCTCGTACAGGCCGACAGGGAGCCAGGTGGAGAAGGAGTCGGCGCCGGCGGTGTCGACGGTCGGATGAGGCCCGTCGTCGGTACGCCAGGCACGAATGCCGTCGGTGACGGCGTCTTGGATGTCGACACCATGCTCGGCGGTGCGGACCTTGAGCTCTTGGCGGATCGCGGCAGGCAGCTTCGACGCTACCTTTTCCCGGTCACCATCGGGGTATGGAGATGCCATGACGTCACCATACTGACGGTCGAGGATGTTGGGGAGCGGGGGGGCGTGTTGTGCCCCTTCCGCTGACTCCGTTGCTCAGTTCGGCTGAGCAGCAGAGTCTCGGCGCCGATTCTCATTACGCCGTAATGGCGCCTCGGCTCCGGGGCACGCCCGCGGTCCGCAGCGTGGTCTTCATTACGACGTAATGAAGACCACGCTGCGGACCGCGGGCGTGCGGCAACCTCCCCACTGGCACCGCCTGCCGGTCGAGCGGCTCGTCTCAGGAGACGGCTTTGAGGTTCTGGCGGCGCTTGGCGTCCTCACGGCGCCGCCGTTTCTCGGTGAGCTGACCCTGGTAGGCGGCGACGGCTCTGCGGTAGTGCTCCACGAAGCCGGGAGAATTCAGGCGCTCGCTTCCAGGCATCGCCTTGACCGCCGCGATGGCGTCCTCGGGGGAGAGGTAGCCGGCGAGCATCGGGTTGAGCTGGTAGACGCCGGGGCGCTTCTTCTTCACCAGCTGTGCCAGATCCAGGTCGCGCAGGGCCGCGTTGACCGCGGCCCTGCTCAGGCCGAGCATCTGGGCAATGGTGACCTGATCGATTTCGATACGGCCGCCCGGCTCGCTGTGGGCACGCACCTTGAGCAGCACGCGGTAGGCCGCGGGCAGCAGGTCCAGGTCGGCGACGATGCCCTCCGCGTTCACCGCGGCGAAATGCAGACCGCTCACTGTTCGGTCCTCTTCTCCTTCTGCTGTGTCCGCTTGTGGCGGCGCTCGGCCCGGACCTTCGACCGTTCCTCACGCAGCCGCTCGATCTCCCTGCGCATCTGTTCCAGTGAGGGGAAGCGCACCAGATCCGGCAAACTCTCGTCCGACCGGATCTCCGCGATGGCCGTGTACTGCTCGACCCGTACGTACTCCGGCTCCATCGTCTCCGTACCCGGGATGAACTCGGCGACCCGGTAGGAGTACGGCGGGTTGAATCGGTACACACCACGCTTCACCCTGAACACGATGCCATGGGCCATGACTTCCCTCAGAGCCTCGTTCACCTTGGTACGTGAGACATCCAGGACGTGGGCCATCTCATCCTGGGTGAGGTGGATTCGCCCGCCGGCCCGCTGACAGGCGATCATCAGCAGGATCAGCCGCAAAGGCAGTGCCTCGCGGAAGAACTGTGCGATGACCAGAAAGAACTCCAGGCTGTCCATGGAGAAGGCGTTCGGCTGGTCCGGTGGTCCGTAGAACTCCAGCGGCTTCCGCTCGCTGTCCAGCGTGAGCTTGCGGCCGGGATAAGCTCTGGCGACCTCGTCCAGCTTCTTGACGGGATGTAGCGGCCGGTCCCAGGCGTCGGCCGGATCGTTCAAGGGCGGCTTCGGCTGCGGTGTCCCCCGGTCGCCCGTACGGCGACGCTGCGGCTCTGTCGACACGAGGCTGCTCTCCCAAGCTGTTGATCTCTGAACGCCAACGCTATGTCATCCCTGCTTGACACAAATGTCAATCCGATGCGACATGTTGCGTAAGTTGTGTCCCTCCTGGGGGACATATCTTCTTCCTGGCACCCGGTGTATCCGGTGTATCCGGTGCTGGACACATTGATTTCCTGATGTCGCCTCTACTTGACATGGCTGCAGATTTTGTGTCAACTCCAGTTGATATTGAGCCATCGATGTGTCCCCCCAGGCGGGACACATCGACAGCGTTATGTCCCTGCTGGGGGGACATAACTCGTAACCCGCAGCGCTGTGACCTGCAGGTTTACGGTCTCCGTACATATAAGTGGCCCGTACCCGAGTCGGTGCTGTCCAGGTTCCAGGGACAGGGGCCGCTTTGCCTGCGGCACCGTCTGCCGGTGAGGGGCCGGTGGAAGGCACCAGCGCTGCTGGGGACCCGGACGTGACCGCCGCGAGGATAAAGCGGACAGGCGTGGCTGGTGCTCGGTCGTGGTTCCGCCGCACGGCCTGGCGGCCGCACGACTGCGGTGGCCTCCGCTCGCCGTCGCCGGGCTGCCCCACCGTTGGGGCTGGCATTCTGTGGCTGAGGCTTTCGGGGGTGGGCAAGTGGTTTCGCGGAACTCAAGCCTCCGCTGTTGGGGCGGTGCGGCCTGCCTCCGTATGGATCAGGCACCGAAGTGCCGGTCAGCAGCGGCAGGGCAGGGGAAAAGGTTCCAGGGACCGGCTTCTCGTCCCCGTTCCGAGGAGCGAATCGACGAAGACCGATGGAGAACGGGAGAAGTGCAGGTGCGCACTCCGGAAGTGGCCGCCGCGGGCGTCCGTGCCGAGGATGGGGACCCGGTCACCCGTGTAGGCAAGGGATGGGGCGATGCGGCACACCACGGCCACCAACGGCTTTCCCGGTGCGGGGGAATCTGTGTCCCGGTCCCGGTGGGAAGACCACATGAAGTGGTCCACGGCTGACATCCCCGACCAGCGGGGCCGGGTCGCGCTGATCACCGGTGGTACAGCAGGAATCGGCCTGGAGACGGCTCGGTCGCTGGCTGTCCGCGGTGCTCGGACCGTCCTGGCCTGCCGCGATGTCGAACGGGGCCGTGCCGTGGCGACCGGTCTGGGCCCTGACGCGGATGTCGTCAAGCTGGACCTGGCCTCGCTTCAGTCCGTGCGGCGGACCGCGGCCGAGGTGCGTCGCGGGTACGGCAGGATCGATGTCCTGGTGAACAACGCCGGGGTGATGTTTCCCCCGCACCACCGGACAGAAGACGGTTTCGAGGCACACTTCGGCGTCAACCACCTGGGGCATTTCGCGCTGACGCTCCTGCTGCTGGACCTGATGCGGTGTACGCCCGGTTCACGGATCGTCACCGTCACGAGTCTGGCGCACCGGGTCGCCCCGAGCGGATTCGATCCGCGCACAGCCCGTTCCCAGGGCGGACGGCGATCTGTCGCGGCCTATGGGCGCTCCAAGCTGGCGAACCTGATGTTCGCCCGTGAACTGCAGCGGCGGCTCGCCGACGAGGGCGCTGAGACCGTCTCGGTCGCCGCACACCCCGGCCTGTCGGCCACCGGGCTGTGGCACGGTGACGCACCCGCGGCACTGCGGCCGGTGAGCCGGACCGCGCTGAGGGTTCTGGCCCGGCCTCCGGCACGGGCGGCCGAACCGGTGCTCAGGGCCGCTACCGATCACCGCGTACCGGGAGGCGCCTACCTGGGTCCGGGCAGACTCCTGGAGACCCGGGGGGCCCCGGCTCCCGCGCGCTCCACCCGGAGCTCACGCAACACACGGGCGCAACTGCGGCTGTGGGAGCTGTCCGAGGAACTGTCAGGGGTCCGCCACCAACGCTCTTCCGGGGAAGACCGCCCGGAACCCATCCCGAAGGTCTCCCGCCCCCCGGGATGAGCCGGCGCCGCCCGGCCCGCGGTGTTCAAGTGCGCTTCTTCGGTATTGCCGTTCCGGAGCCGGCCGGTCGGCCGGCGGCCGAACGCCCCCTACGGTCGAGACACCATCGGACAAGGGCAGAAAGGTCTTATCCGTGCACTCCCTGATGGACAGGACTCCCGGTACCCGGCACATCCCTCTCTCCCCGCCCGACGACGGCCGACCGCGCTCGCTGTTCGTCGACGGTCACTTTCCCCGCCGGCGCGGCCTGGTCCTCTGCGTCGCGGCGCTGTTCGGATTCGCGCTGACAGTCGTGTGGTCCCACGAGTTCGTCGACCAGACCATCGGGGCCAACGTCGCCGGCGCCCTGCTGGGCCAGGACGCCGCGACGGCTTCCCTGGGCAGTTTTCTGGTCGGCATCGCGTTCGCCCTGGCGACCGGCGTGGCGGGAACGTTCACCGCCTGCAACGTGGCGGTGTTCAGCGCGATGGCCCCGATGGCCGGTCAGGCCCGGTCGCGGCGCGGCCGGCTGATCCGGCTGCTCGGGCCGCTGGGATACCTGGCGGCCGGCTCCGTGGCCGTGTCCGCCGCCTACGGCGTGGTCGTCGCCCTGATGGGCACTCGCATGCCGCAGTTCCAGCTCGGCTCCCCGGGAGCGGACGGTTTCCCGCCGGTTCTCGTGCAGGCCATGGTGACCTTCGGGGTCATCGGCATCGTGCTGCTATGGCTGGGCCTGGCGTCTCTGGGGCTGGTGCCCGACCCGCTGGCGCGGCTGTCCGAGCGCTTCCCCAACGCACCCCTGGTGGTCATGGGCGCCCTCATCGGCGGTTTCCTCATCGGCCGCCCCTATCCGCTGTTCCGGCGGCTGTTCCACGACGCGGCCGAGAGCGGCAACGTCCTCTACGGCGCGGCGGCCTTCTCGCTGCAGGCGCTGGGCAATCTGGTGGTGATGGGGGTGCTGCTGGCCGGGATCACCCTGCTGGCGGGTGAGCGGCTGCACCGCTGGATGTCGGCGCGTCCCGGCCGTGCCTCCGCCGTGATCGCCGCGGCGTTCATCGCGGCGGGGGTCTTCATGATCCTGTACTGGGACGTGCGCATGCTGGCCCGCCGTGACCTGATCTGGTTCCCCATGGCGCCCTGGGCGTGAGGCGGTCCGGCCCCTGCGGCTTCCCCACCGGGAGCCGCAGGGGCCTGTACGGTGCCGGCGCGCGGTGCCTACAGCCCGGTGGCCACCACGTTCCCGGCAACCCACCGCATCGCGTAGGCGCCCTGCCGGTCCAGCTCGTCCTCATCCCCCTCCACCCGGGTCTCGTAGGCGGTGTCCACA
>NZ_JADEYH010000056.1 GCF_017114865.1 Streptomyces verrucosisporus | reverse complement strand
AGCACTGGATGCACATCCTCACCGAGATCAAGAACCGCGGCGTGAACGACGTCCTCATGCTGGTCTGCGACGGGCTGAGGGGCCTGCCCGACGCGGTCGAGACCGTCTGGCCTCGCACAGTGGTGCAGACCTGCGTGGTCCATCTGCTGCGCAACAGTTTCCGCTACGCCACCCGCCAGGACTGGGACAAAATCGCCAAGCTCCTCAAGCCCGTCTACACGGCGCCGACCGAGGAAGCCGCACTGGAGCGGTTCGCCGAGTTCGCCGAGACGTGGGGCCGGAAGTATCCGGCGATCGTGCGGCTGTGGGAGAACGCCTGGGAAGAGTTCACCCCGTTCCTGCGGTTCGATGCCGAGATCCGCCGCATCGTCTGCACCACCAACGCGATCGAGTCCGTCAACGCCAGGATCCGGCGGGCGGTCAAGGCCCGCGGACACTTTCCCAACGAGACCGCCGCACTCAAGTGCGTCTACATGGCGATCATGTCGCTGGACCCCACCGGCCGGGGTCAGACCCGCTGGACCAGCCGTTGGAAGACCGCGCTGAACGCCTTCGACATCACCTTCGACGGCCGCCTCTCCGCAGCCCGCCAGTAACCTCAACCACCCCGGTTACACCGAACGTTTGACAGACCCAACCCAAGCTGTATGAATGCGATGGGCTACGTATGCACCTGCTCATGCCGAGCACGCAACCACGGCGGTGGCGGATGGATGAGCGGATGGCGAGTCGCAGACGAGACCACCCTGGTGATCGACGGGCGTTCGTGGAGCTGGACCCTCTTGGAGAAGATCCCCTCAGGGACTGCTCGCCTGTGACCCACTCCACGACAGGGTGACGCCACGCTCTCTTGAGTGCGGCCCGAGGTCACATTCAGGAAAGCAGAGCCGCGTCAAGGTACTCCTGCACCGGCTCGAACAGTCCGTATGGCACGTACTGCGGGATCTCGTCATGGGCGACCCAGGCGAGTTCGGCCAGTTCCTCGGTGTCCGCGACGTGGGCGGTGCCGCCCACCACCTCGCAGGCTGTGTACGACATCAGCCGGCCCGTCTTCGGGTGGACCCGCTCGCCGAGCAGTTTCACGGCGGCTACGTCCAGGCCAGTCTCCTCCTGGGTCTCCCGCACAGCGGCGTCCTCGCGAGACTCACCGGGCTCGACCTCTCCGGCCGGGAACTGCCAGGAGAGCTGTCCCTCGCTGACCCGGCGGCGCACCATGAGCACGCGTCCCTCGTGCACCACGATGGCGGCGGCGATGCCCGGCCGCTCGTCCGTGTTCTGCTGCGTCACGTCTGCTCCTCCAGGACGGCCAGGATGGACGGGAAGATCGTATCGACGGGGATGAAGCGGGTCACCGAGTTTCTGGGGACCCACATGACGTCGATGTTCTCGGCCGCGTCGCTGTTGGTGGCCTCGCCCGCCAGGTACTCGCAGAGGAAGTACTCGCACAGCACGCCGGTCACGGGGTGCACTCGGTTGCCGAGATGCCGACGGACAGCGCAGTGGACGCCTGTCTCGTCCAGCGTTTCCCTCACGGTGATGTCTCGGCCCGAGCGCCGGGCTTGATGACCCCGGCCGGGAACTGCCACGTGATCCCGGCCGCGTCGTCATCCCTTCGGCACACCAGCAGGACGTCACTGTCACGGATGACCACGGCGATGGCCACGCGGAGTGCCTGCGCGCCGGCGGGTGTCGACTCGGCTGATGTTCGGCCCTTCGCCAACAGGAGCGCGAAGCGTTGCCGTGCCGCGGCGGAAGCCTGCTCATGAGCGGTGTCGAGGAGCTGCTGCATCTCCCCGCGGGGCACGACGTTCTCGTCGGCGTGCCAGGCGGCCACGGTCCGCACGCCGATGCCCAGTCTCGCGGCGAACTGCTCGTTGCTGAGACGTAGGGCGGACTGCAGCAGGCAGGCGTATTGGCCGGTCCACCGTTCGATCACGTCCACGAAGCCGTTCCCTCCTCGCCGCTATCGGTGCAGGAACCCGGGCGCTGAAAGTGCACTCCCACTGCACTGGTGCTTCATGGTCGCGCAGGGGGAGCCCCGGAAGAATCGCTGTCACCAGGGACGAGGAATCGCCCGGCAGCGGCTGAGTCCCTGGGAGGCGTGTACGAGGCGCGGACGCGCCGGATGACCACGAGGAGATTCTAGGTGCGTATCCCGGACGGGTAGCAGATACAGGGAAGTTGGCTGAATCGGGTCTCTGAGATTGGCGAGTGGGCGGCACCGCCTGGGCCGTTCACCCGTCCGGGGCCTTGTCCGCACATCCGAACCGCCCTGTCGGCGCCGGTAACCTCAGCGGGTGACGGTTGACCGACCGTCATGTTCGGTTGGCAGCAAGGCGAAAGGGAGCCAATGGCCGAGGTTCAGGCACACACTGTCGAGCGCACGCTCGTCCTGCTCAAGCCTGATGCGCTGGCGCGTGGCCTGGCAGGGAGGATCATCACGCGGTTCGAGGACGCCGCGCTGAAGATCGTCGGCACCAAGATGAAGTGGATGGACGAGGAGTTCACCCGCCGGCACTACTTCGACCTGGAGGAACGGCTGGGTTCGGAGGTCTACAACGTCACGGCGACGTTCATGCAGCAGGGGCCGGTCATCGCCCTGGTGCTGGAGGGCTTCGACGCCATCGCCACCGTCCGCAAGATCGTCGGCAGTACGTACCCGAACCAGGCTCCGGCCGGCACGGTGCGGGGCGACTTCTCGCACTACAGCGCGGCGGCCAGCACCGCCTCGGGCAAGGCGGTGGCGAACCTCGTGCACGCCTCCGGCAACGCCGAGGAGGCCAAGCAGGAGGTGGAGCTGTGGTTCGAGAAGGGCGAGCTGCAGGACTACAAGACGCTGGCCGAGATCTACACGTACTAGCAGCGGGTCGCGGCGTCACCGCGGGGGCGCCGGGGCGTTGATCACCACTGGGGCACGACCGTCTGATCCGAGAGGGCACCATGACCAACCCGACCCGCCTGGCCTCCACCGACGAACTGGAGTCGATCTTCCAGCGTGAGCTGGCGACCGACCGGTGGGCGGCCACCGAGACCGCGTACGCCCTGGCAGTGCGCCACCGCGACCTGGGCGACTGGCCCGCGTCGCGTGAGTGGGCCCAGCAGTGCCTGCGTCTGCTGGAGGGATTCCCCAGCGAGACGGAGGAGCAGGTCGCCACCGGCCGCACGTCGGTGGGCGGCGTCCAGCTGCCGACCTACCTGCACCCGGGTGTCGTCCAGGAGCGCTTCGGCGCCCTCGGCTGACACCCACAGAACCACCTGGGTGATGCGGCCGGCGCCCGCATCGGCCGCATCACCCCGCGTTCGACCACTACCAGTCCCATAGCGATCGCCCGACCGGACAGGCCCCGCACGGCAGGGTCCGGCTGGCTTCGTCATGCCTGAAACGAGGAGGCAGCAGCCCCGTGGCCGTCGAGATCGAGATGCGCGCCCGCTTCACCAAGGAGGTCCACGACCGGCTCGTCACCCGCCTGAAGGCGGACGGGGAGGACCTGGGCCCCGACGACAAGCACATCTACTTCTACGTGCTCCCCGACCAGCTCCTGAAGGTCACCGACAACACCACCGCCGGCACGGCCAAGATCACCCTCAAGGGAAGCAGGATCGGGCAGGGCGCGGCCTTCGCGGAGACCGAGTTCCCCATCGCACCCGCCGACGTCCCGGCCGCGGTGAAGGTGTTCAGCGCCCTCGGCTTCGAGACGGCGATGCACGAGGCGTTCAACTTCCGTCACAACTTCCGCTTCGACGGCGTCGAGATCGCGGTCAAGTGGAGTGAGGCGTGGGGCTACCACGCCGAGTTCGAGGTCCTCCTGGAGGACGGCGCCCCGGACGCCGCCCGCGCCGAGGCGGAGGCCAAGATCACGGATGTCGCCACGGAGCTCGGGCTGACCCTGATGACGGAGCAGGAGCTGGCCGACTTCACTGCCGCCTTCGAGGCCGCCGAGAAGGAGCGCAAGGAGCGCGAGCAGCAGGCCGCGCCGATCCGGTAGGGAACATCACCGCGGAGACCACCAAGGGGGTGGGCACGAATGAGCACGACCCCGTTGACCGCAAGTCTGATCGACCTGGCTGCCCGAGGGCAGCTCCCGCTCCACCAACACATGGACCACGCCACCGTCGAGTGGATCAGCTCCCACAGGCCCGACCTCCCGCCGGCGCCGCGGCCGGCCTTGCGCCCGCAGTCAAAAGAGTTGCTCACGCGCGGCGGGCTGCCCACCCGTTGGTGGGCCGATCCCCGCCTGTACACGTCGCTCCACGGCGTCCGGCACGCTATGAGGACGGCGGCGCTCGCCGCCGTCCTCGCCGAGGCGAACGGGCTGGACGACGCCGACGCCGCCACAGCCGTCGTCGCCGCCGCCGTACACGACTGCCAGCGGCGCCACGACAAGGACGACCGGGGGCATGGCGACCGAGCCGCCGTCTGGCTCGCCGCGAATGCCGACACCGTCTGGGACCACTTCGGCTTCGCCGCCACTCCACGGCGGATCGTGCAGGCAGCCACCGCCGTCCGCCTGCACGACGTCCCGTACGGGGCATTCACCGCCGACGATCGCGCCGACCACGCCCGGGTCGAGCGCATCACCGACGTGGTCAAGGCCGCCGACGCCCTGGACCGCTACCGCCTGCCGAAACTGAAGTGGTGGCCGAACGCCGCGTACGTCCGCGAGCCCGCCTTCGACCAGTTGCGCGGCCTCGCCTTCGACCTGGTCCTGGTCTCGGAGCGGGCCTACCTCGCCGGGGCCGGCGGCACCGCGGCCGTGCGCTACGCGCTCGCCGAGAAGGGCTTGGTCTGACCATGGACTTCCTTGACGCCTACCACCTGTGGGCCGACACCCACGCGTTCTTCGACTCCACCCTCATTCCCAGCCCCACCGACCACACCGACCCGCTCGCCACCCAGGCCGCGGACTGGGACAGACGGCTCGCGGAGGAGACCTCGAACGGCCACCTGCTGCGGCAGAACGCCCTCTTCGAGGCCCTGAGCGGCAGCGGCAAGCTGCATCTGCTGCACGTCACCCACGCCTTGGAGGAGATCAGCAGGCAGGGAGTCCTCTACCCGTCGGGTGGCTGCCTCGTCGGAAGCATCTACTGCGCGCCGCTCACCGCGACCGACCAGGGCTTCCGTATGCACAACCTGGGCGCCTACGTCCTGACCAAGGAAGCACCGGCCTTCCTGGCCGAACTCGGCGTCACCGACCGCGTCCCCACCCCGCTGATCTTCGAGATCGACACCCCGTCGCAGGCGTACCGCGGGCTCGCCGGGGTGGACTACCTGCGGCTGGGCCTCATCCACCTGCGGATCTACAGCCACCTCGAATACCTGCTGAGCAAGAACGAACGGCACCAACTGCGCGAGACCGTCGCCGGCCGCGTCAAGAACTCGGCCGCGTTCCTCGCCACCGCTGCCGCCGTCGCCTACCAGGGCACCCGCGTCGACGCCGAGCCGTTCCTGAAGCTGCTCGACGAGACGATCCCCCGCCTGCCGATCCTCGGCTACCTGTACTTCGAAGCGGTCGCCGAGTACCTGATGCTCCACTCGACCTCCCACCACACCCGGCGCCTGGCCGAACTCGGCGAGCTGAACAACTGGCTGTACAAGGAGATGCTGTTCGCCTCATTCCCCGCCATGGCCGGCAAGTTCGACCTCGCGAGGTTCCGTCCCCGTCCGAAGCAGCTGGCCACGCTCATCCACCAGGTCGATCCGACCATCGACACCGGCCACGCGAGCGCGTACCTGGTCGAGCGGATCAGCTACCTCGTCGCCGCCCGCCTCTTCGCGCCCGGCGAGGCCCCCGAAGCCTGGCACCACACGCGCTGGGAGTTCGACTCCCTGGCCACCCAGCTCGGACCGCTCCTCGGTCACCTCATCCACCGGGAGCTGCGCACCTTCGGCCGCTACCCCGATTTCTACTTCTACTTCGACCAGCACAAGGCGCTGCAAGCCTGGAACTACTGGAACCACATGGACATCGTCGCCCCGTTCAACGGCACGATGCCCAAGGGCGAGGTCGGCATCAACCCGGCCTACCCCAACCTCGACTACCGCGTCTGGCGCGCCGAGCAGGACGATGCTGGCCACCTCCACCCGGCCGAAGAGCTCTCGCTGACCATCGCCCCGCGGCTGGTGGACATCAAGTACACCCTCATGCGCAACAACCAGTGGACCACCTCCGCGCCCAGCGTCGCCTGATTACCACCGCCGCGATCCGCGGCCCACCCCACCCCGAGCCACCTCACACGCAGGAGATCCGTGATGAGTCCCTCCGGCATGCCCTCCATCGACCTCCTCGGCGAGCAGATCGACGCCGTCCTCGCCGATCCCGCCACCACCCACGGCCTCGCCCGCACCCTCCGGGCCGCGGCCAGGGAGATCGAACTCCACCGCCACCACCACGCCAGCCGGCGCGCCTGGCCCAACGGCCGCATCGACGACAAGCCCACCAAGGTCCAGATCGGCGGCGGAGCGCACCACATCGACGGCTTCTTCAACATCGACCTCGTCCCGCCGGCCGACCTCCTCTGGGACATCCGCGAGGGCATCCCCCTCCAGGACGGCACCACCGAAGAGATCTTCTCCGAGCACTTCCTGGAGCACATCGACTACCCGCGTTCGGCCAAGCACTACGTCCGCGAGGCGCACCGGGTCCTCGTGCCGGGCGGCCGAATCATCACCGGGGTGCCCGACGCCGCCTTCACCCTGAACCAGTACCCGGGTCCCCTGGAATCCCCCGACGAGACGATCGCGCGCTGGTACGCCAAGCGCGACTGCCGGGGCGACATCAACACGCGGCTCGACCTCGTCAACCTAGTCTTCCGCGACCAGGACGACGATCCCACCTACACCCCGCACCTGTGGGCCTACGACCACGAGAAGCTCGTCCAGCTCTTCACCGAGGCCGGCTTCACCACCGTCGAACCCTGGACGTTCGACCCCACCATGGCCAACCCGAAGCGCCGCTGGGGCAGCGTCTACGTCGTCGCCACGAAGTAGCCCTTCAAACAGCCCGCGAGTCCGGGGCGCCCCGTCCCTGGCCGCCCCGGATTCGCGGGCCTCCGCCGACGCCACGGCGCCCTGCACCCGCCCGGCCACGCCGCCGAGGGAGCCACCCGCATGAACCAGGTCCCACCGTCCATCAGCGAACTCACCCTCGCCGCCACTCCCAACGCCGTCGCCTGGGCCCGCCGTCACACCGTCGACATCCTCCAGCGCTGGCACTTTCCCACCGAGGGCATCGAGGTCGCCCGGCTCCTCGTCTCGGAGCTGGCCACCAACGCAATCCAGTACGCCCAATCCACGGAGACGTCTGAAAGGGCCGCCGCCGGATCCACTGGTGTCGGCACGATCGCCCTCAAACTCTGGCCCACCGACGGCGGCATCATCCTCGCGGTCAGCGACCCCGACCCGCAACCGCCGGCGCCTCGCGCCCATGACGC
>NZ_JADEYH010000055.1 GCF_017114865.1 Streptomyces verrucosisporus | reverse complement strand
GGGGGGGGGGGGGGGGGGGGGGGGGGGGGGGGGGGGGGGGGGGGGGGGGGGGGGGGGGGGGGCGGGGGGGGGGGGGGGGGGGGGGGGGGGGGGGGGGGGGGGGGGGGGGGGGGGGGGGGGGGGGACGGAGAACCCGGGCGGCCGGGGAAGGAGTTCGGGCACGGGCTGGTGCTGGGCAAGTTCTACCCGCCGCACGCCGGCCACCACCATCTGGTCCGCACCGCCGCCGCCCGCTGCCGCCGGCTCACCGTGCTGGTGTGCGCCTCCTCCGTGGAGTCGGTGCCGCTGGCCGACCGGGTGGCGTGGATGCGCGAGGAGCACCCAGAGAAGGGCATAGAGGTGATCGGGGCGGTGGACGACGTACCCGTCGACTACTCCGACCCCGCCGCCTGGGACGCCCACATGGCGGTCTTCCGGGCCGCCGTGCCCGGGCCGGTCGACGCGGTCTTCACCTCCGAGGCGTACGGCGCGGAGCTGGGCCGCCGCTTCGGCGCGGCGGCCGTCACCGTCGACCCCGGCCGCACCGCGTACCCGGTCTCCGGGACCGCGGTGCGCGAGGATCCCGTCGGCTGCTGGCCACATCTGGCCGCCCCCGTGCGCGCGGCCCTGACCCGCCGGGTCGTCGTGCTGGGCGCGGAGTCCACCGGGACCACCACCCTCTCCCGCGCCCTCGCCGGGCACTACCGTTCGCGGGGCGGGGTGTGGGCCAGGACGGAATGGGTGCCCGAGTACGGGCGGCGGTACAGCGAGGAGAAGTACGCGCGGCTGCGGGCACGGCGGCCCGGCGCCCCGTTCGAGGAGGTCGTCTGGGAGCCGGAGGAGTTCGAGCTGATCGCCGAGCGCCAGCTCGCCGCGGAGGACGCCGCCGCGCGGACCGGTTCCCCCGTGCTCTTCTGCGACACCGACGCCCTGGCCACCACTGTCTGGCACGAGCGCTACACCGGCCGCCGAAACCCCGGGGTGGAGGCCGTG
This sequence comes from Streptomyces verrucosisporus, assembly GCF_017114865.1. Classification (GTDB taxonomy): domain Bacteria; phylum Actinomycetota; class Actinomycetes; order Streptomycetales; family Streptomycetaceae; genus Streptomyces; species Streptomyces fenghuangensis. The sequence continues at coordinate 6,891 of NZ_JADEYH010000055.1, read as the reverse complement.
GCCGCCCGCGGCAGGCACCATCTGTGGCTGCTGACCGACCACACCGGCGTGCCCTTCGAGGACGACGGGCTGCGCGACGGGGAGCATCTGCGGGCCTGGATGACCGGCCGCTTCCGCGCCGAGCTGAGCCGCCGCGGCCTGCCTCACCTGGTCGTCGGCGGGTCCCACCGGGAGCGGCTGCGGGCGGCGGTGGCCGCCGTCGACGAGCTCCTCGCGCGCGGCTGGCGCTTCGCCGACCCGCTCCCGGAGCGCGGCTGACCGCCCGCCGAGCTCCGGGACGCCCCGCACGGCCCGTTCCCCACGGTCCGGTGCCTCGTTCTGTGAACGGTGTCAAACGCCGTAGTAACCTGCCCAGTGACACCGACTGTTCGAATCCCGGCGCTCCCATCGGAGCTTTGAATTCGAACAGTTGCCTGTGACAGCCCCGACCGATCCGACCCCGGAGATCTCGATGCCTTCAACACGCTCAGTGCCGGTCACCCTCGCGGAGATCGCGCGGATCGCAGGGGTGGGGCGGGCGGCCGTCAGCAACTGGCGTCGCCGCCACGACACCTTCCCCGCCCGGATCGGCGGTACCGACGCCAGCCCCCAGTTCTCCCTCGCCGAGATCGAGCAGTGGCTGCGGGAGAACGACAAGCTCAAGGAGATCGGGGGACGCGAGCTGCTCTGGCCCGGTTTCGAGGCCCTCGGCAGCCGGGACGAGACGGGTCTGGCCATCGCCGAGGCCGGACGGCGGATGCTAGGCGGCAAGGCCTCCGCGTCCGCCGCGTCCCTGTCCGAGCAGGCCGGCGAACTGGTCGACGAGGCCGTGGCGCTGGGACGGCGCGAAGGGGCGCGGGAGGTCTTCGAGTTCCTGCTGCAGCGCTGGCTGGACGCCCATGTCCGCCAGGTCAGCGCAAGCCCCCGGCCCCTGGCGGACCTGATGGCCGAGGTCGCCCTGGCGGCGCACCCGTCCCCGGCCGGGGACGGCGGGGCGACCGTGCTCGACCCGGCCTGCGGCGCGGGCCACCTGCTGGACGCCGCCGCACGGGCCGAGGCGGGCGCGGCGGCGGCACCCGTCACCCTGCTGGGCTGCGACAGCGACCCGGCGCTGGCCGCGCTGGCCGCCGCACGGCTGGCCTTCGTCACCGACGAGGCGGGCGCCGCGGGGAAGGCGGGGAAGACGGGGAAGACCGGCAGGGCGGGCAAGGCCGACGCGGGCGGGGCGCGGGTGACGGCGGACGTACGGGAGGGCGACTCCCTGCGCGCCGACCCGCATGAGCAGGCCACGGCGGACGTCGTCCTGTGCAACCCGCCCTTCAACGAACGCGACTGGGGCTACGAGGAGCTGTCCACCGACCGGCGCTGGGTGCACGGCCTGCCGCCGCGCACCGAGTCCGAACTCGCCTGGGTGCAGCACGCCCTGGCCCGGCTGCGGCCGGGCGGCACCGCCGTGCTGCTGCTGCCGCCCGCCGTCGCCTCCCGCCGGGCGGGCCGCAGGATCCGCGGCGCGCTGCTGCGCGCCGGACTGCTGCGCGCCGTCATCGCCCTGCCCCCCGGCTGCGCGCAGCCGCACAGCGTCTCACTGCACCTGTGGCTGCTGCGCGCCCCCGAGGGCGCCGGGCCCGCCGAGGACAACGGGGTCCTGCTCGCCGACGCGGCGGCCTCCCAGCGGGCGGCGGCCTCCCGCGAGGGCGGAGTGGACTGGGACGCGCTGGGCGAGTTCGTACGGACCGCTGTGCGCGCCTACGACAGCGGGGCGGCCGAACTGCCGGACTGCGCCCGGCGCATGGCCGTCATCGAGCTGCTGGACGACGAGGTCGACCTCACCCCCGGGCGCCATGTCTCCCCCGCCCCCGGCGGCGACGAACTCGATCTGGAGAGCGCCTGGAGCGGCTTCGGCGAGGCTCTGGCCGGACTGCGCGCCGCGGGACGGGCGCTGTCCGCCCTGGAGGCGGCCGGGGACGGCGGGGGCGCGCAGCCCAGGACGACCGTGGGCGACCTGGCCCGGGCCGGGGCGCTCACCCTGCGCGGCGGCCAGCAGCCGCCGGACGGGACGGTCCGCGGCGGCGGGGCGGGCGAGGACGGTCTGCCCCTGCTGACCGTGCCGGACCTGCTCCAGGGCAGCGGGCCGACGGGCCGGCTGCACCCCTCGGACGTCTCCGAGCGCGGAATGCTGGTGGCCAGGCCCGGCGACGTGGTGGTGGCCGGGGTGATCCGCGCCTTCGCCGCCTGGGTGCACCAGGGCCCGCCCACCGTGCTCGGCGCCCAGTTGTACGCGCTGCGCGTGGATCCGGAGAAGATGGACGCCTGGTTCCTCGCGGGCTGTCTGCGCGCACCCTCCAACGGCCGCCAGGCGGGCACCCACGCCTCCAGCGCGTCCCGGGTGGACGTGCGCAGGCTCCAGGTGCTCCAGCTGCCGCTGGCCGAGCAGGCACGCTACAGCGAGGTGTTCCGGCGGCTGACGGAGTTCGAGGAGTACCGCGGGCGCCTGGACGAGCTGGCCTCGCGCCTGTCCCGCGACATCAGCGACGGCCTGGCGACGGGCCGGCTGTCGGCCGGGCACTGAGGTCGAGGCCCGTCACCGCTCGTACCAGCCCCTCTCGCGCGGCAGCGACGTCCAGGGCACCGGCCCCCTCACCGGTTCGGCGGGCCCGGCCGGTCCCGCCGAACCGGACGCCCAGAAGGCCGCGTTGGCCAGGACGGTGCGGACGCCCGCGTGGCGGTAGACCGGGTACTCCTCGTGGCCCGGACTGAAGTAGAAGACCCTGCCGAGCCCCCGCCGCCAGGCCATCCCGCTGCGGAAGACCTCCCCGCCCGCGAAGGAGGAGACGAAGACCAGCTCGTCGGGGGCGGGCACGTCGAACGGCTCGGCGTACATCTCCTGTTCGCCGATGACCATCGGCCGCGGCACCCCGGCGGCCACCGGATGCGTGACGTCGACCGTCCACACCACCTCGCGGTCGCCGTGGCGCCAGCCGGAGATCCGGCCGCTGGTGCCCGTCAGGGCGCAAAAGACCTTCGACTCCGCGCTGGAGTGGAGGGCGACCAGCCCCATGCCCTCCAGCACCCGGGCGTGCACCCGCGCCACGACCTCGTCGTCCACCTCGCCGTGCCGCTTGTGCCCCCACCAGAACAGGATGTCGGTCTCGTCCAGCGCCGTGCCGCCGAGCCCGTGCTCCTCCTCGTCCATGGTGGCCGTGCGCACGCGCAACTCGCCATGGGGGGTGAGTGCGCCGGTGATGGCGTGCCGCATTCCCTCCGGGTAGACGGCGGCGATCCCGGCGCCGTCCGGTCCGCACTCGGTCCACACCGTCACGGAGACGGCCATGCCCCGCTCCTCTCCCGGGCCCCGGTTCCTCCGGGAGCCCGGGTTTCCCGGAGCGGGCCGGCCTAACCGGCCTGGCCTGCGAGGTGGCTCTCGATCTCGGCGAGCTCGTCGTCGGTGAAGTCGAGGTTGCCGGCGGCCGCGACGTTGTCCTCCAGCTGCCTCACGCTGCTGGCCCCGACGAGCGCGGAGGTCACGCGCCCGCCGCGCAGGATCCAGGCGATGGCCGTCTGCGCCAGGGTCTGGCCGCGCCGCCGCGCGAGGGAGTCGAGCGCGCGGACCGTGGCCAGCGTCTCCTCGGTGATGCCCTCGGCCGTCAGGAACGGACTGGCGCCCGCGGCCCGGGACCCGGCGGGGATGCCGGACAGGTAGCGGTCGGTGAGCAGGCCCTGGGCCAGCGGGGAGAAGGCGATCGAGCCGGCGCCCACCTCGTCGAGGACGTCGAGCAGACCGTCCTCGACCCAGCGGTTGAACATCGAGTACGAGGGCTGGTGGATCAGCAGCGGGGTGCCGAGTTCCGCCAGGATGCGGGCGGCCTCGCGGGTCTGCTCGGGGCTGTAGTTGGAGATGCCGACGTAGAGCGCCTTGCCCTGCCGGACGGCGGTGTCCAGCGCCCCCATGGTCTCCTCCAGGGGCGTGTCGGGGTCGTGGCGGTGGGAGTAGAAGACGTCGACGTACTCCAGACCCATGCGGCTCAGGCTCTGGTCCAGGCTGGCCAGCAGGTACTTGCGCGAGCCCCACTCGCCGTACGGGCCGGGCCACATGTCGTAGCCGGCCTTGGTGGAGATCACCATCTCGTCGCGGTAGGGGCGGAAGTCGCGGGCGAGGTGGCGGCCGAAGTTGGCCTCGGCCGCTCCGGGGGGCGGGCCGTAGTTGTTGGCCAGGTCGAAGTGGGTGACGCCCAGATCGAAGGCGCGGCGCAGGATCGCCCGCTGGGCCTCCAGCGGCTTGTCGTCGCCGAAGTTGTGCCACAGGCCCAGCGAGATCGCCGGCAGTTTCAGCCCGCTGCGTCCGACACGTCGGTAGGGCATGGTGTCGTAGCGCGTGTCCGCGGCGGTGTGGGTCACGGTTCTCCTCTGCGAAACGGGCGGGCCGGCGGCTCGGAACCCGCAACGCTACACCGCGCCGCGGCCGCACCGGGCGGCCACTCGGTGCATGGACCCTCCGCCGGCGCGCGGCCCCGTGTCCGCCCGTCCGCGTCGAGGACCCCCTGCCGGCCGGCTCGCCCGAAGGACGCGGAGCGAAGCGCGGGTGACGCGACTATTGACATGGCATGAACAATCAGGGCCTCATATGGGGGCGGCAACGGCGACCGGTGGACCCGCACCAGCGCCTCCGAGATCTCCTCGATCATCGGACAGTGCAGGCAGAACAGGCTGATCTGCGTGCTGGAGGTGCACGACACCACCGGATACGGCGAGGACGGTGCCGCCACTTCCCTGGACCGGGCGGCCGACTACTGGATCGGCGTCAAGAGCGCGCTGGAGGGCCAGGAGAACCACGTCGTCATCAACATCGGCAACGAGCCGTTCGGCAGCAACGGCTACGACCGCTGGACGGCCGACACCAGCTCCGCGATCCGGAAGCTGCGCGACGCCGGCTTCGACCACGCGCTGATGGTCGACGCGCCCAACTGGGGCCAGGACTGGTCGAACACCATGAGGGACAACGCCTCGACGGTGTTCGCCTCCGACCCCGACCGCAACACGATCTTCTCCGTCCACATGTACGGGGTCTACGACACCGCCTCCAGGGTCCAGTCCTATCTGAACCACTTCGTCGGCAACCGACTGCCGATCGTGGTGGGCGAGTTCGGCCACAACCACGGTGACGGTGATCCGGACGAGAACGCGATCATGGCGACCGCGCAGTCGCTCCGGGTGGGCTACCTGGGCTGGTCCTGGAGCGGCAACGGCGGCGGCGGCGAGTACCTGGACATGGTCGACGGCTTCGACCCGAACTCCCTGACCAGCTGGGGCCAGCGCTTCTTCAACGGTGCGAACGGCATCGCCGCCACCTCCCGGGAGGCGACCGTCTACGGCGGCTCCGGGGGTGGTTCCGGCAAGACCGCGCCCAACGGCTACCCGTACTGCGTGAACGGCGGCGCCTCCGACCCCGACGGCGACGGCTGGGGCTGGGAGAACGACCGCTCCTGCGTGGTACGCGGCGGCGCGGCCGACGGCTGACCGCCCCGGCCCGCGGCCTGTGCGAAAGCGGCGTCCTCCGCCGCGGAAGCGGGGCGGAGGACGCCGCGCGGTTCCCCACCGCAGTCCCTGTCCGCTCAGCAGGTGTTCCGGCTGGTGTTGTTCAGGGTGAGGTTGCGGTAGGTGATGTTCGTACCGCAGGGGCTCTCCCTGAGCGAGGTGTTGCTCAGCGTCAGGTTCTGCAGGGTGACGTCCCGGTTGCCCGGGAACTCGCTGCGGGCCGCCAGCCTGACCTCCCCGCCGCCGCTGACCGTGCCGCCCTGGGAGGCGATGGTGACGTTGTAGCAGTTCTCGATCAGGATGGCGTTGTTGCCGGTGTTGGTCAGCGTCACCCGGTCGATGACGGCGCCGCCGCTCTCGGAGACGCAGAAGACCCCGCGCCCGCCGCCGCGGGCGACGACCTCGCCGACGCGGATGTTGGTCGGATAACCGCCACTGATCCGGCCATTGCGGTTGGCCATCCGGAACGCCGCGTAGCCGGTGCCGGTGGCGGTGTTGTCGGCGTCGACCTTCCCGACCGTGGCGTTGATCGTGTCGTTGAGCAGCAGTCCGGAGTAGCCGACGTCGCGGGCGGTCACCGTCCCGATCGTCAGCCCGTCCACCCCGTAGGTCTCCACGCCGTGGTTGCTGGTGCCCGAGACATAGACGTCGTCGATGCGGATGTTGCGCGAGCGCGACGAGCGGTCGCCGTGGTTGTCGATCCGGATGCCCAGACCGCCGGAGAGGCGCATGTCGATCCGGCCGAGCACCACGTTGCTGACGTTGCGCATGAAGATGCCGTACAGCGGGCGGCCGGTGACGGTCAGATGCCCGACCTCGACGTTCGTCGCGCCGCGGGAGTAGATCGGCGCCTGGTCGCCGGAGCCGGAGCCGGTGACGTCGACGGTGCCGCACACGTCGATGGCGGTGTTGCTCGGCAGCGACACCCTGGTCCCGGCGCTGATCGAGCCCGAACCCCGCACCACCACGCGCTCCTTGGAGGAGCGGTTGGGGGTCAGGCTGGCGATCGCGGCCTGCATCGCGTCGCGCATGCTGCCGCCGGTGTAGACGGTTCTGCCGCCCCGGCGCGCGGTCCAGGTGCTCCCGCTCTTCACGGCCTCGGCCTGGTACGAGCCCTCGCCGCAGGCGGCCGCGGCGGCGGCCGGCGCCGCCTGGGCGGCCCGGGGCTTCTGCGCGGTCCCGGCCTTCTGCGTCTGCTGTGCCGCCTGCCCGGAACGGTCGGTCCCGGCCGGGGGCTCCGCGGCCCCGGCCGTGGTCGCCACCGTCGCCAGCATGGCCGCCGTCAGGGCGCCGGCCGCGACCGCGGCGAGTCTGCGCCTCCTGGCGGAGGGTGCGGCTCCGCTTCTCATGGTGGACTCCTTTTCGTGGGGGGGGGGGGGG
>NZ_JADEYH010000054.1 GCF_017114865.1 Streptomyces verrucosisporus | reverse complement strand
CCGTGTGGCTGCCGTGTGACCGGCTCGGTGGCGCCGTGCGCCTCAGGCGTCCTTGGAGAGGTTCGGGCCGCCGCCCGCCGCCGACTCCACCGGAGGCGCGTCCGGCAGGGCCGACTTCTCCTCACCGCGGAAGGTGAACTTCTTCGCCTCGCCCTCGTCCTCGGTGTCGACGACCACGATGTGACCGGGGCGCAGCTCGCCGAAGAGGATCTTCTCCGACAGCACGTCCTCGATCTCCCGCTGGATCGTCCGGCGCAGCGGTCGGGCGCCCAGGACGGGGTCGTAGCCCTTCTTGGCGAGCAGCTTCTTGGCATCACCGCTGAGCTCGATGCCCATGTCGCGGTCCTTGAGCCGCTCGTCCACCTTGGCGACCATCAGGTCGACGATCCGGATGATGTCTTCCTCGGTGAGCTGGTGGAAGACGACGGTGTCGTCGACACGGTTGAGGAACTCGGGCCGGAAGTGCTGCTTGAGCTCCTCGTTGACCTTGGCCTTCATCCGCTCGTAGCCGGTCTTGACGTCGCCCTGGGCGGCGAAGCCAAGGTTGAAGCCCTTGGAGATGTCCCGGGTGCCGAGGTTGGTCGTCATGATGATGACGGTGTTCTTGAAGTCCACGACCCGGCCCTGGGAGTCGGTCAGGCGACCGTCCTCCAGGATCTGCAGCAGCGAGTTGAAGATGTCCGGGTGGGCCTTCTCGACCTCGTCGAACAGGACGACCGAGAACGGCTTGCGGCGGACCTTCTCGGTGAGCTGGCCGCCCTCCTCGTACCCCACGTAGCCGGGGGGCGAGCCGAAGAGCCGCGAGACGGTGTGCTTCTCGCTGAACTCCGACATGTCGAGGGAGATCAGGGCGTCCTCGTCACCGAAGAGGAACTCCGCCAGCGTCTTGGACAGCTCGGTCTTACCGACGCCGGACGGGCCGGCGAAGATGAACGAGCCACCGGGGCGCTTGGGGTCCTTCAGGCCCGCCCTGGTGCGGCGGATGGCCTGGGAGAGCGCCTTGATGGCGTCCTCCTGCCCGATGACGCGCTTGTGCAGCTCGTCCTCCATGCGCAGCAGGCGCGAGGACTCCTCCTCGGTGAGCTTGAAGACCGGGATGCCCGTGGCCGTGGCCAGGACCTCGGCGATCAGCTCCTCGTCCACCTCGGCGACGACGTCCATGTCGCCGGCCTTCCACTCCTTCTCCCGCTTGGCCTTGGCAGCCAGGAGCTGCTTCTCGGTGTCGCGGAGGGAGGCCGCCTTCTCGAAGTCCTGCGAGTCGATCGCGGACTCCTTCTCCCGGCGCACGTTCGCGATCTTCTCGTCGAACTCGCGCAGGTCCGGCGGTGCGGTCATCCGGCGGATGCGCATCCTGGAGCCGGCCTCGTCGATCAGGTCGATCGCCTTGTCCGGCAGGAAGCGGTCCGAGATGTAGCGGTCGGCGAGCTGCGCGGCGGCCACCAGGGCGGCGTCCGTGATGGACACCCGGTGGTGCGCCTCGTAGCGGTCGCGCAGACCCTTGAGGATCTCGATGGTGTGCGGCAGCGACGGCTCGGCGACCTGGATGGGCTGGAAGCGGCGCTCCAGGGCCGCGTCCTTCTCCAGGTGCTTGCGGTACTCGTCCAGCGTCGTCGCGCCGATGGTCTGGAGCTCCCCGCGGGCCAGCATCGGCTTGAGGATGCTGGCGGCGTCGATCGCGCCCTCGGCGGCGCCCGCACCCACCAGGGTGTGGAGCTCGTCGATGAACAGGATGATGTCGCCGCGGGTGCGGATCTCCTTGAGGACCTTCTTCAGGCGCTCCTCGAAGTCACCGCGGTAGCGGGACCCGGCGACCAGGGCGCCGAGGTCCAGCGTGTACAGGTGCTTGTCCTTGAGCGTCTCGGGCACCTCGCCCTTGACGATGGCCTGGGCCAGGCCCTCGACGACCGCCGTCTTGCCGACGCCGGGCTCGCCGATGAGGACCGGGTTGTTCTTGGTGCGGCGGGACAGCACCTGCATGACCCGCTCGATCTCCTTCTCGCGCCCGATGACCGGGTCGAGCTTGGACTCGCGGGCCGCCTGGGTGAGATTGCGGCCGAACTGGTCCAGCACCAGGGAGGTCGAGGGGGTGCCCTCGGCGGGGCCGCCCGCGGTGGCCGCCTCCTTGCCCCCGGAGTAGCCGGAGAGCAGCTGGATGACCTGCTGCCGCACCCGGTTGAGATCGGCGCCGAGCTTGACGAGGACCTGGGCGGCGACGCCCTCGCCCTCGCGGATCAGGCCGAGCAGGATGTGCTCGGTGCCGATGTAGTTGTGGCCGAGCTGAAGGGCCTCGCGGAGCGACAGCTCCAGGACCTTCTTGGCACGGGGGGTGAAGGGGATGTGGCCGGACGGGGCCTGCTGGCCCTGGCCGATGATCTCCTCCACCTGCTGGCGGACCGCCTCGAGCGAAATCCCGAGGCTCTCCAGTGCCTTAGCGGCGACACCCTCACCCTCGTGGATCAGGCCCAGGAGGATGTGCTCGGTGCCGATGTAGTTGTGGTTGAGCATCCGGGCTTCTTCCTGAGCCAGGACGACAACCCGCCGCGCGCGGTCGGTGAACCTCTCGAACATCGTTAATCGCTCCTCAGAGCGGTCAGGCAGTAAGGGGTCGGTCCCCTCCCTGTCCTTCCGCAGCTTAGTCCCGCAAGCGGGGACCGCTCATTCCAACTGCCGACACCCGTCCGGATCGCTCCCGCGCTGGCGGGGGAGGAGAGCCCGTTACCTCTCGCCCTCGTCCCGAACAGCCGACAACAGTTCCAACCCGATGGTGCGAGACGATGTTCCCGCAGGCCAGACATATCCGCCCGCTTCCACTACGCCGACGGCGAACGCTCCTGGGCCGCCACGTCCGTCCACCGCTCCATCGCCGGTGCCGCACCCCCGTTCCACGTGGGATTTCTTCACCGACTTCCTACCCCGGGACACTGACAGTCCATGCCGGGCGGGGCGGGTGCATCCGCTACTGGCGAACACTCTTGCGCGGCGCGGTACACCTTCCCCACCCGTCGGCCGGGCACGCGGAGTAGCGGATCACCACTTCGGGTGACTGGCGCGTCGGGCCGGTGCGCGACCGGGCGCGGGCCGGTGATCGCGGCGCGTGCGGAACGTGTGACGCACACGACGCGCACGGGTGCCTCCGGAAGGCGCCCGGCGGCCGCCCGGAGGGCGCGGCGCGGTGGCGTGACGCGGTGGGCGCGGCGTGACGCGGGCCGGCACCGGCCGGAGCGGGACGGGTCAGGCCGCACCGGCCGCACACGTCCCCGGGAGGCCGCGGCACGGCTGCGGCCCCCCGGACGGGGCGTAAGGGCCTCCCGCCGGTCCGGTGAGCGCGGCGGCGACGGGGCATCGCCGCGCGCGGCTCGCCCGCGCGGCTCAGGCGTTCGCCTTCTCGTAGGCCTCGCGGATGTTGGCGGGGACACGGCCGCGGTCGTTGACCTCGTAGCCGTTCTCCTTCGCCCAGGCGCGGATCTTCGCGGTGTCCTGGCTTCCGCCGCCGCCACCGGCGGACGGACGGGACTTGCCGCGAGCCGAACGGCCACCGGTGCGACGGCCGTTCTTGACGTAAGGCTCCAGCAGACCGCGGAGCTTGTCCGCGTTGGCGGTGGTGAGGTCGATCTCGTAGGTCTTGCCGTCGAGAGCGAACGTCACGGTCTCGTCGGCCTCACCGCCGTCGATGTCGTCGACAAGAAGGACCTGAACCTTCTGCGCCACCGGTTACTCCCATTCGTCGTGTGTGGTCAGCCACCGAAAACCGATTACTGATACTGACGGTGAAAGCAAACCGCTTTTCCCGGGAAAACACAAACCCTCCGGGAACATTGCCGAGCCGACCCGGCCGGATTGGAGGGACCTTTCGGACATAGGGCGCACGGAGCGAGTGCCTCATAGGTGCAGCAGCATGCGCGTGTTGCCCAGGGTGTTGGGTTTCACTCGTTCGAGACCCAGGAACTCGGCTACACCTTCGTCATAGGAACGCAGCAGCTCGCTGTAGACATCCCCGTCCACCGGCGTCTCGCCGATCTCGGTGAAGCCGTGCCTGGCGAAGAAGTCCACTTCGAAGGTGAGGCAGAAAATGCGCCGGACTCCCAGCCAGCGCGCGGTCTGCAGCAACTTCTCCAGCACCAGGTGTCCCACCCCCGTGCCCCTGAGCGCGGGATCGACCGCGAGCGTGCGGACCTCGGCCAGGTCCTCCCACATCACGTGGAGGGCCCCGCAGGCGACGACCTCGCCGTCGTGGTCGCGTTCGGCGACCCAGAACTCCTGGATGTCCTCGTAAAGCGTCACCGTCGCTTTGTCGAGGAGGATGCGGTCGCGCGCGTAGGCGTCGATGAGACGGCGCACGGTGCGCACATCACTGGTTCTCGCCCTGCGGACGGTGACCTCGCTTACGGGGTTCGCCGGGCTTACGCGGCTTACGGCTTCTGGCATGCCGGGGACGCTATCGCTCCGGAGAACCCCGGCCCCCGGCGGGGGCACCGGGACGCGTGTCGTCGAGATGCGCGACACGCAAGGCGTCCCGCAGGGCTTCGGTCTGTTCCGGCGACATCATCCCGAAGAAGGCCACCAGTGCCGCCGCGGGGTTGTCGCTCGCCGCCCATGCTTCGTTCATGAGCGCCGCGGAGTAGGCGGCCCGGGTGGAGACGGCTTCATATCGATAGGCCCGCCCCTCGCGCTCTCGCCGCAGCCATCCCTTCTCCCGCAGGTTGTCCATTACGGTCATGACCGTGGTGTAGGCGATCGGCCGTTCACGCCGTAGGTCGTCGAGCACTTCTCTCACCGTGACCGGGCGGTTCCACTGCCATACCCGCGTCATCACCGCGTCTTCCAGCTCTCCCAGTGGCCGAGGCACACCAAGAACGATAGCCGCATTTGAACGGCATTGAGCACTTTGTTTTGGCCGGACGGTAAACAAAGAGGAGCGCACACCGGGGATGTTCACCTCCCCGGTGTGCGCTCCCACGCCGTCGCGGCATCCGCCGCCCGGCGGCACTAGCTCCTGGGCGCGCCGTCCGCCGGGGACGCGGCGTGCGCGGCCTCGGCCTGCGCCAGGGTCCTGTCCACCGCGGCGTCCTCCTTGGACTTGTTGGCACCGCCCTGGCTCTTGACGATCGTCACGATGAGAGCGGTGAAGGCCACGGCCATCACCACGGACGGGGTGAGTGCGGCGATGTACTCCATGCCGGATCAGCCTCCTTGGATACCGGACCTCCAGCGTACCGGCGGCTCTCCCGGGCCCTCGCGAGGGCCCGGGGCGCGGCCGTGCGCGCGGGGGAGAGCGGGCCGCACGTCAGACCGGGAGCGCCTGGCGGTACGCCGGGGACGGGCCGCGGGGCGGGAAGACCTCGGCGGGGGTGGGGACCGGGCGCGGTACGGCCGCCGGACGGCCGCGGCCGGGGGGCCCGGGCGCCCGGGAGGGCTCCGAAGGCGCCGTCGGCCGGGCGCGGCGCCGCAGCAGCGCGGCGCCGCGCCCGGCCTCCGCCCCGCCCGCCCCGCCGGCGCACAGTCCGCGCAGCGCCCTCAGGTCCTCCGCGCTCAGCGCGCAGCCCAGCGCCACGGCCTCCTCCAGCCGCGCGAGGTATCCCGGGGCCGATCCCGGCAGTGCGGCGCGGTAGCGGTCGAGGTCCGCCGACAGGAAGGCCCTCAACCGGTCCGCCTCACGGCTCGCCTCGTCCAGTGCGTCGGCCAGCCAGAGGCACGCGCGCACCGCCTCGGCGCGCTCCTCCGCCGCCCCCTCCGGGCACCATCCGCCGGCACGCGCGGACGGCTGGGCGCGGTCGGGACGGAGGACGAGGGCGAGCGCGCTGCGCAGGACGCGCAGTTCGTCCGGACCGAGGACCATGGCGCCTCGGGAACCATAGGGCGTGGGCATACGGCGAGATTACGACATAGGCCTACTGAGCGGACATATCGCAGTCCTGCTGTGTCCCCGCCCCGCGCCCGGTTCCCTGTGCCCGGTTCCCCGCGCCCGGGCCCGTGCTCAGCCCCGGGCCATGTTCCGCTCGTAGACCAGGCGCAGTCCGATCAGCGTCAGCCACGGTTCGTGCTCGTCGATCCCCGCGGCCTCGCCCAGCACCATCGGGGCCAGGCCTCCGGTGGCGATGACGGTCACGTCGTCCGGGTCGTCGGCCAGTTCGCGGGCCATCCGCTCCACCACACCGTCCACCTGTCCGGCGAAGCCGTAGAGGATGCCGGACTGCATCGCCTCGACGGTGTTCTTGCCGATGACGCTGCGCGGCCTGGCCAGCTCGATCTTGCGCAGTTGCGCACCGCGTACGCCGAGTGCCTCGACCGAGATCTCGATGCCCGGGGCGATGGCGCCGCCGGTGTACTCGCCCCGGGCGGAGACCGCGTCGAAGGTGGTGGCGGTGCCGAAGTCCACGACGACGCACGGTCCGCCGTACAGCTCCACCGCGGCCACCGCGTTGATGATCCGGTCCGCGCCGACCTCCTTGGGGTTGTCCGTGACGACCGGCATCCCGGTCTTCACTCCCGGCTCCACGAGGACGGAGGGGATGTCGCCGTAGTGGCGGCGCGTCACCTCGCGCAGCTCGTGCAGGACGGAGGGGACGGTGGAGCAGATGGCGATGCCGTCGATGCCGTCGCCCAGGTCCTCGCCGAGCAGCGGGTGCATGCCCATCAGGCCCTGGAGGAGGACGGCCCACTCGTCGGCGGTGCGGCGGGCCTCGGTGGAGATCCGCCAGTGCTCGACGATCTCGTCGCCGTCGAAGAGGCCGAGGACGGTGTGGGTGTTGCCGACGTCGATCGTGAGCAGCATCAGTCGCGCTCCTGTCCGCCCGCGCCGCCGCGGGCCTCGTCACGCAGGTCAAGGCCGATGTCGAGGATCGGGGAGGAGTGGGTGAGCGCTCCGACCGCCAGGTAGTCCACGCCGGTGTCCGCGTAGGCGCGGGCGTTGGCCAGGGTGAGGCGGCCGGAGGACTCCAGCTTCGCCCGGCCGGCGACCAGCGCCACCGCCTCGGCCGTCCGCTCGGGGGTGAAGTTGTCCAGCAGGATCAGGTCGGCGCCCTCGGCGAGGACGGGCTCGATCTGGTCCAGCCGGTCCACCTCCACCTCGATCGGCACGCCGGGGAACTCCTCGCGCACCCGCTTGAACGCCTCCGCCACCCCGCCCGCGGCGATCACGTGGTTGTCCTTGATCAGCGCGGCGTCCGACAGCGACATCCGGTGGTTGGCCCCGCCGCCGCAGCGCACCGCGTACTTCTCCAGGGCGCGCAGCCCCGGAGTGGTCTTGCGGGTGTCGCGGACGGCCGCACCGGTGCCCTGGAGCACGTCGGCCCAGGCACGGGTGGCGGTGGCGACACCGGACAGCCGGCACAGGATGTTGAGCGCGCTGCGCTCACCGGTGAGCAGATCGCGGGTGCGGGCACGCACCGACAGCAGCCGCTGCCCAGCCTCGACGCGATCGCCGTCCTCGACGTGCCGCTCGACCTCGAACTCCTCGGTGCAGACCACCGACAGCACCGCCTCGGCGATCCGCAGCCCCGCGACGGTGCCCGCCTCCCGGGCGGTGAAGTCGGCCGTGGCGACGGCGTCCTCGGGGATGGTCGCGACGGTGGTGACGTCCACGCCCTGGTCGAGGTCCTCCTCGATCGCCATGTGCGCGATGTCCTCGACCTGCACCGGGTCCAGGCCGGAGTCCGCGAGCAGTGCGGCCAGGTCCGGGTCCAGGCCGCACTCCAGCGGGTCCAGGTCGGGTCCGTCGTCCGCACCGCCGCAGCCGCAGGCGTCGCCGCAGCCCCCGCCGGTGCCGTTCACCGCCTCACCGGGACGGCCGAAACCGATCTGGAGCAGCGGAAGTTCGTCGGGCGTGGGGCTGGTCACTGCATCTCCTTGTGAGCTTCTCCGCCCACGCGGCACAGCGGCGCGGGCTCTGTGATGACATGCGGCCCGGCGGCCGCGCGCGCGACGCGCACCGCCCTCCCGTGAGCTTCTCCGCCCACGCGGCA
>NZ_JADEYH010000053.1 GCF_017114865.1 Streptomyces verrucosisporus | reverse complement strand
AGTGCCCCGTCGCCGCGACGGCACTGCTCCCCGTACCCGCGGGGATGGTCCTGTTCGAATAAATCGTTCAGGGTCGCGAACCGTTGCCGGTGTGGAACTCCTGCGCAGCTGTCCGCAGGCCATGGGGGAGGAGGGTGGTCCACCTGCTCTGCGGCCGCTGAGGAGCCGACGGTGCGATGAAGGCGGGAAATATAGCCGGCGATCGCCGGTTGGGGAAACCGGCGATCGTTCGGATGCTTGTACCTCCGTTGGACATGTGAGGCCACGGGCTCAGTACAGGCATCGAACAGAAAGATCCAATAATGTGTGAAGAAAAACCCGCTCCTCGTATCAGAGGAGACCAGGCCTGGCAGGAGGAGGCGGCATGCGCTGCGGCTGTTGAGGTAGTGAAGGACCCTGATTTGTTTTTTCCCGGAAAGCGCGAGAGTGAGCAGCGCATTCGCATCGCCAAAGGGATCTGCTCATCCTGCGCTGTCGGGGAAAAATGCCTTGAAGCTGCTTTGGAATGTGGTGACACCACCGGTATACGAGGCGGCCTGACCGAGGAGGAGCGCAGGGCGATTCGGCGCCGCTTCGAGCTGCGATGTGATCCTGTCAGGGTCGCGGCAGCGCTGGCCGGGAAAGATGTGTATCTCACCAGACCGGAGAGGCAGGAGCTGATCCGATGGGCTGCTGCGAGCAGGACGCCGGATCTGCGACTGGCCAGAGTTCTCAAGGTGTCTGAGGCGCATGTGAAGAAGCTCCTCCGGCGAGAGCGTCGTGCCGACGCCTACGGAGTAACCCAGGGCGCCGTACAGACCACATGCGAGGCGGTCTCAGCATGAACCGAACCGAGGCGGTCCATGGAGTGTCCGGTGAGAGAACGAGCCGGTACTTGGGGGTCGATGAAGCAGCGGCGTACCTCAATTTGAGTCGACGCTGGATGTACCGGGAATCCCAGCGGCACGGGCTGCCGCGGTACTACTTCGGTGGAAAGCTCAGGTTCAAAGTCGCTGACCTGAACATGTGGGCACAGCAGCAGAAGGTCTCCTGAAGGGGGGCGGGTCGATACCCGCCCCCCTTCGTGTTACAAGCCCTCGTTCAAGAGCTTCGCAGCTCTCCCGATCGACGCCGGCATGAGATGCCGGTAGATCTTGAAGGTCATGTTGATGTTTCTGTGCCCCATCCACTCCGCGACGTCTGTGATGGGTATCCCCATGGCCAGGCAGTTGGAGGCGAAGAAGTGACGCAGGGAATACGTGGTGAGTCTTCTGGTGATGCCTGCCCTTTTCTTGGCGGCGCCCCACTGGTATTCAAGCGTGGTGTGGGCCCAGTACGGGGAGCGCTGAGTCCGCAGGAGATAGCCGTTCGCGTCGGTGCCGTGCTCCTTCTCGTAGCGCAGCAGTGACTCCCGAACGGTCCACGGCATAGGGGTTTCGCGGAACTCCCCGGCCCTGCGATGTTTGAGCGGTACCCGCTCGCGCGTCCTTCCCTCGATCTGTTCGGTGATGCGGTAGACGTCGTCCGCGACCATCCGCTCCAGGTTCGCGGCGTACGCCTCCCCGTTGCGTAGACCGCAGCCGGACATGAGGTCGATGACGATCCGGAGTCCGTCGGTGCCGGCGGCCTTCAAGGCGTGTATCTCGTCCAGCGTCGGGATGGTGATCTTGCGGGGGATGTACTCGGGCGGGATGACGCCATCGAACGGGTCCGAGGTGATCCCGCCGCGACGGCGCGCGTCGAGAAGGATCTTCTTCAGGGTGTCAAACGCGTTCTGCTGGGCTGCCAACCCGACGGAACGTTCCTCCATCGACATGATGAAGTCGTCGACGACCGTCGCCGTGAACGTGTTCATCCGCCGGGACTCGAGCACCGGCAGGATCTGGCCGTTGAGCACCTGGGTGACCGAGCGCACGCTGCCGGGAACGTAATGACGCTGCCGGGTGAGCCAGGTGGAGGCGTAGTGTCCGAAGCGCTGCTTGCCGATCTCGCGCTTGAGGTCGGCCTGGGCCCGGGGGGCGGTCCGCTTCTCCTCGTAGACTTTGGTCAGCCGGTCGAGCGCCGCCTGCTGTGTCGCGTACCCGGTCTCTTCGCGTTGACGGCCGCCGGCATCGCGGTAGCGAACGGCGTACGGGTGGGCGCAACGGTTCTGGCGGGCGCAGGCGCAGTTCTTGAAGAAGCTGCCCATTCCGCGGACGAGCTGGGTCGCCAAGTGCACGTCTCCTGACTCATGCTGGGAGTTTGCTGACCAACGGCCTCCGAGCATGGGCCTGACCTGCGGCCGCGCCAAACTACGAGAAGTTGATCAACATCTTCATAGGTGCCTCCCAGTAAGCTTGGCGAGTGGGTTGCCTACCTGCATCTCTGCTGGTCAAGGCGGTTCGGGTAGTTCTGGTCCCGGCGGTCCGCAGCGGCCGGGGGAGAGCTGTGGCGGTAGTGATGCCGGCTTGGCACCGGCTCCGGTGACGACGCGTCGGTTTCCTGCGGTGGACCGACGTCCTGCCGGCCGGAGTCCTACGGAGTGCAGTATCGGCCTTGCGGCAGTGAAGGTCACGCGAGCCGACAGTCCCGAGCGAGTCGTCGAAGGCGAGCCGTTCCCGGCGGCGGGATCGAAGCACCCCCGGCCCCGGCCCCGGCCCCGGCCCCGGCCCGCGGGCCGGGACGACCGGGGCGTCCAGTGCTGTGACCGCGAAGGTTCGACGGGGCGTCAGGCAGCCGCGGCGAGGGATCTTCCATCCCGCCCGTCCGCCGGGCACCGGAGGGGGCAGGGGCCTGCCGCTTCCGGCACTATCCCGACGTCAGCAGGGCGGCCAGCTCCTCCAAGCCGCTGGACCGATACGTGAACGAGTCGTCCCTGCGCGGCGGGGCCCCGGCCGGCCGCTGCACATAAGCGGTCCGCATGCCCGTCCTCTGGGCCCCGCGGAGGTCCCAGGCGTGAGCGGCGACCATGAGCACGTGTTCCGGCGGAGAACCCACCGCGTCGAGCGCGAGCCGGTAGACCTCCGGCGCGGGCTTGTACGCCTGGACGTCCTCGGCGGACAGGGTCCGGTGCCAGCGCAGTCCCGCGTGAGCGTTGAGCCGGAGCAGGGAGGTGTGACCGGCATTGCTGAGGGCCAGCACCGGAAAACGCTCGGCCAGGCGTGCGAGGCCGGCGAGGGAGTCGTCCCAGGGCTGCAGGCGCTGCCCTGCGGTGGCCAGCCGGTCGATGGCGGCTGCATCGGTCAGGCCGACGCGGCCGGCCACGCGCTCGGCAGCTTCCCGGTCGACGACCTGCGAGTTGGCGTAAGGCCGCACGCCGTCCGCGATACGGCGCTGCTCGCGCTCAACGTGCTCCTGCCACACATTGAGCAGCCGGTCGACGGAAGCGTCGTCCGATGAGGGGGCCGCCTCCCGCACGGCCGCGCGGAGCCCTCCGGGCTCGTCGACCATCGTGCCCAGGACGTCGAAGACGATGCCCTCGATGTGGTGATCCCCGGTCATCCGGCCTCCTCGTTACGGCGTTACGGCGTTACGGCGCAACACGGTGGACCGAACCGGCCGGCCGCGTCCGTCATTGCTCCATCGGTGGCATGTCGTGGCGGACAGGCGCCGTGGACGACCGGCGTGGACGGCGGTGACACCGTGGCGGTCGCCCACCTCACCGGCCAGGCGGAACGCTCCGTGCTCACGGGCCGCCCCGGGTGTTCGCCACTCCGTGTCGCGGCTGTTGCAGCCATACCGTTAGGTGTAGCGTTGAGCCGTGACTGCCAACAGCGAGACCGTCGGCCGAAACGGCAAGCGGCACCTCACGCCGGCCGGCGTGAAGATTCTCCAGACAGCCTCGCGGCTCTTCTACGAGCAGGGCATCCGCGCCGTCGGCGTCGAGGCGATCGTGGCGGAAGCAGGCGTCACCAAGAAGACCCTCTACGACTGCTTCGGTTCGAAAGAGGAGCTCATCGTCGCCTATCTGCGCGCTCGCGACGGCTTGTGGCGTTCCACGCTGGTGAAGCATGTCAACGGCCATGATGGATCCCCGGCGGAGAAGGTCCTGGCCACGTTCGGCGCCCTGCGCGAATGGATACGCGAGCGGAACTCGCGGGGCTGCGCCTTCCTCAACGCGTCCGTGGAACTTCCCGAAGGCCACCCGGGCCGGGCGGTCGCCCGTGACCAGAAGGCATGGCTGCTCTCCTACCTGGAAGGGCTGGCCGCGGAAGCCCGCGCCGACGACCCGGCGGGGCTGGCCGCCCAGGTGTTGATCCTGCACGAGGGCGCTTGTGTCGCCGATTCGATGGGGTCGCTGGACCGTGCCATCGACCGTGCCGAGCACATGGCCGCACTCCTCATCGAGGAGTCGGTTCCCGGGTGACCCCGCCGGACCCCGGCCACATGGCGCACAGGGGCGGCCCGGAGTCGTGCCCGCTGTCCGGACTGGTCTGCCGGCCCGGCCGCCTGCGGGTTTCTACACGACGAGGGGAGCAGCGGCAAGGGGGGCCGGCGTGGGCGTCAGGCCGGTCACGGGGGCCTTCACCATCGCGTGCCCGGAGCCGTCGGTCAGGTGTCCCGCCAGGTCGGCCGCATATGCCCGCAGCAGGTCATGCATGCGGTAGTGGCTCTCACCATGACGCTGGACCAGGTGCGCGGCGGCCAGATTGCACAGTGACAGCGAGGCCTCCTCCGGAGGGACGCCCACGACCGACGCCGTGCTGACCACGTCGATCAGACGTCCCGGGAGCAGGCCGAGCCCCCGGAAGACACGGGCGCTCTGCTCGTCGAGGGCCTTGTAGGAGCTCTCGAACGCGTCGCGGAGCGCCACGTCCCCCTCGGCGAGGTCCAGCCGGGCCCGCCGGGTCCTGAGCTCGGCGGCAAGGGGCTCGGCGCTGTTGTGCTGACGGCTCACGATCCGCTCGGCAGCCAGGACCAAGGCCAGCGGAAGGCGCCCGCACCGTTCCGCGAGCACGGCCACCGCACCCGGATTGGCGTCGGCCCGCGCCCGGCCTATGATCGCGCCGATCAGCCGGGCGGCTTCCGGTCGGCGCAGTTCGGACAGGAGCAGTGAGACGGCGTCCACCAGGACCGTCAGTCCGGGCAACCGCGACCGGCTGGTCACCACGACGGCGCACCCCGGGGCCCCGGGTAACAGAGGGCGGATCTGCTGGGCGTCCGCAGCGTTGTCCAGGATCAGGAGCATTTTCCGGCTGTGCAGGTAGGACCGGAAGGTAGCGGCTCTTTGATCCAGCTCGGCGGGGATCCGATCGGGAGGCACGCCCACGGCGCGCAGCAGACCTGCCAGCACGTCGATGGGCGCGGCCGCGGTGCCCGGCTCGGGTCCTTGAAGGTTGACGAACAACTGGCCGTCGGGGAAGTGACCGTCGTTGACGGCCCGGTGCGCCCACTGCACCGCGAGTGCGGTCTTTCCCACACCGGGCGGTCCGTTGATCACCGTCACGGGCACCGCAAGCCCCTGGTCATGGCCTCGGAGAAGCCCGTCCAGCCGACGCAGGTCGCCGTGGCGTCCCACGAAATGCCTTTTCGCGGCGGGGAGCTGGGCGGGCCGGAGCCAGTTCTGCTGTCGATGAGCCGTCGCTTCGAGGGCCGAGGCGATGGCGGTGAAGGTGTTTCCGACGTTGAGCACCCGATCGCAGGCCTTGGCGAAGCTCACCGAAGGCGACCGCTTGCCGGTCTCGACCTTGCTGATGTGGCCGGGGTCGAAATGCACCCGGGCGGCGAGTTGCGTGAGGGAGAGCCCGCGCTTCTTCCGGTGAGCGCGCAGCAGCTGTCCGTACGACGCCGGTACTCCACTGGAAGAGCAAATCATCTCCTGGGCGCGCTGGGCTGGTGATGAGTTCTGCGCTGGTTCTCGTACCACTGTCTAGCCCCCAGAGCTGTTCGGTTGTCCTGAAGCGGTCGGATCGAACCGGGTTCGCCGCGACGGCTGTTCCCGTCTCCGGGCCCGGTCGGTGGCCCTGTTCAGTCCAAATCACACACTCCGGACCGTGTCGGCGGTTGTGGGCCGGCCTCGCGGAAGCCGGCGGGACCCGTTGGTGGGAGAGGCAGGAGTGGAAGGCCGTGCCCCGCACCGGCGGGGACGGCCACGGATGTCCTGGTGACGCGCCGAACTAGTCGTCGAGAGTCGCCAGTAGATCGTCATGGGCCGGGAACCGGGACGCGATGCCGCCCGGCAGGAACCGGACGGCGCTGCGGTCGGTTCGCTGGAAGAAACGGATCGCCGTGCAGTTCGGGCGGGCGCCCGCGTCGAACCAGTGGGGGGTGTGGCCGGGCACGGACAGCAGATCCCCCGCCGTGCACAGCAACGCGTACACCTGTCTCGCGACGTGGAGGTAGAAACAGCCCGTCCCCGCTACGACGAAGCGCACCAGGTCGTCGTCGTGCACGTGCTCCCGCATGAACCTCTCACGTGCTGGGCACGCCGGCTGGTCCGGACTCCGACCGGCCGACCGGGGAGTCATGCGGACGATGTCGACGATCCGGTAGCCGCCCTCGTTGCCGAGATGGTCGATGTGGCTCCCGTACGCCTTCATGACCGTGGTGTCGTCGGCGTCGGCCGGAAGCCGGTGCGCGGCGCGCCAGCGGGTGAGGCGCACACCGATCCTGAGCAGCTCCCCGTGGATGAGATCCAGGTCGTCGGTTCGCACCCGCACCGTCTCCGGCGCGTCCTCCGGCATGATCTGAAGCAGGGTCACCGGGCGTTCATCCCGGCCGCGGCGGGGCCTTCGGCGCGGCCGGCTCTCGGGGAGGGGCAGCATCGCGATCCGGTGTCATCGAGGATGCGCGGGGGGTCCGCGGGTTCTCTTCCCCCGTACGGGCCGGCGGTTCTCGTCCTTGTGCACTGGTCGCTGTGTCGTTGGCGTCCCGGCCGACCGAAGACGTGGGCTCTGGAGACAGTCAGGGCCTCGCCGGTCGCTGCACCGGACAACTGGAGCAACACGTGCGTATCTCCTTCGCGGGAGAGAGACGGTGATGTATACCAACCGGTATAGATACATGCTAGGGAGCCGATTTTCGCAGTGTCAACGGGGTCTCTCCGAGGTGGCTTGAAAGTTCTTTCATGTTGCTTTCCGGTCGAATGTCTGGTAATTGGCGGGTTTCTGGCGGACGGAAGACGTCCGCTTCGTGACGATATGCAGATCATCGTGGTCGACCCGTACGGGCCCGGCCGTCTGGAGCGATGGCAGGAAAGAGCGCCTGCGGCCGGTCGTCGCATACGGCGAAGTGCTTCCGGCTCCGTTGTTGCCGCCCTTGCCTGGCGACAGGCAACGGGGTGCCCCTTGTGTGTCTTTGCCGGCCATGGTGATAGTGAAGTCGGCACCGCAGCAGGACGCCGTTCCTCTCGAAGAGGCGTAATTCCGACCGCAGTTTGTTCCTTCGGTGCAGGCCGGTTCCGTGTGCCCGTCGGTCCTTCGTCGGATCGGGCGAGCCGGAGAATCCCGCAGAAGTAGCTGTCGCCACCTCTAAGGAGACCGAGATGGGTACACGAGTCGACCATGCCGAACTGGTAGTTTCGCCCGGCGAGTTATTCCAGCTGAGCGAAACAAAAAGGATCAGGTCGTCCATAGGGCTCCAACTCTCGGACCATTCCTACCTTCCGAAGGTGGATGACCCGCGGGCCGACTGGGTGGCGAGTGTCGCCGTTCCCGCGTTCAAGACGCTGGCACACATGGGTGTACTCGCTCCGCGGTTCTGCACGATCGGGACGGGTGCGGGCCTCGACGCTCTGGCGGCCGTGGAGATTCTGCAGGCGCGTGTCGTCGGGTTCACCGATCTTCACGAGGACGTTCTCGCGTATGCACGGGAAAACATTCGCAGCAACCTGCTGGACAAGGATGTCGAACTGATCGGAGGCGTGGGCGACCTCCTCGCCCCGTTGGCCGGCAAGTTGTCGCAGGTCGACGTGCTGTACGAGAACCTCCCCAACATCCCGATGGCGGGAAACGAGGACCTGGCCGACGGCCAGACGAGCTCTACCTTCATCGCCGAGCGCAGCGAGGAGATCCCCGGCTCCGCGGAGAAGAACCTCGTGGCGCTCCACTATCTGGCTCTCCAGCAGGCCCACCCTCTCCTCCGGGTGGGCGGGCGCGTGCTGTCGTCGATCGGCGCGCGCATTCCGTTGTCCGAGATTCTGTCCCTCTCCGGAGCCGCCGGCTACAACGGCAGCATCCTGACCTACACATGGAAGGTTCAGTCCGAGCCGACCGAGGTGGTCGGTGGATACGCCCAATGGGAGAGGGAGGGGCTGGGACCGTTCCACTTCTACCCGGTGAACGTCCTGCGCGATGCTTTTGAGGGCCTGCCGCCCGCGGCCGCCGGGGCGCAGGCCCTGAAGGTGGAGGAGGAACTGGCGCCGTTCGAGATATCGGCGCTGGAAGCCCTGGCCATGGTGGAGAAGGGGGAGAAGGTCGGTCACACGGTCGCGATCCTCGACTCGGTGAAGATTCCCGATTCCGCCCTCTGACCGGCCTTCGGTTCCTCTTCGGTGCGTTGACGGCCGGCGGCGGACGACAAGGGTACCGGGGAAGCGCTGTCCCGGTGTTCGGACGCGTCCGCCGAAGCGGACCTCCGGCATCGTTTTCCATACTCAGCAAGGAGTCGGCATGAATGTCCAGTCGTTCATCGGCAAGACGCCTCTCGTCGAACTGAGCACATTCGATGTTCCGGCCGGTGTTCGGATATTCGCCAAGGCCGAGTTCATGAATCCGGGGGGCAGCATCAAGGACCGGATCGTTCGCTACATCCTCGATGACGCCGAACACCGCGGTCTGCTCCGGCCCGGAGCGACCATCGTGGAGAACACCTCCGGAAACACCGGCGCGGCGATCGCGATGATGGCGGCGACACGCGGCTACCGCGCGATCCTGACCATGCCGGACAAGGTGAGCAAGGAGAAGCAGGACGCGTTGCGCGCCATGGGGGCCGAGGTGATCGTCTGCCCGACCTCGGTCCCACCGGAATCGGACAAGCACTATGTGACGTGCGCGAGGCGCATCCACGCGGAGACGCGGGGCTCGTTCATGCTCAACCAGTACGACAACCCGCTCAATGCGGAAGCCCACTTCCGGTCGACGGGGCCCGAGATCTGGGAGGAGCTCGGGCGGTCGGTGACGGCGTTCGTCGCGTCGGGGAGCACGGGCGGCACGATATCCGGGACCTCACGGTTCCTGAAGTCGAAGAATCCTTCCGTGACATCCGTCCTGCTCGATCCGGTGGGCTCCATCTACCACCGCTATTTCCACGAAGGCGTCGTCGACTCCTCGCAGATCGCCCCGTACTTCGTCGAGGGCGCCGGCGAGGACCATCTGGCGAAGTGCATGGACTTCTCGGTCGTCGACGACGTGATTCAGTTCACCGACGCTGACGCCTTCGCCACCTGTCAGCACCTGGCCAGACGTGAGGGCCTTGTCTGCGGCGGCACCTCGGGCGCCAATGTGTGGGGCGCCGTGCAGGTGGCCCGATCGCTGACGGGACCGGCCGCGGTAGTCACCGTTCTGCCGGACAGCGGAAGCAAGTACATATCCAAGATCTACAACCAGGACTGGCTGATGCAGAACGGTTTCACCGTCGACCGGAAGACCGCGCCGGAAGCGACCACGTGATGGGAAGCACGCAGAAGAACGTGGCAGCGGCGTTGACGGCCGCCCTGCTGTGGGCCTTCGCCTTCCCCGCCCCGGCCGCCGTCAAGCCGGCGAGCGAACTGCTCCTGGTAACCGGCCGGTACTCCTTGTTCGGCCTGTGTGGCCTGTACGTTCTGTGCAGAGGCCGGCACCGGCTCAAGACGATGCCGATGCGAAGGATCCTGTTCGGCCTCTACATAGGCTTTGTGGGGTACTTCGTCTTCTACATATGCGTCTCGTACTCCGCCACCACGGGCAGCGGGTTCATCACCGCAGTGATTGTGGGTTCTTCTCCGATCACCATCGCGGTGGCCGGTAATTTTGCGGAAAAACGCATGTCGTGGAGTGAACTGGTCGCTCCGGTCCTGCTGATTCTCTCCGGACTCACCCTTCTGAGTGCCGCGGACTTCATTCACGGAAGGCCTTCGGGGCACGCGCAGGAATCACTCCTCGGTATCCTGCTGGCCCTCATGGCCATGCTCACCTGGTCCTACTTCGTTGTCCGCAACGCTCAGTCGCAACGCACCTGGGAAACGAAGCCGGACCCCAAGATATGGGCAGCGCTGGTGGCCATGGGAGCAGGTGGTGCCTCCATGCTCCTGTTGCCTTTCGCCATTGCCACGACGCCCGAGGAAACCTTCTCCCCCTACCCCTTGTTCAAGATCATATTCTGGTGTGTGTTCCTCGGGGTCATCGGTTCCTGGTGGGGCACGTATATCTGGGTGAAGGCGGCTCAGGGCATCCCGGTTCCCCTGGTCGGACCGCTGCTCGCAACGGAGACGATATTCGGTGCGATCCTGAGCCTCCCGGCGGAACGAAGGGTGCCCACCTGGGCGGAGGTCGGCGGTGCCGTGTTCATTCTTGCCGGAATCGCTGTCTACATGGTGTTCGACATGAAGAACTCCCGATTGCGGGGAGACGGCGCCGGCGCTGAGAAGAAACCCGGTGCGTCGGACGTACCCGTGGTGACATAGCGGAACAGGAAAGAGCAGGAAAAGGAAAGTCGCAACCATTGGCCGGACCGACAGGGAGGGATTCCCGTGAGCAACTCCTTCGCGAACGTCAAGCAGTCCCATGTGTTCTTCGACAACTCCCCGGGGCTGAAGAAGTATTATGAGGACTGGGCGACGCGGTACGACGTGGACCTGGCGGACCAGAAATGGGTGGCACCTCGGATCGCGGCCAACCTCGTGCACCTGCTCGCCTCCGCCTACGGGACACCGGACACGACCGTTTTCGACGCCGGTTGCGGAACCGGTCTCGTCGGCAGCGTCCTGCGTAGTCTGGGCGACTACGTGATCGACGGTGTGGACCTCTCGGAGAACATGGCGGCCGAGGCGCTCAAGACCCATGCGTACCGGAAGGTCTACGGCGGTGTGGACCTCTCGGTGCCCCGGCGCGACGACCGCTTGGACCAGTACGGCATTGTGGTCAGCAGCGGTGTGTTCACACTCGGACATGTGCGTCCCACGGCGCTGCTCACCCTGATCGAGTACGCCCTGCCCGGTGGCCTGATCGCGGTTTCCACCCGCGGCAGCTACGCGGTCGAGACAGGCTTCGAGGACTTCGCCGGGTCCGAGAAGGTCGCCGCCCAGGCCTCCCTGGAGTTCAGGCTGAGGGACGCCCACTACATCGCCGAAGAGAGCGCCGACTACTGGATCTTCCGCAAGACCGGTACGTCGCGGTGACGAGGGCGTCGGACCGCTGATCCGGCTCGGAACCACCCCTCTTTCCGGCCCCGCGCCGGAAGCGCGCGACCACCGTCGGCGACGGGGCCGGGCACTCCCGGCTCCGTCGCCCGGGACGCGCGCATGTCGACCGGTATCCACCACCTCTGCCCTGGAGAGTCATGTCG
>NZ_JADEYH010000052.1 GCF_017114865.1 Streptomyces verrucosisporus | reverse complement strand
ATAGGTTGAGGGCGAACCCGTTGAGTGGCGATGGTGGCCGCGACCTTGATCGCAAAGCGTTACTCACCTTGACGTGTCCATATACGCACCGTGTAAGGTCTCCCGGTCTTTGAAGATCTTGTAGAGCTGGGGTGGGCCTGTGGTGGGGATGAAGCGAGACCGTCGTGCCGTGAACACGGCACGACGGTCTCGAAGACGGATACTCGAGGCCGCTGGGGTCACGCTCGCGGTAGCGCTGTCATCGATGGCGCCGATCTCGCTGGCCCAGGCCACCACGGTGACGGAGGATTCCCCGGCGCTGTCGGAAGGCCAGCAGGCCCTGGCGGAGGCGCAGCAGAGCGGCCAGCGGGTGGAGGTCACCAGCGAGCGGTCCGAGCGCACGACGGTGTTCGCCAACCCCGACGGGTTCACCTTCACCCTGGAGGAATCCTCGGTGCCGGTGCGGGTGGCCACGCCGGACGGCGGATGGCAGGCGCCGGACCCGACGCTGGAGGCCCGGGCGGACGGCACCGTGGGGCCGAAGGCATCGGCCGCGGAGATGGTCTTCTCCGGCGGCGGCGACAATGACCCTCTGGCCAAGATCACCAACCGGGGGCGGTCGCTGGAACTGGGCTGGCCCGGGAACCTGCCGGAACCGGAACTGGACGGCACCAGCGCCCTGTACCGCGAGGTCCTGCCGGACGTCGATCTGCAGGTGACCGCCTCCACCGAGGGTTTCAGGCACCTTCTACTGGTCAAGACCCCCGAGGCGGCCGCCAGCCCGGAACTGGAACGCATCGACTACACCCTTGAGACCAGCGAGCTGACAGTCCGGGAAGGGTCCGCAGGGAACCTGGCTGCCGTCGACGCGGACGGCAAAACGGTCTTCAGAGCGCCGCCCGCCCAGATGTGGGACTCCGCCGGAGCCGCCGGTGAGCAGCAGACCACCCCCTCGGGAGCCGCGCTGCAGAGCGCGGCCACGACGGAGGGCTCGGTCGACGCGGCGTCGAGTGGTGAGGCCGAGCCGGGGCCGGGTGACACGGTGACCCGGATGGATGTCGAGGTCACCCAGGACACCCTCACCGTGGTGCCGGACCCCGAGATGCTGACCGCCACTGCCCCTGAAGCCTTCCCCCTCTACATCGACCCGACGGTGACCTGGGGCGAGTCCGAGCGCACCCTGCTGCGCAACGACGGCTACGAGTCCTACGGCTGGGGCAACGGCAGCGACGGCATGGGCAAGGGAGTGGGCAAGTGCGGCTCCTGGAACGGCTACTACTGCGGACCGGGCTACGTGCAGCGCCTGTACTTCGAGTTCTCCCCGGCCAGTCTGAAGGGCAAGAAGGTCCTGGACGCCACCTTCCGCGTCACCGAGCCGTGGGCGTTCCAGTGCGATCCGCGCTGGGTGGACCTGGTGCGCACCAAGGACAACATCTCCTCCTCCACCACTTGGGCCTCCCGCCCGATGGGCTGGGACCTGATGGTCGACCGCTACGTGTCCGCCGGCCGCGGCTCACTGTGCGATCCGGACTCCCCGGACGCGCCGATCGAGTTCAACGACAACCCGGACGAGTCGAACGAGAACCTCACCCCCACCGTGCGGGACTTCGCCGCCGGCAAGTTCTCCCGCCTCACCTTGATGATCAAAGCCCACGACGAGACCGACACCTCGGCCTGGAAGCGGTTCAAGAACGACGCCGTCCTCGCCGTCGACTACGTCGGCCTGCCGGCCAAGCCCACCAACATCGGCGTGGCCAGCGGCTCGGGCACGGTGTGCGAGAAGGACGCCTCCGACCCGGCCGTCATCTCCGACCCCACACCCGCCCTGAAGGCCACGACCCAGACCGCCTCGGGCGGGGAGAACGAAGCACAGCTGCGGATCTACTTCGACATCGACCACCAGAACGGTGACGGCACCTGGTCCGACACCCCGCCCGTCGGCATCAGCCAGTTGAGCCCGTCCACCGGATACGTGGGCGACAATCGCGCACTAACCAGGTCGTGGTCGACGCTGACCGAGGGCACGCTCTACCGGTACCGGGCCTGGGTCCGCTCGTACTACAACAGCGGGAACAGCTACCTCTCCGGGCCGTCCAACGCCTCGACCACCGGCTGGTGCTACTTCACCGTCGACCCGACCGCCCCGAAACCACCCACGGTCGCCATCGGCTCCCCGTACACCGAGTGCACCCCCAACGACTGCGCCGCGCACGGCGGCCCCGGAGTCGAAACGACCCTGACGTTCGGCCCCGCCGAGGGAGACTCCAACACCGCCTACCAGTACAAGATCAGCGCGGAGGGCACCTGGTCGGCGAAGCTGAACGGCGCGACCGCCTCACCAAAGATCACACCAACCCGTTCGGGGACCTACCGGGTCTACGTAAAGGCATTTGACGAACTGGGCCGCGATGGCGAGACCAACGTCGTCGACTTCCTGGTCAAAGCGGGTGATGCCCCGGTGGGCCGCTGGCACTTCGACGAAGCCAGCGGAGCGGCCGTCGATTCCGGCACAGGCGGCGGCGCGGCACAGCACGACGCCACCCTCTACGGCGGCGCGGCGCGTGACGACCGCGGGCGCCGCGGAGTCATCACCCACGATACTGACGGCGTACCGCTGGAGACCCCGGTCACCGACCGAGGGCTCGCGCTGAACGGCACCAGCGCCTATGCGGCGACCGCCGGCCCAGTACTGGAGACGCGGTCAGGGTACACGTTCTCTACTTGGGTTCGGCTGGACGACAAAGACGCCACAGGCGTGATCTTGTCCCAAGACGGCCAAAACTACAGCCCCTTTGTTCTCACATACGAAAAGCCCTATGACACCTGGTACTTCGGAGTGAAGGAGAAAGACGAGGACACGGGGAGTGCGTACTGGGGTAAAGCGGCGCTGAAACCTGCCACGGTGGGAGCTTGGACGCACCTGGCAGGCACTTACAACCCTGCTGACAATAAACTGAAGCTATACGTTAACGGTCAGTTGCAGGGAACCGCTTCTTCGGCCGGATCATGGTCATCAAACGGCGGTCTTCAGATCGGTCGCTACAAGTGGGCGGGAAACTACCAAAAATTTTTCTCCGGCTCCATTGACGAGGTCACCGTCTGGCAGCGAGTTCTGTCAGACGAGGAGATCGCCGACGATGCGCGGCTGATGATCTCCAAGGGGCACGCGGGGGTGGAACTGGTGGCGCACTGGGATCCGTCCACCGGCAGCGGCACCACCGTGGCGGACACCACCTCCGGCTACGGCAGGAGCCTGGCGCTGACCGGCGGGGCCTTGCTGGACGGTGAGGCGATCGTGCTGGACGGTGTGGACGACGCGGCCTCGGCCACGGGCCCGCTGGTGGACGACACCGGTTCGTTCACGGTGACCACCAAGGTGGAACTGGACGGCGCCGACATCCTGGCCAAGCCGGTGGGCTACATCGGCCAGGTGCTGGGACAGCGCACCGCCGACGGATCGGCGTGGGGCCTGTGGTACCAGCTGACCGACAAGAAAACGGTGCTCGACGAGGAGACCTTCGAAGAGCACACCGTTCCGGTCGGCAACTGGCACTTCGGCCGGCTCAACACCGACGGCACCTTCAGCTCCGTGCCCTCCGCCGAGGCGGCCGCACTGGACAGCGAGGTTCGGTTGACGGGCATCTTCGACGCGCAGGCCGGCCAGATCAGCCTCTACCTCGGCTACAACCAGAACAGAGATGCGCGGGAGTTCACCGCCAAGGTCGGCTCAGGCGACTTCGTGGTCGGCCGGGGCTTCACCAGCGGTACCTGGCAGCACCACCTGCCGGGCCGGATCACCGATGTGCGGCTGTGGGCCGGCGCGATGGCCGGCCACGGGCAGATGGAAGCCCGCGTAGGCGATTGACGCACCGCATCGGTGTGGGCGGCGCGGTCGGCGCCGCCCACACCGATGCCGTATGCCGTGACCGCACCGGCCACGGCATACCTCCCCCCCTCTTCCCGCGAGACAGGACGGAAAGAACAGCTGTGTTTTTTGGCATAAAAAACTCTAAGAGACCCTTGTGGAGGCGGAAGCCTCCCAGGGCGCGGTCTGTGGCGACGGTGGTGTCGCTGGCCTTGGTGGTGCCGCTCGGGTTGGCACCGATGGCCGAGGCGAAGGAGGGTGGGCTCGGCCGCCCCGACCTTCCCGAGCAGCGCGTGGCCAAGGTCAAGGAAGTCACCGGCCTGGGCGCGAAGAAGGCACGGGAGAAGGCCGCCAAGGCCAAGGCGGCCAATGCCAAGCAGGCCAAACGCGCCCAAGCCGAACAGAAGGCGTCATGGCCCAAACCCGGCAAGGCGACAGTGCCTATCGCCGTGGGCAAGCCGGGCAAGACCTCTCCCGGAGGCCTGCCGGTGACCGTGAGCCCACAGGCCAAGGCTAAGGCCAAGCCCCAAGGGCCAGCCGAGGCCCGTGTCACGGTGCTGGACCAGAAGACCGCCCGGAAAGCCGGAGTCACCGGGGTGCTGCTGACCGCCGAGGCGGACGCGGCGGGCCGGGCGAAGGTGAGCATCGACTACAGCGCCTTTGCCAGCGCCATCGGCGGCGGCTGGGCACAGCGGCTGCGCCTGGTACAGCTGCCCGCCTGCGCGCTGACCACACCGCAGAAGGCGAAGTGCCGCACCCAGACTCCGCTGAAATCCGACAACGACATCACCGCCCAGGCTGTCTCCGCCCAGGTCACCCTCGCCGAGAACGACAGCGGTCTGTCCCCGCAGGGCACCGACGGCGCCTCGTCGGCGACCGTGCTCGCTCTCACTGCGGCGGCCGCAGGCTCGGGCGAGTCCCCTTCGGGGACTGGTGACTACTCGGCGACCGAACTGTCGGAGTCCTCCTCATGGGAGGCCGGCGGCAGCTCTGGCGCCTTCACCTGGTCCCATAACTTCACGCTGCCGCCCGCGGCAGCCGGCCCCACCCCGTCACTGTCTCTGTCCTACGACTCGGGCAGCATCGATGGCCGTACCGCCACGACCAACAATCAGGGCACGGCGGTGGGTGAGGGCTTCTCCCTGACCGAGTCCTACATCGAGCGCTCCTACGTCAGCTGCGAGGAGGACGGCCATGCGGACGTTCTCGACCGGTGCTGGAAGTACGACAACGCCCGTCTGGTCCTCAACGGCAAGTCCAACCGCTTGGTGAAGGACACCGACTCCGGCACCTGGCGGCTGGAGGGGGACGACGCCTCGAAGGTCACCCGCTCCACTGGCGCCGACAACGGGGACGACAGCGGCGAGCACTGGACGGTCGTCACCGGCGACGGAACCCGTTACGTCTTCGGCCTGGACAAGCTCGACGGCGCCACCGACCAGCGCACCCACTCCACCTGGACCGTCCCGGTCTTCGGCGACGACTCCGGCGAGCCCGGCTACTCCAAGGGCAGCACCTTCGCTGGCCGGTCGCTGACCCAGGCCTGGCGGTGGAACCTGGACTATGTCGAGGACATCCATGGCAACGCCGCCACCTACTGGTATGCCAAGGAGACCAACCACTACCGCAAGAACAACTCCACCAACGCCGACGCCTCCTACACCCGCGGCGGCTACCTGAAGGAGATCAAGTACGGGCTGCGCAAGGGCGAGCTGTTCACCGACGACGCCGATGCGAAGGTCACCTTCTCCTATGCCGAGCGGTGCACCGCCGCCGACTGTGCGTCACTGACGCAGGACACCGCCGACAACTGGCCGGACGTCCCCTTCGACTCGATCTGCTCCGACGGCGACACCGATTGCGATGCGGTCGGACCATCGTTCTTCACGCGTAAGCGCCTGACCGGCGTCCACACTCACTCCTGGTCGGCGGCTTCGGCGAAGTACGAGCCGGTGGACTCCTGGACTCTGACCCAGAAGTACCTCGACGGCGGTGACATCGGCGACAGCAGCGACCACGTGCTGACCCTGACGTCGATCAAGCGCACCGGGAAGGCCAGCACCGACGCCATCGAGCTGAGCCCGATCTCGTTCACCTACCAGATGCGCCCCAACAGGGTGGACGCCACCGATGACATCCTGCCGCTGACCCGCCCGCGCATTGCCACCGTCACATCGGAGACCGGCGCCATCACCGAGGTCACCCTCTCCTCGCCCGAGTGCGTGCGCAGCGAGGTCATCGGTGCGGCTGAGGACACCAACACCCGTTCCTGCTATCCGCAGTACTGGAACATCAACGGCTCCTCGGACGCTTCGGTGGACTGGTTCCACAAGTACCGGGTCCTGGCCGTGGTCGTCTCCGACCCCACCGGGCACAACGAGGCCGTCGAGTACGCCTACACCTACAGCGGCGCGGCCTGGCACTACAGCGATGACCCGCTGACCCCGCAGGACGAGCGGACCTGGTCGGACTGGCGCGGCTACCGGAAGGTGACCGCCCACACCGGAGCAGCGGGAGGAACGCGCTCCAAGACCGTCTCGCTGTACCTGCAGGGCATGGACGGGGACAAGCGCAAGGACGGCACCACCCGCTCGGTCACCCTCGCCCCGCTGGCCTCGCCCGACCTGGGCGCCGCCACCATCACCGACGGTGCCCCCTATGCCGGGCGGTTGCGGCAGCAGGTCGTCTACGACAGTGCCACCGCGATCAGCGCAACCGTCCACGACCCATGGTCGGACGAGACCGCCCGCCAAGACGCGCCCGGCGCCGGCGACCACATCGCCCGCTACGTGCGCACGAAGAAGACCACCACCTACACCTACCTGACCGCCTCCCAGACCTGGCGCTCCCGGGCAGTGACCACGGGCTTCGACGATTACGGCATGCCCGTCAGGGTCAGTGACTCCGGCGAGCTGGGCAAGGGCGGGGACGAGACCTGCACCCGCACCTGGTACGCCCGCAACGAGGACAAAGGCCTGACCAGCCTGGTTTCCCGCACCCGCACCGTCGGCCGCTCCTGCTCGACCACCGACACCAGCCTGAACCTGCCGGCCACCTCGGCCACCCGCGGTGATGTCCTGAACGACGCTGCCATCGTCTACGACGATCCCCAGGCCACCGGCTGGAGCGCGGACCAGACGCCGGCCAAGGGCGCGCCCACCTGGGCCGGCCGGGCCACCGGCTACGCCGCCACCGCCGACCTCGCCGGCGAGCGTCTCCCGACCGGCTGGCAGACAGTCGGTACCACGTCCTATGACGCCCTCGGCCGTCCGGTATCGGTTACCGACGCCGCCGGTAAGTCCACCACCACCGCCTATACCCCTGCCGAGGCCGGTCCGCTGACCAGGACCATCGTCACCAACCCCCTGGGACACCGCACCGTCAGTTTCCTCGACGCCCGACGCGGAGTGCCGCTGCGCACCTACGACGCGAACTCGAAGAAAACCGAACAGAGCTACGACGCCCTTGGCCGCCTGACCCAGGTGTGGCTGCCCAACCGCGTCAGCAGCATCGACAACCCGAACCACAAGTTCGCCTACCACCTCTCCAGCACCGAACCGTCCTGGGTGTCGACCTCAGCGCTGAAGAGAGACGGGGACACCTACAACACCAGCTACGCGCTCTACGACGCATTGCTGCGCCCGCTGCAGTCCCAGTCCCCGACCCCGGACGGCGGGCGGCTGCTGACCGACACCCGCTACAACACCCGCGGCCTGGCCTACGAGAACTACGCCGACATCTTCGACACCACCAGCACCCCCAACGGCACCTACACCCGCGCCGAGTACGGCGATGCCCCCCGCCAGACCGAGACCGTCTTCGACGGCGCCGGACGGCCGACCACCAGCACCCTGTACGTCGGCGGGGTGGAGAAGTGGTCGATCACCACCAGCTACACCGGTGACTCCACCGCCACCACCGCCCTGGACGGCGGCTCGGCGCAGCGAACCATAACCGACGCCCGCGGGCGTACTGTGGAGACCCGCGAGTACGCTGGCGAGGCTCCGGCCGATGCCGACTACGGCACCGGTCCCAGCCTGCCGTATGCCTCGGTGAAGTTCACTCACACCCTGGACGATCAGCAGAAGAGCATCACCGGCCCCGACGGTGCCCGGTGGTCTTATGGCTATGACCTGTTCGGTCGCCAGGTCAGTGCCGACGACCCGGACAAGGGCGAAACCACCACCGTCTACGACCTCCTCGACCGGGCCGTCAAAACCACCGATGCCCGCGGCAAGAGCGTCCTGACCGCCTACGACGACCTCGGGCGGACCACCGGCACCTGGGCCGGGGAGAAGACCGATGCCAACCAGCTGACCTCCCGTACCTACGACACCGTCCTGAAGGGACAGCCCGCTTCTTCCACCCGCTACGTGGGCGGCGTGAACGGTCAGGCCTACACCAAAAAGGTCACCACCTACGACAGCCTCTACCGCCCCACGGCCGCAGCCCTGGAACTGCCTGATACCGATCCCTTCGTCCAGGCCGGCGCACCCGCCACGCTGGAGTACGCCAGCTACTACAACCTCGATGGCACCCTCCAGAACACTAGGGAGCCCGCCCTCGGCGGCCTGCCCTCGGAGATCATCGGCTACGAGTACAACGACCTGGGCGGCGTCACCTCCATCGGCGGCGCCACCGGCTATCTCCTGGACGTCGACTACTCCGCCCTCGGCCAGGCCCAGCAACTCACCCTCGGCACTGCCAGCGTCGAGGGACACAAGAAGACCTACATCACCAACACCTTCGAGGAGGGCACCGGCCGGCTCACCCGCAGCCACGTCACGGACCAGACCCACCCGTACATGCTGCAGGACCTCAACTACGCCTTCGACGACGCCGGCAACGTCACCTCCATCACCGACCCCACCACCCTGGGCGGCACCGGAGCAGCCGAGACCCAGTGCTTCGCCTACGACGGCCACCGCCGCCTGACCCAAGCCTGGACCCCCGCCTCCCAGAACTGCGCCGACCCCCGCAGTGCCGACAGCCTCTCCGGACCGGCCCCCTACTGGACCAGCTACACCTACAACGACGCCGGCCAGCGCGCCAGCGAAACCGTCCACAAGACCACCGGCGACACCACCACCACCTACTGCTACACCGGCGACCAACCCCACACCCTGACCAGCACCACCACCGGTGCCGACTGCACCAACCCGAATCGCACCTACACCTACGACGCCACTGGCAACACCCGCACCCGCCCCGGCGAGGCCGCCGCCCAGGACCTCACCTGGTCCAGCGAAGGCCGACTCACCCAACTCACCGAGGACGCCACCTCCACCGACTACCTCTACGACGCCGACGGCACCCTCCTCATCCGCGACACCGAGGACGGCGAGCGGGTGCTGTACGCCGGAGCCACCGAACTCCACCTCCGCGCCGACGGCACCACCTGGGCCCAGCGCCACTACGCAGCCGGCGACCTGACCGTCGCCGTCCGCACCAACGCCTCCGGCACCAACAAACTCACCTACCTCATCAGCGACCACCACAACACCTCCAGCCTGGCCATCACACCTGGCACCCAGGAATTCACCAAGCGCTACACATCCCCCTTCGGAGCCGAACGCGGCACCCCCACCGGAGGCACCTGGCCCGACGACAAGGGATTCCTCGGCAAAACCGACGACGCCACCACCGGCCTCACCCACATCGGCGCCCGCCAATACGACCCAGACATCGGCCAGTTCATCAGCGTCGACCCCCTCCTGGAAACCGACAAGGCCCAAACCCTCAACGGCTACAGCTACAGCATCAACAACCCCCTCACTTTCTCGGACCCCACTGGACTCGGGCTCGACTGCGGCGGAGGCAAAGAGGCATGTCCCGACGACGGTGACCCTATGCCCGAGCCTGACCACCACGGCGGAAACGGAAAAACCCTCGGGAACGCACCAACCCCCACGAGAAACCACCCATGCAACAGCAATTGCGGCGGCGGAAATTCCTCCTCTAATGCTGATGTGACTTGGTTCGAAGCCCTGCAAATCCCTGGCCCCGAACCGGATGGTTTCGAGCAGGCTTTCAGTCGTGCCTACAAGGCCATCTCGGCAAATCGCGCTTACGCGGGTCTAGCCCCTATCCAGCATGCGGCTATAGCAGGGAGTGATGTTTGTTACGCTGTACTGGAGTGCACTAGAGAGCAGCGCGCTTTCTTTACTTTTGAACTCTTTAACTCTCCCCCTGGATTTGTTGAATCCCTAGTGGGGCATGATGGCGGAGGCATCACGGCTGGCCCTACTGTAGGGGCGGGTATAGCCGGGGCCGGCGCAAGGACTGCAGGATCATACAAGAGGTGGCGCGTCGGTGACGACTACTCTCTCCCTGGTAGAAACGGAAAGCCTCCAACGCTCTCGACCATGCGGAAGCGGTTCTGGAAGAATGAGGCTGCAGAGCCGGATGCAGCGGATCAGTGGGGAGCAGCAAACGTGGCTCGCATGAAGCGTGGTTCAGCTCCGCAGCGTATGACACCAGACGGCACCAAGGAATCTATGGAGTTGAGCCACGAGCCGATACCGAACCGAGATGGCGGAATGCTGTTGACGCCGCGTTGGCCCAAAGAACATGCACTCCGTGACCCATACCGCCAACTGAAAAAGAGGTAATGATGAGCGAGGAAAACTTTCCCCGATTGGATGAATTGTTTCGCGCATCGGAGGGGAAGCCTGTCAATGTCGGCGGACGAACCGTTCGAATGGCGTACGAAATTCCAATTGAAGAGGGGGGGAGTTCTGGGTTTATTTTCGTTCGGAACTTTAAGTGCGAACCAGTGCAGGGGATTTGTCTGGAAGTCAAGGGGGGTGAACTGGAGGTCAACGGCGTGCGCCACTCCGGAATTGTCCTCTGGATGGATTCAGCTCCTAGGGAAGTTGATTTTCGGGTCACTGGAAGAGGGGAAGCAGGTCTTTCTGTATGGAATTGTTGGCGTGGTCGATTCGGTGAAAGAGAGGCATGGCTCGGCAGTGCGGGGCTTGTCTGTGAAACCCGCGGCCGCGGCCGTTATAAATTCTCCTGTAGTGATGGGCCGGGGGTGATGGAATTCAATGCAGTTGAATTTGACGTCACCCTCCATGAGGGTGCGGAGTAGGTCTTATTGAACCGTTTTCATCCTGCCCTGTAGGCATGATGATGCAGGTCAGCTGGGTGGTGTGACGAGGCGAGGCTCCTGGTCGTTGCGATGGTGTTCTCTACGCACCACGCTTTGTCCGAGGAGCCTCGCTTGGTCCCGTATCGAGCCACGCTCGGCGTCCCGCATGAGCTGGTCGAGCACGTCTCGTGGCTGATCTATGCCCGAAGGCGTGAACGCGGCACGCGGTGGCGCAAGCCGGGCTGTTTCCACCAGGCTCTGCTGGCGCTGGTGCACCTGCGCAAGAACGAGACGCTGGTCCAGCTCGCGGCGGGGTTCGGGATCTCCACCGCGACCGCCTGGCGGTACGTGGACGAGACTCTCGAGGTTCTGGCCTCCTGGGTGCCCGGCCTGCAGGAGGCACTCGTCGGCCTGGGCGAAGGAGACTTCGTCATCGTCGACGGCACGCTCATCCCCATCGACCGCATCGCCGCGGACGAGCCGTACTACTCCCACAAACACCGGAAGCACGGCATGAACGTCCAGGTCGTCGC
>NZ_JADEYH010000051.1 GCF_017114865.1 Streptomyces verrucosisporus | reverse complement strand
GTCGCGCTGCCCGAGGAACTCAAGGCGCTCTACCGGGTGGTCCGGGCGGGCTGGGAGGACTGGGACGGCGACTACGAGGCGGCCGAGCGCGTCTCCCGGGCGGTCGGCTGCGAACTCCTCGCCCTGGAGCACCTGTGCGTCGCCGACGTGCGGTCCCGCCCGCGCCCCTGGGAGTTCGCGGCGGTGAAGGCGGCCGTCACGCCACCGGACGCCGCGGTGCAGTGCCTGGTCGGCTCGCCCGGCTGGATCGTCTTCGGCGACAGCGGCGGCGGCGACCTGATCGCCGTCGACCTGACACCGGGCCCACGCGGGCACACCGGGCAGGTCATCATGCTCGACCACGAGCAGAGCATCGGCGCCGACCTGCTCGCCGACTCC
This sequence comes from Streptomyces verrucosisporus, assembly GCF_017114865.1. GTDB lineage: Bacteria > Actinomycetota > Actinomycetes > Streptomycetales > Streptomycetaceae > Streptomyces > Streptomyces fenghuangensis. The sequence goes on along the minus strand of NZ_JADEYH010000051.1, from coordinate 16,012 downwards.
CTCACCGACCTGGTGGTGAACGGGTACGGCGAAGGGCGCCGCGGCCCGCGCGGGGACCAGCCGCCGACCGTGGCCCGGGTCAACATCGTCGGCCTGGGCAGTGTCGAGGCCGCCGCCCACCCGGAGTTGGAGGTCCTGTCCATCGGCGTGTGGGAGGGCGAGCCGCTCAGCCTCGCCCCCGTCACCGGACTGCCGCGCCTGCGGACCCTGACCGCCTATCCCGGCACGCTCGCCGACCCGCTGGAGATCGCCAAGCTGACCGGACTGGAGTTCTTGAAACTCGGACCGCGGCAGTGGCGCGCCCTCCTCGACGCCCGGGCCGTGCCGCGCGGCCTGTCGGCCGCCGCCATCGAGGTCCACGGCGACCAGGCCCCGCTCCCGATCGTGGCCCTGGCCAACGAACTCCTCGCCCTGTGGGACCGTCCCCCGATCACCCGGACCGTCCTGGAGGGCCACCTCGGCCCCATGGCGTGGCTCAGCGGCGGGCCCGGCGGCCGGGAGGAGCCTGCGCGGTCATGGCCGGTGGAGGCGCCGGTCCAGGGGGTGCGGTTCTCTCGGAGGCGTCGGCACGCAGGTCGGGGGCGAGGCGTACCGGGTAGCGGGCGATGGTCAGCATCTCCGCGGCCCAGGTCGCGCGCCGGTTCTCCCAGTCGCGCCCCATGTCGAACGGGAGCCGGATCCAGTGGCCGCGCAGAGAGGGCTCGAACAGAAAGCCCGCCCGGCGCAGGATGTCTCCGGCCAGGGAGTCGAGAACGCCATCGACGTCGACCTCGCCGCCCTGGCCACGGGTGATGCGGATCGGTTCGGCGTCAGGCCTCACCGGCGCCGCCCGGTGGTGGAGGCGGGCAGGTGGGCGGTGGGTGCGTAGGTGGGCTTCGGCGGGACCGGACGTGTGGTGGGCGGCGCGGTGGTGGGTGCCGTGCCGCCCTGCGGGGAGCGGCCGGCCGCTGCCTGTGCCAGGCGGCTGCGGCGTTCCATCAGCCCGTTCGGCCGAGCCGGGCGCGGTGGGGAGGACGAGACTGCGGGATCGAGGGCGTGGTCGGCGTACACGGTGTAGCCGTGGCGGCGCAGGTCGTGGACGGCCTGGCGGGTGCGGCGCGGACCGTCGCGCTCGGGCTCGGTGAGCCGGAACAGCCCGGGGGTGTCGAGGACGGGCTCGAACTGCTCCCGGGTGAGGAACCAGGCCGCCAAGTGGGCGGGCATGGAAGAGGTGAAGGCGGCGACGAAGCCGTGGTCCGTGTGAGTGCCGAAGACGAAATGAGTGCCGGGCTCCAAAGAGCGGTTCTCCTTGCGGTGGAAGCGGAATGAATCAGCGGCGGGGTGCATGACGGCCCTGGGGGAGGGCTCGGAGTGGCGGGGCGGCGGCCAGTCGCGGGTGCCGTCGGCGAGGCGCTGCGGCGCGAGCCTGGCGGAGGAACGGTTCGCTGTGGGTGAGCCAGGTGTCGATGGCCGGCCAGAGCCGGGCGTTCCGCTCCAGCCGGGTGAGCGAGGTGTCCTCGTCCACGCTCTCGGCGTCGATGAGGGTGTCGGCCAGACGCGCGAGGATCCGGGCGTCCTCGGGCCGGCCGGTGGCCGGGGGACGGCACCGGTCGAGGAGCGCGGGAGCGTGCTGCATGACGCCGAGGAATTCGGCCCGGACCCGGTTCAAGAACGTCTCGGCCGCCTTGCCGAGCGCCGTGGTGTCGGGGGAGGTGGCCTCGCTGTACCGGCCTGAGGTGGTGGTGGTCCAGATGTCGTGCTCGGCGCGAATGCGGTCGAGGGCCTCGGTGACGGCCGCGAGCCGCCTGGCGTGGACGGCACGCTCATAGGCGGGCAGGTATCGCTCCGTGATCACCAGGGCCGCACGGTCGGCGAATGGCGGCAGGACGATGCTGTGCGGGGCGCGTTGGTCGCCGTGCCCTCCCTCGAACGACTCGGGGGCGAGTGCGCCGACCAGGTAACCGAGCCGTCGGCCGGGGTGCTCGACGAGCAGCAGAGTCGCTCCGGAAACCGCGTCGGTGAGGGTGGCGGCGTAGGGGATCGGCTCGTGCTGGACGGCGTGGGCGAGTTCACCGCCGTCCCACAACCACGGCACCAGGTCTCCCTGCCACACGGGATGGGAGTAGAGCTCGACGCGCGTGTCCCACCTGCCGGGCAGGAGACCGGCGATGTCCTGAGCGGTGTCGCCGAGGAACCGCCGACTGCTGGTCGTCACCTCCACCCCGCGTGTCCTGGCGTGGCGGATCAGGTCGGCCACGGTGATACGCGAGATGTCCTGGCCCGTGGACGGCAGGTGATGCACCCAGTCGTCGCCGCGACGGAAGCCGGACGCGGCGAGTGCCTGGTGCGCTGCCTTGTACCTCTCGCCGTGAGCGGTGGCGACGATCCCGTCGCCGCGCCGGTAGGCGAGGATGATCCGCGTGTCAGCCATGGGCCGGCTCCGGTGTCGGGGTTCCAGCAGCCGCGGGACGGAATAGCCTGTTCAACGAGACTCCATCCTTGGGCTCATGGGAATCAGGGGCACGGAAGTCACGGACTCACGGACTCTTCAGTGCATGCGGGCGTCGGTGTCGAACAGGGCCCGCTCGTGGGCGTGGAGGAGGTGCTGGACGACGAAGGAGCGTCCGGCGACCTTCCACAGGCCGCGGCCTCGGTTGAGGTGGGCGATGGCTTCGGCTTCGACGGAGGTGAGGCCGAGGAGGGTGGCCGCGGCGTGGAGCTGGTCGGTCTCCTGCCGGTAGATGATCCGGGTGGAGCAGTCGGCCAGGAGCCCTTCGGCCAGGGCCCGGCCGCGGGATCCGGCGTCGCCGGCGGTGAGCAGGTCGGACAGCCGGTGGATGACCATGAGGTTGGCGATGCCCAGGCCGCGGGAGAGTTTCCACTGGGCCTGCATGCGCTGGAGAAGCCCGGGGTGGCGCATCAGGCGCCAGGCTTCGTCGTAGACGATCCAGCGCCGGCCGCCGCGCGGATCGGTGAGGGCCGACTCCATCCAGGCGCTCGCGCAGGTCATGGCCAGGACGAGGGCGGTGTCGTCAGCCCCGCCACCGAGGCGGGACAGGTCGATGGTGAGCATCGGCGAGGCGGGGTCGAAGGCGACGGTGGAGGGGGCGTCGAACATGCCCGCGAGGTCGCCGTGGACCAGGCGGCGCAGGGCGTGGGCGAGGTCTCGGGCCGCGTCCCCGAGGCGCCCGGACACGAGCCCGGCGGCCTCGTCGAGCCGGTCGGGGCTGTTGAGGGCGGCGGCGATGTCGCCGAGCAGCGGAGTGCGGCCTGAGTCGGCGGCGCGGGTGACGACGGCGTCGAGGGCGATGTCGAGGGCGGTGTGCTCCATCGGCAGCAGGTCCCGGCCCAGGACGGTGCGGGCCAGGGAGCCGAGCAGCAGCAGCCGGCGCTTGCGGACCTCCCCGGCCCAGTCGGCCTCCGGGACGGAGGCCGGGCGGGGCGCGGCGTCCAGCGGGTTGAGCCTGCCGGGCAGGCCGGGGCCGAGGGCGACGGAGGTGCCGCCGAGCGCGGCGGCCACCGGCGTCCATTCGCCCTTCGGGTCACAGGGCACGTAGACGCGGTAGCCGAACGCCACACTGCGCAGCGCGAAGGACTTGGCCAGGGCGCTCTTGCCCTGCCCGATCACCCCGGCCAGCAGCACGTTGGGGTTGGTGAAGCCCTCGACACGGCCGTACAGGGCGAACGGGTCGAACACGAAGCTCGCCTCCGCGTGGACGTCGCGGCCGATGTAGACGCCCTCGGCCCCCAGCCCGCCCTCGGCGAGGAACGGGTACGCCCCGGCGGCGACCGCGGTGGTCATCCGGTGGGCGGGCAGCTTGAGCCGGTTGCCGCGGGCCGAGGCGGCGCCGGGCCGCCCGCCGGCCGGGTAGACGGCAGGTGGTATCTCCGGCTCGGCCGGTGTGCGTCCGGCCGGGTGGCCGGCGGATGCGTAGCGGGCCTTGGCGGCGGCCTCGGCGAGCCGGCGGCGGGCTGCCCTGCGGGCGGCGCGGTCGGTGCCGTGCGGGGTGAACAGCGGGGAGGCCGAGGCGCGGCGGGCTCGGCGGGCGGACCGGTGGGTCATGGCAGGCGGGCCTTCACAAGCGGGGCGGTCGGCGGGGCGGGCTCAGACGGCGGGGGAGGCGGAGAACCGGTGGGTCCGGTAGCCGTCGCCGTCGTTGTTCCAGTCCAGGCGCAGCTCGCCGTCCCCGAGCCCGCGGGCGCTGCCGATCCGGTAGGCGAGGGTGCCGGTGGTGTAGCTGTTGTTGTAGTTCGCGCCGCTGGTGGAGTCCTCCAGCCGGGCCTCGATGCCGTGGTGGGCCCGGGAGGTGAGGACCGGGTCGGTGCCGGACTGGGACCGCTTGATCTGCAGCCGGAAATAGGCGCCGTCGAAGAGGCCGCTGTCGTCGGCCCGGGCGTAGACCGGTCCGTCCCAGGAGAGCTTGGCGTAGGTGTACACGTACGATCCGGACCGCTTGGCGCAGATCGTGGTGGTGACGTTCCAGTTGTCGGGCCACGGCCCGTTGTAGGCGGCGTCGTCGATGCTCTTGTGGCTGGTGGTGCAGCGGTATCCGGCGGCGGATGCCGGGGCGGCGGTGGCCAGACTGGTGGCGGCCACCGCGGTGGCGATCAGGGCGGTGGAGGCGGCGCGGGTGAGCTTGCGCAAAGGGAGCCTTTCTGTTGCCCAGACGAGGGGCGGGGAGGGCTATGCGGCGCGGTGGGTGGTGTGGCCGTGCGGTGGGCCCTTGAGATCGGTGGGGGTGGTCTTGCGGCGGACGGCGTGGCCGGAGGCGAGGTGACGCCTGCAGATGGTCAGTACCGGCGGTCCGTCGGGCAGCCGTTCTGGGTGGCACTCCGCGCCGTCGGCGTCCCGGTGTGCCGTGGGCAGCAGGTGGAAGGCGTCGTGGACGGCGGTGGCGGCCTGCCACAGTCGGGTGCACGCGGTGGCCAGGTGCCGACCTGCGGCCGGATACGGGGGACGGGCCGCGTCGGCGAGGTGGTCGAGGAGCTGGTGCAGGACGGTGAGGTGGGCGTGAAGCACGTCGAGGTGCGTGCGGTCCACCACCGCTCGCGGCTCGGCCGCCTGTTCGGCGAGGGCGAGGGCGCGGGCGTGGTGGCGGATGCCCGCGCTGGCGGCTCGGAGGTAGGGGTGCGCGTCGTCCGGACGCGGAGGAGAGGTCAAAAGGCGGGTTCCCTTCTGCCGCCGTGCCGGGACAGAGGGCGGACTGGGCTCAGAGGACGGTGCGGGCCAGCGGCAGGGCGCCGAGGGTGAAGGCGTCGGGCTGCTGGTAGTTGAGGCGGCGCAGGTCGACGCCGGCGGTGACGGCGGCGGTCTCGATCTGCGCGCAAGCCGCGTCGAGGAGGGCGTCGGACTGGGCGGTGACGGTGACCAGGCCGGTCAGGGCGACATCGGCGTGCCCGGCGATGAGCTGCCGCTCGCGCGTCTTGACGTCGGCGTACTCGACGGAGTCCTCCTCGCTGTCGACCTGCCCGCGGCGGGCGCGTTCGCCGGCGTCGGCGACGATCGCCGCCTTGCGCCGCTGGACGTCGCGGAGCGCGGACTCCAGCCCCTGCGGGACGTAGATGAGCGAGAGGCTTCGGCGCACGCCCGCGGTGAACATCAGCCCGTGCAGGAACCCGGCGCCCATCTCCACCCTCGGCCAGTTCTCCACCCAGTACGTGGCGTGGCGTGCGGTGTCGGTGGCGAGGCGGTCGTACTCCTCGACCTGGACGACGGGCCCGGCGGCGGCCGGGTCGGCCTCGGCGCGTCCGGTGTCGGACCACTGCTGCAGGGCCGCGAGGGCGCCCGGGTCGTAGGCGGTGCGGATGACGGCGGCGATCTCCCGGGCGGACAGCCAGCTGGTGACCGTCAGGCCGGAATTACGGACGGCCTGGGTGATGGAGGAGGTGATCTGCTCCATGACCGTGAACGCGCCGGGCAGTCCGCCGCCCGCCTGGCCGATGAGCCGCCTGGCGGCCTTCAGGTCGAGGGAGATGGCGAGGTAGGTCTCGTGCGGGGCGGCTGCCGGTCCGGCGGAGGCGACCAGCTCGGAGTAGATCTGCCCGGCGACCGGGGCCTCGGCCCGGCCGTGCCGGGCCCAGTGGCGGGAGAGGGTGTCGCCGGAGTCAGGGACGGTGCGCTCCAGGACCTGCACGCGGGCGACGTGGCCGGTGCGGGCGATGCCGGCGAGGGCCCGGCCCCAGCCGTTGAGGTTCGCGTTCTGGGTGGCCGGGTCGAGCAGGGCGAAGGCGCGGGAGGAGACGCGGGCGACGGCGGTGAGGGTCTGGTGGTGCGGGTCGTGGACGGCCGCGGCGCCGTTGGCCGAGTCGCCGGGGGTGACGACCTTCAGGGAGGCCGCGGTGCCGGGCAGATGCAGGACACCGTCCTGGCGGGGCCGGGTGACCGGCCGGGCCAGCCACAGCGTCTGCCCGGTGCGGCGGCGGTACGCGTAGCGGGTGACGATCGGCGCCCAGTCGATCAGGGAGCGGCCGTGGCGGCGGATCACGACCAGCGCGGCGGCCGCGGCCCACAGCGGGGCCAGCGCCACGACGCCGAGCAGACCGGTGGAGACCACCGTCACCAGCAGCAGCGTCAACGCAACCGACGCGAGGAGGAGTTGGGGGAGGGAGAGGCCGAGGAGGATGCCGCGACGAGACCGGTGCGGGAACTTCACCGTGACCGGGGCGACGGAAAGATCAGACAAAGGGCTGGTCCAGAGGGCGCGGGCGGGACCCGGGGGCGGGGAGCGGCGTGCACGTCCCGCCCTCGGGCGGGGAGAGGATGGTCAGGGGCTCGTCGGGGGCGGCGGGGTCGCCGCACCACTGTCGGCGGCCTGTGAGCCGGAGGACGGCGGAGCGCCCTGCGGGGGAGGCGTGGTGGTGGGCGGTGTGGAACTCCACCCACCGACTCGGCCGGGCGCGGCACCGGCCCCTGGGTCACCGGCAGCGGCGGCAGTGCCCGGACCGCCGCCGACCTGGCCGGCGGTGTCGTCGGTGACGCCGGTCGGCGCGGGCTGTACGGCCTTCTCCAGACCGGACTTGACGGCGTCGCCACCGGACGAGGTACCGCCCCCGTCGCCCTGTGGGCCCTTCTGGTCCCCTCCGCCGGTCGAGGCGGAGGCGATATCCCCGGGGAACCCACCGCCGCCCGGAATCGCGTCCGGGCCCTGCGGCGCGGCCCCGGCCCCCGCGCTCGCTCCGGTTCCGGCCGTGGCCGCCATCGCGGCGGCCTTCCGCCCGGCGCGCTCGGTGTGCTGCCTGGCGAGCTGGGCCCCGGCTCCGCCGGCGCGGTGGAGGGACTCGCCGTCGGAGCCCTCGGCCGCCCAGTGCACGAACTTGAAGGTGGCGTACGGGCAGAGCAGGACCAGGACCATGACGACGATGCCGGCCATGACGTCGGCGAGCGCGGCGAGTCCGTCGGTGGCCTCGGTGTCGCCCATCGCGGAGATGCCGAGCAGGAAGACGATCGTCATCAGCAGCTTGGAGACGACCAGGGTCGCGGTGGCCTCGATCCACCCCCTGCGCCACCGGCGCGCGGCCTCCCAGCCTCCGCCGGCCCCGGCGAACACCGCCAGTGTGACGAGCACGAGGATGCCGACCTTGCGGACCATCATCACGCACCAGTACAGGACCGCTCCGATCGCGGCCCCCAGAGCGGCGATGGTCGGCACCAGCCAGCCCAGACCGGTCAGGGCCCCGATCTGGGAGACCTTGACGATGCGGCGCACCGCGTCCTCGACGGAGGTGTTCGCCGCCTTGAACAGCCCGTCCGACAGGGCGTCGACCACTTCGATCGCCACCGTGGTCAGGGCGATGGCGGAGAAGGCGAACAGCACGCCCGTCGCGGTGCCGGTGAACGCCTGGGTGAGGGCCTGGCCGTCCCGGCGGACCGCGGCCCGGACGAGCTGGGCGCAGAACGTACCGACCAGGACGATCAGTCCGATCGGCAGGATCAGCTCATAGTTGTCGCGGAACCAGCCGGCGTTCAGGTCCACTCGGGTGGTGGTGTTGACGGCCTCGGCGGCGAGGTCCGTCGCGGCGGCGGCGAGTTCGCCGGCCGACTTGGCCATCCAGTTGCCGATCGCCTCGCCGGGATTGGAGACGAAGTCGGCCGCGTCTCCGACGGCGCACAGCTTGTCCGCGAGGGGAAGATCGCAGAAGCCCACGGGAAGGTGGCCCTCCTTTCTTGCTCGGGCTCAGGACTCAGGGCCGGTCAGGGCGCGACGCGAGGCGCGATGGCCACCAGGGAGCAGTCCTGGGAGGGGCGGCACTGCACGGCGAGGGTGACGGAGCGGTCCTCCGCCCCGCTCCCGCCGTCCGCCCAGCCGATCCGCTGCTTGCCGGTGACGGTCACGGCGTAGATGTACGCCTCGGTGATCGCGGACGGGTCCTCGGCCAGGGCCTGCTTGAACGCCGACGGGTAGTGGCCCTCGGAGGCGGACGCGGTGGCGTGCTGCCGCTGGTCGGCCATCCGCGACCACAGGACCGGGTCCGGCACCTGCGCGGAGACCGACGGCCAGTCGCTGTACTCGCTCTCCTCGGTCATCCACGCCTCCATGCCGGCGAGTTGCTGCTCATGGCTGGTGTCGCGGGTGTCGTAGGACCAGAGCATGACCGCGGCCGCCTTGCCGAAGGCGACCGGATCGGAGATCCGCGGCGGTCGGGGCACCGAGCCCGTCCCGGTGCCCGGCTCCTGCGCGTCCTGGGACGGCGCCGAGCTGTCCGACGAGGCTGGGGGAGGAGGGGAAGCGGGGGAGGGGCGCTGCTGTTCGCCGCGCCCGGTGACGTAGGCGGTCGTGCCGGCGATGGCGAGCAGACAGGCTAGCCCGATCGCGACCGCGAGGATGCGGCGGTTGGCCGGCCGGCCGATGCCGTGGCCCGACAGGGGGAGAAGCCGCTTCGGCATCACTGAACCTGCGATCCCAGGGCCGAGAAGAAGGCCACGATGCCGTTGGCCGCGCCCAGGCCGAGCGCGGCGCCGGCCGCGACGACCGCGCCCTTCTTCCCGTTCGCCTCCGCCTGGTGGCCACCGGTGTGGTGGCCCCAGGCCCACACCGCCAGGCTGACGGCGAGGGCGCCGACCACGGCGATGATGCCGAACATGTTGATGGAGCTGACGACGTCTTTCAAGACGGAGAGGCCAGGCAGACCACCGTCCTTGGGGGTGATCCCGGGGTCGAAAGCGAGATGGAGCCGGTCGGCGAGAGGCGTCATGGGTGTGGCAAGGCTCCTTGCGTGCACGGGCCAAAGGGCCGAAGCGAGGAACGGGAGGGCGGGGCCGGCAGAGGGCTGGTGTCACAGGACGCGGCGCACGGCGAGGACGTCCCAGTCCTTGAGCGGGGTTATGCGTACGGGCTTGCCCGTGCGCGGAGCCTCGATGACGAGCCCCTGCCCCATGTACATGCCGACGTGCTCAGGGCGTGCGGCGGTGCCGCGGCTGAAGATCAGGTCGCCGGGCCGCAGCCGGTTCGGCGAGACGGCTTCGCCTTCGCCGACCTGCGTGTACGTGGTGCGGGTGAGCCGGACGCCGGCCTCGGCGTACGCCTGCTGCATCAGCGAGCTGCAGTCGCAGCGGCCCATCGGGTCGGGGCCGTGCGGCGCGGTGCAGGTGCCGCCCCACTGGTACATCGTGCCGAGCTGGTGCATCGCCCAGACGATCGCCGTGCGGGCACGCGGGTCGGCGTCCTCGGGGACCTTGTACCCGTCCGGGACGGCGCCTTCGGGGATCTTCCCGAAGGACGAGCCGTCCTCCGTGGCGCACTCGGACAGCGGGGGAGCGTCGTCGCCCTCCTGGCCGGCACCGTGACCGGCGCCGGGGAAGGTGGCGGCGATGGCCGTCTGCAGTGCGGTCGCGAGAGGCTCCCACTGGGCGTAGGCGTCCGGATAGCCGGACTTCTGCACCGCCTGGGCGGCCTGGGTCACGGTCATCTGCTGCCAGCCGCTCACCCGCACAAGCGCCGTGTAGAACCTTTCGGACGCGTAGACGGGATCGCGGATCTGCTCGGCGGTGCCCCAGCCCTGGCTGGGGCGCTGTTGGAACAGTCCGAGGGAATCGCGGTCCCCGTAGTCCAGGTTGCGCAGCCGGGACTCCTGTATGGCGGTGGCCAGCGCGATGATCTGCCCGCGCCGGGGAATCCGGAGATCGGCCCCGGTGACGACGATGGTCTGGGCGTGCGGGATCTGTTCACCAGGCAGCTCCAAACCCTCGATGTCGACGCCGGAGGCGTCCGCGCCGTCGAGGATCTCGGCGACCTGCTCGGTGACCTTGTCGGTGTCCAGGTCCGGCAGGCACCGCGACGCACTGCCGCGGACGGCGGCCTCGCTGGAGCCGGCCGTCAGCATGGCCGCGCCGCCGAGGAGGACGGGGGAGAGGACGACGACGCCGATACCGGCGGCGAGCGTCTTCAACCGGACTGGCCTCCTCGCCCGGCGGGGATTGAGGACGGGGGCGGGCAACGAGAGATCACAGAGGTCTCCTTCGGGGCGGAAGAGGCACGGCGGCCAGGGCGGATGTCCGGGAGGCGCCGGTCTGAGGGCGAGTTGCCGCCCAGCCTGTGGGCCGGGGGCGATGGGTGCGCCGGGGCAGGGGGTACCTCCGCAGGACGCGGTGGAAAGGGGCCGGCGGCGGTGTGCGCCGGGCGGTTCCAAAACAGTAGGCCCGGAGCGGCGGTTGACCAAAAAGTCGCCGCGAGGGGGCGAATTCCTTCCCCTCGCCGCACACTTCTTGGTCGGCGGCCGATTCGCCTCTACAGTTCTGAGACTCCCTCCGCCTTCCGTGCCGCGTTATCCCGGCCTCTTGCACGCCCGGTTTCCAGCCCGGCCGGATTCTCCTGGGCGAGAGGAGTCTCCCGAATCCCCCACGCCCGAATCGGGGTAGCTCTTTGCCTTTTTCCCTTCATCAGGGCGACGCCCTGCGTGTGCTGTCCACGCTGCCGGACGACTGCGTCGACTCCGTGATCACCGACCCGCCCTACAACTCCGGCGGCCGCACGGCCAAGGAGCGCACGTCCCGCTCGGCGAAGCAGAAGTACACCTCCGTCGACGCCAAGCACACCCTGCCGGACTTCACCGGCGAGAACATGGACCAGCGCTCCTATGGCTTCTGGCTGACCCAGCTCATGACCGAGGCCCACCGGCTGACGAAGACCGGCGGGACCGCCCTGCTGTTCACCGACTGGCGGCAGTTGCCCGTCACCACGGACGCGATCCAGGCCGCCGGATGGCTGTGGCGCGGGGTCCTGGCCTGGCACAAACCGCAGGCCAGGCCGCAGAAGGGCCGCTTCACCCAGAACTGCGAGTTCGTCGTCTGGGCGTCGAAGGGCGCGATCGACGGCTCCCGCAACCCGGTCTACCTGCCCGGCCTGTACTCCGCCTCGCAGCCGTCGGGCGCGAAGCGGGAGCACATCACGCAGAAGCCGGTCGAGGTGATGCGCGAGCTGGTCAAGATCAGCCCCGAGGGCGGTACGGTGCTCGACTTCTGTGCGGGCTCCGGCTCCACAGGCGTGGCCGCCCTGCTGGAGGGCCGCGACTTCATCGGTGTGGAGAAGACCGAGCACTACGCCTCCATCGCGACCGACCGGCTCACCGAGACCGCCCGCCAGACCCTCACCCGGGACGACGTCGTCCTCAGCGCCTGACCGCCCGGGCAGCCCGCCCGCCGGCCGGTGCACGGCCCGTCGGCGCCGCACCCCCGCTAGCCACGGTTCCAAGGAGGCCCTCTCCACTCATGTCCGATCCCGTAAACCCTCCGGACGGCGAACTCGAGCCGGTTCGCGTCCCCGACTCCCACCTCGAGGGGATCGAGGCCAGCGTCCGGAAGCTGATGGAGCAGTCCGCCCAGCAGGCCCGGCAGCTCGACCACTTGGCCTCGGCCCCCGCACCGCGCCCCTCGCCGTCTCCGTTCGCCGCTTTCGGTATGCCGGGCCTCGGCGGGCCGGTCCCGGCGGCTCCGCCGGAACCGAGGCCGATCCTGGAGCTGGAGGGCGAGGAGTACGAGGACGAACTCGACGCCCTGTCGGACTGGGTGGACGACTTCCTGCTGCCCGTCTACGGGGCGGAGGTCACCACGGCCGCCCCATGGTGCCTGCGGTGGCAGGAACACGACGACGTGGTGGCCTGGCTCCACGCGCTGTGGCTCGCCTACCAGCAGCACAGGGACCCCGAAGCGGGCCCGTCCGGGCTGTTCGTATGGCACCGGGACTTCCTCGCCCACGCCGTCGGGGCGATCCGCGCCCCCGGTGGACCGCTGTCGGCGTGTATGACCTCACCCGAGCGGCCCGCGCACCGGCTCCTGCCCGGCCCGCCGCCCTCGGCCCGTACGGAGAAGGCGAGTGCGGCCGAGTCCGCATCGTCCGGTCCGGACGAGCCGGACGAGCCGGACGAGCCGGCGTCATGAGCGCCGGGCGGCAGCCCGCCTTCGGGCTCAGCTTCGACCCGCGCGCCCTGACCGACCTCCTCCAGGCGCCCGGCGACATCCGCGACCTCACCCTCGCCTGCCTGCAGGAGGTGGTGAACGCCGAGCGCTTCGGGCTCCGGCTGACCGGCGACCTGGAGGGCTACCGCAAGCTGTTCGTCGACTCCCGCAAGGAGTGGCGCGTCGTCTACGGCGTTCGCCTGGCGCCGGAGACAGCCGCGCACCGCAGGGAGATCCACGTCGTGGCCATCCGGCCACGGGCTCGGAACGACGTCTACGACACCGTCGGTGCCCGGCTGGGGATGGCCCGCCGACCATTGAGCGCACGCACCCACGCCGCCCGGGCCCGTCCCCCTCAGCTGACCGAACACCGTCCCGCCCCCAGGCCGGGACCGCCCCGCACGATGCCCGGCCTGCCGCGCCCCGCACCCATCCCCTCCAAGGGACCTGCCCGTTGACGATCTCCCCTCCCACGCCGCAGCACCGGCTCACCGCCGAACCGCCGACAGCCGCACCACAGGGGAACACCCGCCGCCACGCGCTTCCGACGGCCACGCGGGGGCGCCCTTGCTGATCCACCCGATCCTCGCCGGCACCCGGCCGGCCCGCGTCGAGGACTGGCCGCTCATCGACGCCTTCCACCACCGCTCCTCGCGAAGTGCCCTGTACCGGCGCTGGGGCCGCACCCGCGTCCTCCGCCGCGACATCGAACGGCTGCTCGCCCACTGCGACAGTTGGATCAGCCTCGACCCGCACAACGGCGAAGTCATCGCCCTGACCTGCGCGGGGCCGCTCAGCAGGGAACCGGGCGTGGTCGACCTCGGCCTGCAGGTCGCCGACACCCACCAGCGCCGCGGCATAGGCACCGCGCTGGCCCGCCACGCAGCCCAGCACGCCCGGGCCTGCGGCGCCCACACCCTGAGCGCGTACACCGAAGCCTCGAACGTCCCGATGCTCCACCTCCTGCGCCGCCTCGGACCCATGCGCCCCAGCTACGACGGCACCCACCTCGACGTCCGCATCCCGCTCGACCGTGCCGCTGCCTCGGGCACCCGGCCGGGCACCGAGCACAGCCGCCACTGACCACACCTTCGTCCACCGAAAGGAGCCCATGGGGCACCCCCAACTCGACCTCCGTCTGGACGGCTTCGAGGCCGCCGACGAGCAGACCGAAAAGGCGTTCCGGCGTGCGATCCGGATCGAGCAGACCGAACTCACCCCACTGGCCGAACACCACACCCCTGACGGCGCGAGCTACTACCTGCTCCACAACCGCGCCGTCACCTGGGGCGTCCCCGGGGAGCCGCAACTCGTCGCCCTCCACCTGCGGCGCGACCCCAAGGCGATGACCTTCCGCTTCGACCACGCGACGCTGCCACTGCCGGCGATGGCACAGTCCTGGCTCATCCACCGCGGCTGCCCACCTGATGGGATCAGCCTGAAGCCCGGCATGGGAACCACACCGGCGGACGAGGCGACCCGCGCACTGGAGCATCGGATCATGGGCGATGGCGACCGCTTCGCCCTCCTGCACAGCTACACCGACGACGACCCCGACCATGCCATGACCGTCGCGGTCCTGCGCTGCCTCGACGAGCGCAGCCCTTCCCCGTTCCGTGTACTGCACGAGGACGTGGGCACCGACTCGTGGACCCACACGCTGCGCGAGGGCGGTTTCGCCACCCTCGCGGAAGCCCATCGGTGGTGTGAGGACGCCCTGAGCGGCGAGGTGTCCCCTTTGCCGCCGGTCCAGCCCACTGCCCGCTCCGTCCCGCGGCCGGCCAGTCACCTTCTGGCCCCCACGCAACGCCCCGCCGGCCGTGGCCGTTGAGTATCACTTCCACGAAACGGGCGGAAATATAGGCGACGATCGCCGGTTGGCCAAACCGGCGAAACCGCGGACTCTGATAGCGGCCGACAGGGGAACACCCGGTCCGCTTCTTTTTGCCTCCCCCTTTTCCGTAAAGAGGTTGCCTCGCGTGCACTCACTCCGAACGGCGATTTCCGCCTGCCCGTATTCCGCTTGCCCGCAAGAAGGGAAAATCCCGTGCCCGACGAGGTAGACGATGTCGTGGGCGTGCTCACCGAGCAGATCGAGCACCGCTTCGACATGGGCATCGGCACGTTGAAGGCCGCCGTCGCAGCCGCCCCGGACGCCCACCGCGAAGCCACCGAGGCCGTACGCCGACACGACCTGCTCACCGAATCCCAGGCCGCTCTGGAACACGCGGAGGACGACCTTCTGCGCGCCCTGGAAACACGGCCCGGAGAGGCCGACGACCACACGGTGGACCTCGCCCACCGCGTCAACGACGCCGTCTCGGCCCGCGACGGGCACGCCATGGCCGTGCGGTGGCTGCTCGACCCCGACACGCGAGGCGAACGGAGCCCCGTCGCCGGGCGGCCGACCCGTCTCGACCGCAGCGCACGCCGGGGCCCGGCCGCGCCCACCAGCCCGCCCGCGCGACCCGCCACGGCGCCGGCCACCGGTCGAGGGGTCCTGCGATGAGCGTCCGTATCAAGCCCTGCACGCAGGACGGCCGACTGCAGGAGGTCTTCGGCGTCCCGGTCACCGATCTGTACGGGCAGGCCGCCGGCCCGGACGCCTCCGCGGTCGTCACCCGAGTCCTGGAACTGCGCAACTTCCTCGCCCTGGCCGAGGAACAGGTCGCCCGGATCCGTGACCGCGTGCACGAGGCGATGGCGCCCGAGCGCGACATGGACGAGTTGTCCGCGGACAGCCTGCGGATGGACGTGCAGTGAGCCTTTGCCAACCTGCGCTGTGAGCTGGTCAGTTGGTTCGACACATGAGTGAAGCCCCTGGTAGACGGGTTCACGACCAAGATCGCCCGATACCCACCAGAGGCTTCACGTGCTTGTCTACCCGTGCGGGCTGGACGTGTCCAGTCGGTCCCTGACCTTCCTTGCCGCTCGTCTGCGCGAACACCGTCGTCGGATCGGAAGCCGCTGGCGCCGGCTCCCGGTCGGCCGCCAGGCCCTGCTGGTGTTGGCGCATCTGCGCAACGGGACCACGTACGCCCAGCTCGCAGCGGGTTTCGAGGTCGGCACGAGCACGGCCTACCGGTACATCAACGAGGCCGTCGAGTTGCTGGCCGCACTCGCACCGACCCTCGACGAGGCCGCCCGGGCCGCTTCGAGGAAGGCTTACGTCCTGCTCGACGGGACGCTCCTGCCGATCGACCGGATCGCCGCCGACCGGCCGTTCTACTCGGGCAAGCACAAGAAGCACGGTATGAACGTGCAGGTCATAGCCGACCCCTTCGGCCGACTGCTGTGGGCCTCGCCGACCCTGCCCGGCGCCGTCCACGACGTCCGCGCGGCCCGCGGACACGGCATCGTCGACGCCCTCGCCGAGGCCGGGATCACGTGCTGGGCAGACAAGGGTTACCGGGGTGCCGGCGGCACGGTCCGCAGCCCGTGCTGGGGACGCTGGGAGACTCTCTCCGCAGGCCAGAAGGCGGTGAACCAGTCCCACGCGAAGATCCGGGCCCTCGTCGAGCAGGCCGTCGCCACGCTCAAGTCCTGGCGACTCCTGCGCAGGCTCCGCTGCTCGACCACCCGCACCACCGGCCTCGTCCAGGCCGTCCTCGCTCTGCATCTGGCCAGCTCAGAGTGAGGATG
>NZ_JADEYH010000050.1 GCF_017114865.1 Streptomyces verrucosisporus | reverse complement strand
CCTCGGTCACGTTCTCACTGGTCATCGATGCATCTTCCTTGATCAGGAGTTACACCGAACGTTTTACAGTCCCGCGGTCGACCCCGCACTCGCGGGGATGGTCCGTCCGCTGCCGTCATGAGCGCTGCGGCGTGGTCGTCGGCCCCGCGCCCGCGGGGATGGTCCGACCGACGAGGTCATACGCAGCATCGCGGCCAACCCCTACGGAACAAGCCGTGCGCTGGACCGCGAGGTCCCCTATGACCGGGTGATGGGCCTTCCTGACGGCTGGATCCGCTATGCGGTGCGCCCGTTGGAGGAGCCCGAGGTTCTCATCACCGACCTCGATTGGTACCGCGTGTAGTTCTGTGTCGAGCACGGGGTCGCAGCTCCGGCCATAGGCCCTGGTGCTGCGGTCAGGGGGATGCCAGGAACCCGGCTGCGCGTTCGTCGAGGTCGGCGGCACAGCGGAGGCTGCGGGCGCGGAACCGGCTGAGGTTTCGGCGCATGGTGGTGACCGCCTTGCGGGTGCGGGCGGACTGCACGCCGTCCATGTGGTCCATCGCCTGGTTCCAGGTGGCGCACGCCTGCTCGATCAGACCTTGCTTGAGCTGCATTTCGGCCTCGGCGACCAAGTCCAGGGCGACGATGCGGGCGTAGGTGCCGGCCGGGCGGGAGGCGGCGGCACGGGCGTACTGCGCGGCGGCCCGGTGGTGGTCGCCCAGGGACTCGAAGACCTTCGCGGTGCGCGAGTGCACCGACGCCTCTGGCGGTCCCCAGGCCAGCGCCCAGAACGGCACCTCGTCCCCCGCGTCCGCGCCGGAAGCCAGTAACGTGCGGGCGCGGTCGGCCTCGGCGAGGGCGGGCCGGGTCTGCCCGACCTTGGCCAGCGTGTGGGCGTAGACGACGCGGAAGAGCGCCTCGGTCTGGCCGTCCACGCGACCCTTGACGCGGTTCAGGCCCGTCTCGGCCAGGGCCAGGCAGTGCTCGGGACGGTGGAGCTTGAGGCCCTGCATGGCCATGGTGCGCATCACGAACCCGTCGTGCCCGATGACGGCCCGGTACTCCCGAAGCTACGGCGAAGTGACAAGTAGCTTTCTGTAATCAGAGTAACGCTCGGTCAGGGATAGCGGGGCGGGGTCCGGGGACTTCGCCGACCTGGAGGGTGGCAAAGTCGGCGTGGGCCTGCTCGACGGCCTCGGGGTACGCCTCGCGCTTGGCGTGCTCGGCGAGCGCCCGGTAGATGCTGGCCACGGAGGGGCTCTGTCCCTTGCGCTTGCCGGTGGGGATGATCAGGTCGGGCTGGATCTGCTCGACGGAATCGCCGTTTGCCCGGCGTCGGAGCACGGTGTGGAGCATGTCGTCGGTGATGACTGGGGGCCGGCCGCCGTGCTTGCCCTTGCGGGCTGCGGTGTCGAGCCCTTCGAGCGTGGACTCGCGGATGTTCTCCCGCTCGGTCTCCGCCATCGCGGCGAAGAACGCGAACAGCAGCTTGCCCGGGCCGGTCGGGTCGTAGATCCCGGGCAGGGGCCCAGCGAGCATCTCCAGGATGAGGCCGTGGGTGGTGAGGTGATCAGCGAGCGCGGTGAGTTCGGCGGCGTCGCGGCCGAGGCGCTTCATCTCGTACACCGTGAAGATGACGCGGCAGTGCGGGGCGTGCGCCTTGACCTCCCGCGCCGTCCGCAGCGCTTCCTCGAACCGGGGCCGGACCCGCACCCGGGTGCTGATCTTCTCGCTGAAGATTTTGTCCCTGGGGATGCCGTGCTTGCTGAGCGCGTCGAGCTGGGAGTCGAGTTCCTGCCCGAGTGTCGAGCATCGCGCGTAGCCGATGCGGATGTCCGCGCTCGGAAGGCCCGGGTCGATGGGCGCCGGGGGTGGGGTGCCAGGGCGCCACGGCCGGCCCGGGCCGCGGTCGGCCGGGGTCGGCACCCGCAGTGCCTTCTTCAGCCGGGGCACCATGGTGAAGCGGCGGGTGTGGTAAGCGGAGGCGACCGCGCCGCCGCGCGAGCGGCAGGGCGAGCCGGGCTGGGCGTCACACTTCGGACAGGCGTGCTGTTCGACGTCGTCGGCGTCCGACCGGTCGGTTGAGGAGGGCTGCTGAGGGTCCGTCATGGGCCCGTATTTTCGCACAATGCAACTCTCAGAAGGAGGTCAGTCCCGCTTTTGAGTAAGAACGGGTTCTGTGAACGAATCCGGGTGCGGCGGGAGTCCGTCGGCCGGTTGTTGATCTTGCTCGCGCAAAAGACCGTTTGTGAGAGTAACTGCACGTGCAGTTCGGTCCTTACCTGTCTTCGGTGAAGATCACTGCTGGCCGGCGGGCCTCATCCGGGCAACCTGCGGAGGGCCTCTGGCGGTGCTCCCCAGATCCATGGGAGTCGGTGGTTATCGTGCCTGGGGGAAGACGTTGCCCCTCTGAATCATGTAATGGCAAAGATGACTAATCAGACAGCATTTGCCTGGTGAGTATGGCCGAGGAGTCACTTGGGGCGCCGCGGTGGTTGAGTCAGCCTGGGTATGTGGGGCGAGGCACGATCTGCATCGTCCCAGGCCACCGTCCTGGTGCGCAGCTATGCGCTGTGCGACCGCATATGTGGAGGAGAACCCCTTGGCTGGAGCGAAAGACGGCGTCTTCGCTGAGAAGATATCTCCGTACCTGCGACAGAAGATGGCCGAGAGGGGGAGCAGTGCTGAACTCTCGTTCCTGGACCTTCAGTACGTCGCCGACCCCTCGGAGAATGTCAGCCGGGCTCACGAAGTCGCCCGGCACTACGAGTCCGAGCTGCACCCCACCTTTGAAGGCGAGGAGCTCAGGGGCGTCGAGAAGCTGTACCGCCGGACCCTGTTGGTCGAGCCCACCACCATCTGTGCCGCCCACTGCCGCTGGTGCATCCGCGGACAGTACGACACCAAGACTCTGAGCAACGACGATTTAGCACGTATCGCCCGCTACTGCGGCTTAGATCCGGAAAACTCCGACGTGCGTGAGGTGCTCATCACCGGAGGCGACCCTCTGATCCTCGTCGACCGGCTGGAGTTTCTCCTCGATGCGATCGAGCAGCACGCGCCCCAGGTCGAAGTCGTACGCATCGGCACCCGTGTGCCGCTGCAGGACCCCAAGCGCGTCAATGAACGCATGGTACGAGCCCTCCGCCGCCGTTCGACGTTCCGCGTGGAGATCGCCACCCACATCAACCACCCGGGCGAGCTGTTTCCCGAGGTCCGCGAGGCCTACGCCAAGCTGCAGGAAGCTGGTGCCCGCATCTATGACCAGACTGTCCTGCTCCGTGACGTGAATGACGACATCGATACTCTTGTCAGGCTCTACGACGAACTTCGGTACCTGGACATCGAAGCGCACTACCTGTTCCATTGCGTGCCCATCCGTGGCATGGACCACCACAGAACCTCAATCGCGCGAGGGCTTGACCTCTTCCGGCAGCTGACCGTGTCCGGGATGACCTCTGGACGGGCCAAGCCCCACTACGCACTCATGACGGACGTCGGCAAGGTCGCCCTCTATGAGGGCTCTCTCGTCGACCGGGACGGCAGCCGCGTGCTCGTGCAGACGGGCTACTCCTACAACGACAGGCTTCGCTGGGCGCCGGACTGGCAGCTGCCAGCCTCCGCGCGGGTGGACGACAACGGGCTCCTCCAAGTCTGGTACCTCGACAGCGATGGCGGGAAGGCGGAGGTCTGATGCCGCCGACACTGTGGCTGGGGAATGCCTGCACGGAGCACATGGTCGACCGAATGGACCTGCTCACAGAAGCGGACTACCGCGGCATCCTTTTCGCGATGAAGCGCCTGACCTGGCTGCTGAGAGATCACGACGTGCTCGTCATCCCCCGGCCTGTGACACAGGACTTCCTCGAGTACGTGACGCGCCACACGGGTACCGACCCTGCTACTCTCCGCGTGATTAGCCCCGACGCACCGTTACTCACACACCAGGAACTACGCACGTCGAAGGTGTCCGCGACACTCCAGGAACTGACGGCCGAGTCGCTGGACTATCAGCCCTACATACACGACCGCGGCGCGGTCACCTTCGCCCAGCACATCGGCCTGGACGACGCCAACGCGAGTAAGTCCTTCCTTGATGAAGGCGGCGCCGAGCTCCTCAACAGCAAGGTCGTCTTCCGGGCACTCGCAGCCAGCGCGGGCGTCCCTGTCCCGGCGGGCATGCCCTGCCGCACCAGTGGGGACTTGGTGCACGCTGTGAAACGACTGCTGCCACGCACCGGATCCGTGATCATGAAGCGTGACCGGGCCGTCGGAGGCCACGGCAATCTCGTCATCACCACGCACGAGGACGTCCACGCGGTGGGCGCCATGGAAACACTTCACGTCACGAACACCTGCGACCTGACCGAACTCGTTACGGCGGCGGGCCTCGCCGAGACCTTCGCCCCCATGGGGGAAGTCGTCGTGGAGGAGTTCCTTCCAGACTGCCGTTCCGTGTATGCCGAGGTGCGCTGCCCTCTGCCGCCGGAGGAGCCGCAGATCCTCAACACGGGCTCCCTGCGCACTGGCGAAGACCCACCTGTCCTCGCCGGGCTGGAACTACCCCTCACCGACGTTTCCGACGACGTGGGGAAGGTCTTCGCAGACGGCGCGCTCCGGCTCGCCCGGCTGATGCAGACCCTCGGCTACCAGGGCCTTGCGAGCATCGACGCGGTGATCTCGCCCGATGGCACCGTCCGATTCAACGAGGTCAATGCCAGGCTGGGCGGCAGCACCCACCTCGACGCCATCGCCACAGTGCTTCTCGGCAAGAACTGGGCCGACGACCATGTGCTTCTGAGCCGGTTCAGCGTCCCCGCACCGCCCTTCACCACGCTCGTCGACGGCTTGGCACGCAACGGTCTTGCCTGGGACAGGGCAGCGCGAGAGGGAGTGGTGATCGCCTCCGACGACACCGAGGCCAGCGGCACGGTCGAGTACGTCGTACTGGCGCCGACCTGGTCGCGGTGTCGGGCGCTGGAGGCAGAACTCCATGCTTACCTCGCCGAGAGCGTGCAGCTTGCCGACCGCTGAACAGACAAGGGAAGAACCACAAGATGTCCTACCGCGCCCTTGCCGGCAAGCAGACGGTTCTGTGGTCGTTCACCGTCGCAGCTGGCCGGCTACCGGTGGCGATGGCCCCGCTCGCGTTCGTCTTCCTCGCGAAGGAAGCATCCGGCGACTACGCCCGTGGCGCGGTGCTAGCCGCCGCGTACACAGTGGCCGAAGCCGTCGGCGCCCCGTTCCTCGGCGCACGCCTGCGGAACCGCCCCTACCGGCGCGAGATCGCTGGAGGGCTCCTCGCGAGCGCCGTGTTCTTCACCGGGCTCGCCGTCCTTCCTGATGCCCCGCTCACAGTCACCGTCATCATGGCGGCCGCCGCGGGAGCATCAGGGGCCGCTGTGCCCGGCGCGCTGCGAGCCATGGTGGCCGACCTGGTCCCGGCCAAGGACCTCAATTCAACGCTCAGCTGGGAATCCTCACTGAACATGGCTGTGTGGGCGGCGTCACCCGCCCTCGTCGCCAGCGCAGCTACCTGGTGGTCAGCCACAGTCCCGTTCTACACGGCTGCGGCATCTGCCACGGTGGCAGCGGGCTGCCTGTTCGCGCTGCCGGAGAAGACGGGGAGACCGGAGACCGGCGTGCGGCTGAAGGCTGTAGCGAGACGGCTCACCGCAGCTTGGCCGATCTATCTCACCAGCGCGGCTGCGATGTACTTGCTGGCCACCGTGGAACTGTCCCTCCCAGCGCTGCTTGAGCAGCGAGAACTTCCGGCTGCCGCCAGCGGGCCCCTGCTGACCGGGTTCGCCCTCGCCAGTATTGCCGGCGGGCTCGTGTACGGTCTGCGGGCCTGGCCAGGCAGTCCAGAACGGCACAGCACGATCTTCCTGCTGGCGACCGTTGCCTCAGCCGTTTCTGCCGCGGTGGTGCCCGTCCTGGGAGGCCTTGCGGTCGTGCTGCTGGCCGCAGGCATGTTCCAGGCCGTAGTCCTCATCGCGAGGAATCTCTCGCTGCAGCGAGCCCTACCTGCGGACCTGCACGCCGTCGGGTATTCACTCCAGTACGCAGGAAGCGGTGTGGGCTACGGCATCAGCGCGGGTGCGACCGGCGTTCTGCTCAACTGGACCAACCCCACCGCCACCATCCTCATCACCGCTGGCATCACGTTCCTTCTCACAGCTGGATCCATCCTCGGGAGGCACCGTCCCATGACCCAGGAAACCGAACGCGTGAGCAACGGGCCGCCGCAGAGGCTGTAGCCCAGCGAGTCCGTGCACTGGGGCCCGGCGCTCGCCATGCCCATCCCCTTCTCAACCTGCGGCCCGGCGCCTCACCCTGGTCAACGATCCAGGCGCCCGCCGGCGACGCCGGGCCTGCGGGTCTTCAGGGTGCCGAGTCGGTCGCATCCTTCGCCGCCGACCGGGCTGTTTCCACCTCGGACGAAGATCGGGGACCGGGTAGCGCGGCCGCTACGGCGGCGAGGGCGAGGTGGGAGTTCATGTCCAGTTCGAACCGGCCGTAGGGGTTCACGTGGGTCCAGAACAGTGGAGACAGGGCCCGCCGGTCGGCGTCGGTGAGCCGCTTCTGCCACTTCTCCTCGCTCAGGATGTCCTGAAGCAGCAGGGTGTTGACGTGCACCAACGCGGACTGGAGCAGGTGCAGCGCGAGCATCGAGACCTCCTGGGACTCCTTGTCGGAGCCGGTCAGATCGCCGTCCTTGCCGTAGAACAGGTCGTGGTTGGCGGAGTTCCAGTTCTCCACGACCTGGAGCCCGTCGTTGATCTCGCGCCGCAGGTCGGCATCGGCGAGGTAGTCGCAGATGAACGCCGTACGTACCGCGCGGCCCAGTTCCTCGATCGCCCGGTACGTCGGGTGCTTCGGCCCGCCGCGGGTGAAGCGCCGCAGGACCTGCTCGGCCTCCGCGGTGCCCAGGCGCAGGGCGGTGGTGTATTTCACGATCTGCTCGTACTGCTGGCGGATCAGGTCCCAGTCGATCGTCTTGGTCGACAGCACCGGTGCCAGGTGCGGCCACTTCTCGTCCTCCCCGGCCGCCGGCCGGTACAGGCGTGCCGAGCCGACGTTCTTCAGCCTGGGCAGCAGGTTGAAGCCGAGCATGTGGGCGAAGGCGAACCCGACGATGGAGGCGCCGTGCGTGTCGGTGTACTGCCGGTCGATCTCCACGTCCGTGCAGTGCCGCAGCACGCCCTCGATCATCGCGGCGACCTCGGAGGCCGAGCAGGACTTGAGCTGGCTGTAGACGCACAGCGACTTCCTCTCGACGTGCCAGTAGATCATCACCCCGGGCCCGCGGTACCGCTGGTGCCACTCGGTCATGAAGTTGCTCGACCAGGAGCCGAACTTCTTGGAGTCGCTCGCGCAGGCGGTGCCCTCGCCCCACCACGCCGCATCCCGGGCGGCGAAGGTGGCGTTGACCAGCCTCACCAGCGCCGCGCGCAGGTTGGTCCGGTTGACGAACAGGTGCCGTACCCGGCGCAGGACGGCCTCGCTCTCGCCGTGCTTGCCGGTGACAGCGACCCGCTTGATGCCCATGTTCGTGCCCAGCGCGAACAGCACCAACAGCAGCCGGCGGCGCAGTACCGCCTTCGGGACCGCCTCCCTGGTGGCGACCGAGGTGAATTCGCCGGTGAAGCCGGTGGCGAACTCGGCCTCCTTAAGGATGTCGATCAGGTCGATGGTGCCCCAGCGGCGTTCGATCTCCGCCTTCAGCGCGACGAGGTTCTCCGGCTCCTCCTGCTTGCCCAGCGGCGAGACCTTGATCCACGGCTCACCGTGCCGGCGGACGATGTCCACCCCGCCCGTGGTGCCCAGCTCCAGCGCGGTGTCGAAGCGGGCCAGGGCCTCGCGCAGCCTCTTCTCCAGGGCCTCGATGAACTTCTCCGGGTCCTGCGGCTGGCGGATCGCGTCGTAGTGCACATCGCGGTTGTCCTCGAAGTCCGGCGGCAGATCGTCCTCCGGGTTCTGCCACCGGTTCGCGCCCGGCACCCAGATCTCGCGGCGCCGCAGCGCGTCCCGCAGCGCCACGAGCACGCACAGCTCGTACGGGATGCGCTCGACCCGGCCGCGCTCATCCACGACCGCCTTGCGCCACTCCTCGCGCACCACCCCGGCCAGCGGGATCTTCTCCGCCTCGTCGAAGAACGCGCCCTCCTTCGCGATGGGCTGGTCCAGGTACCGCTTGAGCAGGTCGATGGCGTCCATCACCGGCCGGTAGGCGGTGTTGTTGCACTTACTGAGGTTGAACTCGTGGTGTCGTAAGGGTTCATCCGGGTCGGATGGTCAGGCCGGTCTCGGTGAGGCAGCCGTCGATGAGGTCGCTGCGGTACTGGATGTGGCGCAGTCCCCGCCGGATGCGGTGGATGAGGTGTTCGGGGGTGGTGAAGGCGGTGTTGGACAGCCAGCCGCGCCGCAGCAGGGACCAGATCCCTTCGACCGGGTTGAGGTCGGGCGCGTAGGGCGGCAGGTGGAAGATGGTCAGCCACTCGTGCCTCTCGGCGAACTCGCGCAGCCCGGCGGCTTTGTGCACGTTGAGGTTGTCCCAGACCAGGACGATGGGGCCGCCGAGCTGCTGGTGGGCGGCGGTCAGCAGGTCGCGGTAGTCGGTCCAGGCGAAGCTCTTGCGCCCGTCGCGGCGGCCGTCGTCGCGGCGGGGCCGGTAGATCAGCCGGGACCGGTGGTCGGGTTTGTAGCAGGTCAGGGCCGCGATCGAGACCCGTCTGCGGGAGCGGCCGCGGACCCGCACCACCGGGGTGTGTCCGCGCCGGGACCAGGTTCTGGCGTGCGGCGGCGTCATGGAGAGGCTCTGCCAAGATTTCCGTGAAGCAGTGACGGAGCGTTACGAGAGAAGGACTCGTTTGCGTAAGAGTGGGAGCGAGGCCCGTCCGTACATCTGTCGCTTGAGCATCTTGATCCGGTTGACGTGACCTTCGACGGGGCCGCTGCTCCAGGGCAGGGTGAGGCCGGCCAGGACGGCGTCCCAGTCGCGTTCGAGTCCGTCGGCGAAGGCCTGCAACGGGGGTAGGTCGCCGGCGCGGACCGCGCAAATCCAGGCAGAAAGATCGGTGCCGGTGCGGTCGCAGATCATGCGGGCGAAGGCATGAACGTGGTTTCGGAGCGCGGCCATCTGCGGGCAGCGGGAGAGAACGTCGTCGAGCTGCTGTTCCTCCTCGGCTCGCAGGTGACCGGGGTGACGAGTGATCCAGTTGGTGATGTCCTGGGGTTTCGGCGGTGGTGCGGGTGCCGCCTTCGCGGTGTCACGCAGTGGGCGCAAGAAGCGGCGGACGGCTTGGGGCGTGCGGCCCGGGTAGCCCTGGGCCTGAATCTCGCGGAAGAGGGTGGAGGCGTTGGTGCAGCCCTGGTTCCAGCGACTGATCAGATAGGGCCGCCAGGCGTCCAGCCGGGTGGTGCGGATGGCGCGGTCGGCGAGGGCCTCGGGGTTCTCGCAGCGTGCGTAGCGGCGTGCGGTGTGGCGGGCCAGTCCGAGTTCACGTCCGATCGCGCTGATCGTCCACCCCTGGGCCAGCAGGTCCTGGACGGCCCGGTAGCGCTCCCGGGTGCGGGTGACCAGCCACTTCTCGGCACCGGTGTCCGGGTTGAGGGCGGGGTCGGGCACCGTTGCCGATACGTGCTCGGGCTGCTCCGGTGGCGGCGGTGTCAGACAGGACCGGTGGGCGATCACGGTGCGTTGGACCGTGTGGGCCAGGTTGTCCCACAGGTGAGCTGCCCCGAGTTTCGTGGAGTCCGCGATCGTGTGATCAAGCGGTCTGCGGGACTTCCTCCAGGTGCGCCCAGTGTGCCTGCTCGTACTCGTCGGGCGGCACGTAGCCCAGGGCGGAGTGGAGTCGTTCACCGTTGTACCACGCGACCCACTGGAAGACGGCCCGCTCGACCTGGTCGAAGTCCCGCCATGGCCCCTGATGTTCGATCAGTTCGGCCTTGAACGTGCCGTTGAGGGCCTCGGCCATCGCGTTGTCATAACTGTCCGCGACGGACCCGACCGACGCCGAGGCACCGACCTCGGCGAGACGTTCCGTGTACCGAATGGACACGTACTGCGACCCTCTGTCGCTGTGGTGGATGAGCCCGGCGTCCTTCTTGATCCTCTGCCGCCACAGCGCCATCTCCAGCGCGTCCAGCGGCAGGTCCGTGCGCAGGTGCGTGGCGGCCTGCCAGCCCACGATCCGGCGTGAGTACGCGTCCAGGACGAACGCGACGTAGACCCACCCTGACCAGGTGCGGATGTAGGTCAGGTCGGCCAGCCACAGCTGGTTGGGCCGCTCGGCGGTGAAGCGGCGGTTGACCAGGTCCAGCGGGCGCGGCGCGGCCGGCTCGGGGACCGTGGTGCGGCGGCGCTGCCCGCGGATGACGCCCTCGATGCCGAGCTCGCCCATCAGCCGCTCGACCGTGCAGCGGGCCACCGTGTGGCCGGCGCGGACCAGGGCGCGGGTGACGCGGCGTGCGCCGTAGGTGCGGCCGGAGTCCTCCCACGCGGCTGTGACCAGCGGGATCAGTTCTTCGTCGCGCAGGCGTCGGGCCGACTTCGGGCGCGTCTTGCGCGCGAAGTACGTCGACGGCGACAGGTCCAGCACCCGGCAGACGGGATCGACCCCGAGGCCCTTGTCGCGCAGGTGGTCGATCACCTGCTCGGCCTCGTCCGGGGACGGTCGATCTCCTGGGCAAAAAACACCGAGGCGGCCTTCAGGATCTCGTTGGCCCGCCTCAACTCGGCGCTCCCCTTGCGGAGTTCCTTCAACTCGTCGCGCTCGGCAGTCGTCAGCCGGTCGTCACGCTCACCGGCGTCCGCCTCGGCCTGGCGGACCCAGGACCGCAGCGCTTCCTTATAGATGCCGAGGCCGCGAGCGACGTGGGCCACAGGACGGCCAGTCGAGCGGACCTCACGCACCCCACGCTCACGCAGCTCATCAGGATATTTACGGGGTGCCGGCATTGCTCGTGGTTCTCCCCACGCCTGGAAGCGTAACCCAGACTTCAGGGACTCCACGAAGATCAGTACAGCTCAGCGTTGGCGGAGCTGGCCAAGGCTCTGGCCGCGGACGCTGTGGCGGCGACCAGGGACCGTTCGTCGCCGAGGTCGTTGGCGAAGGCTTGGCGGCGCTGGGCGCTCCAGGTGGAGGCGCCCGAGTCCCAGGCCTCGGCGAGGGGGATGAGGTGGTCGATGTCCAGGCCGCGGGGGCCGGGCTAGGCTCTGCCGTTCCATCACATGAGGAAACCACCAGCGAGGACCCGCTCCGACAGGAGGAGACCGTCGTGGTTCTCGTCGGTACCACGATAGCGACGTTCAACATGCTGGACGTGGACGGCAGCGCGTCCTTTCCTCCTGATCTGATCGATATCCAGGTCGATCGGCTGGAGAGAGCACAGCGCCGTTGAGAGAAGAGGCCAGAGCTGTTGTGAAGACGGCGGCCGAAGCAGCGGGGTCGCAGGAGGGGCACCGGGGGCGAGTGGCGGGGACGACTGGTACGCCGACGGTGCGGACGCCGATACCGAGATCGCCGGGGCCGGCACGTACGGGCCGGGGTGACCGCTGCGTCGTGCGCGGGCACGGAGCGGGAGCGTTGCGCCGCCAGCCGGGGTGCGGAGGCGGTTGGCCGTGATGGGTGCCGGGCGGTTGAATGCCGGGGTGGTGGACTGGACGCGGGTGCATGACTCCCACGGGACCGCCGACCGCATACCCGGGCTTCCGGATCGGGCGGAGCGCGGAGGCGGGGAAGAGGTGTGGGAGGAGTTGTGGGATCGGTTGTGTCTCCACGGCGAGACGTGTTTCCCGCGAGCTTCGCCGCCCTGCCGCGCCTGGTGGAGCTCGCCCGCACCCGTGCGCGGGCGCTGGAGCTGGCCGGGGCGATCGTGCGCGGCGCCGCACACGATCACGGGGGTGACGCGTTGCTCGCCGACTGCACGGCGGCGGTCACGGAGCTGCGGGAGCTGGTGGACCACCGCCTGCGCACCCGGCCCGACGACTGGCTCCGAAGCTTCCGCGACCTGCTTGCGACCGCCGGGCAGTACCACTGGAGCGCCGTCCTGGAGGACTTCGCGGACGACTTCTACCCCCTGCCCTGCCCGCACTGCGCCGGAGAGGTGACCGTCGCCATCGGGGCCCACGGGTGCTACGCGGCGATCCGGGACTGGTACCGGGGCGATGTGGAGCGGCGCCCCCTGCGGTCGGCCTCCCCCGCGGAGCTTCGCGGGGTGGGGCGGTGGATGTACGACACGGCCACCCGCGACGGGCAGGCGGACATCGCCTGGGGGATCACTTACCTGTTCGGCCGGGCCCAGTGCCCGCACTGCGCGGCGGTGTTCACGGTCGCCGAGGAGTACACCGCCGCCAACCTCCCGCCCTGCCCTGGGCGGTAGCGGACCCGGACGGGCCGTACAGCGGGTGAGCGCCGGGGGAACCGCCCGTGCGTATCCGGTGCTCTTCACTCTTCGAGGCGGGCGGCGGCCAGGACACCACCAGGGTGCCTGTCATCTGGGTCACCCATAGCAGGTGGGCCGACCAGGAAGGGAAGGGCGCCTGCCGTATCCGGTCTGCTGGGAGGGTTCATGCTGACGGCAGTGTTCCGCGGCCACACAGGGTATGTGGT
This sequence comes from Streptomyces verrucosisporus, assembly GCF_017114865.1. Lineage (GTDB taxonomy): Bacteria > Actinomycetota > Actinomycetes > Streptomycetales > Streptomycetaceae > Streptomyces > Streptomyces fenghuangensis. The sequence continues at coordinate 5,295 of NZ_JADEYH010000050.1, read as the reverse complement.
TCTCTCACTCGTAGTGGTGCTGGTCGCGGGATCGGTGTGCTATCTGGCCTCTTTGAAACTGGCGTGGAGAAGACCGTGGTCGTGTGCGGCGCTGGGCTGTGCGGTGGCGGCCGAGCTGTGTCTGACGCTGTGGTCCACCGGCAGTGGGATGGCGGGCCGGTGTGTCGTCAACCGTGACCTGGCCGAGCCGTTCCTTACCGCCCAGGGATGGTGGAACGCGGTGATGTTTTTTCCCGTCGGGCTGTTCGGGATGCTGGCGGTGCGCAGGCCGGTACCGGTTTTGGCCGGGGTGGTGAGCTTGACGGTGGCCACCGAGATAGCCCAGGGGGTGCTTCCGGTAGGCCGGGGCTGTGACACCGCCGATGTGGAGATGAACACGGTCGGGGGGCTGCTGGGGCTGGCGGCCGGCCGGCTCTTCCTGCGGACGCTCCGGTGGCCGGTGCGCCCCTGGCGAGCGAGCGCCTCCGGGGCGGTCGCGGTCCTTGCCTGCGTGGTACTGGTGTCGGCTGTCGTGTGGGGGTTGCGGATCACCGCGATCGTCGTCGATGCCACCTCGCTGCGGTTCGCCACCGCTGCGCAGCAGGCGGCTGCCGAGCAGGCGGTGCAGCATGCCTTCGGGGACCGCTACACCGTGGCGAACGTCCAGTCGAGTCCGGACTTCGGGCAGTTGTTCATCGCGCTGGACGGCGGGGTCGCCTCGCTGTCATGGCCGGATGCGCGTCGGTTCTCCGCCAGCCTGGTTGCCACGCCCACCGACCACCGCTGGGCCTTCCCCGTTCCGGGAGCCGATGCCCCGCCGCAGGACGCCTCCGATGCGCTGGCCATCGCGCGCCGCTACGCCGCCGACCACTACGCGTGGGCGCTGCGCGGATCCGAGGCCGAGGTGAGCGCGGTCGACGCGGACAAAGGGCCGGGTTGGCTGGTCAGCTGGCGTCGTGTGCGCGGTGGCATCGTCATGCCGATGCGCCTGGATGTGCAGGTCGCCCCCTCCGGGCGCATTACCGAACTGTCCGCCTACAGGATGACGGACCCCGGGAAGCTTCCGGATGCGACAGTCAGCGCGCAGGACGCCGAGCGTGCCCTGCGCACCCACCTCACACAGGCCTCGTCCGAGCCGGAGGCATTAGCTGTTGATGTGCACGACCTGACCGCCGTGGAACGCGAGGGGAGGTGGCGGGTGGAGTGGATCGCCACCGTTGAGCCGATCAACGCCTACTTCGCCGTCGACGCATCGACCGGGACGGTGCATGAGAACGTCGATGCCCAGCCCGGGGCTGGTTGACATGTCGAGCAGTACCACCGGCCCCCAGCCCTGGGTACACGGGGCGCCGAGCCGGATGGCGGCGCGGGCAGCGGCATGGGGCAGGCAAGGTTACCGGGGCAGACCCTGGCCGTGGCCCTGGCCGGGCAGGACGGTCCCGTTCGGGGTGGTGCGGTCGTCGTGCTGCTCGGCCGGCACCGCACCGTCTTGCGGTCGTGGTGAGAAGCGCCTGGCCGACCGGATGGTCAGCGCAGGCGGCCGAGGTGGATCACATGGACGCGGACCTGGCGGTCGCTGATCTCGTACATCACCCGGTAGGCCCCGACGTGGATGCGCAGCACATCGCTGCTGCCGAAGGCGCCCTGGGGTCGGGGGTTGCCGGCGAGGTGGTCGACGGCGGTGAAGACCTGCCTCACCCCGTCGGGGTCGTCCTTGGCGAGCCGCTCCGCCTGGACCAGGGCCTCGGGCTCCCAGACGACCTCATATCTCACGCCTGGTCCTGGCCGAAGACGCGGCGGTAGGCCTCCTCGTGCGGGACGCCGGTGTCCTCGCCGCGGGCCTGGCGGGCGCGGTGGGCGGCCAGCGCCCGCAGCTCCTGCAGTTCCAGGGCATCGGCGGGGCTGACCAGCATCGCGACGGTCTGCCCGTGGTCGGTGATGGCGACCGGCTCGCGGGTGGCGCTGACCTCGCGCGCGATGGCACCGAGCCGGGCACGGGCCTCCACGATCGAGTAAGTGATCTCCGTCATGCACACCACCTTACGCAAGTGTGCACATGATGACACTTTCTCTGGCCGTACCGTGTCCGGGAAGGTCCGGCCGTGCACCCAGGTGTCATCCGAGGCGGGAAGGAGTCATCCGGACGTGCCGGACTGCTCGGCTTTCAGGTCGTCCTCGGTGAAGGCCACGGCCTCACGGCCCACCCCCAGCGCGCCGAGCAGGAGCTCCAGCGCGCCTTCGACGTCCTGGTGGTGCCGGTCGACCCACACGAAGGTGCAACCCTTGCCCGGCACCCAGGTGAAGGCGAACTCGGTGCGCCGCAGGCGGAACAGGGCCACATCCACCGGGCCCGGGTCCTCCCAGGTGTGCTCCACTTCCAGCCGCAGCCGGGCCGCCAGCGCCTCCAGCGGCGGCCTCAGCCCGGCCACCAGCCGGTAGAGGGTGGAGGCGGCCTGCCACAGACTGTGCTGGAATGCGGGGTTCTTGCCCACGTGGTACGGCGGAACGGTCGCGGGCTGCCAGTCCGGCTCCGGCTCCGGCACCCGGACCACACCCGCGCCAGGCGCGGCCGCAGGCTCCCCTCCCCCACCGGATGCCGAGGGAGCGGCGTCCCGGTGCGGAACCTGCTGGGCGGCGTGCCACTGGTCGGCCAGGCACTGCCTCCAGCCCGCCGGAGGCGGCCAGGGCACACCCCAGGCGGCAAGCTGATCACGAGCCCAGCCGCCCGCCGGAGTACGCGCGGCCTCGACCTCGTCCGGAGAAGGAATCATCACCCGCTCCATGATGGGCCAGAGTTGGGCTTCCAGACCACCGGTTTCAGACGCGATGACCGCCTACGCCTACCTTCAGGCCGTCAGCCAGCAGGTGAAGGCGACCACCGGCCAGGCGGCTCGCCCCAGCACTGCCGCATACCAACACCCACCGAACACGAACCCTGCACAGCGCAGACGACACGACCTGATCACCACCGCCCGCCACCCGACAAAGCGGTGGTGGTGCCAGGCCTGCGCCGTCCAGCCCCTCGGGGGTGATGCGGGCGGCCCGGGCCCTCGGCCGGGCGGGAGACGGGAGTGCCGGCGCCGGTCTCCGCGCGCACTCGGTCAGGGCATGTCCCCACACCAGTCCCACCGGTGCGCATCACCCGGGCGGGGCTGGTAGACGGCGCGGCCACCGGGCCCGAACGCGCCGATCTCGGTGGCCAGCACCACGCCCCGGCCCAGCCGTTCCCCGTCCCAGCCGGTGACGTCGAGCAGCAGGCCGTGCAGCGGCCCGTCCACCAGCTCCCGGTAGGCATGGCCCGCCCCGGGGCCGGGATGGGGATCGTCGTGGTCGGCGCCGTAGACCCGGCCGCGCATGAATTCCTCCGCGTCCATGCCCGGCAGCATCCCACCCGGCACCGACACCGCCACACCACAGCGAGGGCTGGGCGAGGGGGTCCATGGGTGTCGGAGGGCGCCTGCGGTTCCTTGGGAGGGGGTGAGGGCGGTGGGGGCCGTGCCCGCACCGCGCGGTCAGCGTACGGCCCCAGGGCCTGGCGGCGGGCCAGGACCGCCCACGCCTCGTCCGCCCGGCCGGGCACGGCCCGGCCGTAGCTGCGGCCGGGACGGTCAGGACGCGGCGGGGACCACCGCGTCGAGGCCTCGGGCAGCGACGAGTTGTGCGCTGCCGTTGGCCAGGCGGTAGGACAGCCCCACCACGGCGAGGCGGCCCTCGGCCACCGCCTCGGCCAGGGTCCGGGAGCGTTCAAGCAGCAGGTCCACGGTGTTCTCGATGTGCTCGGCGAGGATCTCCTCGGCCGCCTCGCGTCCGGCGGCGCGGGCTGCGAGCACGCTGGGGGTCACCCGTTCGACGACGTCGCGGACGAAGCCGCCCGGCGTCTGTCCGTTCTCCAGGGCGGAGCAGGCTGCGGCGACGGCGCCGCACGAGTCGTGGCCGAGGACGACGACCAGGGGCGCCTTGAGGACGCTCACGCCGAACTCGATGGAGCCGAGGACTTCCGTACCGGCGACGTGGCCGGCGGTGCGGACGACGAACAGGTCGCCCAGGCCGCGGTCGAAGATGATCTCGGCTGCGAGCCGGGAGTCGGAGCACCCGAACAGCACGGCGAAGGGCTGCTGGGACGGTGCGGTCTCGGTGCGGCGGGTAGCGTCCTGGTTCGGGTGCTCGGGGGTGCCGGAGACGAAGCGCTGGTTGCCGGCCATGAGCAGTTCGAAGGCGTCGCGGGGCGTCTGGGTCTCAGTCATGGCCGCAGCCTACGAGGCGACACCAGCCCTCGCTGTGACCGGTCCCGCCGGAAGGCGCCGGGTCGGGTGACGATGCCGGACCCGGCATGCCCCCCAGGCGCGCCGGGCGAGAGCGCCCTCGAGGCAGAACCGCAGCGCGCGGCGCAGTTGCCCGGCCCCGTAAGGGTCCTTAGAATTCATCTCATTTGGTGAGTCGTCGGTAGCAGATGAGGGTGCAGGCGATGCTGGTGAAGGCGAGGAAGTGTTCGGCCTTGCGCTCGTAGCGGCGGTGGAGGCGCCGGCAGCCGGCGAGCCAGGCCATGGTGCGTTCGATGGCCCAGCGGTGTCGGCCCAGCCGCTGCGAGGTCTCGATGCCCTTACGGGCGATGCGGTGGCGGATGCCCCGTTGGGACAGCCATCGCCGCAGGTGGGCGTAGTCGTAGCCCTTGTCCGCGTGGAGCTTGCCGGGCCTGCGACGGCGCGGCCCTCGGTGGGAGCGGATCGGGGGTATGCCCTGCACCAGCGGGATCAGGGCCTGGCTGTCGTGGGTGTTGGCGCCGGAGACGCCGACGGACAGGGGCAGACCGGTCCGCTCGGTGATCAGGTGGATCTTCGACCCGTACTTGCCCCGGTCGACAGGATTCGGACCGGTCAGGTCCCCCTTTTCAGCGCTCGCATGTTCACCGAGTCGATCGCGCACCGCGACCAGTCCAGCTCGCCTCGGGCGCCGAGTTCGTCCAGGACCAGGCGGTGCAGCTTGGCCCACACCCGGGCCTTCGTCCACTCGGTGAACCGGCGGTGGGCCGTGGCCCCGGACGGCCCGAACGATGCGGTGGGCAGCTGCTGCCAGGTACACCCCGACGTCGCCACGAAGATGATCGCGGCCAGCACCTCCCGGTCGCCGTGCCGGCGACGGCCGCCGCCCTGCGGCCGCGACGGCGCCTCCGGCACCACCCGCTGGAACAGCTCCCACAACTCATCCGGCACCAGCCGCTCAACGATCCCTGCCACGACCAAGAGCCTACCCAGCCAAATGAGATGGCTTCTTAGTAGCTGTTGTCTTTCCGAGCCTGGTCGTCTTGTTTCCGCTGGC
>NZ_JADEYH010000005.1 GCF_017114865.1 Streptomyces verrucosisporus | reverse complement strand
GGTGGTGGCCGGCGTGCGGCGGGTAGAACTTGCCCAGCACCAGCCCGTGCCCGAACTCCTTCCCCGGCCGCCCGGGTTCTCCGTCCCCCCCCCCCCCCCCCCGCTCACGCGGCGGCCTCCACCGGGACCGCCGGGCCGGTGCGGCCGGCCAGCTCGCGCCGCCAGCCGAGCAGCCCGGCCACGCACAGGGCCATGAAGCCCAGGTAGAGCAGCGAGGTGAGGTACAGCCCCTTGTGGGCGTACAGGGGCACGTAGACGACGTCGGTGGCGATCCACAGGTACCAGGACTCGACCTTCTTGCGGCACTGGCCGTAGGTGGCGGCCAGCGACAGCGCGGTGGTCAGGGCGTCCCAGAAGGGCACGGTGGAGTCGGTGGCCCGGTCCAGCAGCACGGTCAGCCCGGCGGTGGCGCCCGCGGTCGCGCAGGCCAGGACCCACCAGGTGCGGACGCCGACGGCCCACGACCACCAGCCGTACAGGGCCAGCGCGATGTAGACGACCTGGAGCCCGGCGTCCGCGTACAGCCCGGCGCCGGCGGTACGGCCGCAGGGACGTGGCGCGGGTCGGGGCCGGCGTCCCGGGCGAGGACGTAGGCGCCCTCCGCGCCCGCCGTGGCGACCACCGCCTCGGCGCGGCCCTCCCGCAGGATCTCCCGCATCAGGGCGGGCGTCCTCTCGCCCGCGCCCGCCGCGCTGAGGAAGACGAGGTCGGAGCGGAGGGCGAACTCCCGGTGGTGGTCGGCCAGCCCGTCCCAGTCGTGCAGATCGGTGGAGACGGGGACGCCGAGGGCCTCGGTGTCGTCGTAGAGGAAGCGCGCGAAGTCCATGATGGTCAGATGGACGTGGCGGGCGCGCCGCAGGTGGGGCAGTTGGAACTCCCGCGGCATGCGCAGGCCCGCCGGATCGCGGCCGTCGTAGAAGGACATGCGGCGGCCGGCGGCGTCGACCAGGTTCACCGCGCGACGGGTACCGGAGGGGGAGAGCAGCGGGAAGAACTCCACGCCCCTCGGCCATCCGCTCGCGCACCAGGGTGCCGGGCCAGTCGTCGCCGACGAAATCCACGAGCGCGGTCCGCAGGCCGAGCGTCCGGGCCCCAGGGCGACGTATCCGCCGGTGTGGCCGGGGTGCTCCTCGACCGGGCCGACGGGAACGGAGTCGGCGAGCGGGACCGGCAGCGAGCCGACGCGGACGACGGTGTCCACCCCGCTGCCCCCGACCACCAGTACGTCGTACTCCTCGTGCCGACCGGTCATCACCGCGCCTCCCCGTCCGTACGGTCCTCCCAGGATGAACGGGGCGGTACGGTCGGCCGATGCTCTTACGGAGAACACCCCGCACCGAGGCCACGGACACCGGCACAGGCGCGCGCCCGGACGCACCACGCCCGCCCGTACGCGCCGCCGCACTGGCCCTGCCGCTCTGCGCCGCCCTCCTGACCGCCTGCACCGGCGGCCAGGGGCAGGAGCGCCCCGACGCCGGGCCCGGCGCCCCCTCCGCCCCCGCGTCCGCCGGTCCCACGGCCGTGGGCACGGCCGCGCCCGCCGGGGCGAAGGCGCTGGCCGGGCGCTACCGCGAATCCGGCGGCGACGAGGACGTCTACGCCGTCCAGCGGGAGTCCGGCCCCGACGGTGTGCCCCTGCTGACCGTCCGCAGCCGTGCCACGGACTCGGACGCCCAGAGGTTCGACCGGCTGAAGGAGTCCCTCGTCTTCTTCCTGGTGCAGGTGGAGGGCGTCTCGCTGGAGCGGGGGTACCTGATGGACGTCTTCGGCCGGGACGGCTCCCTGCTGCACCGCCTGGACGCCCGCACCTGACCCTCCCCCACCTGAACACTCACCGCGGCGGAGTCCGACGGTTCAGGCCGCGGCCCCCGGCCGCGCGGCGGACGCGGCCGCGACGGCCGCGTCCAGCGGGTCGCGCACCGGGCGGCCGAGGAGGCCGGCGAGATCGGGGCCGGTGCCGTCCAGGAAGCCGTGCCGGACACCGGTCGCGATCGAGACGAGCATGGGCGGCTGGAACGGAAGCAGACCCGGCATCCCCCCGGCGATCCTGCGCCGGTACTCGCCCAGGCCGACGGTCCGGTGCGGAACGCCGAGCCGGCCGGCGACCCGCGCCGCCGTGACCGGAGCGCCGGTCAGGTCGTAGGTGCGCCCCTCGTGCCGTGCCGGGGCCGCCGCGACGACCGCCGCGGCCTCGGCGAGGTCGGCACGGGCGACCGCCGCCAGAGCGCCGTCGCCGAAGGCGGACTCCACCGCGCCGTCGGCGGCCCACATCAGCAGGCCGCCGAAGAGCTCGGCGTACAGGCCGTTGCGCAGGATCGTCCACGGCAGGCCGCAGGCGCGTACGAGCCGTTCGGTCGCACGGTGCGCGAGCGCGAAGGCGAGGTGGTCGCCGGCCCCGGCCAGGCTCGTGTAGACGACATGGCCGACGCCGTCGCGGACGGCGGCCTCCAGCACGGCCGCGTGCCGCCCGACGACCCGGTCGTCCTCGGCGTAGCCGGCGGATACCAGCAGCAGCGTCGACACACCACTGAGGTCCATGTCCGCGGGATCGTCGAAGTCGAGCCGCCGCATCCCCTCGCCGGGCGTGCGGCTGCCGCCCGTCGCGTTCGCGCCGCGTTCGCGCCGCGGGCGCGCAGCGCCGCGAGCGCGGCCGAGCCGAGGTTTCCGCCGGCTCCGGTCACCAGGGTCATGTCGGTCACGAGTCCTCCGCCGTGGTTCTCTTCGGTAACTACGATCGATCCTGATCGGCCCGTGTACCGGCCACAAGGAGGCAGTTCGATGTCACCCACGCACACCGGGGTAACCACCGTGCCCGCCGACCTCGACCCCTGCGGGCAGGAGGACCACCCGGACTGCGGGATCCGTGACGTCCTGGACCGCATCGGGGACAAGTGGTCGGTCCTGGTGATCGCCGAACTCGCCGACGGGCCGCGCCGCTTCCGGGAACTGCAGCGCGCGATCGACGGCATCTCCCAGCGGATGCTCACCCTCACCGTGCGCAGGCTGGAACGCGACGGGCTCGTCCTGCGCACCGTGTACCCGACCATCCCGGCCCAGGTCGACTACCGCCTGACCGAGACCGGTGCCGGACTGACCCACCTGGTCAAGGCGCTGGCCGAATGGTCACTGGCCCATCGCGCCGCCATAGCCGAGGCACGGCACCGCTACGACCGGGCCCACCCCGGCCACGACATCCGGTGACGGGCGCCCGCGCCCGCACCGCCCCGCGCGCCGGACGCGTCGCCGCGCTCGTGCCGACGCCCACCGGTCCACGCGGGGCCGGCGGGCGTCGGTGCGGGGCACATGGGCACGCGGTACGGCCGGGAAGCCGGGGTGCCAGGGGCAGGGAGCGGTTCAGGCCCGGGACGCCCCGTGCCCGGCGGCGACACGGCGCCCCGCGGCGGGCGGGGGCAGCGGGGCGATCTCCCGCTCGAAGAACTCCGTGAAGTCCTCGCCGCGCTCGTAGAGCGCGTCGAAACCGGCCGCCGTCTCGGCGATCAGCGCCGGGTCGGCGTAACGCCTGGCACCCGCCGCGTCCCCGTTCTCGTAGACCACCTCGTACATGGCCCGGTCCCCGAGGATCACCACCTCGGGCACGGGCCGTTCGCGCTCGGTCTCCGCGATCGCGCGGGCGTCGACCGCCCTGATCTCGTCGCCCAGCTCCACCTTGAGGCGGAGGACGAAGAACTCCCACTGCACATACGGCGTGACGGGGAACTCCACCACCCGCAGACGGCGCTGCCGGACCCCGCGGCGTTCCGCGTCCCGCAACTGCCGCGCGTAGGACTCGCGTTTCTCCTCGATGAGGGAGAGGGCCTCCTCCCACTCCCCGGAGTCGAAGGCCTCCCAGCTCGGGAAGCCGCGTTCCCTGAAGTGCTGGCCGCGTTCGAGCTTCCTCAGCTGCCGGATCCCGCTCTCGAAGACGCGGTAGAAGTCCTCGTGGTACCTCTTCCGGTCGAGGCGCACTGATTCACCTGCCGGGAATGATTCAAACATTGGGGATATCCGGTTTCGCCGCGATCATCATGCTCCTGGGGATGACCACCAGCCGCTCGTCGGCTCCGATCGACACACCGGCCGGCAGGTTCTTTCCGAGTGATTCCGTGAGGTCCCGCCCGATGACGGCGATGTCCCCGTTCCCGAGCTCCCAGATGTCCGGGCAGTCGGGATTGTCCGTGGTCACCCCTAACTCCTGCGGGGTTTTGCCCAGTCTCCTGCTGAAGCCGGTCTCGGCGTCGGCTTCCCACGGTCTGCCCACAGCCACCACCCCTCTGGCCAGGCTTGCTGCCCGGTCATTTCAATCGGCCGAAATGCTGCAATCGTATCGCTCCGGCGAGCGATCGAAGGTGCTTTTTCGAGTCAAGCCGGAGATGGCGGATGATTGGCATATGCGGTTGACTGTCCAAGGCGGGGCCGGTGACGGGCGTTTGCCGATCCCGAGGTGTTCGGTGTATCGATAACCGGTTGAAATGCTGAACTTCAACTCTATATGCTGATAATTAAGTTATAATATTTTTGACCGTTGGTCAGGGTGAACGCCGGGAAGCCACTGGGGGGCCTGTGAGTTCAAAAGTACCTGTACGCACACAGAGCACGCAGACACCGCCGGCCCCTCCGATGGCGGCGGATTTCCGATGGAGGCGGCCCCGGCGGTACCGCGCCGCCGGGCAGCGGTGAGGGGCTCGATGGACGGCCGCGCCGAGGGTGAGGGCCGTGTCTACCAGGCCTCGGGTGACCAGCACATAAGCGAGCATCACCACCACGGTGGCCGGGAACCCGGGCCCGGCACTCCCGACTCCGTCCGCCACCCGGCGGTCGGCCGCCCGCCTGTGGTCCTGCGCGACCGACTCGAGGTACTGGACCGCCTGAAGGAGAGCGCCGCATCCGGCCGGGGCTGTGACATCCACGTTCTCCACGGTCTGGGCGGATGCGGCAAGACGGCCGTCGCTTACGACTTCTTCCGGTCCGCCACGACGGGACTCGGTCTGGCCGGCCTGTGGGTCAACGCCTCCGACCGCGCGAGCCTGCGCGCCGGAATGCTCGCCGTCGCCTCCGACCGGGGAGCCGCGGACAGCGAGCTGCTGGCGGTGCGCAACGGCTTCCGGCCCGCAGCCGATCTGGTGTGGGAGTACCTCGACCGGTCCGCCGAGCCCTGGCTGCTGGTGCTCGACAACGCCGACGACCCCGCCATCCTCCGGGACGGCAGCTGGCTGCGCACCAGCCCGCGCGGCACCGTCGTGGTCACCACCCGCCGGGCCGCCGCACGCTGGTGGCCGGGAGCGCAGTTGCAGCACATCGGGGTCCTGCCGCGTGAGGACGCCGCGCGCGTACTCTGTGATCTCGCACCCCGCAGCGGCACAATGGAGCAGGCGGCCGAGATCGCCGACCGGCTGGGACGTCTGCCGCTGGCCCTCACGCTCGCGGGCGGCTTCCTCTCCCATCAGGTGATCGACCCCTGGTCGATGGAGATCTACGGACACCGTCTCGACGAGGGCGAAAGAGTGACACTCATAGACCAGGGGGCTGAAGCCTTGGAAGAGGAGGATCCCCGGCAGTTGGTGGGCCGGACATGGCAGCTGACCCTCGACACGTTCGAGGCTCGGGGCCTGACCGGCGCCGTTGCCCTGCTGAGGCTCCTGGCCCGGATGGCGCCCGAGCCTCTTCCCCTGTCCGTGCTGAACCGCTCGGAGATCGAGGAGGTCCTTCCCCGGACTCGCACCGAGACGGCGCTGCGGGCACTCCTCGACCACTCGCTGGCCGAACTGGTCGACACCGGTGTCCGCTGCGTGCAGAGCCACGGTGTGCTGCTCGACAGCGTAGCCGCCGCCACCCCTGGTGCGGAGGTCGCGGTCCTCGACTCGACAGCGGTCGAGCTGCTCGGCGCAGCCGTGCCGGCGATTCCGGACGCCGGGCCGTACGAGCCGCGGTTACGGCTGCTCGCCCCCCATGTTCTCACCCTGCTGCGGCGTCTCGCGGACTCCTCCGCGACGCCCGACGCGCTGGCCGTGGCGACACGGCTGGCCGTCGCCCTGCACCGCACCGGGGACTACCTGTCAGCCTGGGAGACCGTCCGCACCGCGGTGGCCCTCACGGAGCCGCTCCTCGGGGAGGAGCACCGCCTCGTACTGGCCGCGCGTTCCAGGGAGGGCCGCGCGCTCTTCCGGCTGGGCCGGTACGACGAGGCGGAATCCCTGCTGGGGCGTGTACGCCAGGCACAGGAAAGGCTCTTCGGCCCCGACGACCCGGACACCCTGGACACCTGCCACGGCCTCCAACTCGTCCTCGGCAACCTCGGCAGACGCGAGGACGCGCTGGCTCTTCTGAGACGGACGGTGGAGGGCCGACGCGAGGCACTGGGCCCGGCGCATCCGTTGACCCTGCGCTCCCGCGCCAGCCTCCTGGTGATCCTGCCGGCTTCCGACCTCGAGACCGAGGACGGCGGCACTCTGCTTTCCCTGCCCGAGGAATGCCTGCGGCACCTCGGTCCCGATCACACCGTCACTTTGAGTGCCAGGCACAACCACGCCTGGGCGCTGTATGTCCTGGGCCGCCTCGGAGCGGCCGACGAGGAGATCCGGTCGGTCGCCGAGGCGTACGACCGCCGCTTCGGCCCCGACTATCCGATCGCGCTGTCGGCGCGGCAACTCCTCGCCCGGACCCGGGCCGCACTGGGCCACCGGGACGAAGGGACCGCCCTCATGTCCGACGTCGTGGCCAGGCGCGAACGCGCACTGGGAGCCGACCACCCCTTCACTGTGGCGAGCCGCGCACTGCTGGGCGAACTCAGGGCGGACAGTGAGGCCGACCAGACCTGATGAGGAAGCGTCGGAGGCCCGTAGGGGCCGGACAGGGCGGAAAACGGAACACCTGACAGGGGGAGGGCGGGAGATGGATCCGATCGTGGCAGCGGCCGGCGCGGCGATGGTCAGCGCGATGGCCACCGACGGCTGGCAGCACGCGCGGGACGCGGTGGTGGCCTGGTGGCGGCGTCACCGGCCGGAGCGGGCCGAGGACGTGGGCTCGGAACTGGAAGCGCTGCGCGGCCGGGTGCTGACAGCACGCCGGGAAGAGGACGAGGACACCGAGCAGGCGCTGACGGGTGCCTGGCGACTGCGGCTTCAGCAACTCCTGGAGGAGGACCCGGAACTGGCCGCCGAACTGCGGCGTCTGCTGGACGAGCACCTGACTCCCGCCCTGCCTCCCGAAGAACAGAACCGGACCCGCACCGTGGTCATGCGGGCCGAGGCCCGCGACTCCGCGCGGATCTACATGGCCGGCCGTGACCAGCACATCACCGAATCCTGACCTCGACCTCGCATGAGGGCCCGTCGGCTTATCGGCCGGCCCTCCGTGCGAGAGCGAGATCAGGGTCCGCGCATGGCTGCCCCGCCCCGCTTGGAGAAGATCACCCCCGGCAACTTCGAGACGGCGATCGCCCTGAAGGTACATCCCGACGAGGATCACCTGGTCGCCCCGGTCGTCACATCCCTCGCCGAGGCGTATGTGCATCCGGACGTCGCCTGGCCCCGGCTCATCCTCGACGGCGACCGAATCGTCGGCTTCCTGATGGCCTTCCTCGGCATCGACTTCACCGGGGACGGTACCGGCACCGACACCCGCTCGGGACTGTGGCGTCTGAACATCGCGGCCGGACAGCAGGGGCGCGGCTACGGCCGTTTCGCGGTCCGGGCAGTGGCTGCCGAGATCCGCCACCGTGGCGGCACCCGCCTCACGGCCTGCCGGCATCCCGGCGAGGAAGGCCCCGAAGACCTCTACCTCGGACTCGGGTTCCGGCTGACCGGAGAGACGAGCGGGGACCAGTGCGTCGGCGAACTGGAACTCACCTCAGCCCTGACCTGCTGGACGAACCATATGCAGCCGGGCGGAAAGAGGTCAGTGCGATGCAGATGCGCTATGCCAGGATGCGTTCGCAGGCCCTGTCCCCGGCGGACTCGGTCGAACTGTTGAAGCGGATGAGAGGAGAGCTATGAGCAGCGCAGGCGACGAGCTGAACTGGTTCAAGAGCAGCCACAGCGGTTCCCAGGGGGACAGCTGCGTGGAGGTCGCGTACCGCCCCGGAGCCGTGCACGTCCGCGACTCCAAGGAGGAGGGCGGCCCGGTCCTCGCCGTCTCCCCGTCCGCGTGGGAGGACTTCCTGGGCCGCGCTGCCGCTCGCTGAGGGTTGCGGCCGGGCCGTTCGGTAGGGTGCCCGTCCGGGGAGGACCCGGACGGACGGCCACGGCCGCACAGCGCGTCCAATGACCACGGACGCGGGCACAGCCTCCGGCCCCGCCTCGCGGAGCGGACCACGAAAGAGACGGGGGAGAGCCGATGACGGCCGACCACGCCATACCCGCAGCGGGAGCCCGAGCAGGAGGCGGCCCGCCGGAGAGCGACACGGTCATCGACGTGCGCGACCTGCGGATGCGCTACCGCACCCAGGACGTGCTCAGGGGAGTGGAGTTCACCGCCCGCCGGGGCGAGGTCCTCGTGCTGCTGGGTCCGAACGGCGCGGGCAAGACGACCACGATCGAGGTCCTGGAAGGCTTCCGGATGCGCTCGGCCGGCGACGTGGCCGTCCTGGGCACCGACCCGGCCCACGGGGACGAGCGGTGGCGCGCGCGCCTGGGCATCGTCCTGCAGTCCTGGCGCGACCACGGCAAGTGGCGGGTACGGGAGCTGCTGGAGCACCTGGGCGCCTACTACGCGCCGTACTCCACCGACCTCGTCCGGCGGCCGTGGGACACCGACGAGCTCATCGCCGCCGTCGGCCTGGCCGAGCAGGCGCACAAGCGGGTCGCGACCCTGTCGGGTGGGCAGCGCAGGCGCCTGGACGTGGCCGTCGGCATCGTGGGCAGGCCCGAGCTGCTGTTCCTGGACGAGCCGACGGCCGGCCTCGACCCGGAGGCCAGGAACGAGTTCCACGGCCTGGTGCGCGGGCTCGCGGACGAGAACACCACCGTCCTGATGACCACCCACGACCTCGCCGAGGCGGAGAAGCTCGCCGACCGGATCCTCATCCTGGCCGGCGGCCGGATCGTGGGCGACGGTCCGGCCGCGGAGCTGTCCCGGCAGGCGTCGGCCGAGGCCACCGTGCGCTGGACGCGGGACGGGAAGCCCTTCGAGCAGGCGACGGCCGAACCCACCCGCTTCGTCCGCCGCCTCTTCGAGGAGCACGGCGACGCGATCAGCGGGCTGGAGGTGCGCCGGGCGAGCCTGGAGGACACCTATCTGACGATGGTGCGGGAGCTGGAGGCGGGCCACGTCACCGGCGAGCAGGCGGCACACGCCTTCGGGGAGGGAACGCGATGAACAACCCGGTGTGGTACGCGGCCAGGACGGGCCTGCGGCGCGGCTGGACGGAACTCAAGCAGACCTTCACCAGCGGCCAGGACGTGTTCGGATACGTGCTCTGGACCGTCCTGCTCATCGTGCCGCTGTTCCTGGTCGGGGACGAGGCGCTGGAGGGCGCGGGCATCTCGGCGGGTGCGTTCATGCTGCCGAGCATGCTGGGGATGACGCTGGCGTTCACCGGGATGATGACCACGGCGCAACTGCTGGCGACCGAGCGCGAGGACGGCACGCTGCTGCGCGCCAAGGCCGTTCCCCACGGCATGGTCGGCCATCTGGTCGGCAAGGTCGTCATGGTCTCGGGCACGGCCCTGGTCTCCATGGCGCTCCCCTTCGCCGTCGGTGTGTTCATGGTCGACGGAGTCGCCCAGCGTGGCGGAGGCGCGCTGCTGACGCTGGTGTGGGTGGTGCCGCTGGGACTGCTGGCGACCCTGCCGGCGGGCGCCGTCATCGGCTCGCTGGTCACCAGCCCGCGCACCATCGGGCTGCTGATGCTCCCGGTGATGGGGCTGGTGGTGATCTCCGGGATCTACTTCCCCCTGACGGAACTGCCCGAGTGGCTGCAGCTCGTCGCACAGGTCTTCCCCGTGTACTGGCTCGGCCTCGGCCTGCGTGCCGCGCTGCTGCCGGACGTGGCGGTCGCCGCCGAGATCGGCGAGTCCTGGCGGTACCTGGAGACGGTGGGCGTGCTGGGCGCCTGGGCGGTCGCCGGACTGCTCCTCGCGCCGCCCGTCCTGCGCAGGATGGCCCGCCGCGAGTCCGGGGCCGCGATGGCCGAGCGGCACCGCAAGGCGATGCAGCGGGTCGTCTGACGGGAGGCCCGCCTGCGACGGGCCGGGCGGTCCCGCCCTCCGAGCGGAGGACGGGACCGCCCGGCCCGTCGCAGGCGGGGCGGCCGCCAGGGCGGCGGTTGTCTCGGTGCATGCCCGACTGGAACACCCTCTTCGCCCCCGGCGTCCCCCTTGTGGGGACCTTCCTGCGGGGCACGGTCACCTTCCTGCTGGATGGCGATGGTGCGCGTCGCCGGACAGCGCGAGGCCGGCGGCCTCGGGATCACCGACGTCTTCCTCGTGGTGCCGGTCGGCCAGGCGGTGGTCGCCCCAGGCCTGGTGGGGGAGAGCAGCTCCATCGCGGACGGCGTCCTGCCGGCCGCCACCGTCATCTGCTGGAGCCCGGCGCTGGAGGCCGCCGCCTACCGGTGGCCCCGCCTGGCCCGCGTCATCAAGTCCCGCCAAGCGGTGGCGGCGTCCAGCAGTTTGCCCTCGTCCGCGTCCGGCCACCACATTCCGAGCGACTCGACCAGCCACTCCTCGGCCTCCTCGAACGCCCCCACCGGCCCCCACCGGCGCCCGTCCCAGCCGGGCGGGGGCGGGGCCGGGCCGTCGGCTGTGCGAGTGCCCGCGGGAATCGGCGGAACGGCACCCGCGCGACCGGCCCGGTGCGATGATCACCGAGCGGCCCCGCACCCCGGCACGCCACACCCGGCGGCCCGGGCCGCACCGCGACAGCGGACCGATGGAAGGGAACCAGCGTGCGCAGACTCGTCTACTACGTCGCCATCACCCCCGACGGCTTCATCGCGGGCCCGGACGGCGCGGACCCCACCGGCCCGAACGGCTTCTGGCCCCTCGCGGAGGACTACATCCGGCATCTGGTGGCCGAGTACCCCGAGACACTGCCCGCGCAGGCCCGGCAGGCGCTGTCCGTCACAGCGGAGGGCACACGCTTCGACACCGTGCTCGAAGGCAGACGCAGCTACGAGATCGGCCTGGCGGCCGGGGTCACCGACGCCTACCCCCACCTGCGCCATCTGGTCTTCTCCCGGAGCATGACCGAGAGCCCGGACCCGGCCGTCGAACTCGTCGCCGACGACCCGGTGGCCACCGTCCGGGAACTCAAGCGGCAGGACGGCAAGGACATCTGGCTGATCGGCGGCGCCGAACTGGCCGGCTCCCTCTACACCGAGATCGACACGCTGATCCTCAAGATCGCTCCGATGACCATCGGCGACGGGATCCCGGTGTTCTCCCGCAAGGCCTCCTTCGATCCGCGTGCCTGGACGCTCACCGACCACACGGTCCTCGGCAGCGGCGCGGTGATCCTCACCTACACGCGCGCCGCGGGCTGACACGCCCGGTGGCGCGAACCCCGGGGCGCGGGTGTGCGGAGGTGGGAGGGTGGGAGCCGACGGGGGCCGGTCAGCGCGCGTTGATCGGACGTTGACGAAACGTTGATCAGCGCCGGGCAGGCTTCCCGGCATGGCAATTGATTACTCCGGTCCGGTCGGGCAGCTGACCGGATGGTGGGAGCGCGCGCTGTGCGCGCAGATCGGCTCCGAGCCCTTCTTCCCGGAGCCGGGCAGAACTCCCGTGGACGCCAAGAAGATCTGTCAGTCGTGCGAGGGGCGCATCGAGTGCCTGGAGTACGCCCTCGCCAACGACGAGCGCTACGGGGTGTGGGGCGGGCTGTCGGAGGAGGAGCGGCGCAGACTCAGGCGCAGCGCCTGACGTCCGCGCGGAACGGGGGACGGGGGAGAAACGGGGGAACGGGGGAGGTTCGGCGCGGTGTCCGACGCGTTGTGGGGGCGCGTCAGGCACCGCGCCGCGCCGCGTGGTAGCCGTCCACGGCGTTCGCGTAGGGCCGCAGGTGGGCGGCGAGTTCGCGGCCGATCAGCTCCGCGTCCGGCGCGGGGAGGGTCAGGATGGTGCGGCGCAGGCGGACGCTCCAGGAGGCCGGGTCGGGGAAGACGGCCAGACGCGGCACCAGATCGCGCAGCACCAGGCCCTCGCGGTACGGGGCCAGGCCGTCGATGCGCAGGTCGCATCCCTCGGTGAAGGCGCGCTCGCCGAACCGGACCGGTTCGTCCAGGCTGCGGACCGGTCCGGCCACGCGGGCCCTCGCCATGACCCGGCCGAGGTCGCGGGTGGGGTTGCGGAAGCAGCCGCGCGTTGTGTAGAGCAGCACCTCGTCGCCCTCGGCCAGGGTGGCGGAACGGCCGGCGGGGAAGGCCATGCGCCGGGCGGTGACGACCCAGCTCAGGGCGTCCCGGTCGCCGATGATCACGAGGTGCGTCGCTGCCATGGGGAAACCCTAGCGGGGCGTACGGCCGGGAGAGCCGGATCAGTCGCCGGGCTCCCCGCCCACCAGATAGGTGCCGCCCGGGCGGTTGGGGGTCAGCTCCACCTGGACCCGGTGCGTGGTGTCCCGGCTGAGTCCGCCGCCCAGGTCGGCCGTGACGACGCCGATGCGCAGGTCGGTGCGGCCGCTGCCCTCGCGGCGGACCTGGACGGCCATCTCCAGGCACACCCTGTCCACGGTGAAGCGCGGTCCGTCGCCGGCGGCGTCGCCCTCGCGCTGCGCGGCCGCCAGGTCCGCGCCCGGATCGGTCGGCGGGCCGAGGAGGACCTGGCGCTGCGCCACCGCACGGGAGCCCTGGCGGGCCGGCTGGAGGCGCTCGACGCGCGCCTGCGGGACCTGGCCCGCGCCAGGGCGCGGCTGTCGGGGGTGGACTACCCCGGCCCGGCCGTGACCCGGCTGCACATGGACCTGGCCTGGCTGCGGCACGCCCACCGCACCGGCGCCGACCTGGACCGGTCCCGGCTTCCCGGGGCGCCGGAGGAGCTGCGGCACCGTACCGAACGGGCCGAGCGGGCGGTGGAGTCCGCGTGGGAGGCGGCCGAGCGGGGATACGGGCGGCGGGCGGAGCTGCGAGGGGAACTGCGGGCCTACCGGCGGCTGGCTGTCCAGCACGGCCGGATCGAGGACGTCGCGCTGGACCGGGAGTACCGGGCGGCCCACGACGCGCTGCACGCGGGCACTTGAATTCCTCGCCGATCCGGGGCAGGACCCCACCGGGCCGCTGGAGCGGGTCCAGGAGATCCAGGATGAGTCCGGGCGGCAGTACGTCC
The DNA here is from genome assembly GCF_017114865.1 of Streptomyces verrucosisporus. GTDB lineage: Bacteria > Actinomycetota > Actinomycetes > Streptomycetales > Streptomycetaceae > Streptomyces > Streptomyces fenghuangensis. The sequence continues at coordinate 218,410 of NZ_JADEYH010000005.1, read as the reverse complement.
AGCGGTTCCGGCGGAAGCCGGACCGGCTGGACCAGGTCTGCCGGTGACCGGCCGCCCCTTGTGCCGTCCGCCTCGCCCCGGGCTCCTCACACCGCCTCCCGCCCGCCGCGCTCCACCTCCCGCAGCGCCCGTGACAGCGCCAGCAGCCGCTCCACGTCGGCGTCCAGACCGCCCTCGGCCGGTACGGCCACGGGCACAGCGCGGGTGGTCACCGGGCGGCCCTCGGCATGGGCCCTCAGCGCCTCCCGCAGCCGCGGTGCCAGCCGCTCCGGCGGCACCGCGCCTCCACCGCCTCCACCGCCGTCCCCGCCGCCGTCGTCGTCGAGCGCGGAGAGGTAGGGGCTGACGCGCACCAGGCCGTCGCGGCACTCGACGGCCCGCCGGTAGTAGCGGCGGTGCACCCCGCGCGGGCTCAGCGCGTCGCGCCAGGGCCGCGCCGGCACCCGGTGCAGCGCGTCCTCGGGGAACCGCAGGTGCAGCGCCGTCCACAGCGGTTCCAGTCCGCGGTACGCCCGCAGGTGCCGCCACCACACGCGCAGCGCGGTCAGCCGCATCACCGCGGCCGGATAGGTCACGCCAGCCAGGATCAGCACGGTGCCCGGCAGCAGGAAGAACACCGCCCCGATCCAGCCCAGCGTCGTCTCCGCGGCGCCCGCGGTGTCCAGCGACGCGGGCGCGCCGTCGCCGCCGGCCCAGCGCATCAGCACCGCCGGGACGAACAGGGCGTCGGCCACGACGATCGCGGCCATGCCGAGCGAGGTGATCCGCAGCCCGCGTGCCAGCCGGGGCTCGGCGAGGCGCGCGTAGCGCCGGGACCACATCCAGCCCAGGGCGAAGCCGACGGCCAGATACAGGTCGGCCGTCACGAAGAACACCGCCACGCCGGTGACGGTGTGGTCCCGGGTACGGGTGCCCTCGGGGACGGCCGCCACCGCGGCGATGAGGACGGCCACCGTGCCCATCAGCGCCAGCGCGTACCAGCCGGCGCGCCTGCGGGCCCGGGCGGGCTCCAGTGCGCAGAAGAGGTAGAAGCAGACCATGCAGTTGACCGCGGCCAGCACCAGGATGTGCTGGACCAGCCGGGACGTCATGGGCGCCAGCCCCAGGAACACCTCCTCGCGGTCGGCTGCCAGTCCGAGGGGGTACGCCGCGGCCCAGCAGGCGACCAGCCCCGTCACCGCCCACAGCGGCACGTCGCGCGGCGCCCGCGTCAGCCGGTGGGCCATCCAGGCCAGCACCAGTAACGAGCCCACTCCGTACAGGGACAGCAGCAGGCTCACAGCCACCCCAGCCGGTCGCCGAGGGCGGTGCCGATGCGGTCCGCCGCGGCGCCGGCGGACGACCGGGGGGCCACCTGGTCCAGTACCGAGGCCCACTCCAGGATGATCGTGGCCACCGTCTCGGCCTCCCGTTCCTGCGCGCTGTCGTAGGCGGTGCGCCGCAGCGCCCGCCGTACCGGGCCGGGGTCGAGGTCGAGGTCGGGGATCTCGCCGGGCGCGAGGTGCTCGGTGCCGCGGCGCAGCGCGGTCAGCAGCTCCTCCTCGTGGCGGTCGTGGTGGTCGGGCCGGCCGCCGTGGTGGCCGGCCAGCATGTGGCCGAGTTCGTGCAGGATGATGTGGCGCTGGTGGGCGCCGCTGGTCTGCCGCTGGTAGACGATGTAGTCGGCCGCGGGGGCGCCGATCCACAGGCCGAACGGGCCCGGGACGGGGATCGGGTGGGGCACGAGCTTCAAGGGCCTGCCGCGCCGCAGCTCCACGCGGCGGCAGAGCTCGGCCACGTCCAGGGGCGGCCGGATGCCCAGTTCGTTGAGCAGCCGTCTGCACCGTCGGCGCAGTTCCCGTTCCTTCACTGGGCGGTCCCCTCGTGCGTCGTGGGCGGTCGAGGCCGCGGCCCGGGCGGGGTGCGGACCCGCCGGAACCGGGCCGGAGCGGCGCCGGCCGTCCACCGCGGGTCCGGCACCGCCTGCCGCCTCCCCGTGTGCGGCCGGCCGGGACGGATGGCTGACCGGCGGCAACGGCCGCTGACGGCAAAGAGGTTGGCAGGAACAGGGGCGGAGAGTCCAGTGATCGGAGCGATGCACCGTGAAGGCACCGGAGCCGGCGGGGCGAACCGGCGCGAAGGCATCCATATCCCTCGGAGGCGGGCCGTCGGCATTCAGCCGACTTCCGGTGTCATGAATATCAAATGCGCATATGCCTTACCGGTCGGAGTGCTGCATCGTCATAGGTTCACGCCAATGACGATGCAGCGTGCGGCGGCGGCACCGGGCCCCGGACGGCATCGAGGGGGCGCACGCGGACGATTGCGCTCCGGTGAATTCCGGTCACGGAAGAGTGAACGGAGCCCGACGACTTGGCCCGGACGCGTTCACACGGCCCGGGGATGGCGCACCATATCGGTGGGCGTCCGAAGCGCCGGGAAGCTCCTCCTGGAGACCGGCCGGGCCGGCCGCCCGCAGTGCCCGCCGTACGCCGTCCGGGGAGGGGAGCCCCGGGTACCGCGGCCACACGACAAGGGGAGTCAGCCCGCGCGGACACCGGCACCGCCGGGGCGTTCGCGCGCTTCGACACCGGGCGGCACCGCAGGTACGGGCCGCCCCGGGGGGAGAACGTCCGATGAGGCATGCGATCCGTACCGCCGCGGCCTGCCTGGCCGCGGCCCTGCCGATGGTGCTCACGACGGCGCCGCCGGCCGCCGCGGAGGAACCCGCGCCCCGCATCGACCTGCGCGTCCTGGTCGTCGACGACGGCGGACCCGCCGTCGGCGCGATCACCTCGGCGCTCGGCGACGCGGGCACGCCCTACACCACCGTCGACCTCGCCGACGACGACCGGCCGACCGTGGACGGGGACTTCCTCGGCGACACCGTGGACGGCCGCCCGCGCGCCAGGTACCAGGGCGTGGTGCTGCCCAACGAGAACCCCTTCGGCGCCGGCTCGGCGGAGATGGCCGCACTCGCCGCGTACGAGGCGGAGTTCGGCATCCGGCAGGTGGACGCCTACACCTACGCCGGTCCCGCCGTGGGCCTGGACCCGGCGCAGGAGACGGGCTACGCCGGCCCCCTGGACGGCGAGACGGCGCAGGTCACGGACGCCGGCCGGAACGGGCCGTTCGGCTACCTCGACGGAGAGGTGCCGTTCGAGGACAACGACCCGCAGGTGGACGAGAGTTACGGCTACCTGGCCGTGCCGCTCGCCGACCCGCCCGAGGGCGCCTCCTTCACCTCCTACGTCGACGCCCCGATCCCGGGCAGCCGGGAACGCGGCTCGCTGGTGGGCGAGTACACCCACGACGGCCGCAGCGAACTGGTCGTCACCTTCGTCTACAACCGCCACCAGCAGCAGTACCGGCTGCTGGCCCGCGGCATCGTCGCCTGGCTCACCCAGGGCGTCCACCTGGGCGTGGACCGCAACCACTTCGCCGTCCACGTCGACGACGTGCTCGCCGCCGACGACCGCTGGCACACCGAACTGAACTGCACCCCGGGCGACGTGGACTGCGGCGGGGCCGACGACGGGCTGGAGACCGACCCGATCCGGATGACCGAGGCGGACGCCGCGTACGCCGCCCAGTGGTCGGCCGACCGCGGCTTCACCCTGGACATGGCCTTCAACGGCGGCGGCAGCGACCTGCACCGCTCCGAGCACGGCTCCGATCCGCTCGCCGCCCGGATGCTCGCCGACCAGGCCTCCCACCGCTGGATCAACCACACCTACAACCACCTCTTCCTGGGCTGCGTCCAGGACGTGACCGTCGTGCCGTGGCGGTGCGCCACCGACGAGGAGGGGCAGACCCGCTGGGAGAGCCAGGCCCTGATCACCACCCAGATCGACAACAACCTCTCCTGGGCCGACCGCAACGACCTGGCCGTCGACGAGCGGGAACTGGTCACCGGCGAGCACTCCGGCCTGGTCACCCTGCCGCAGCAGCCGCGGGACAACCCCAACCTGGCCCCCTCGCTCACCACCACCGGGGTCACCTGGATCGCCTCCGACGCCTCCCGCGAGGCCGCCCAGCGCCCCCTCGGCCCCGCCCTGACCGTGCCCCGGTACCCGATGAACATCTTCTACAACGCCGGGCGCACCGCCGAGCAGGTCGACGAGTACAACTGGATCTACACCCGGCGCTCCGACGGCGGCAGCGGCCTGTGCGAGGACTCGCCGGCCACCACCACCTGCCTGGACGCCCCGCTGGACCTGTCCACCGGCTACGAGTCCTACATCGTGCCCCTGGAGGCGCGGATCGCCCTGCGCCATGTGATGGGCAACGACCCGCGACCGCACTTCATCCACCAGTCCAACCTGGCCGAGGACCGCATCGCCTACCCCGCCCTGGACCGGATCCTGGACGACTACGCGGACCTGTTCGCCGGGAACACCCCGATGGTCAACCTGCCGATGAGGGCCGTCGGACAGGAGATGCGGCAGCGCGCGGCCTGGCGCGCGGCACTGGACGCCGGGGAGGTCACCGCCCACCGCACCGGCCCCACCGTGACCGTCGACGCCCCCGCCGGGCTGCGCGTTCCCCTCACCGCCCCGGAGGGAACCGTGCAAAGGCCCGGGGCCGACGGACCGGCCCCGGCCTTCGGGGAGTCCTACGCGGGCCTGCGCACCGGCTGGGCCGAGCCCGGCGGCGACGGGCGCACGATCCTCGACCTGCCCGGCGCCCCGCAGGAGCCGGAGAACCCCGGGGACCCCGACGGTCCGGACGCCCCGCAGGAGCAGGACCCCCGATGCCTGCCGGACCTGCTGAGGCTGCTGGACCTCCTCGGCCTCCTGGAGGAGGTCTGCGGACTGCTCACCCCGGACGCACAGGGGTTCAGGGAGCCCGCCGAACGGACCGAGATGCCCGCCGGAGCCGCCGAACCCGTGCCCTACGGCCCCGGGGACACCGCCGTGCGCTGACCCGCCCGTGACACCGGACCGCTCGTTTCCCCGCCTCCCTGGAGACAACGACCGCCATGCACAGGCAGCCGGCCGGACCGCGCTTCGGCACCCCCTCGGTGACCCTGCTCACCGAGGGCACCTATCCCCACAGCCACGGCGGAGTCAGCGTGTGGTGCGACCAACTGGTCAACGGCATGCCCGACGTGGACTTCAACGTCATCGCCGTCACCGGCACCGGGCGCGAACGCCCGGTCTGGCGGACGCCCGCCCACGTACGGCGGACGCACACCCTGCCGCTGTGGGGCCCGCCCCCGCCCGGCCGGGCCCCGCGCGGCCGGGAGCTGCGCCGCTTCCTCACCGCACTGGAGGACTTCCTCCTCGCCCTCCTCGACCCGCAGGCCGAGGGGCTGTTCCCCGCCGGACTCCGCACCATGGCCGGCTACGCCTCCCGGGGAGCCCTCTCGCCCGCCCTGCGCACCGAGGCCGCCGCCCGCGCCCTCGCCCGCTTGTGGAACCGGCCCCACCTGACCACCGCGGCCGCCCGGCCGACCCTGCACGACGCGCTGACCGGCGTCGACCTGCTGGAGCACGCCCTGCGCCCGCTGGCCGCGCCCCCCGTCACCGGCGGGGTCGCCCACGCGGTCAGCGGCGGACTGGCCACCCTGCCGGCACTGGTGGCCCACCACCGCCACGGCGTACCGTTCCTGCTCACCGAGCACGGCGTCTACCTGCGCGAACGCTATCTGGGCAGCCGCGCCGAACCGTACCGCTGGCCGGTCAAGGCACTGCTGCTGGGCCTGTACCGGCTGCTGGCCGAGGAGGGCTACCGGCGCGCCGCGCTGGTCACCCCCGGCAACCGCTACAACCGGCGCTGGGAGGAGCACGGCGGCACCCCGCCGGAGCGAATACGCACCGTCTACAACGGCGTCGACCCCACCGCGTTCCCGCCCGCCGGCCCCGAACCCGAGCAGCCGACGCTGAGCTGGGCCGGGCGCATCGACCCCATCAAGGACCTGGCCACCCTCATCCGGGCCTTCGCCCTGGTCAGGAAGGAAATCCCCGCCGCCCGGCTGCGGATCTTCGGCGGCACCCCGCGCGGCGCGGAGGCGTACCGGGCGAGCATGGAGACCCTCGCCGCCGAGCTGGGGGCGGCCGGGGGCGTGACCTTCGAAGGACGCGTGGAGGACATCCGCGACGCCTACGCCGCCGGGAACGCGGTGATGCTCTCCAGCGTCAGCGAGGGCTTCCCCTTCACCCTGATCGAGGCCATGTCCTGCGGACGCGCCACCGTCTCCACGGACGTGGGCGGAGTGCGCGAGGCGGTGGGGGAGTGCGGACTGGTCGTACCGCCGCGCGACCCGGAGGCCATGGCGCGGGCCGCGCTGCGGCTGCTGAGGGACCCCGGCGAGCGGGCGCGGATGGGCGAGGGCGCCCGGCTGCGGGTGATCGAGCAGTTCACCCTCCGGCAGACCATCAGCGCCTTCCGCGACATCTACCGCGAACTCGCCTTCTCCGGTGGGGGTTCGGGCGTGCGGGCACCCGCCATGGCGCTGGCCGCGGGAGCCTCGGGAGGCCCCCGGTGAGCGGGACGCTCAGACTCGTCCCCGGCGCGCCGCCCCCGGAGGGGGCGCCCGGCCGCACCGCCCCGGCCGCCCGGAGCCGACGGCGGCCGAGCTGGGCGGACGATCCGCTGGACGCCCTGGCCGAGGAGATGGCCGAGGTGTGCGCCGCGGCCGTCCACCCGGACGAGATCGCGGCCCACCTGGAGTCCGAGGGCCTGACCGGCGAGCAGATCCAGCGCCGCTACGGCCGCCACGACACCTTCGAGGCCGCCGCCGAACTGTTCGCCCGGGTCCCGCGCGCCTTCCCCGAGCCCCCGCCCGTCCCCGACCCGTGGCGGGGAGATCCGGGCACCGCGCTGCTGCGCGGCCTGGTGTTCACCCTCCCCGGACTCGGCTACGCGCTGGCCGCCCCCTTCCTCACCGGGCCGCCGGACCGGCTCGGCCTCCCGGCCGGCACGGGTGCGCTGGCCGCCTCCGCACTCGCGGCCTGGGCCTGGAACCAGGCACTCGCCCACCGCGCGTACGCCGCCCTGGCGGCGGGCGGACGGGCGGCCGCGGGACGGGTACTGCGGACGGGTGCACCGGCGGGCGCGCCGATCGCCCTGGCGGCGGCCCTGGCGACCGCGGCGCCGCTGCCGGCCCCCGGTGCCGCGCTGCTCTTCGCGGCGGGCCAGGCGGTCTACCTGGCGGCGGCCACCGTCCTGCTCGTCCTGGGCCGGGAACGGCTGCTGCTGTTCGCCCTGCTGCCCCTGGCGCTCGGCGCGGCGGTGCTGCCGCTGCCGCCGCCGGAGGCCGTACCGGCGGCGGTGCAGGCGGCGGCGAGGGCCGCCCTGCCTGCCGCCGCCGTCTGCGCGGCGGTGGCGGCGGCGGTGCGCGAGACCGTACGGGCCGTGCGCGAGGGGAGCGGGGCCCTCGGCGCGGCGGCGGACGGCGCGCTCCCCGCGCGGCGGGCGTCCGCGCCCTACGGACTCTTCGGCCTGGGCTGCGGAGTGCTGACCGCCCTGGCCGCCCTGGGCGGGACGCTGTGGCACGGCGCGGGCGCCGCGCCGGCCGGGCCCGTGGTGGTCGCCCTCTCCCTCAGCATGGGCGCGGCCGAGTGGCTGCTGTACCGCTGCCGCTCCCTGGCACTGGCCGCCCTCGCCCGCAGCACCACCGCCGCCGGCCTGCGGTGGCGGGCGGCAGGGGCCCTGGGGGTGTGCCTGGCCGGCTACCTCGCCGCCCTGGCCGCCCTCGTCCCGGCCACCGCCGCGCTGTGGCCGGGCGGACCGCCCGCCGGCCCCGCCCGGCTGCCGGCCGTCCTCGCCCTCGGCGCGGTGCTGTGGACCGGGCTGCTGCTCCAGGCGTTCGGCGCCGCCCGGACCCCGGCGGCGGTGACGGCGGCCGCCGCCGCGCTCTGCGCCGCCGCACCGCTGTGGCTCCACCCCGGCCTCGCCGGACCGGACGCCGTCCTGACGGCCGTCTGCGCCGCCGCCGCCCTCGTCCTGTTCGCCACCGCCGCGGCACTGCTCGGCCGGATCACCACCCACCGCTGAACCGCCCGCACCACCGCGTACCGCCCGCACCACCGCTTCACAGGCAACCGCAGGCCCGGAAGGAAACGGAGCACACCCATGACCACGCCCGAACCCGCCCCCGCACCGGCAACCACGCCCGGAACCACGCCCGCAGCGGCCCCCGCCCCCCGGACGGCCGCCGTCACCGGCGCGGAGGGATTCATCGGATCGCACCTGGTCGAGGCGCTCGTCGCCGCCGGCCACCGGGTGCGCGCGATGGCCCAGTACAACTCCTTCTCCTCCTTCGGCTGGCTGGAGACCCTGCCGAAGGAGGTGCTGGAGGAGGTGGAGATCGTCCTCGGCGACGTCCGCGACCCCGGCTCGGTGAACGGGCTGGTCAAAGGCGCCGAGACCGTCTACCACCTGGCCGCGCTCATCGCGATCCCGTACTCCTACCGCGCCCCGCACAGCTATGTGGAGACCAACGTCACCGGCACCCTCAACGTGCTGGAGGCGGTGCGCCACCTGGAGATCCCGCGCCTGGTGCACACCTCCACCAGCGAGACCTACGGGACCGCTCGGACGGTGCCGATCACCGAGGACCATCCGATCAACACCCAGTCCCCGTACGCCGCGTCCAAGGCGGGCGGGGACCGGCTCGCCGACAGCTACCACGCCAGCTTCGGCACCCCCGTGGTCACCCTGCGGCCCTTCAACACCTACGGGCCGCGCCAGTCGATGCGCGCCGTCATCCCCACCGTGATCGGCCAGCTCGCCGCCGGGAAACGCACCATCACCCTGGGCGACCTGCGCCCCACCCGCGACTTCACCTACGCCGAGGACACCGCCGCCGCCTTCCTGGCCGTCGGCACCGCACCCGCCGAGGCCGTCGTCGGACGCACCCTCAACGCAGGCACCGGCGGGGAGACATCCGTCGGCGACCTGGTGACCCTCATCGGCAAGCTCATGGACGCCGACGTCGAGATCGTCCAGGACGAGAAGCGTGTGCGCCCCGCCGACTCCGAGGTGATGCGGCTGGTCTGCGACGCCGGCCGGCTGCGGGCGGCCACCGGCTGGGCGCCTTCCCACAGCCTTGAGGAGGGACTGGCCCGCACGATCGAGTTCTTCCGCGACCCGGCCAACCTCGCCCGCTACAAGACCGACCTCTACAACGTCTGAGCCGTCGGCGGCGCCCGCCGCCGCACCCGCCGCGAAACCGCCGCACCCGTCAACCGGGCCCGCCGGTGAGCTCCGCCGTCCGTCACGTCCCGCCGTCCGTCGCACGCGATCCGTCACACACGATCCGCCACCCGTCCCCACGGAGAGGACAGCACCGATGCACGCAGTCATCATGGCCGGAGGCAAGGGAGTCCGGCTCCGCCCGTACACCACGGCCCTGCCCAAGCCGCTGGTGCCCATCGGCGACCAGCACGCGATCCTGGAGATCGTGATGCGCCAGCTCGCCTCGGCCGGGTTCACCAGCTGCACCCTGGCCATCGGCCACCTGGGCCACATCATCCGCGCCTACGTCGGCGACGGCTCCCAGTGGGGCCTGCGCGTCGACTACACCACCGAGGACAGCCCGCTGGGCACCATGGGCCCGCTGCTGACGATGCTCGACCGGCTGCCCGAGCACTTCCTGGCGATGAACGGCGACATCCTCACCGACCTCGACTTCGGCGACGTGCTGCGCGGCCACCGGGACTCCGGGGCGCCGCTGACCATCGCCACCCATGTACGCACCGTCTCCATCGACTTCGGCGTGCTGAGCACCGAGTCCGGGCGCGTCACCGGCTTCGCCGAGAAGCCCACCATGGACTACCGCGTCTCCATGGGCGTGTACGGCGTCTCGCGCGCCGCCCTGGCCCGCTACACGCCCGGACTGCCGCTGGGCTTCGACGAGGTGGTGCTCGACCTGCTGGCGGACGGCACCCCGCCGCACGCCTACGACTTCGGCGGCTACTGGCTCGACATCGGAAGACCCGACGACTACGACCGTGCCAACGCCGAGTTCACCGCCCGCCGCGGCCAGTTGATCAGGGGAGCGTGACCGGGGACCATGCGCGTACTCGTCCTGGGGGCCACCGGCTATCTGGGCGGGCACACCGCCGGGCACCTGCGCGCCCAGCCGGGCGTGCGGGTGCTCGGCGCGGGCCGCGCCGCGGGCGCCGGTGTGTCCGCCGAGCCGTCGGCCGGCCCGCACGCGGACCCGCCCGTGGACCTGACGGTGGACCTGGCCACCGCCACCCCCGCCGAACTGGCCTCCCTGATCCGGCAGGCGCGCCCGGACGCCGTGGTCAACTGCGCGGGAGCCGTCGGCGGCGACGCCCTCCACCTCACCGGGGCCAACGCCCGCGGCCCGGCCGCGCTCTGCGCGGCCCTGCGCGAGGCCGCGCCCGGAGCCCGTCTGGTCCACCTCGGCTCGGCCGCCGAGTACGGGCCGGGAACCCCCGGCCACCCGCTGGCGGAGGACCATCCCACCCGCCCGGTGGGGCTGTACGGCGCCGCCAAGCTGGTGGGCACCCTGGCCGTCACCGGCTCCGGCCTGGACGCGGTGGTGCTGCGGGTGTTCAACCCCGTGGGCCCCGGCGCGCCGGCCGCCTCCCTGCCCGGGCGGCTCGCCGCCGAACTGCGCCGGGCCGGGCCGGACGGGGTGGTGCGGGTCGGGGACCTCTCGGCCCACCGCGACTTCGTCGACGCCCGCGACGTCGCCCGCGCCGCGACCGCCGCGGCCCTCGCCCCCGGGCCGCTGCCGCCGGTGCTCAACATCGCCGCGGGCGCCGCCCGCGCGGTGCGGGACGTGGCCGAGGGCCTGGCCGCGGCGGCCGGTTTCCGCGGCCGGATCGACGAGAAGGGCGCGGACTCGGCCCGCTCGGCCGCCGTCGCCTGGCAGCAGGCCGACGTCGCGGCCGCCGCCGGGGCGCTGGGCTGGCGGCCCGGGTACGCCCTGGAGGAGTCCCTGGCCGATCTGTGGGCGCGGGCGGCCGGCGCATGAGCGCAGGACGCACGGAGGGCAGGGGGCACCCGGGGCGCCGGGAGAGCACCCCGGCGCCCGCCGCCGTACGGGGGCCGCGAGACCGGGGCCGGGACCGGGGCCATCTGCTCGTACCGCTGTACGTCCACCCGGCCGTCGATCCGGGGGCGTGGGAGGCGGCGGTCCGGGCCGCCGGGCGGCTGTACGCGGTGGTCGTCAACGCCGCCGACGGCCCCGGGCCGCGCCCCGACCCGGCCCTCGCCGCCGCGGCGGCCCGGCTGCGGGGCGCCGGGGTGCCGCTGCTGGGATACGTGGACACCGCCTACGGCGCGCGCCCGCCGCGCGCCGTGCTCCGCGAGGTGTGCCGCCACCGCCGCTGGTACGGCACGGACGGCGCCTTCCTCGACCGCGCCGCGGCCGGAGCCGAGCACCTGCCCCGCTACCGGCGCACGGTGCGGGCCGCCCGGCTGCTGGGGGCGTCCACCGTCGTCCTCAATCCCGGAGTCCACCCCGACCCCGGATACGCGCACCTGGCCGATGTGCTGGTCACCTTCGAGGGGCGCTGGGAGGATTACCGCCGTGCCGGTGTGCCCGTCTGGACCCGCGGCCACCCGCCGCACCGCTTCTGCCACCTGGTGTACGCCGTACCGGACCGACTGGCCGCCGAGGCGGCCCGCACCGCCCACGAGCGCGGTGCGGAGGTGCACTGCGCGGTGCCGGGGGAGGGGGCCAACCCGTGGCGCTCGACGCCCCGGCCCGTGCTCGGCTGCGGGAGGATCACCCCGTGACCCGCTTCGCGCCTCGCCGCACGATCCGCCGCCCGGCCGCCCGGCTGCTCTGCCTCCTCCTGCTGCTGCTCACGGTGGCCTGCTCGGAGGGCACCGCACCGGACGCCACCGCACCCGACCGGACGCCGCCCGGTGACGCCTCACCGCAGCGGAGCCGGTGGCGTCCGCCCCCCGGCACGACCTGGCAGTGGCAGCTCCAGGGCCGCATCGACCTCGACGTGGACGCCGAGGTCTTCGACATCGACGGCTTCGAGAACGGCGCGGACACCGTCGCCGCCCTCCACGCCCGCGGCCGGAAGGTGATCTGCTACCTCAACGCCGGCGCCTGGGAGGACTTCCGCCCCGACCGGGACGACTACCCGCCGCAGGTGCTGGGCCGGGGCAACGGCTGGCCCGGCGAGCGCTGGGTGGACATCCGCCGCCTGGACGTCCTGCGCCCGATCCTGGCCGCCCGCGTCGACATGTGCGCGAGGAAGGGCTTCGACGCCGTCGAGCCCGACCTCCTGGACGGCTACCGCAACGACACCGGCTTCCCCCTCACCGCCCGCGACCAGCTCGCGTTCAACCGCATGGTCGCCGAACTCGCCCACCGGCACGGGCTGTCGGTCGGCCTGAAGAACGACCTCGACCAGATCCCGCAGCTGGTGGACGACTTCGACTTCGCGGTCAACGAGGAGTGCGCCGAGTTCGGCGAGTGCGCGAAGCTCGCCCCGTTCACCGAGCGCGGCAAGGCCGTCTTCCACGCCGAATACGCGCTGGACACAGAGGAGTTCTGCGACACCTCACGCCGCCTCGACCTCAGCTCCATCCGCAAGCGCCTCCCCCTGGACACCTGGCGCCGCACCTGCTGACGGATCAGCTCCCGGACGCGGCGGCCGCCCCCATCACCCGGCGCGGGCCCGGTCCAGGATCGCCGTGAGGTCGGCGGACGCCGGGAGCGTGCCGAAGGCGTGGCCCCACTCCCCGCCCAGCCGGGAGGCGCAGAAGGCGTCGGCGACTGCCGGATGGCTGTGGCGCACCAGCAGGCTGCCCTGGAGGACGAGCGCCAGGCGCTCGGCGAAGACGCGGGCGCGCAACTGTGCGCCGACCGGGTCCTTCAGCTCCGGCAGCATGGCCCGCACTCCGGCGGCGGCCGCGTCCAGACGGGCGTCGGCGCCCGCGGCGGCGTCCACCTCCGCCAGGACGGCGTCCAGCCCGGCCGGCTCCCTGTCCAGCGCGCGCAGTACGTCCAGGGCGGCGACGTTGCCCGAGCCCTCCCAGATCGACAGCAGCGGCGCCTCGCGGTACAGGCGCGGCATGCCCGACTCCTCGACGTAGCCGTTGCCGCCCAGGCACTCCAGCGCCTCGGCGGCGTGCGCGCTGCCGCGCTTGCACACCCAGTACTTGGACACGGCCAGGGCCAGGCGGCGGAAGGCCGCCTCCCCCTCGTCCCCGGCGTGCGCGGCGTCCACGGCCGCCGCCAGCCGCAGCCCGAGGGTGGTGGCGGCCTCCGACTCGACCGCCAGGTCGGCCAGGACCGAGCGCATCAGCGGCTGCTCGGCCAGCCTGGCGCCGAAGGCCCGCCGGTGGGCGGTGTGGTGCAGGGCCTGCCGCAGCCCGGCGCGCATGCCGGCGGCCGTGCCCAGGACGCAGTCCAGGCGGGTCATGTTGACCATCTCCACGATGGTGCGCACCCCGCGGCCCGCCTCGCCCACCGGCCAGGCCACGGCCCGGTCGTACTCGACCTCGGAGGAGGCGTTGGAGCGGTTGCCCAGCTTGTCCTTCAGCCGCTGCAGGTGCATGGCGTTGAGGGTGCCGTCGGGCAGCACGCGCGGCAGCAGGAAGCAGGTCAGGCCCTCGGGGGCCTGCGCCAGCACCAGGAAGACGTCGCTCATCGGGGCGGAGGTGAACCACTTGTGGCCGGTGAGCCGGTAGGCGCCGTCGCCGGCGGGGACGGCTTCGGTGGTGTTGGCCCGCACGTCCGAGCCGCCCTGCTTCTCGGTCATCGACATGCCCGCGATCAGCCCGGACTTGCCCAGCGGGGGCCGCAGCCCGAAGTCGTAGGAGCGGGCGGTCAGCAGCGGCTCGTAGGCGGCGGCCAGCTCGGGCCGGGCGCGCAGCGCGGGGACGGCCGCGTACGTCATGGAGACCGGGCAGCCGTGCCCGGCCTCGGCCTGGGACCACAGGTAGAACTTGGCGGCGCGCACCAGATGGGCGCCGGGGCGGTCCTCGGCCCAGGGCGCGGCGTGCAGCCCGTGCTCGACGGCGGTGGCCATCAGACGGTGCCAGGCGGGATGGAACTCCACCTCGTCCACGCGGTGGCCGTAGCGGTCGTGGGTGCGCAGGCGGGGCGGGACCTCCTCCGCCATCCGGGCCCAGTCCTGCACCTCGGGGGTGCCGGCCAGTGCGCCCAGCTCCCGCACCTGGGCCTCGCCCCACCGCGCGCCGTGGCGGCGCAGGGCCTCGAACACGGCGGGATCGTCCGCTGCGGTGAAGCCGGTCAGCGGCGGGGGCTGGTTGATCACTTCATGGGTGGCGCTCACGGCGACCTCCGGCGGGGACGGTGGCGGGCGGCGGTGCCCGTGCTCCGACATTACAGATCCCGTACGCGTGGTGGAAGACTGTAATGACAGGGGAGGCTAGGATCGCGCTGCCCATGAACAGCACAGACGGGACAGCCGGTCCGGACGGGATGGACGGGATGGACGGGATGGACGGAGCCGGAGAGCTCGCCCTGCGCCCCCTGACGGCACGCTCGGTCGTGCTCAGCACCCTGCTCGGCCACCACCCGCCCGCCCTGCCCGCCAGAGCCCTGGTACGGGTCGGCGAACTCTTCGGGATCGCGGAGGGCACGGTACGGGTGGCGCTGTCGCGGATGGTCGCGGCCGGGGACCTGGCCCAGACCGCCGACGGCGCGTACGGCCTCACCATGCGCCTCCTGGAGCGCCAGGCGCGCCAGGACGACAGCCGCGCGCCCCGTACCCGTGACTGGCGGGGCGAGTGGGAGATCGCCGTCGTCACCGCCGAACGCCGGGACGCGGCCGACCGGGGTGCCCTGCGCCAGGCCATGGCCGCCCTGCGCCTGGCCGAACTGCGCGAGGGCACCTGGCTGCGCCCGGCCAACCTGCTGCGGCCCCGGCCGCCCGTCGTCGCCGAGCAGTGCACCCTGCTGACCGGCGCCCCCGACCGTGACCCGGCCGAACTGGCCGCCGCACTGTGGGACCTGGACGGCTGGGCGGCACGGGCCCACGCCCTGGTGGCCGCCGCCGACACCGCGGCGGAGGCCGGCGACCCGGCCCGGCGCTTCACCGTCTCGGCCGCCGTCCTGCGCCATCTGCTCGCCGACCCCCTGCTCCCGGCCGCCCTGCTGCCCGGCGACTGGCCGGGCGCGGCGCTGCGCACCCGCTACGACGCCTTCGAGGCCGACCTGCGCGCCGTCCTGCGGCGCCGCACCGCACCGGACTAGACAGTGGGGGCGGGGGCGGCTCAGCGCGGGGCGAGCACCACCCACACCTGGCCCTCGGCGAAGTTCAGCGGGTCGCCTTCCGGCGTGGTGAACTCCGTGCCGCTCTCAGCCGACGGCCGCGACCAGCGCGCCTCGTACGCCCGCCCGCCGCGCAGCACCGTCGCCTCGCCGGAGCCGACGGTCTCCGAGTAGGGGCTGACGCTGCCGCCGCGGTCCTTGAAACGGGAGTCGCGGATCTCCACGCGCTGGAGGACGACCGTGGGAGCCCCGAGCCGGCCGCCGCCGGCGGCGGCCGCCTCCCGGCCGTCGATGGAGACCAGCCAGCGGCCGTCCTCGGCCGACCAGGTGAAGGCGTACCGGGCGGCGGGGTAGCGGACGGTCTCCTCGGTGCCGGCCCGGCCGCCCTGCGGTGCCGGACCGAAGCGGAAGCCGATGTCGGACGCGCCGCTCACCGCGTCGGGCGCCTCGCCCAGCACGCCCTCCGGGTCCAGGTAGAGGTTGTGCGGGGCGGAGCGGTCCGGACTGCGGGAGTAGGCCCCGGGCGCGTCGCCGGGCTGCATCAGATGCAGCGGGGAGTCCTCCAGCACCGGCCTGAGCCTGGACTGCGCCCCGGAGAAGGCGAAGGCCGGCTCGCCGAACTGCCGCAGCAGTTCGATGTCGGACTCCCGGGCGCTGCGCACCGGGCCCACGGAGGGCGGCAGATCGGAGGAGTACACGGCCAGCAGCCTGGTCAGTCCCGACTCGACCTGCTCCACGTAGACGATGTCGGCCTGCTCCAGCCCCGTCTGGGGGCGCGCGGCCGCCACGTTGTCGATCTTCACGGCGAGCACCGGCGCCGAGGCGTCCGGCACGCTCTCCCCGGTGAACGGGGAGCGGCCCTCCTGCTCCCCGTCGCCGTTCCCCGCCCCGGGGCAGCCCGTCAGCAGCGCGGCGCACACCACCGCCGCCGCCAGCGCCCGCACCCGTGTCCGCACGGCCCGCCGCCCCGTGCCCCGCCCGCTTCCAGCCGTCCGCATCGCTCGCCGTCCCTCCGGCCGGGCGCCGCCGCGCCGCCTGATGACCTCTCACTCCATCCCTTGACCGGGACGGGCGGTTTCATGTCCCTGTGCCCCGCGCGGGTGACGCCGCCGCCACCCGCGCTCCGGACGCGCCGGGGGCGTGTGTTCAACCGGCGCACACCCTTGCTCTCCGGAGCGGTCACGCGCAGTCCAGCCGGCCCGGCGAAGAAAGGAGGAGAGCCGGTCCCGCCGCACGGCGGGACAGGTGATCCGCCGCCGCCCGGACCAGGAGGACCCGCCGTGTCCGCATCCGCCGTGCCAGCCGTACCCGTGCCCGCCACGCCTTCCACCTTCCCCGCCCTCCCCGGCGTCCCCGCCCAGCCCGCCGCACCCGCGCAGGCCCCGGCGCCGTCCTCCGCGCCTGCGGGCGACGGCTACACCGTCTCCCTGGCCCGCGACGAGGCGGACGTACGGGCCGCGCAGCGCCTGCGTCACGAGGTCTTCGCCGGCGAGCTGGGCGCCCGCCTGGCAGGCCCCGAACCAGGCCTGGACACCGACCCCTTCGACGCCTACTGCGACCACCTCCTGGTACGGGAGCGGGCGACCGGGGAGGTGGTGGGCACCTACCGGCTGCTGCCGCCCGGGCGGGCGCGCGTGGCCGGACGGCTGTACGCCGAGGCCGAGTTCGAGCTGGACGGGCTGCTGGACGGCGCCGGCCTGCGCGGCGACCTGGTGGAGGCGGGCCGCTCCTGCGTCCACCCCGGCCACCGCGACGGCGCCGTCATCGCCCTGATGTGGGCGGGCATAGCCCGCTATCTGGAGCGCACCGGCCACAACTGGCTCGGCGGCTGCTGCTCCCTGCCGCTGGCCGACGGCGGGGCGACGGCGGCCGCCGTGTGGGCCGCGGTCGCCGAGCGTCACATGGCCCCCGCCGAGCACCGGGTGCGCCCCCGGCTGCCCTGGCGCGCGGGGGGCGCGCAGCCGGTGCCGGGCGCCACCGCCGGGACCGCTCCGCACGCCGCATCCCGTGCCGCCTCCCGCAACGTGCTGCCGCCGCTGCTGCGCGGCTATCTGCGCCTGGGCGCCAAGGTCTGCGGGGAGCCCGCCCACGACCCGGACTTCGGCGTCGCCGACCTGTACGTGCTGCTGTCGCTGCGCGACACCAACCCGCGCTATCTGCGCCACTTCCTCTCCCTCCTCCCGGCCTGACGGGACCGGCGGCGGTGAGGCCGGCGGTGAGACCAGTTGTGAGGCCAGTGGTGAGACCGGCGGAGGAACCGGCGGCGAGCGGGACGGGACAGGGGGAAGGGAAGGAGGAGGGAGGGGCGACGGGCGCACCGGACCGGGCGGACCCCGGGGTGAATCCGTGGTTCCCGCTCTCGCCGTGCACCGTGGCCGGCTGCCTGCCCGGCCGCCCGGCGGCCGCCGGGGCGGTGCGGCGGGCGGCGCGCTGGGCGGCCCTGGCCGCCGTCCTGCCGGCGGGGGTGGCGCTGGCGCCGGTGGTGCGCCGCCTCGCCCCGGCCCGCCGCGGGAGGCTGCTGCGGTGGTGGTGCGGGGCGATCGCCGCCGCGCTGGGGGTGCGGGTCCGCGTCACGGGCCGGCCCGTCGCCGGACCGGCACTGGTGGTGGCCAACCACGTCTCCTGGCTGGACGTACCGATGCTGGCCGCCGTCGCGCCCGGCCGGATGGTGGCCAAGCGGGAGGTCGGGCGGTATCCGCTGCTGGGGCGGCTGGCCGCCCGCGGCGGCACCCTGTTCATCGACCGCGAGCGGCTGCGCTCCCTGCCGGGCACGGTCGCGGAGGTCGCCTCCGCCCTGCGCGCCGGCTCGACGGTGGTGGCCTTCCCCGAGGGAAGCACCCGGTGCGGCAGGGGGCGCGGGCCGTTCCGCGGGGCCCTGTTCCAGGCCGCGCTGGACGCCGGGGTGCCCGTACAGCCGGTGGCGATCCGCTACCGGACGCGCGGCGCGGCGCGGGGCGCGGGATCCACGGACACGGCGGAGGCGGTGGACACGCGGGCCGCCTTCGTCGGCGACGACACCCTGGCCGCCTCGCTGCGCCGGGTGGCCGCCGCCGGGGGCCTGGTCGCCGAGGTGACCGTACTGCCGCCGCTGCCGCACGGCATCCACCCCGACCGCCGCGCGCTGGCCGCCGCCGCACGGGAGGCGGTCGAGACGGTCCTCGGGGTGGAAGCGGCTCCGGAGGCGGGCGCGCGGGCGGTGGTGGCGGGCGCGGACCGCCGCCCGCCACCACCGCCCGGACGTCAGCCCGCGGCGGCCTGACCCCCGTCGCCCTGACCCCCGCCGGCCCGGTCCCCGTCGGCCCCGCCCGCGGCCCGGCGGGTCAGCCGGATCGTGTCCCGGTACCACAGCCCGCTGTCCTTGACGGTCCGGCGCTGGGTGGCGTAGTCGACGTGGACCAGACCGAACCGCTTGGCGTATCCGTAGGCCCACTCGAAGTTGTCCATCAGCGACCAGGCGAAGTAGCCGCGCACGTCCGCCCCGGCGCTCCGGGCCGCCGCCACCGCGCGGATGTGGTCGGCGAGATAGGCGGTGCGGTCGGCGTCGTGCACCGTGCCGTCGGCCTCCGGCTCGTCGTCGAAGGCCGCGCCGTTCTCGGTGATCACCGTCGGCAGCCCGTAGTCCCTCCGCAGTCGCACCAGCAGCTCGGTCAGGCGCTCGGGGACGATCTCCCAGTCCATCGCCGTGCGCGGCCGGCCCTGCGGGACGATCCGGGTCACCGGCAGCCCGTCCTCGCCGCTCGTGGAGCCGTCCTCGGCGGTGCCGGAGAAGACGTGACCGGAGTAGAAGTTGACACCGAGCACGTCCAGCGGTGTGGAGATCACCTCCAGATCACCCTCCTCCACGGGCAGGGCCGCACCCCGGGCGGACAGGTCCTCCACCACGTCCTCCGGATAGCGTCCGTGCACCAGCGGATCCAGGTAGAGACGGGTGCCCATGCCGTCGGCGCGGCGCGCGGCGGCCCGGTCGGCCTCGCCGTCGGTCGCCGGGGTGGCGGTGCCCAGGTTGAGGGTGATGCCCAGTTCCTCGGGGGCGTTCGCGGCGGCCCGCAGCCGCCGCGCGGCCAGCCCGTGGCCGAGCAGCAGATGGTGGACGGCCCGCATGGAGTCGCCGAAGTCGCGGCGGCCGGGCGCGTGCACCCCCTGGTCGTAGCCGAGCACCGCCGAGCACCACGGCTCGTTCAGCGTCGTCCAGTGCCGGACGCGGTCGCCGAGGGCGTCGTGGGCGATCCCGGCGTAGTCGGCGAACCGGTACGCGGTGTCGCGCTGCGGCCACCCGCCCGCGTCCTCCAGCTCCTGGGGCAGATCCCAGTGGTAGAGGGTCACCCACGGGGTGACGCCGCGCTCCAGCAGCTCGTCGACCAGCCGGTCGTAGAAGGCGATGCCGCGCGGGTTGCCCTTCCCGCGCCCGCCCGGCTGGATGCGCGGCCACGCCAGCGAGAAGCGGTAGGTGTCCACGCCCAGGGAGGCGATCAGCTCCACGTCCTGCGGCATCCGGTGGTAGTGGTCGCAGGCGGTGTCGCCGTTCTCGCCGCCGGCCACGGCTTTGGGCACGCGGCAGAAGGTGTCCCAGATCGAGGGGGTGCGGCCGTCCTCGCCGACCGCGCCCTCGATCTGGTACGAGGAGGTGGCCACCCCCCAGCGGAAGTCCGCCGGCAGTCCGGCGACCGGCTCGGGGGCGGGGGCGGGGGTGGTCAGGGGGGATGCGGGGGTGGTGGAGGTCATGCTTCTCCGTCTCGGCGGTCGTCGTTCAGCCAGCAGGCGACGCTGCGGCCGGTGTCCGTGTCCGTGTCTGCGCCGGTGCCGGGGTCGGTCACGGGCGCGAGGTGGGGTGTTCGCACGCCGCAGGGCTCGAAGGCCTTCGGGCAGCGCGGGTGGAAGGCGCAGCCGGACGGCATGGCCCGCAGGTCCGGCGGCGAGCCGGGTATGCCGGTCAGCTCGCGGCGCGGGCCGTGCAGCGCGGGGAAGGAGTGCAGCAGCCCGTGG
Source organism: Streptomyces verrucosisporus (assembly GCF_017114865.1). GTDB lineage: Bacteria > Actinomycetota > Actinomycetes > Streptomycetales > Streptomycetaceae > Streptomyces > Streptomyces fenghuangensis. The sequence continues at coordinate 198,261 of NZ_JADEYH010000005.1, read as the reverse complement.
CTGTACGGGTGGCGGGGGTCGCGGTAGATCTCGGCGGCCCCGGCCTGTTCCACGACCCGGCCGCCGTACATGATGGCGATCCGGTCGGAGAACTCGATCAGCAGCGAGATGTCGTGGGTGATGAAGACGACCGAGAAGTCCAGCTCCTCGCGCAGCCGCACCAGCTGCCGCAGGATCTGGCGCTGCATCACCACGTCCAGCGCGGTGGTCGGTTCGTCCATGACGACGACCTCCGGCTCCAGGGCCAGCGCCATCGCGATCATCACCCGCTGCCGCATCCCGCCCGAGAGCTGGTGCGGATAGGCGCCCAGCCGGTCGGGCGAGATCCCCACCAGCGACAGCAGCTCCCGCGCCCGCCCGGCGCGCTCGGCCCGGGACATCTGCGGCCGGTGGGCCCTCAGCACGTCGGTGAGCTGGGTGCGCACGGTGTGGACGGGGTTGAGGGAGTTCATCGCCCCCTGGAAGACGATGGAGACCTCCTGCCAGCGGAACGCCCGCAGCTCCCGCGGGGTCATGGCCAGCACGTCCACCGGATCCCCCGCGCGCGGGTGGTAGCGCACGTCCCCGCCGGTGATCACCCCGGGCGGGGAGAGCAGCCGGGTGACGGCGTAGGCCAGGGTGGACTTGCCCGAGCCGGACTCGCCGGCCAGGCCCAGCACCTCGCCGCGGCGCAGGGTCAGGTCCACGTCGTGCAGGGCCCGCACCGCGCCGTCCCCGACGCCGTAGTCGACGCACAGGCCGCCGATCTCCAGCACCGGCGGCCGCGTCGCGGCGCGCGGCGGGACGCTCAGGGGGGAGGTGGCCGATGTGCTCATACGGTGGTCTCCTCGGTCTCGCGTGCCCCGCCCGCTTCCCTCGCGGACTCCGCCCCGCCGCGCGGGGCGCGGGCGACGGGGGTGAAGCCGACCCGCATCCGGGCCCCGCCGCGGACCCGGACGGCGGTGCGCAGCCTGGGGTTGACGAACTCGTCGATGCCGAAGTTGATCAGTGTCAGCGCTGTGCCCAGCAGCGCGATGCACAGTCCGGCGGGCACGAACCACCACCACGCGCCCTGGCCGAGGGCCTGGTTGCTCTGCGCCCAGAACAGGATGGTCCCCCAGTTCCAGTGGGAGATGTCGGCCACGCCGATGAAGGCCAGGGTGATCTCCGACAGCACCGCGAAGATCACCGTTCCGACGAATCCGGAGGCGATGACGGCGGTCAGGTTCGGCAGGATCTCGAAGACGATGATCCGCCAGGTCGACTCGCCCGTGGCCCGCGCGGCCTGTACGTAGTCCCGGGCGCGCAGCGACATGGTCTGCGCGCGCAGCACCCGGGCCCCCCAGGCCCACGCTGTGAGGCTGATGACCACCGCGATGATCACGTCGCCGGAGTCCGGCAGGAAACTGGCGATGATGATGATCAGCGGCAGCCCGGGCAGGACGAGGAAGATGTTGGTGAGCGCGGAGAGCACCTCGTCGCCGACGCCGGACAGGAAGCCGGAGCTCACCCCGACCAGCACCGACAGCAGCGTCGCGAAGAAGCCCGCGACGAAGCCCACCACGAGCACCCCGCGGGTGCCCACCAGCACCTGGGAGAAGATGTCCTGCCCGGTCTGCGTGGTGCCGAACGGATGCTCCCAGGAGGGCGGCCGGAGCACGTCGTCGCTCATCGCGGACGGGTCGTGGGGTGCCAGCCATTCGCCGGCGACGGCGAGCAGGACGAACAGGCCCAGGATCGCCAGCCCGGTGGCGGTCTTGCCGTTGCGCAGGAAGCGCAGCCGGTCGCGGCGGGCCGCGGGCGGGGCTGCGGCGGGGGCGGGGGCGGCGCCGATGGGGGTGGCGCTTTCGGACGCCTGTACGGCCATGGGTCAGCCCTCCTTCCGGGTGCGCGGGTCGAGGATCATGTAGAGCAGGTCGGCCAGGAGGTTGGCGGCCAGCACGGCGAGGGTGATGATCAGGAAGACGCCCTGCATCAGCGGGTAGTCCTTGGCTCCGACGCCCTGGAAGAGGACGTAGCCGATGCCGGGATAGGAGAAGACCATCTCCACCAGCAGCGTGCCGCCGACGATGAAGCCCAGCGAGAGCGCGAAGCCGGAGACGTTGGGCAGGATCGCGTTGCGGGCGGCGTAGGAGAACATCACCCGGCGCTCGGGCAGCCCCTTGGCCTGGGCGACCATCACGTAGTCCTCGGAGGAGACGGTCACCATCATGTTCCGCATCCCCAGCACCCAGCCGGCCATCGCGCTGAGCACGACCGTCACCCCCGGCAGCACCGCGTGGTACAGCGCGCTGGAGACGAACGCCCCGTTCAGGGAGGGCACCAGGGAGGCGTCGTAGCCGCCGGAGGCGGGGAAGAGCGGCCACTGCACGGCGAACACCGCGATGGCGATCAGCCCCAGCCAGAAGTACGGGATGGCCGAGATGAAGGTGGTCACCGGCAGCAGCCCGTCCAGCCAGGAGCCGCGCCTCCAGCCGGCGAAGACGCCGATGCCGGTGCCGAGCAGGAAGCTGATCAGGGTCGTGGTGCCCACCAGGGCCAGCGTCCACGGCAGGCTCTGGGAGACGACCTCCGAGACGGGGGTGGGGAAGTAGGTGAACGACGTCCCCAGGTCCCCGCGGGCCAGACCGGCCCAGTAGTCGGTGTACTGCTGCCACAGCGAGCGGTCCCGGTCGAGCCCGAAGAGGGCCTTCAGGGAGGCGATGGACTTGCTGGAGAGCTGGCCCTGGTAGCGGGCGAGCAGCGACTGCACCGGATCGCCGGGCATCAGCCGGGGGATGAGGAAGTTGATGGTGATGGCCGCCCAGGCGGTCAGCAGGTAGAAGGCCAGGCGCTGGAGGACGAACTTCACGACGCGGCCCCCCGTCCGGCCCCGGCGGCCGGCGCGTCCTGGGAGGTGTCGTACAGCCAGCAGGCCGCCCACTGGCCGCCGTCGAGTTCGAAGCGCGGCGGGGTCCGGTCGCGGCAGCGCTCCATCGCCAGTGGGCAGCGCGGGTGGAAGCGGCAGCCGGCGGGCGGCGAGATCAGGCTGGGCGGCTCGCTCGCCGAGGGGTCCGCGCCCTTCCCGCCGTTTCCGCCGTCTCCGCCGGCCGCGCCGTCCCCGCTGCCCCCGGTGACCCGGTCCGGGTCGGGGGCGGAGGCCAGCAGCAGCCGGGTGTAGGGGTGGGCGGGGTGCTGGGTGACGGTCTCGCTGTCGCCGCCCTCGACCATCCTCCCCGCGTACATCACCAGCGTCTCGTCCGCGAAGTAGCGGGCGGAGGCGATGTCGTGGGTGATGTAGAGGATCGCCAGGTCCAGCCGCTCCTTCAGATCGCGCAGCAGGTTGAGCACGCCCAGGCGGATGGAGACGTCCAGCATGGAGACCGGCTCGTCGGCCAGCAGCACCCGCGGACCGGCGGCCATGGCGCGGGCGATGGCCACCCGCTGGCGCTGCCCGCCGGACAGCTCGTGCGGGAAGGCGTCCAGGTAGCGGGAGGCCGGGGTGAGCTGCACCCGCTCCAGCAGTGCGGCCAGCGCCTTCTCCAGCTCCGCCGCGCCGCTGCCGGCCCGGCCGTGGATGCGCAGCGCGCGGGTGAGGTGGTAGCGCACGGTGTGCACCGGGTTGAGCGAGGCGAACGGGTCCTGGAAGATCAGCTGGACGTGCCGGCAGTACGCGCGGAAAGCCCGCCCCCGTCCGGCCCGCACCGGCCTGCCGTCCAGCCGGATCTCCCCGGCGGTCGCGGGGTGGAGCTGGGCGAGCAGCCGGGCGACGGTGGACTTGCCCGACCCGGACTCGCCCACCAGCGCGGTCACCGAACCGCGGCGCAGCCGCAGCGACACGTCGTCCACCGCGTGCACGGCCCGGCGCTCCCCGCCCAGCAGCGCGTGGACGCCGCGCCGCACGGGGAAGTGCTTGCTCACCTCCTCGGCCTCCAGCACCACGCGCCCGTCGGGGGCGGTACCGGGCCCGGGGCCGGGAGCGGTGTCAGGGGCGGCGCCGGGTGGTGGCGCGGCGTGTTCTTCGGAGCGTTCTTCGGACATGGCTCTTCCTGTCGTCCCTGTGGTCGTGGCTGTCGTGCCGCCTGTGACGTGTGCGCGGGGATGCCGGAGGCCGCCGGACGGGGCCCGCCCCGCCGCGGTGCGGGGACGGGATGCGGTGTGCGGCGGGGCGGGGGTCGCCCGGCTTCCGGAGCCCGCGCGCCGTCAGGAGGCGGGGCGCAGATGCAGGACGACGTCCAGGGAGTTGGGCTGGGTGGGCTGCGGCGGCGCGTACGGGTCGGACTCCGAGGGCCAGCCGACCCAGTTGCGGGTGCTGTACTCGGCGCCGATGGGAGCGGCGGCGGTCGCGATGAGCGGCACTTCCTCGACCATGATCCGCTGGAGTTCGTTCAGCGCCTCGGTGCGGGTGCCCTCGTCGCTCGCGCCGGCGTACTCCTTGAGCGCCTCGGTGGCCGCCTCGTCGCGGAAGCGGCCGAAGTTGCCGCCGGGGGAGGCCTTGCCCAGCGGCTGGTACAGCCCGCCGTCCATCACGTGCTGGTACATGTCGTACGGGGTGGCGCCGCTGTTGGTCCAGTGCAGGCTGGCGTCGAAGTCGCCCTCGTTCATCGCGGTGGTCCAGGCGTCGACGGTCTGGGTCCTCACCTTGGCCTCGATGCCGATCTTCTTGACGTTGTCCTTGATGATCGACAGACCGGTGAGGTAGTCCGACCAGCCGGCCGGGTCGGTGAGCGTCATCGTCACCGGCTTGCCCGCCGGGTCCTTCAGGACGCCTCCGTCCAGGGTGTAACCGGCCTCCTTCAGCTCCCTCTTGGCGGCCTCGACGTCCACCTTCTGCTTCTCGCCCCTGTACTCGGGCGCGATGAAGGGCTCGCCTGCGGGCAGCGGGATGCCCGTCACGCTCTCGATCTCCGGGTAGAGGGTGGCCTGCGCCCGGACGTGGATGGCCTCGCGGTCGACGACGTGGTTGATCGCGCGGCGCAGCGCCGGGTCGTCGAAGGGCTTCTTCGCGGTGTTGAACCACAGGCCGTGGACGCCCAGTCCGGAGGGGAACCAGAGCTTGTGGTGCTCGGGGTCCTTGGCGACGTAGATCTTCTCGTAGTCCGGGGTGAAGACGAAGGACCACTCGCAGGTGCCGTTGGCCAGGGCCGTGGTCTGCGCGTTGTTGTCGTTGTAGGAGGTGTAGCGCAGCTCCTCGACCTTCGGCTCCTCCTGCCAGTAGGTGTCGCGCGCGGTGAGGGTGATGGTCTGCGGCGTGAAGGACTTGAGCGTGTACGGGCCGGTGCCCACGGGCTTCTTGTTGGGCCAGGTCTCGGGGTTCTTCACCTCCGACCAGATGTGCTCGGGCACGACGAAGGTGGTCAGGATCTTGCTCTGGTTGACGAACTGCGACTCGGGGAAGGTCAGTTCGACGGTGTCGCCATCGCGGCTGATGCCGTCGTAGGGGATGGCGTTGGTGTTGAGCGCCTCGTTCTCCTTCAGCAGCCGGAAGGTGAACTCCACGTCGCCGGCGCTGAACTCCTTCCCGTCGGACCATGTGGGCCCGTCCTGCACGGTCAGGGTGAGCTTCCTGTAGTTGTCCGCCCACTTCCACTCGCTGGCCAGCCAGGGCTTGCCCTCCTCGGCGGGGCGGACGCCGTTCACCATCACCAGCGGCTCGTAGATCATGTGGCGGTAGCCCAGGGAGGTGCCCGCGGAGGTGCCCAGGAACGGGTTGCTGTTGTCCGTCTGCGGGCCGTTGGGCATGCCGACGGTGAGCACGCCCTTGTCGCCCTCGGCCGGCCCGCCGCCCGCGCCGGGGGCGCCCGCGGTGCAGCCGGCGAGCAGGGCGGTGGCGGCAAGGGCCACCGCGACGGCGGTTCTGGTCCGGGCCGTGCCTGTGGTTCTCATAGTGTCTCCTCCTGGGCCTTTCCTGTTCGGTAGCGACGGGTGAGGGAGTTGTCGCTCGCAGTTCTGAGAGCGCTCTCAGAATGGCTGCGCCTCCGTTTCTGAGAGCGCTCTCATCGATGTTCCGGGGCGGTGCTGGACGGGGGTGCGGGGGTGAGGGGCTTCTGGGCGGCGGGGGCCGGACCGGGTGCCGAAGCGCGGTCCACCGGTTCGGTGGACAGGGCGACCCGGCCGTCGTCCGGGAGGCCGTGCGGCGGTTCGTCCGGGGTCGCCGCCGGTCGGCCTGGTGGGACTCGGCTTGGTGGGGCTCGGTTCGCCGGCGCCGGTTCCGGGGCCGCCGCCGGGCATGGGCACGGAGTCAAACGGCAGTGGGCAAGGGTGGTCAAGACTTCACGCCAAAATTGAGTGTCACTGTTTGAGAACGCTCTCAAGAGCGCTCTCTTGTTCACCTCTTGAAGCTGATTGGTCTCGTCCAAGCCCTTGACGGCCGGGTTTCCCCAGGAGTTGACTCACTGCCCGAACCAAGCCTGGAACGCGGGCGGTCGGCGCGCCGAGCGCTGCCCGCACCTTCCCGTCCGCACCGCGCCCCCCACCGCCGGAACCTCCGGACGACAGACGGATGTGATGGTCATGCACCTGACAGTTCTCCCCGCCCCCCACGACCCTCCCCGCGGCGAGAAGCCCCGGCGCCGCCGCTCCCGCCGCCGGGCTTCGGCGGCGGTGCTGCTGACGCTGGCCGCGACCCTGGCGATCACCGGTACCGCGACCGCCGACCCGGTGGGCGGGACCGCGCAGAAGGCCGCTCAGAGAACCGCGCAGAAGGCCGAAGCGGCCCCGGCGGCCGTGCTGTTCGAGGAGGACTTCGACGGCCCCGCCGGATCGGCGGTGGACGGCCGCAGATGGCAGCTGGAGACCGGCGACAACAGCGGCAACAACCACGAGCGGCAGTACTACACCCCGGGCAACGCCAACGCCGCGCTCGACGGCAACGGCAACCTGGTGATCACCGCCCGCAAGGAGAACCCGGGCAACTACCAGTGCTGGTACGGCCGTTGCGAGTACACCTCGGCCCGGATGAACACCGCCGGGAAGTTCACCACCACCTACGGCCACGTCGAGGCCCGGATGAAGCTCCCGCGCGGACAGGGCATGTGGCCCGCGTTCTGGATGCTCGGCCACGACATCGGCAGCGTCGGCTGGCCGGGCAGCGGTGAGATCGACATCATGGAGAACGTCGGCTATGAGCCCGGAACCGTGCACGGCACCCTGCACGGGCCCGGCTACTCAGGCGGCGAGGGCATCGGCGCCGGCTACACCCTCCCCGGCGGCCGGGCGTTCGCCGACGACTTCCACACCTTCGCCGTCGACTGGTCCCCGAACTCCATCACCTGGTCGGTCGACGGCCAGGTCTACCAGCGCCGCACCCCGGCCGACCTGGGCGGCGACCGCTGGGTGTTCGACAAGCCGTTCTTCCTGATCCTCAACCTCGCGGTGGGCGGCGACTGGCCGGGCCTGCCGGACTCGAGCACCGTCTTCCCGCAGAAGCTCGTCGTCGACTACGTGCGCGTCACCAGTGGCGACGGCGGCGGGGGAGAGGGCACCGGCACCATCACCGGCCTGGCGGGCAAGTGCCTGGACGTGGCCTGGGCGGACACCGCCAACGGCACCCCGGTGCAGATCCACGACTGCAACGGCAACGCCGCCCAGCGGTGGACCGTCGGCACGGACGGCACCATACGCGCGCTCGGCAAGTGCCTGGACGTCTCCGGCGCGGGCACGGCCGACGGCACCCCCGTCCAGATCTGGGACTGCAACGGCACGGCCGCCCAGCAGTGGGTCGTCACCGAGGCCCGGGACATCGTCAACCCGAATGCCGACAAGTGCCTGGACGTGAAGGACGGCAACTCCGCCAACGGCACCAAGACGCAGATCTGGACCTGCTCGGGCACCGCCAACCAGAAGTGGGACACCCCCTGACCCAGCCCCCGTCCTCGCCCCGGACCGTCCCCTTCGGGGCGGTCCGGGCGGGGTGGGGTGCGTAGGGTGTGGGCGTCCGGCGCGGGTAGAGGGGGCGGAGGGGCCGTGTACCACAGCAGGGACTACATCAGGTACTGGGAGATCGACTTCCAGGACCTCTCCCCGGTGGCGGCCGGCGCCTTCGGGGTGTTCGCGCTGCTCCTCATGGCGCTTTTGTTCTGGGGACTGCTGAAGACGCGCCCCGCCAGGCCTCGCCGGGACCCCGAGGCGCGGGAGCGGGCCAGGGCGCGCGGCGAGAGCCGGCGGCGCCAGGCCGAACTGCGCAAGCGGCGGCTGGCGCTGCAGAAGAGGAAGGCCGGCAGGCGGTAGGGGCACGGGCCCCGGACGCGGGTCACGGACCGGCGCGACGCGCCTGGTGGGGCTGTCCGCCGACCGGTCCCGCACCGCCGGAACCGGAACCGGGGCCGCCCTCCCCGGCCTCCCGCACGACGAGGTCCCGGTAATCGGGGTGCATGACGATCCACTGCTCGACGAAGGAGCAGGCCGGCCGGACCCGCAGGCCGCGCCGCCGCGCGTCGTCCAGCGCGGTGCGCACCAGCCGGTCGCCGATGCCCCGGCCGCGGAAGGGCCGGGACACCACCACCCGCGGATAGGTCACCAGGCCCTCGTCGCGTACGTAGTCGGCGAAGCCGACGAGGGTCGCGCCGATCCTGGCCTCGAACCGGCCGTGGGCCGGGGCGTCGGTGATCGTGACCTGGCTGTTGGTGGCTGCCGTGGGCATACTGCGTTCCTCCAGGAACGGCCGGATCACCCAGAAGGTGATAAAAGGACATCCTTCCGGGCGTCCGAGTGCCACACGACGGCGTTCCTATCCCTCCCACCCCGGCAGGACGGGTGAACCGGGCGGGAGGGGCACTCCGGCGGGCGCGTACCGCGGCGGCCCGCTCCCCGCCTACGCCTCACCCTCCAGGCGGAACCCGACCTTCAGCCCCACCTGATAGTGCTCGACCCGGCCGTCGGAGATGTTGCCGCGCACCTGCGTCACCTCGAACCAGTCCAGGTGCCGCAGCCTCTCCGAGGCGCGGGCGATCCCGTTGCGGATCGCCTGGTCGACGCCCTCGTGCGAGGTGCCGACGATCTCGGTCACCCGGTAGGTGTGGCTGGACATGGTGCCTCCTGCGAAGGGTGGGGCGATCGGTTCTCGTCTCCACCGTGCCCCAGGGCGAGCCCGTCCGCGAGTGCTAGGCTCCCGGCGGGCCGTGACTGGCGCGTAGGGATGGGATCGACCATCGGGGAGCGGCCCGCGCACCGGGCGTTACGAGCCCGCCGCGCCGAAGAGCCGCGCGCCTGGGCCACCCGCACCGTCTTCGAGGACGTCAAGGAGGGCCCATGGCCACCGCACCCGACCCGCGCACCCCCCGGGACGCGGCGAGCACCGCCGCCACCGCGTCGACCGCCTTCAACAGCGCCCTGGACGTGATCCGCGCCGTCGAGCCGCGCGTCGCCGACGCCATCGGCGCCGAGATCACCGACCAGCGCGCCTCCCTCAAGCTGATCGCCAGCGAGAACTACGCCTCCCCGGCCGTGCTGCTGGCCATGGGCAACTGGCTCAGCGACAAGTACGCCGAGGGCACCGCCGGCCGCCGCTTCTACGCCGGATGCCGCAACGTCGACACCGTCGAGACGCTGGCCGCCGAGCACGCCCGCGAACTGTTCGGCGCCGACCACGCCTACGTCCAGCCGCACTCGGGCATCGACGCCAACCTCGTCGCCTTCTGGTCCGTCCTGGCCCAGCGCGTGGAGAGCCCCGCCCTGGAGCGCGCCGGGGCCCGGCACGTCAACGACCTGACCGAGCAGGACTGGGAGGAGCTGCGGCGCGCGCTGGGCGACCAGCGGATGCTGGGCATGTCCCTGGACGCCGGCGGCCACCTCACCCACGGCTTCCGGCCCAACATCTCCGGCAAGATGTTCGCCCAGCGCAGCTACGGCACCGACCCGGCCACCGGCCTGCTGGACTACGACGCGGTGCGCGCCGCCGCCCGCGAGTTCCGGCCCCTCATCCTGATCGCCGGCTACTCCGCCTACCCGCGGAAGGTGAACTTCCGGATCATGCGGGAGATCGCCGACGAGGTCGGCGCCACGCTGGTGGTCGACATGGCCCACTTCGCCGGACTGGTCGCCGGCAAGGTCTTCACCGGCGACTTCGACCCCGTACCGCACGCCGACATCGTCACCACCACCACCCACAAGTCCCTGCGCGGCCCGCGCGGTGGCATGGTGCTGTGCCGCGAGGCGCTGGCCGAGCACGTGGACCGCGGCTGCCCCATGGTGCTGGGCGGCCCGCTGCCCCACGTCATGGCGGCCAAGGCCGTGGCGCTGGCCGAGGCCCGGCAGCCGTCCTTCCGCGCCTACGCCCGGCAGGTGGTGGACAACGCCTCCGCCCTCGCCGAGGGTCTGATGCGCCGGGGCGCACGACTGGTCACCGGCGGCACCGACAACCACCTGGCCCTGGTGGACGTCACCGGCTACGGCCTCACCGGCCGCCAGGCCGAGGACGCGCTGCTGGACGCCGGCATCGTCACCAACCGCAACGCCGTGCCGCGCGACCCCAACGGCGCCTGGTACACCTCCGGCATCCGCATCGGCACCCCGGCCCTGACCACGCGAGGCCTGGGAACGGCCGAGATGGACGAGGTCGCCGACCTGGTCCACACCACCCTCACCGCCGCCGAGCCCGGCACCACCGCGGCCGGAGCCCCCTCCAGGGCCCGGTACCTGCTGGAGCCCAAGGTCGCCGAGGCCGTCGCCGGACGCGCCGCCGACCTGCTGGCCGGGCACCCGCTCTACCCCGGCATCGACCTGGCCTGACCGCCTGAGGACCGGCCGGGCCCGACCTGACCGGGCCCGGCCGGTAGCCTGCCGCCATGACCGACGATCTGCCCGAGATGAGGGCCTCCGACGCCGACCGGGAACGCGTGGCCGAGGTGCTGCGCGAGGCGGTGGCCGAGGGGCGCCTGAACATGGAGGAGTTCCAGGAGCGGCTGGACTCCGTCTACGCCGCGCGCACCCAGGGCGAGCTGGCCCCCCTGGTCAGGGACCTGCCCCAGGCCACCACAGCGGCCACTCCGGCCGAGCCCGCCCGGGCCGGCCGCGGCTGGGCCGAACGCTTCGGCGGCAGCGCCACCTCCCGCGGCGCGGTGGCGGTCATGGGCGGCTTCGTGCGCAAGGGGCCGTGGACCGCGCCCCGCCGCTTCACCTGCTTCGCCTTCTGGGGCGGCGGGGAGATCGACCTGCGCGAGGCGTACTTCGAGGACCGCGAGGTGGAGATCCGCTGCTTCGCGATCATGGGCGGCGTCAACGTGATCGTCCCGGACGAGGCCGAGGTCGACGTACGCGGCATCGGCGTCATGGGCGGCTTCGACCACAGCGCCGCGGGCCGGGGCGAGCCGGGCGCACCGCGCGTGGCGGTCAGCGGCTTCGCCTTCTGGGGCGGCGTCGGGGTCGAGCGCAGGCGCGCGGAGCGTCGGGAGCGCAAGCGCCTGGAGGGCGGCCACGGGCACGGCCACGACCGCAGGCGCGACGACCGGGACGACTGACCCGCGGTCTCCTCACCCCCACACGGGCTCGTCCCCGCCCGGCCGCCCCGGCGGCCGGGACCAGCCCTCCGGCCCGCCGTCGTAGGCCACGGGGGAGACGGCGTGGCGCAGCCGGCCCAGCGGGCCGCCCGTCTCGTCGAGCCAGTCGGCCGGGTCGTACGGCTCCCGCACCTCCTCCGGTTCCCCCGGCCCCTTCGCCCCTTCCAGCTCGTGCTGCAGCCAGTGCGCCGTCCGCGCCAGCGCGAGCCGCACGTGCCGCGAACCCCCGCCGTCGCGCTGGTCGGTGAGCGAACGCAGCACGGCGGCGGCCAGCAGATAGCCCGTGCCGTGGTCCAGGGCCTGTGCGGGCAGCACACCGGGGTCGCCGTCCGGCCCGCCCTCGGTCACGGCGATGCCGCTCGCCGCCTGCACCAGGCTGTCGAAACCCCGCCTGCCACCCCACGGCCCGACACCGGGACCGCCCCAGGCGCTCAACTCGGCCACCGCCACACCCGGCCGCCGCCCGGCCAGCTCCCCGGCCGACAGCCCGAAGCGGTCCAGCGCGCCGGGACGGTAGCCGGTGACGACCACATGGGCCTTCCCCAGCAACTCCTCGAAGGAGGCGCGGCCGGAGCGGGACGCCAGGTCCAGCAGGGCCGACCGCTTGCCGAACCCGGTGTCGGCGTGCGCGTCCGCGCTCTCGGGCAGACGCGGCGAGTCGATCCGCAGCACGTCGGCGCCCAGCAGGGCGAGAGTGCGGGTGGCCACGGGACCGGCGATGACACGGGTGAGGTCCAGCACGCGCAGCCCGGCGCATGATCCCGAGCCCGGCCCCGAACCGGCTGAGGGCGGCGGCAGCGCCGGCGCGTCGTCCAGCCGCTCCAATCCCAGCAGCGGGAGCCGGGCCACGGCCGCGCCCTGCGGATGCGCCGACCACCGCCCGGGCGTGCGCACGGCCACGGCCAGACCGCCCGCCGCGTACACCGCCTCCTCGACCTCCTCCGCCCGGCGCTCCGCCAGCACGCCGGCGACGGCGGCGACGAGTGCCTCGTCGCCGCCCGTGTCAGGAACGCCGAGCGCGGACAGCAACCGGGCACGGTGGTGCGGGTAGTTGGCGTGGGTGCGCAGCCAACCGCCGTCGGTGCGCCAGAAGCGCGACAGCGGCGCGAACGTGGACGGCGCGCGCCCGTCGATCCGCAGATGCCGCTCGCTGACGAACGCGGTGGCCACCGCCCCGTCGTCCACCCCGACCCCGGGCACGGCCCTCCCCGTGCGGCGGGCTTCGAACTCGGCCGCCGCCAGCGCGCACACCGCCACGGTCGAACGCGCCAGCTCCCGCACCGGCAGCCGGGCCGGCAGCACACCGCCGGACCCGTCGGGGGAGGTGCGGGGGACGAGGCGGACACGCTCGCACAGACCGGGGTCGCCGCCGAGCGCGGCCCACAGCCGGACCCAAGACCGTTGATCCATACACGCATTGTGCCCGCACTCCCGTCCGCCCGCACTGAGATCGCGTTGTCAGTACCCGCAACTAGCTTGATCCCCAACGCGGATGAGTACGCGTACGGATGTTTGGGAGCCGTGGTCGGACGGCACCCTGAAAGGCATGGAGCGGATCATGGAGAACGTGCACGGAACCACCGAAATGGCCCCTTCCCTGGCCCCGGACCTCGGGCGCGGCCCCGCCCTGGTGCTCACCCTGGCGGGCACGCTCGCCGTGGGCTGGGTGATAGCCATGCTCTACGTCATAGCCTCCTGGGTGGCGGGCTGACCGCCCGCCACCCGGCTCCCCGGCCCCTGCGGAACGCTCAGCGGCCCTCCGCCGAGGAGACCACCCGGAAGCCCATCCCGGCCCGCACCAGCCGTTCGATCAGCGCGTCCCCCATCGCCACGGCCGTGGTGACCTGGCCCGAGGTCTGCGGAAGGTCGTCCAGCGCCAGGCAGAGCGCCGACTCGGCCAGCATCTTCGCCGTCTCGTCGTAGCCCGGATCGCCGCCGGACACCTCCGTCACCACACGGCGTCCGCCGCCCTCCCCGAAGAAGCGGACCTTGAACCAGCTCTCCGCCCGCTTGCGCGGGCTCGGCCCGTCACCCGGCGACAGCCTGGCCGACAGCGCACGGCGCACGGCCGGGAGCTGAGCGGCGGCGAAGAGCGCCCCCGCCCCGACCATGCCGCCCACCGCCACGGGCAGCGTGCGCACGGCCGCGTAGTGGCGGTAGCGGAAGTCGGGGCCGTAGCGCTCCAGAGCGGCCGCCGACCGGGCCACGACCTGCGGATCGACCGTCGGCAGCGGCACCGCCCACACCCCCGCCTTCCCGCTGCGGCGCGGCCGGTCCAGCGGCGCGCCGACCCGGCGCCCGGCCGGACGGGACTCCACCCGCCGCCGCTCCCGCGCCGCGGCCAGCGTCTGCCGGCCCCGGGAGAACGCCGTCAGCGCGGAGGCGAACGTCCCCCCGGAGAAGGCCGCCGCCGCCCGCACATAACCGTCGATCCGCAGCGGCACCCCCTCGGGGAGGCGCTCGACGGTGTACAGCACGCCCAGGTCGTGCGGCACCGAGTCGAAACCGCAGGCGTGCACCAGCCGCGCCCCGGTGCGTCGGGCCCGGTCGTGGTGGCGCAGATACATCATGTCGACGAACTCCGGCTCGCCGGTGAGGTCCGCGTAGTCCGTCCCCGCCTCGGCGCACGCGGCCACCAGCGGCTCCCCGTACTCGACGTACGGGCCGACGGTGGTGGCCACCACCGCGGCGCTCTCGGCCACCGCGCGCAGCGAGCCGGGATCGGTGACGTCGGCGTGCAGCAGCGGCAGTTCGGCGCAGGCCGGATCGATCTCCGCCAGCCGCTCGCGCAGCCGCAGCAGCTTGTCGCGGTTGCGCCCGGCCAGAGCCCAGCGGCAGTCGCCGGGGGCGTGGGCGGCCAGGTACTCGGCCGTCAGCCCGCCGGTGAAACCGGTCGCGCCGAACAGCACCACGTCGTACTCGCGGTCGTTGCGGGGCACTCCTGACCTCCTGGGGGTGAGAGGGACGGGCGGGACAGGATCACCTGCCGTTGCCCGACCCTACGGCGGGGACACGGGCGAACGCGCGAAGAGGCGCGGTCACGGCACCTCACCGGGGCTGAGGCACTTCGACTTCCGGGGGATCGCCCTGACCGAACGGTTCATGTCGACCAGCACGTCCCCGGCGTGTCCGGGCGCGTCCTCGATGGTCACCTCCACAGCCGGGGTGCGCCCGTACGTCGTGAGGACCTGGACGCCGTCGGCCTCCAGCCTGCCCTCGTCGAGCACCCAGTCGACACCGCTGACGTTCATGCACAGATCGGGCGTCGGCGGCAGCGGCTCGACTCCGCACCGCAGAACGACCGACGCGCCTCCCCATGATGCGGTGCCGGCTCCCGCAGCCCCGTCGCGCTGCCGCGACAGGACCTCCTCGGGCGCCCCGAACACCACATCCGCGCAGAGCGGATCACCGGAGAACGGGCCGGATCGAACCGAGAGGCCGGGGGAGAGCGGGGAATGCCCGGAGCAGGAGACCACCGCGACGGCGACGGCCATGGCGCCGAGGAATAAGAGGCTGCTTCTTCTCTGCTTCTTCATCGTGGTTTCCTTCGGGCTCCGCCTGCGCACGGAGCGGGAGCGGGAAGGGACGGAGAACGGGACCGGCTGTCGGTGCCCGACCCTACGCTGGGACCATGAGCGATCGGACCAGGGGGCGTAGCAGCGCGCGGGGGGCGCGGCGTGATCCGCAGGCGGCACGGGAACGGGTGCGCGAGTTCGCCCTCGAACTGCCCGGCGCGTACGAGGACTTCCCCTGGGGAGAGTCCGTGGTCAAGGTCAACCGGAAGATCTTCGTCTTCCTCTTCCTCGGGCACCTCGTGGCGGGGCAGGGCGACTCCCCGCCCACCGTCACCGTCAAACTCACCGACCCCGAGGCCCACGCCCACGCGATGTCCGCCCCCGGCGCCCTTCTCACCGGCTACGGACTCGGCCGTTCGGGCTGGGTGACCATCCCACTGGGCGAGCCGGAGGCACCGGACGCGGAGCTGCTGTGCGACTGGGTCGAGGAGAGCTACCGCACCGTCGCGCCGAAACGGCTGGTGGCGGAACTCGACGCGCGAGCGACCGGCTGACGGCCCGCCGCCGCCCCGAGCGAAACGCCTCGCACCGGACGCGTTCCGGTGCGAGGCGTTCGGCTGCGTGAGCGGTCAGCTCCGGGCCGCCAGTACGGGGTCTGTCAAACGTTCGGGTCTGTTCCGTAGTCGGTGGTGACGGAGGGTGTGGTCAGCCCAGGAGGATGCGGTGGCGGAGGAGGGGGAAAGCTCGCGCGGCCGTACATCTGGCGCTTGACCAGTTTGGTCTTGTTGTTGACGCCTTCGGTGCCGCCGTTGTGGTATGGCAGGGTGAGGGCGGCGTCGACGGCGGCGCGGTCCTTCTCAAGGCCCCGGGTGAAGGCATGCAGGTGGGGCAGGTCCTCGGCCTGGACCAAGTTGATCCAGGTGCTCAGCAGGGTGGCATGGCCGTCGGCGGGATCCAGCAGCGCGGCGAAGCGGTGGATGAGGTCGGCCAGAGCGGTCATCTCGTGGCAGGCGGCGCGGGCGGCCTCGATACGTTCCCGCTGGTGGTCCTTGAGGCGGTCGGGGCGGGTGAGAAGGTAGCGGGCCAGGCGCCGGGGCGAGAGTGCGGGCCGGTCGCCCTCGACACGTCCCTGGTTGATGTAGCGGACCAGCAGGTTCGAGCTGCCGGTGTAGCCCAGCTCCCTGATCTCCCGCAGGAGATGGGTGACGGGGACGGCCGGATTCTCCAGCCGGCGCCGGCGCAGGTGATCGTGGTAGGGATCCACGAGGGTGGGCCGGTAGGCGGGGGCGCGGATGAGGCGCTCTGGCTCGGCGACACGGTCGTAGCGCTTGACGGTGTTGAGAGCCAGGTTCAGGCGGCGCGCGCACTCCAGTAGGCCGACTCCGCGCTCGCGCAGGGCGTGGACCTGCTGCCGGCGCTCGCGGGTGGTAGCGGCCTGTCTCCCCTCGGCCGGGGGCGGTCCCGCTTCCGCCCAGCAGGTGCTGTGCGCGGCGACCTCTCTGCGGACGGCCTCGGCGAGGTTGTGCCACAAGTGCCAGCGGTCGCTGATCTGAACCGCGTCGGGCAGGGCTCGGCGGTGAGGCGGTACATGTTGCTCGGGACGGTCTTCGCAGTTGCCGGAGTGGCTTTCTCTGTTTTCCTGGTGGCAAGTGGTGAGGGTGGCGGCTGGGCACTCCTCGTGATGATCGGCTGCATGTATCTGGCGGCTCTGCTGTTCCTCAGGAACATCGGGCGTGAGCAGTCCTGAGGCCCTGAAGCCGGACAGCAGACCCCAACCTGCTTCCCCAGCGGGCAAGTTGCTCCAGTCGGAAGTCCGGTCGCCCGAACGGCCTTCGGTGAGCGGGCGACGGCAAGTCCGCAGGAGCGTGCATCGGACGCAGGTGGGCGGAGTGTGCCGAGGTAACCGCTGTTCATGGGGCGATGTTTGAGGTGGGCCGAGGCCGGGGCGACGGTGGGGACCGCGACCGGAGTCGTCATGACCCTGATGGGCGGCAGGTCGTGGGGGTGGGACTTCGTGATCCTGCGCCTGGTCTTGTCGGTGCTGTACGCGCTGATGGGCCCGCTCGCGGCACGTGCGCGCCGCCGCGCCGGGGCCGGACGAATGACACGGAAACGTAACGGACGTTCACTTCTCGGCAACCTATTGACTAGGGACATCCCTGTACCTACGCTCGCGCTTGTTCATGGTTGTTCACATACAAGGCGTGGTGCGTCGATGAAGATCGCAGTTGTCGGAAGCTATGGGGCCGGCCTCACCATGCGGGTCCCGAAGGCGCCCGCGGCGGGCGAGACCGTGTCGGGCGGCGTGTTCGACCCCGGCCCCGGCGGCAAGGGGAGCAACCAGGCCGTGGGCGCCGCCCGGCTGGGCGCCGAGGTTTCCCTGCTGACCGCCGTGGGCGACGACGACTTCGGCCGCGCCGCGCACGAGCTGTGGCGCCGTGAGGGCGTCGGGGCCGGGCACGTGCTGACGGCCCGCGCCCCCACGATGGTCGGCTTCATCCTGGTCGAGCCGTCCGGCGAGAACCGCATCGCCATCGCCCCGGGGGCCCTGGACGAACTGGACGCGGCGGCCGTCGAGCCGTTCCGCGCCGAGATCGCCTCGGCCGACGTCCTCGTCGTCTCGATGGAGATCCCCGAGGGGGCCGTCGTGGCCGCGCTGCGCGCGGGCCGCGAGGCCGGCACCACCACCCTGCTCAACCCGGCGCCCGCCCGGCCGCTGCCCGAGGACGCCTGGCCGCTCATCGACGTGATCACACCGAACCAGACCGAGGCCCCCGTACTCCTCGGCCTCGGCGACGAGCACGGGCTGGGGGACGAGGACCTCGTCCGGGCACTGTGCGAGCGCACCGGGGGCGCGGCCGTCCTCACCCGGGGCGGCGAGGGCGCGCTGATCGCCCGGGGCTCCGGCGTGACGCGGGTGCCGCCTCACCCGGCCGGCACGGTCGTCGACACCACGGGCGCGGGCGACTCCTTCACCGCCGCGCTGGCGGTCGCCCTCGCGCAGGGGCGGGACCTGCGGCAGGCGGCGGAGTTCGCCGCCGCGGCGGGCGCCCACACCGTCACCATCGCCGGCGTCATCCCCGCCCTGCCCACCAGAGACCAGCTGAACGCCCGGATTGGAAACACCCCATGACCTCGACCACCGCACCGGCAAGGGAGTTCTCCCTCCCGCTGCGCAGACTGCTCCACGCCCGTGAGTCCGGTGTCTTCGCCGCTCTCGTGCTGCTCTTCCTGCTGGGCACCGTCCTCTCTCCGAGCTTCGCCCAGTCCGACAACCTGCTCTCGGTCGGCCAGCAGATCGCGCAGATCGGCATCATGGCCGTCGGCGCCACGTTCGTCATCCTCAACGGCGAGATCGACCTGTCGGTGGGATCCACCTACGCGCTGTCGGCGATCTCGACCGGAATGCTGATCTCGGACGGCTGGAGCTGGCCCCTGGCGATGGGCGCCGGACTCGCCGTGGGAGCGCTGGCCGGGCTGCTCAACGGGCTGGCCGTCGTGGTGCTCGGCGTGCCGTCGTTCATCGTCACCCTCGGCACGCTCAGCGTCTTCCGCGGCGTCGCCCTGCTGATCTCCGACGGCGCCCCGATCTCCCTCAGCTCCTCCCAGCCCGGGGTCGCGGAGTTCAACCTCCTGGGCCAGGGGCGGCTGTTCGGCCTGATACCGATGCAGTTCGTCCTCTTCGTCGCCGTCGCCGCCGTCGGCGTGGTGCTGCTGTCCCGCTCGCGCTTCGGCTTCAACACCTACGCCGTCGGCGGCAACCAGGAGGCCGCCCGGCTGGTCGGCGTCAACGTCAAGCGGGTCAAGCTGACCGCGTTCGTCCTCTCCGGCTTCGCCGCCGGCCTCGCAGGTGTGCTCGGTCTGTCCTTCCTCTCCTACGTGCAGGGCGTCACCGGCCAGGGGCTGGAGCTGACGGTGATCTCCGCCGTCATCATCGGCGGCGCGGCCCTGTTCGGCGGCTCCGGAACCATGTGGGGCACCGTCATCGGCGTCGCCTTCATCGGCCTGCTCCAGAACATCCTCAACATCAACGGGATCTCCTCCTTCTGGCAGACCGTCGTCACCGGCCTGGTGATCGTCGCCGCCGTCGCGGCCGACACCTGGCAGCGCAGGCGCAAGGCCCGGGCCTGAGCGCCCGGCCCCGCGCCCCCGGGTGGGCACGCCCCGTGCGCTCCCGAACACCCCAGACACTCCCGAACACACCCAAGGAACGCCCATGTCTGCTCGCACCCTCCTCAGGGGCCTCGCCGCCGCGACGGCCGCCGCCGCCACCCTCACCCTCAGCGCGTGCGGCGCCGTAGCCCCCGCCGACTCCGGCGGTTCGGAGGACGGCTCCTTCGAACTCGCCTCCCACATCCAGCAGCGCATCGACGACGGCGAGCCGATGCGGATCAAGCTCAGCTACCACGACCCGTCCCTGGCCTTCGCCACGCCGATCGGCGCGGGCATGGAGAAGGCGGGCGAGGAGCTGGGGGCCGACGTCGCCCTCATCGGGCCCACCGGCGGTGACGCCGCCCAGCAGGTGTCCGAGATACAGACGCTGATCCAGCAGGAGGCCGTGGACGGCCTCGCCGTCTCCTCCGCCTCCAGCGACGCCCTGAAGCCGGTCATCGCCCAGGCCTACGACGCGGGCGTCCCGATCATCTCCTTCAACACCGACAACCCCGACTCCCAGCAGATGGGCTTCGTCGGCCAGGACCTCAAGGGCTCGGGCAAGGCCCAGGCCGAGCGGCTGCTGGAGGAACTGGACGGGACGAACGAGGGCAAGGTCGTCGTCTTCTCCGTGGACACCGGGGCCGGCTGGTCGCACGACCGGTTCGGCGGCTTCAAGGAGGGGCTGGACGGCAGCGGCCTGGAGATCGTCGGGCCGGTGAACGTCGGCAACGAGCCCAGCTCCGCCTACAACACCGTCGAGTCCACCATGTCCGGCCAGTCCGGTGTCGTGGCGGTCGCGGGACTGGACTGCTGCTCGACGACCGCCGCCGCCAAGTGGGTGGCGCAGTCCGGCGACGCCGGTGACATCACCATGGGCGGCTTCGACCTCCTCACCCGGACGGCCGAGTACATCGACGAGGGGGTGCTGGACTTCACCATCAGCCAGAACCCCTCCGAGCAGGGCTACCAGGCCGTGAAGGTGCTGCACGACTTCCTCACCGAGGGCACCGAGATCGAGGGCGTGGACACCGGGGCCCAGTTCATCACCCAGGACAACCTCGACGAAGCGACCGTGGAGGACTGATGACCGCCACCTCCCGCGAGACCGCGCAGGCCACCGCCTCCCGCACCACCTCCCGCGAGACCGCCCCGGCCGTCGGCGTCCGCGGCCTGTCCCGCAACTTCGGCCCGGTGCGCGCCCTCACCGACGTCTCCTTCGACGTCCCCGCGGGCGAGGTCACCGCACTGCTCGGGGAGAACGGGGCCGGCAAGTCGACCCTGCTCAAGATCCTGGCCGGCCTCCAGCCGCCCAGCGACGGCGGCGTCACCGTGTTCGGCGAGGAGGTCACCTCCTTCGACCCGAGCACCATGCTCGGCCGGCACGGCGTCGCGATCGTCCCCCAGGAGCTGTCACTGCTGCCCGACCGCAGCGTCGCCGAGAACGTCCTCAGCGGCGTCGAGCCGGGCAGCCGCTGGTTCCCCTCCCGGCGCCGGATGCTGGAGCGCACCGCCGAACTCCTCCAGGCGCTGGACCTCCGGCTGGACCCGTCCGCCCCCGTGCGGTCGCTGGACCTGGCCACCCAGCAGCTCGTCGTGGTGGCCCGCTCCGTCGCCCGGGGCTGCCGCGTGCTGATCCTGGACGAGCCGACGGCGATGCTCACCCCGGCCGAGGCCGAGCGGCTGTTCGCCCTGATGGCCAGGCTCAAGGCGGACGGGACGACCATGCTCTACGTCTCGCACCGCATGCCCGAGGTCTTCCGGCTGGCCGACCGCATCGAGGTGCTGCGGGACGGCGCCCACGTCGCCTCCTGGCGCAGCGACGAGACCACCCCCGACCAGGCGGTCGCCGCCATGGTCGGCCGTGAGCTGGGGCAGCTCACCCGCCGCGCGGAGCGCCCCGCCCGGACCGCCGGGGAACCCGCCCTGCGGGTGCGGGAGTTGAGCGGGCGGCGGCACACCGGCGTCTCCTTCGAGCTGCGTCCCGGCGAGATCCTGGGCGTGGCCGGACTGCCCGACTCCGGCCGGGTGGAGATGCTGCACAACATCTTCGGCGGCGAGAGGGGGACCGGCGGCACGGTGGAGCTGCTGGGCAGGCCCTACGAGCGGCGCGACCCCGTCGCCAGCGTCGGGCGCCGTCTGGCGTTCGTTCCCGGCGAGCGCCGAGCCCAGGGCCTGCTGACCACCATGAGCGTCGGCGAGAACGTCGGCGCGCTGATGACCAAGCCGCTCAGCCGCCTCGGTCTCGTACGCCGCCGGGCCCTGGACCGGCGGGCCGCCGAGCAGGCGAGGAGGCTGCGGGTCAAGACCGCCACCATGAGCCAGCCCATCACCAGCCTCTCCGGCGGAAACCAGCAGAAGGCCGTGCTCGGCCGCTGGCTGGCGATCGATCCCGGAGTGCTGATCCTCGACGAGCCCACGCGCGGCGTGGACGTCGGGGCCAAGGCCGAGATCTACGAGCAGCTCTTCGAGCTGGCCCGGAAGGGCCTGGCGATCCTGTGCTCCTCCTCCGACCTGCCCGAACTGCTCACCCTGACCGACCGGATCGCGGTGATGAGCGAAGGCCGCCTGGCCGGCACCGTCGAGGCCGCGGAGGCGACCGAGGAATCGGTCATGGCACTGGCCACCGGAGCGGTGCCGGCCGCCTGACCTCGGCCTGGCCCCCGCCCGTCCCGTCCGGTCTCCCACACCTCCCACACCCTTTCGGAAAGGACCCCGTCATGAAGCGCTCCGGCATCCTCAACGCCGAACTGAGCGGAGCCCTGGCCACCCTCGGCCACACCGACCTGCTGATGGTCGTGGACGCCGGCTTCCCCGTCCCCCGCGGTGCGCACCGCATCGACCTCGCCATCGCCGAGAACCTGCCGGACCTGCGGACCGTGCTCGGCCTGATCGCCGACGAACTGGTCGTCGAGGGCGTGGTGCGCGCCGAGGACGTCCCGTCCAACAACCCGCGGCTGGACCAGTGGCTGCGCGAGCGCTTCGCCGGCGCGGAGTTCACCACGCGTCCGCACGCCGAGGTGCTCGGCGAACTGGCCCACCGGGCCAAGGTCGTCGTGCGCACCGGGGCCTTCGAACCGTGGGGCAACATCGGCCTGTTCTGCGGTGTCGACGTCCCCCGGTGGTTCGGCGGGGAGGGCGTCGTCGTCCCGGACCACTACGCGTCCAAGCTCTGACCCCCGCGGCGGCCCGCCCGCCGCACCAATCACAAGCCTCCACCACGGCTTCCACCACAGGAGACACCCGCATGTCCGACACCACCGCCGCGGCCACCGCCGAACCGGCGCTCAGCCCGGCCGAGATGGCGCCCTACATCCAGCACACCAGAATCGACCCGGACGCCACCCGCGACGACATGGCCGCCCACGCCCGCGAAGCGGCCGCCCACGGCTTCAACGCCGCGATGGTGCCCGCCTCCTGGCTCCCCGTCGTGGCCGCGGAGCTGCGCGGCACCGGGATCGAGGTGGCCTCGGCCCTGGACTTCCCGACCGTCGGCGTCATGACCAGCGCGGGCAAGGCGGCCGAGGCCGCCGAGATCGCCCGCCTGGGCGCGACGCAGCTCGACATCGGCGTGCAGATCGGCTGGCTCAAGAGCGGTATGTACGACGACTTCCGGGAGGACATCGCCGGCGTCGTACGGGCCTCGGGCCTGCCGGTCAAGGTCATGCTGGAGCTGCCGCTGCTCACCGACGCGGAGAAGGAGGCCGCCGTCGAGCTGGCCATGGAGGCGGGCGCGGCCTACCTGAAGAACGCCAGCAGCGGGCAGATCGAGACCGCGAATCCGACGAGTGTTCGCTACCTTGTCGACCGGGCACGGGACGGCGTTCGGGTGAAGGCCTCCGGGTCCATCAAGAGCTACCGTCAGGGCCTGGAACTCCTGCGTGCCGGGGCCTCGCTGCTCGGCACCAGCGCCGGGGTGGCGATCGTCACCGGCGCCGCCGACGATTCGACCACCAGCTACTGACGGCCGGCCGCCGCCGTGCCCCGCCCGCCCCGCGCGGGGCGGGCGGGGCACGGCGACCGAGCACTTCGCAACCGGAGAGGAGACGCGTGACCGTGACGGCCGACGAGGGAGGTCTTCCGGACATCAGGCGCAACGTTCCCACCGCGATCCACGCCCAGATCTCGGAGCACATCCGGCTGCGCATCGCCGGCGGCGAGTGGCCGCCGCACTACCGCCTCAAGAGCGAACCCGAGCTGGCCCAGGAGTTCGGCGTCAGCCGCGGCACCGTACGCAGGGCCCTGGCGACCCTCATCGAGGAGGGGCTGCTGCGGCAGGTGCGCGGACGCGGCACGTTCGTCACCTCCACGGTGATCGAGCCGGCCATCGCCCAGAAGCTCAGCACCCTGTCGGAGGACTTCGCCAGCCAGGGCGTCGTCACCTCCACCGAGGTGCGCGAGAGTTCCCCGATCACCCCGCCCCGGCCGGTCGCCGCCCTGCTGGACGTGACTCCCGGCACGCAGGTGCTGCGCCTGGTGCGGGTGCGCAGCACCGAGGAGGGGCCGGTCGCCCTGCTGTTCAACTTCGTACGGACCGACCTCGCGCCCGGCATCGAGAAGGTGGACTTCACGGCCTCCAGCCTCTTCGGGGCGCTGGAGGGGGCCTACGGTCTGAAGATCGCCTCGGCCCGCCGCACCTTCAGCGCGGAGGCCGCCTCGGGGGAGGTCGCGCAGGCCCTGGCGCTGGCCGAGGGCGCCCCCGTGCAGTACCTCCAGCAGGTCACCTACCTCGCCGACGACCGGCCGGTGGAGTACTCGGACGTGTGGATCCACAGCGGCCGTCTGCGCGTCACCTCGCTGCTGCAGCGCAGATGAGGACGGAGGCGGGCCCGCTCCGCCCCGTGTGCCGAAGGCCCGTCCCCGCGGGGACGGGCCTTCGGCACACGTGCTCCCCGGTACGGCCGGGCCCGGCACGGGGCACGGGGCACGGGGCACGGGGCACAGCGTTCCGCGTGCGCTCCCGCGGGGGCTTGTGGAAAGTGGAACGTGTTCTTAGCATCACCGGTGTTACATCATTGGTGTCATACGGCCGCGGCGCGGCGGCCCGGACGGTTGGAGGCCGGATGGCAGCGGCAGGCACAGGCCCCGGCCCGCTGGCCGGAGTGCGGGTGGTGGAACTGGCGGGCATCGGCCCCGGCCCGTTCGCCGGAATGCTCCTGGCCGACCTCGGCGCCGACGTCGTCCGCGTCGACCGGCCCGGCGGGCAGCCCCTGGGCATCGACCCCGCTCGCGACGTCACCGGCCGCAACAAGCGCTCGGTGGTGATCGACCTCAAGGCCGACGGCGGCCCCGAAGCCGTACTCGGCCTGGCCGAACGCGCCGACGTGCTGATCGAGGGCTGGCGCCCCGGCGTCGCCGAGCGCCTGGGCGTCGGCCCCGGGCCGTGTCTGGCCCGCAACCCGAGACTGGTCTACGGGCGGATGACCGGCTGGGGCCAGGACGGCCCCCTGGCCGCGAGCGCCGGGCACGACATCGGCTACACCGCCGTCACCGGCGCACTGGGCATGATCGGCCCGGCCGGCGGCCCGCCCGCGATCCCCGCCAACCTGCTCGGCGACTACGCCGGCGGCTCCCTCTACCTCGTCGTCGGCGTCCTCGCCGCCCTCCACCACGCCCGAGCCGAGGGCGGGAGCGGCCAGGTCGTGGACGCCGCCGTCGTGGACGGCACCAGCCACCTCACGGCGATGATCCACGGCATGCTGGCCGCCGGAGCCTGGCAGGACCGCCGGGCCGCCAACCTGCTGGACGGCGGCTGCCCCTTCTACGGCGTCTACGAGACCGCCGACGGCGGCTGGATGGCGGTCGGCGCGCTGGAGCGGCCGTTCTACGAGGAGTTCGCCCGTCTGCTGGGCCTGGACGAGCAGACCGCCGCCGACCGCGACGACCCCGCCCGCTGGGAGAAGCTGCGCCGGGCCGTCGCCGCCCGCTTCCGCACCCGCACCCGCCAGGGGTGGACGGAGGTCTTCGAGGGCACCGACGCCTGCGTCGCCCCCGTGCTCTCCCTGCGCGAGGCCCCCGACCACCCCCACCTGGCAGCCCGCGGCACCTACACCGAGTACGCGGGAGCCGTCCAGCCCGCCCCCGCCCCCCGCTTCTCCGCCACCCCCGGCGCGCTGCGCCGCCCGCCCGCCGTCCCCGGCGCGGACGCCGCCGAGGTGGCCCGCGACTGGGACCTGCCCGTCTCCATGCCCGAGGAGGGCGCACGATGAAGCGGAAGATCTTCACCGAGGACCACGAGGCCTTCCGGCACACGGTCCGGGCCTTCCTGGAACGGGAGGTGCTGCCGCACTACGAGCGCTGGGAGCGCGAGGGCGCCGTCGACCGCGAGGTGTGGCGCGCCGCCGGACGCCAGGGCCTGCTGGGGGTGGCCGTCCCCGAGGAGTACGGCGGCGGCGGGCAGGACGACTTCCGCTACGGCGCCGTACTGGCCGAGGAGTTCACCAGGGCCGGCACGCCCGGCCTGGCGATCGGCCTGCACAACGACATCATCGGCCCGTATCTGACCTCCCTGGCCACCGAGGAGCAGAAGAAGCGCTGGCTGCCCGGCTTCTGCTCCGGCGAGACGATCACCGCCATCGCCATGACCGAGCCGGGCGCGGGCTCCGACCTCCAGGGCATCCGCACATCGGCCGAGGACCGCGGCGACCACTGGGTCCTCAACGGCTCCAAGACCTTCATCTCCAACGGCATCCTGGCCGACCTGGTGATCGTCGTCGCCAGGACGACCCCCGAGGGCGGCGCCAAGGGACTGAGCCTGCTGGTCGTCGAGCGCGGCATGCCCGGCTTCGAACGCGGCCGCAACCTCGACAAGATCGGCCAGAAGTCCCAGGACACCGCCGAGCTGTTCTTCGACGACGTGCGCGTGCCCAAGGAGAACCTGCTGGGCGAACTCAACGGCGCCTTCGTCCACCTGATGACACAGCTCGCCCAGGAGCGGCTGGCCATCGCGGTGGCCGGCATCGCCGGCGCCGAGCACCTCCTGGAGATCACCCGTGAGTACGTCATGGGGCGCGAGGCGTTCGGCCGTCCGCTCGCCCGGCTCCAGCACGTACGCTTCGAGATGGCGGAGATGGCCACCGAGTGCGCCGTCACCCGCGCCTTCGTCGACCGCTGCGTCGAGGACCACGTCGGCGGCGGGCTGGACGCCGTCCACGCCTCGATGGCCAAGTGGTGGGCGACCGAACTGCAAAAACGCACCGCCGACCGGTGCCTCCAGCTCCACGGCGGCTACGGCTACATGAGCGAGTACCCCGTGGCCAGGGCGTTCACCGACGGACGCATCCAGACCATCTACGGCGGCACGACCGAGATCATGAAGGAGATCATCGGCCGTTCCCTGCTCTCCTGATCTCCCGACCCACCCCTTTCCGGAAGGCATCTTCGACCGTGACGACCGTGACGACCCACGCGAGCAACGACGCGTACATCTACGACGCCATCCGCACCCCGCGCGGGCGCGGCAAGGCCGGCGGCGCCCTGTACGGAACCAAGCCGATCGACCTGGTCGTCGGCCTGATCCACGAGCTGCGCCGCCGCTTCCCCGGCCTGGACCCGGCCGCCGTCGACGACATCGTGCTCGGCGTCGTCACCCCGCTGGGGGACCAGGGCGCCGACATCGCCCGCACCGCCGCCATCGCCGCGGGACTGCCCGACACCGTCGCCGGCGTCCAGGAGAACCGCTTCTGCGCCTCGGGCCTGGAGGCCGTCAACATGGCCGCCGCCAAGATCCGCTCCGGCTGGGAGGACCTGGTACTGGCCGGCGGCGTGGAGTCGATGTCGCGGGTGCCGATGGGCTCCGACGGCGGCGCCTGGGCCATGGACCCGATGACCAGCTTCGAGACCGCCTTCGTCCCCCAGGGCATCGGCGCCGACCTCATCGCCACCATCGAGGGCTTCTCCCGCCGCGACGTGGACGAGTACGCCGCGATGTCGCAGGAGCGCGCGGCCACCGCCTGGAAGGAGGGCCGCTTCGACCGCTCGGTCGTCCCCGTCACCGACCGCAACGGCCTGGTCGTCCTCGACCGCGACGAGCACATGCGCCCGGGCACCACGGCCGACTCCCTCGCCGCCCTCAAGCCGTCCTTCGCCACCATCGGCGAGGCGGGCGGCTTCGACGCGGTGGCGCTGCAGAAGTACCACTGGGTGGAGGAGATCGACCACGTCCACCACGCGGGCAACTCCTCCGGCATCGTGGACGGCTCCGCGCTGGTGGCCGTCGGCAGCCGCGAGACCGGCGAGCGTTACGGCCTCACCCCCCGCGCCCGGATCGTCTCGGCCGCCGTCTCCGGCTCCGAGCCGACCATCATGCTCACCGGCCCGGCGCCGGCCTCCCGCAAGGCTCTGGCCAAGGCGGGGCTGACCGTCGACGACCTGGACCTGGTGGAGATCAACGAGGCGTTCGCGGCCGTCGTGCTGCGCTTCGTGCGCGACATGGGCCTGCCCATGGAGAAGGTCAACGTCAACGGCGGCGCCATCGCCATGGGCCACCCGCTGGGCGCCACCGGCGCGATGATCCTGGGCACCCTCGTCGACGAGCTGGAACGCCGCGATCTGCGCTACGGCCTGGCCACCCTCTGCGTCGGCGGCGGCATGGGCATCGCCACCGTCGTCGAACGGCTCTGACCGGCCCCGCGCCCGGCCCCGCCCGCCCCGAACCTCCCGACGCAGCCAGACCTCAACGGAGACCGAAACCCACCATGGCAGCCCCCGCAGCCCCTTCCACCATCCGCTGGGAACAGGACGACACCGGTGTCGTCACCCTCACCCTGGACGACCCCACCCAGTCCGCCAACACCATGAACGCCGCGTTCGCCGCCTCGCTCGCCGAGGTCGCCGACCGCCTGGAGGCCGAGCGCGAGGGCGTCCGCGGCGTCATCGTCACCTCCGCCAAGAAGACCTTCTTCGCCGGCGGCGACCTCAACGACCTGCTGGCGGTGCGGCCCGAGCAGGCCCGCGAGCTCTACGAGCGCGGCATGGCCATGAAGCGCGACCTGCGCCGCGTGGAGACCCTCGGCATCCCCGTCGTCGCCGCCGTCAACGGCGCGGCCCTCGGCGGGGGCCTGGAGATCGCGCTGGCCTGCCACCACCGCGTCGCACTCGACGCCAAGGGCTCGAAGATCGGCCTGCCCGAGGCCACCCTGGGCCTGCTGCCCGGCGGCGGGGGAGTGGTGCGCACCGTGCGGCTGCTGGGCATCACCGACGCCCTGCTGAACGTCCTCCTCCAGGGCCGGCAGTACCGCCCCCGCCAGGCCATGGACAAGGGCCTGGTCCACGAGGTCGCCGACACCCCCGAGGAGATGCTGGCCAGGGCGCGGGCGTTCATCGACGCCAACCCCGCCTCCGTCCAGCCCTGGGACATCAAGGGGTACAGGATCCCCGGCGGCACCCCCGCCAACCCGAAGTTCGCCGCCAACCTCCCGGCCTTCCCCGCCAACCTCGCCAAGCAGCTCGGCGGCGCCCCCTACCCGGCCCAGCGCAACATCCTGGCCGCGGCCGTCGAGGGCGCCCAGGTCGACTTCGAGACCGCCCAGGCGATCGAGTCGCGCTACTTCACCGAGCTGGCGACCGGGCAGACCGCCAAGAACATGATCCAGGCGTTCTTCTTCGACCTCCAGGCCGTCAACTCCGGCCGCAGCCGCCCCCGGGGCACCGAGCCCCGCAAGGTGCGCAGGGTCGCCGTGCTCGGCGCCGGCATGATGGGCGCGGGCATCGCCTACGCCTGCGCGAAGGCCGGCATCGAGGTCGTCCTCAAGGACGTGAGCGCCGAGGCCGCCGAGAAGGGCAAGGCGTACTCCGCCGGTCTGCTGGACAAGGCGCTGGCCAAGGGCCGCACCACCCCCGCCGAGCGCGACGCGCTGCTGGCCCGTATCACCCCCACCGCCGAGGCCGCCGACCTCGCCGGATGCGACGCGGTGATCGAGGCCGTCTTCGAGGACACCGCCCTCAAGCACAAGGTGTACGCCGAGATCCAGGACGTCGTCGCCCCCGACGCGCTGCTGTGCTCCAACACCTCCACCATCCCGATCACCTCGCTGGCCGAGGGCGTCGAACGGCAGCGGGACTTCATCGGACTGCACTTCTTCTCGCCCGTCGACAAGATGCCGCTGGTGGAGATCATCCGCGGTGAGCGCACCGGCGACGAGGCCACCGCCCGCGCCTTCGACCTGGTGCGGCAGATCAACAAGACCCCGGTCGTGGTGGGCGACTCGCGCGGCTTCTTCACCTCCCGCGTGATCGGCCGGTTCATCAACGAGGGCGTGGCGCTGGTCGCCGAGGGCGTGGACCCGGCCTCCGTGGAGCAGGCCGCCGCCCAGGCCGGCTACCCCGCCAAGGTGCTCTCCCTGATGGACGAGCTGACACTGACCCTGCCCAGGAAGATCCGGAACGAGGCGCGGCGCGCGGTGGAGGCCGCGGGCGGCACCTGGGAGCCGCACCCGGCCGACGCGGTCATCGACCGCATGGTCGACGAGTTCGGCCGCACCGGCCGCAGCGGCGGCGCCGGCTTCTACGAGTACGGCGCCGACGGCCGCCGCGCGGGCCTGTGGCCGGGACTGCGCGAGCACTTCACCCGCGAGGGCGCGGCCGTGCCCTTCGAGGACATGAAGGAGCGGATGCTCTTCTCCGAGGCGCTCGACAGCGTGCGCTGCCTTCAGGAAGGCGTGCTGACCTCGGTCGCCGACGCCAACATCGGCTCCATCCTGGGCATCGGCTTCCCCGGCTGGACCGGTGGCGTCCTGCAGTACATCAACGGCTACGAGGGCGGCCTGCCCGGCTTCGTAACGCGCGCCCGCGAGCTCCAGGCGCTCTACGGCGACCGGTTCGAGCCGCCCGCGCTGCTGGTGGAGAAGGCGGAGAAGGGCGAGACCTTCACCGACACCCCCGACACTCCCGACACACCCGCCGCGTAGGCCCCGGCCGGGCGGGGGACGCCTCCGCGGCCCCCGCCCGGTGCGCTCCGGGCGGGGGCCGTACCGTCCCGCGCCGCGCGGGTCACCCCTCGTCGGGGAAGGACGCCTTCAGCTCCTCGCGCATGGAGCGCTGGAAGGCGGTCACCAGCGCCTGCACGATCATGGGCTGCATATGGGCCGACAGCGTCCGCATCGTCTCCACCTGCTCGGGGTCGGACTCCCGCCGCCGGTAGGGCTCCCAGACCTCCTCCTTGAACATCCTGCTCAGCTCGCGGGCCGCCTCGCGGCTGTGCTCCAGGACCACCTCGCGCGCCGCCAGCAGCGTCTTCAGCGAGACGGGCACCTCCAGCAGCCGCACTCCCAGGTGCAGGATCACCGGGTCGATCCGGAAGACGTCCGGGTCACCGGTCCGGGCCAGGACGTTCATCGCCGCCAGCCGGTCGAGGTCGTCCTCCGTCAGCCGCCGCCCGGCCCGCCGCTCCAGTTTCTCCCGGGTGGCCTCGGCCTCGGCGTCCGGAGCCCAGGAGGCCACCAGGGCCCGGTGCAGGGCCAGGTCCTCCGGGCTGAGGTCGGGGGGCAGCTGCCGCAGGTAGCGCTCGATGGCCGCCAGGGTCATCCCCTGGTGCTGCAACTCCTCGATCAGCGCGAGCCGCGACAGATGGCCGGGCCCGTACCGCCCCACCCGGCGCGGCCCGATCTCCGGTGGCGGCAGCAGCCCCCGGGTGGAGTAGAAGCGGATGGTTCGGACGGTGACGCCGGCGCGCGCGGCCAGCTCGTCGACGGTCAGGGAGGCAGCCGGATCCATGTCGGACAGTATTGCTGTCTCACCACAGTTGCGAAACCTCCCTCGCTCCCCCTCAGTACCCTCCCGGCGCCGGACGGCGCCGGGAGGGTACGTTCTCCGGGGGCGGACGACTACAGCGGACCGGTCTCGGACAGCTCCCCGTCCAGCAGCAGCCAGCGGGTGATGCCGATCTCCCGCAGGAACGCCACATCGTGGCTGGCCACGACCAGCGCGCCCTCGTAGCCCTCCAGAGCGGTGGTGAGCTGCCGCACGCCGGCCATGTCGAGGTTGTTCGTCGGCTCGTCCAGCATCAGCAGCTGCGGCGCGGGCTCGGCCAGCATCAGCGCCGCCAGCGCCGCCCGGAACCGCTCGCCGCCCGACAGCGTCCCGGCCGGGCGGTCCGCCCGCGCGCCCCGGAACAGGAAACGCGCCAGCCGCGCCCGGACGCGGTTCCCGGTCGCCCCCGGCGCGAAGCGCGCCACGTTCGCCGCGACCGACAGCTCGTCGTCCAGTACGTCCAGACGCTGTGGCAGGTACCGCACAGGGACGTGCGTCACCGCCTCGCCCGCCGCCGGCTCCAGCTCTCCGGCGACCGTGCGCAGCAGCGTGGTCTTGCCCGCGCCGTTGCGCCCTACCAGAGCCACACGCTCCGGACCGCGCAACTCCAGCTCCGCACGGGCCCCGCAGCGCAGTTCCACGGCGCGCAGCGTCAGGACGGTACGGCCGCGCGGCACGGCGGTGGACGGGAGGTCGACGCGGATCTCGGCGTCGTCCCGCACCGCCTCGGCGGCCTCGTCCAGCCGCTCCCGCGCCTCCTCCAGCCGCCCCTCGTGCAGGATGCGGTGCTTGCCCGCCGAGACCTGCGCCGCGCGCTTGCGCGCTCCCGCCACGATCTTCGGCAGCCCCGCGGTGGCGGCGGCCTTGCGGCCCTGGCGCATCCGTCCGGCGAGCTTGTCGTGCGCCTCGACCAGATCGCGCTTCTGCCGCCTGACGTCCGCCCTCGCCGCGCGGACCGCCCGCTCGGCCGCCTCCTGCTCGGTGGCCAGAGCCTCCTGGTAGACGTCGAAGTTCCCGCCGTACCACCGGACCCCGCCGTCGCGCAGATCGGCGATCCGGTCCATGTGCCGCAGCAGCTCGCGGTCATGGCTGACCACCAGCATCACCCCGTTCCAGGAGCGGACGGCCTCGTACAGCCGCCCGCGCGCGGAGATGTCGAGGTTGTTCGTCGGCTCGTCCAGCAGCAGGATCCGCGGCCGGGCCAGCAGCAGCGCGGCCAGCCGCAGCAGGACCGCCTCGCCGCCGGAGAGCTCGCCGATGGTGCGGTCCAGGCCGACGTGCCCCAGACCGAGCTGCTCCAGGGCCGCGCGGGCGCGCTCCTCCACGTCCCAGTCGTCGCCGACGGCCGTGAAGTTCTCCTCGCTCGCGTCCCCGGCCTCGATGGCGTGCAGCGCGGCACGGACCTCCGCGATGCCCAGGGCCCGGTCCACGCGCAGCGCGGTGTCCAGATGGACGGTCTGGGGAAGGTGGCCCACCTCGCCGGTGGTGCGCACCGAGCCCCCGGCCGGGGCCAGCTCGCCCGCGATCAGCTTCAGCAGGGTGGACTTGCCGGCGCCGTTGAGACCGACCAGCCCGGTGCGGCCGGGGCCCGCGGAGAACTGGAGGTCCTCCAGCACGGGGGTGCCGTCCGGCCAGGCGAAGCGCACCCCGGTACAGACGACGGACGGATGGGACGGTGCGGGGGAGTGGGAATGGGAATGGGCCATGAGGGCCTCCTGCTGCTCTCGGTACGGAAAGGGAGCGACACGCGGGAGGCACCGGGAGGGAACGCCCTGCGACGAGGGGGGAGCGCGCGGGAGGCGGGGACCGGAACCCCTGGACGGGGACGGTCCGGCCGGCCGTTACGGCCCGGTCGTTCCGGAGGGCGGCTCACAGCCCGAGGTCGTCGCACATGCGGACACCGCGTGGACGTACAAGCGTCCGGCGGTCCGGTGCCTCATGACCTCAGGCGAGCAACGGCCTTCTCCGATCGACGACGACAGGGCCGGGAAAGACGTTAGGGCGGGCGCGGTGGGGCCGCAAACGGTTTTCCGCCGCTGTGCCGACGCTGTGCCACCGCTGTGCCGCCGGGCGCGCGAACGGGCGGGCGACCGGACGCGCCGCGGTGTTTACCGCCGCCCGCGGGTGTGCTGTGCTGCGGCGTATGGACCGTACCAATGGGCTCACCGACGAGCCGCCCGCCGCGTACCCCACCGTCCCGCACCGGCCGCCGCACGTTCCCGCCGAGGAGGCCGAGAGCCGCGCCCGCGCCTTCCACGACCTGATGGCCCGCCGCCGGACCGTGCGCGACTTCTCCGCCCGCCCCCTGCCCGACGGCGTCCTGGAATGGGCCGTCCGCACCGCCGCCACCGCGCCCAGCGGGGCGAACGTCCAGCCCTGGCGCTTCGTCGTCCTCACCGACCCCGAGCGCAGGGCGAGGCTGCGCGAGGCCGCCGAGGCCGAGGAGCGGGAGTTCTACGGCCGCCGCGCCTCCGACGAGTGGCTCCAGGCCCTCGCGCCGCTGGGCACCGACTGGAGCAAACCGTTCCTGGAGAACGCGCCCGCGGTGATCGTGGTCTTCGAGGTCCACAAGGGGCCCTGTACCCCGCGCCCCTACTACACCAAGGAGTCGGTCGGCATCGCCGTCGGCCTGCTCCTGGCCTGCCTCCAGCAGGCGGGCCTGGCCACCCTCACCCACACCCCC
This sequence comes from Streptomyces verrucosisporus, assembly GCF_017114865.1. GTDB lineage: Bacteria > Actinomycetota > Actinomycetes > Streptomycetales > Streptomycetaceae > Streptomyces > Streptomyces fenghuangensis. The sequence goes on along the minus strand of NZ_JADEYH010000005.1, from coordinate 164,710 downwards.
AGCCCGATGCGCTTCCTCAACGAGGTCTGCGACCGCCCGCCCGAGGAGCGCGCCGCGTACGTCATCCCGGTCGGCTACCCGGCCGACGGCGCACGGGTCCCCGACATCCGCCGCAAGGACCTGGAACAGGTCATGGTGCGGCTTTGACGCCTCCGGCCCGCGGCGCGTTCACGCCCGTCACCCGGGAGCGGGCGGTCGGCGCTCTCGCCGGCCGCCTCGCCGCCGCCGAGGCCGCCGACGGCTCGCCCTGGCTGCGGGCCGCCGTGGACGGCGCCCCGGCCGCCCGGCCGCGGGAGTGGGCGGACGGCCTGGCCGAGGCGCTGCGGCTGCGCGGCCGCCCGGTGCACCGGGTGAGCGCGGCCGGCTTCCTGCGACCCGCCTCCCTGCGCCTGGAGTACGGCCACCGGGACCCGGACGCGTACTACGACCTGTGGCTGGACGACGGCGCCCTGTGGCGCGAGGTGTTCGGCCCGCTGAGTCCCGGCGGCACCGGCCGGGTGCTGCCCGACCTGTGGGACCCGGCCACCGACCGGGCCACCCGCAGCCCGTACGCCGAACTGCCGCCCGGCGGCGTGCTGGTGATGGACGGCCCGCTGCTGCTCGGCCGGGGCTTCCCCTTCGACCTGACGGTCCACCTGCTGCTCACCCCGGCAGCCCTGGCCCGCCGCACCCCGACCGAGGAGCACTGGACGCTGCCGGCCTTCGCCCGTTACGAGGAGGAGGTGCGGCCGGGGCAGGCCGCCGACGTGGTCGTCCGCGCCGACGACCCCCGCCGCCCGGCCTGGACCGGCTGACCCGGCCTCGATCCGGCTGCGCTCGGGCCAGTCCGGTGCGACGGCGGCGGTCAGCAGCAGCTCGCGCCCGGAGCGCCGCTCCGCGGCGTCGAGCCTGCGGCGGAACTCCGCCATCAGCAGTGTGAGGTTGCGGGTGTCGGCGGGGCGGTGGCGGTGCCCGCCGGAGCCGGGGTGGGCCGGGTACTCCCGGTCGACGTCGATGCCGTCGAAGACCCCGGCCGCCGCGCCCGGTCCGCCCACGGGCCCGCCCTCGCCCGGGGCCTCGGGCAGATCTCCTCCGATGAACAGGTCCACGCACGAGGAGACGAGCCTCGCGCGGGACTCCGCCGTCAGCGCGGCGTCGGAGAAGTGCGCCGACTTCGGCGAGATGACGGTCCGCAGGTGCGGATGGCGCTTGTTGAGCTCGCGCAGCTGGTTGAAGTCGCCCCTGAGACGCTGCCCGGGACGGTCGGCCGCGCCGTCGACCGACTCGGACGCGGGCACCGGGCGCCGGTAGTCCCTCCAGGCGTCCTTGCGGGGATTGCCGTCGGACTCCACGCACACGCCCTTGTCCGACACCTGCCTGAAGGCGTAGTCGACGACGGTGAGCCCGGCCGCGGCCCGGTCGATGTCCCTGACGTGGAAGCCCTCCCCGGGCCCCCAGGAGGGGAAGCAGCCGACGCGTTCCCGGCGGGCCGCTCGGAAGCGGTGACCGGGGCCCCGGCCGGGACCGCGGTCACCGCGGCGGTGAGCAGCACCGCCAGCGCGCCCGCGGTGAACGAGTCGGTCAGGTGCGGGCGGGCGGGAGGAGCCGGAAGGGCGGGAGAGGTCGGAACGGGCCGGTCCGGACCCGGCCGCCCCGCCCTCCGGGCCGTACGTCAGCCCTTGTGCCAGCGGGCCATCGCGAACAGGAACAGCCCGTACAGCGCCAGTCCCGTGGCGACCGCCGCCAGCAGCCACGGGCCGGCCGGTGCGGCGGCGAGGGCGCGCAGGGAGTCGTCCAGGCCCTTCGCGCTGTCCGGGTCGTACCGCACGGCCGCCAGGACGGCGAAGCCGCCCGCCACCGCGAAGACCAGCCCGCGCGCGAGGCCACCCGCCACCCCCAGCACGTCCACGCTGCGGCGCAGCCGCGCCGGCACCGGGCCCAGTTCCTCGCGGAACTCGCGCCGCAGCGCCCGCACCGCGCTCCACACGCCGACCGCGACGACCGCCAGACCGAGCGCGCCCACCAGCCAGCGACCGGCGGGCAGACCGAGCGCCCGGGAGGTGAGGTCCTGGGACTGCCGGTCGCTCGACCCTCCGTTCGCGCTCCCCGCGGCGAAGGTGATCGCGGAGGCCGACAGCACGGTGAGCACCGCGCACCGCGCGGCCGAGCGCAGCCGCTCCTTCGGTGTGTGCCCGTCCGGGCGCGCAGCCCCCAGCAGGGCCTCCGACAGCCGCCACAGGGCCAGCCCGGCCAGCCCGATGCCGACCGCCCACACCAGCACCCGGCCGAACGGCTGCTGGGCCAGTTCCCGCAGCGCGCCGCCGCTGTCGGCCTGGCCCTCCCGGTCGCCGAAGGCGATCCGCAGGGCCAGCAGACCGATCAGCAGGTAGACCACGCCGTACGCGACCAGCCCCCAGCGGGCGGCCGTCGCCATGGCGGCGCCGTGCGCCGCCCGTCCGGCGCCCCCGCGTATCGACGCCTGCGCCTGTGCGGATGTTCTCGTCGATGTCCTCATACCGCCCCGTCTGCCCCCGGCGGGCGCCCTGACGCACACGGGCGGGGCCGAGGCCCGCACCGCTCACGGCGGCCGGGCGCGGGCCCGGGCCGCACCCGGAGAGGAGGAATGCGCAATGCGGGCGAGGCGGACATAACCCTCATGGCGGCGATAGCCTGGGAGTGTTGCGACTTCTCCGAAGACGGAGGCGGCCCCATGACATTCATCCAGGTCATCGACTGCAAGACCCATCAGGCCGACGAGGTGGACCGGCTGATGGACGACTGGGTCCGGGCGACCCGGGGCAAACGGACGGCCACCCACTCGGTCGTCGCGCGCGACCGCTCCGACCCCGACCACGTGGTGGAGATCGTGGAATTCCCCTCCTACGAGGAGGCGATGCGCAACTCCCACCTGCCCGAGACCGACCGGATCTTCCACCGGCTGGTGGCGGCCTGCGACCAGGAGCCGACCTTCACCGACCTGGAGGTCTCCCGGGACGAGCAGCTCAACACCGGTGTGGTCCGCACCTTCGTCGAGGAGGTGGTCAACGGGCGGAACCTCGACGTGGCCGACGGACTGTGCACCGACGACTACCGCGAGCACGACCCCTCGCTCTCCTCCTACGAGGTCAGGCTCGCGCAGGCCAAGGAGGAGAACCAGGAGATCCTGGAGGCGTTCCAGCCGGTGATGGTCATCGAGGACCTGTTCGCCGAGGGCGACAGGGTCTGCGCGCGGCTGTCCTACACAGGCCGCCACTCGGGGCCGTACCAGGGACTGGAACCCACCGGCAAGGAGATCAACGGGACCGGCCACGCCACCTTCCGCTTCGAGGACGGGAAGATCGCGGAGAGCTGGTGGAACTGGGACGACCTCGGACTGCTGCGGCAGGTCGGCGCCGTCGAGTTCTGATCCGGGCCGGACCGGGAACGGCCCGGACGCACCCGCGCGGGGGACGCGTCCGGACCGTCCGCTCGGCACGGGGAGGGAACCGCTCAGGAGGCGGCGGCCGCCCTGCGGGCCTCGATACGGGCGCGGCGGGCGGCCAGACGCTCGTCGAGTTTGCGGGCCTCGCCGTCCAGGCCGTCCAGGTACAGGCCCAGCTCCTCCTGGGCCTTGAGGCCCTCCGGGCCGAGCCCGCCGATCTCCATGACCTTCAGATGGCGCAGCACCGGCTGGAGCACGTCGTCGTGGTGGATGCGCAGGTTGTAGATGCCGCCGATCGCCATCTGCGCGGCGGCCCGCTCGAAGCCGGGCATGCCGTGGCCGGGCATCCGGAAGTCCACCACCACGTCGCGCACCGCCGACATCGTCCGGTCCGGGGCCAGCTCGAAGGCCGCCCGCAGCAGGTTGCGGTAGAAGACCATGTGCAGGTTCTCGTCGGTGGCGATACGGGCGAGCATCCGGTCGCAGACCGGATCGCCGGACTGGTGGCCGGTGTTGCGGTGGGAGATGCGGGTGGCCAGCTCCTGGAAGGCGACGTAGGCCACGGAGTGGAGCATCGAGTGCCGGTTGTCGGACTCGAAGCCCTCCGACATGTGCGCCATCCGGAACTCCTCCAGCTTCACCGGGTCCACGGCGCGGGAGGTCAGCAGGTAGTCGCGCATCACGATGCCGTGCCGCCCCTCCTCGGCGGTCCAGCGGTGCACCCAGGTGCCCCAGGCGCCGTCGCGGCCGAAGAGGGTGGCGATCTCGTGGTGGTAGCTGGGGAGGTTGTCCTCGGTGAGCAGGTTGACCACCAGGGCGGTGCGGCCGATGTCGGTGACCTTGGACTGCCCCGGCTCCCAGGCCTCGCCGCCGAGCGGGCCGTCGAAGTTGCGGCCGTCGCTCCAGGGGACGTACTCGTGCGGCATCCAGTCCTTGGCGACCTTCAGATGACGGTTGAGTTCCTTCTCCACCACCTCTTCCAGGGCGTAGAGCAGACGGGCGTCCGTCCACTGCTCCGAGCCGGGGGCGTGCGGGGTGGTGAGGGTCATGAAGGCTCCACGGGGGCGACGACGGAAAACGGTACCTACGAGACCGTAGGTTACGAAACCGTAGGTTGAGCAGGACGAAAAAGGCAATATCGGTTCTGTGAGCAGGCAGGGACGGTGTGTGCCCGGGGGACGGGCCGGCGGAGCCCGGGAGCCGTGGAGGGGCGGGAAAACGACGGAGGCGGGGGCGGCGCACGGCGCCGCCCCCGCCTCCGCGGGGTCGTCCGGTCGGTCAGAGCAGACCCGCGCGGCGCAGGGCCTCGGCCATCTCGCTGTTGGCCGGAGCCGTGTCGCGGCCCCGCCCGCCCCCGCCCCGCCGGTCGCCCTGGCGCGGGCGCGGAGCGGAGGAGCGCCGGCCGCCCTCGCGCTGCCCGCCTCCGCGCTGCCCGCGCGCCGGGCGGCCGCCGTCGCCCGCGCCGGGGCCGGTCTCGTCGTCCAGCCGCAGCGTCAGCGAGATCCGCTTGCGCGGCACGTCCACGTCCAGCACCTTGACCTTCACCACGTCGCCGGACTTCACCACCTCGCGCGGGTCCTTCACGAACGCCTTCGACATGGCCGAGACGTGGACCAGGCCGTCCTGGTGGACGCCGACGTCCACGAAGGCGCCGAACGCGGCGACGTTGGTGACCACGCCCTCCAGGACCATGCCCGGCTCCAGGTCGCCGATCTTCTCCACGCCCTCCCTGAAGGCGGCCGTCCGGAACGCCGGACGCGGGTCGCGGCCGGGCTTCTCCAGCTCCCCGATGATGTCGGTCACCGTCGGCAGGCCGAAGGTGTCGTCCACGAACTCCTGCGGCCGCAGACCGCGCAGCACCTCGGTGTTGCCGATCAGCGCCGCGACATCGCTGCCCGTCGCCTTCACCATCCGGCGCACCACCGGGTACGCCTCGGGGTGGACGGCGGAGGCGTCCAGCGGGTCGTCCCCGCCGCGGATGCGCAGGAAGCCCGCGCACTGCTCGTACGCCTTGGGGCCGAGCCGGGGGACGTCCTTGAGTCCCTTGCGGCCGAGGAAGGGGCCGTTGGCGTCGCGGTGGGCGACGATGTTCTCCGCCAGGCCCGCGCCGATGCCCGACACCCGCGAGAGCAGTGGCGCCGAGGCGGTGTTGACGTCCACGCCGACGCCGTTGACGCAGTCCTCCACTACCGCGTCCAGCGAGCGCGACAGCTTCACCTCGGAGACGTCGTGCTGGTACTGGCCCACCCCGATCGACTTGGGGTCGATCTTGACCAGCTCGGCCAGCGGGTCCTGCAGGCGCCGGGCGATGGAGACCGCCCCGCGCAGCGAGACGTCCAGGTCCGGCAGCTCGCGGGAGGCGAAGGCGGAGGCGGAGTACACCGATGCGCCCGCCTCCGAGACCATCACCTTCGTCAGCTTCAGCTCAGGCTGCGCGGCGCACAGTTCGGCGGCCAGCCGGTCCGTCTCGCGGGAGGCGGTGCCGTTGCCGACGGCGATCAGCTCCACCCGGTGCTCCCGCGCCAGCCGCGCCAGCGTGGCCAGCGACTCCTTCCAGCGGTTCCGCGGGACGTGCGGGTAGATCGTCTCGGTGGCGGCGACCTTGCCGGTGGCGTCGACGACGGCGACCTTCACACCCGTGCGGAAGCCCGGGTCCAGCCCCATGGTGGCGCGGGTGCCGGCGGGGGCGGCCAGCAGCAGGTCGCGCAGGTTGGCCGCGAACACCGCGACCGCCTCGTCCTCGGCGGCGGTGCGCAGCCGCAGCCGCAGGTCGATGCCCAGGTGCACCAGGACGCGGGTGCGCCAGGCCCAGCGCACGGTGTCGGCCAGCCAGCGGTCGGCCGGGCGGCCGCGGTCCTCGACGCCGAACCGGCGGGCGATCGCGCGTTCGTAGTCGGAGGGGCCGGTGGTCTCGCGCAGGGCCCCGCCCTCGGCCGCCTCCCCGGCGGGCTCCGGCTCCGGTTCCAGGGAGAGGTCGAGGACCTCCTCCTTCTCGCCGCGCAGCATCGCCAGCACCCGGTGCGAGGGCAGCTCGGTGAAGGGCTCGGAGAAGTCGAAGTAGTCGGCGAACTTGGCGCCCTGTTCCTGCCTGCCCTCGCGCACCTTCGCCACCAGCCGGCCGCGCCGCCACATCGTCTCGCGCAGCTCGCCGATCAGGTCGGCGTCCTCGCCGAAACGTTCGGTCAGGATCGCGCGGGCGCCCTCCAGCGCGGCGGAGGCATCGGCCACCCCCTTGTCCGGGTCGACGAACGCCGCCGCGGCGGCTGCCGGTTCCACGGACGGGTCGGCGAGCAGGCCGTCGGCCAGCGGCTCCAGGCCCGCCTCGCGGGCGATCTGCGCCTTGGTGCGCCGCTTGGGCTTGTAGGGCAGGTAGACGTCCTCCAGGCGGGCCTTGGAGTCGGCGGCCCGGATGCGGGCCTCAAGTTCGGCGTCGAGCTTGCCCTGGGAGCGCACGGACTCCAGGATCGCCGCCCGCCGCTCCTCCAGCTCCCGCAGGTAGCGCAGCCGCTCCTCCAGGTCGCGCAGCTGCGCGTCGTCCAGGCCGCCGGTGGCCTCCTTGCGGTAGCGCGCGACGAACGGCACGGTCGAGCCGCCGTCGAGTAGTTCGACGGCGGCCCTGACCTGCCGTTCCCGTACGCCGAGTTCCTCGGCGATCCTGCCCTCGACGGACGCCGCGCCGGACGCGCCGGCCGGTGCCGCGCCCTCGACGGGCGTCTCTCCGATGGACTGTGTCACGATCCGTTCCGCCTTACTCGGTGCTGGGTGCTTCCCCGGTAGCCCGCATTGTTACAGGCCGCACCGGCAGGCGGACGGTCAGGCGCGGCGTCCGGCGTGCGAAGCCCCGCCGAAGAGGCGGGCCAGTAGACGGAAGGGCAGCGTCACCACGGTCGCGATGGCGCCGCCGACGGTACGGAGTGCATCTGCTATGGCTTTGAACATGCCGTACGCGTGACCGCTCAGGCGCCGGACAAACAACCTTCTGTCCGCTCCGGCCGGTTTCCGCCTCCCCGGTGCTCCAGCTCCGGGGCCCTCCCACCGTCTTTCGGGGTCCGGCTCAGCCCTTGCCGAACAGGTCGGCGGGGAAGGCGCCCGAGGCCAGGGCCGCGCCGGTGAAGGCGCCGCACAGTTCGGTCAGCCGCTCGGTGCCCGCCGCGCCCAGGTGCTCGTACGGCGCGGCGTCCAGCCGGTCGGTCTCCGTCTCCAGCTCCTTGCGCAGGGCGGTGCCGGCCTCGGTCAACTCGCCCTCGCCGTCCAGCAGTCCGCGCCCGCGCAGCCGCTCCTGGGCCTCCTCCCAGTCCCGGCGGTCCCAGCCGCGGGTGGCCAGCGCCCACCTGGGGCTCATGCCGCGTCCGCTGGCGGTGTGGCTGACCAGCGCCTCCACCGGGTCCAGCCCGGCGTGCTGGAGGACGGCGACATGGGCGTCGCCGCGGTGTTCGCGCAGCAGCGAGGCGCCGTGCCACAGCGCCAGGTGCGGCGCCTCGGGCACGGGAAGGTCGGCGAGCGCCGCGTACAGCGGGCGGCCCGGGCGGACGCAGCCCTCGGCGGCGCGCAGCGCCAGCCCGGCGGCCTCGGCCATCTCCTTCGAGGCCACCGCCTCCTCGCCCAGCAGGCGCCGCAGCATGGAGTCGGCGGCGCGCAGCCGGGCGGCGAGCACGGTCTCGGGGGCGGCCAGCTCCCACACGGCCGGCAGGTGGCGGGCGACGAGGGCGTGGTGGAAGTTGTGGAAGGTCGCGGTGACGACCCCGGGGCCGACCCGGCCCAGTGCCGCGGCGCGGCCGGCGAAGTAGACCGCGGAGGGGTCCTCGATGCCGTAGGGGGCCAGCTCGCGAGCCAGGTCCGGGGCGAAGTAGAGAGCCGAGTGCAGCGGGTTGACGGCGTTGTGGCAGCGCCGTCCGGCTTTGGCGGGGAGGGACGTCATACCCGCACGCTACCCGTCGGTAAGTGACCAGGTGAAGACCGGAGGGCGCCGTTCCAGGAAGGCGGCCACGCCCTCGGCGCGCTCTCCGCTCTCCCGGGCGCGCTCCTCCCAGTACGCGATCCGCTCCGGCGGCACGGGGCCGGCCCCGGCGCCGTTCGCGAACTCCTTGGCCGCGGCCTGGGTGAGCTGCGAGCGCGAGACGAGCAGCCGCGCGAACACCGCGACCCGCTCCTCCAGTTCGCCCTCCGGATGCGCCTCGTCGACCAGCCCGGTGCGCAGGGCCCGCTCGGTGCCGATCAACTCACCCGAGAACAGCAGGTACTTGGCGGTGGCCGGGCCGACCAGGGAGACCAGGCGCCGGGTGGAGGAGGCGCCGTAGACGATGCCGAGCCTGGCCGGGGTGATGCCGAACAGGGCCCCCTCGGCGGCGAAGCGCAGGTCACAGGCGACGGCGAGCTGGCAGCCGCCGCCCACGCAGTGCCCGCGCACGGCCGCGAGCGTGGGCCGCGGGAAGGCCGCCAGCGCCTCCTCGGCGGCCACCGCCAGACGGCGGGACTCCCCGTCGTCCTCGCGCAGGGCGGAGATGTCGGCGCCCGCGCAGAAGGTGCCGCCCCCGCCGGTGAGGACCAGGGCCCGTACGGCGGGGTCGGCGGCGAGCCGTTCCAGCACGGCGGGCATCCGCCGCCACATGTCCGGCGTCATCGCGTTGCGCTTGGCCGGATTGTCGATGGTGAGGGTGGCGACGCCGTCCTGGACGGAGACCGGCAGGGCCGGGCCGCCGGCCGGCGGTGTGTGCGCGGACATGGGCCGGATCGTAACGGCAGAAGGCGTGGGGGCCGCGACGGGACCGCAGAAACGATCGCGCAAGGCCGGTCACAGCCGCGAACGGCGCGTAGGTCTTTCTGTCAATTGCCATCGATAGGTGCCGACTTGCAGTCACAGGGGCGGGCCGTGCGCACCGCGGGCCGACACTCTTCGAGGAACCGGTCCGGGACCGGCCCGGAACGGAGCCGGACAGAAGCGGCCGGCGGGAGCCGAGATCGGGGTGCGGCAGATGGACATCCGCGGGGACTTCCTCCCTGACCGGGGCGGCCGACCGCCGGTGGCGGCGGCCGGCCGCCCCGCCGGGCCGTCGCGACCGCGGCCCCGCACGCAGGAGCAGCCGCGAGAAAAGTTACGGGAACGGCCACGGGAGCAACCGCAGCCGTATGCCCGGCCCGAGCCCCCGCCCCGCCCCCTGCCGTACGAGGGCGCCTGGCGCTTCACCGTCCCGGTGCACGAGTCCTCCGTGCACCGGGCGCGCCACGCCGTGCGGGACCTCCTTGGCCGCAGAGGGGCCCCACTCGCCGACGAACTGATGGACGGCCTGCTGCTGATCCTCTCCGAGCTGGTCACCAACGCCGTGCGGCACGCGGCCCTGCTCTCCGCGGAGATCGGCGTCGAGGTCCGCCTCGACGCCGGCCGGGTGCGCCTGGGCGTCGAGGACGGCCACCCCTACCGCCCCGCGGCGCCGGCCGCCGCCCCGGAGCGGGAGCACACCGGGGGGCGGGGGCTGTTCCTGGTCAAGGCCGTCGTCGCCGAGGCCGGCGGCTTCTGCGAGACCGAGCGGACCGCGTCCGGCGGCAAGGTGGTCCGGGTCGCGTTGCCGCTGCCCCCCCTGCCGCCGTCGCCGCGGGAGCCGCCGGCGCCCTGAGCACGGCCGCCGGAGCGAGCACGGCCGCCGGCCCGCGGCGCCGGGTGCCTCACCAGCCGGCCGAGGCCCCGGTCACCTCGCGGATGCCGCCGCGCGCCGCGTCCAGCACCGTCATGAACCAGGCCGAGAACGGCTCCGCCTCGTGCCGCTTGAGCAGCTCCTCGGGCGTCACGAACGCCGTCTCGGCGATCTCCCGCGGATCCGGCCGGGGCATGTCCCGCACCAGCCCCGCGAAGAGGTGGTTGTACTCCTGCTCGACCAGGCCGGATGCCGGGTCCGGGTGGTTGTAGCGCACTGTCCCCGCCTCCAGCATCAGCCGGGGCGCCACACCCAGCTCCTCGCCGACCCTCCGCGCGGCGGCGGCGAAGGGCGGCTCGCCGGGGTAGGGGTGGCCGCAGCAGGTGTTGGACCACACACCGGGGGAGTGGTACTTGCCCAGCGCCCTGCGCTGGAGCAGCAGCCGGCCCATCTCGTCGAAGAGGAAGACGGAGAAGGCCCGGTGCAGCCGGCCCGGGGCCTGGTGGGCGGAGAGCTTCTCCGCGGTCCCGATCGTCCTGCCGTCCTCGTCGACCAGCTCGAGCATGATCGGGTCCGCCGTGCCGTTGGTCATGTCCGCCCTTCACCGTGCGTGTGTCGGAACGGCGTTTCTCCTATGTTCCGACTGTCCGCTCCAGTGTGCCGTACACGGACGGGGGCCGCTCGCCGGGCGGGCGGTACGGAGCACCCGCGGCGCCGGCCGGGGCGCCGCGCGGCGTCAGTGGCACAGCCGCCCTTCGCGCGCCGCGTGCCCGTGCGGCTCCAGCTGGAAGGTGCAGTGCTCGACGTCGAAGTGCCGGCCCAGGCAGCCGTGGAGGTCCCGCAGGATCCTGTCGTGGCCGCCCTCGGCCTCCAGCGCCTCCCGGCCGACCACCACGTGCGCGGAGAGCACCGGCATGCCGGAGGTGATGGTCCACACGTGCAGGTCGTGCAGGTCCTCCACGCCGGGCACGCCCAGGATGTGCGCCCGTACCCCGGCCATGTCCACGTCCCGGGGCGCGGCCTCCAGCAGGACATCGATCGCCTCGCGCGCCAGCCGCACCGTCCGCGGCACGATCAGCACCGCGATCAGCAGCGAGGCGACGGGGTCGGCCTGCCGCCAGCCGGTGAACATGATCACCAGTGCGGCGGCGATCACCGCCACGGAGCCCAGAGCGTCCGCCGCCACCTCCAGGAAGGCGCCCCGCACGTTCAGACTCTCCCGCTGCCCGCGCATCAGCAGGGCCAGGGACAGGCCGTTGAGGGCCAGACCGACGACGCCGAACAGGACCGTCAGCCCGCCGGGCACCTCCTCGGGATGGCGCAGCCGTTCGACGGCCTCCACCAGGATGTAGCCGCCCACCCCCAGCAGCAGCAGGGCGTTGAGCAGCGCGGCGAGGATCTCGGCCCGGGCGAGACCGAAGGTGCGCCGCTCGCTGCCGGGCCGGTTGGCGACACGGATCGCCAGCAGCGCCATCCCGATGCCGACCGCGTCGGTGGCCACATGGCCGGCGTCCGCCAGCAGCGCCAGCGAACCGGTCAGCGCGGCGCCCGCGAGCTCGGCGAGCAGCAGGACGACCGCGATGGCCAGGGCCGCGCGCAGCCGGCCCCGGTACGCGGCCCCCGCCGTGCCCGGTCCGGCCGGCCGCGGCCCGCCGTGGTTGTGCCCTGCGCCCATGAACGATGCCTCCCGTATGGCGGCCGGTGCCGCCTGCGACCGGTGCGGACGATCCCAGTGAACTACGGGCGGGGGGTATGGGGCAACGCGGCACTGAACACCGTTGTCATCCCCTCTGACCTGCGCTTTCCATTCACCTGGCGGACGGTGCCCGCTCGTTCGGGGTACCGGCCCGGATCACTCGGGGAGCGCGGCCGCCTCCCGGCGGAGACCGCCGGCGCCGCGCAGGCGCCAGCCCTCCCAGGCCGAGGCCACCATCTCGCGTACCCCGTACCGGGGTGCCCAGCCCAGCTCCACGCCGATCCGCCCGGCCGAGGCCACCACCCGCGCCGGGTCCCCCGGGCGGCGCGGGACGACCACCGGGGCGGGCTCGCGGACACCGGTGATCCCGGCGACGAGGTCGGCCAGCTCCCGCACCGACACGCCCTCGCCGGTGCCCACGTTCACCGTCAGGTCCCCGCCTGCCGGGAGCCCGGCCAGCCGGCGGGCGGCGGCCAGGTGGGCCTCGGCCAGATCGGCGACGTGGATGTAGTCGCGCACGCAGGTGCCGTCGGGGGTGGGGTAGTCGTCGCCGAAGATCCGCGGGGCCTCGCCGCGGGTGAGGGCGTCGAAGAACATCGGGATGACGTTGGACACGCCGACATCGGACAGCTCCGGCCGCGCGGCCCCCGCCACGTTGAAGTAGCGCAGGCAGGCGGTGGACAGCCCGTGGGCCCGCCCCGCGGCTCGCACCAGCCACTCGCCCGCCAGCTTCGTCTCGCCGTAGGGGCTCATCGGGACGCAAGGTGTGTCCTCGGTGACCGGGTCCACGTCCGGCATGCCGTAGACGGCGGCGGAGGAGGAGAACACGAAGCGCCGCACCCCGGCGGCGACCACGGCCTCCAGCAGCACCGTGAGCCCGTACAGGTTCTCCCGGTAGTACGTCAGCGGATGCTCCACCGACTCGCCCACCTGCTTCTTCGCCGCCAGATGCACCACGCCGGCGACCTGGTGCGCGGCGATCGTGCGGTCGAGCAGCGCCCGGTCGGCGACCGAGCCGCGCACCAGGGGCACGCCGGGCGGCAGCCGCTCGGGCAGGCCACTGGAGACGTCGTCGAGCACGACGACCCTCTCACCGGCCTCCGCCATCGCCCGCGCCACATGGGCGCCGACGTATCCGATCCCTCCGGTCACCAGCCACGTCATGGCCGCAGCCTAACCACCGGTCGCGGGCCGTCGCTGACACGCTCCTTGTGCGAGTCGCCGGGATCGAGGATCCTGGGACGCGGTCCGTGGTGTTCTGTCACCTTTCGTGACGGCGGGGCGCTTCCGCCCGGCGAATGCGGGGTGAACGGACGCTTCCACCTATCCGATAACCTCTGGCCACGTGCTGCCTGCCCCGAACGGGTGATGGCGCACTGTGACCGCTGCCCGGATGCCGCTCGCTTACGGACCGCGCCGCGGACGGTACGGCTTCCAAGGAGTGAGTTCGTTCTTGTCGACCGCCATTCTCACCGGTCCGCCGGTCGCGGGGGCGCCCCTGGAGGGCGGTCTGCGGTCGCTGGGTTTCGACGTGCAGGTGGCGGAGGACGCCGCCGGGGTGGAGGCGGCGCTGGCGGCCGTCCCGGCCGGTGAGCGCGTCGCCCTCGTCGACCCCCGCTTCGTCGGGCACACGCACAGCCTGCGGCTGGCCCTGACCGACCCGCGCTTCCCCGCCGCCGCGATCCCCGGCGCACTGTCCGTCCAGCCCACCGCGCGCGCCGCCCTGGTCCGCGCCGTGTCCGCCGCCTCCGCGGCCGCCGCACCCGTGGCGCCGCCCGTGGCGGGAGGCGCGGCACGCACCGCCGCCCCCGAGCCGGCCGGACTGCCCGGCCGGGCGGCCGCCGCCATGGAGGCGGACGACCGGGCTCCGGCCGTGCACCGTCCCGAGCTGGGCGTCCTCGTCGCCGCCGTACCCGCCGACGGCGCGGAGCGCGCCGAGGCGGAGCGGGCCGTGGCGGCCGTCGACGAGGAGCGGGTGCGGCTGCGCTCGGCGGTGAAGTCCCGCGACGGCTTCTTCACCACCTTCCTCGTCAGCCCCTACTCCCGTCACCTCGCCCGCTGGTGCGCCCGGCGCGGACTCACCCCCAACCAGGTGACCACCGCCTCGCTGCTCACCGCGCTGGTCGCCGCCGCCTGCGCGGCCACCGGCACCCGCGGCGGCTTCGTCGCGGCCGGGGTGCTGCTGATCGCCTCGTTCGTGCTGGACTGCGCCGACGGCCAGCTCGCCCGCTACGCGCTGAAGTACTCCACGCTCGGAGCCTGGCTGGACGCCACCTTCGACCGGGCCAAGGAGTACGCCTACTACGCGGGCCTGGCCCTCGGCGCGGCCCGCGGCGGCGACGACGTGTGGGCCCTGGCGCTGGGCGCGATGGTGCTCCAGACCTGCCGCCACGTGGTGGACTTCTCCTTCAACGAGGCCGACCACTACAGGGAGGACGGCGGGCGGGAGCGCGAGGGGGAGCCCGCCGCCGGGAGCGCCAACCCCGCCGCCGCCCTGTCGGGGAAGCTCGACCGGGTCGGCTGGACGGTGTGGGCCCGCCGCATGATCGTGCTGCCGATCGGCGAACGCTGGGCGCTGATCGCCGTCCTCACCGCCCTCACCACCCCCCGCACCACCTTCACCGTGCTGCTGATCGGCTGCGCGTTCGCCGCCTGCTACACCACCGCCGGGCGGGTGCTGCGCTCCCTGACCCGCAGGGGCGTGCGCACCGACCGCGCAGCCCGGGCCCTGACCGAGCTGGCCGACTCCGGACCACTGGCCGAGGGCGTGGCCCGGGCCGCCGCGTCCCGGGCGCGGGGGGCGCGGCCGTCCGCGTTCGCCGCCCCGGCCCTGGCCCTGCTCGGCTCGGCCGGTCTGGTGGCCGCCGCGCTGTGGGCCCCGGCCGGGCCCTGGCTGCCGGCCGCCGCGCTCGGCTACGCCGTCCTGTCCGGGCTGGCCGTCGCCCGCCCGCTGACGGGCGCGCTGGACTGGCTGGTGCCGCCCTTCTTCCGTGCGGCGGAGTACACCACGGTCCTGGCGCTGGCCGCCCGGTCGGACGCGGACGGGGCGCTGCCCGCCGCGTTCGGGCTGGTCGCGGCGGTCGCCTACCATCACTACGACACGGTGTACCGCATCCGCGGCGGCACCGGCGCCCCGCCGCACCGGCTGGTGCGGGCGATCGGCGGGCACGAGGGACGCGCTGTGGCGGTCACGGCCGCCGCCGCCCTCTGGGCCGCCGGACAGGGCTTCACGATCGCGCTCACGGCCCTGGCCGGGGCCCTGGCGCTCACGGTGCTCACCGAGAGCGTCCGTTTCTGGGTGTCCTCACACGCACCCGCCGTACACGACGAAACAGGAGAACCCGCATGATCGGCCTCGTGCTGGCCGCCGGCGCCGGACGGCGTCTGCGCCCCTACACCGACACCCTTCCCAAGGCCCTGGTGCCGGTGGACCCGGCGGGCGAGGGCACCACCACCGTGCTGGACCTCACCCTCGGCAACTTCCGCGAGGTCGGCCTCACCGACGCCGCCGTGGTCGTGGGCTACCGCAAGGAGGCCGTCTACGAGCGCAGGGCCGCCCTGGAGAAGAAGTACGGCGTCAAGCTCCACCTGGTGGACAACGACAAGGCCGAGGAGTGGAACAACGCCTACTCCCTGTGGTGCGCCCGGGACGTCATCAAGGAGGGCGTGATCCTGGCCAACGGCGACACCGTCCACCCCGTCTCCGTCGAGCAGACGCTGCTCGACGCCCGCGGCGGGGACCGGCGGATCATCCTCGCCCTCGACACGGTCAAGAAGCTGGCCGACGAGGAGATGAAGGTCGTCACCGAGCCCGGCAGGGGCGTGCGCCGCATCACCAAGCTGATGGACCC
This sequence comes from Streptomyces verrucosisporus, assembly GCF_017114865.1. GTDB lineage: Bacteria > Actinomycetota > Actinomycetes > Streptomycetales > Streptomycetaceae > Streptomyces > Streptomyces fenghuangensis. The sequence continues at coordinate 149,134 of NZ_JADEYH010000005.1, read as the reverse complement.
GGCCGGCGCCACCGGCGAGTACATCGGCGTGACCCTCATCGAGGGCGACGCCGCCGCCGACCTGGCCGACGCGCTGAAGACCACCTTCGAGCGCGACCCGCAGCTGTACTACGAGGACGGCTACCAGGAGATGGCCGACCGCGGCCTCACCATCGACACCGCCGCCATCGGCGACGTGAAGTGGGTCGAGATCGACAACCACGACGACCTGAACAAGGCGCGGGAGATCGCGTGCCAGTACTGACCCGGCTCATCCCCTCGCCGGTCGTCGTCGACATCAGGCCCGGTGCGCTGGACGACCTGGCGACCCTCCTGGTCGACCAGCGCATCTCGGCCTCCGGCAAGCTCGCCATCGCCATCAGCGGCGGCTCGGGCGCGGCCCTGCGCGAGCGGTTCGCGCCCGCCCTGCCGGGCGCCGACTGGTACGAGGTCGGCGGCGGGACGCTGGACAACGCGATCAAGCTGGCCGACGCGATGAAGTCCGGCCACTACGACGCGGTCGTCGGGATGGGCGGCGGCAAGATCATCGACTGCGCCAAGTTCGCCGCCGCGCGCATCGGCCTGCCGCTGGTCGCCGTCGCCACCAACCTCAGCCACGACGGCCTGTGCTCCCCGGTGGCCACGCTCGACAACGACGCCGGCCGCGGCTCGTACGGCGTGCCGAACCCGATCGCGATCGTGATCGACCTCGACGTCATCCGCGAGGCCCCGATCCGCTTCGTGCGCTCGGGCGTCGGCGACGTGATCTCCAACATCTCCGCCGTGGCCGACTGGGAGCTCTCCCACAAGGTCACCGGCGAGTCGATCGACGGCCTGGCCGCCGCCATGGCCCGCCAGGCCGGCGAGGCGGTGCTGCGCCACCCGGGCGGCTGCGGCGACGACGAGTTCCTCACCGTGCTGGCCGAGGGGCTGGTGCTCACCGGCATCTCCATGTCGGTCGCCGGCGACAGCCGCCCCGCCTCCGGCGCCTGCCACGAGATCAACCACGCCTTCGACCTGCTCTACCCAAAGCGCGCCGCCGCCCACGGCGAGCAGTGCGGGCTCGGCGCCGCCTTCGCGATGCACCTGCGCGGAGCGGAGGAGCAGACGGCGCTGATCGTCGACGTGCTGCGCCGCCACGGCCTGCCCGTGCTGCCCGGCGAGATCGGCTTCGACGAGGACGAGTTCGTGCGCGCGGTGGAGTACGCGCCGCAGACCCGGCCCGGGCGCTACACGATCATCGAGCACCTGGACCTGTCCACCGACCAGATCAGGGACGCGTACGCCGACTATGTCAAAGCCGTCAGTAGCTGAACTCCGCCCGGTCGTCCACCCCGCCGGGGTGAAGGACCGGCGCAGCGGTGAGCACTGGGCCGGGCGCCTGTACATGCGGGAGATCTCGCTGCGCTGGACCCGGCACCTGGTGAACACCCGGATAACGCCCAACCAGCTCACCTACCTGATGGTGGTCGCCGGTGTGGCGGCCGGCGCCGTGCTGCTGGCGCCGGGCCCGGCCGGGGCCGTCCTGGCCGCCCTGCTGATCCAGTTCTACCTGCTGCTGGACTGCGTGGACGGCGAGGTCGCCCGCTGGCGGAAGCAGACCTCCATCACCGGCGTCTACCTCGACCGGGTGGGCCACTACCTGGCCGAGGCGGCGCTGCTGGTCGGCTTCGGGGTGCGGGCCGCGGACGTCTTCCGCACCGAGGGGGCCTCCGCGAACTGGCTGTGGGCCTTCCTGGGGACGGTGGCCGCGCTGGGCGCGATCCTGATCAAGGCCGAGACCGACCTGGTGGACGTGGCCCGCTCCCGCAGCGGCCTGCCCGCGGTGAAGGACGAGGCGGCCGTGCCCCGCTCCACGGGGCTGGCGCTGGCCCGCCGGGCGGCCGCCGCACTGAAGTTCCACCGGCTGGTCGGCGGCGTCGAGGCGTCCCTGGTGATCCTGGCGGTGGCGGTCGCCGACGCGGTGCACGGCGGCCTGTTCTTCACCCGGCTGGGCGTCGCCGTCCTGGCGGCCGTCGCGGTCCTGCAGACACTGCTGCACCTGGTGTCCATCCTGGCGTCGAGCCGGCTGCGGTGAGGGCGGTGAACGACATGACAGAGGGCGCACGGTCCTCCTCCGGCAGGCCCCTGACGCTGGGCGCGGTCGTCCTGACCATGGGTAACCGCCCCGAGGAGCTGCGCGCTCTGCTGGACTCGGTCGCCAAGCAGGACGGCGATCCGGTCCAGGTCGTGGTCGTCGGCAACGGCGCCCCGCTGCCGGAGCTCCCGCCGGGGGTGCGGACGGTGGAGCTGCCGGAGAACCTGGGCATCCCCGGCGGACGCAACGTCGGCATCGAGGCGTTCGGGCCCGGCGGGAGCGAGGTGGACGCCCTGCTCTTCCTCGACGACGACGGGCTGCTGCCGAACACCGACACCGCCGAGCTGGTCCGGCAGGCGTTCGCCGCCGATCCGGAGCTGGGCATCATCAGCTTCCGCATCGCCGACCCGGACACCGGGGCCACCCAGCGCCGCCACGTACCGCGGCTGCGTGCCTCGGACCCGATGCGATCCTCGCGCGTGACCACCTTCCTCGGCGGCGCCAACGCCGCGCGGACGGCCGTCTTCCAGGAGGTCGGCGGGCTGCCGGACGAGTTCTTCTACGCGCACGAGGAGACCGACCTGGCCTGGCGGGCGCTGGACGCGGGGTGGATGATCGACTACCGCGCGGACATGGTGCTCCACCACCCCACCACCCTCCCCAGCCGCCACGCGGTCTACCACCGGATGGTCGCCCGCAACCGCGTGTGGCTGGCCCGGCGCAACCTGCCGCTGCCGCTGGTCCCCCTCTACCTGGGCGTATGGCTGCTGCTGACCCTCGCCCGGCGCCCCTCGCGCCCCGCGCTGCGCGCCTGGCTGGGCGGTTTCCGGGAGGGCTGGACGACCCCGTGCGGTCCCCGCCGTCCCATGAAGTGGCGTACGGTGTGGCGTCTGACCCGGCTGGGCCGCCCTCCTGTCATCTGACAAGCTCTGTCTGAGAGCATCGGGCCCGGTGACATCGGCCGGGGCCGCTGCGCTCATTCCATCCCGGCTGCGCACTGTGAGGACGAAAGTTTCAACGTGAGCGAGACAACGCACGGTGGTGCGATCGCGACGGGCGAGCCGCCGCGTTCACCAGACGACGGCCTGTCCCCGGCCGAACTCGCCGCCAGGTACGGGCTGACGGTGAGCGGCGCCCGGCCCTCCCTGACGGAGTACGTCCGGCAGCTGTGGGCGCGGAGGCACTTCATCCTCGCCTTCTCCCGGGCGAAACTGCACGCCCAGTACAGCCAGGCCAAGCTCGGCCAGGTGTGGCAGGTACTGACCCCCCTGCTCAACGCGGCCGTCTACTACTTCATCTTCGGGCTGCTGCTCAAGGGGCGCGGCGGCATGGAGAACGAGGAGTACATCCCCTTCCTGGTGACGGGGGTGTTCGTCTTCACCTTCACCCAGACCTCGGTGATGTCGGGCGTGCGGTCCATCTCGGGGAACCTGGGGCTGGTGCGGGCCCTCCACTTCCCGAGGGCCGCGCTGCCGATCTCCTTCTCCCTGCAGCAGCTCCAGCAGCTGCTGTTCTCGATGATCGTCCTGGTCGTCATCCTGGTGGGCCTCGGGCACTACCCCGGTCCGCTGTGGCTGCTGGTGGTACCGGTCCTGCTGCTGCAGTTCCTCTTCAACACCGGCCTGGCGATGGTCATGGCCCGGCTGGGCAGCAAGACCCCCGACCTGGCGCAGCTGATGCCGTTCGTGCTGCGCACCTGGATGTACGCCTCCGGCGTGATGTTCCCGCTGTCCTACATGCTGGAGAAGGCGAACGCCCCGGGCTGGCTGGCCGGAGTGCTGGAGGCCAACCCGGCGGCGGTCTACATGGAGCTGATGCGCTGGGCGCTGATCGACGGCCCGCACCACCAGAGCCTGGACGGGCGCGTGTGGCTGCTGGCCGCGGGCTGGGCCGTGGTCGTCGGCATCGGAGGGTTCGTGTACTTCTGGAAGGCGGAGGAGCGTTATGGCCGTGGCTGAGAAGAGCGCAGCCGCCGCGTCGGCGGACAAGGGCGCGGAGGCCGTCTCCGCCGATCGCCGGCCGACCGTCATCGCCGACGGCCTGCACATCGTCTACCGCGTCAACGGCGGGGGCCGGGGCAGGGGCAGCGCCACGGCGGCCCTCAGCCGCATCCTGCGCCGCAAGGCCCCGGCGGGCATGCGCGAGGTGCACGCGGTCAAGGGCGTCAGCTTCACCGCCTACCGGGGCGAGGCCATCGGCCTGATCGGCTCCAACGGCTCGGGCAAGTCCACGCTGCTGCGCGCCATCGCGGGCCTGCTGCCGGCCGAGCGCGGCAAGGTCTACACCGACGGCCAGCCCTCCCTGCTGGGCGTCAACGCCGCGCTGATGAACGACCTGACCGGTGAGCGCAACGTCATACTGGGCGGGCTGGCGATGGGCATGTCCAAGGCCCAGATCCAGGAGCGCTACCAGGGCATCGTCGACTTCTCCGGCATCAACGACAAGGGCGACTTCATCAGCCTGCCGATGCGGACCTACTCCTCCGGCATGGCGGCCCGGCTGCGGTTCTCCATCGCCGCCGCCAAGGACCACGACGTGCTGATGATCGACGAGGCGCTGGCGACGGGCGACAAGAAGTTCCAGAAGCGCTCGGAGGCCCGCATCCGCGAGCTGCGCAAGGAGGCCGGGACGGTCTTCCTGGTCAGCCACAACAACAAGTCCATCCGGGACACCTGCGACCGGGTGCTGTGGCTGGAGAGCGGCGAGCTGCGCATGGACGGCCCGACCGAGGAGGTCATGAAGGCCTACGAGGAGTTCACCCGCAAGTAACCGCTCGTGCCGCCGCCCGGGCGTGGACCGGCCCCGCTCCCCGTCGGGGAGCGGGGCCGGTCCACGCCCGGGCGGTCCGCCGGGAGACGGATCAGATCCCGGCCGGTTCGCGCGGCGGCTCGGCGGGGGTCTTCGGGGGAGCGGCGGTCTCGGACAGGCCCACCCGGCCGTGCAGCCGGCGCAGAGCCTTCGGCGCGTACCAGGCGCCGCGGCCCAGCAGCCGCATCGCGGCCGGGACGAGTACACCGCGCACCGCGACGGCGTCGATCAGGATGGCCAGCCCGCTGCCGAGGCCGAACATCTGGATGAAGCTGATCTCGCTGGTGGTGAAGGCGAACAGGCTCACCGCCAGCAGACCGGCGGCCATGGTGACGATCCGCCCGGTGCGCGACAGCCCGCGGGTGACGGCGGTCTCGGTGTCCTCGCCCGCGTCGTGCAGTTCCTTGATCCGGCTGGTGACGAAGACCTCGTAGTCCATGGACAGCCCGAAGACGATGCAGAACAGCAGCACGGTCATCGAGGTGTTCATCGGCATCGGGGTGAAGCCCAGCACCGAGGACAGGTTGCCCTCCTGGAAGATCCACACCATCGCGCCGATCGCGGCGGTGAGGCTGATGGTGTTGAGCACCAGCGCGCGCAGCGGCTGCACGACGCTGCCGGTGAACAGGAACAGCAGGGCGAAGGTGGTCAGCGCCACCCATGCGATCGCGACGGGCAGCCGGTCGCCGATGGTTGCCTTGGTGTCCACCAGCCGGGCGTCCGGACCGCCGACCAGGGCCTCCACCCCGCCGGGGGCCGGCACCGCGCGGATGTCGTGCACCAGGTCCTCGGCCGCGCCGGACCCGGACTCCGGCTCGATGGCGACGGTCAGCCGCTGGGCGTCGTCCCGGCCGAGCGCGGCGCCGAGCGGGCCGGGCGGGGCGGCCTCGCCGTCCTGGTAGGTGCCGGAGGAGGCCTGGACGCCGGTGACGCCGTCGAGGCGGGAGAGGGCGGTGGCGTAGGCGTCCAGCCCGGCGGTGTCCACCGGGCCGGTGGTGACGATCTGGACGGCGGAGGTGTTGTCGCGGCCGAAGTCCTCGTCGATGGCGGTGGCCACCTGGCGGCTGGGCGCGTCGCCGGGCAGCACCCGCTCGTCGGGGTTGCCGAAGGACGCGCCCAGCAGCGGGCTCGCGGCGAGCAGCAGCACGGCCAGGACCGGCAGCGCGGTGAGTGCCGGCCGGCGCATCACCACCGAGGCCAGGCGGCCCCACACCGGCGCGTCGGGGCGGCGTACGGAGTCCGCCCAGGGCAGCCGGCCGCTGTTGACGCGGTGGCCCAGCACCGCCAGCAGGGCGGGGACGACCACCAGCGCGCCGGCCGCGGCGATCGCGACGACGCCGATCCCGGCGTAGGCGAAGGTGCGCAGGAAGAAGGGCGGGAAGAGCAGCAGCGCGGCGAGCGCGGCGACGACGGTGGCGGCGGAGAAGGCGATGGTGCGGCCCGCGGTGGCCACGGTGGTGCGCAGCGCGTCCGGTACGTCGTCGCCCTCGGTCAGCCGCTCGCGGAAGCGGCTGACCAGCAGCAGGCCGTAGTCGATGCCCAGGCCCAGGCCGAGGGCGGTGGTGAGGTTGACCGAGAAGATCGAGACGTCGGTGATGCTGCCGAGCACGTAGAGCTCGGCGAAAGTGCCCATGACCGCGATCAGTCCGATGGCCAGCGGCAGCAGCGCGGCCACGACGCTGCCGAAGGCCATCACCAGCAGGATCAGGGTGATGGGGACGGCGATCGCCTCGGCGATGGCGAGGTCCTTGGAGATCTGGGAGGTGATGTCGCTGGCGACGGCCGCCTGGCCGCCGGTGCGTACGGTGACGGCGCCCCGGTCGCCGGACCACTCCTCGGAGAGTTCGCCGGCGAGGTCGGTGCGCTCGGTGTCGTCGCCCTCGATGTGGGCGAGGATCAGCGCCTGGTCGCCGTCGCGCGACGTGAGCGCGGAGCCGCCGGTGTCCCAGTAGGAGATCACACCGGACACGCCCGGCTCGTCCTTCAGCCCGTCGGTGATCTCCCGGCCCGCCCGCTCGGCGGCGGGGGAGTCCAGCCGGCCGCCGTCCTCCGCCCTTACCAGCAGGACGAGATTGCTCTCGCCGCCGAATTTCTCGTCGATCAGGGCGGTGGCGCGGCTGGAAGGTGCGTCGGGGTCGTCGAAACCTCCGCTCTGGAGCTTGCCGAAGGCGCCGATGCCGACGGCCGCCATGGCCAGCACGGAGACGAGTGTGGCCACCAGCACCGTTCGGGGGCGGCGCAGTACCAGATCGGCGATCCACGACAGCATGGTCTTCCCTCTCGCTCACTTGCGGACGCGCGCCGTATTATGTTTACGACGTTAACTTCGACTCTGGCAGAGAGATGTTAATGACGTCAACATCGGGCAGTATCGAATGATGCGGACAGAAGGCACCGGAAAGAGCGGCTACCACCACGGAGATCTGCGCAACGCGCTCATCGAGGCGGCGACGGACCTCGCACGCGACGGCGGGCCGGAAGCCGTCGTGCTGCGCGCCGCCGCCCGCAGCGTCGGGGTCTCGCCGACGGCCGCCTACCGCCACTTCACCGGTCAGGGCGACCTGCTGATGGCGGTCAAGGAGCAGGGCCAGCGTGGGCTCGCGGAGACGATGGAGCGGTCGGCCGCCGGCGATGGCGCGGAAGGGGACGGGGCGCGAGACGCGGGGGAGGCCGCCGAGGAGCGGCTCAAGGCGCTCGGCGCGGGCTACATCGAGTTCGCGCTGGCCGAACCCGGCCTGTTCCGTGCGGCCTTCTGCCGCCCGCCCGAGGCGGCGGACGGGAGCGGCGACCCCGGCCCGCAGGAGGACTCGGCCCGCTGGATGTACCGCTCCTTCCGGTTGCTGGCCGAGGCCCTGGACGGGCTCGTCACCACCGGCCGGATGCCCGCCGAGCGGCGTTCCGGCACCGAGATCACAGCCTGGGCGGCGGTGCACGGACTGGCGGTCCTGCTGCTGGACGGCCCACTGGGCCGGCTCTCGCCGGAGCAGCGGGACACCCTCGCCGCCGGAGCCCTGGACACGGTCATCCGGGGTTTCACCGCGTCGGAGTGACGGCCCGTGCCCCGCCCCCGCGGACCCGCGGCGAAGAATGCCCTGGTGTACGACGTAAGCTGATCCGGTCCCGTCGGACGGCGTACGGGGCCACCCGGCACCCGGTCGGCCGAGTACCGGGCCGGATCCGGGTCCTGCCCGAAATATGATGTTCCACATCGCGAGTGGTGACCGGCGGCCAGGCAGGGACGGCCAGGGGCGTCGACGCCCGGGTGCTGTCGGTCGGGGAGACGGAGAGGTGACGACGATGACAGCGGGCGGCCCCCGGTGACCCCCGCGCGGGACGCGCGCGGCCACGCCCTTCTGGACAAGGCGGCGCGCGAGAACTTCCCCGTGGCCCCCCGCTTCCTGCCCCGCGCCTGGCGGGACGACCTGATGGCCGTGTACGGCTGCGTCCGCCTCCTGGACGACATCGGCGACGGCGACCTGCCGCCCGGCGGCGCCGACGCCGCGCTGCTGGGAGTGGACCCCGACCGGACCGGCGACCGCGGCGTACTGCTCGACGCCTTCGAGGCCGAGCTGCACCGGGTCTTCCGCACCGCCCGGGACATGGGCGCCGGGGGCCGGGAGGTCCCCCGCCATCCCCTGCTGTACGCCCTGGTGCCGACGGTGCGCCGCCACGCGCTGACCCCCGAGCCGTTCCTCGCCCTGGTCGAGGCCAACCGGCTGGACCAGAAGGTCCGCCGGTACGGCACCTGGGAGGAGCTGCTGGGCTACTGCGAGCTGTCCGCCAACCCCGTCGGCCGGCTCGTCCTGGCCGTCACCGGCACCACGACCCCCGAGCGCGTCCGCCGCTCCGACGCCGTCTGCACCGCGCTGCAGATCACCGAGCACCTCCAGGACGTCGCCGAGGACCTCGCCCTGCGCGACCGGATCTACCTCCCCGCCGAGGACCTGGAGCGCTTCCGCGTCACCGAGGCCGACCTCGCCGCGCCCACCGCGAACGCCTCGGTGCGCGCCCTGATCGCCTGGGAGGCGCGGCGCGCGCACGAACTGCTGAACGAAGGAGTCCCGCTGGTGGCCAGTGTCCCCGGCATACCGAAGATCCTCATCGCCGGATTCACCGGCGGCGGGCGGGCGGCCCTGCGCGCCCTGCGCTCCGCCCGGTACGACGTCCTGGGCGGCGCCCCGCGCCCGGGGAAGGCCGGTGTGCTGCGCGAGACCGCTGCCGTCCTGGGAGCGGCGAGGTGAGCCCGGTGGCGAGGCGGAGCGCGAACGCGGAGCGGGCCGCGCGGCAGGCGCCGCCCTCCCCGCAGGTCTTCGCCGCCTACCGCTACTGCGAGGCCGTCACCGCAGAGCAGGCCCGCAACTTCGCCTACGGCATCCGGCTGCTGCCCACCGACCGGCGCCGGGCGATGTCCGCCCTGTACGCCTTCTCCCGGCGCGTGGACGACATCGGCGACGGCCCGCTGGAGACGGAGGCCAAGCGGGCCCGGCTGGAGGAGACCCGCGCCCTGCTCGACCTCGTCCGCGCCGGAAAGGTCCCCGACGACGCCACCGACCCGGTCGTCGTCGCCCTGGCCGACGCCGCGGAGCGCTTCCCGATCCCGCTGGGCGGGCTCGACGAGCTGATCGACGGCGTCCTGATGGACGTCCGCGGCCGCGCCTACGAGACCTGGGACGAGCTGAAGGAGTACTGCCGCTGCGTGGCCGGTGCCATCGGACGGCTCTCCCTGGGGGTCTTCGGCACCGTGCCCGGCGCCCCGGGCGCCGACCGCGCCCCCCACTACGCCGACACCCTCGGCCTCGCCCTGCAGCTGACCAACATCCTGCGCGACGTGCGCGAGGACGCCGCGGAGGGCCGCACCTACCTGCCCCGCGAGGACCTGGCCGCCTTCGGCTGCGACACCTCGCTGAACCGCCACGCGCCGCACGCCGGCGCGGACTTCGCCGGTCTGGTGCGCTTCGAGGTGGACCGGGCCCGCGCGCTGTTCGCCGAGGGGCTGCGGCTGCTGCCGCTGCTGGACCGCCGCTCGGCCGCCTGTGTGGCGGCCATGGCGGGGATCTACCACCGCCTGCTGGCCCGTATCGCCCGCGACCCGTACGCGGTGCTGCGCGGCAGGGTCTCCCTGCCGGCGCGCGAGAAGGCCTACGTCGCCCTGCGCGGCCTGTCCGGGCTCGACACCCGGCTGGCCGCCCGCACGGCCCCCCGGGAGAGCGCGACGTGACCGGCGCACCCGATCCGCGCGCCGTCGTCGTCGGCGGGGGGCTGGCGGGCACCGCCGCCGCACTGCGCCTGGCCGACGCCGGGGTGGCCACCACCCTGGTGGAGAGCCGGCCCCGGCTGGGCGGGCTCGCCTTCTCCTTCCGCCGTTCCGGCGCGGCCGGCGAGCTGACCGTCGACAACGGCCACCACGTCCACCTGCGCTGCTGCACCGCCTACCGCTGGCTTCTGGAGCGCATCGGCGCGAGCGACCTCGCCCCCCTCCAGCCCCGCCTGGACATCCCCGTCCACGACGCCGCGCGCGGCAGGACGGGCCGGCTGCGGCGTGCGGCACTGCCCGTGCCGCTGCACCTGGGCGCCTCCCTGGCGCGCTACCCCCACCTCTCCCCGGCCGAGCGGCTGCGCGTGGGGCGGGCGGCCCTGGCGCTCGGCCGCCTGGGCAGGATCGACCCGTCCGACCCCGCCCTGGACGGCCAGGACTTCGGGAACTGGCTGCGCCGCCACGGCCAGTCCCCCCGCGCGGTACGGGTGCTGTGGGACCTGATCGGCGTCGCCACCCTCAACGCCCGCGCACCGGACGTCTCGCTCGGGCTGGCCGCGATGGTCATCGGCACCGGCCTGCTCAGCGGCCCCGGCGCGGCCGACATCGGCTGGTCCCGCGTCCCGCTGGGGCACCTGCACGACACGCTCGCCGCAGCCGTGCTGGAGAAGGCGGGCGTACGCGTGGTCCGGCAGGGCCGGGCGCGGGAGTTGACCCGGGAGCCGGAGGGCACCTGGCGGGTCGCGGTGGACACCGGCGCGCGCCGGACCGGCGAGACGCTGCGGGCCGGCACGGTCGTCCTGGCCGTGCCCCAGCGCGAGGCCCACCGACTGCTGCCCGGGGGCGCCCTGGAGGAGCCGGAGCGGCTGCTGCGCATCGGCGACGCGCCGATCCTCAACGTCCACGTGGTCTACGACCGCAAGGTGCTCCACCACCCCTTCCTCGCCGCGCTCGGCACCCCCGTGCAGTGGGTCTTCGACCGCACCGCGGCCTCCGGGCTGCGGGAGCGGCCCGGAGGAGCGGCGAGCCAGTACATCGCGGTGTCCCAGTCCGCCGCGCAGGACGAGATCGACCTGCCGGTCGCCGCCCTGCGCGAGCGCTACCTGCCCGAACTGGCCCGTTTGATGCCCGCCGCACGCGGCGCGAAGGTGCGCGACTTCTTCGTCACCCGCGAGCGCGCCGCCACCTTCGCCCCCGTGCCCGGTGTCGGACGCCTGCGCCCCGTCGCCCGCACCGGTGCGCCGGGGCTGTGGCTGGCCGGGGCGTGGACCGCCACCGGATGGCCCGCGACGATGGAGGGCGCCGTGCGCAGCGGGCTGACCGCCGCCCGGGAAGCGCTGGCCGCCCTCGGCCGCCCGCACGACGACGTCTTCCAGGAGGCGGCGTGAGCACGACACCGAACGCAGAGGAGACCCCGTGACCCCGGCGACCCCGAGGACCCTGACGGACACAGCCGTCGACACCGCGAGCGTCATCGAGCTGCTGGAACGCGGCCGCACGCTCGCCACGCCGATGCTGCGCGCCGCCGTGGCACGGCTCGCGCCGCCCATGGACTCCGTCGCCGCCTACCACTTCGGCTGGACCGACGCACAGGGCAACCCGGCCCGCGGCGACGGCGGCAAGGCGGTGCGCCCGGCGCTGGCCCTGCTGTCGGCCGAGGCCGTGGGCGCCGAGCCCGCCGCCGGCGTCCCCGGGGCGGTGGCCGTGGAACTGGTCCACAACTTCTCCCTGCTCCACGACGACCTGATGGACGGCGACGAGCAGCGCCGCCACCGCGACACGGTGTGGAAGGTGCACGGCCCGGCGCAGGCCATCCTCGTCGGCGACGCCCTGTTCGCGCTGGCGGGCGAGGTGCTGCTGGAACTGGGCACCGCCGAGGCCGCGCACGCCACCCACCGCCTGACCCTGGCCACCCGCAAGCTCATCGACGGGCAGGCGCAGGACATCTCCTACGAGCACCGGGAGAAGGTCACCGTCGCCGAGTGCCTGGAGATGGAGGGCAACAAGACCGGCGCGCTGCTGGCCTGCGCCAGCTCCATCGGAGCGGTCCTCGGCGGGGCGGACGAGGCCACCGCCGACGCGCTGGAGGCGTACGGCCACCACCTGGGCCTGGCCTTCCAGGCCGTCGACGACCTGCTGGGCATCTGGGGAGACCCGGCGGCGACCGGCAAGCTGCCCTGGAGCGACCTGCGGCAGCGCAAGAAGTCCCTGCCCGTGGTCGCCGCCCTGGCCGGTGGCGGGCCGGCCGCCGAGCGGCTCGGGGAGCTGCTGGCCGCGGACGCCACCAAGAGCCAGCGGGAGTTCGAGGACTTCAGCGAGGAGGAGTTCGCGACCCGCGCCGCGCTGATCGAGGAGGCCGGCGGCCGCGAGTGGACCTCCCAGGAGGCCCGCCGGCGGCACGCCACCGCCCTCGCCGCCCTGGACGGCGTGGACATGCCGGACCGGGTGCGCGAGCGGTTCGCCGCCCTCGCGGACTTCGTCGTCGTCCGCGAGGGCTGATCCCGCCGGCGCAGGCGGCCGGGAGCCGCCGGCGGGCAGCCGGGGCCGGGACGGCAGGGGCCGCGGCGGTCAGAGCTCCAGCAGGCGGCCGCGCAGCCGCTCGCGCAGACCGGGGGTGAGGCCGAGCCCCTCGGAGAGGTAGGACTCCACCCCGCCCCAGGCGTCGTTGATGGCGTCGAACGCCGCGTGCAGATAGGCGGGGCGAACCTCGAAGAGGGGCGCCAGCAGCTCCCTGACCTCGGGCGACATCCCGCCGCCCGCGTCGGGGGAGCGGTGGATCCGGTAGCGGTGGTGCGGGGCGTTGGACTCCAGGTAGTCCGCCTCGATCGCGTCCTGCTCCACGTCCAGGGCCAGCAGCGTCACCGCGACCGACAGCCCGGCCCGGTCCTTGCCCGCCGCGCAGTGCATCAGGGCGGGCACGCTCTCCTCGGCCAGCTCCCGCAGCAGCCGGCCGTGCTCGGCGGTGCGCTGCCCGACCATCAGCCGGTAGGAGGCCACCATCCGGGCCTCGGCCTGCCCGTCGCCCAGCAGGGACCGCAGCAGGGCCAGGTCGCCCTCGCGCACCATCGTCCAGAACTCGGCGCCCTCGGCCGGGTCCGACAGCGGGATGTTCACGTTCCGCACGCCCGGCAGTGCCACGTCCGGGCCCTCCAGGGCCTGGTCGGCGGAGTTGCGGAAGTCGAAGACCGTGTGCAGACCGAGCCGGGACAGGAAGGCGGTGTCCTCCTCGGTGGCGTGTGCCAGGTGCCCGCTGCGGTAGAGCACGCCCTGGCGCACCCGTCTGCCGTCGGCGGTCGGCAGACCGCCGACCTCGCGGAAGTTGCGCACCCCCGTCAGCGCGGGTTCCACGGTCTCGGATGTCATGGGCACTCCTTGTTCCGGCCTCGCTCCGGCGGTCGGGACGGCGGCGTCGGCGCGCGGCCCGCCGCGCAGTCCCGCACCGGCCACTGAGACCCTACGGCATGGGGGCGCGGGCGGGCCGGGCCCGTACGGAGACGGGCCGCAAGCGTGGGGATCCGGTGCGGCAGTGGTGCCGGGACCGGTGTCGGCCCGGTGCCGGGAGACGAGGTGAGGGGTGTGGACGACGGACTGTTCCGGCTTCCGGCGGCCGAGGTGGCGCCGGGCGCGGTGCACCTGCCCGGCCACCTGGGGGAGGCCGCGCAGCGCGAGCTGCTGGACGCCTGCCGCGCCTGGGCCCGCCCACCCGCCGGGCTGCGCACCGTGCGCATGCCCGGCGGCGGGGAGATGTCGGTGCGCCAGGTCTGCCTGGGCCTGCACTGGTACCCGTACGGCTACGCCCGCACCGCGGCGGACGGCGACGGCGCGCCGGTCAAGCCCTTCCCGGCCCGGCTGGGGCGGTGGGCGCGGCGGGCGGTGGAGGAGGCGTACGGGCAGGGGCCGTGCACGGTCCCGTACGACATCGCGCTCGTGAACCTCTACGAGGGGAGGGCCCGTATGGGGATGCACCGTGACAGCGACGAGCGGTCCCGCGCCCCCGTGGTCTCGTTCAGCCTCGGCGACACCTGCGTCTTCCGGTTCGGGAATCCGGACGGCCGCGGCCGTCCGTGGACCGACGTCGAGCTGCGCAGCAGCGACGCCTTCGTGTTCGGCGGTCCCTCCAGGTACGCCTACCACGGCGTCCCGCGCGTCCGCCCGGGCACCGCGCCGCCCGGAACCGGACTGCGGGGGCGGGTCAACGTTACGGTCCGGGCGCGGTGACCCGCCCCTGGCGGGCGGCGGTCGCGATCGTGCCGCCCTTTCCCGCGGAGCGACGGTGCTCTCGCCCGCCGACGGCCGGTGAACCGGTGGAGCGGATCCGCCGGGCGGCCGGGCGTGCCGGATCCGGGTGCGCGGAGGGCGCAGAGGTCCCGTTCGGCCGGAGCCGCGGCGGGGAAGAGTCCTTGCCGACCCGCCGACCCGCCGACCCGCCGACACCGAGGAGCGAGAGCACGTGACCCTGCGAGCGGACACCACCCGGGCCCAGGACGGACTGCCCGTCGCCACCTACACTTGGTTCCCGGCGGAGGGAACGCCCCGCGCCCTGATGCGCATAGCGCACGGTGCGGCCGAACACGCCCTGCGCTACGACCGGTTCGCCCGCTTCCTGGCCGGGCACGGCTACGCGGTCGCCGCCTCCGACCACCGCGGCCACGGGGCCACCGCCGAACACACCGGCGGATACGGCGTGGTGGGGGAGAGCGGCTGGCGGGCCGTGGTGGAGGACCTCAGGGCGGTCGGCGACCGGCTGCGCGCGGAGCTGCCCGGTGTGCCCCACGTCCTGCTCGGGCACAGCATGGGCTCCCAGCTCGCCCGCGACTTCGCCCAGGAGTACGGCGGCGAGCTGGCCGGGCTCATCCTGTCGGGCACCTTCCGGTCGCTGCCCGGCGCGGAGCCGCAGGGGGCGGTGGAACGGCTGCGGGAGGAGGTCGACCGCGGCGGCCGCGCCGCGCCCTCGGACTTCGTGCCCGCCCTCTTCGGCTCCTTCAACGACCCCTACGAGCACCGCACCGGATTCGAGTGGCTCTCCCGCGACGAGGCGGAGGTCGACGTCTACGTCGCCGACGAGCGGTGCGGCTTTCCCTTCAGCGCCGGCCTGGCGCTGGACTGGGTGCTGGGGGTGCGCAAGACCAACGATCCGCGGCAGCTCGACCGCGTGCCGCGCGACCTGCCGGTGCACATCGCCGTCGGTGACCAGGACCCCTGCCACCAGGGCATGACGCTGGTGTACGAACTCCTGGAGGACTTCCGCTATCTGGGGCTGCGCGACCTGACCTGGCGGGCCTACGGGGGAGCCCGGCACGAGATCCTCAACGAGACCAACCGCGACGAGGTCCAGGCGGACCTGCTGGCCTGGCTCGACGACCGGGTGTGAGGTGGCGCGGAGGGCGGGACGCGGCGGTCCTCCGCGCCGCGCCCTCCGCGCCGTGCCGTCAGACCGCGGCGCGGGCGGTGAAGGCGGTGATCCGCTCCCGCAGCGAGTGCGGGTCCAGGCCGTGGGCCGCCAGGTGCTCGGCGGCCGTGCCGTAGCGGCGCAGCTCGGCCCGCGCCGTCCCCAGCCCGAGGATCCGGTGCGGGATGTCGGCCAGGGCCTCGGCGGCGGCGGCCGTGGAGGTGCCGGCCAGGTACGGCTCGACCAGGACGACCTCGGGGGCTCCCGGGCCGGCGGTGGCCGCCCGCAGCGCGGCCGCGTCGAAGGGGCGGACGGTGGTGGCGTACAGGACCGTCGCGTCCAGATCCCGTACGGCGGCGAGGACGGCGTCGAGCAGCGGGCCGACCGCGACGACCACCGGCGCCCCGGGACCGCCGCGCCGTACGGTGAGGAACCCCTCGCCGGTGACCGGCCGGGGGTGGGCGTTGGTCTGCGCCGACAGCCGGACGTACACCCGGTCGCCCCCCTCCCCGCTCCCGTCCGCGCCGCCCGGGCCTCCCGCGCAGGCGCGGCGCAGCAGCGTCTCGGCCTCGTCCGGATGGCCGGGGACGTGGACGGTCCAGCCGTCCAGGGTGTCCAGCAGCGCCACGTCGCCGGGCGCCATGTGGGTGAACCCGCCGGCCGGCCAGTCGTAGGACCCTCCGGCGCTCACCAGCACCCCGCCCGTCCCCTGGTGGCCGAAGTCCAGCTTCAGCTGCTCGAAGGGCCGCTCCACCAGGAAGGAGGCGAAGGTGTGCAGCACCGGGCGCATCCCGGCGAGGGCCAGTCCGCCGCCCGCCCCGACCAGCAGCTGCTCGCGGATGCCGACGTTGACCACCCGGTCCGGGTGGCGTTCGGCGGCGCGGCGGAAGCCGTCCGTGCCGATCTCGGCGAGGACGACCGCCAGACGCGGATCCTCGTCCAGCAGGCCGGAGACGACGGAGGCGAAGCGTTTGCGCATGGTGTCCATGTCCGGTTCTCTCCTCGTGCTTTCCGGGCCGGTCAGGCGTGCTTGGGTTCGACACGGGCGACCACGGCGTGCGGGCGTCCGGGGTGGGGGCGGGTGTACGCCGCGTACAGCGCCTCGTGGTCGCGGCCGTCGACGGTCAGTGCGGACCAGCCCGCGGCGGTGAAGCGGGAGGCGATGCCGTCGGGCAGGGGGTGGGAGGCGGAGGAGTTGTCGATCACCAGGGTGTGCAGTCGGTCGAGCCCCGCGGCGCCCGCGAAGTCGATGGCCTCGTGGTTGCTGCCCTCGTCCAGCTCGGCGTCCCCGACCAGCACCCACACCCGAGGCCCGGTCAGTTTCCGGGCGCGCAGCCCGAGGGCGGTCCCCACGGCCAGCGGCAGCCCGTGGCCGAGCGAGCCGCTGCCGATCTCCGCACCGGGGACCAGCGTGCGGTCCGGGTGGTGCCCCAGCGGCGAGTCGTAGGAGCCGAAGCCCGGCAGCCAGTCGGCCGGGAGGAAGCCCCGGGCGGCGAGCACGGCGTAGTACGCCATCGGGCCGTGCCCCTTGGACAGCAGGAAGCGGTCCCGGCCCGGGTCGCCGGGGCGGTCGGGGCGGACGCGCAGCACCCGGTCGTACAGCACCCACAGGGCGTCCAGGGTGGAGGTGGCGGCGGCGTCGTGCTTCTCGTCGCCGGTCATCAGGGACATCAGCGCCGGAAGGGAGTCGAATCCGGAGCTCGGCGGCGGTTCGGAACCGGGCGCGGGGCCGGAGGCGTGCGGTGGTGTCGCGATCGTCATGCCAAGAGGCTGCAACCTCAAGGCGACTTGAGGTCAAGCGGTATGCTCGCCGACATGACCGACCGAGACGGACGCCTCGCCATCGGGGAGCTGGCCGCCCGCTCCGGGCTCGCGCCCTCCGCCCTGCGCTACTACGAGGAGATGGGTCTGATCCGCTCCGAGCGGACCACGGGCAACCAGCGGCGCTATCCGCGCACCGCCCTGCGGCGGGTCGCCTTCGTGCGGGCCGCCCAGCGCGTCGGCCTGTCCCTGGAGGAGGCCCGTGCCGCGCTGGACCGGCTGCCCGTGGACCGGGCGCCCAGCGCCACCGAGTGGAACGCCGTGGCCCGCACCTGGCAGCGGCGGATCGACGCGCGGATCGGCGAACTGGAGCGGCTGAAGGAGCGGCTGACCGGGTGCATCGGCTGCGGCTGCCTCAGCCTGCGCAAGTGCGGCCTGTACAACCCGGAGGACGTCGCGGGCTCGGAGGGGCCCGGTGCCCGCTACCTTGAGGGGGACGCGCCGCCGGGGGGCTGAGGGGCGCGGACGGTGCGCGAGTGCCGCGTCCGCCGCGCGGGTCCCTCACGCACCGGCCCGGGTTTCCGCGCGCCGGTGCGCGGGCACTCGCGCGGCGCGAGAGACCCGGGAGGTTGACGATGGCCGACATCTCCGAGCTGGAACTGGACGCTCTGTGGGACGAGTTCCACGCCGTGGTGAACATGACGTCGAACGAACTGGAGGCATGGCTCAGGACGAGCGCCGCCGGGGAGCGGACCGAGGAACTGCCCGAGCAGGCGGGCTCCGAGCGGGGGCGGCAGGTGCTGGCGATCCTGCGCAAGCGCCGCACGGACCTCACCGACGGCGACGTCGCGGTGATGCGCGAGGTCGTCGACACCGTAGGCGCCGAACGCGAGCGGGTGCGCGTCGCCGAGGCGGTACGGGACTCGGACTGGCGCCACCGGATGATGTCGCTGGGTCACGACCCCGTCAGGGCGTCCTGACCGCGGCGCGGACCGGGCGCCGTGCCGTGTGTCCGGCCCGCACGCCACCCCACGTCACCCCGCGTCCGCACGTCACTGCCCGGCGGCCAGCGGCAGCGCCCGCGAGGACAGGCGCTCGGGCGGGCCGGGCCGGGCGTAGTACCAGCCCTGGGCGGAGTCGCAGCCCAGCTTCCGCAGCTGGTCGGCCTGGGCCGCGGTCTCCACGCCCTCGACGGTCACGGCCAGCTCCAGGGCGTGCGCCAGCGAGACGATGCCCTCGACGACCTTGAGGTCGACCGGGTCGGCCGGGTCCTGCTGGAGGCCCCGGGTGAAGGAGCGGTCCAGCTTCAGTGTGGTCGCGGGCAGCCTGCGCAGACTGGCCAGGTTCGAGTAGCCGGTGCCGAAGTCGTCCAGGGCGATCCGAACCCCCAGGTCGGCGAGCCGGCGTAAAGGCTTCAGCTCCGCGTCGTCGGCGCGGATCAGGGCGCTCTCGGTGACCTCCAGGCAGAGCGAGGCCGGGTCCAGCCCGGCCTCCTCCAGCACCGCCACGGTCTCGGAGACCAGCTCCGGATGATGCAGCTGCCGCGGCGAGAGGTTGACGTTCACCCGCAGCGGCCGGGTGCCGCCGATGCCGCGCACCTGCCACTCGCACGCCTGCCGCACCGCCTGCTCCAGCACCCAGCGGCCCAGCGGCACGATCAGCCCGGTGTGCTCGGCCAGCGGGATGAAGCGGTCCGGGCCCAGCACCCCGTGGAGCGGGTGCGCCCAGCGCACCAGGGCCTCGGCGCCCTCCACTCTGCCGTCCTCCATCCGCACCAGCGGCTGGTACTCGATGAAGAACTCCTCGCCTTCCAGGGCCGCGGGCAGATGGGTGGTCAGCATGTGGCGGCTGATGGTGCGGGCGTCGCGGTCGGGGTCGGCCAGCTCGTAGCGGTTGCCGCCCCTGGCCTTGGCCCGGTACATGGTGATGTCGGCACTGCGCAGCACCTCCGCCGGAGTCAGCTCCCCGACCGGACCCTCGACGACGCCGATGCTGGCGCGCACCGGCAGCTCCCGGCCGGCCAGCGGGATCGGGCTGGACAGCGCGTCCAGCGCCCGCCGGGCCAGGTCCGTCACCTCCGAGCGCGAGGCGGGATCGTTGACCAGGGCCACGAACTCGTCGCCGCCGATCCGCGCGACCATGTGGCGCGGGGAGGCCACACAGCTCTGCAGCCGCTCGGCCACGTTCACCAACAGCTGGTCGCCGACCGAGTGGCCCAGGCTGTCGTTGACCGTCTTGAAGCCGTCCAGGTCCAGATAGCACAGGCCGATCCGGGCGGTGCCGGAGCCGGGGGAGAGGACGTGCTCCAGCCGCTCGAAGAACAGGGTGCGGTTGGGCAGGTCGGTCAGCGCGTCGTGGGTGGCCTCGTAGCGCAGCCGCAGGTTCAGCAGGCGCCGCTCGGTGATGTCCTCCATCAGTGCCAGCATGTAGCGCGGCTCGCCGTCGGGTCCGCGCAGCAGCGAGACGGTCAGATTGGTCCATAGCACGGTGCCGTCGCTGCGCGTGTACGGTTTCTCCACGCGGTAGTGGTCGCGCTCGCCGCGCACCAGCTCGTCGTGGACCCGCCAGACTCCCGGTGCGTCGTCGGGGTGGACCCAGTCGGAGACGCGGCGGCTGCGCACATGCTGCTCCGAGCCGCCGAACATCTTCGCCAGCGCACTGTTGACGTCGAGGATCGTCCCGTCCATGTCGGCGATCCCGATGCCGACCGTGGCGCCCTCGAAGACCGCCCGGAAGCGGGTCTCGCTCTCGTGGAGGGCCTTCTCTGCGCTCTCCCGCGCCGAGAGCGCGGACCGGGCCAGCGCCTCCTGCTCGGAGCGGGTGCGCTCCTGCAGCGCGCGGGCGAACCCGGCGGAGACGGCGTGCTGCAGGCGGGCGCAGCGGGCCCGCCCGTCCTCGGTCGGCAGTACCGCCGGGTCGCTGCAGTACAGCAGCAGATAGGCGTCCACCACGCCGAGCACCTGCGGCAGCGCCTCGGGCGAGGTGCAGTGCGCCCCGACGAGCGCCGCCCCCACCTCGCGTCCCGGGGAGGGGTCGAAGGGGCGGGCGTGCAGAGCCTCGCCGAGGGTCCGCGTCAGGGGCAGGAGGTAGTCCTCGAACTCGGTGCGGGTCATGGAGGTGGCCGTGGCGGGGTAGACCGCGCGGCTCCAGATCCGGGCGAAGCGGCGGTATCCGTCGTGAGGGTCGCCGGAGGCCTCCGGTGCGAGGGGGCGTCCGGAGGCGGCGGGCCCCTGTGGAGTGGGGCTCACGCCTTGCGTCCCACTCCGCCGAAGCCGGTGAAGATCACGGGGTCCTCCTGGTCCACCGGTCCGTCCGGGCGCCAGTTCGGCATGGACACCAGACCGGGCTCGACCATCTCGAAGCCGTCGAAGAAGCGTTCCACCTCGGAGCGGGAGCGCATGATCAGGGGCGAGCCGATGTTGCGGTAGACGCCCTCCACCTGATCCCCCTGCTCGGGCCTGCGCGGGCCGCCCTCGACCGAGGCGTGGGTGAGGACCAGCAGGCTGCCGGGGGCGAGCGCGTCGCGCAGTCCGGCCACCTTCCCCCACGGGTCGTCGTCGTCCTCCAGGAAGTGCAGCAGAGCCACCAGCAGCAGCGCCACCGGGCGCTCCAGGTCGAGCAGCCGGCCCACCTCGGGGCTGCCGAGGACGTCCTCGGGCTTGCGGAAGTCGGCGGCGACGACGCCGGTGCGCTCCTCCTGGCCCTCCAGCACGGCCCGGCTGTGGGCGACGGCGACGGGGTCGTTGTCGACGTATACCACCCTCGCCCCGGGTGCGGCGGCCTGTGCGACCTCGTGGACGTTGCCGAAGGTCGGGATGCCGGAGCCGATGTCGAGGAACTGGGTGACGCCCTGCCGCGCGGCGAAGCGGACGGCCCGGCGCATGAACGCGCGGTTGGCCTGCATGATCTTCGGCAGCCCCGGGAACACCTCGATGGCCCGCCGGGCGGCCTCCCGGTCGGCCTCGAAGTTGTGCGACCCGCCCAGGTAGTAGTCGTAGATGCGGGAAACGCTCGGCACGGACAGGTCTATGTCCTGCGGAGCCCAGGCGGGACGCTCCATCAAAGTCTCCAACCGGTCGGTGAATATGACAGGGACTCCTGAGGCTACTGATCCCAGGCTGACAGGTACACGGATCCGGAACGCCGACGTTCCGGCACCGGCCCGCTACGTATAGCTTGCCCCGGTTCCTCCATCGGGATAATCGTGGCGGCCACCGGGTTTTCGCGGCCCCCGGCTCGGACACCCGGAACGGATGAGTACCACCGATCACGACGAACTCCCGTTCCCCGACTACGATCACCTCTCCGCGGGCGAGCTGGAGCACCGGATCCGGGCCCTGTCGCACGACGACCTGGAGCGGCTGCTCCGCTACGAGCGCGAACACGCCGGCCGCACCCATGTGATCGCGCTGCTGACGGCCCGTGCGCACCAGTTGGAGGAGGGCAGCCCGCGCTCCCCGGGCGGCGCCGAGCCGCCCTCGGGGCCGCAGGGCACACCCGGCGGATCACCCGTCAGCCCGGCGACCTCGCCGGAGCCGTACAACCCGCCCCCGCACGGCACCCCCGACCAGCGCGCCAAGCCGGTGGGCAACCGCTTCCGGTAGAGGCCGCCCGGCAGGCGAGGCCCCCGGGAGCCTGTCCCCGCTCCCGGGGGCCTTCGCCCGTGCCCGTGCCCGTCCTGTCCTCGTCCGTCCTGCTGTCCTCTTCCCTCCTGTCCGCGTCCGGCCGCCCTTCCGGAAGGGCGGCCGGACGCGGACAGGAGGGAGGCCGGAGCGGCCCGGGGCTCAGTACTCCTCGGCGCGGGTGGAGGGCAGCAGTTCGCGGATGTCCGGCGGCAGGACGTGGCCCACCTTGGTCATCAACTCGGGCGAGACCGCCGCGTCGAGCACCTCCAGCACCGCCGTGGCCTCCCGCACCGCGGTGTCCTCCGTCGCGCGGGCCCGCCAGGCCACCCGCCCGGCGAAGGTGGTCAGGTCGAACGGCTCGCCGTGGGTGCGGGCCTCCGCCCGCCGCTGCGGCGAGGCCTCGTGCCCGGCCACCACCCGGCGCAGCGACTCCGCGGCCTCCCCGGGCAGCTGGGCGGCCAGATGATCGGCCACGCCGTCCGGTATCCGCTCCGCCAGCGTCTCCAGCGTGGCCCGCAGGGCCCGCTCGGCCGTCTGCCGGTCCGGAAGGTCCGCGTGCGCCTGCACCTGGCCGGTGAGCTCCTCGTACCGCATGGTCGGCACCCCTCTCGGCGTCTGGTCGGGATCTCGTGGGAGGGCCCCGCCGCGGCCCCCTCGGATGCGGGTGACCCTGCCGGTGCGCATCGACACCTGCCGTTTCCGTGACCGACGGCCGGGAAGCCGTAACGGACCCGACGAATCGGAGGTGAGGAAGGTGCCCGAACGGAAGGAGCTTCCGTCGACCCTGGAGCGCTCCCCCGAGGAGGCGCAGCGCACCTGGATCAAGGCCCACGACTCCGCGGTGGAGGAGTACGGAGAGGGCCGGCGCGCACACCAGACCGCCTACAGCGCCCTGAAGCACAAGTTCGAGAAGGTGGGCGACCACTGGGAACGCAAGGAGGGCGGCCGCAAGGGGCCCTCCGACGAGCGGGCCGCCCGCCCGCGCGGCAGGGGCGGGCGCAGCGGTGAGGGCGTCGACGAGAACGCCAGCAAGGAGCACCTGTACTCCATCGCCCAGCGGCTGGACATAGGCGGACGCTCCCGGATGACCAAGGACGAGCTGCTGCGGGCCATCCGCAAGGCCAACCGCTCCAGGACCCGCGAGGCGCGCTCCTAGCCGGTCCCGGCCGGGACCCGGCCGGGTTCCGGCCCGGGCGGTACGGCCGGCGCCGTGCCGGGCGGGAGCACCCCGGCACGGCGCCGGCCGTACCGCCCGCCTCAGCCGACGTAGCGGCGGGCGGAGGAGCGGCGCTGCTCCTCCTCCAGCAGCCGCAGCCGCTCCTCGACCTCCGCCGGCACCGCCCGGCGCTCGCGCAGCACCCACGGCAGCCCCGCCAGTGCCCGGCCGAAGGCCCGCGCCGACGCCGCGTCGCGCGGCACCGTGCGCGCCAGCCGCCAGGTGCGGCGCAGCGCCGCGGGCAGCGGCCGGCGCAGCCAGCCGAACCACAGCGTGTTGCGCAGCCCGTCCTCCCGGCGCGCGGTCGCGTCCCGCACCGCCGAGGGCGCGTGGTGGACCGTCAGCTCCTCCGCGTAGGCCAGCCACCAGCCGCGCACCATCAGATCGGTGGCCAGCAGTTCCTCCTCGCCGCCCAGCCACAGCCGGGGCGAGAAACCGCCCGCCCTACGGAAGGCGTCGGTGCGCAGCACCGTGGCCGCGGCCAGGAACGAGCCCAGGGCCGGACCGGGCAGCCACCCGGGGCCGGACAGCGGGGAGCCGCGCAGTTCGGCGACGATCGGGTCCTCGGCCCCGCCGGGCTCCACCACGATGCGCGCGGTGACCGCCGCCAGGCGGGGGCGGGCGTCGAGCAGATCGGCGGCCTTGGCCAGCGAGCCCGGCTCCCACCATGAGTCGTCGTCGCAGAAGGCCACATACGGCGTGGTCACGCGCTCCACCGCGACATTGCGTCCCACCGCCCCCAGATTCCGCTCCGACCGCAGCAGCCGCACCCATGGATGGATGCGTGCGACGGTCTCGGCGGTGCCGTCCGCCGAGGCGTTGTCGACGACGAACACCGGCGGCCGCTCGGGCAGTTCGGCCAGCCGGCCCAGGGTGCGCAGCAGCTCCTCGCGGCGGTTGTGGGTGATCACCACGACCGAGACCCGGGAGCCGCCGTCCCCGCCGCCTCCGGTGGGCCCGGCGGCTTCGGCGGCTTCGGCGGTCCTGCCGGTTCCGGCGGTTCCGGGGTGCTCAGGGGCCACGGAGCTGTCCTTCCACACGGCGTGCGGCTTCCTCGGTGTACGGCGGCAGGGGCCTGCGGGCGCGCACCGCCGACGGCAGCCGGGCCAGCGCGCCGAGCAGGGCGCGGCGGGCCTCCGGGTCGCGGTGGGCCCGCGCGGCCAGCGCCCCGGTGCGGCGTGCGGCCAGCGGCAGCGGCCGGCGCAGCCAGGTGGTGAGCAGTCCGTTGCGCAGCATTTGGGAGCCGCGCCCGGAGCGCGGCGAGGGACCGGGGTGGTGGTGGGCGACGACCCCGGGGCAGTGGACGACCCCCCAGCCCCGGGCGGCCAGGTCGTAGGCGAGCAGGGTCTCCTCGGCGCCGAAGAACAGCAGCGGATGGAACCCCCCGGCGTCCAGGAACGCCGACCGCCGCACCACCGAGGCGCATGCCAGGAAACCCAGAACCTGCGGGCCGGGCAGATCCCGGGCCGTGCCCAGCGGGGAGTCGGCCAGCAGGTCGTTCAGGGGATCGGGGGCCTCCTCGGGGCCAACCAGGGTGCGAGCGGCGATCAGCCCCAGCCGCGGATGGGCGTCGAGCAGATCGGCGGCCCCGGCCAGCGAGCCCGGCTCCCACCAGGAGTCGTCGTCGCTGAAGGCCACGTACGGGGTCCGCATCGCCGCCACGCCCAGGTTGCGGGCGATCGCCCCGCGGTTCTCGGGCAGCGGCATCAGCGCCACCTGGGGGAAGAGGGACGCGACCATGGTGCGGGTGTGGTCGGCCGAGGCGTTGTCAACCACCAGCACCGGCGGGCGCTCGGGCAGTGAGGTCAGCGCACGCAGCGTGCGCGCGAGGCTGTCGGCGCGGTCGCGGGTGGCGATGACCACGCCTATCGGTGAGCCGTTCAAGCGGTACGCACCTCCGGCAGCAGGGACAGCGCCTCCAGAACCTCCTCCGGCCGGATGCGCAGCAGCAGGGGGTCGGGACGGCGGCCGTGCGGGTCGCCGGGCGGGCCCGGGTGCCACAGCACCCGGTGACGCTCCAGCGGCGGCGGACCCCACAGCGCGGGCGGCACCGGCCCGAACAGGGTCACCGACGCGGTTCCGTGGGCCACTGCCAGATGGGCCACACCGGTGTCGCCGCTCACCACGGCCGAGGCGCCCGCGACCAGCGCCGACAGCCGCTCCAGCGGCGGCTCGCCGTGGACGTCGGCATCGGGCAGACCGGCCGACTTGGCCAGCCGCGCCAGCAGGTCGTGCTCGTGGGCGCCGCCGGTGACCACCACCCGGCGCCCGGAGCGCCGCAGCCCGGCGGCGACCTCCGCGTACCGCTCGACGGGCCAGCAGCGTGCCGGGGAGCCCGCGCCGGGGTGGAGCAGTACCGCCCCCGGAGCGGGACAGGCCGCGGCGGGCGGCGGCAGCCGCAGGTCGGCGGGGTCGGCCGGGACGCCGTACCAGGCCAGCAGGCGGCACCAGCGGTCGCGTTCGTGCTCCCCGGCGTACCACCGGGGGCCGTCGCCGGCGGCGAAGGCCAGCAGGCGGCCGGGGTCCAGCGCACGCAGCGCCCGCACGCTCTCCGGCCCCCCGCCGTGCAGATCGACGGCGACCTGGGGCGGCGGCCCGTGCCAGCCGGTGATCCGGGGCACTGCCCGGCCCGGCGCGGAGGCGGGCAGCAGGGTGTCCACGGCGCCGCTCGCGCGGACGAGAGGAGCCAGCTCCGCGGGGGCGGCGAGTACGGTCTCGTGGCCGGGGAACGCCCGGCGCAGCGCCCGCAGCGCGGGCACCCCGGCCAGCAGGTCGCCCAGGCCCAGCGCACGCAGCGCCAGCAGCCGGGGCCGGTGGGGGGCGCCCGCGGAACCGTTCACGGGGGCGTCCGGCCGGCCGCTCACCGAGCCCCGTTCCGGGACACGGACACCGCCGCGCGCTCGGCGATACGGCTGCTGGAGCGGCCGTCGAGGTACGGCAGCAGCACCGCCTGCCCGCCCCAGCCCTCCACCAGTGCGGCCTCGGGCAGATCGGCCAGCGCGTAGTCGCCGCCCTTGACCCACACGTCCGGGCGCAGCCGCTCCAGCAGCTCCTCGGGGGTGTCCTCGTCGAAGACCGCCACCGCGTCCACGCACTCCAGGGCGCGCAGCACCCGGACGCGGTCGGCCAGTGGGTTGATGGGCCGGCCCGGCCCCTTGCGGCGGCGCACCGAGGCGTCCGAGTTCAGGCAGACCACCAGGCAGTCGCCGGTGCGGCGGGCCGCCTGGAGCAGTCCGACGTGGCCGGCGTGCAGCAGGTCGAAGCAGCCGCCGGTGGCCACCACCGTGCCGCCCGCCGCCCGGACCCGGGCCACCAGGTGCTCCGCGTCCTCGCCGCGGGCGGCCGAGGGGGGCCGGGGTGCGGCCCGGTCGGGGAAGGCCAGCGCCGCCGCGCCCCCGGCCGCCACATAGCCGGTGGCGGCCGCCACCGCGCCGCGTACGGCGGTCTCCGGCAGCGCGCCGTCGGCCAGCAGCCCGGCCGCGGCGGCGGCGAACTGGTCGCCGGCTCCGCAGGAGTCGCCGCTGTGCCGCGCGGGCGCGGGCACCAGCAGCGGATGGTCGCCGTAGGACAGCAGCGCGCCGCGGTCGCCGAGGGTGATGGCCACCGAGGCCGCGCCCCAGGCCTCGGCCAGCGCCCGGGCGTGGTGGGCCGCCGCGTGCAGACTCTCCGACTCGCCGGACGGCTTCGCCGGCCTCACGGGCCCTGCCGCCCGCGCGGTCTTCGGGGGCCGCGAAGCCCTGCCTGCCTTCGCCGGGGCCGCGTCGGCCACCGGGCCGGACGGACCCCCGGGAACGCCGGGACCCCCCTCCAGCCGTCCGGCGAACAACCGGGCCTCCGCCGCCGTCGGGGTCACCAGACGGGTGCCCGGGACCGGCTCGCGGCCGCGCGGATGCGGGTCCCACACCAGCGGCACCCGGACGGCCCGCTTTGCCAGCAGCCCGCGTACGGCGTCCGCCGTGCCCCGGCCGTAGTCGGAGACCAGTAGGGCCGGGGCCGAGGCGATCGCCTCGCGGACCTCCTCGGGCACGGTCCCGCCCCCGCCGGGGCCCCCGCCGAAGAGGGCCCGGCCGTCGCCCCGGTCCATCCGGACCACCGGGCGGCCGCCGGCCAGCACCCTGGTCTTCTCCGACAGGGCGCCGTCCAGGGGCAGTGCGGCCACCGACACCCAGGGAGCCAGCAGTTCGCGCAGCCGCGCGCTCGCCGGGTCCTCCCCCAGGGCGGTCACCAGGGTGACCGGGCGGCCGCCGAGCGCCGCCACATAGGCTGCCAGGGCGGCGCCGCCCGGGCGCAGCCGCTCCTCGCAGTCCTCCAGCACCGGCACCGGCGCGTCCGGGGCCAGGCGGTCCGCGCGGCCGACCAGATCGCGGTCGAGCAGGGCGTCGCCGACCACGACCAGCGGTGCGGCGCCGCCGCCCGGCGCGGTGGAGGCGCCGGGCACCGCGCCGTACAGCGAACCGGGCAGCGGCTCGGACGCCGGATCGGACATCGGCTCGGGTGCCGGCTCGGGCATCGGGTCAGGCGTCGGCGGCATCGTCGGCGCTCCCCCCTTCCAGGACGCCCTCCAGGGCGGCGTCGAACGCGGCGCACACCATGTGCACCGTCACCAGGTGGAGTTCCTGCACCGTCGCGGTGGAGCCCGCCCGTACGCACAGCGACTCGTCGCTGCCCGCGGCCAGCGGGTTGGGTGCGGGCCCGGTCAGCGCCCACACCGACATCCCCGCCCCGCGCCCGGCCTCGGCGGCCGACAGCAGGTTGGCGCTGGCGCCGCTGGTCGACAGCAGCATCAGCACATCGCCCCCGCGCCCGTGCGCCCGCACCTGCCGGGCGAACACCTCGTCCACCCCGTAGTCGTTGGCGATCGCGGTGGTGGAGGAGGTGTCGGCGTGCAGGGCGATGGCGGAGAAGGGCGGGCGGTCGTCGCGGTAGCGGCCCACCAGCTCGGCCGTCAGATGCTGGGCCTGGGCGGCGCTGCCGCCGTTCCCGGCCGCCAGCAGCCGTCCGCCGCCCGCCAGCACCCGCGCCAGGCGCTCGCCCCAGCTCTGGGCGGTGCCGGCCTGGTCGCGGAAGGGTGCCAGCGCGTGCAGCAGCTCGTCGCAGTGGCCGGCGACCGGCCCCGTCGCCGGGGCGGGGGCCGGAGCCGGTGCCGCCCGGACGCGGCGGACCTTCGCGCCGTTCCCGGCGGCGGACTTGGCCGCGGTCCCGGTGGCGGCCTTGGCGGCGGCCCTGGAGCCGTTCTTCGCGGTGGTCCTGGGTGTCGTCATCGGGTCGCCCCCGTCGGAACACGGTGGCGCGCGACCACCTGGGCGTACACCTGCTCGGCGCCGTCGGCGACCCGCTCCCAGGAGAAGCGGGCCAGGACGCGCCCACGACCGGCCTCGCCGTAGCGGCGCAGCAGCCCGGGGGAGCCGGTCAGCTCGTTGACGGCGCGGGCGAGCGCGCCGGGATCGTCCGGCGGCACCAGCCGCCCGGTGACCCGGTCGGCGACCGAGTCCAGATGGCCGCCGACGCCGGTGGCCACGATCGGCACCCCGCAGGCCATGGCCTCCAGCGGGACGATGCCGAACGGCTCGTAGCGCGGCGTGGACAGCACCAGGTCGGCGCCGCGGATCAGCTCGGGCATCCGCTCGTGCGGCACCGCGCCCAGCAGCCGCACCCGGTCCGCCACCCCCAGCCGGCCGGCCAGCCGCCGCAGCCGCACCGCCTCGGGGTCGGTCTCCAGCAGCGCGGGTTCGGGGCCGCCGGCGATCAGCAGCTCCGCGCCGGGGACCTGGGCCAGCGCCGCGATGGCCTGGTCGAAGCCCTTGCGCGGCACCAGGCGGCCGATCGCCAGCAGCCGGTGCGGGCCGTCGCGGCGGGCACCTCGCACGGCAAGGCCGGCCGGGCCGAACTCCAGGGTGTCCACACCGCACGGCACCACCGACGTCCGCTCCGGCGGCACGCCCATCGCGGTCAGCTCGAACACCTCGTCGGCGCAGGTCGCCAGGACACGGGCGCACTCGCGGCCGATCCGCCGCTCCACCTCGATCCGCTCGGGCGGGCTGGTGTCGTCCGCGCCCTGGTGGCGCCGCTTGACGGTGCCCAGCGCGTGGAAGGTCTGCACGACCGGGACGCCCCGGCCCTTCGCGCCGAGCAGCGCGGCCGTGCCCGACATCCAGAAGTGCGCGTGCGCCACGTCCGGCCGCCGCGCCTCCCAGCGGCGCGCCAGATGGTCGCCGAAGGCGGTCATGTGCGGCAGCAGCTCGTCCTTGGGCACCGGCCGAGGCGGCCCGGCCGGTACGTGCTCGACGATCACCCCCGGCGCCAGAGGCACCCGGTCGGGTGGCTCGGGGGAGTCCCGGCGGGTGTGGACGGTGACCTGGTGGCCGCGCCGCGCCAGCTCCTTGGACAACTGCGCGACGTACACGTTCTGGCCCCCGGAGTCGGGTCCGCCGAGCGCGGCGAGTGGACTCGCGTGCTCGGACACCATGGCGATCCTCATCGGGCCACCTCCTTGATCAGCCGCTCCCAGTCGTCCAGGAAGCGCGGCAGCCCGTAGCGGGCCAGTGCCGCCGTACGCGCCTGCTCGCCGACGTGGCGCGCGTACGCCGGGTCGGCGAGGAGACCGCGGACGGCGTCGGTCAGGACGTCGAGCCGGTTGGAGAGCACTCCGGCCCCCTCGGGCACGGCCGCGGACGCCTCGGTGGTGTCCAGCGCGACCACGGGCATGCCCAGGTGCATGGCCTCCAGCAGCGACAGGCCGAGCGAGGTCCAGCGGACCGGGTGCACGTACACCCGCCGCCGGGCCATGGCCAGGTGCAGCTCGCGCTGGGGGAGTTCGTGGGAGCGGCAGCGCTCCTCGGGGACGCCGAGCCGCTCGGCCAGCCCCCTCGTCCGCATGCCGAAGACGTCCAGCGGCGCGGCCTGCGCGAAACGCGGCAGCAGGTCGGTGCCGGTGGTGCGGCCGCGGCGCAGCGGCTCGTTGACCACCACCGCCGCCCGCTCCAGATCGCCGGTGTACAGCGGCCCCGGGTCCACGATGCCGTGTTCGACGACGGCGATGGGGGAGGGGCCGCAGTCCCAGAACAGCCGGTTGAAGTGGGTGACGTGGACGATCGGCAGGCCCGTCTGCCCGGCCATCGGGTGGCGGGTGTCGGGCACGTTCCCGTCCGGCGCGTTGTGCTCCAGGTAGACGGCCGGCACGTCGCGGCCCGGCAGCCGGCCGCCCAGCCACTGCTCGGCCAGGCCGAGCTCGTGGGGGCGCTGGAGCACCACCAGGTCGACGTCCGCCTCCCGCAGTTCCTCGGGGGGCAGTTCCACCACGCTGTCCGGCCAGTCGAAGGTGACGGCGCGGCCGAGTCCGTCGGGGCCCCGGTCTGGGGTGACGGGTACGAGGTAGGTGTGCGGGCCCTGGACGAACGCGGTGGTCCAGGAACCGTGCACATGCCACAGCAGGATCCTCATACGGCGCCCTCCCGGCCCGTGCTCTCCCGGTCGCCCCCGGCGGCTGTGCCCTGCCTACCGCCTTCGGCGGCTGTGCTCTGCCTACCGCCTTCGGCGGCTGTGCTCTGCCTACCGCCTTCGGCGGCTGTGCTCTGCCTACCGCCTTCGGCGGCGGCCTTCTCCACGGCCGTGACCACGTCCTGGGGCGTCACGCGGTCCAGACAGGGGTGCCCGGGGACGGGGCAGACACGGGCCCTGGTACCGGCGCAGGCGGCCTGCTGGTCGCCCAGCAGTACCAGGGGGACCCGGAAGGGGGCCCAGCGCTCGGCCGGGACGACCGGCGAGAACAGCGATACCACCGGCGCGCCCACGGCGGCGGCCAGGTGGGCCGGGCCGGTGTTCCCGGTGACCACGGCCGCCGCGCCCGCCAGCACTCCGGCCAGCTCGGCGGGCGAGGTGCGCCCTCCCAGGTCCAGCCCCGCGCGGCCGGCCACGTACGAGGTCAGCTCGCGCTCCTCGGGCACACCGGTGACCACCACCCGGTGCCCGGCCTCGGCCAGGGCTTCGACGGCCTCGGCCGACAGCCCCGGGCTCCAGCGGCGGGCTGGCACGCTCGCGCCCGGGTGCAGTACGACATAGCCCGGCGGCCCGGCCAGCTCCTCCGCCCCGGGCGGAGGCAGCACCCGCAGCCGCCCGTCGTCGCCCCCGGGCAGGGGGAAGCCGGCCGTCTCGGCCAGCGCCAGCGCGGCCTCGGCCTCGTGCGCGTGCTCGTCGCGCCGGTGGCGGACGTCCAGCAGCGAGCCGGGGTAGTGGACGCTGTCGGCGGCGATCCGGGAGATTCCCGCCATCCGCAGCACCAGGGCGGTGGGCAGGGGGCTCTGGTGGGCCGAGGCCAGGACCAGGGCGGTGTCGCAGCGCTGCCCGGCGATCAGCTCCACGGCCTCCTCGACGCCGTCCCGCGCGGTGGGGGGCGGGTCGAGGCCCACCCAGGGGGCGTCCCAGACGAGGACCTCGTCCACCCCGGGCAGCATCCGCCCGGCGGGCGCGCCGCGCGGGCCGCACAGCAGCGTCACACGGTCGGCGCGCGCGGCCACGGCCCGCACCGCCGGGCCTGCCAGCAGCACGTCCCCGAAGCTGTCCAGACGTGCGACGAGTGCTCTCATGACGGCCTCCGGACGGTGGCGGTACGGGCGGCTGCGCGGGCGGACGTACGGGCGGCTGTGCGGGAGGCCGTGCGGGCCGCGGCGCGGGAGGTCGCCGGGGTCCGGGCGGCCCGGTCGGCGGGTGCGAACTCCCGCACGGGAGCGCGGCCGTCCCCGGCCCGCCCGCCGGCGGGGCCCGGCCACGGCCCGTCCAGCGCGGCGCGCACCGCCGTGAGCAGGTCGGGGGCGACCGCGGGCGCCTCCCGCACCTCCTCCGCAAGGGTCACGGGGGTGGGGACGAGGATGGCGCGGGCGCCTGCGGCACGCGCGGCTTCCACGTCGGAGCCGATGTCCCCGATCACCACGCACTCGGCGGGGGCCGCGCCCAGCCGCCGGGCCGAGTCCAGCAGCAGGGCGGGGGCGGGCTTGCGGCAGGCGCAGCCGTCGTCCGGGCCGTGCGGGCAGACGGCCCAGGCGTGGAAGGGGCCCAGCAGTTCGTCGATCCGGGCGTGCACCCGGCCCATGTCGTCCCAGCCGATCAGGCCGCGCGCGATGCCGGACTGGTTGGTGACCACCGCGGCCGGCACACCGCGGGAGCGCAGCAGCGCCATCGCCTCGGCGGCGCCCGGCATCGGGCGCACCAGATCCGGGTCGCCGTTGTAGGGGACGTCCTCCACGAGGGTCCCGTCCCGGTCGAGCAGCACCGCGCGCACCGCCGTCATGCCGTGCCTCCCCCGGCACGGTCCCCGCCGCCGTGTCCGCCGCCCGGGCCCGCCTCCCAGGGGGCGGCGGCGCGGTGGCGCAGCGTCCCGGCCAGCCGGTGGTACACCGCCAGCGGCGGTATGAGCGCGCTGGTCGCCAGCATGGTCGTGACCTCCTCGCGGGTGCGGGGCCCGGGCGTGATCCGGGCGCGGGCGAACTCGGCCGTGCCCAGCAGCCACCCCGTCCCGGCCAGGGCCGCGGCCCACCGCCGTCCCGCCGCGGCCGAGACGAGCGCCGCGAGGCCTGCGGCCGTGACCGCCGCGTGGCGCCGGATGCGGCCCCGGGGGGCCGCGGCCCGCCGCCACCAGGCGGGGCCGTGCAGCCGCAGCATCAGCGCGTCGTCGGCGTTGCCGCGCTGCATGCGCAGCGACACCCAGCGGCCGGCGGGCCGCACCGGATGCGTGGTCAGCCGGTTGCCGCGCCGGATGCGCCAGCCGTCGTCCAGCACCCGCAGCGCCAGGTCGGCGTCCTCGCGGAAGGCACGCGGGAAGCGCTCGTCGAAGCCGCCGACCGCCTTGAGCGCCTCGGTGCGGTAGGCCATGTCGGCCGTGGCCCACTGGGCGCGGGCCAGCCCGGCGGTGTTGCGCTCCCAGTCGGTGGGGCGCCGACCGGTGGGCAGCGGCACGTCCAGCACCCCCTGCACCCCGGCGACGGTGGGGTCGGCCTCGCCCAGGTCGCGGGCCAGGGCCTCGCGCCAGCGGGCGCCGACGCGCACGTCGTCGTCGAGGAAGGCCACCCAGGGGGCGGTGACCAGCTGCCAGCCGATGTTGCGGGCGCCGGCCGGGCCCCGGCCGCCGGTCTGCACCACGGTGGCGCGCTCGCGCAGCGGGCCCAGTGAGTGCAGCGGCAGGCCCTCGCGGAGCGGCTCGGGCTGCGGCCGGTCGTCCACGATCACGATCTCGCGCGGCTCGGGTCCGGACGACCCGCCCAGCGACGCCAGGCAGTCGGCCAGGCAGGGGCGGCCGACGGTGGGTATGACCACCGAGTAGTCGACGGCGGCCCGGTGCGGGGCGCTCACGCGAAGAACCTTCCGCGGCGGACCGCGAACGGTCCGATGGCCAGCAGGTCCACGGGTGAGGAGCCGAAGCACTCCAGCGCGTCACGCGGGGAGTCCACCATCGGGCGCCCGGCGGTGTTGAGGCTGGTGTTGACCACCACCGGCAGCCCGGTGCGGCGCTCGAAGGCCGCCAGCATCCGCGCCACCAGCGGCTCGTCGCCCGGGTTCACCGTCTGGATGCGGGCGGTGCCGTCCACGTGCACCACCGCGGGGATGCGGCTGCGCCACTGCCTGGCCACGTCGTGCACGAACAGCATGTACGGGCTGGGCAGCGGCCCGTCGAAGATCTCCGCGGCGCGCTCCTCGGTGACCATGGGCGCCACGGGGCGGAACTCCTCGCGGCCCTTCACCCGGTTGAGCCGGTCCAGGTTCTCGGCCCGGCCCGGGTGGGCCAGCAGCGAGCGGTGCCCCAGGGCGCGC
The DNA here is from genome assembly GCF_017114865.1 of Streptomyces verrucosisporus. Taxonomy (GTDB): domain Bacteria; phylum Actinomycetota; class Actinomycetes; order Streptomycetales; family Streptomycetaceae; genus Streptomyces; species Streptomyces fenghuangensis. The sequence continues at coordinate 115,225 of NZ_JADEYH010000005.1, read as the reverse complement.
GGCCCGTACTCGGCGCGACCCTGGAACCAGGCCACGATCCCGTCGCCGGCCAGTGTCCCGGCGACGGTCTCGGCGATGTCGGCGGGCCGCTCGTATGGGACGGCCGCGTCCTTGAGGAAGTCCTCGATCTCCTGCTCCGACCAGCCGCGGCCCAGGTCGGCGCCGGGCATCGGCGGCGGGGACTCGTCGTGTGCGGCGGCCAGGTGCAGGGCCGCGCCCAGCGCGGTGCCCGCGTCGCCGGCCGCGGGCTGCACCCACACCCGCTCGAAGGGGCCCTCGGCGGCCAGCCGGGAGTTGGCCACGCAGTTCAGCGCCACCCCGCCGGCCAGGGTCAGCTCCCGGCCGCCGCCCTCGGCGTGCAGCCAGCTCGCCAGGTCCAGCAGCGTCTCCTCCAGCACGGCCTGGGCGCTGGCGGCCAGGTCGGCGTGGTCCTGGTTCCAATCGGCGCCCGCCTCGCGGGCCGGGGCCAGCGCCGCCCACTCCACCCCGTGGGCGGCGAAGCCGCCCCTGCCGTCGCTGTGCACCCACTGCCGCAGCTGGGGCAGGAAGCGCGGCTTGCCGTAGGAGGCCAGCGCCATGACCTTGTACTCGTCGCTGGAGCGCAGGAAGCCCAGGTGCTCGGTCAGCTCCTCGTAGACCAGGCCGAGCGAGTGCGGCAGCCTCTGCGTGGCCAGCACCTCCAGCAGGTCGCCGTGGTAGCGGCCGGACAGATGGGAGGCGCACTCGCCGCGCCCGTCGAGGACCAGTACAGCGCTGTCGCGGTGCGGCCCGGCGATCCCGGCGGACGCGGCGTGCGCCATGTGGTGCGGCACGAAGCGGACGGCGGAGGGGTCCAGGCCCGGCAGCGCCTCGGCCAGGAAGGACGGGGCGCGGCGGGCGTACTCCTGGCGCAGGTGGTCCCAGGGGTCTTTCAGGCCCAGCGACTCGGCCGGCGCCGACAGGGCGGGGTCGAAGGAGTAGGCGACCGCGTCCAGGTCGGCGGGGGTGAGACCGGCCTGCCGCAGGCACCAGGCCGCCGACAGCTCCGGCATCTCCCAGGCGGAGAACGGCACCGGCCGCTTGCCGTGCTTGCGCCGGCTGAACCGCTCCTCCTCCGCCGCCGCGACGGTGCGGCCGTCGATCACCAGTGCCGCCGCCGGGTCGTGGAAGACGGCGTTGATGCCGAGGATGCGCATGAAGGGTGCCTCCGTGGTGTCGGTCCCGGTGTGCCCAGGTGCGTCCGGGACTCCCGGGGATGCCGTGGCGTCCGTGGTTACCTTCGGAGGTGATGCCAAACGCCGCGGGTCGACTCTGTACGGGGGAACTGACTCCAACGGGTGACGGTAAGAGCGCCCGTGAGGGCGGGCCGCGCCCGGCTCCGGCGCGGGGCCTGATCCGGGTGCCGGCCCGGGCGGCGGCTCAGGCGGCGGCCCGGCGGGCGAACCAGTCGATGGTCCGCTCCAGCCCCTCCTGCCAGCCCACGCGCGGCGCCCAGCCCAGCTTCTCCCTGGCCAGGGAGGTGTCCGGGCAGCGCCGGGCGGGATCGTCACCGGGCCGCTCGACGAAGGTGATCGGCGAGGCCGAGCCGGTGAGCTTGACGATCCGGCGGGCGATGTCCAGGACGGTGGTCTCCTCCTCGCCGCCGATGTTGACGGGCCCCGGCAGATCGCTCCCGGCGAGCGCGACGATCCCCGCCACGGTGTCGTCGACGTAGCACAGCGAACGGGTCTGGCCGCCGTCCCCGGCCACCGTCAGCGGTTCGCCGGCCAGGGCCTGCCTGATGAACGTCGGCACGGCGCGGCCGTCCCCGGCGCGCATCCGGGGACCGTAGGAGTTGAAGATCCGCACGATCGCGGTGTCCGTGCCGCGCGCCCGGCGGTGGGCGGTGACCAGCGCCTCGGCGTACCGCTTGGCCTCGTCGTAGACGCTGCGCGGGCCGACGGGGTTGACGTTCCCCCAGTACTCCTCGCGCTGGGGGTGCTCGCGCGGGTCGCCGTAGACCTCGGAGGTGGAGGCCAGCACCATCCGCGCGCCGTCGCGCCCGGCCAGTTCCAGGGCGTTGCGGGTGCCGCTGCTGCCCGTCTCCAGGGTCTCCAGCGGCAGCCGCAGGTAATCCGCGGGCGAGGCGGGGCAGGCCAGGTGGAGGACCAGGTCGAAGGGGCCGCCGGGCAGATCCGCCAGGGCGCCCGGCGCGCAGGCGTCGCGCCGTACGAAGGCGAAGCCGTCCCGGCCGAGCAGATGCGCGAGGTTGCCCTCGGAGCCCGACAGCAGGTTGTCCACGGCCGTCACCGCCAGACCGTCGGCCAGCAGGCGTTCGCACAGGTGCGAACCCACGAACCCGGCACCGCCCGTCACCACGGCCCGCCGCCGGTCACGTTCACCCATCATCGGCAACCTCTTCCTCTCGTTCCCCTCGTTCCCCGTTTTCGTTCCCCGGAGCCGGTGTAAGGGGGCGGTCCGCTGCGCACTCGGAGACCATGAGCGAAACGCACCCGGATCCGGACCCCAGGCGGTCGCCCGGCCTCGAGAGCGGCGGCGGAGTGCCGCCGGGCGAGACGCCGCCCGGCGAGAGCAGCACGCCCGCGGGCGCCCCGGACCAGAACGCCAACACGCCCAGCGGCTGGGGACCGGTGCCACTGACGCTGCTGCTGGTCCTGGCCGTGGTCGTCGCGGGGTTCTTCATCGCCTACGCAGTGGCGCTGTGACCCCGAGTCCCCGGATGGCGACACCGAAAACACCGGGAACACCCGAAGCACCCGGAGCGACCGGAACAGCCGAAACAACCGCGGCAGCCGGGAGGGCCGGGGCCGCGGGAGCGCCCAGAGCACTGCTCACCGGCTGGTTCTCCTTCCTGCACGGGGAGGCCACGGCCGGCGACGTACTGGCACTGGAGCGCGTCCGGGAGGTGCTGGACCGCTCCGGCACACCCCACGACACCGCCTGGAGCCCGGGCTTCCGGCCGGAAGGACCGCACCTGGAGGACGCGGACCCGGCGCGGTACACCCATGTGGTCTTCGTCTGCGGTCCGCTGCACGGGCCGCAGGTCGCACAGCTCCACGAGCGCTACCCGGACTGCGTGCGCGTGGCCGTGGGCGTGTCGGTCGTCGACCCCGGCGATCCCGCCGTACGCGGCTTCCACCACGTGCTGCCGCGCGACGCCGACGGGGCGCGGCCCACCGCGGACCTGGCCGCCGCCGCGCCCGAGGCGCCCGCCGCCCCGGTGGCAGGCGTGATCCTCACCCGGGGGCAGGGGGAGTACGGCGGACGCCGCCGCCACGAGGAGGTCGCCGCTCTGGTGACCGGATGGCTGGCGCGGACCGACTGCGCCCGGGTGGAGCTGGACACCCGCCTGGCGGACGGCGACTGGCGGCTGTGCGCCACCCCCGCCCAGCTCCAGTCCGTACTGGCCCGGCTCGACGTGGTGGTCACCGACCGGCTGCACGGCCTGGTGCTCGCCCTGCGCGCCGGGGTCCCGGCCCTGGCCGTCGACCCGGTGGCCGGAGGCGCGAAGGTGACCGCCCAGGCGCGGGTGCACCGCTGGCCGGCCCTGGTCCCGGCCGAGCGGCTGACCGGGCTGGAGCTGGACCGCTGGTGGCGGTGGTGCCTGACGGAGGGCAGGGCCGCCGCCCGGCGCCGGCGGCAGGCCTTCCGCCGCGCCCCCGACCGGAACCAGGGCGAGGCGCTGGCACGGCTCCTGCGGCCGGAGCGGCCGGAGCCCGGCACCGCGCCCGCGCCGCCCGGCACCGGGCGCGTACGGCGGTAGCCCGCGGCGGCCGGGTGGGCGGCCGGGTTCGGCGGGCCGGGTCAGGCCCGGCCGCCCACCCCGGTGGCGATCTCGTGCCGCCGCCCGCCCGCCACGACGGGTGCCAGCGGAGCGGTGGGCGCCCCCGCCACCTCGCGCATCCCCCGCAGCAGCTCCCGCAGGGCCTCCTGCGCCGACCGCCGGGGCCGCCAGTCCAGCTCCCCGGCGGCCCGCCCGCAGTCCATCACCGGCAGCCGCAGGAACGCGTCCAGCAGCTCCGGCGGCGCGGGCACCAGCCGCAGCCGCCACGCCGCGCCCACCGCCGCCCGTACCGGCCGCAGCGGCACCCGCACCACGCGGGCGCCCAGCACCTCGGCCAGCACGGAGGCGTCCACCACCGGCCCGGCGGCCAGGTTGAACGCGCCGTGCACCGGCCTCAGGACCGCGAGCCGGTACGCCTCGGCGGCATCGTCGGTGTGCAGCACCTGGAAGCGCATCCCCGGAAGGGCGGGCACGGCCGGCACCATCCCGAGTCCGGCCAGTCGCTGCGGCAGGAACGGGCCGGCGAACAGCCTGCGCTGCTCGCTCGCGGCCTCTCGCTTGAACAGGAAGCCCGGCCGCATCCGCACCACGCGCACCCGGGGGTGGTCGCGCTCGAAACCGTCCAGCAGCCGCTCCACGTACGCCTTCTCCCGGCAGTACGCGGCGTCCGGCCGGCCGCCGTGGGTCGGCCAGGTCTCGTCCACCGCGCGGTCGACGGGGCCGGGGGAGTAGGCGCCCACCGAGGAGGCGTACACCAGCGCGGGCACCTCGGCCGCCGCCATCGCGCGCAGCACCCGGGCGGTGCCCAGCACATTGGTGCGCCAGGTGACCGGCGGATCGTGGGTGGGCTGGATCAGCCAGGCCAGGTGGACCACGGCGTCGGCGCCCCGGAACAGGTCCGCCAGCCGCTCCTCCGCCGCCCGCCCGGCCGGGTCCTCGCCGTCGCCGCCGGCCCCGATGTCCGCACTCGCCCACTCGGTCTTCGGCGGCGTCCACAGCGGTGTGCGGCGGGCGACACCGAGCACCGAGCCGATGCGCGGGTCGTCGCCCAGGGCTCGCACCACCGAGGTACCCACATTGCCGGTGGCGCCCAGGACGACCACGCGCAGACCGCCTTCCGCGCCCCCGCCGTCCCCGGCCCGCGCCCCGGTCACCGCTCCTCCCGGTGCGGCGCTTCCCGGGCCCGGTCCACCACGGCGGCGAACGGGCCCGCCGCGCCGTCCCCGCCGCCCGGCGCGGCCGGGTACGGGCGGGCGGGCGCCACCGACTCCGCGGCCCGCACGGCCCGGGCCATCGCCCTGCGCCACTCCGGGTCGCTCCCGGCCTCCAGAGGCGGGAACTCGTACCGCTCCTCGGCGCGCGCGTGCGCCTCCGTCTCCTCGCGCAGCGCCGCGAACTCCCGCAGGAAGCCGGCCCGGGCCGGGCCCGAGCAGTCCATCGACTCCAGCCGCAGCAGCGCCCGCCCGGTCCGCCGCTCCTCCTCCAGGCGCGCCGCGACGATCTCCTCGCCGCCGGCGACGGCGCCGCGCGCGTACGGGTGGACGATCTCCTCCTCGGCGGTCTCGTGCGCGGTCAGCAGCCGCATCAGCCGCCGGAACGCCGCCCGGCACTCGTCCCCACCCTCGTCGCCGGCGGCGCTCTCCACCGCGTCGAACAGCTCCCGGATCTCGTCGTGCCGCCGCGTCAGCAGGGCCACCACGTCCTCCTCCGCGACGCCGCCGGGCGATGTGTCCCGTCCAGCCATCTCGCTCCTCCTCACGGCATGCGCTGTGGCGCGGCGCCAAGTACCCGCCCCCCGCCGCCGGAAACGCCCGGCCCGCCGGGCCCGCGGGGGTCCGGACCGGCGCACACCCGGTGTTTCCGTCCCCTCGCCCCGGGTACTGCGCGAGATGCGGAAGGAGGGATGGTGCGGCGCACCGGTGGTCACGGGGAGGCCCCCGCCCGCCCCCTGCGAGCGCGCCGACAGGGCCGAACGGCTGGACGCGCGCATCCGTGAACCGGAGGAGTCGCCGGGGCTGCGCGGCCACGCACTGGAGGAGAACGGACCGAGGCCATGAACTGCTACGAGTGCTTGACGCGGGACCGCACCACCACCGCCGTCGCGGTGTGCTCACGCTGCCATGTCGGCCTGTGCCCCGAACACCTGCGGATCGAGGCCGAGTTCGTCAGCGAGCCGCGGGGAATGGGCCAGGTCACCCAGACGCCGGAGGCCCGCCGGGCGCTGTGCGAGGTGTGTGCGCGGGCGGAGGGCTGACGCCGCCTCACCCGGCCCGGCGCCCCCGGCCCGGCCCCCCGGCGCGACCGCGCCACGGACGGGTGTGCAGCCACGCGGTACACGTCCCTTTATGTACGCTCTGTTCGCCCATGCGCGGTTCATCCGGGAGTGCCCTTGCTGGTTCTGATCGCCGCCCACGCCGCCGTGGCCGCCCTCCTCCCCGTCCTCGCACCACGCGCCGGGCGTGCCGTTTGGTGGGTGGCCGCCCTGGTACCGCTGGCCACACTGGTCTGGGCGGCGGCGCTCACCCCTTCCGTGCTCGACGGGGACGCGCCCGTGGAGCACTTCGGCTGGGCACCCTCGCTGGGCCTGGAGGTCGTTCTGCGGCTGGACGCGCTCTCACTGCTGATGACGGTGATCGTCAGCGGCGTCGGAGCCGCCGTCCTGTTCTACGGCGCCCGCTACACCTCCGAGGGGCACGGCCGCGAGTCCGCGCTGCTGCTCGCCTTCGCCGGCGTCATGCTCGGCCTGGTCACCGCCGACAACCTGCTGCTCCTGTACGTCTTCTGGGAACTGACCACCGTGGTGTCGTTCCTGCTCATCGCGGGCCGGGGCAGGACACGGGAGCACCGCGAGGCGGCCCAGCAGGCCCTGGTCGTCACCACCGGCGGAGGCCTGGCGATGCTGCTCGGCTTCGTGATGCTGGGGGAGACGGCCGGCACCTACCGGATCTCGGAGCTGGTCGCCGACCCCCCGGACGGCGGATACGTACCCGCCGCGCTGGTGCTCGTGCTGGTGGGCGTCTTCACCAAGTCGGCGCAGTTCCCCCTGCACGGCTGGCTGCCCGCCGCGATGGTCGCGCCGACCACCGTGAGCGCCTATCTGCACGCCGCCGCCATGGTCAAGGCCGGCGTCTATCTGACGGCCCGGCTGGCGCCCGGCTTCGCCGACACCGAGCCCTGGCGCCCCCTGGTGCTGACCGTCGGCCTGCTGTCGCTGGTCCTCGGCGCCTGGCGGGCACTGTGGGAGAGCGACCTCAAACGCGTCCTGGCCTACGGAACCATCAGCGAACTCGGCCTGCTCATCGCGCTGTTCGGCTACGGCACCCGCAACTCCGCGCTGGCCGGCGAGGTGATGCTGCTGGCGCACGCCACCTTCAAGGCGTCGCTGTTCCTGATCACCGGCCTGGTCGAGCACCACACCGGCACCCGCGAGATCGGCCGGCTCTCCGGTCTGGGCCGCCGCAGACCGGTCCTGCTGACCCTGGCCGCGCTCGCCGCCGCCTCCATGGCCGGACTGCCGCCGCTGGTCGGCTACCTGGGCCACGAGGCGTACTTCGACACCTTCTGGAACGCGGCCCGGTACGGCTCGGGGGCGGGCGAGGAGTGGATGCTGGCCGCCCTGGTGACCGGCTCCGCGCTCACCGTGACCTACGCCGTCCACTACCTGTGGGGGGCCTTCGCGAGCCGGCCCGGCATGGAGCCGACACCGCAGGAGGACCCCGGCGACCGGGCGCTCGGCATGGCCGTGCCCATCGCCGCCCTGGTGACGGCCACCCTGGTCCTGGGCGTGTGGTACACGGGCGCCGAGACCCTTACCGAGCCCTACGCAGCGCTGCTGCCGCCGTATCTGGCCCCGTACCACCTCGCGCTCTGGCACGGGCCGAGCGCCGCCCTCGCGCTGTCCGTCGCAGCGCAGATCGCGGGCGTCCTGCTGTACCGCCTGCGCCCCGCCCTGGCCGCGGTGCGCGACAGGTCCCCCCGTGCCCCCGACGCCCAGAAGAGCTACCGGCGTACCGAACAGGGCCTGGACCGGGCCGCGCTGGGATTCACCCGCCGTACCCAGGTCGGCTCCCTGCCGGTCTATCTCACCGTGCTGCTGGCCACCGTGCTGGTGGTGCCCGGAACCGCCCTGCTGCTGCGCGACACCCCCTTCACCGCCCCGCCGCTGTGGGCCTCGGCCATTCAGGTGCCGCTGGGCGTGGTCGTGCTGACCGCGGCGGTCACCCTGGCCCGCGTACGCCGCCGGCTGTCGGCCGCCCTGCTGGCCGGGGCGGTCGGCTACGGGGTCGCCGGCCTCTTCCTGGTGCAGGGCGCACCGGACCTGGCGCTGACCCAGCTCCTGGTCGAGACGCTGACACTGGTGATCATCGTGCTGGTGCTGCGCGGGCTCCCGGCCCACCTGGGCCCCCAGCGCGCACAGCCGCGCACGCGCCGCCTGCGACTGGCGCTGTCCGCCGCCGTCGGCACACTGGTCGCACTGCTGGCCGTGGCCGCCTCCGCCGCACGCCGGGACCCGGCGGTGTCCGCCTACTACACCGAGCACGTCGAGGAGGCCGGGGCCCACAACGTCGTCAACGCGATCATCGTGGACTTCCGTGCCATGGACACCCTCGGGGAGATCGCCGTACTGCTGGTGGCGGCCATCGGCGTGGGCGCCCTGATCCTGCTGCCCGCGGGTGCCGGGGAGGCCGGGGCGTCGGCCCGCTCCCGGCCCCCCGCCGCGGACCGATACCCGGAAACCGCGCGCTGGGGCGTACCGCAGGACCGGTGGCTGCCGGAGGCGGAGAAGATGCCCGCCCACGACCGCCTGATCATGCTGGAGGTCGTCACCCGGCTGCTGTTCCCGTCGATCCTGGTGTTCTCGGTCTATCTGCTCTACTCAGGCCATCTGCGGCCCGGCGGCGGCTTCGCAGGCGGGCTGGTGGCCGGGCAGGCGTTCACCCTGCGCTATCTGGTGGGCGGCCGGACCGACATCGCGTTCGCCGGACGGGCCGATCCCCGCGTCATCACGGGCGCCGGACTGGCCCTGGCCGCGACGGCGGGCCTGGCCCCGGCCGCCTTCGGCGGCGATCCCCTGGCCACCGCGCTGCCGAGCGTCACACTGCCGCTCTTCGGCCATCTGGAGCTGAGTACCAGCGTGGTCTTCGACACCGGGGTCTACCTGCTGGTCATCGGGGTGTGCCTGAAACTCCTGGCGGCCATGGGCCCCGCCCAGGTGCCCGTGGAGGAGACCCCCCCGCCCGGCGGTGGAGCCGGGCGGCCCGCGCCCTCCGACGCCCCCGGGAGCCGCGGCCGATGACGACTCTGGACCTGACATCGGCCGTGGTGGTGGGCGGACTGTTCGCCGTCGGCTTCCACCTGCTGCTGCAACGCTCCCTGATGCGCCTGCTGTTCGGCTTCCTCGTGCTCGGGCACAGCACCAACCTGCTGGTCCTGCTGGCCGCGGGGCCGCCGGGCAGGCCGCCGGTCACCGGACACGGGCAGGACAGGGCCTCGTTCGCCGATCCGCTGCCGCAGGCCATGGCCCTGACCGCGATCGTCATCACCTTCGGCATCTCCATCCTGCTGCTCGCACTGGTCTACCGGGGCTGGCTGCTGCTCGGCCACGACGAGGTACGCGACGACGTGGAGGACCGCAGACTGGGTGAGAGCGAGCACCCCAGGCGCCCCGGCGACGTGGCAGGGCAACAGGAAGGGGCATCCGGGCGGACGACGGGGGAGACACCGGGGAAGGGGGAGGAGCGGTGACCGACTGGCTGCTGATCGCACCCGTTCTGCTGCCCGTACTGGCGGCGGGTCTGTCGCTGGCCGTATGGCGCAGCGCCGGCGCGCAGCGGCTGCTGGGCACCGGCGGGCTGCTGGTGGCCCTGGTGGACGCCGTGGTCCTGCTGATCCTCAGCGACCGGCGCGGCCCGCTGGTGCTGGACGTCGGCGGATGGCCGGCCCCGGCCGGCATCACCCTGGTGGCCGACCGGCTCTCGGCGCTGCTGCTGGCGGTGGCGCTGGCGGTGGCGCTGGCGGTGCTGGTCTTCGCCATCGGGCAGGGCACGGCCGGGAGCGGGAGCGGCGACCCGGTCCACGCCCCCTTCCACCCCTCCTACCTGCTGCTGGCGGCCGGGGTCTCCCTGGCCTTCCTGGCCGGGGACCTGTTCAACCTCTTCGTCGCCTTCGAGCTGATGCTCGCCTCCTCCTACGTGCTGATCAACCTGAACGCCGACGAGAGCCGCATCCGGGCCGGGATGACGTACACCATCACCAGCCTGCTGTCGTCGCTGCTCTTCCTCACGGCCATCGGAGTGGTCTACGCGGCCACCGGCACGGTCAACCTCGCCGACCTCGGGGAGAAGATGCCGGGCATCCCCGAAGGACTGCGGACCGTCTTCAGCCTGCTGCTGCTGATCGTGTTCGGCATCAAGGCGGCCATGGTGCCGCTGCACTTCTGGCTGCCGGACAGCTACCCCACCGCCCCGGCGCCCATCACCGCCGTGCTGGCCGCGCTGCTGACCAAGGTCGGCCTCTACGCGATGGTGCGCACCCAGACGCTGCTCTTCCCGCGCACCGAGCCGTGGACGCCGCTGCTGGTCGCGGCCGGGGTCACCCTGCTGGTGGGCATCCTGGGCGCCATCGCCCAGCAGGACCTCAACCGGCTGCTGTCCTTCGTCCTGGTCAGCCACATCGGCTACATGCTCTTCGGGCTGTCCCTGTACTCCGTCACCGGACTCACCGGGACCGTCCTGTACGCCATGCACCACATCGCCGTCCAGGCCGCGCTGTTCCTGATCGCGGGCCTGGTGGCCGCCTGGAGCGGCACAGCGTCGCTGAGCAGGCTGGCCCGCGCGGCTCCGCCGCCGGGAATCCTGGCGGCGCTGTTCCTGATCTCGGGCCTGAGCCTGGCCGGGATCCCGCCGCTGTCCGGCTTCGTCGGCAAGCTCGTCCTGCTCCAGGCGGGAGTGGAGCAGGGCGGCGCGGCCGCCCTCACACTGCTGGCCGCGGCCCTGCTCACCAGCCTGCTGACCCTCTACGCGATGGCCAAGGTGTGGCGGGCGGTGTTCGCCACGGGAACCGAACGGCCTTCCCGGGCGCGGCCCCGCGTCGCCGGGACACGGCTGATGGCGGGTGCCACGGCCGGCACCGTGCTGATCGGCGTGGCGATCGCGCTGGGCGCCGGACCGGTGGCACGGGTCGGCGAGCGCGCGGCGGTGGACCTCCTGGAGCGCGACGCCTACCTGGAGGCGGTGCTCGGGGTGCGGGGCGCGATCCCCACGGACGTCCGGGAGGCCGAAGGGACCGGAGAGCCCGGAGAGTCCGCACGCACACCGAGCGCCGGGCGGATCCGGGGCGGCGGGGAGGACCCGGGCGGCGAGGACGACCGAAGCACCCACCGAACCGAGGAGCGGGAGCGCCGATGAGTTCCGCGGACGACACCACCACCGCCGCGCCCCCCGCCGGGAACCGGCTGCGGGGACGCTGGTCGGTGGTGCTCTGGCTGTGGCTGCTGTGGACCGTGCTGTGGGGGTCGGTGAGCCCCGTCGTGCTGGTCTGCGGCGCGGCGGTGGCGGTGGCGGTGGCGGTGCTCTTCCCGCTGCCGCCGATCGGCCACCGGGCCTCGGTCCACCCCCTCGGACTGGCCGCCATGGCCGGGAACATGCTGGTGGACCTGGTCCGCTCGGCTCTCGTGGTGGCCCGGGAGGCAGTGCTGCGCGGGCCGCGGACCAGGGCCGCGGTGCTGGAGGTGCATCTGGAGGCGGACACCGATCTGCTGATCACCGCCACCTCCCATCTGGTCACGCTGACACCGGGCACGCTGGTGCTGGAGATCGACCGCGGGCGGCGCAGGCTGTACGTTCACGCGCTGCCGGTGCGCGACGCCTCGCAGGCCCCGCAATGGCGCACGGCGACGCTCGAGGACCAGCGCCGTGTGGTGCGGGCCCTGGGCACCGCCGAAGCGCGCGAGCGCCTGCTTCCGGGGGACGGGCGGGCGAAGGGGGTTCGCAGGTGAGCGCGGTCGCCGTCGCCGCCCTGGCCCTGCTCTCGGCCGCCGCGGTGCTGGTCCTGGTCAGACTGGTGCGCGGCCCGCGCTCCCTGGACCGGATCATCGCGGTGGAGGTGCTGGTGACGCTGCTGGTCGCCGGGGCCTGCGTGGCCATCGCGGTGTGGGAGTACACCACGTTCGTGCCCGTGCTGGTCGTGCTGGCGCTGCTCGGTTTCATCGGTGCGATGACGGCGGCACGGCTCATCGAGGAACGGGAGGAGCTGCGATGACCCGGCTGGCGGCCGGCGCGGGCGAGGTCGTGCTGGCCACCGCCTCGGCCGTACTGCTGCTGACCGGTGCCCTCTTCTGTCTGCTGGGGGCACTGGGGCTGCTGCGCTTTCCCGACACCGCCTCCAGGCTCCACGCCTCCTCCAAGGCACAGACCCTGGGCGTACTGCTGTCCCTGCTGGGCGCGGCCCTGCGGGTGCCGCCGCCCTACGCCGGGCTGCTGCTGCTCGTCGCCCTCTTCCAGCTGTTCACCGTGCCCGTCGCCGGTCAGGTCATCGGCCGGGTCGCCTACCGCACCGGCGCGGTGGACCGGAGCACCCTGGTGATGGACGAACTGGCCGGGAGGCTGGGGCCCCCGGACCCGGAGGCCGCGGCGGAGCCGGGCGACACCGGGAGCGGGGACGGGGCCGAGGACGAGCCGGAGGACGGCGCCGGGGACGGACGGCGCCGAGAGGTCTGACGCGGCCCGGCCGTCCTCCGGCTCCCCGAGCCGAGGTCCCTAACGGCGTGAGGGGCGCACCACCATCGCCGAGCCCCCGCCGCGCCGTTCCGGCTCTGCGACGGCCCGCACCCGCCCGTCGGGCAGGACCTCCAGCGCTGCCACCGCGCCGATCCGCGGCGACGGGGTGAACCGGTGGCCCAGCCGCTCCAGCGGCGCCCGCTCGGCGGCCGACTCCAGGAAGGCCGGCTCCGCCGGCGTGGCCGCGGTGTTGCGCTGCGACAGCCGCGGCGCCGCGACCGCCTCGGGCAGCGCCATGCCCAGGTCGAGCCGGTTGAGCAGGGTCTGCAGCACGGTGGTGATGATGGTGGAGCCGCCCGGCGAGCCCAGCGCCAGCAGCGGACGGCCGTCCTCCAGCACGATCGTGGGTGCCATGCTGCTGCGCGGCCGCTTGCCCGGACCGGGCAGGTTCGGACCGGCCACATCCTCCGACAGGGGTGTGAAGTCGAAGTCCGTCAGCTCGTTGTTGAGCAGGAAGCCCCGGCCGGGCACGGTGATGGCCGAGCCGCCGGTCTGCTCGATGGTGAGCGTGTACGACACCACGTTCCCCCAGCGGTCGGCGGTGACCAGATGGGTGGTGGACGGGCCCTCGTGGTCCTGAGCGCCGCCCCTGCCCGCGGAGCAGTCCCAGGAGTCCGGGTCGCGCGGGTCGGCGGGCGCCAGCGGACTGTCCAGCGCCCGGCCCGGGTCGATCAGGCAGGCCCGCTCCTTGGCGAAACGCTCCGAGAGCAGCTCCTCGGTGGGCACGTCGGAGAACGCCGGGTCGCCCACCCAGCGGCCGCGGTCGGCGTACGCGATGCGGCTCGCCTCCAGGTAGTGGTGGAGCGCCCGGGCGCGGTCCATCCCGGCGAGGTCGAAACCCTCCAGGATGTTCAGCGCCTCGCCGGCGGTGGTGCCGCCGGAGGAGGACGGGGCCATGGAGTACACCTCCAGGCCCCGGTAGTCCACCCTCGTCGGCCTCCGGTGCAGTACGCGGTACCGGCCGAGGTCACCGGTGGTCATCAGGCCCGGCCGCACCCGGCGCCCGGCGCCCGGCGCCACGGGCGGCCTGCGGACGGTGGAGGCGATCTCGCGGGCGAGCCGCCCCTGGTAGAGCGCGTCCGCGCCCTCGCGGGCCATCAGCCGGTAGGTGTCGGCCAGGCCGGGGTTGCGGAACCGCGAGCCCGCCTCGGGCAGTTCGCCGCCGGGCAGGAACAGCTCGGCGGTGGGGGTGAAGTCGCGGAAGCGGTCCTCGTTCCGCGCCGTCTGGGCGCGGAACTCCTCGTCCACGGTGAAACCGCGCTCAGCCAGGCGGACGGCGGGCCGCAGCGCCCTGGCCAGGGAGATGCTCCCCCATCTGTCCAGGGCCGCCTCCCAGGTCGCGGGGGTGCCGGGAACGCCCACGGAAAGACCGGAATTGACCGCCTCGTCGAAGGGGACCGGTTTCCCGGTGGCCGGGTCCAGGAAGGAGTCCGGCCGCATGGCGGCCGGCGCGGTCTCCCGGCCGTCGATCGTGTGGACGCGGCCGGTGCGCGCCTCGTGGTGGACGAGGTAGCCGCCGCCCCCGACACCCGCCGAGTAGGGTTCGACGACGCCGAGCGCCGCCGCGGTGGCCACGGCGGCGTCCACCGCGTTGCCGCCCGCGCGCAGCACCTCCAGACCGGCGCGGGAGGCGTACGGGTCGACGCTGGAGACCGCGCCGCCGTACCCGGTGGCGACCGGCCGCTTCGCGGGCGGCTCGCGGCCGGTGTCGGCCCCCTCCGCGGCTGCGGAGGGGGCCGCCGCCGGCGCCGGCAGCGCCAGGGCCAGCGAGGTGACCAGAGCCGCCGCGGCGCAGGCGCCGCGGCGGAACGGGGAGCGCGGGGAACGGGGACGACGGGCGCGGCGGACATGTCGGACGGGCATGGAGCCTCCGTGGTATCCGGAAACGCTCGGACCCCGGAAACCCTGTCAGCGGGCGGGAGCCCGCGGCAACAGCGCCGCGCCGTCCGCGCCCATGACGCCCCGGCGCGGTGGCATGGCCGGGAGCGGCGGCGGGTACCCGGCGCGGCCGGAGGACACCGGAGAGACCGGAGCCGAGCGAGGAGGTGCACCCGCATGCGGATCCCCGGCCGGTCGCGCACCGGCACCGAACCCGTGACGGCCCGCAGCCCGCTGGGACTGCGGCTGCTGCTGTCCGTCCTGTACATCCCGGTCTTCCTGGCCGGGACGGTGTTCTTCGCCCTCTGGGCGGCGGACTCGGGTCCGGGCGACGCCCCCAGTGCGGACTCGCTGCGCACCATCGCCTGGATCTGCGCCGCGCTGACCCTGGTGGGCGTGACCGATCTGATCATCGTGCTGGTACGCCGCAGGCGCGAGCGCACGGCGGGCCCGGGAGGGGGCGGGCGGCGCGGGCCGTGAGGTCCAGGTCCCCGGCCCGCGCCGCCCGCCGTGAGGGCGGAAGGAGGGCGGCCGGGCCCTACGGCCGCAGTACGACCTTCACCGCACCGTCGGTCTTCTTCTGGAACATCTCGTACGCCTGGGGGGCCTTCTCCAGCGGCACGTGGTGGGTGGCGAAGTCGTCCACGCCCAGCACGTCCTCGTCCGTCAGCAGCGGCAGGATCTCCGGAATCCAGCGCCGCACGTTGGCCTGGCCCATGCGCAGCTGGATCTGCTTGTCGAACAGGGTGAGCAGCGGCAGCGGGTCGGTCATCCCGCCGTAGACGCCGCTGACGGAGATGGTCCCGCCGCGCCGTACCGCGTCGATGGCGAGCTGGAGGGCGGCCAGCCGGTCCACGCCCGCCGTGGTCATCAGCTTCTCGGCGATCTTCTTCGGCAGCAGCCCGGCCGACTTCTGCGCCATCTCGGCGACCGCGCTGCCGTGGGCCTCCATGCCCACCGCGTCGATGACCGCGTCCGCGCCGCGCCCGCCGGTCTTCTCCCGGATGACGTCGGCGACGTCGTCGTGCTCGGTGAGGTCCAGCACGTCCACACCGCGCGCCCGGGCCCGCTCCAGCCGCTCGGGCACCAGGTCCACGCCGATCACCTTCTCCACCCCCAGGTGCAGCGCGATCCGGCACGCCATGTCACCGATGGGGCCCAGGCCCAGCACGGCCAGCGTGCCGCTCTTGGGCGCGTCCGCGTACGCCACCGCCTGCCAGGCCGTCGGCAGTACGTCCGACAGGTACAGGTAGCGGTCGTCGGCCGGCCCCTCGGGCACCTTGACCGGCCCGTAGTGCGCCTGCGGCACCCGCAGGTACTGGGCCTGGCCGCCGGGCACCCGGCCGTAGAGCTTGGTGTAGCCGAAGAGCGAGCCGCCGGTGCCGAACTCGCGGTTCTGGGTCGTCTCGCACTGGGTCTGGAGGTCCTGCGAGCACATGAAGCAGCTGCCGCACGCGATCTGGAACGGCATCACCACACGGTCGCCGGGGGAGAGGCCGGGTACCTCCGGGCCGACCTCCTCCACGATGCCCATCGGCTCGTGCCCGAGGATGTCACCCTCCGTCATGAACGGGGTCAGCACGTCGTACAGGTGCAGGTCCGAGCCGCACAGCCCGCTCGACGTGATCCGCACCACCGCGTCCGTCGGCTCGCGGACCGCCGGGTCGGGGACCTCGTCCACCCGTACATCGCGCCGGCCGTGCCAGACCACTGCCTTCATCGCTCTCCACCTCTCTTCACAGGGGACCGGCCGGGTACCCCGGTGCGGGCCGGCCAGTCCCGGCCCCGCCGCCCGGACGGGCACGTTAGGGGAGGGGCAAACGAGGTATCCGGTGTTCATGCTGCTGCTCAGGCCCCCCGGGGTGTACGCGCCGCAGGACGACACCTGGCTGCTGAGGCAGGCGCTGCACGACGCCGCGCTCGCCCCCGGAGCCCGCGTCCTGGACCTCTGCACGGGCACCGGAGTGCTCGCCATGACCGCCCTGCGGATGGGCGCGGCCGAGGCGGTGGCACTGGACGCATCGCCCCGTGCCGTGCTCGCCGCCCGCTGCAACGCCTGGCTGCACCGGCTGCCGCTGGCGGTACGGCGCGGCGATCTCACCGACGCCCTGACCGAGGCCGAGCACGGGCGCCCCTTCGACCTGGTCCTCACCAATCCGCCGTACGTCCCCTCCCCGCGGCGCGAACCGCCCCGCAGGGGCGCGGCGATGTGCTGGGACGGCGGGCCGGACGGCCGCGCGGTGCTGGACCGGCTGTGCGCGTACGCGCCCTCGCTGCTGGCCCCGGGCGGCACCGTGCTGATGGTCCACTCCGCGCTGTGCGGCACACAGGTGACGCTGGGTCTGCTGCGCGAGCGGGGGCTGAAGTCCTCGGTGGTGGCCCGCACCACCATCCCGTTCGGCCCGGTGCTGCGCGAGCGCACCGCCTGGCTGGAGGAGCGGGGCCTGATCGCCCCGGGGCAGCGCACCGAGGAACTGGTGGTGGTCCGTGCCGACCGTCCCTGAACCCGCGGGCGAGGACCGCGCCCGGCGCGTGGTGATCGACCCCGAGGGCCCGGTGCTGGTGGAGGGCCCGGTGGAGGTCGTCCTCCCCGACGGCCGCATCACCCGCTCGGACCGCTTCACGGTCGCCCTGTGCACCTGCCGCCGCAGCCACCGCTATCCGTGGTGCGACACCAGCCACCGCCGCAAGGAGCGGCGCCCGAGGCCCGCGGGAACGGACCCGGAGGGGAACGCGGACACGGATCCGGAGGCGGGGGCGGGCGAGGGCCGGGGCTGACCCGGCCCTCGCCCGCCCCCGGACACCCGTCAGACCTCCAGCGGACGCCGCAGCGAGGTGGTGCCCGCGCGCCAGGCGCCCAGCAGATGCTCCGCCAGGCGCTCCTCCAGCAGCTCGGTGGCGCGGATGCCGAACACCACGTCGGCGGCCAGCTCCGGCTCGCGCGCCAGCAGATCGCCGATGACGTCCCGGCGCATCACCTGCTCGTGCACGGCGTCCGCCTCGATGTGCTCGGTGAAGAACAGCACGCACTCGGGCGCGGCGCCCAGCCGCTCCAGCGCCCTGGCCATCTTCCGGGCGCTGGGCGCGGTGCTGATCTCGGCCGCCGCGAAATGGCCCACCAGCGCGCCGCGCAGCGCCCGGTGCAGCCCGCACAGCGACATCAGGTTCACCCCGGCGACGACCGGGGCGGGCACGTCGTCGAGACAGCGCAGATAGGACGGGTCCAGGCCCATGCCCGCCATCAGGTCCGCGAACAGCCGGGCGTGCACCCGCTCCCCGCGGCCCCCGCCGAACTCGTCGTACTCCACCGCCACCAGCGACGCCTTGGCCTGGCCGTCGAGACGGGGGATGACCCAGGCGTGCGGGTCGGCCTCCTTGAGGTGGTAGACCGAGCGGTGCGCTATGTACTCGCGCATCTGCCACCACTCGCCCTCGCGCAGCAGGAAGTCCGACACCCCGCCGCCCTCGGCCGGCTCCACCAGCAGCGGCTCCAGCGCGGCGGCGACGTCCGAGTCCGAGGCCGTGCCGGTGAGGGTGTCGCGGCGCAGGGCGCTCAGGAAGACCCGCTCCAGACCGGCGCGCAACCGCAGCAGGTCCGGATCCCACTCCCACTCGGCCGCCACACCCGCGAAGCCCCGGTAGTGCAGCTCGTAGCAGACGTACAGGGCCAGTTGCAGATCCTCGCCGTACGGATCGGCCCTCTCCACCGCCGCCCCGAGGGACGACGGCAGTCGCGCGGGTGGCGGGGCGGCCAGGGCTGCCAGCACCGCTGAGCTCAACTCTCCGCGCGCCGAGGGAAGTTCCGCTGTGACGGCGCCCGAGGGGGCGCCGGTGGCGGAGTAGGCCGTACCGGCGGCCGTACCGGTGGTCGTCGTCATGCCCGCTTGTGCTCCCTCGCGTCGGTCTGGGCGGCCAGCAGTTCCACCACCGCCCGGGGGCCGCCCCGCGCCCAGGCACGCCGCTGCCTCTCGGCCCCGGTGCCGTCCTCGCGCACCGCCTCCACCAGCCTCCGTACGGTCTCGGTGTCGCCGGTCTCCTCCAGGGCGGGCGCGACGTGCCGCAGCAGCGCGCCAAGCAGTTCACCGGCCGGCACACGGGCACGGGTGACCGGGTCGACGCCGTCGCCCCGCAGCCCGTAGCGCGCCGCGGCCCACACCGCGGCCCGGGCCGCCCGCTCGTCCGGTTCCGGCTCCGGCAGCCCCGCCTCCAGGTCGGCCAGCGCCCGGCGCACCAGGGCCCGCCCCAGCGCGGCCTGGAGCACCGCGTCGTCGACGGTGGCCGCCGCGTCCGCGACCCGGAACTCGACCGTGGGCAGCCACGGCGAGGGGCGCATCAGCCAGAAGCTCATCCGGTCGTCGATCAGCGCCCCGTAGGACACCAGCCGCTCCACCTCCGCGTCGTGGAAGGCGGCGTCGGGGAAGCGGGGAGGCATCCCGGCGGCGGGGAAGCGCAGCTGCTCCATCATGCGCCAGCTGGCGTAACCGCGGTCGCGGCCCTCGCAGAAGGGGGAGTTGACCGACAGCGCCAGCAGTGTCGGCAGCCAGCGCCGCACCCGGTTGACCACGGCCACCGCCGTCTCCCGGTCCGGCACACCCACATGGACGTGGCAGCCGCACACCTGGTAGTCGTCCACGATGTCGGCGAAGAGTTCCGAGATGCGGCGGAAGCGCTCCCCCTCGGCCACCGGGGGACGCCCGTCGCTCAGCACGGCCGTCCCGGAGGACAGCAGCAGCAGACCCTCCTCACGGGCGGCGTCCACCAGCCGGGCGCGGTCCTCCGCCAGCTCCCTGCGGATCTCCTCCAGCGAGGTGCACACCCCGGTGGCGGACTCCACCTGGCTGGAGAGGAACTCCGCCTTGTAGCCGGAGCCGTCGGCGGCGGACGCCTCGTGGCGGGCGCGGCGCAGCACCGCCTGGGCACCGGCCACGGCGCGGGCGGTCGTCGGGTCGGCCAGGAGGAACTCCTCCTCGACCCCCATGGTCAGTCCCCCGGTGGTTCCATCCCTGGTCACGGCAGTGTGGGTACCCCCGGCCCGTCCGGCGAAACGGGCGGGGGTCCTCCGGGGCGGGCCACGGGTACCGCGGCCGTTCGCCCCGGGCACGCCCGGGGCGCCACCGAGGCTTCCCGCGGCCCCCTGGACGCTTCCCGTCCCCCCGCGCCGGACGCGATGCGCCGCGGTACCCGCGCCGGCGCCCCGGAAACGCCACGATCGGGGCGCAGCCGGGGCACACCGCGCGTTTCCGTCCGGTACCGGCGGGTACCGGGCGGGTCGATGAGAGCCGACCGGATCACCGACGCGTGCGCGACCCTGACCGACACCGGGACCCGGAGGGAGACCGACCATGGCTGACGAGAACGAGCCCACCGCCGCGGGCGACGGGAGCAGGCCCAAACTGGCGGAGGAGGACGCCACCGTCAACGACGACGAGACCCCCGGCCTGCCCCCCGAGGGAGAGCCCGCCACCGGCCCCAGCCCCGGCGACTCGGCACTGGACGCCCCCTACGACCCGGGCGGCCGCCCCGAGGACGAGGGCATCCCCGACCTGCAGAACGGCATGCCCGAGCAGGAGTGGGCGAACGACCCGCAGCAGATGCCCGTCCCCGGCGAGCGCCCGGTGGCCGCCGAGGAGTGGGGCACCACCTACTCCGAGCAGCTGGAGGGCAAACCCCTGGACGGCCGGCTCGCCGAGGAGGAACCCGACGTGGGCGAGACCTCCCGGGCCTCCGGCCCCCCGGAGGACGAGACCGGCCAGCTCAGCGACGACCCGCTCGGGGAGCGGCCCGCCAACCAGGACGTGTTCTCCCACGAGTCCGCGGCCGAGGGACTGTCCCCGGAGGAGTCGGCCGTCCACACCGTGGAGGAGGACCGCGACGTCGGCCAGCTCAGGGGCGAGGAGGACTCCGAGCAGACCGGCCCGCCCCAGGGCGTGGGCGAGGTCGGCCCCTCCGGTGAGGGTGAGGGGACCGGAGTGCGTCCCGAGCCCGGAAGGAGCCGCCGGCCGTGAGCGCTTCCCCCGCCGACAACGAGTCGTACTGGCTGGCGACCGCCCCCGTCACCCCCGGGGCCACCCACCCGCCGCTGGAGCCCGGCAGCGGCACCGACACCGACGTCGTGGTGGTCGGCGGCGGCATCGCGGGCCTGTGCACCGCCTGGGAGCTCGCCCGCGCCGGCCGCCAGGTCACCGTCGTGGAGGCCGACCGGATCGCCGCCGGGGTCACCGGCCACACCACCGCCAAGGTCAGCTCCCTGCACGGCATGGTCTACGACGAGCTGCGGAGCAAGCACGGCGCCGACGGCGCCCGGATGTACGCGCTCTCCCAGCAGGACGCGATCGGGCACCTGGCCGCGACCGCCGCCGAGCTGGACGTGGACTGCGAGCTGGAGCGCGTGCCCGCCCACACCTGGGCCGAGTCCGAGGAGACGGCCCAAAAGCTGCGGGCCGAGGCCGAGGCAGCCGCCGAGGCCGGCCTGCCCGCCGCCTACGTCACCGAGACCGGTCTGCCCTTCCCCGTCCGGGGCGCGGTACGCGTGGCCGACCAGGCGCAGTTCCACCCGCGCAAGTTCCTCCTGACGCTCGCACAGGACCTGGTGCGGCGCGGCGGGCGGATCGCCGAGCGCACCCGCGTGGTGGGCCTGGAGGAGGGTGAGCCGTGCAGGGTGACCGCCGAGAACGGCGCCACGGTCACCGCGAACGCCGTCGTGGTGGCCACCCACTACCCCGTCTTCGACCGCGCGCTGCTGTTCTCCCGGCTGGAGCCGCACCGCGAACTGGTCGTCGCCGCCGCGATCCCCGCCGAACAGGACCCGGCCGGGATGTACCTGACCCCCGAGAACGACACCCGCTCGGTGCGCACCGCGCCCTACGGGGACGGGCAGCGGCTCCTGATCGTCACCGGTGAGAAGTTCCCGCCGGGCACGGCCGAGGTCACCGAGCGCTTCGGCAGGCTGGAGGCCTGGACGCGCGAGCGCTTCCCCGGCGCCCGGATCGTCCACCGCTGGGCCACCCAGGACAACAGCTCCACCGACCGGGTGCCGTACATCGGACCGTTCCACCCCGGCGCGCGCCACACCTACGTCGCCACCGGCTTCGGCGGCTGGGGGATGGCGAGCGGGGTGCTGGCGGGCCGGCTGCTGGCCCGGTACGTCACCGGCGGCGACCTGCCGGCCTGGGCGAAGCTGTACGACCCCCGGCGGCTGCCCGGCTTCCGCGACGCGCCCTCGCTGCTGGGCCTGCAGGCCGGCGTCGCCAAGCATTTCGTCGGCGACCGGCTGCGCCCCTCCCACGCCGACTCCGTCGACGACATCGCCCCGGGCGGCGGCGCGGTCGTACGGGTCGGCGGGAGCCGCTGCGCCGTCCACCGCGACGCCGACGGGCAGCTGCACGCCGTCTCGGCCCGCTGTACCCACCTTGGCTGCCTGGTCCACTTCAACGACGCGGAACGGGCCTGGGAGTGCCCGTGTCACGGCTCGCGCTTCGCCACGGACGGCTCGGTGATCCAGGGCCCCGCGACCCGCCCGCTGGAGCGGCGCGACATCGGGTGACGGCCGCCCCGCCCGGTGTCGTGCCGGGCGGGGGGGGCGGGTGTGCGCGGGTCAGATCCGCACGCCGTTGGCGCGCAGATAGGCCAGCGGGTCGATGTCCGAGCCGTAGCCGGGGCCGGTGCGGATCTCGAAGTGCAGATGGGGGCCGGTGCTGTTGCCGGTGGACCCCGAGCGCCCGATCCGCTGGCCGGCGTTGACCTGCTGGCCGGAGCGCACGGAGATCGCCGACAGATGGGCGTACTGGCTGTAGCGGCCGTCGGAGTGCCGGATGACCACCTGGTAGCCGTACGCGCCGCCCCAGCCGGCCGAGACGACCTGCCCGCGGCTGACGGACTGCACGGAGGTGCCCGTGGAGACGGGGAAGTCGACGCCGGTGTGGTAGCCGCTGGACCAGCCGCTGCCCGACTGGCGGTACGCGGTGGTGGGGGAGACGCCGCTGATGGGCGGGGCGTAGCCGGGGGACGCCTGTGCCTTGGAGGTCTTGCGCTCGGCCCGCTCGGGCTCGGCCTGCGCTCTGATCTTCTCCTGAGGCTTCTCCCGGGGCTTGTCCTTCTCCGCCGGCGCGGCCTGCTCCTGAGGCTTCTCCCGGGCCTCGGGCTCGGCCTCTGCCTCCGGTCTCTCCTGTGCCTTCGGCTTCTCCCCGGCCTTCGGCGCGCTCTTCTGCCGGGGCACGGTGGTGCTCCGGCCGGGGGCGTCGTCCTGCTGCGTCCGGGCCGCGCCGCCCTGCTGGAGGCTGAGCCGCTGCCCGGGGAAGATCAGGTCCGGGTCGCCGCCCACGACCGTGCGGTTGCGCTCGTACAGCGTCTGCCAGCCGCCGCGCACATCGTGCTCGTCGGCGATCCCGGAGAGGGTGTCGCCGCCCGCCACCACATACGTCCGGCCGCCGTCGGAGGGCTTGTCGGCGGGCTTCGCGGCCGGTTTCGAGGTCTCGGCCCGCGTCTGTGCCCGCACCTGCGCCTGTGTCTGCGTCTGGGTGCGAGGCTGGTTGCCCTCCGTCCCGGGGGCGGTCTCGGAGGAGGTCTCCGCCGTGGTGCCGGAGCCCCGGTGCTCCCAGGTCAGACCGGACCGGGCCGAGCACACCGGCCAGGCGGCCGGACCCTGCCCGTCGAGCACCCGCTCGGCGACGGCTATCTGCTCGTCCCTGGTGGCGAGATCGGCACGCGGAGCGTAGGCGGTACCGCCGAATTCCTGCCAGGTGCTCTGCTTGAACTGTAAACCGCCGTAGAAACCGTTACCGGAGTTGATATTCCAGTTCCCGCTGCTCTCGCACGCGGCGACCTTGTTCCAGATCTCCTCGGGCGCGGCGTGGGCGGCGGCGGCCCCGATCAGCGGGATGGCGATTCCGGCCCCTCCCGCGGTGACGGTCAGCGACGCGCGGGAAACCGCGTTGGGCTTGTAACGGCGATGACGCCCTTTTCCGGCCACAGCCGGTCCCTCCCCTACGCCGTATCCGGCGGTCCGTCAGTTGAGCTCTCACGCAATTGCGTTGGAGAGCGCGCCAAAGATAGACGCGCTCTCCGTATGACGGCAAGAGCCCGCCTCCGGCGCCCACCGCGAAAGCCCGGGAACGGCACAGCGCGGCGCAGGGCGGCACGGCGCCGCGCGCAACGGCGCGGAAACAGCGCGCGGCGGCACGGAAATGGCGTGGAAAGGAAAAGTGGACTCACGCCTCCGCCGCGGCGAGCACCTCGTCGGCGGCTCTCCGGTCGAGGGCGACGCGCACCAGCCCCGCGGCCAGCCGGGGCAGTTCCTCCTGCCGCACCAGCCGCGCCAGCTCCCGGGAGCCGGCGGGCAGCCCCAGCCGCTGCGCGCCCTCGCGGGTCCTGCGGTCGAGGTACGGAGCGAACTCCGGCCAGACGCCCTGGGCTTCGCGCAGGAAGATGTCGGCCCCGGTCGGCCCGATGCCGGGAAAGCGCTGGAGCCGCTCGCCCGCCCCGCTCTCCTCGCGCAGCCCGCGCAGATCCCCCCGGTAGCGCTGGAGGAGCAGCTCCGCGCCGTCGCCGAGCTGGGTGGCCGTCCGCTCGTCGTACCGGCGGTAGCCGCCCGCGCCCAGCGCGTCCACCCGCCGCCGCCAGGCAGACTCGGCCATGCTCCGCGCGTCGCCCAGCCCGGCGTCGAACAGGGCTCGGGCCGCGGACACCGCGGTGTCCGCCCGGATGCGGGCGCTCAGCAGCAGCGAGAGCACCAGCAGCCGGTACAGCGGCACGGGGGTGCTCCGCAGCCGGATGCCCGCCTCCCGCGCGTACGTGCGGCCGTGGAGCTCCAGCAGCGCGCGCACCACGGCGGGGTCGCGCTCCCGCGACCCCGTGCGCCGGCCCGCGTCCGCCCGCGCGTTCCTCTCTCCGCCCGGCTCGGTCAAGGCCGCATCACCCCAACAGGTCGCTCATCGCCTCGGCGGCGCGGACGGCCGCGTCGCCGCAGCAGTTGTTGAACAGCACGTGCACCCGGTCGGTCCGCTCCGCCAGTGCCCGTATCCGCGGAACCCATTCGGCCAGCTCCTCCCCGGTGTAGCGGTGCCGGTAGGAGTCCTCCTTGGAGCCGGTGCCCCAGTGTGGGCTGCGGCCGTGGAAGCGGACCACCGACAGCTGTGGCGCGGTCGCGGCGGCGACCGGCGGCACGGACGCGGCCAGGCCGCGCGCGGTGTCCACCGCGACCAGCGCCGCGCCGTGGCGCTTGGCGAGGTCGGCCGTGTCGGCGGCGCACTCGGGCGCGTACCAGCGAGGGTCGCGGAACTCCACCGCCGTGCGCCACCCCAGTGCGCTCGCACGCCCCAGGCATCGCTCCAGGAACGCCTCCGCGTCGGGCCCGGGCCGCAGCGACGGCGGGAACTGCATCAGCACCGCGCCCAGCCGTCCGGCCGCGCGCAGCGGCTCCAGCGCGCCGGAGAAGCGCCGCCACACCTCCTCCACGGCCGCCGGCCCCAGCACGCCGGCCCGCACCCGGGCGTTCGCGGGGGCACCGGCCGGGCGCAGCTGTGCCGGAAGCGAACCGGCCCGGGTGGAGTGGCCGGTGAGCAGGGAGAACGCCTTGACGTCGAAGACGAACCCGTCGGGAGTGCGCTCGGCCCACAGTCGGCTGTTGCGCGTGCTGGGCAGCCCGTAGTACGTCGAGTCCACCTCGACCAGACCGAAACGCCCGGCGTAGTACCGCAGCCGGCCCTCCGCGTCCCCGGCCGATGAGGGGTACCACCCGCTGCCGACCAGCGCGGGGTCCGTCCACGAGCAGGTGCCGACCAGAATGTTTCCCATGGTCGCCGGGTACCCGCGCCGCGTCGGCGAGATCCGCCGTCGGGAAGCATTCGGGGACCCCCGGGCTCCGGGCCCCGTGGAGAGGAGCGAGGCCATGTCCGCTGAGGACGAGGGCACGGACAGGCAGCGGCGCGCCCGTGAGATCGCCGAGGAGGCCGAGCGGACGCGGAACCCGGGCAACGCCACGTACGCTCCGGGCCAGGAGCGGCCCCGAAGCGGCGAGGACACGGGCACGGGCGAGGATCACTGGGAGCCCGGAGGCGAGGGGGAACCGGGAGCCTCCCCGCTGGGCAAGGGCGATGTGCACGCCGTGGCCGCCGACGACATGGAGCAGCCCGAGATCGCCGCGGGGCCGACTCCGGGGATGCAGCCGGGCGAGACCGTGGAGCGCGGCCCCTGGACCCCGCCGGTGGAGGTGGATCCGCCGGCCGGCCGCAACCTGCCGCGCGACGCGGCGGGGGAGCGGGACGCGGTGCGGGAGCAGGGGGAGGAGGGCGGCCCCTGAGCCTCGCCGCGGGGAGCGCCCGGGGTGACGCTCCCGAGGCCGAAACGGCCTCCGCCCCGCCGACAGGGCGGGGCGGGGCGGAGGCACCGGATCACCTGTTGACGCAGACGTTCCCGGAGGACGAGTTCAGCGCGCCGATGACGGTCAGCTGGTTGCCGCAGAAGTTGAGGCCGAAGTCGACCGGTACCTGCACCACGTTGCCGCTGAGGACACCCGGGGACCCGAAGGCCACCGCCCCGGCGTAGGCGCCGTAGCCTCCGTCGCGGCCGCCTCCGCGGTTGTCGTCCCCGCCCTTGCGGTGGTCCTTCTCGTGGCCCTTGCCGTCGTCCTTCTTGTGTCCCTTCTCCTGGTCCTTCTCGCGGCCCTTGCCGTCGTCCTTCTTCCGGTCCTTCTTCCGGTCCTTCTTGTGACCGTCGCCGTGGTGGCCCTGCTCGTGGCCGCCCTTGTGACCGCCGGGCTGGTCTCCGCAGGCAGACGCGGCTCCCGCGCCGCCGAGAACCAGGGCGCAGGCGGCCGCGGCGATCGCGGCGGTCTTGGCGATACGGATCATCGCCGTTCTCCTTTCGGGATTCTTCGAACCGTGGTCGATCCGGGCTGTGAATGGGTTGTCCGGTCCGGAAGCGGTCCAACAGCGGTGATGCGCAGGACCACCCGGAGGGCCCAGCGGGATCACCGTTCCGGTGCTCTCCTGTGGGCCGTACCGCCGCAAGCGGATGCCGTACGCGCCGGAAGCTGATCCGGGCGGTCACACGCTCGGCGCAACCCCCGCGCGTCACCTCCGGCGAGGGTGCACACGTCTGCCATGGTTTGCTCCGATTTGAACGGTATCGATCGGAGAAAGTCCATGCGTGTTTCCCTGGGGCTCACCAGCCGAGGAGTGCTGTGCGCACTGGCAGCCGCGGCCCTGGCGATGGCGCTGCCGCCGACCGCGGCCGCGCCCGCGCCCGGCGAGGCGCCGCGCATCCCCTTCGGGGAGCGGTACCGCGCCACCCAGCACGGTGGCATCGTGCGCGCCGCCAACTCGGCGGCCACCTGCCTCGCTCCCGCCGCCACCGGCACGCCGCCGTGCGCACAGGCCCGGAAGGGGGCGGCGAAGGGGAACAACGGCGACTACGAGATGACCTACGTCGACATCGACGACGACCCCAACACCTACAACTCCGGCAGCGCGGAGCTGCGCCTGCCCGCCGGGGCGCGCGTCACCTACGCCCGGCTGTACTGGGGCGGCAACCTCCGGGTCGGCGAACAGAAGCCCCCCGAGGACAACGGACGGGTTCTGATCGCCGAGCCGGGCGGCCGGTACAAGGAGGTACTCGCCGACACCGTCGTCGGCCACCGCCGCACCCCGGTCATGGACGGCTACACCGCCTCGGCCGACGTCACCGGCCTGGTCGCGCGGTCCGGCGGCGGCTCCTACACCGTCGCCCAGCTCAACGTCGCCGCGGGCCGCTCACCCGCCGGTGCCTGGGGCGGCTGGACGCTGGTGGCGGCCTACGCCCACCCGAAGGAGCCGCTGCGCCACCTGGTGCTCATGGACGGCTACGAGGCCATGACCCCCTCCAGGGGCGCCCTCGAGATCACCGCCGAGGCCCTGCCGGTGCCGCCCGGGGCGTCCGGGGCCGCGGGCGTGGTGGCCTACGACGGCGACCGCGGCCGGGGCGGGGAGACGCTGACGGTGGGCACCGGGACCGCACCCGCCCACCGGGTGCGCGACGCGGCCAACCCCGCCGACGACCCCATGAACTCCACGATCACCGACCACGGCCGCCCGGCGCCCCGCGTGCCCGCGTACCCCGACACGCTGGGCTACGACTCCGACATTCACGGCATCACCCCCGCGCTGGTGCGCGGCGGCGACTCGCTGACGTTCCGCTTCACCACCCGTGATGAGGGCTACCAGCTCGGAGCGGTCTTCCTGCAGGTCGACGCACGCCGCTGAGAGCCGCGGACCGGCGCCCTCGGCACGACGTCAGAAAGCTTCGGCGAATGGGGAGTTCACGCGTGTCCCACAACGATCGGCAAGCGGTTCCCATGACGGTGCTGCACTTCTCCCAGCCCGTGGACGGCGGGGTGGCCAGGGTCGTCACCGACCTGGTCCGCGCCCAGACCGCGGTGGGAACGCGCGCCGTGGTGGCCTGCCCGCCCGGCGGCGCGCTGGGCCGGGACGCCGCCGCGGCCGGCGCGGAGGTGGCCGACTGGCCCGCGCTGCGCGAACCGAGACCGGGCCTGTACGGCGAGGCGGTGCGGGCCGCCCGGCTGGTGCGGCGCGTCCGCCCCGACCTGGTGCACACGCACAGCGCCAAGGCAGGACTGGCCCTGCGGCTCGCCCTGCGGGGCCGCGTCCCCACCGTCCACCAGCCGCACGCCTGGTCCTTCGAGGCGGTCGGCGGGACGACCGCCCGGCTGGCCCTGTACTGGGAGCGGCTGGCGGCCCGCTGGGCGGACCGCGTGCTGTGCGTGGCCGGCGACGAGCTGCGGCACGGCGAGGCGTCGGGAGTGCGCGCCCGCTGGGCGGTGGTCCACAACGGCGTGGACACCGGCCGCTTCCGCCCGGCGGACGAAGCCGCCCGCGCCCGCGCGCGTACCGCCCTGCCCGCGCTCGCCGGGGTGCCGCCGCACGCCCCCCTGGCCGTCTGCGTCGGCAGGCTGTGCCGGCAGAAGGGGCAGGACGTACTGCTGCGGGCCTGGCCCGAGGTCGCCGCCCGCGTCCCCGGCGCCCAGCTGGTACTGGTCGGCGACGGCCCGTCGCGCCGGGAACTGGCCTCGGCGGCGCCCGCGGGGGTGCTGTTCGCCGGGGCGGCACAGGACACGGCGGCCTGGTACGCGGCGGCCGACGCGGTGGTGCTCCCCTCCCGCTGGGAGGGGATGGCGCTCGTCCCGCTGGAGGCGATGGCCTGCGGCCGCCCGGTGGTGGCGACCGCGGTGACCGGCGCGGCCGAGAGCCTCCCGCCGGGCCGCGCCGCCGAATTCCTGGTCCCGCCGGAGGACCCCCGCGCCCTGGCCCGCGCGCTGGCCTCGCTGCTGGCCGATCCGCCGCTCCGGCACGAGCTGGGGCCGCTGGCCGCCGAGCACGTCAGGGCCTTCCACGACGTACGGCACACGGCCGAGCGGGTCGCACGGCTGTACGCCGAGGTGCTGGCCGAGCGGTCCGCCGCCGCGCCCGCACGCCGGCGGATCCGCACGCCGGCCCCCACCGCCGGCCGCCTTCCCCGGCCGGCCGCCGAACTCCCGTCCCGCACCCATCCCGACCCCCACCCCGATACCAGGGAGCACATCAGGCGATGACCACGGACAACACCGGGACATCCAACCCGAGCCGGGTCCTGCCCCTGCCAGAACCCAAGCCCCGCACCGCGGCGACCCACGTCGGCCCGCCGCGCGGACCGGCGCAACGGCCGCTGCCGCCGGCTCTGCGCGGCAATCCGCACCGGCGCCGCGCGGCCGCCCTCCTCACCGCCGCCGACTGCCTCACCGCGGTCACGGCGGCCGCCGCCGTGACCACCGTGACCGCCGCGCCCGGAGCGGGCGGCGGCGGGGGACCGCTCGCGGCCGCGGTGCTGTGCGCCGTCCTGCTGGCCGTCCTGTTGCCGCTCAACGCCCGCGCCGGCCTCTACCGCACGGCCCTGGCGCCGACCGCGCTCGGCGAACTGCCCGCCCTGCTCGGAGGTACGGCCGCCGCCTGGTGCGCGGCCGCCGCGCTCCCGGCCGCGGCCTGGGAGGGCGGGGCCCCGGAGTGGACGGTCCTGGCGGCCGCGGTGGCCGCCCACACGGCCCTGGCCTGCGTCGCACGCGGCGCCGTCCACCTGGCGCGCCGCCGTGCCGGACGCCGCAGACCGCGCTCCGCCCTGGTGGTCGGCGCCGGGGAGGCGGGACGGCGCGTCACCACCGCCCTGTACGAGCACCCCGAGTACGGGATGCGCCCGGTCGGGGTGGTCGAGCCGGGGGGAGAACCGGCCGACGCGGCACTGGCCGAGGGCGTCTCGGTGCCGGTGCTCACCGGACGCGAGGACATCGTCCGCGCCGCCATCCAGAACGCCGTGCGCGACGCGGTGTTCACCCGCGACCCCGGCACGGACCCGGAGGCCGCGGCGCTCGTACCGATCTTCACGGACCTGGACTGCACCGTGTGGGTGGTCGGCGCGGCGTCCCCGGCCGCGCACCCGGCCGCCGCGCCCCACGCCCGCGGCGCCGGACGTACGGCCGAACAGCTGTGGGGCTTCCCGTGCCGCCGCCTGGACCCGCGGCCCCGGCACCGCCGGGCCGGGCTGCGCGGCAAGCGCGCCCTGGACGTCGCGGTGGCCGCCGTGGCACTGGTGGCCGCGGCCCCGGTGCTGCTGGCCTGCGCACTCGCGGTCCGGATCGTCGACGGGCCCGGGGTGATCTTCCGTCAGGAGCGGATCGGCCTGGGCGGGCGTCCGTTCACCGTCCTGAAGTTCCGCACCCTGCGCCCCCGCGACGAGCACGAGTCGGCGACACGCTGGAACGTCGCCGACGACCGCCGGATGAGCACGGTCGGCCATGTGCTGCGCCGCACCTCGCTGGACGAGCTGCCCCAGCTGTGGAACGTACTGCGCGGCGACATGAGCCTGGTCGGACCCAGGCCCGAACGCCCCTACTTCGTCCAGCACTTCAGCCGGCTCCACCCCGGCTACGCGGCCCGCCACCGGATGCCCGCCGGGATCACCGGGCTGGCCCAGGTGCACGGACTGCGCGGCGACACCTCCATCGAGGACCGGGCGCGGTTCGACAACCACTACATCGAGACCTGGTCGCTGTGGCAGGACGTCTCGATCCTGCTGCGCACCGCGGGCTCCGTCCTCCGGCTCGGGGGCAGCTGAGGTGACGACGGCCACCACGGTCAACGCGGCCGGCACGGCCACCGCGCAGCCCGCGGGGCCTACCGGGCCCGGGGCCCCCGTGCGGGCCCCGGCCCCCGGGCCCCGCGGGACCCGTCCCGCGAAGGCGGCAGCCGCCCACGGGCCGGTGCTGCCCGCGCTCGCCACCGTCCTGCTGGTGTGCGTGCCCGCGTACCGGGAGCCCGGCGGGGGAGGCGCGGGCCCCACCCTCGCCGACGCCGCCTCGGGCGTCCTGGTCGTGTGCTGCGCCGCGTGGGCGCTGCGCACCCGCGCGCGCCCGCTGGACGCCACGGCCGCCGCCGTCCTGGCGGCGCCGGCCGCCGGCCTGGCGCTGGCGGCGGTGACGGCCCAGGACCCCGTGGCCGGCCTCACCGGCTACGTCCGCCTGCTCCAGGTGTTCGTCCTGGTGCCGGCCGCCCTGGTGCTCGCGCTGCGCTCGCCGCGGCACGCCCGGCCGGTCGCCGCCTCGCTGGTGGCGGTCGCCGTGGTGCAGGGCGCGGT
This sequence comes from Streptomyces verrucosisporus, assembly GCF_017114865.1. Classification (GTDB taxonomy): domain Bacteria; phylum Actinomycetota; class Actinomycetes; order Streptomycetales; family Streptomycetaceae; genus Streptomyces; species Streptomyces fenghuangensis. The sequence goes on along the minus strand of NZ_JADEYH010000005.1, from coordinate 84,154 downwards.
CGGCGTCCACCAGTACCTCACCGGCACCGGCGCCTCGTACCGGGGGGAGAGTGTCCGGGCGGTGGGCACCTTCGGCCCGGCGGACGTCATGGGGATGGCCTCCGCCGTCTCCTGCGGCGTCGTCGTCGCCCTGGCCGCCGGGCTCGCCCCGCCCGCCGGAGCACCCCGGTGGCTGCGGCCCGCGGCGCTGGGCACCGCCGCCGCGCTCCTGGTACCGCTGGTCCTCTCCTTCAGCCGGGGGGCGTGGATCTCCACCGCCGCCGCCTGCACGGTGGTGCTGCTCCTGACGGGCCTGCGGACGGCCCTGTGCGCCCTGGCGGCCGCCTCGGCCGCCGCGGTGGTCCTGGTCGGCGGATTCGGCGTGGGCGGCGATCTCGTCGCCGAGCGCGCCGCCAGCATCACCGAGGTCGCCGCGGAACCCGACCAGTCCGTGACCGACCGCTACACCATGTGGGCCGCCGCCGTGGAGATCTGGCACGAGAACCCGCTGACCGGGGTGGGCCCCAAGGGCTTCGCCGAGCACCGCGACTCCCACGCCTCCCTGGCCCTGTCCTCGGCGAGCGACACCGCCGGGGCCGGGCAGGACTTCCACCGCCAGCCCCTGCTGTCCCCGCACAACATGTACCTGCTCCTCCTGGCCGAGCACGGGCTGGCCGGCGCCGTCGCCGTCACGGGCGGCTGGGCCGCGCTGCTGGTGCTGGGCGTGCGGCGGCTGCGGCTGGCACGGGCGGCGGGGCGGGATGCCGACTGCGGCCTGGCCGCGACCGGCCTGCTCGTCCTGGTCTGCGTCGACTTCCTCTACGCCGACATCGGGGGCCCCTCCACGGTGCTGACCGCCGTGGCGCTCGGCCTGGCCGCCTGGTGGGCACTGGCGCCCGCGGCGGCGGCCGGCGGCGCGGCCACCGGCCGCGCGCGGGGCGCGAAGGAGGCGGGCGCACGGTGAGCACCAGTACGGCGACCGGCGCGCCCACCGCACCCCCGCCGCCCTCCGGGCCCTCGGCCTCCCCGGCCGCACCCGCCCCCGGCTCCGGTTCCGCGCCGGGCAGGCGGTTCGTCGCCCGGGCCGCCGCGGCCACCGCCGTCCTCACCGCCGCCGGCTCCTTCTTCGGCCTGGTGCGGGACCAGACCATCGCCCACCTGTTCGGCGCGGGCAGCGAGACGGACGCGTTCCTGGTGTCCTGGACCGTCCCCGAGTTCGCCTCGACGATCCTCATCGAGGACGCCATGGCACTGGTGCTGGTCCCGGCGTTCAGCCTCGCGCTGTCGCGCCGCGCCGCCGTCCGCGGGACCGGGGGGGAAGGCACCGGCACCCTCACGGAGGATCCGGCGAACCCCGACGACCCGGTGCGCGCGCTGCTGACGGCCACGCTTCCCCGGCTGCTCCTGGCGATGACGTGCGCCGCCGCGGCCGTGGCGCTGCTGGCGCCGTTGCTGGTGGGCGCCCTCGCACCCGGCCTGGCCGACCCCGGCCTGGCGGTGGACTGCACCCGGCTGACGGCCGTCACCGTGCTGGGCTTCGGAACCGCCGGGTACTTCAGCGCGGCCCTGCGCGCCCACCGCAGCTTCGTGCCCCCGGCGGCGATCTACTGCGCGTACAACATCGCCGTCATCGCCGTGGTGCTGGGGCTGCACGCCCGGTGGGGGGTGCGCGCCGCCGCGCTCGGGGTGGCCGCGGGAAGTCTGGCGATGGTCCTGGTCCAGCTCCCGGCGTTCTGGCGGCGCCTGCCCCTGCGCACCGCCGGGACCCGGCGCGCGCGCCGGGGCGCCCGCGCCGCACGTGCCCAGCGCGCCGCGGCGCCGGTGGGCTGGGGCGTGGTCGCCCCGGTGGCCGTCTTCGCCCTCTCCCGCCAGTCGCAGGTGCTCGTCGAGCGCTTCCTGGCCTCCGGACTGCCGCCCGGCGCGATCTCGCACCTGAACTACGCGCAGAAGATCGCCCAACTGCCCATGACGTTCTCCCTGCTGCTGTGCACGGTCACCTTCCCCCTGGTCGCCCGGGCCATGGCCGACGGCCGGACCGAGCGGGCCCGGCGGCGCGTGGAGCGCGATCTGGTGCTGGCCGCGACGGTGGTGCTGCTGGGGGCCGCGTACGTGATCGCCTACGCCCCCCAGATCGTCCAGCTCCTCTTCGAGCGGGGCGCCTTCGGCGCCGCGGACACCGCCGCCACCGCCTCGGTCATGCGCGTCTACGCCACCGGGCTGCTCGGCCACTGCCTGGCCGGCGCCCTGGTGCGGCCGTTCTTCGCCACCGCCCGGCCCGTCTGGTACCCGGCCGGCGCGATGGCAGCCGGCCTGCTGCTCACCGTCGCGGCCGGCGCCCTGGCGGCACCCCACTGGGGCGTCCACGGCATCGCCGCGGCCAACGCCGCCGGGATCACCACCACCGCGCTGCTGCTCCTGTGCGGGCTGCGCACCCGCGTCCTGCCCGTCCGGGTGCGGACGGTGGCGGCCGGTCTGGTCCGGCTCACCCTGGCCGCCGCCGCGGCCACCGCGGCAGGCCTGGCCGCCGCGCCGCTCCTGCCCTCCCCGCTCCCCACCGCCGTCGCCGGGGCGCTGGTCGTCCCGGCCGCCTTCACCGCCGCCGCGCTCGCCGTCCGGGCGCCCGAAGTACCGCAACTACTCACCGCCGTCACACGAAGGTTCCGCCATGCCCGCTGATCCGGCCCACACGACCGCACCCGCCCCCTCCGCCGTCCCCGCCTCGCTGCCGCGGCCGCGGCCGGTGCGCCCCTGGGTGCTGATGTACCACTCGGTGGCCGAGCACACCGAGGACCCCTACAACGTCACCGTCTCGCCGGGCCGCCTGGACCGCCAGCTGCGCTGGCTGCGGCGGCGCGGCCTGCGCGGAGTGGGGGTGGGCGAGCTGCTGCGGGAGAGAGCGGCCGGGCGCGGCGCGGGCCTGGTGGGCCTGACCTTCGACGACGGGTACGCCGACTTCATCGGGGAGGCCGTGCCGTTGCTGCGCCGCCACGGCTGCACCGCGACCGTGTTCGTCCTGCCCGGCAGGCTCGGCGGCGACAACGAGTGGGATCCGCTGGGCCCGCGCAAGCCGCTGCTGACCGAGGCGGGCGTCCGCGCCGCCGCCGGCGCCGGAATGGAGGTCGGCTCCCACGGGCTGCTCCACCTCGACCTGACGGCGGCCGACGACGAGACCCTGCGCCGGGAGACCGAGGGCAGCCGCGATCTGCTGGAGGAGATCACCGGGCGCCGGGCGGACGGCTTCTGCTACCCCTACGGCACGGTCGACCACCGCGCGGTGCGGGCGGTACGCGCGGCGGGCTACGCGTACGCCTGCGCCATCGACCCCGGCCCGCTGACCGGCCCGCACGCCCTGCCCCGCGTCCACATCGGCGAGGAGGACACCTCGCCGCGGCTGTACGCCAAGAGACTGCTGCACCCCCTGCGGCGCCGGGCCCTGCCCAGCGGGCCCACCGCCCCGGCCGCCGGGCCCCTCGCCGGGGCCGGACGGTGACGGCGGCGCGCGGGACGGGCCGCACGCCCGGAGAGCGGGCCCGGGCCCGGACCCGCGGTGCGGGAGAGGAGGACCGATGAGAGTGCTGCACGTCATCACCGGCCTCGGCGCGGGCGGCGCCGAGCAGCAACTGCGGCTGCTGCTGCGCCATCTGCCGCTGTGCTGCGACGTCGTCACCCTGACCAACCCCGGCGCGGTCGCCGCGGGCATCGAGGCCGACGGCACCGCCGTCACCCATCTGGGGATGCGCGGCAACCGCGACCTGTCCGCCCTGCCCCGGCTGGTGGACACCGTCCGCGCCGGGCGCTACGACATCGTCCACACCCACCTGTACCGGGCCTGCGTCTACGGGCGGATCGCCGCGCGGCTGGCCGGGACGCGCACCGTGGTCGCCACCGAGCACTCCCTGGGCGAGCGGCGGATCGAGGGCCGCCCGCTCACCCAGGGAGCCCGCGCCCTGTACCTGGCGACCGAGCGCATGGGCACCGCGACCGTCGCGGTCTCCACCACCGTCGCCTCCAGACTGCGCCGCTGGGGCGTGCCCGGCTCACGCGTCAAGGTCATCCCCAACGGCATCGACGCGGCCCGGTTCCGCTTCGACCCCGTGGTGCGGGCCTCGGTGCGCAACCGCCTGGGGCTGCCCGCGCACGCCCTGGTGGTCGGCGGCGTCGGACGGCTGGTGCCCGGCAAGCGCTTCGACATCGCGGTGCGGGCCGTCGCCCAGCTTCCCGGGGCCCACCTGGTCCTGGCCGGGGACGGGCCGGAGCGCGGCAGGCTGCGCGAACTGGCCGCCGGTCTCGGCATCGCCGACCGCGTACGGCTGCTGGGGGAGTGCGGGGGAGCGGTGGGGGCCGAGCCGGGCGGGCACGAGGGCCGCCCCGACATCCCCGGGCTGCTCAGTGCCATGGACGTGTTCGTCTCGCCGTCGGCCGAGGAGGCCTTCGGGCTGGCCGTGCTGGAGGCGCTGGCGGCCGGACTGCCCGTGCTCCATGTGACCTGCCCGGCCATCGACGAACTGCCGCGCTCCCACGCCCCCGGGGCGCACCGCGTCGAACCGGGGGTCGCGAGCCTGGTCGCGGCGCTGCGCGAGCCGTCGTCGGTGCCGCCCGGCAGACGCCGGGCCCCGGTCTGCGAGGCCGTGCGCCGCTACGACGTGGCCCGCGGTGCGGACCGGCTCATGGCCCTGTACGAGGAGCTCCACGGCCGCGCCCCCGCGCGGCCGGCCGCGGGCGCCGCCGCGCATGCCGCCGTACGCGCCCTCGCGGCGTCCCTGCCAGCCCCGGCCGTCCCGACCACCTCCGCCGCCCAGACCGCCCCGACGACGAAGAGGTAGCCCGCCTTGAGCGAGACCCTGACCGAGCCGCGCACGACCGAGCCGAGCACGACCGAGCCGCCCGAACCGGCCGAAACGACCGCGCCGCCGCGCGGCACCGGTCCGCTCGCCCGCCTCCCGTCGCCGAGGCGGACGCCGTCCCCGCCCGCCTGGTGGCCGCTGGCCCTGGGAGTCCTGCTGGGCCTGGTCGGTGCGGTGGCCTACTGCCTGCTGGCCACGCCCCGCTACACCGCGACCAGTTACGTGGTCGTGGTGCCGGGCCCCGGGGCGGACTCCGCGGCCGCCCTCGGCTTCGCCCAGGCGTACGGCCGCGTCGCCACCGACAGCGCCGTCCTCGCCGACGCGAGGGCGGCGGCGAGGATGCCGGTGGAGGAGCTGCGCGACGCCGTGCGCTCGGCCACCTCCCCGGACGCCCCCATGGTGGAGATCACCGGTACCGCGTCCAGCCCCGGCCGGGCCGCGGCCACCTCCAACGCGGTGGCCAACGCCCTGACCAGGACCGGGAACCAGGCCACCGGCAGTACGGGGGTGAGGCTGTCGCTGTTCGCCCCGGCGCTCGACCCCACGGAGCCCGCCTCGCCCTCCGCGGCGCTCGCCGTCGCGGTGGGCATCTGCGCCGGCGGGCTCGTCGGCGGCCTCGCGCTCCTGGCCGCGCCCCGGGGCCGCCGCTCCCCGGCCCCCGCCGGGGCCGCGGACCGGAGCGCCCGCGCCGAGCGGCCGGCGCCTTGCGCCGACGAGCCCTGTCCACCCGAACCCTCCGCTCCGGAACCCTCCGCTCCGGAACCCTCCGCCACGTCTCCCGCGTCTCCCACGCCTCCAGCCCAGGCCGGGCCCGCCGCGGACTCCGGAGTCCCCGCACCCGCCGTCAAGGCCGCGGCCAAGGCGGCGGCAGCGGCCGCGGCGTCCGTCTCCGCGTCCTCCGGCAGGGAGGCGGCCGGGGAAGGGGCGCCGGAGGAACGGCGGAAGCTGGGCCGGCGGTCCGCCCGGTGAACCGCCGCACACCCCGTACCCCGCCCCGGCCGGTGTGTTCGCCGGCCGGGGCGGGGCACGAGGCGTGCGCTTTGGTACCCGGCCGCCCGGGGCCCGGCCGCCTAGGGCCTCCGAGCCCAGGAGAGGGTGACGCACAGCCGCCGGTCGCCGAGCCAACCGCCCAGCCAGTCGCCCAGATCCACGCAGAACTCCGGCCGGTTCCGCCCCGGCCGCGAGGCGCCGGGCGTCATCCTCTCCCGGAAGACCGCGGAGGACTCGGGGTTCTCCTCGCACCGCCACACACCGTGCGGACAGTAGTCGCTGATGGTGTGGTAGAGCGGCTTCTGCTCCTCGATCCAGTCCAGCATGCGGCGCATGTACTCGGCGTTGTCGCCCCTGCGGAACAGCCCCCATTCGGGATAGGAGACCGGCTTTCCGCGCGCGGCGGCGAAATCCACCTGGTGCCGGAGGCCGTAGGGCTGGTTCACCTGGTCGTCGAACGTCTCGCCGGGCGGCTGGTCGTAGGAGTCCATTCCGATGATGTCGACCACGTCGTCACCCGGGTAGCACTCGGTCCAGCCGATCGCGTCCTCTCCCCGGCTGGGCGCGAAGTCGAAGCGGAACCGCTGCCCGTCCACCGACCGCATGGCGTCGACGATGCGCCGCCAGTACGCCTTCCACGCCCGCGGGTCCGGAGCGCAGCGGTGGGTGTATGTGGTGCCGTTCATCTCCCAGCCCAGCACGATCACCGTGTCGGGCACCCCTGCGGAGACCAGGTGCCCGGCCAGGGTGCGGAAGTGGTGGTCGAAACGGCCTCCGGCGCCCTGGGCGAGCAGCTCGCGCACCTCGTGGTCGGGGACGCCGGCCTCGTTGCGCGCCTGCATCGGCACGTTGAGCACGAACAGCCGGTCGGGGTCGGCACGCCGCCACTCGGCCCAGGGGCGCAGGAAGTACGGGTCGCTCTCGATGCGCTCCCAGGTGTCGCCCGGCAGATAGGTGTGGCCCACCCGCAGGTCCGCACCGCCGAGCCACCGCCGCAGCTCCGCGATCCGCCGCACCCCGTCCGAGCCCGACCCGAGGAAGGCCCCGGCGGCCACGGAGGAGGAGCCCGCCCCGTCCGGCGGGCGGGGCCCGTCACCGTCCCCGAAGGTGCCGGTCGCCAGGGCGCCGCCCGCCACCAGTGCGCCGGCGACGACGGCCCCGGCGCACGCGGCCGTCAGTCCGCGGCGCCGGGCGGGCGCCGCGGACTTCCGGTGCCGGCCGGTCCTTCCCGGTCGGAGGTGTCGATGGGGCATGGTGCCTCCTTGCTGCGTCGCCAGAACGGCCTGCTCGTTCTCCCCGGCCCTGCGCGTCTTTTCCGAGACACTAATCGGAGAATCCCTCAAATGATCCGCAGGGCTGCATTCTGATAACCCGTTCGCTTTCTTCGTCGCTCACTCGGCCCAGCGCCGGGGGCGGAATTCCGGACAGCCGGCGGTGCCGAGGGTCCGGGAACCGGATGGACCGCCGGTGGAACACCGGAGGGGAACGGAGAGGGGTGGGGAATCCCGCGGAGCGCCCAACGGCCCCGTGGAACACCGGAGAAAACCAGAGAACACCAGAGAAAACCCCCAAGGAAGAACTCCCGAGGAACACCGAGGACTGCGCACCATGTCGCCACCGTTCGACACCGAGGTACCCGTACTGCTGCTGAGACTCGACCGGAACCCCTTCCACCACGGCACCCTGGGGGCCATCAGGTCCCTGGGGCGCGCCGGTGTCGAGGTCCACGCCGTCGTCGATTCGCCGCACTGCCCCATCGGCCGCTCCCGCTACCTGCGGCAGGGTCACCAACTGCCGGCGGACGGAGTCCGCGGCGCCCACCGGACGGGAGAGACGGTCGACGCCGGCGGTGCGTCGGACGACCGGCTGGAGCGGACGCTCCGTCAGATCTCCGACCGCATCGGACGACCCGCCGTCCTGATCCCCATGGACGACATGGGTGCCATCGCCGCGGCCCGGCTCGCCGGACGGCTCGCCGGGCGCTTCCTGCTGCCCGAGCAGCCGCCCGGACTGCCTCAGCGGGTGGCCGACAAGGCCCGCCTGGCCGCCATGTGCGCGGAGCTGGACATCCCTCACCCGCCGACCGTCAGTCCGCGCAGCGCCGGTGAGGCCGCCGTCGCGGCCCGGGAGCTGGGCCTGCCCCTGATCGCCAAGTGGAGCCGCCCCTGGCTGCTGCCCCAGGGCGGCACACTGCGCAGCACCACCGTGGTCACCACGGAGGACCAGGCGCGCGCCCTGTACCGGCGCAGCGGCGAGGCCGGCAGCCGGCTGCTGCTCCAGCGATTCGTGCCCGGCGGCCGCGACACCGACTGGTTCTTCCACGGCTGCTTCACCGGCGGCGCGGTCCGCCTCGCGGGAGGGGCCGGGCGCAAGGAGCGGTCCTGGCCGGTCGGCGCCGGCCTCACGGCGGTCGGCCGCTGGCTGCCGAACCCCGAGGTCGAGCGGGCGGCGCGGCTGCTGGCCGAGCATCTGGACTACCGGGGCATCCTCGACCTGGACTTCCGCTTCGACGCCGCCACCGGCGCCTACCGGCTGCTGGACTTCAACCCCCGTCCCGGCGCGCAGTTCCGGCTGTTCACCGACCGCTCGGGGCTGGACGTCGTACGCGCCCTGCACCTGGACCTCACCGGCCGCACCGCCGTCCCGGCCGACCCCGTGCCGGGCCGCCTCTTCGTCGCGGAGAACTACGCCCTGCTCTCCTCGCTGGCGGCACTGCCCTCCGAAGGACTGCCGCTCATCGCCGCCCGGCGCGGCCGCAGGGCCGCCGCGGGCGGCATGGGCGACGCGCAGGACGCGGGCGGGGGGAGGGGCGAGCCGCGCGAGACGGAGACCGCCTGGTTCGCCGCGGACGACCCCGCGCCCTTCCTCGCCATGACCGCGTCCTGGCTCGGGCAGGGCGGGCGCAAGGCCGCGGTGCGTCTGGGGCGGCGCCTGCTGCGCCCGGGACGGCCGGCGGTCCGCGAGCCGGCGCCGGAGGGCGCGGGCGGCGGGAGCGGCCGGACCGGCACGGCGGGAGCGCCCTTGGGAGCGCCCCGGACCCCGGCGGACCTGCGCACCCCCGAACACCCCACGGCATGACGACCCCACGACGAGAGAACGGTGACCGACCATGTACGACCTGGTAGTTGTGGGCGCGGGCCCCTACGGACTGTCGATCGCGTCCCACGCGGCGGCGGCCGGGATCGGGGTGCGCGTCCTCGGCCGCCCGATGGCCTCCTGGCGGGACCACATGCCCGAGGGGATGTTCCTCAAGTCCGAGCCCTGGTCCTCGAATCTGTCCGACCCCTCCGGCGAGCACACCCTGGCCGCCTACTGCGCCTCCCGGGGCCTGCGCGCCGAGCACGGCAGCCCGCTGCCGATCGGGGTCTTCACCGAGTACGGGCTGTGGTTCGGGCGTTCGGCCGTGCCGTCGGTCGAGGAGGAGACGGTCGTCTCCGTGCGCCCCCGGACCGAGGGCTTCCTGGTGGAGACCGGGACGGGCGAGGCGATCCTGGCGCGGACGGTGGCCCTGGCGGTCGGCCTGATGCCGTTCGCCCACCGGCCCGAACCGCTGCGGTCCCTGCCCCGCGAGCTCGTCACGCACAGCAGCCACCACCAAGACCTGTCGCGCTTCCGCGGCCGGGACGTCACGGTGATCGGCGCCGGTCAGGCCGCCCTGGAGACCGCGGCCCTGCTGGCCGAGTGCGGCGCCCACCCCCGGGTGGTGGCCCGCGCCGGCGGCGTCGCCTGGAACACCCCGCCCCAGCCCCTGGAGCGCTCCGCGCTGCGCTCCCTGATCGATCCGCACTGCGGGCTGGGCACGGGCTGGCCCAGCTGGGTGTGGTCCGAGAGGCCCTGGGTGGTCCGCCGCCTGCCCGGCGCGCTGCGGACGCGGATCGTGGACCGGGCGCTGGGCCCGGCCGGGGCCTGGTGGCTGCGCGACCGCGTGGAGAGCCGGATCCCGGTGCTGCTCGGCCAGCGGCTGCGGGCCGCCGCCCCGGCGGGCGGGGGTGTGCGGCTGAACCTGGAGACGGCCGAGGGGGCCGCGACGACCCTGGAGACCGACCATGTGGTGGCCGCCACCGGGTTCGTCCCGGACATCGGGCGGCTGGGCCTGCTGGACCCGTATGTGCGCAACAGCCTGCGGCTGGCGGGGACCGGCCGGGCACCCGAGGTGGACGGCCGGTTCGAGTCGTCGGTGCCGGGCCTGTTCTTCGCCGGGCTGCTGACGGCACCGTCCTTCGGCCCGTCCATGCGGTTCGTCTACGGGGCCGGTTTCACGGCGGAGCGTCTGGTGCGCGGGGTCCGGCGCCGGCTGGGCGGGCGGCGGGGAGCCCCGGTGCCCGGCAGCCGGCGCTCGGCCGGCGCCCGGGCCACGGCGCCCCTGGGCTGAGCCGCGCGTTCCCGGGCCCGCGCCGCCGCGGGCCCGGGAACGCGCGCCGTGGCCGGCGGGCGGTCCGCCGGAGGTCCGCCCGGTTGCGGGAATCCGTTGGCGGCGTCCGAAGTCTTGACGCTTTCTGTCATGCACCCCACGATCTATGGGAGCGCTCCCAGGTGTTGTGGGGCGTATCTCGTCATGCCGTCGCGTCGCCCCGTCCGTTTTCCCCACGCCGGAAGGACCGAACTGTGACACCTCATCCGCCCCCTCAGCCCCGGGCGACGCGCCGCCCGCACCGCGGCAGGCGCCGCGTGATGGCCGCCGTGGCCGCCGCCGGACTGCTGGCCGGTGCCCTGACCGTCCCCGCGCTGGCGGCCGAGTCCGCCGACGGGCCCGAACTGATCACCAACGGCGACTTCTCCAACGGCACCACCGGCTGGTGGTGGACGGAGAACAGCCCCGGCGAGGTCGTGGACGGCCGCCTGTGCGCCGAGGTGCCCGCCGGCACGGAGAACCCCTGGGACGCCATCGTCGGGCAGAACGGCATACCGCTCGCCGTCGGCGAGGGCTACGAGCTGAGCTTCACCGCCAGCGCCACCGAGCCGATCACCGTCCGCACCAACGTCCAGATGGCCACCGAGCCCTGGACCACCGAGCACGCCTCGGCCGACCAGGTCGGCGCGGAGGCGAAGACCTTCACCCACGTCTTCACCGCGGGTGCCGACCACGAGGCCGCCCAGCTCGCCTTCCAGATCGGCGGCAGCGAGCAGGCGTACACCTTCTGCGTGGACGACGTCTCGCTCACCGGCGGCGCCGAGCCGCCCGTCTACGAGCCCGACACCGGCTCGCCGGTACGCGTCAACCAGGTCGGCTACCTCACCGAGGGGCCCAAGAACGGCACCTTCGTCACCGACGAGACCTCGGCCCTGACCTGGACGCTCAGGGACGCCGACGGCACCGAGAAGGCCTCCGGCACCACCACCCCCGCAGGCGTCGACCCCACCTCGCGCCAGAACGTCCACACCTTCGGCTTCGGCGACTTCACCGAGGCGGGCGAGGGCTACACCGTCACCATCGACGGCCACACCAGCGAGCCCTTCGACATCGGCGACGACCTGTACGCGCAGCTGCGCTCGGACGCGCTGGCGTACTTCTACCACAACCGCAGCGGCATCGAGATCGACGCCGACCTGGTGGGCGAGGAGTACGCCCGTCCCGCCGGGCACGTCGGCGCCGCGCCCAACCAGGGCGACACCGAGGTCCCGTGCCAGGAGGGCCTGTGCGACTACACCCTGGACGTCTCCGGCGGCTGGTACGACGCCGGTGACCACGGCAAGTACGTCGTCAACGGCGGCATCTCCGCCGCCCAGGTGATGTCCAACTACGAGCGCACCCTCACCGCCGAGGGCGCCGACGGCACTCCGCTGGGCGACGGGGAGCTCCGTGTGCCCGAGCGCGGCAACGGCGTCCCGGACGTGCTGGACGAGGCCCGCTGGCAGATGGACTTCCTGATGCGGATGATGGTGCCCGTCGGCGAGGAACTCGCCGGCATGGCCCACCACAAGATCCACGACCGGGCGTGGACCGGACTGCCGCTGCTGCCGCACCAGGACCCGCAGCCGCGCGAGCTGCACGCGCCGTCGACCGCCGCGACCCTGAACGTGGCCGCCACCGCCGCCCAGTGCGCCCGTCTGTTCGAGCCCTACGACGCGGACTTCGCCGACCGCTGCCTGGACGCCGCCGAGACCGCCTGGGCCGCCGCCAAGGCGCACCCGGACATGCTCGCCGACCCCAACGACGGCACCGGCGGCGGCGCCTACAGCGACAACGACGTGTCCGACGAGTTCTACTGGGCCGCGGCCGAGCTCTTCGTCACCACCGGCGACGAGACCTACCGCCAGGAGGTCATGAACTCCCCGCTGCACGGCGACACCGACGCCGTCTTCCCGCGCGGCGGCATGTCCTGGGGCGCCACCGCCGGCCTGGGCGCGCTCAGCCTGGCCACCGTGCCCAACGAGATGACCGACGCCCAGCTGAAGGGCGTGCGCGCCATGGTCACCGAGGCCGCCGACGGCTACGCCGCCGACTCCCGTGGCGCCGCCTACGGCGTCCCCTACGCCCCGCAGGACAACCACTACGTGTGGGGCTCCAACAGCCAGGTCCTCAACAACATGGTGGTCCTGGCCACCGCGCACGACCTGACCGGCGAGGCCGCCTACCGCGACGCGGTGCTGCGCGGCATGGACTACCTGCTGGGCCGCAACCCGCTCAACCAGTCCTACGTCACCGGCTACGGCGAGCGCGACTCGCGCAACCAGCACCACCGGTTCTGGGCCAACCAGCTCGACCCGGACCTGCCCAACCCGGCACCCGGCTCCGTCGCGGGCGGCCCGAACGTCGAGATCCAGGACCCGATCGCCCAGGACAAGCTCCAGGGCTGCGCCCCGGCGATGTGCTACATCGACCACATCGAGTCCTGGGCCACCAACGAGATCACCATCAACTGGAACGCCCCGCTGGCCTGGGTCGCCTCCTACCTCGACGACCTCGGCCGGGGCGGCGACGGCGGCGAGGACCCGGGCGAGACGCCCTCCTGCGAGGTCACCTACTCCTCCAACCGGTGGAACAGCGGCTTCAGCACCAACGTGACGGTCAAGAACACCGGCACCGACACGCTCAGCGGCTGGGAGCTGACCTGGTCCTTCGCCGACGACCAGAGGATCACCCAGGCCTGGAACGCCCAGGTCGTCCAGACCGGGCGGGACGTCGTCGCCAAGCCGGCGCAGTGGAACAGCACCATCCCGGCGAACGGATCCGTGAGCTTCGGCTTCAACGGAACCTCCGGCGGCCAGGCGGCCGACCCGGACGCCGTATCCCTGAACGGGAAGGCCTGCACGGTCGAGTGACCTGACACACCTTCGACCGCGCACCACCCGACCGGAGGGCCGGGGCGCCCCGAACCGGGGCGCCCCGGCCCTCCGCCGTCGGTCCGGCCGCCGGTTCCGCCGTCAGTCCTGCCGCGGCCCGTCGCCGTCGCCGGCCGGAGCGCCGGCCGGAGCGCCGACGACGACGGTGGCGTACAGCTCCTCGCAGACCGCCGTCCGGGGCACCAGACCGGCCCGGGTGACGGCCTCGGCCGTTCGCGTCGCCTGGTGCCCGCCCGTCTCCACCAGCAGGCACCCGTCCGGCGCCAGCCACCGCGGCGCCTCCTCGATCACCCGCCGCTGGACGCCCAGCCCGTCCGGCCCGCCGTCCAGCGCCCCCGGCGGCTCGTGCTCGCGGGCCTCCGCCGGCAGCAGCCCCATCTCACCGGTGGGCACATAGGGCGCGTTGGCGAGCAGCACGTCGACGCGGCCGCGCAGCGCAGCGGGCAGCGGGGCGTACAGATCGCCCTCGTACACCCGGCCCCCGGCGGCTGCGAGATTGCGGCGCGCGCAGCGCACCGCGGCCGGGTCGACGTCGGCGGCGTACAGCTCCACCCCCTCCACGGCCGCCGCCACCGCGGCGCCCACCGCGCCCGAGCCGCAGCACAGATCGAGCACGACGGCGCCGCGCCGGCGCCCGGCGAGCGCCGCGGCACGCCGGGCGAGGAACTCGGTACGGCGGCGCGGCACGAAGACCCCGGGCTCCACCGCGATGCGCAGACCGCGGAACTCCGCCCAGCCCAGGACGTGTTCGAGCGGAAGTCCGCCCGCCCGGCGCTCCGCCATGGCGGCGAGCTCACCGGGGTCGCGGGCGGCGGACAGCATCAGCCGCGCCTCGTCCTCGGCGAAGACGCAGCCCGCGGCCCGCAGCCGGGCGGCGACGGCGGACAGGGCGGAAGGAGCGGAGAAGGGGGAAGGGTGGGACATGAGGGCCTTTCGGAGTGCCGAAGGGCGCTCTCGCGGTCACCCGCGCCGGGGAACCGGCGCCTTCGCGGGACCGAGGGACGAGAGAGCACTGCCTGACCTGGCGTCGACCGGTCCCACCCCCTCGCGTCGCACTGCGTTGCGGAGCGGCAACACTACAGCACCGCGGCCGTCCGTCCGGCGGGTCCGCCGACCCGCCGGCCTTCTCCGGTCGCGGCCCGGCCGGGCCCGTCACGGGACGAGGCTACGGCTCCTCCCGAAGCCCGGCCATGGGGACACCCCCGGCCGTGCGGCGGGTCGGCGGGGGAGGTTCGGGGTAGCGGTGGACTCGGGCCCGCCGCCGAGGCGGGCCCGGAGACTCCGTCCACAGGAGAGGCTGCGAAGACGTGTCACAGAAGGTGCGGGCGGTCATCGCCCGGCGGAAGAACGAGCCGGTCACCGTCGAGACGGTCGTGGTACCCGACCCCGGCCCCGGCGAGGCGGTGGTGAAGGTGCAGGCGTGCGGGGTGTGCCACACCGACCTGCACTACCGCCAGGGCGGCATCTCCGACGACTTCCCGTTCATGCTGGGGCACGAGGCCGCGGGCGTGGTGGAGGCGGTCGGCGAGGGCGTGACCGAGGTGGAACCCGGCGACTTCGTGGTCCTGAACTGGCGGGCGGTGTGCGGACAGTGCCGCGCCTGCCGCCGCGGGCGCCCCTGGTACTGCTTCGCCACCCACAACGCCGCGCGGAAGATGACGCTGGAGGACGGCACCGAGCTGACCGCCGCACTGGGCATCGGGGCGTTCGCGGACAAGACCCTGGTCCACGCCGGGCAGTGCACCAAGGTCGACCCGGCCGTGTCACCGGCCGTCGCCGGCCTGCTGGGCTGCGGTGTGATGGCCGGCCTCGGCGCCGCGCTGAACACCGGGAACGTCCGGCGCGGCGACAGCGTGGCCGTCATCGGCTGCGGCGGGGTGGGCGGAGCGGCGGTGATGGGCGCCAACCTGGCCGGGGCCTCGCGGGTCATCGCCGTCGACATCGACGACCGCAAGCTGGCCACCGCCCGGAAGCTGGGCGCCACCCACACCGTCGACTCCCGCGAGAGTGACCCGGTGGAGGCGGTGCGGGAGCTGACCGGAGGGTTCGGCGCGGACGTGGTCATCGACGCCGTCGGCGTTCCCGAGACCTACCGGCAGGCCTTCTACGCCCGGGACCTGGCCGGGACGGTGGTGCTGGTGGGGGTGCCCACCCCCGAGATGAGGCTGGAGCTGCCGCTGCTGGACGTCTTCGGGCGCGGCGGGGCGCTGAAGTCCTCCTGGTACGGCGACTGCCTGCCCTCCCGCGACTTCCCCATGCTCATCGACCTCCACCTCCAGGGCCGGCTGGACCTGGACGCGTTCGTCAGCGAGACCATCGCGCTGGACGGGGTGGGGGAGTCGTTCGACCGCATGGTGGCCGGCGACGTGCTGCGCTCGGTGGTGGTCCTGTGAGCACCGTACGCGTGGACCACCTGACCACCTCCGGCACTTTCTCCCTGGACGGCGGCACCTGGGAGGTGGACAACAACGTCTGGATCGTCGGCGACGAGGACGAGGCGCTGGTCGTCGACGCCGCCCACGACGCCGACGCCATCGCCCGCGCGCTGGGCGGGCGGCGGCTGACCGCCATCGTGTGCACCCACGCCCACGACGACCACATCGGCGCCGCCCCGGCCCTGGCCGAGGCCACCGGCGCGCCCGTCCTCCTCCACCCCGACGACCGGCCGCTGTGGGACCTGACCCACCCCGGCCGGGCACCGGACGGGGAACTGGCCGACGGCCGGACGCTCACCGTCGCCGGGACCGGGCTGACGGTGCTGCACACCCCCGGCCACGCGCCCGGCGCGGTCTGCCTGTACGCCCCGGCGCTGGGCACGGTCTTCACCGGCGACACCCTCTTCGCCGGCGGCCCCGGGGCCACGGGGCGGTCCTTCTCGCACTTCCCGACCATCATCGACTCCATCCGCGACAGGCTGCTCACCCTGCCGCCGGAGACGGTGGTGCGCACCGGCCACGGCGAGTCCACCACCGTCGGCGCCGAGGCGCCCCACCTCCAGGAGTGGATCGACCGGGGCCACTGAGCCCGCGCCGGCGCGGGCTCGGAGGTGCGGGCCGGGACGGCCCGGCGGCCGGCGGGTCAGGTGCGGGTGATACGGGCGACCAGGTCGAGCCAGCCGGCCTCCAGCCGCTCCAGCGGCATGCCGCGCCGCTCGGTGAGGTGGTGCAGCAGCGCGACGTCCAGGTGGCCCGCCAGGGTGTGGGCCAGCAGTTCGGCGTCGCCGCCGGTGCCGGCCTCGCGCAGCAGCGCGGTGAGGTGGGTGAGAGCCAGGCGGCGGGGCGGGGGCTCGAAGCGCCTGCACGCCTCCGGCTCGGCGGCCAGCAGCAGGGCCCGGTGGGCGGCCAGGTGCCTGAGCGTGGCGATACCGAACTCCTCCAGCCGCCGTACGGGGGGTGCCCCGGGCCCCAGTGGCGGGGGACCGGTGAGGAAGGACTCCTGGTAGAGGCGCTCGGAGTGGTCGAGGAGGGCCATGAGCAGCCCGCCCCGGTCGCCGAAGCGCCGGAAGACGGTCCCCTTGCCGACCGAGGCGGCCGCCGCGACGGCCTCCATGGTCAGCTGCTCGGGGCCTCGCTCGGCCACCAGCCGGGCGGCGGCCTCCAGCAGACGCGTCCGGTTGCGGGCCGCGTCCGCGCGTATGGGAGGCGTCTGGCCGGCCAGCGGCAGCAGCGGCTGACCGGCCGTCTGCTCGGCCGTCTGCCCGGGGTGGCCCTGTTCGTCGTCGGGCGGCGCGATCGGAGTCACGGGACTCAGCGTACTCCCCGGGGAAGAAAATGGACCACGGTCCGGTTGGCGTGCTAGAAAGCATTCGGACCGCGGTCCGTTTACTGCTCCGCCCCTCCCCGATCCCCACAGGAGACGCCATGTCCGTCCGCATCCTCGCCCTCGTCGGCAGCCTCCGCTCCGGCTCGCACAACCGTCAGCTCGCCGAGGCGGCCGTGAAGCACGCCCCCGAGGGCGTCGAGATCGTCGTCCACGAAGGGCTGGGCGACGTCCCCTTCTACAACGAGGACGTCGACGTCGAGGGCTCCGTACCCGCCGAGGCCGCGCGGCTGCGCGAGATGGCCGGCGGAGCCGACGCCTTCCTGCTGTTCTCGCCCGAGTACAACGGCACCATCCCGGCCGTGCTGAAGAACGCGATCGACTGGCTCTCCCGCCCCTACGGCGCCGGCGCCCTGTCCGGCAAGCCGGTGGCCGTCGTCGGCACCGCCTTCGGGCAGTACGGCGGCGTGTGGGCGCAGGACGAGACCCGCAAGGCCGCGGGCATCGCGGGCGCCAGGGTGCTGGAGGACGTGAAGCTCTCCATCCCCAACTCGGTCGTGCGCTTCGCCGAGGCCCACCCGGCCGAGGACGCCGAGATCACCGGGCAGCTCGTCGAGGTCCTCGGCAGGGTCTCGGCCGCCGCCGAGCCGTCCGCCGTCTGACCGACCGCGTCAGCGCCTCGGCGGGACAGCGCGGGAGGGGCCCTCCGGAATCCGGGGGACCCCTCCCGCGCTGGTTCGGGGCTCAGCGGACCCGGTAGTTCCGCATCATCTCGTGGTCCTCGTGCTCGAGGATGTGGCAGTGCCAGACGTACAGGCCGGGCCTGTCGAAGAGCGCCTTGATCCGGGTGACCCGCCAGGGCGGCGCCGACACGGTGTCCTTCGGACCCAGTTCGGTGGCGTCCGGCTGCTGCGGCAGCCCGATCTCGATGTTGCTCAGAACCCCGGTCCCCGGGTCCCGGTCGGCTTTGAACGGCGCCCGGTCCAGTACCTGGAACCGCACCATGTGCAGATGGACCGGGTGGGTGTCGTACGTGGCGTTGAAGATCTCCCAGATCTCGGAGGTGTGCAGTCCGGGGTCCTCGGTGACCGGTTCGGACCACTCCAGCGTGCCCTGCTCCGCGGTGCCCAGCAGCGGCTTCATCCTGCCGAACTCGTCCGATGCCTCGGACAGCAGCAGCCGGCGGGTCCGGGCCGGGGGCCTGGAGATCCGGAAGGGGGCGCGGCGCAGCGTCCGCGGCAGCCGGGGCTCGGGGATCCGCTCGTCGCGGGGCCGGTTCACCCGGAACCGCATCACCTGGTCGGCGGGTGGGGCTACGGGGCGGCCGTAGGGGAAGGGCGTGGGCGCGTCGTTGGTCAGGGTGTGGGTCTCGCCCCCCAGCCCCCGGAAGTCGACGACCAGGTCCGCCCGCTCGCCGGGGGCGACCACCAGCGGCCCGTCCAGCGGCTGCGGCCGGTGGAGGAAGCCGAGGTCGGTCCCGACCAGGGTGGCGGGGAACGGCCATCCCCCGCCGGCCGACAGCCGGTAGAAGCGCGAGTTCGACCCGTTGAGCAGCCGCAGCCGGTACTGGCGCGGCTCCACGTCCAGATACGGCCACGCCTTGCCGTTGACCAGGATGACCTGTCCGAAGAACTCGGGCCGTACCGAGGGCCCGCCCGGCCAGCCGGGGCAGTCGGAGGGGGCGTCCGGATAGGCCAGCCGCCCGTCCGGGTGGAACATGCGGTCCTGGACCACCAGTTCCAGTTCGTACGGATCGCCGGGCAGACGGTGGTCCTCGATGAGCGAGAGCTCGTGCGAGTCGCGCAGGAGGTAGAAGCCGACCAGCCCGGCGTAGACGTTGAGCCGGGTGATGCCGAGGGTGTGGTCGTGATACCAGAGGGCGGCGGCCTCCTGGCTGTTGTCGTAGCTCAGCCGCGTGCCGTCGAAGAGCGGCCCGACGGCACCGCCGGGGGTGTACCAGGCTTCGGGGTGGCCGTCGCCGCCCGGGTCGGTGTGTCCGCCGTGCAGGTGCACCACGGACGGCACGCCGTCGCGCTCGATGGTGTGGCCGGTGCGGGCGAAGGCCCAGTGGACCGTGGTGTCCACCGGCAGCAGGTGCCGGTGTGGCAGGCCGTTGACCCAGTTCACCCGTACGGGCCGGTCCCGGTGGGCCACGAGGGTCGGGCCGGGGTAGGACACCTGGACCGGGCCCGCGGACGCGGGGCCGCCGCCGCGGTGCCCGCGCACTCCGAAACCCCAAACCGGTGTGGTCAGGCCCAGCCCGCCGCCGAGGAGGTCCTGGCGCGCCGGGCCCATCACGAAGGTCCGGTCGCCTCCGCCCAGCGCGTCGACGCGTGACGGGCGGGGCAGCGGGTCGGTGAACCGGGGGACGGCGGCGGGGTCGGCGATCGGTTCGAGGTAGAGCGGGTCGTCGAGGGGTGGCAGCGCGGCGGCCTCCCGGGCGGCGGCGGGCGGCGCCGTACCGGGTCCGGGCAGGAGCAGCGCGCCCCCGGTCAGCGAGCTCGCCTGGATGAAACGTCTTCTGTCCACGGTCTGTCTTTCCCTCGGGGTCACGGGATGGCGGGGCATCCGTGATCTTCTCCGGGAAAGAAGTACTGGTATATGGGCTGTTCAGGTAGAAAATACCTTTTACCCGCATGTAAATCAGGAGAGATGTTTTCCGGTATGCAAGTGGGTCCTGGAGGACGCGGACACGGAGAACCGGCGGACCCGGGCCCGCCGGCGGTACGGTCGGGAACTCAGGACCTCTCGTCGACCACCTCCAGGTTCACGAAGCGGGGCTCCTTGCTGCACAGTCCCCGGATCTGCTCGGAGACGCGCTGCGTCTCGGGCATCTCGCTGTTCCTCATCGCCTGCTCGTAGGAGGGGAACTCGACGATGTCCACGTAGTGGGTGGAGTTCTCGCGGTCCTGCCCGTGGATCTCACGGGAGAGGGTCCGCTTGCCCTCCGTCATCCGCATCCACTGGTCCCAGAGGTCCATCATCTCCTTGTCGTGCGTCGTCTCGTACTCGATGAGCTGTACGAACGTCATGAGAATCCTCCCGCGGCGGTCACTGCCGGGCCTTGGCGTACTCCTCCGCCATGGCGCCGGCGTAGTCGTACATCACGACCGCCTCGTCGCCGACGGTCCAGGCGTCGTGCCCAGGCGGGCAGACGAACACGTCGCCCGGCCCGACCTCGGTCTCCTGGCCGTCGTCCATGCGGATCCGCATCCGCCCGCTCACCACGTAGCCGTTGTGGTGGATCCGGCAGCTGTCCGTTCCGGCGATCGGGCCCACCGACTCCGACCAGCGCCAGCCGGGCTCGAACGTGGCCACGGCGAAGTCCAGCCCGGTGAGGTGGAGGGCTTCGAGGTGGCCACGGGGGAAGTCGCGCCGCTCGTCCGGCTTCTCGATGGTCTTGACTTCCAGCATGACTGAACCTCCGTTTCACGCCATATGTCCATTATGTGCGCGTAGGGCGCGACAGGGAAACGGCGGGGAGCGGGGATTTCGGGAATCCGGTGGGGAGCTGGCCCGCCACCACCGAGGCCGGCGGCCGCCCCCGTGCACGGACCCGTGCGTGGAGCGTACGCGGGGTCGTGGGAGGAGGCCCGGTCAGGGGACCAGCGGACCTTCCAGGACCCGTAGGCCCGGGGCCGGTTTCACCACGGGAGGAAGGCGTGGATCTCCTTGCCGTCCGGCAGCGGGTGGACGGTGAGCCGGTCGGCGATCCGCTCGACGATGGACCAGCCGAAACCGCCCCCGCCGTCGTTCAGATCGGCCTGGCGGGGCCTGGGCGGGGCCGGATCGCTGTCGCGGACGGTGATCTGTACGCGGCCCTCGGTGAACGCCAGGCACAGGGTGAGTGGGCCGGGGGCATGGCGTACGGCGTTGGTGACCAGTTCGGAGACGACCAGCAGCACGTCGCCGTGTGAGCGCTCTCCGGCGGGCGGTTCGGTGCCCGCCAGTTTCAGCAGGAAGGCGTCGGCGGCGTCGCGTGCCTGGGCGATGGTGCCGGAGTGGCCGTCGAAGTCGGCGCGCAAATGGGGAGCCCCCAAACCCTCGCTCAGCAGTTCCATCGCCGGTCCCCCAGTCAACACAGCGGTGTCCATAGTGCGTCTTCCCGCTGTTTCCCACACCATACGCCGCTGTCGCCCCACCCTGCCGCATCCACTGCCGCGGGCGGGCCCGGGACGGGGCCGGGGAAGGGGGGAGCGGTCAGCGGGCAACGGTGAAGAACCCGGCCAGACCCACCAGCTCCAGCAGCCTGCCGGGCTGTTCACCGACGCCGGTCAGGATCAGGGGGGCCCCGCGGTCCCGGCAGCTGCGCTCCAGGGAGAGCAGGGCGTGCAGGCCGGCGGAGTCCATGAAGGGGACGCTCGACAGGTCGACGGCCAGACTCCGCCAGGGCTGGTCGATCTCCTTCAGGATGCCCGTCAGGGCCGGCGCGCTGTCGTGGTCGACGTCACCCCGGGGATGCAGGACGACGGTGTCGTGTTGGCGGGTGATGGCGACTGACAGGGTGCGCATGGCCCTTCGACCCCCTTCCGGGGTGGATCGGCTCGTGCCGGCCGAGGTGTCTTCCGGATCGGGTGGTTCGGCGGTGCCCGGCCGGCGCGGGCAAAGGAGCCTCCCCGGCCAGACGGCGGGGCGACTCCCCCCACCGTCACACACCAGGGGCCGCCGCGCCACCATCGTTGTCCCAAATCCCGGCCCGTGCGCACGTCCGGGTGAGCCGGGTGGGGCGGGAGGCGGCCGTGTGCCGGCCGGGGCCGGAACCCGGGCGCCGCCGACCGGTTCCGGACACGCCCGCCACACGGTGGTGAGGCCGGCGGGATTCCGGGGCAGTCCGGTGGTGTGCCGCACGCGCCGCAGCGCGGTGGAGCGGATACGCCGACCGGAGCGGAGGGATGCGGTGACCAGCCACAAGGAGCGCATGCTCGCCGGTGAGCCCTACCTCGCCGACGATCCCGAACTGGCCGCCGACCTGCGGCGCGCGGCCGAGCGGTGCGAGCGGTTCAACACCTCGCCGGCCGCCGACCCCGCCGCGCGCCGGGCGGTGCTCGCCGAGCTGCTGGGCGGGCTGGGGGAGGGGGCCGAGGTTCGCCCGCCGCTGTACGTCGACTACGGCTACCGGACCACGATCGGGCCCGGTACGTTCGTCAACTTCGGAGCGGTCGTGCTCGATGTCGCCCCCGTCTCGGTCGGCGCCGATGTCCAGATCGGCCCGAACGTCCAGCTGCTCACCCCCACCCATCCGCTCGACCCCGAGCGGCGCCGCGCCAAATGGGAGGCGGCCGAGCCGGTCACCGTCGGCGACAACGTGTGGCTGGGGGGCGGTGCCATCGTCTGTCCCGGCGTGACCGTCGGCGAGAACACCGTGGTCGGCGCCGGGGCCGTCGTCACCCGGGACCTGCCCGCGAACGTCGTCGCGGTGGGCAACCCGGCCCGCGTCGTCCGCGAGCTGTGAGACCGCCCTCCTCCGGCGGTGTCCGAAGGAAGGGTAATGCCCGGTTGCTCACGAAAAGCGGCGAGACGCGGAGATCCGGGGGTGGGAGGGAAGTCCAGGGTGCCGTCCGTCTTGTCATGTCCCTTAGGTGGACATAGAGTCCGCCGCGCAGCGATGGGAGCGCTCCCAGAAGCTCCCCGCCCCACTCCTGCCGAAAGGACAGCATGGCTTCCCCCCTGCGCACACCCTTGCGTACGCCACTTCGCTCCCTGCCCCGGGTACGCGCCGCACTGCTGGCGCTCCTGCTGCTCGCGGGGGCCCTGACGGCCCTGACCGCCACGGCGCAGACCGCCCGCGCCGACGAGCGGATCTGCGACCAGTACGGGAGCACCACCATCCAGGGCGAGTACGTGGTGCAGAACAACCGCTGGGGCACCAGCGCCACCCAGTGCATCGACGTGACGGGCACCGGGTTCCGGCTCGCCCAGGCCGACGGCTCCGTCCCGACCGACGGGGCGCCCAAGTCCTATCCCTCGGTCTTCTACGGCTGCCACTACACCAACTGCTCCCCGGGCACCAACCTGCCGATGCAGGTCGACTCGATCGGCAGCGCGCCCAGCAGCGTCTCCTACACCTACGTCGACAACGCGGTCTACAACGCCTCGTACGACATCTGGCTCGACCCGACGCCGAAGAAGGACGGGGTCAACCGGACCGAGATCATGATCTGGCTCAACCGCGTGGGCCCGATCCAGCCCATCGGCTCCCGCGTCGGCACGGCGAACGTCGGTGGCCGCAGCTGGGAGGTGTGGACCGGCAGCAACGGCTCCAACGACGTCATCTCCTTCATCGCCCCCTCCGCGGTCCGGAGCCTGAGCTTCGACGTCATGGACTTCGTCGACGAGACGGTCGCCCGCGGCATGGCCCAGCGCTCGTGGTACCTGACGAGTGTTCAGGCCGGCTTCGAGCCCTGGCAGAACGGTGCCGGTCTCGCCGTCGACTCCTTCTCCGCGTCCGTCAACACCGGCAGCGGCGGCGGTGACGGCGGTGGTGACGGCGGCGACCCGGGCGGCGGGCCGGGTGCCTGCGAGGTCACCTACACCACCAACTCCTGGTCGAACGGCTTCACCGCCGACGTCGGCGTCAGGAACACCGGCTCCACCGCGATCAGCGGCTGGGAGATGAGCTTCGCCCTGCCCGCCGGCCAGTCGGTCACCAGCGCCTGGAACACCACGCTCTCCTCCAGCGGGGGCACGGTGACGGCCCGTCCGGTCGAGCACAACAGGAACATCGAACCGGGCGGCACCCAGTCGTTCGGCTTCCAGGGGACCCACTCGGGGGGCACGCTCGGCGAGCCGGCCCGGTTCACCCTCAACGGCACCGTCTGCACGGTGAAGTGAGCCACGCACGGCGGGCACGGTGAAGCGGCGCGGAGCCTGGACCGCACAGGGGGTGGTCCGGGCCCCGCGCCGCACTCGGCCCGGCGGCCCTCAGGCCAGCCGCGCCGCCACCTCCTCGCGCAGCCGCGGCAGCATGTCGTGGAGCACCCCGGGGCACAGCGTGCCCGTGTCGTAGTCCTTGTGGCCGTACATCCGGGCGGGCGCGATGCCGTACCGCTCGCACACGTACGCGCACAGGATCACCAGCACCTCCCACTGGGCCTGCGGCGGCACCGCGCCCGCGTGGTACGCCCCCTCGCAGGCGATGCCGACGGCGCGGCCGTTCTGCCCGGAGGTGTGCGCGCCGAGGACGAAGGAGGTGCCGCCGGTGAGGGTCCGCAGGCTGCCGTGCCTGCCCTCGGTGATCCAGCCTCCCCGGCTGACGGCGAAGTGGTAGCCGGTGTCGATCCAGCCGTTGTCGTCCATGTGCAGGTCCTGGACCCAGTGGGCGTGTGCGTGGGCCCGGGCGCGGGAGAGGTCGGAGGTGTTCGCGCTCACCGTGTGGTGGACGATGATCCGGTCCGGCCGGTACCCGAGGACGGTGACGTCGCCCCGGGGCGGCCGTGCGTTCCACTCGGAGGTGCTGTCGACGTCGGGTTCGACCGTGCCCGAGGCCCGGGCGGTGCCCGCCGGCGCGCCGGCGGCGACGAGCCCGGCGGCACCGGTGATCAGCAGACGGCGGCGCAGTGGTTTCTCACCGTTCAAGGTCGCTCCTCAAAAGGGCCGCGCGGAGCACGCGGGTCGCGGGGACGGGGCGGGGGAGGGCGGGGCCCGCGGGCCGTTCGGCCGTTCGGTCGCTTCGGAGGGCTACGGGGTGTTGTTGGCCAGGGCGAGGAGCCGGTCCCTGGAGCCGTTGAACTTGTTGCGGTCGACGTTCCCGGAGACGCCGCCGACCGAGCCGGTGCTGGTGTACTGCCACACCGTCCAGGTGGGGAAGCCGCTGGGGATGGTCGGGGTCTCGCTGGAGGTCCAGTGCGCCACCCACAGCGGGCTCTTGTGGTACATGCCCGTCCAGTTGCCGGTGCAGGTGTTCCACCAGCCCGCGGTCGTGTAGATCACCACGTCGCGCGAGGTGCGCGACTTGTAGGTGTTGTAGAAGTCGGTGATCCAGGCGCGCATCTGCGTGGTGGACAGGCCGTAGCACATCGCCCCGTAGGGGTTGTGCTCGATGTCCAGGACGCCGGGCAGGGTCATGTTGTCCCGCGACCACGCGCCGCCGTTGGAGGCGAAGTAGGCCGCCTGGGTCGAGCCGCCGGAGACGTCGGGGCGCGCGAAGTGGTAGGCGCCGCGGATCACACCTGCGTTGTACGCCGCCACGTAGTTGGTGTTGAACCGAGAGTCCTTGAAGCTGGTGCCCTCGGTCGCCTTGATCCAGGCGAACTGGATGCCCGAGTTCCGCACCGAGGTCCAGTTGATGGCGCCCTGCCAGTGCGAGACGTCGATCCCCTGCACGCCGCTGGTGTGGCCCAGCGCACCCAGTGGCGGTTCCTCCCGGGTGCCGGCCCCCTCGTGGAGCCGGTGGCCGGCGCCCATGAACGCCGTGCCCGGCTTGAGGCGCTCCTCGGCGGGCGGAGGCGCCGCCGCGGCCGTACCCGCCGTGGCCGTCAGCAGGGCGAGTACGGCGGCGAGCACGCCGACCACGGCGGTTCTCGGCCGGCGGTGGGGGGAGAGGGGTCTGTGCGGGCGCATGGCTTCCTCCTGGCGCTCGGTGAAGGCGGGAGTGGGGGATGGGAGGAGGTGCTGGGTGGTGCCGTCGGTACGGGCGAGCGCGCCGGCACGGCCGTACCGGCGCGACCTTGTTGACGTGCACGCGTCATAAGTGACGCACGCGGCGGTCACTCTGTAAAGACACTCCAGGCACTCCCTGTGGTCTCTACCTCTGCCGCCGGGCGCCAACTGCGCCGACGGACCGCGCCCGGCGGAAACTTTCACGGCGCGAAAGCGGGTGCGGCCCCCCCGGAGGGCGCCCGAGTCCGGAAAGTCCGCGCCGTGGCACCGAGCGTTCCGCCGTTCGGGTGAGCTTTGGGCTGAGCTTCGGGATGGGGCGGACAGACCTTTCCGGTGTTTTCCCGGCCCGTCCGGCGCCGTGTGGGAAAAGGCGGGAAATCCTGCGGTAGCCGCCCGGAAGTCACCGGAGTAGCTTTCGATGGGTGCCGACAAGCGTGGGAAGCCCGCCGAACAGGGCCGACGGTCCGGCCAGTTGCCCCGCGCCCCGGAAAGACCGTCCGACAACGCAGCTGACTACTCCGCGAAATCCGCGCCCGGCAGTCCCGGGCTCCTGTCGGCCGGACCCGTTCGGCGAAAGCCACCGGGAGACCGGAGGCCGACCGCGGTGGAGGTGAAGCCATGGCGACGCAGACGGAACCCCTGATAGAGGCGCCCGGCGTCGAGGACGGTGCCGCCGTGTGGCGCATCGCCCGCGACTCCCGCGTGCTCGACCTCAACTCCTCCTACAGCTACCTGCTGTGGTTCCGGGACTTCTCCCGGACTTCCGCGGTGGCGCGCGGCGAGAGCGGTGCGCCCGTCGGTTTCGTCACCGGCTATCTGCGTCCGGAGCGGCCCGGCGCGCTGGTCGTCTGGCAGATCGCGGTGGACGAGGAGCACCGCGGACGCGGTCTGGCCGGCGCCATGCTGGATCACCTGGCCGCCCGGTCGGCCCCGCGGGGGGTACGGCATCTGGAGGCCACCGTCGCGCCGGGGAACACCGCCTCCGACCGGCTGTTCACGCTCTTCGCCCGGCGGCACGGCGCGGCGCTGGAGCGCGAGGCGCTGTTCGGCGCGGAACTCTTCCCCGACGGCCACGGTCCCGAGGTGCTGTACCGCATCGGGCCGCTGCCCCGCGCCTCCCGGTCCTGATCCGCCGCCCGGGCCGGACCCGCCGCGGGCGGACGGCGTGCCGCCCGTCCGGCACCACATCCACCGAGGAGTACACCACCATGACCATCACCGAAGCCGAGACCTCCGTCTTCGACACCCTGGAGTCCCAGGTGCGCAGCTACTGCCGGGGCTGGCCGAGGGTCTTCGAGCACGCGCACGGCTGCCGCCTCCAGGACGAGGACGGCCATGTGTACCTGGACTTCTTCGCCGGGGCGGGCGCACTCAACTACGGCCACAACCCCCCGGTCCTCAAACGCGCCCTGCTGGACTACCTGGAGCGCGACGGCGTCACCCATGGCCTGGACATGTCCACCACGGCCAAGCGGGACTTCCTGGAGACCTTCCGCGACCTCGTCCTGCGGCCGCGCGGCCTGGACCACAAGGTGATGTTCCCCGGCCCGACCGGTGCCAACGCCGTCGAGGCGGCCCTGAAACTGGTCCGCAAGGTCAAGAGGCGGGAGACGGTGGTGTCCTTCACCAACGCCTTCCACGGCATGTCGCTCGGGGCGCTGGCGGTGACCGGCAACGCCTTCAAGCGCGCCGGCGCCGGCGTCCCCCTGGTCCACGGCATGCCCATGCCGTTCGACAACTACCTGGACGGCAAGGTCGAGGACTTCCTGTGGTTCGAGCGGCTGCTGGAGGACCGCGGCTCCGGCCTGAGCCGCCCGGCCGCCGTGATCGTCGAGACGGTCCAGGGCGAGGGCGGCGTCAACGTCGCCCGCGCCGAGTGGCTGCGCGCCCTGGCCGGTCTGTGCCGCCGCTGGGACATGCTGCTGATCGTCGACGACATCCAGATGGGCTGCGGCCGCACCGGCGGCTTCTTCTCCTTCGAGGAGGCCGGCATCGTCCCCGACGTCATCACGTTGTCGAAGTCCATCAGCGGCTACGGGATGCCGATGGCGCTGACTCTGTTCCGGCCCGAGCTGGACGTGTGGGAGCCCGGCGAGCACAACGGCACCTTCCGCGGCAACAACCCCGCCTTCGTCACCGCCACCGCGGCCCTGGACACCTACTGGGCCGACAGCGGGACGGAGAAGCAGACGCTCGCCCGCGGCGAGCAGGTCGGGGCAGCCCTGGACGAGATCGCCCGCGAGCACCGCCGGAGCGGGGCCGGATACCGGGGCCGCGGCCTGGCCTGGGGGCTGACCTTCACCGACGCCGGGCGCGCCGCCCGGGTGTGTGCCCGCGCCTTCGAGCTGGGACTGCTGGTGGAGACCTCCGGCCCCGAGAGCGAGGTCGTCAAGCTGCTCCCGCCGCTCACCGCGACCCCGGACGAACTGGACGAGGGCCTGCGCACCCTGGCCCGCGCCGTCGACGAGACCGACTGACCGGCCCGACCGCACGCGGTACGCCGTACGCCCGGGCTCCCGGGTGGGGCGTGAGGCCGTCTTCCCGGCCACTCGGCGGGAGGGCGGTCCCACGCCCCGCCCCGTAGCCCCGGCGACAGCGCGCCGCCGTTCCGGAAGCGTCATAGTCTTCTTGTATGGGATATATCCGGCATGCCTGCCGCGGTGTGCCGCCACCGGGACGGACGGGGGCGGCACACCGGTGCCGCACGCCGTGCGGCACCGCCGGCGGAGCGGCCGGAGGCCCGCCCCGCGGCCTGGCCCCCGCGCGGGGCCTGAGGGGAGCGCATGGTGGCCGGGGCCGATGACACGCCGGTCGGACAGGACCGGCTGGAGACGGAGTTCCTGGAGGTGGTGCGCGGCGCAGGCGCGTCCGTCGGCGCCCTGTACCTGCTGGCCCCGGAGGAGGACGTGCTGCGCCTCGCGCTGATGTTCGGGGCGCCGCTCGACTTCGTCGAGCCATGGGCGAGGGTCGCCCTGGCCACACCCGTCCCGGTGGCCGACGCGGTCCGCGAGGACCGCCTGGTGTGGGTGGGGAGTCAGGAGGACATGGCCCGGCTCTACCCGCGCACGGCGGTGGCGCTGCCCTACCACTTCGCACTGGCCGCCGTCCCCGTCGGCGCGGACCGCGCCCAGGGCGCGCTGCTGCTGCTGTGGCCCGGCACCCACTCGCCGCGGATCACTCCGAGGCGGCGCGACAACATCCTCTCCGGCTGCCGGCGGCTGGCACGGCTGCTGGAGGAGGACGACGCGGGACGGCCGGTCGGTCCCCCGGACCGACCGCGGTTGCTCAGCGCCGGCACCGTACGCGCCGGCAGGTCGCAGTCGGCGCTGGCCGCCGAGGACTTCGCCGAGCGCCTGCCCGGCGGCTGCTGCGCGCTGGACCTGGAAGGCCGGCTCACCTTCGTCACCTCGGGCGCCGCCGAACTGCTGGGCCGCAGCGCCGCCGAACTGCTGGGCACCCGCCCCTGGCACTCGCTGCCCTGGCTGGACGATCCGGTCTACGAGGACCGCTACCGGGCCGCGATCGTCAGCCGCGAGCCGGTCTCCTACACCGTGCACCGGCCGCCCGGCCGGTGGCTCGACTTCCGGCTCTACCCGGACGCCAGCGGCATCAGCGTACGCATCGAGCCCGCGGGCACCGGCCCCCGCCCCGCACCGGTCCGCGGCGAGTGGACCGGGAGGGCCGCCAAGGCCAGGGCCGGACAGCTCTACCAGCTGATGCACCTGGCCGCGGCCCTGACCGAGACCGTCGGGGTCCGGGACGTGGTCGACCTCATCGCCGACCAGGTCATGCCCGCCTTCGACGCCAAGGGGGTGATCCTGTCCGCCCTGGAGGAGGGCCGGCTGCGCATCGTCGGCCACCGCGGCTACTCCGCGGCGGCCATCGAACGGCTCGAGGGCGTGTCGTTGGACACCTCCCTCACCCCGGCCGGGCGGGTGCTCGCCGAGGCCACGCCGCTCTTCTACTCCTCCCCGCAGGAGATGGAGCGCGAGTACCCCGGCCTGCCGCGGACGACCGACAAGCAGGCGTGGGCGTATCTGCCGCTGGGCATCTCGGGACGGCCCGTGGGCTGCTGCACCCTGTCCTACGACCGGCCCCACGAGTTCACCGCCGAGGAGCGCGCGGTGCTCACCTCCCTGGCCGGACTCATCGCCCAGGCGCTGGACCGGGCGCGTCTGTACGACGCCAAGCACCAGATCGCCCACGGCCTCCAGCAGGCGCTGCTGCCCCACACCCTGCCCGCCGTCCCCGGGCTGCGGGTGGCCGCCCGCTACCTTCCGGCCACCCGGGGCATGGAGATCGGCGGCGACTTCTACGACCTCATCCGCCTCAGCGACAGCACCGCGGCCGCCGTCATCGGCGACGTCCAGGGGCACAACGTCGCCGCCGCCGCGCTCATGGGACAGGTCCGCACCGCCATCCACGCCCACGCCACCGCCGGCGTCCCCCCGGACCAGGTGCTCGCGCGCACCAACCGGCTCCTGACCGATCTCGACCCCGGACTGTTCACCAGCTGCCTCTACGTCCACCTCGATCTGGCCCGGCGGTGCGCGGGCATCGCCAGTGCCGGCCACCCCTCCCCGCTCCTGCGCGAGCCCGACGGCCGCACCCGCCCCCTGGACGTCCCGCCCGGCCTGCTGCTGGGCGTCGAGCCGGACGCCGACTACCAGGTCTTCGACACACTCCTGCCGGCCGGCGCCGTCCTGGCCCTCTACACCGACGGTCTCGTCGAGACCCCGGGCGTCGACCCCGACGAGGCCACCGCCGGGCTCGCCCGCCATCTGGCCGGTGCTCCCGACGGGGATCTGGAGCGCCTCGTCGACGCCGTCATCCGCGGGGTCCGCCCAACCCGGCAGCGCACCGACGACATCGCCCTGTTCCTGCTGCGGACGGTGTTCGGCGAGGACGGTGGGGACGGCGAGGACGGCGAGGACTGAGCGCGGCCCGGACGGCCGGGGCGCGGCGGAGGCGGAGACGGCGATCCCGCCCCGCCCCGTACACCCGGGTCAGCGGCCCACGGGGTCGCCCTCGGCGCCGTCGTCCGGCGTACGCAGCATCATGTGGCCACCGTGGTGCAGCGGTGTGTCCAGTCGCGGGCGGGCCGCCTCGCGGCCCGTCTCCGCGTCGACGATGTGCACCTCGCCGTGGCCGCCGCGGGTGACGGCGACCCAGTCGGAGCCGGGCGAGGCGGCCACCGCCCTGCGCTGGACGCCCTCCCAGGGGGTGCCGCCGCGGCGCGGAGCGCCGTCCATGGCGGCCAGGGGGAGGCGGCGTACGGCGCTGTCCGGGCCGTCCGCGTCCAGGAGGACCAGCTCGTCACCGTCGGGGTGGATGCGGGTGAAGGCCGCGTGGCGCCGGGCGAGGGCCAGGCGGAAGACCAGGCCGGGGCCGAGATCCGCGAGACGGGTGCGGCCCGTCCCCAGGTCGTGCCACCACGCCTGATTGGTCCACTCCGGCCACCTCAGCGGGTCCGGCGCGCCGCCGCGCAGTGTGCTCCACAGCGACTGCCGGCGGGTATCGAGCCGCAGGTACCAGCCCCGAGCGGGCGACTCCCACGGAATCACCGCCTCGGCCGTGAGCGCGTCGCCCGCCCTCCGGGCCCGGTGCACTCCCTCGCCCGTGGCCGCGAACACGTGCCCCGAGCCGGGCGCGTACGCGTCCCCGTGCCCGTCGTCCGGCAGGGGCAGGAGCGATCCGGGGGCGGCCGGAGGGCAGCCGGGAGGCGCCGCGAGGAGGTCCGCGAACCGGTGGACGGCCAGCGCCCCGGGCTCCCGGTGCCGCAGCACGACCAGCGGATCGCCGCCGCCCGGCATCGTCACACCCGGTTCACCGGCCCGGGTGCGCACCCGGGAGGCCTCTTCGGTGGCCAGGTCGACGACCGTCAGCAGATCCGACCACGGCTCGGTGTTCTTCCCCAGACCGGTGGTGACGGCCAGTCGGCGGCCGGACGGGTCGCAGGCGAGGTGCTCGGCCGGCACGGCGACCGGGACGGTGAGTTCCACCAGTTCGTCGCCGAAGGGGTCGAGCACCAGCAACTCTCCCCGGCGGTCGTCGACGCAGGCCGCCCGCCCTCCTGGCAGCGCCAGGAACCCGGCGTGCTCCGAGAGGTGCCGCCCTGTCAGGCGGTGTGTGACGGTGCCGTCCGGCACGGTCAGGACGTACAGGGAGCCGTCCACGTGGTCGGAGACGAGCAGCAGGGGAGCGGTGCTGGACATGGGGTTCCTCCGAAAGGCCGACATCGTGAAAACGATTATCATGTATCTTCGGCGTGTTCCGGCTCTCCCCGAGAAGAAACGAGGGCGTCAATGCTGCGTTCACCGTCGAGATCCGTCCGTGGCTGGATCGCCGCAGCGGTGCTGGGTTCCGTCCTGACCGGCTGCGGCTCGCCGTCCGGCGAGCCGGCGGACGGCAGGGCCGAACCCGGGGCGAGGACCGAGGTCACCGTCGAACCCATCCAGGCCGCAAGCGAGTTGACCGACGTCAACGGCACCAGGATCTCCCTGGACGGTGAACCGGAGCGTATCGTCTGCCTGTTCGCCCTCTGCGACGACATCCTGACCGAACTGGGCATCGTCCCCGCGGCCACCAACAGCGCGCTGCTGGCCCACCCCGACTTCCTGGGTGAGGAGAAGGCGAAGGAGGTCGACGTCATACCCGGCGGTTTCATAGCCCCGGAGGTGGAGGCGATCCTCTCCCACAAGCCCGACCTCGTGATCGGCCTGGGGGACACCCACGGCAAGCTCGCCCCCGCGCTGAAGGGCGCCACCACCTTCTGGGCCATGCAGCCCGAGACCTGGCAGGACAGCGTCGGCTATCTGCGCGACGTCGCCGCGCTCACCGGCCGCACCGACGAGGGGGAGAAGGCCGAGAAGGCCTTCCGCACCAAGCTCGCCGAGGCCGAGAAGAACCCGAGCGACAAGACCGCGCTCGTCATCTACGGCAGCGACGAGAACTTCGGCGTCGCCACCCCGGAGACCGACGTGGCCGCCAGCCTGTTCCCCAAGATCGCCGAATACCCGTGGAAGTCCCGTGGTGTGGAGGGAAGTTACAGCCTGGAGGAGATCCTCGCCGAGGGTGTCGACGTGCTGTTCGTCGAGACGATGAGCTTCGGCGACGCGGACGGCAGGCTCTCGGAGAAGCTGTCGGACAACCCTTTGTGGGGCAAGATCCCGGCGGTGCGCAACGGTGATGTCCACGAAGTGGACCCGGAGGTGTGGGCCAAGGGCCGCGGCACCCGCTCGCTGGGCATTGTCCTCGACGAGGCCACGGCCGCGCTGCGGTGAGGGCGCCCGTCCCCGCGCCCACTGGGGCGGATGAGAACGCGGCGGCGGAAACCGGGGTGGAGGACACCGGGGCGGGAGGCGCGGCGGCGAAGGGCCGGCGCGCCTCGTACCGGGCACGGTGGCGGCAACCGGTCCTGGTGGCCGTACTGCTGGCCGTCTCGTCGGTCTGCGCGCTGAGCCTGGGCACCCCCCACGTCCCGCCGCACCGGCTCGCCGGCGCGGTGCTGGAGGGCGAGGCCACGCTCGCCGGGATCGTCGTCACCGAGCTGCGCGTGCCCCGCCTGGTGCTTGCGCTCGTCGCCGGCGCCTGTCTGGGGGCGGCGGGGCTCGTGCTCCAGGAGGCGCTGCGCAACCCCCTGGCCGTGCCGGAGATGCTGGGCGTCTCCTCAGGCGCCGCGCTGGGGGTGGCCGCGCCCCTGGTGCTGGCACTGTCCCTGCCCGCCGCAGTCCAGCCCCTGCTGGCCATCGGTGGCGCCGCGCTCGGCGGCGGGCTCACACTGCTCGCGGCCGGGCTGGGCCGAAGCCCGTCCGCGGTGCTGCTGACCGGCGCGGCGGTCGCGGCCGCGCTGCAGGCCGCGCTGCTCGTCCTGATGGTCATGGCCGACCAGCTCGACCTCCAGCTCATCTACCGTTATCTGCTCGGCTCCCTGTCCGCCCGGACCTGGGACGACGTCGCGGGCCTGTGGCCCTGGCTGCTCGTCGTCGCACCCGCCCTCGTGCTGTGCGCGCCGGTGCTCTCGGTGATGCGGCTGGGCGACGAGGACGCCGAGGCGCTGGGCGTGCGCGCCCACCGGGCGCGGCTGGCCGCGCTGGCCGTGGCCGTGGTGCTGATCGCGCCCGTGACGGCCGTGTGCGGGCCCGTGGCCTGGGTGGGCTTCCTCGCGCCGCACCTGGCCCGGTGGTTCACCCCCGGGGCCGGGGCGGTGCGCCGGCTGCCCTGGTCCGCCGCGTGGGGCGCCGTCGTCGTCGCCGTCGCCGATGTGCCGGCCCGGCTGGCGCTGGCGCCCGTGGAGACGCCGGTCGGCGCCTGGACCGCCCTGCTGGGGGTGCCGGCCGGAATCGTCCTGACGCGGTCGGGTGGTCGCGGCCGTTCCCGGCGCAGGAGGACCGAAGCGGCCGAAGCGGCCGAAGCGGCCGAAGCGGCCGGAGTCGCCGGAGCGGAGGGCGCGCGGTGAGCCGGAGGTTCGCGGTGCTCACGGCACTGGCCGCGGTGTGCGCCGCGCTGGAACTGGTGGCCGGGCGCGGCATGTCCCCGGCCACGGCATGGGACGTGCTCGGCGGCGGCGGTGACGCGACCGAGCGCCACATCCTGCTGCAGCTGCGCCTGCCCAGGCTGCTGGTGGCCCTCGGCGCGGGCGCGAGCCTGGCCGTGGCGGGACTGGTCCTGCAGTCCGCGCTGCGCAACCCCCTGGCCGGGCCCGAGGTGACGGGTGTGACGCCGGGAGCGGTGCTCGGGGCCGTCACCGCCACCGCCCTGGGGCTGGCCGGGTGGGACTCCCCGCTGGCCGTCGTCCTGGCCGCGTGCGCGGGCGGATGCACCGGAGCGGCGCTGCTGTGGCTGCTGGCCGGCCGCGGCCGCGGCGACCCCGCGGCCACCGCCGTGCACGGGGTGCTGGTCTCCGCGGTGCTCGGCGGGCTCACCGCCATGGTGCTCCTGGTGGAGCCGGGCGAGCTCGGCAGCGTCGTGCAGTGGCTGGTGGGCACCACGGAGGGCCGGGTTTGGCAGCACTGGCACCTGCTGTGGCCGTGGGCGCTGCTGTGGGGGACGGCCGCCTGGCTGCTGGCCGGACCGCTGACCCTGCTGCGCTGCGGGGACGAGACCGCCCTGGCCGCGGGCCTCCCCGCCCGGCGGGCGCGGACCCTGGCCCTGCTGTGCGCGGTGGCGCTGACCGCGGGCGCGGTGGCCGCCGTCGGGGCGCTGGGCTTCGTCGGTCTGCTCGTACCGCATCTGGCCGTGGCCCTCTTCGGTGCCGACCTGCGGGTGGGCCTTCCCGGCGCCGCCGTGGTGGGCGCGGTCGTGGTGTGCGGTGCGGACGCGGTGGCGCAGCTCTCCTCGCGGCTGCTGGCGGCGGCGCTGGAGACCGGAGGGCTCACGCTGCCGGTCGGGGCGCTCACCGCCTGCCTGGGCGCCGTGCTGCTGCTGGCCGTCGTGCGCCGCACGCCGGACCGTACGTTCTGAAGTCGAGGGAGAAAGCCCGTTGACCGACACCGACACCGACACCGACACCGACACCGGCGCCGGCCCCGATACCGACACCGAGTCCGTGGGGATCCGTATCGAGGGGGTCCGCTTCGGATATCCGGAGCGGCCCGTGCTGCGGGGGGTCGACATGACCGTCCGGCCGGGCGAGCTGACCGCTCTCGTCGGGCTCAACGGCTGCGGCAAGTCGACCCTGCTGCGGCTGGCCGCCGGGCTGCTGCGGCCGGACGAGGGGCGCGTACTGCTGGGCGGGGACGACCTGGCCCGGCTGTCCCGGCGCGCCACGGCCCGGAGGGTGGCGCTGCTGCACCAGTCCGCGCCCGCGGTACCGGGGATGACGGTGCGTCATCTGGTGCGCCAGGGGCGGTACGCGGCCCGCGGCCCGCTGGGCATGCTGCGCGAGGGCGACGACCCCGTCGTGCACCGGGCGCTGCGGGACGTGGGCGTGGAGCGGTGGGCCGACCGCGACGTCGACGCCCTGTCGGGGGGCGAGCGGCAGCGGGTGCGGCTGGCGATGGCGCTGGCCCAGGACACCCGCGTCCTGCTGCTGGACGAGCCGACCACCTATCTGGATCTGCACCACCAGCTCGACGTGCTGCGGACGGTGGTCCGGCTGCGCGAGGAGCGCGGGCTCACCGTGGTGATGGTGCTGCACGACCTGGCCCACGCGGCCCGGTTCGCCGAGCGGATCGTCGCGCTGCGGGACGGCCGGGTGGCGGCCGACGGGGCGCCGAAGGACGTGGTCACGCCGGGGCTGCTGGCGGATGTGCTGAGGGTGGCCGGCCGGGTCGGCCGGGACCCCGAGGGCGGCTGGCCGGTGTGTTACCCAGATCACCCTCTCCCAGGTATGGAATATGAAAATCGTATTCACTAGGGTGTGAGTGCGGCGCTCGTCCGAACGCCGTATCCCCTTGCGAACAAGGAGAGTTCATGGACAACGAGCAGGTCTTCACGCCGATCGCCGACCCGGGCCAGCTGGCCCACGACTCGGCCTCCCACTCCAACGCCCTCGTCGAGAACCCCTTCGAGGACACCGAGGAGTAAGCGAGGGCCCAGCCGCTCTCGAACGTGGGTCCGCCCGGCGCCATCCGGGCGGGCCCACGCCCGTCCCGGGCTCCGTCGCCCGCCCCGCCGCCCAGTCCACCGCCGGCTCCCCGCCGACCCCGCTTACAGGAGGACCGCCGTGTCCCGCAGTCAGCTCGCACCCGGTGTCGAGGTCGTCGCCGTACCCGGGCGGGGTCTCGCCGTCCGCACCGCCGAGGGGGAGTTCCTCGGCGTCCGGACACGGGGCGCCGACGAGGAAGCCCTGCTCCGTCTCCTGTCCGGCGCCGCCGGAGAACCGGCGGACGCCGAACAGCGCCGCATTGTCAGGGCGTTCGAGGACGCCGGCTATCTGACGGACGGTCCGCCGCGGCCGCGGTGGACCGCCGCCCGCCGAAACGTCCGCCTGCTGGGCGACCCGGTGCTCACCGAACCGCTCGCCGCACAGCTGACCGCCCTGGGCGCACGGCCGCGCACCGCCCGGGCCACCGCTCCCGGCGCGTCGCCGGGCGGCCTGGACGATCTGCTCCACGACGACCCCGCCGCCGTCGTGTGGTGCCTGGACGGCCCCGTGCCCGGCGGACTGTGGGACGCCGCGGACCGGCTGCCCGCGCACGGCGTCGCCTGGCTGCGCTGCCACCGCGAGGGGCGGCAGGCGTACGTCGAGCCGCTCGCCGCCGCTCCCGGGGACGTCACCTCGGCCCACGTCAGGGCCCGCCGGCTCGCCGCCACCCCCGCCCACCGGGAACTGGCCGCCTACTGGAGGGGACCCCGCGCCTGCGGCGCCCCGGCCGGGCTCACCCCTCCCGCGGCCGGCCTGCTCGCGGCACTGCTCGCCGACGACCTGCTGCGGTGGGCCGCGGGCCTCCCCGAGGAGGCCGGCCTGCCCGCGCGGCGCCGGCTCAGGCGCGTGGACCTGCGCACCCTGACGGTCACCGAGCACCCCGTCCTCCCCGTGCCCGCGGTCGCACCGATGCCGGGGACCGCCCGGGAGCAGGAGGCCTCCCCGGCGCAGGGGCGGGACGGATGACGCCGTCCGGCGCCACCGGCGGGGAGCCGGTCATCGAGCGGGAACCGGTCACCGTCGGGGGACTGGCCACCGACGTCCGCCTCCCCGCGGACCGCGGCCCCTTCCCGGCCGTCCTCCTGCGCACCCCCTACGACCGCCTGCGCCACCGGGCCGAGGCGAGAGGCTGGGCCCGACGCGGATTCGCCGCCGTCGTCCAGGACGTACGCGGCCGGTTCGCCTCGCCCGGGCACTGGAGGCCGTACGAGAACGAGACCGCCGACGGGGCGGCGACCACCCGCTGGATCCGGCGGCAGCCCTGGAGCGACGGCCGGCTGGTGGCGGCCGGTGCCTCCTACGCCGCCCACTGCGCGCTCGTCCTCGCCCTCGACGCGCCCGGGGACGCCCGGCCCGACGCGGTCCTGGCCGCCGTACCCGCCCTCGGCGCCGCCGAGACCGCGCGCGAACCCTCCGGCGTGGAGCGGCTGCTGGCCCGTGCCGGATGGTGGGCCGCCCACGGCGACCGGAGCGACTCCGACGAGAGGGCCCTGGAGGCGGCCCTCGCCGCCGACCCCGGCCTGCTCGGCCACCTGCCGCTGACCGGCCTGCCTCAGCGGCTGGGCCGCGACCTGCCCTCCTGGGCGGGGCTGTGGCGCCACCGCGACCGGGGCCGCCCGGTGTCGCGGGCGGCGCACGCGGCGGTGCCCCTGCTCGCGGTGGGCGGCCTCCACGACCCCTTCGCCGAGGACACCGACGCCCTGTGGCGCGCCTGGGGCGGCCCCTCGGCGCGGCTGCTGACGGGCCCCTGGGGGCACGGACTGACCGCCGCGCCCGGCCCCGGCGCCGGCCCCGCCCACCGGGTGAACCTCGGCGAGCTGTACGCCGGCTGGGCCCACCGCGCCCTCGCCGGCGAGCTCGCCCCCGGACACCGCGGCGCGCTGGCGCTGGCCGGCGCCGACCGGTGGCTGCCCGCCGGCACCGAGGGCGAGCCGCGCGCCCAGCGGCTGCGGCTCCTGCACGGCCGCGCCTTCACCGCCGACCCCGGACGCCCCGTCCGCTCCGACGACCTCGCCGTCCCCACGGCCGGAACGCCCGACCGGTGCCTGCTGGCCACCGCGCCGCTGCCCCGCCCGCTCGACGCGGTCGGCCCCGCGCGGGTACGGCTGCGGGCCGCGGCCGACACCCCGTCCGCCGACTGGGCCGCCCGGCTCGTCGCCCTCACCCCGGACGGGAGGGCCGAGCCGCTGGCCACCGGCATCGTCCGGCGCGAGGAACCACCCGGCCGGGAAGCCGAGTTCACCATCGATCTGGGCCGGCTCGCGCGCCGGCTGCGGGCGGGCACCCGGCTGCGCCTGGAGATCGCCGGACACCACTTCCCGGCCCACGCCCGCAACCCGCACACCGGGGACGACCCGATGACCGCCGATCGGCTGCTCGCCTCACGCCGGGAGATCGGCTCCGGCGGCGTGGCGCTGACGCTGCACGTACTGCCCTCCCGCCCCACCACCACCGAACCCGCCGAGGAGATCCTGCGATGACCGCGCTGCCGCTCCAGGCCCTGGTCGACCCCGTCTGCGGCATCGTCCGCAAGGTCAAGCCCGTCGAGCACCCCGCGGGCGCGCCGCCCCGCTACACCGCGTTCACGGCCGAGATATCCGACGCGCGCAGACTCGGCCTGTGGCCCGCCGACCGGGTCTCCCTGGGCACCACCTTCGGCGACCCCGAACAGGCCCACCTCGCAGCGGTGGCCGAGGGGGTGGAACGTTACTGCGGCAACCGCGTACCGCCGCCCGGCCACCCGGACGCCCCGCTGCACGCCACCGCCGCCGAACTGGCCGGCAAGGGGCTGCGGCTGTACGGACCGGGCGACCTGCCGGCCTACGCGCCCTGGCAGTACGCCCGGGAGGGGTTCCCCTACCGCCCTCTCACCGACGACACCCCGGCCCTGTGGACGCGTGGCGCCGAGCGCCTGCCCGACGGCACGACCGCCGAGGTCTGGGCGCCCGTCGCGCTCACCCACCTCAACTGGCGCCAGGGCGGATTGCGCTCGCTGCCCCGCACCCACCACCTCAACTACGCGGGCATCGCCACCGGCCAGGGCCTGGACGACGCGGCCGAACGCGGCCTGCTGGAGATCGTCGAACGCGATGCCCTGGAGCTGTGGTGGCACCTCGACGGGCCGACGCGCGGCATCGATCCGGCCAGCGTGCCCGGCCTCACCGGCGACCTCGCCGGATCCGCGCTCGACCTCCACCTCGTCGAGATGCCCTCGGAGTTCGCCCCCTGCGTGGCCGCGCTCGTCCACGACCCCCGCCTCGGCCTGTACGCGGCCGGGTTCGCCTGCAAGTACGACCCGGCCGAGGCCGCCCGCAAGGCGGTGCTGGAGGCCGTGCACACCTGGGTCTTCACCCAGGGCCTGACCGACCCCGGCGGCTGGGTGTTCCAGGCCGTCGAGGCCGGTCTGCTCGCCCGCGGGCTCTACCTGGACCACCGCGCCGACGGCCGCTACCTCGATGTCTGCGGCGAGGAGTTCGAGCACGTACGGGACCTGGGGGCGCACGTACAGGTGTGGCTGGACGAACGGATGGCGCCCCAGGCCCGGCGCTTCACCGAACCCGCGCTCGGGACCGTGCCCGTGGACGCGGTCGAGCCCGGCAGCCGGGAGAGGCTGGAGCGCGTGCTGCGCGAACGCGGCCACCGCGTCATGACGTTCGACCTCACCACCGAGGACGTGGCCGAGACCCCGCTGCGCGTCGCCCGCGTCCTGGTCTCCGGGCTCCTGCCCAACGCCCCGGCCGCCTTCGGGTACTTCGGCTGCCCGCGCCTGGCCGATGCCGCCGTCGGGCGGGGCTGGCGTACGACCGCCCCCGCCGGGCCGGAGGACTTCACCCTGGCGCCCCCGCCCCACATGTGAGGGTCGCCCCATGGAACACACCTTCGAGGAACACGCCCATGGCGACCACCCGGTGGACCTCGCCGCCGCCCTCGCGCTCGCCCGGTCCCCCGGTCCCCCGGGCCCGGCCGCGCCCGCCGGCCCCGCCGTCCGGGCCTGGCCCGGGCCGTCGCTGCCCGTCCCGGACGCGGCCCCGGGGGAGGTCGACCTGGACGCCGTACTGCGCCTGTCCCTGATGGCCTCGGACGGCTCCGGGCGCCTGCGGCCGGCGCCCTCCGCCGGCGCGTTGCACCCGGTGGACGCCGAACTGGCCGTGGGAACCGGCTGCTCCCTGCCGCCCGGCCGCTACGGCTACGACCCGCTGCGCCACCGCGTGCACCGCCTCGGCCGGCTCCCCGGCGGCACCCGGCCGGGCGTGACCGCCCACCTGTCCGTCACCGCCCGGCGCACGGTCTCCCACTACGGCCACCGGGCCTGGCCGCTGCTGCTGCTGGACACCGGGCACGCCGCCGCGGCGCTGTTCCTCGCCGCCCGCGCGCTGGGCATGGGAGAGCCCGAGGCCCGCCTGGACGGACTCGCCGGAAACCCGCTCGCCGCGGTGCGCATCCCCCCGCCCGGCGGCACACCGCCGCCGCGGGACGCACCCGCCACCGCCGAACTGCGGGCCCGCCGCAGCGCCCCGCCGCCGCTGACGGGTGCCCCGCCCCCCAAGGCGCTGCGGGCCGTCCTGGCCGCCGCCGCACGGGCGGGAGGCGGAGAGCTGCGCTGGTGCGCCGCCGTCGGATCACCGGACCCCGGCCTGGTCGAGCCGGACGCCGACGGCACGGAGGTGCGCCGGTACGCCGCCGGAGAGGCCCGCCCCACACTGGCGGCCTGGGCCGCGGGCCAGGCGTGGATCGCCGGCGCCGGCGCCGTCCTGCTCGCCCACGGCTGCCCAGCCGACGCCGACGCCCCGCACATCCGCCGCACCCATCTGCGGGCCGGATTCGCCGTCCACCTGGCCCAGCTGGCCGCCCTGCGCCACGGACTGGCCGCCCGGCCCGTCGGCTCCTGGCAGCAGGCGGACCTCGGCGCCGCCCTCGGCGGCACGCCCGGCCGGGACTGGATCGTCCACGCACTGGCCCTCGGCACCCGCCACGCCGACGAGGAGAACACCACGTGATCGTCCACCCCGAACTGCGCCGTGCCGCGCTGCGCGCACGGCGCCCCCTGCTGGCGGCCACCCTCCTGCAGGGCGCCGTCACCCTCACCCACCTGGCGCAGGCCGCGCTGCTGGCCGTCGCGCTCGCCGACCTGGCCCGCGGGCAGACCGGCAGACTTCCGTGGCTGCTGGCCGCCGTCCTCGCCGTCGTCGCCGTCCGCGCCGGGCTCGCCGTACGGCAGCGGCGCACCGCCACCCGCGCCGGAGCCCGGGCGAGGGTGGCCCTGCGGGACGAACTCCTGTGCCGCCTCGGCCGGCTGGGGCCCGCGCACCTGGCCTCGGCCGGCCCCCGCTCCGGGGGAGCCCCGGCGCGCGCCGGGGCGGTGCGCACCACCCTCGTCGACGGGGTGGAGGGCGTCGACGCCTACGTCTCCCGCTACCTGCCCCAGCTCCTGGTCACCCTCACCGTGCCGCCCCTGGTGCTCGCCGTCCTGGCCGCCGTGGAACCGGTGGCGCTCCTCGGCCTCGTCCCCGCCCTGCTGCTCGCCCTGTGCGGGCCGCGCGCCTGGGACCGGCTGCTTGCCAGACGCGGCAGGGAGCACTGGGACACCTACGAAGGACTGGGCGCCGACTACCTGGAAGCCCTCCAGGGCATGCCCGCCCTGCGCGCCGCCGGCGCGGTCGGCCGCACCCGCGAACGCCTGGAGGAGCGCTCGGCGGCACTGCACCGGGCGACGGTCGCCAAACTGCGGGTCTCCCTGGCCGACACCGGCATCACCGACCTCGCCGTCCAGGGCGGCACCGCGGCCGCCGCGCTCCTGGCCTGCTGGTCGGCCGCCACCGGATCCACCGCGGCCACCGGCACCTATCTGGCGCTGCTGCTGGCCTCCGAGTGCTTCCGGCCGGTGCGGGACCTGGCCCGCGAGTGGCACGCCGGATACCTGGGGGCGTCGGCCGCGGACGGGATCGCGGCGCTGCGCACCGCCGAGCCGGCCGTCCGCGACACCGCAACGGCGCCCGCGCACTGGCCGGGACCGCCCGAACTGTGCTTCGAGAACGTCGAGTTCACCTTCGATGGTGCGAAGGAACCCGTTCTGCGCGGTGTCTCCTTCACCGCGCGGGCCGGACGGACCACCGCGATCGTGGGCCCCTCCGGCGCAGGCAAGTCCACGCTCCTGGCGCTGCTCCTGCGCCACCACGACCCGCAGGCGGGCCGGATCACCCTCGACGGGACCCCCACGACCGCATACGCGCTGGACTCGCTGAGGCAGGGCATCGCCGTGGTCTCCCAGGAGACCTACCTCTTCCACGACACCATCGCCGCCAACCTGCGCCTGGCCCGGCCGGACGCCACGGACGGCGAACTGGCGGACGCGGCGCGCGCCGCCGGCGTCCACGACGAGATCACCGCCCTCCCCGACGGCTACGCCACCGTCCTCGGCGAGCGCGGCGCCACCCTGTCCGGCGGCCAGCGCCAGCGGCTGGCGCTGGCACGGGCCCTGCTGGCCGACGCCCCGGTGCTCGTCCTCGACGAGGCCACCAGCTCGGTCGACGAACGCCGGGAGACGGAGATCGTCCGCGAACTGGTGAACGCCGCGAGCGGCCGGACCGTCCTGGTGGTCGCCCACCGGCTCTCGGCCGTCCGGCACGCCGACCGCATCGTCGTCCTCGACCGGGGGCGGGTGGACGCCGTCGGCGAGCACGCCGGCCTGGCCGAGGCCGGGGGCGTCTACGCGCGGCTGGTCGAGGCCGGCCGCGCCCACCGGGGAGGAGTCGCCGCATGAGCACCGCGACCGACACCGCCGACGGGGCGGACGCGCCCGCGCGGGGATCGCTGCGCGCCCTGCTCCCCGCCCTCGCCGGGCACCGCGCCATGGCGGCGCGCACCTGCGCCGCCGCGCTCGTCGAACAGGGCTCCCTCGTCGCGCTGCTGACCCTGGCCGCGCACACCGTGGGGGCGGCCGTCATAGAAGGACGCGCCCCCTCGGCCGCCACCGTCACCGCGCTCGCCGCCCTCGTCCTGGTGCGCGCCCTGGCGACCTGGCGCGAGATGGACCTCTCCCACGACCTGGCCTACCGGGTGCTGGCCGCACTGCGCGTGAGGGTCTTCGACGGGCTCGCCCGCAGCGCCCCCGCCCGCGTCGCCGGCCGGCGCAGCGGAGACCTCGCCGCCACCGCCATGGCGGACGTGGAGGCGCTGGAGTTCTTCTACGCCCACACCACCGCCCAGCTCCTGGCGGCGGGAACGGTCCTCACAGGCGGCACGGCGGTCCTCGCCGCGGTGGACCCGTGGCTGCCGGCGGCCGTGCTGCCGGTCGCGGTGCTGCTGGCCGCCGCGCCCTTCGCCGACGCGCGCGAACGCGCGGCACGCGGGGGCCGCACCCGGGCGGCCGCCGCGCGGCTGTCGGCCGACACCGTGGAGACCGTCGACGGGCTGCGCGAACTGCTCGCCTTCGGCGCCCTGGCCGAGCGCCGCCGCCTGCTGGCCGACAGGGGACGGCAGGTGGGCGAGGCCCAGCGCGCCGAGGCCACCCGGGAGGCCGTGGCCGCGGCGGTCCGCGACCTCCTCATCGTGGTGGCGGTCCTCGGCGTGGTCGCCGCGGCCGCGCAGTCGGTGACCTCCGGCCGGCTGCACGGCGCGTGGGCCCCGGCGGCCATGGCACTGGCCCTGTCGATCCTGGGGCCCGTCGCGGAGTCGGCCAGGACGCTGAGCCAGGCCGTGGCGCTGCGCGCGGCGGCCGCCCGGGTCGGCGCGGCGGCGGGCGCCCCCGCCCTCGCCCCGCCGCCCGCCGCGCCCCGCCTGCTGCCCCCGGGCCCGCTGGGCGTCCGCCTGCACCGGGTGAGCTTCGACTACGGCGGCAAACCGGTGCTGGACGGCGTCGAACTGACCGTCCCTCCCGGGCGGACCCTCGCGCTGGTCGGCGCCTCGGGGGCCGGCAAG
This sequence comes from Streptomyces verrucosisporus, assembly GCF_017114865.1. GTDB lineage: Bacteria > Actinomycetota > Actinomycetes > Streptomycetales > Streptomycetaceae > Streptomyces > Streptomyces fenghuangensis. The sequence goes on along the minus strand of NZ_JADEYH010000005.1, from coordinate 40,195 downwards.
TCGACCTGCGCCCATCTGCTGGCCCGGTTCTGGGATCCGTCCCAGGGAGAGGTGCAGCTGATACCCGCCGACGGCGACCCGGTCGACATACGGGAGGTGGACGACGCCGAACTCCGGCGCGCCGTCGCACTGGTGGGCCAGGAGACGCCGCTCTTCCACGGCACCCTCGCCGAGAACCTGCGGCTGGCCGCACCCGGTGCGGACGACGGCCTGCTCGCCGAGACGGCACGGCTGTGCGGAGTGGACCGGATCGCCCCGATGGACACCCCGGTCGGCGAACGGGGCGCCACCCTGTCGGGCGGCCAGCGCGCCCGTATCGCCCTGGCCCGCGCGCTCCTGACCCGGCCCAGGGTCCTGGTGCTCGACGAGTCCACCGCCCATCTGGACAACGACGGAGAGGCCCGGCTCGCCGCCGCTCTCCAGGAGGAGGGCCGCACCACGATCGTCATCGCGCACCGCCGCGCCACCATCCGCCGGGCCGGCCGCATCGCCGTCCTCGAAGACGGACGCATCGCGGAGGAGGGCACCTGGGAGGAACTCACCGCACGCCCGGACAGCGCCCTCAACCGCAGCCTCGCCGCCACCGCGCCCTGAGGACTCCGCGGGTTCCGCGACGTGCCGCCCCCACCGGGGCCCGGTGGGGGCGGCACGTCGTCTCCGGGCCCCTGGTGCCGCGTCGATCAGGGTCTGCCCGGTGGCGAGGCCCCCCGGCCTTCAGGTGCCGGGGCCTCCCCGGGCCCGCGGGGCCGAGGGGACGCGACCGCAGAGCGGTTGGAAGCCGCATGCAGTTGTCCTGCCCGGACTTTCGGCCGACACGGCATGGGCACTCCCCCCGGCCGGAGGCCGGGGGGAGTGCGTACCCGACGCCGCTAAGCAGGCGGGATTTGCCGGACAGGACCTGGGCCCCTGCCCGGGCCGCCTCCGCCCGGTACGGCTGTCCGGCGGGGCTGGCCGCCAGGGCTGCCGGATACGGCGCCAGGCCGGCACCCGGGGGAGCGGGGGCCGGCCTGGCGCCGCTGGAGGGCGGTGCCCTCCGTGCGGAGAGGGGATCAGCGGCTGCCGTAGGGCAGCAGGGCCATCTCCCGGGCGTTCTTGATCGCGCGGGCGAGCTGCCGCTGCTGCTGGGAGGTGACGCGGGTGACGCGGCGGCTGCGGATCTTGCCCCGGTCGGAGACGAACTTCCGCAGCAGATCGGTGTCCTTGTAGTCGATGTAGGTGATCCCGGCGGTGTCCAGGGGGTTGGGGCGGGGCTTGGTGCTCTTGCGGGTGTCGGGACGGCGTGGCATGGGGAGATGCTCCTCGGTTCTCACGGATCGGGTGGCCGGACCGGCCCGGGGTTCAGGCGGCGTCCAGAAGGGGGGCGAAGGCGGCGGGGAGGCGCCTCCACGCCTCCCGGCCCGCGGCGTACTCGGCGTCGGTGAGCAGACAGGAGTCGAGCAGCCTCACCAGGCCCTCGCGGTCCAGGTCGGGGGAGGTGAAGACCAGGTGCTGGCAGCGGTCGCCGTGCTCGGGGTGCCAGTCCAGCGCGGCGGCCGTCCGGCGGACGGGGTCCACCATCTCCCAGGCGGCGTCGGGCAGCGAGGCCAGCCAGGGTCCGGCACTCTCGACGCAGAGCGCGCCGCCGGCGCAGTCCCAGGCCAGCAGGGTGTCGGGCCGGTCGGCCAGCCAGAAGCGGCCGCGGCTGCGGGCGGCGGCGCAGGCGAGGTCCTCCAGCGCCTCGTAGAGCCGTCCGGGGTGGAAGGGGCGGTGGCGGCGCCAGACCAGGGTGGCCACCCCGGCCTCGTCCGCCTCCTGGGGCAGCCGGGAGCAGGCCGGATGCTGGGCGGTGGCGGCCATCGCCGCATCGAAGCCGGCGAGCGCGGCCTCGGCCAGCTCCCCGGAGGCGGCCCGCACCCGGCGCGCGGCCGGGTGGAGCTGGGCCAGGAGCGCGTGGTCGGTCTCGTCGGCCTCGGGGCTGTCGACGAGGGCGAGCACGGGGGCGTACTCCAGTTGCCGGGCCCAGGTGTCGGCGACCGTGCGCTGGTCGGTGGCGGCCGCGGCGAGTCCGGCCTCGGCCAGGTCGTCACCGTTTGCCAGACAGGGCAGGACGAGGGCGGGGTCGACCGCGGTGACGACGCCGGTCAGTTCCAGGACGTCGTGGCCGTGGGCGTCGATGACCTCGGCCATGCCCCTGGGCTCGACGGAGTCCCACAGTTCGACGACCGCCAGCCGGGCGGAGCCGCCGGCGGCCAGCCGCTCCAGTTCCGGGATCAGGTCCTCGCGCAGCGCGCAGCAGGCGCAGTCGTTTACCAGGGGCGCCTCGCCGCGGGACAGCTCGCCCGAGGTGTCCCGCACTGTGCGCAGCACCGTGCCGTCCGCGGCGCCGGACAGGTCGTGGTGGAGGGCCATGCCGCCCGGCACGGCGCGCAGCAGCCGCTCCACGACCTCGCGGCGGGCGTCGGCGTGCAGCCCGGCGACGATCACGACGGGCAGCCGGGCCTCCATGGTCATCGGCGGGCTCCGCGCGAGCCGTAGCGGCGCTCGAAGCGCTCCACGCGCCCGGCGGTGTCCAGGACCCGCTGGGTGCCGGTGTAGAAGGGGTGGCTCGCCGAGGAGATCTCGACGTCGACCACCGGGTAGGTGTTGCCGTCCTCCCACTCGATCGTCCTGTCGCTCGTCATGGTGGAGCGGGTGAGGAAGGCGAAGCCGGCGCTCCTGTCGCGGAAGACGACGGGGCGGTAGGCGGGGTGGATTCCGGGTTTCACGGTGGTGTCCTCGGGTCGTGCGGCCGGGGCCGGGGCGGATGTCGGATTCTGAGCCGGGGTCAGCGTTCCTCGCGGAAGTCGACGTGGCGGCGGGCCAGCGGGTCGTACTTGCGCAGGACCATGCGGTCGGGGTCGTTGCGGCGGTTCTTGCGGGTGACGTAGGTGTAGCCGGTCCCCGCGGTGGAGCGGAGCTTGATGACCGGGCGGAGTTCACTGCGTGCCATGGCGCTAGTATATGACAATGGTTTCCATTATCGAAAAGGGAGCCGTCCGCACCGACGGGAAGGAACCCCCTTGTCCGCCCACTGTCAGCTGACCGGCGCCGAGCCGGGCTTCGGCAACAACATCTCCCACTCCCACCGGCGCACCCCGCGCCGCTTCGACCCCAACATCCAGCGCAAGCGCTACTGGCTGCCCAGCGAGGGGCGCCACGTCCGGCTCACCCTCAGCGCGAAGGGGATCAAGACCGTCGACACCATCGGGATCGAGGCCGCCGTGGCCCGCATCCGGGCGAGGGGAGGAAAGGTCTGATGGCGAAGAAGAGCAAGATCGCCAAGAACGACAAGCGGAGGGCGACCGTCGAGCGGTACGCGGCCCGGCGCGCGGAGCTGAAGGAGATCATCCGCCGCACCTCCTCCACCGAGGACGAACGCGCCGCCGCACTGGCCGAGTTGCGGCGCCAGCCGCGCGACGCCAGCGCGACCCGGGTGCGCAACCGGGACGCCGTCGACGGCCGTCCGCGCGGCCATCTGCGGAAGTTCGGACTCTCCCGGGTGCGGATGCGGCAGCAGGCCCACGCCGGGTTCCTGCCCGGAGTCACCAAGTCCTCCTGGTAGAAACCCCTTCGGGGCGGAGGCGGTCGGCCTCCGCCCCGAAGAGGTCGGTGGACGGGGATGTGCGGGCGCGGTGCGAGAGGTGGCCTCACTCCTCCATGCGCCCGCGGACCCGGCGGGAGGGCGTGAAGGTGTAGAGGTCGAGGATGCCGGGAGGTTCGGCGAGGCCTGGGCCGCCCCGCTCGACCCAGGCGGTGATGTCGGCGGCGGCGTCGGGGTCGTTGACCAGGCCGAGCCAGACCGGCCGCCCGCCCGCCGCGCGTCCGGCGGAGGAGGGCTGGACGACGATGACGTTCGCGTGCTCGCAGGCGTCCAGGCAGTCGGTGGCGCGGACGGCCGCGACGCCGTCCAGGGACCGGCGCAGACCGCGCAGTTGGGCGGCGTGGTCGAGGCCGGGGATCTTGGCGCTGCCGCAGCAGCAGCCGCGGCAGACGGTGACAGTGCACCGTGCCGCGCCCGGCGGCGGGGTGGAACCGGCGGACCGGGAACGCCTGCTCACTCGGCGCCTCCCGCGGGAGCGCCGCGCCACGCGGTCTCGCGCAGCAGGCGCAGGCCGTTGAGGGCGACGACGACGGTGGAGCCCTCGTGCCCGGCGACGCCGAGCGGCAGCGGCAGGGTTCCGATCAGGTCCCAGGCCACGAGGACGGTGATGAACACCCCGGCGATGACCAGGTTCTGCACCACCAGCCGGCGGGCGGCCCGCGACAGCCTCATCACGGCGGGGACGGTGGCGAGTTCGTCACGGACCACGACGGCGTCGGCGGTCTCCAGGGCGAGGTCGGAGCCGGCTTCGCCCATCGCGAGGCCGCAGTGCGCGGCCGCCAGCGCGGGGGCGTCGTTGACGCCGTCACCGACGACCAGCACCTTCCGGCCCTGCCGCTCCCACGCCCGGACGGCCGCGGCCTTGTCCTGGGGCAGGAGCCCGGCGCGGACGTCGGTGACGCCGACCTCGGCTGCCAGGTGCCCGGCGGCGCGCTCGTTGTCGCCGGTCAGCAGTACCGGTGGCCGTCCGGTCAGTTCGGTCAGGGCGGCGACGGTGGCGGCGGCGTCCGGCCGCAGCCGGTCGGTGACGCCCAGCACGCCGACCGGGGCCCCGTCGCGGAGCACCACGACGGCGGTGCGTCCAGCCTCCTCCAACTCCCCTGCCGCGGCGCGGGCCTGCCCGGCGCCATCGGGCAGGAGCCGGCCGGGGGAGCCGACCTGGACGGCACGGCCGCCGACGGTGGCGCTCACGCCCCGGCCGGGGGCGGAGGTGAAGCCGGACGCGGCGGCCAGGGTGAGGCCGCGTTCGCGGGCGGCGTCGACGAGGGCGCGGGCCAGCGGGTGTTCGCTGGGGTGCTCGGCCGAGGCCGCCAGGGCCAGCAACTCCTCGCCGGTCAGCCCGCTGCCCGGCAGCGGGCGCAGGTCGGTGAGGTGCGGGGCGCCCTCGGTGAGGGTGCCGGTCTTGTCCAGGGCGACGGTGTCGATCTGCCCGAGGCGCTCCATGACGACGGCGGACTTGGCGAGCACGCCGTGGCGGCCGGCGTTGGCGATGGCCGACAGCAGCGGCGGCATCGTGGAGAGCACCACCGCGCACGGCGAGGCCACGATCATGAACGTCATCGCGCGCAGCAGCGCCGACCGCAGGTCGTCGCCGAGGGCGAGCGGGACGGCGAACACCGCCAGGGTCGCGATCACCATGCCGACGGAGTAGCGCTGTTCGACCTTCTCGATGAACAGCTGCGTGGGGGCCTTGGTCTTCGAGGCCTCCTCGACCATCGCCACGATCTTCGCGATCACCGTCCGCGACGGATCCCGCTCCACCCGCACCGTGAGGGCGCCCGTGCCGTTCACCGTGCCGGCGAACACCTCGTCCCCGGGCTGCTTGGCGGCCGGCAGCGGTTCGCCGGTGATGGTGGCCTGGTCCACCTCGCTCTCGCCGGCGAGGACCGTGCCGTCGGCGCCGACCCGCTCGCCGGGGCGGACCAGGACGGTGTCGGCGACCGCCAGTTCCGCGGCCGGAACGGTCTCCTCGCCTCCGCCGGGCAACAGCCGGGTCGCGGTGGCCGGGGCGAGATCGAGCAGGCCGCGCACCGAGTCCGCGGTGCGGGCGGTCGCGACCGCCTCCAGAGCGCCGGAGGTGGCGAAGATGACGATCAGCAGCGCCCCGTCGAGGACCTGGCCGACGGCGGCGGCGCCGAGGGCGGCGACCACCATCAGCAGATCCACGTCCAGGGTCTTGTCCCGCAGGGCTTTCAGGCCCTCCAGGCCCGGCTCCCAGCCGCCGGTGACGTAGACGGCGGCGAACAGCGGGCCCCACAGCCAGGCGGGGGTTTCCAGCAGGTGCAGGGGGAGGGCGGCCAGGAAGAGGGTCAGGGCGGCGAGCGCCCAGCGGGCCTCGGGCAGCGCCAGGATCCGGGTGCGCCCGCGCGGCGCGGCGGCGGTGTGTTCCCCCGGCGGCGCCGGGGCGGTCAGTGTCGAGGTCATGGGCGACGGCCTTCGGGAGACGTGGGGTCCGGGCCCCACACCATACAGGAATGGTTGAACATCCTTTCATGTGTTGGTTTCCGTAGGATGAGGACATGGGTCATGGAGCGAAACCCCCCGAGGGCGGCAGTACGGTTCCGCGTGCCCGGCTGACCGCGCAGAACGCGCCCAGGGTCGCCGAGACCCTCCAGGCCCTGGCCACCCCCTCCCGGCTGCTGATCCTGGCCCGGCTGCGCGAAGGCCCCTGCGCGGCCACCGAACTGGCCGCCGCCGTCGGCATGGAGCAGTCCGCCTGCTCCCACCAGCTGCGCGTCCTGCGCACCCTCGGCCTGGTCACCGGCACCCGCCGGGGCCGCAGTGTCGTCTACGCCCTGCACGACGATCATGTCGCCGAACTCCTCGACCAGGCCCTCCACCACGTGGAGCACCTGCGCCTGGGGCTGGCCGACGCGCGGATCGGCGCGGCCGAGCCCGCCGCCTCCTCCTCCTGAGCCGCCGGACCCTGCGGGTCCGCGCCGACCGCCGCCCGGCCGGGGCCGCCCCGAGTCACGGACTTGATTGATTTCCCCGATGCGGGGAATCCGGACGCCGGCGTGATTGTTTAATGTTCAAGCAAGCCCGGCCGACGGGTGTACGGCGCAAGGACGAGACCTGTCATGGGCATATTCAGCCGCAATCGCACACACGACACCGACGAAACGGAGACCGCAACCGTGAGCACCCCCGTCAAGCTCGCCGTCGTCTACTACTCCTCCACCGGCACCATCGCCGAGATCGCCAAGGAGATCACCCAGGCCGCGGAGAAGGCCGGCGCCGAGGTCCGTCTGCTCAAGGCCGCCGAACTCGCCCCACAGGCCGCGATCGACTCCAACCCGGCCTGGGCCGCCAACGCCACCGCCACCGCCGGCATCCCCCACGCCACCCCCGAGGACATGGAGTGGGCCGACGCGGTGATCTTCGGCTCCCCCACCCGCTACGGCAACATCGCCGGCCAGCTCAAGCAGTTCATCGACACCCTCGGCGGCCTGTGGGCCCAGGGCAAGCTGGCCGACAAGGTCTACAGCGGCTTCACCTCCTCCGCCACCGCCCACGGCGGCCAGGAATCCACCCTGCTGGCGCTGTACAACACCATCCACCACTTCGGCGGCATCCTCGTGGCCCCCGGCTACACCGATCCGTCCAAGTTCGCCGACGGCAACCCCTACGGCACCTCCCACGTGGACGCCCAGGGCAACAACCCCGTCGACGACACCACCCGCACCGCCGCCCGGATACAGGCCGAGCGCGTCGTGAGGATCGCCACCGCCCTCAAGAAGGGCCTGACCGCCTGACCGCCTGACGCGCTGCGCACCGCCCGGCCTCCGGGCACGATGCACGCGCCGGGCCCGGCCGGCGGAGCCTGGGTGCCAACGGTCCTCGCAACACCCGCGGTCTGCGGGGGTCGCGGGGACCGTGGGCGCTGAGCCTGATGGTCTCGCGGGGTCGAGGGAGCGGTTCCCTGCGCGGCCGGGTGCCGTGGGGAACGTGACCGCGGTGGCGCGTGAGCCGGGGGTGAACCGACGGCAGAACGGATCACGGACCACGGCCCGGCCCGCCCCCGGCGGTGGCTTCCGCCTCCGGGGTGAGGGAGGGGAGCGCGGCGTCGTTCCGCGGCTTCCCCCGGCGCGCCGAAGCACGGCGTCGAGGACGAACGCGCCCGCGGCGGTAGGGCGTTCTCGCGGTGAGGTGCGCGAACCGGCGGCCGTGCACCTCAGTCCCGCTCCGCGGTGCCGGGCGAGGGCGAGGCGGGCGGGGAGGGGGAGGCGGGTCCCTCGTGGAAGGACACCAGCGGCACATTGGGCTGCTCGGGCGTGCGGTCCAGGACGGCGACGATCCCGAAGGCCGTTCCGACGGCCAGTGCGGCGGCGAGAACGCAGGTCAGCAGGGCGGGAAGGAGTCTGGGCATGGGCGGCTGCCTCTTTCGCAGATGAGAGACGACATCCGACGCACACCGGCCCCGCCCGGTTACCGCTCAGTATGGGAAGGGTGTTGACACCCGTCAAGACGGCGCTCTACGTTCCCTGGCCCAGGCGCAACACGCCTTCGACCGCGGCGCCTTCGCACCGCCGGCACGCCTCTCGCCCGGTGCCCGTCGTCCTGCCCCGGCCCGGTCCGGCACGTCCGCGCGGCCCGGCCTTCCGCCCTCACCCACCCCCGTCGGGAGTTCCCATGCTCCGTCACAGCCGCTCACGCCCGGCCCTCGCCCTCCTGGGCGCGGGCGTCTTCCTGCTCGTCCTCGCGCCGATGCTCGCCTGGTACGTCGAACCACGCGCGAAACGCACGCCGACCGATGTGAACATGACCACGGTGCTGACCGGCCGCGGCAGCTACTTCGACACCGGCTCCGTCGCCGCCGTCGAGGACCAGGAGATCACCGTCACCCGCCGGGTGCTGGGCGACGTCGCCGACAGCGAGCGCAGCGGCAGGGCCGTGTGGGATGTGTCCACCACCATCGACACGCCGGAGACGCTGCCGCTGAAGGACCCCCGCAGATCGCTGAAGTGGACCACGGAGCGCTGGGTCACCGACCGCCGCACCAACCTGCCCGTGCACTGCTGCGAGGAGACACCGGCCTTCGACGGCGACGCGTACCTGAAGTTCCCCTTCGACGTGCGCAAGCGGACCTACCGCTGGTGGGACAGCACGCTCGAAGGCGCCGTCCCGCTCCGTTTCGCCGGAACGCGGGACGTGCTCGGCCACCGGGGCTACCGCTTCACCGGCACCGTGCCGCCGGCGAGGACCGGCACCCGGCAGGTGCCGGGAAGGCTGGTCGACCGCCCCGGGCAGGGCCAGGTCCTCGCCGAGGAGTGGTACGCCAACGACCGCATCGAGCTGGTCGTCGACCCGCGCACCGGAAGGCTCCTCGACGTGAGCGTCGCCCCCCGGATGACGCTGCGCGCGCCCGGGGGCGAACGCGACGAGGTCGTCCTGCTGCGGAGCGACCGCCTGAGGTTCTCCGAGGCCACCCGACGCCAGGCGGTGGAGCTGGCCGAGTCCGACAACCGCCGTCTGCGGATGCTCGGCGAGACCGCCCCGGCGGGCGCCGCGCTGGCCGGAACACTGCTCGCCGTGGCGGCGCTGCCGGCGGGACGGAGAGCGAAACGGCGTGCCGCGCGGGACGGGGCCGGCCGGGATCTCTAGAGCGAAGTGATGAAGGGGCGGCCCCCGGGGGCCCCGCATTTGTCATCCGGTGAGTAGAGAAGCGAACACGGGGCCGGAAAACTGACGGCACCACGCGCACCCCCCGCTCGCGTGTACCAAGCCGCCGCACCGTGCGGCTCGCCCTCATCAGTGCGTTCCAGACACGAGTTGGAGCTCCCATGCCCCAGCACGTCCCTCCCCCGGCACCCGCCTGGGGAGCAGCCGTCCCCGCCCGCCCACCGGCACCTGTTCCGGAACCGGCGCCGGAACCGTCCTCGCCGCAGCCGGCGGGGCCCGCTCCGCAGCCCCGCCGGATCGCCTTCCTCGCCCGCCGTGACCTCGGCAACAGCGCCGCGGGAGGCTCGGAACTCCTGGTCGACCGCATCGCCCAGGGGCTCACCGAGGCCGGCCACCAGGTCACGCTGTTGTGCGGCGGCCCGGCCGCCCACCGCGACTACCGCGTGGTGTCGGCGGGCGGGGACATCGGGCACTTCCTGCGCGCCGGACGGGCGTTCGCCCGGCAGGTGGGCGACTGCGACCTGCTCGTCGAGGTGTGCAACGGCATGCCCTACCTCGCTCCCCTGTGGCACCGCGGTCCCACGCTGTGCCTGGTCAACCACGTCCACACCGACCTGTGGCGGATGCGCTACCCCGCCCCCGCCGCGGGAGTCGGCCGCAGCCTCGAACGGTGGACGCTCGCCGGCGCCCACCGCGGCAACCTGATGGTTGCCGTGTCCGAGTCGACCGCCGCCGCGCTCACCCGCATCGGCGTGGAGGAGGACCGGATCAGGATCGTCCACAACGGCGTCGAGCAGCCCGGACCACTCGTCCCCAAGAGCCGGGAGCCCCTCTTCCTGGCCATGGGACGGCTGGTGGAGTACAAGCGGATCGATCTGCTGCTGCGGCTGTGGGAGCGCGTCCGTCCGGTCACCGGCGGACGGCTGGTCATCGTCGGCGACGGCCCCGAGCGGCAGCGCCTGGAGGCCATGGCCGGGCCGGACGTGGTGTTCGCCGGACGGGTGACGGAGGCGGACAAGCACCGGCTGCTGTGCCGGGCGTGGCTGCTGCTCCACCCCTCGCTCGTCGAGGGGTGGGGGCTGGTCGTCACGGAGGCCGCCGTCCGCGGCACCCCGGCCGTCGGCTTCGACATACCGGGGCTGCGCGACTCCGTGCACGACGGAGTCACCGGCCTGCTGGCGCGAGGGGAGAGCGCGTTCGCCGCCGCCTGGTGCACGCTCGCGCTCGGCGACGGGCGGCGGGAGGCCATGGGGCGCGCCGCCGCGCGCCGCGCCGCCCGCTTCACCTGGGACGCAACCGTCCGCCGGTTCCGCGCAGTGGCCGCCGAGGTGTACGAGGAGTACCGCGGCGGGGCCCGGGACGAAGGGCGTCGCACATGACGCACACCCGGCTGAAGGACCCGTCCGTGCGCCGCTCCCTGACCCTGTTCCGCGCGTTCCTGCGGGAGCAGACCGACCCCGAGCGGTGCTACACCCTCCTGGCCCGGGACTCCGCCGACCAACTGGAGCGGTACGCGCCGCTGTCCGGCAGCGTGGTCGTGGACGTCGGCGGCGGCAGCGGCCACTTCACGCAGGAGTTCCGGCGCAGGGGCGCGCACGCCTACCTCTTCGAGCCCGACCGCCGTGAACTGCGCGCCCGGGGAGGGCCGCAGGAGGGCGCGGTGCTCGCCGACGGCTACCTGCTGCCGCTCGCGGACGGCGCCGCGGACGTCTGCTTCTCCTCCAACGTCCTGGAGCACGTGGCCGATCCGCGGACCTTCCTCAGCGAGCTGGTGCGGGTGACCCGCCCCGGCGGCCTGATCTACGTGTCGTACACCAACTGGCTCTCCCCGTGGGGCGGACACGAGACCGCGCCCTGGCACTACCTGGGCGCGCGGCGGGCGCGCGAGCGTTACCGGCGGCGGACCGGCCGCCCCGCCAAGCACACCCTCGGCGAGAACCTCTTCGCGATCCACATCGGCCCCGTGCTGCGCCATGTGCGCGGTCGCCAGGACGTGACCGTGGTCGCGGCGCGATCCCGCTACTGGCCGTTCCTCGCCTCCGCCGTCACACGGATCCCGGGGCTGCGGGAGATCGCCACCTGGAACCTCCTCCTCATCCTCCGGCGGTGCTCATGAGCGGAACGACGACATCGGCGCCGGCGCGGGCCGGCTCCCCGGCGGAGCCGGGACACCCGCGTTCCGGCGGACCCGCGCGGCCGGCCGGCGGCGCCCCCCGGGCCGAGGCCTCCCGCGGACGCCGCACGCTCCTGGTCTTCTGGGCCGCCGCCTTCCTGGCCTTCCTGGCCCCCTCGCCGGGGAGGACGACCTTCGAGACCAAGCTCGGCGTGCCGCTCGACCCGCAGGGGTTCATCGCCGGCCTCGGCGAACTGTGGCACTCGCGGGCCGGCTTCGGCGGCATCTTCAACCAGTACATCGGCTACGCCTTCCCCTCGCTGCCGTACTACGCCCTGACGGACCTCGCCCGCGTCCCCGTGTGGCTCGCCGAGCGCCTGTGGCTGTCGCTCGTCGTGACCACGGCCTTCTGGGGCGCGCTGCGGCTGGCCGAGCGGCTGGGCGCGGGCACCGCGCCGACCCGGCTGCTGGGCGCGGTCGCGTACGCGCTGTGGCCCACGTTCACCGTCGTCGTCGGCTCCACCTCGGCCGCCGCGCTGCCCGGCGCGGTACTGCCCTGGGTGCTGCTGCCGCTGACCTCGCCCGCCCTGGGCGCGCGGGCCGCCGCGGCCCGCTCCGCGCTGCTGGTGCCGTTCATGGGAGGGGTGAACGCCGCCTCGGTGCTCGCCTCGCTGCTGCCCGTCGGGCTGTACCTGCTCAGCCGGCCCGGGCGCGGGCACGCCCAGCGGCGCCGCAAGTGGACGCTGATCGCCTGGTGGGCGCCGTGCGTGGTCCTCGCCACCGCCTGGTGGACGGTGCCGCTGCTGCTGATGGGCGTGTACGGCGAGGATTTCATGCCGTACGTCGAGCAGGCGGACACCACCACCGCGACCATGTCCGCGACCGAACTGCTGCGCGGAGCGGGCAACTGGGTCGGCTACCTCAACTTCGGCGAGGCCTGGCTGCCCGCCGGATGGACGGTGGCCGCCGCGGCCGTCACCGTGGTGTGCTCGGCGTTCGCGGCGGCCCTGGGACTGGGCGGCCTGGCGCGGCGCGACATGCCGGAGCGGCGCTGGCTGGTGCTGACCGTGCTGGCGGTCGCGCTCGTCACCCTGGCCGGATACGGCGGCCCGCTCGGCGGCCCCTTCCACGAGACCGTCCAGGGCTGGCTCGACGGACCGGTCAAGCCGTTCCGGAACATCTACAAGTTCCAGCCGGGGCTCGCCCTCGCCCTCGCCCTGGGCCTGGCCCATCTGACGGCCGCGGCAGCCCGGCGGCTCGCCGCCCGCCCCCGGCCGTCCGGGCGCCCGGCCCCCACACGCCCGGCCCCCGAACGCCTGGTCCCCGCCCTCGCGGCGCTGCTGGTCCTGCCCGGACTGGCCTGGCCCTACGTCAACGGCGCGATCCTCCAGCCCGGCGGCTTCACCGAGCTGCCCGGCCACTGGAGCCGGACGGCCGACTGGCTGGAGCGGAACGCGCCCGAGGACCGGGCCCTGGTCGTCCCCGCCACCGCCCACGGCGTCTACACCTGGGGCTCGCCCATCGACCAGCCCCTGGACGTGCTGGCGAAGTCCCCCTGGGCGCAACGCGACTTCGTGCCCTTCGGCACACCGGGTCTGCGCCGCGCCATGGACGCGGTGGAACAGGCCCTGATGAGCGGCGGCGAGGTACCGGGGCTGCGCGACTTCCTGGCGCGTGCCGGACTCCACAACGTCGTCGTACGCAACGACCTCGACCCGGACCAGATCGGCTACGTCCCCCCGCAGACCGTCAGACGAACCCTGGAGTCCTCCGGCTACCGCAGGGTCGCGGCGTTCGGACCGCTGCTGACCGGCGGCCGGATCCCCGAGGACACCCCCCTGCAGGTGCAGGGCCTGTACCCCCGGCAGCGGGCCGTGGAGATCTACGAGCCGGCCGGTGACGCCCCGCCGCCCGGCCGCGTCGCGCTCAAACCCGTCTCCGCCACCGCCGAGATCAGCGGCGGCCCCGAGGCGCTGCTCCAGCTGTCCGGCGCGGACCCGACGCTGAAGGACCGGCCCGCCGTGCTCACCGGCGATCCCGGCCCCGGCGCCGGGACGCCGCCGCTGCGGGCGGTCGCGGACGGACTGCGCCGCGCCGACACCCGGTTCGGGCTGGTCAACACCAACACCTCCCACACCTACACCGCCGATGAGCGGAACCACCCCGAGAGCCTGCAGAACCCGGGCGAGGAGCCCAAGCAGATCCTGCCGGTCCAGGGGATGGAGCACCAGACGACGGCGGTGCTGCGCGGGGCGCGCTCGGTGACGGCCTCCAGCAGCGGCAACTGGCTGTTCCACCTGCCGCAGTACGACCCGGTGGGCGCCTTCGACGGCGACCCCGGAACGGGGTGGGCCGAGGGCAGCCCCGGGCAGCCCGCCGGCCAGTGGCTGCGCGTCGGGTTCGACCGGCCGGTGCGCCTGCCCTCCTCGATCACGGTGACACCGCTGCCCGGCGACGGAACGCGCGCCGCGCCCACCGAGGTGCGCGTGGAGACCGACCGGGGCACGGCCGACAGCCCGCTGCGGCCCGACGGCTCCCCGCAGACCGTCAAGGCCCCCGAAGGCAGGGCGGACTGGCTGAAGATCACCATCCTCGACTCGCAGCAGGCGAGGCCTGGACTGTCGGGTGCCGGGTTCTCGGAGGTGTCCGTCCCCGGTGTCCGGGTCACACGGCTGCTGGAACTGCCGCGCGACGCAGAGGGGGGCCCGGCCGGCGCCCGGATCTACTCGCTGCACCGCGCCGCGGACCCCGGCGGCCTCTCCCCGGCCACGGCGGAGAACGGACTGCACCGGCAGTTCCGCACGCGGGAGAGCGGCACGTACGACATCTCGGCGCGGGCACTGGCCGTCCCCGGTGAGGAGCTGGACCGGCTGCTGGACCGCGTCGCCCCCGGACAGCGCGGGAAGATCACGGCGACCGCCGACTCCACCAGCCGGCTGGGCCGGAACCTGAGCGCGCGCAACCTGGTGGACGGCGATCTCACCACGGCCTGGATCGCGGGCGACCGGCCCGTACTCCATCTGCGCTGGCCGGGGAGGAAGGAGATCGGCGAGATCGTCCTCGCCGCCGCCGGCGGCGTCTCCACGCGCCCCGAGGAGATACAGATCAGCTCCCCGGACGGGGCCGCGACGGCCGAGGTCGACAAGAACGGATGGGCCCGTTTCGAGCCCATCCGCACCGACCGGCTGGACATCACCGTCAGCAGGGCCGCGCCGATGACCGTCCACAACCCGGTCGCCGACGCGCGGCTGCAACTGCCCGTGGGCCTGAGCGAGGTACACATCCCCGCGCTGGAGGACCTGCGGGTGCCGCCGACGGACCCGGAGAGGCGCTTCACCCTGCCCTGCGGCCAGGGTCCGCCCCTGGCGGTCGACGGCACCCTGCACGCGACCGAGGCGTCCGGCCTGGTGCGCGACCTGACCGAGCGCCGGCCGGTGAAGGTCGGGCTGTGCGCGGACGAGGGAGCCGACGGCAGCCTCCGCCTGGCGGCGGGCCGGCACCGTGTGGAGGCGGGCGCCGCGGGCCCCCTGGCGATCACGGACGTGACGCTGGCGAGCGGCGAGCCGGAGCCGGTCGAATCCGGCACCCGCGCGGTCGAGGTGCGCCGGTGGGACGGCGGCCGCCGCGAGGTCGCCGTCGGCGCGGGCGAGGCCTCCTACCTCCAGACCCACGAGAACGCCAACGACGGCTGGAAGGCCACGCTGAACGGCGAGGAGCTCCGGCCGCTGCGGATCGACGGCTGGCAGCAGGCGTGGCTGGTCCCCGCCGGCGAGGGCGGCACCGTGCGCATGGAGTACGAACCGGACGGGCTCTACCGGGCCGGACTGGCGGGGGGTGCCGCCGGTGCGGCGGCGGTGGCCGCACTGGCCCTGTTCCGGGCACGGCGCACGGACTCCGAGGAGGAGACGGCCTCTGCCCCGGCCCTGGCCCCGGTCCCGCCGCCGGGACGGCTGCTCGGCCTGGTCGCCCTGACGGCGGTCGTGGCCGTGGCCGCGGGCCCGCTCGCGCTGGCCGTACCGGTGCTGGTGCTCCTGGCCCGGCTGCGTCCGGGCGCGCTCACGCCCGTCGCGGTGGCCGCGATGGCGGCCGCGGGGATCGTCGCGGCCACGGGCGCGGGCCTTCCCGCCGCCGGGGGCGGCGGCGCGTTCGGCGCCCCCGCCCAGGCACTCGCGCTGGTCGCGCTGTCCGCGGCGCTGGTCACGGTGGAGGGCCGGGGACGGGCGAAGCACCGCCACGGCGACGGCCCCCCGGACACCCGGCCCCTGCCCGTCCAGGACGGAGCCCCCACCGCCCACGGCGGTGGGGGAGAGCGGTGGGACACCCCCGCGGCGGGGACGGCGAGACCGGCGACGCCCCCCGGCCCGGGCGGGCGCCCCGGCCCGCCCCCCGGCCAGGAGGAGATGCACCCATGACCGGACTCCGGCCGCCCCGGCGGGAACCGCCGGGGCGGAGGCCCGCCGCACACCGGCGGGCGGCGGAAGCGCCCGCGCGGCGGATCCCGTTCGGCACGGTGGACGAGATCTCACGGCACTGCCTGCGGGAGGAGGAACCCGAAACCGTCCACATCGAGGTGCACCTGCCCCGGCGGCCGGACCCCGAGCGGCTGCGGCACGCCTTCGCGCAGGCGCTGCGGCGGCACCCGCGGGCCCTGGTGCGCGAGAGGCCGGGCGCCCGGTTCCGGCGGCGGTACGAGTGGGAGCTCGCCGACGGCCCGGACACCGACCCGGTGAGCTTCCCCCCGCCCGGCCCCGACGCCCTCGCCCTGGCCCGCGCCCGTGCACTCGGCACCTGCCCGCCGCTGTCCGCGTCCCCGCCGATGAGACTGGAGGCCGTGGTCCCGGACGGCGGGGGGTGCGTGCTGGTGCTGACCCTCCACCACACCGCGCTGGACGGCCCGGCCGCCCTGCGGATCCTGGCCACGGCGGCGCAGGAGTACGTCGGCGCCGGCAACGCCCCTGCGCCGCCCCGGAACCGGGCCGCGGGCATCCGCACCGCAGACGCCCCACCCCGCCCGGTCCCGCGCGGCCGCCCGGCACCGCCGGTGCGGCCGGTGCGCCTGGCGGCCGACAGGCCCGCGGGGACGCCGGCGGCCGGCGACGGCATGCTCGTCACCGGCCTGCCGCTGCCCCCGCGCCCGCCCCGCGGCCAGGACGGCGCGGCCCCGTACACCGTCAACGACCAGCTCCTGGTGGCGACGGCCCTGACGGTGGCGCGCTGGAACCGGCTGCACGGCGGCCGGCTCGGCCCGGTGCTGGTCACCATGCCCGCCGACGACCGCCCGCGCGGCGCGGACATGCCGATCGGCAACGGCACCCGTCTGCTGGAGGTGCGGATGTCACCCGGCTACCGGGGCGACGAGCGGCTGCTGGCCGCCGACCGCCCGGACCCGGACGCGGTCGCCCGGCTGCTGCGCCTGACGGCCGGGCGCACCCGCGCGCTGAAGGCCGCGCCGCCGGGGCCGCCGCTGGGCCGGGGCGCGGCACTGCTGACCGCGCCCGTGCTGCCGGTCGGCGTCCGGGGCGCGCTGGCGCGCGGACTGCGGGCGGTCGCGGCCCCCTGGACCTCGACGGTCCTGCTGAGCAACATCGGACGCGTCCCGTATCCGCTCGACTTCGGCGACGCGGGCCGGGCGCGGGCCGTGTGGTTCTCCGGCCCGGCCCGGATGCCGCGCGGCCTGAGCCTGTCGACGGCGGCCGTCGGCGACCGCCTCCACCTGGCGATGCGCTGGAGGCGCGCACTCCTGGACGACGATGCGGGGGCGCTCCTGGGCCGCTTCTTCGCGCAGTCGCTGGCCGCGGCGACCACGGCGCCCGGGGCCGCCGCATGACCGCCACCGTGCGGCCGGCCGGGCTGCGGGACTTCTACGAGAACCCGGCCGTTCCCGTCGCCTCCGGCCACGAGCGGAGCCTGCGCCAGGCACGGATGCCGGCACGGGCACTGGGCCCCCGACGGCCCGGCGGCCCCCCGGCCACGGTGCTGGACGTCGGCTGCGGTGACGGTTCGGCCGCGGCCGTGGCGGCACGGGAACTGGCCGGGCACCGGATCGTCGGCGTCGACTGGTCGCAGGACGCGCCGCGCCGCGTCCCGTGTCCCCGCCGTCGTACGGGGCGAACTCACCGACGGCGGGCTCCCCTTCGCGGACGGATGCGCCGACGCGGTGCTGTTCGGCGAGGTGGTGGAGCACCTGGTCGACCCGGACGGCGCGATGGAGGAACTGCACCGGGTGCTCAGACCCCTACCTGCTGGCCTTCACCGGGGTCGCCGGCCTGGTGCTGTCGCAGACGGCGCTGCAGCGCTGCCGAGCGTCCCTGATCGTTCCCGTGTGCACCACGGTGACCTGCGTGTTCGCCGTGGCGACGGGGACGTACGCCTTCGGCGAGCCGCTGCCGGAGGACCCGCTGCGGCTGGTGCTGCGGCTGGGCGGCACGGCGCTGGCGATGTGCGTCCTGCTGACACTGCCGCGCCACGACCCCCTCCGGCCGGACGCGCGGCCGAGGGCCCGCCGGACCGCCGGGCGCCGCCGGCCGGGCGGTACCCCGTACGAGAGGGAGAAGCACCGTGAAGCCCGATGACCCGCTTCTGAGGATCCTCGCCTGCCCGATCGACAAGGGGCCGCTGACGCTGTCGGCGTCCGGGGACGCGCTCTACAACCCGCGGCTGCGCCGCCGCTACCCGGTCGTGGACGGCGTTCCGCAGCTGCTCCCGTCCTCGGGGGAGGCCGTGGGGCGGGAGGAGCACGAGGAGCTGTGCCGGCGGTCCGCGACGTGAGCGGCCGGGGCGGGGCGCCCGGCCGGGCCCGTGGCTGGTATCCGGGACGGGTCCGGTCACCGCCGGGGGAGGGAAGCGCCGCGCCCGGTGAGGTCCCGTGGCGGCGGACGGGTCTTTCCGGAGTGCCCGCACATGGTTAGTCTCGGGGCGCACTGCCGGACCGGTCTGCCCGGCCGGGCAGACCGCTCCTTTCACCCCCCACAAGAGAAGGACGCGTGCCGCAATGCCGCAGACCTCTGTTCCGACGACTCGCCGGAAGCGTTTGGACCGGCCCGCGCTGCGGGCGGACCTGCGGGCGGCGGTGCCCGACGCCACCGCCGCACTGGGCATCACCGCGGGCGTCTTCGCGTGGCTGTACGCGCGCGTGGAGTCCGGCGCCTCCATGACGCTCCGGGTGATGCCCGATCTGGCGGACGCCGACCGGTACTGGATGTACTGGTTATGCCAGGCATTCGGCTGGTCCGCCCTGCTGTGGGCATGGATCACGGTCATGCTGGGACTGGTCAGGTCGAGCGCCGCACCGGGACGGCTGCGGCTGCCGGCGGCGCGGATCGAGCGCTGGCACCGCGCCACCAGCCTCACCACCATCGGCCTGATGTTCGCGCACGCCGCCCTGTTCTTCGCCGAACTGGTGCGCGCGAACGAGAACGGGGCGGGCTGGGCGGGACGCCTGGCGACCTCCTTCGCCGAGGTCTTCGTCCCCGGCGTCTACTCCTCCGGAACCGGCCGGATCGCCATCCTGATCGGACTGCTCGCCCTCTACCTCGCCGTCCCGCTCGGCCTCGCCTACTACCTGCGCCGGGTCACCGGCTCCCGCATGTGGCGGGCCCTGCACCGGTTCGTCATCGTCGTCTACGTCCTGAGCGTGTGGCACACCCTGCTGTACGGCACCAACCTCTGGTACGACGGGGCCTTCCGCACCACGGTGTGGCTCCTCCAACTGCCCGTCGCGGGCATGCTCCTGACCCGGCTGCTGGCTCCCGCGCGGCGCGGTGAGCGCCTGCACCCGCACGACGCCGCCGGGCGGCCGGGCGCGCTGCCGCAGGCGGCCCGCCTGGCGGCACGGGCGGCGGCCGCGGCCGCCGTGGTGGGCCTGCTGGTGGTGGCCGCGACCGGCCGGGACGGGGGCCGCACCCCGGGCGTCACCGGCGCCGGCCTGAACGTCACCCAGACACAGGTGTGGGTGGGGCTGGCCGTGCTGCTCGCCGTCATCGCGGCCGTCGTCCACCGCCTGCGCCCCGCGCCGCGTGCCGACGCGGTGGCGGCACGCGGCGGGGAGGAAGCGTCGTGAGGGGATGGTGCGAGGAGCCGTGTCAGCCGACGCCGCCGGGCCGGGCTTCCGGGGCCTCCCCCGCGCCCGGTGCGGCCTCCCCGGGCAGGAAGGTGATGTGGGGCCTGCCGGTGCGGGAATGGAGGACCACCTCGCCCGCCACCCCGTACACCTCGGCCAGCAGCCGGGGCGTGAGAACGTCGGCGGGCGGACCCGATGCGGTGACCTCTCCGTCCTTGAGGACGTAGAGGCGGTCGCAGTAGTAGGCGGCCAGGTTGAGGTCGTGGAGGGCGACCAGCACGGTGGCCGGAAGGCTGCGCAGCAGGCCCAGGACCTCGAGCTGGTGGCGGATGTCCAGGTGGTTGGTGGGTTCGTCCAGGACGAGCAGGGCGGGCCGCTGGGCCAGGGCGCGGGCGATGAGGACCCGCTGGCGTTCGCCGCCGGAGAGACGGCCGAAGGGGCGGTCCGCCAGGCCGCCGGCGCCCACCGCGACGAGCGCCGACTCGATCAGACAGGCGTCCTCGGGGGTGTCGCCGTCGAGCAGCCGCTTGTGCGGGGTGCGGCCCATGGCGACGACCTCGCGGACGGCGAGGTCGAAGTCGGCCGCCGCATCCTGCACCACCGCGGCCACGGTACGGGCCAGCCGCCGCACCGGCAGCGACCAGGCGTCGCCGCCGTCGACGCGGACCCGGCCGGCATCGGGGCGCAGGACGCGGTAGACGGCGCGCAGGAGGCTGGACTTGCCGCTGCCGTTGGGCCCCACGAGCCCGACGGTCTCGCCCGGGCGGGCGGTCAGGGAGACGTCCCGCACCAGGCGCCGGGCTCCCGCGGTGAGTGTGACGCCGTCGACGTGGAGGTCGGTCGCGGTCATGCCACCCCCCGGTCGGTGCCCCGCCGGGTGTCCCGGCGCATCAGCCACAGGAAGAACGGCCCACCGCACAGAGCGGTGAGGACGCCGACCGGGATCTCCACCGGCGCGGCGACCGTCCGCGCGGCGATGTCGGCCCAGACGAGGAAGACCGCACCGCCGAGGGCCGCCGTCGGCAGCACCCGCCGGTGGTCGCCGCCGACGAACAGGCGCACGATGTGCGGCGTCATCAGGCCGACGAAGCCGATCGGCCCGGCCGCCGCGACCAGTGTCCCCGTGATGAGGGAGAGCAGCACGAACAGCCTGGCACGGAACCGGGCCACGTCCAGTCCCATCGTGGTGGCCGCCTCCTCGCCGGCCAGCAGCAGGTTCAGGTTGCGGGCCTGCGCGACGAGGACGGCGATGCCCAGGAGCAGGGCCGATCCGGGCAGCCACAGGGCGCTCCAGCCGACGCCGCCGAGGCCGCCGAGGGTCCAGGCCAGAACCGCGCGGGCCTCGTTGCCCCGGTCGGTGGTGAGCAGCAGGAGGTTCATCACCGCGGTGAGGACCGAGGCGACCGCCACGCCGGACAGGATGAGCCGGGCCGAGGTGATCCGGCCGCCGGTGCGGGCGGTGGCGTAGACGAGCAGCAGCGCGCCCAGCGCGCCGGCGAACGCGGCGGCCGACAGCGACAGCGGCCCCAGCCAGGTCACCCCGAACACGATCACGGCGACGGCGCCGAGGGACGCGCCGGAGGACACCCCCAGCAGATAGGGCTCGGCGAGCGGGTTGCGGACCAGGGCCTGCAGGGCGGTGCCCACCACCGCGAGCCCGGCGCCGGTCACCGCGCCGAGCAGCACGCGCGGCGCCCGCACGTCCAGCACGATGGTCTCCCATGCCCGGGACCAGCCGGGGTCCGCCCAGTCGGCGCCCAGCGCGTGCGTCAGGATGCCCCACACCTGACCGGGCGGGACCTGTACGGATCCGATCGCGAGACCCGCCGTGACGGAGCCGGCGAGCAGGGCGGTGAGCACGAGCAGGGCGGCGGTCAGGGGCGAGCGGCCCGCCCCCGGCCGGGCGGGCCGCTGCCGGGGCACACCCCGCCCGGCCGACGGGTCGGCGGCGGTGCGGGTCACCGGAAGCTCGCGGGATGCAGTCCGCGGGCCAGGTCCTCCACGGCGTAGGCCGAGCGGATGCCGACCAGGGTCGCGGTCAGCGGCAGGACGACGAACCGCTTGTTCCTGATGGCGGGCACGTCTTTGAGGGCGGGCCGGGAGAGCAGGAACTCCTTCTTCCGCTCGACGCTTCCGGCGCCTGCGTAGTCGTAGACGGCGATGACCTCCGGCTTGCGTTCGACGACCTGCTCCCAGGAGACGTCGCCGAAGACGTCGTCGAGGTCGGCGAAGACGTTCTCGCCTCCGGCCAGCCGGATCAGTTCGGTGCCGAGGCTCTTGCCGCCCGCGGTGAAGGCCGTCTTGTCGCCGCTGTCGTACACGAAGACGGGCACCTCGGGTTCGCCCTTGACCTTCGCGGCGGCCTCGTCGACGCGGCCCGTGAGATCGGCGACCAGCTCGTCGGCCCGGTCCGGGACGCCGAAGACCCTGGCGATGGTGCGGATCTCCTCGTAGGTGTCCTGCATCGTGACCCGCTTCCTGCCGCAGTACTCGCGGTTGAGGTGGGTGTCGATGCCTGCGTCGGCGAACGCCTTGCGGGAGCGGCCCTCGTGCTCGTCGAAGGCGCTGCCGTAGCCGCCGTAGACGAGGTCGGGCCCGGCCTCCAGAATCGTCTCGAACGACGGTTCCCTCTCCGCCAGTTCGGGGATGGACTCGTAGTCCTCCCTCAGCTCGGGCAGGGGAGCGGAGTCGGGGAAGGCGGTGCCGATCATGCGGTCCTTCAGACCAAGGGCGAGCATCAGCTCCGCCGGGTGCTGGTGGATGGTCACCACCCGCGACGGCGGCCTGTCGTACGTCGTCGTCACACCGCAGTTGTCGACGGTGACGGGGAAGCCCTCGGCCGGCGCCGCGGCCCCGGCGTCCCGCGAGGCGCCGCCGGATGAACCGCAGCCCGCGGCCAGCAGGGCCGCCGACAGGGCCGCGGCCGCGGTGCGCAGGACGCGGCGCCGCCGGGGAGGGGAGGGGAGATGGGCACGCGCAGGGGTGATGGACATATGAAGCCTCCTGGGGAGTCCGCGCTCCTCGGAACGGGCCCGCGACAGGCCAGTGTCCTGACTCCCGGATCGACGCTTCCCCCTGCCTTCCCGCGCGGCGCGCAGTGGCGTATCGAAGGGGTGCACTCCCCGGTCACAGTGGCGGGACCGTGCCGGATTCGCACCGGCTTCCTGTCTCCCGTCGCGGTGATGACCAGGTGATAGTACGTCCTGCCGAATCAGAGGCGAAAGGGCGTGCGGACCCGTACGCACGCCCCGCGCATCCGGTCACGCTTCGCGGACCGCCCTCAGCACGAGCCGCTCGGCGTTCTCGTCGTAGGGGCGGCCGTCGAAACCCCCGAAGACCTCCACGCGGCAGAACCCCGCCTCCTCGGCCATCCGCCGCAGTTCCACGGCGCTGTAGACGAACCACACCAGGGTGGCCCGCGTCACCCGCTCGCCCCGCACCAGCACCCAGTCGCTGCGCAGCCGTGCCCAGTCGTCCAGCACCGTGTCGGTCTGCACCATGACATCGTCGCCGCGCCGCACCACCTTGGGCGGGGTGACCCTGCGGGCCAGCAGTTCCTTCCCGGCGAGGTCCAGGACGAGGGTGCCGCCGGGCGCCAGGCAGGCGTGCATGGTGCGCAGGGTCCGGGCGTTGTCGGCGGGGTCCTCGAAGTAGCCGAACGACGTGAACATGTTGAGGACGACGTCGAAGCCGCCCGGTGCCTCGTACTCGCGTGCGTCGGCCCGCACATAGGCGACCGTGGCACCGGCGTCGGCCGACCGCTTGCGCGCCCGCTCCAGCATCGCCGGGCTGATGTCCACCCCGGTCACGTCATGGCCGCGGCGGGCGAGCGGCACGGTGAACACCCCCGGCCCGCAGCACAGGTCCAGTACCCGCGACCGGGGCGAGAAGGACAGCAGGGGAGAGGTGCGCAGCAGTTCCTCGGCCTGCTCGTAGCGCTCCTCGGAGAAGAGGAAGTCGTGGAACTCCGTCCAGAAGTCATCGTCCTGGAACCCGCCCGTCCGTGTCATACCGCTCCAGTGCTCCTTCGTCGTCGTCTCGGGGGATGGGACGCCGGGCCGCACAGCGGCGCAGCGTCAGCAGTGCGGGGGGAAGCAGCAGGCACTGCGCGGCGGCCAGCAGCCAGAACCAGCCGGTTTCCCCGGCCCGTTCACCGAGGCCGTACAGCTGCCCGCCCAGCACTCCGCTCGCGCAGGCACCCAGCCCCGCGGCCAGCCGCTGCTGGCCGAAGACCACCGCGTCGGAACGGGGGCTGCGGCGCAGCGCCTCCAGGTCGTTCTTCAGGAACAGGACGATGTCGCCCAGGGTGATCAGTGCTCCGCCCGCCAGCAGTGCCGCACGGGTCCCGGCCGCCAGGACGGCCAGCCCGGCCGCCAGGCCCGCGAAGCCGACCGCCAGGGCGGTGGTGTACGGCATGCGCCGGATCAGGCCGGAGGCGAGGGGCTGTACGACGATGACCAGCGCGAAGCAGAACAGCAGGACCAGGCTGTAGAACGTGCTGGAGGCGCGTTCGACGGCGTACACCGCCAGGAAGTGCTGGAAGTGGAAGTAGAGGTAGAACGCCAGGGCGTTGGCGGTGAAGGGCAGGAGCGCCACACCGGCCAGGAGGCCCGGTCGGTCGGCGGTCGGGACGGAGGGCCGCTCCCCGTCCGTCCCGGGCAGCCGCGCGTGACCCGCGGTGACCGCGATGAACAGCGCCGTGACGGCCGCGAACAGCCAGCCGGGCGAGGACAGGACGAACGGCCCGGCGACCAGCGGGCCCACCGCCATACCCGCGTTGAGCGCGGCGTTGCCCGCCGACAGGAACGCCGGACGGCGCTCGTCGTCCACCCCGTGCACCAGGTACGCCTTGTTGGCGGGCAGGTAGAGCGCGGCGCCGCAGCATGTCAGGATCAGCGCGCCGACGGCGAGAACCGGCCAGCGCAGGGCCAGCAGGAGGCCGACGAACCCGGCCGTGCGCACGGTCAGCGCCCACAGCATCGTGCGGCGCACTCCGATCCGGTCCGCCAGCGCCCCGCCGAAGACCCCGCCGGAGAACTGCACCAGGGAGGCCGCGGCCAGCACGACGCCGACCGTGCCGAGGCCCATCCCGAGCCGTTCGTGCAGGAACACCGACATGAACGGCAGCACCATGAAACTGCCCAGCGGGATCAGGAACGAACTCAGCAGCAGAAAGCGCAGCGGGCCGTCGAGCGCGCCCAGCGCGGACCGCAACCCCGCCGCCCCCGCCGTCCGTTCAGCCACCGGAGGCCCGCCGGTCCGCCGGGCCGGGGAACGGCTCGGTGAGCACCCGCAGGGCGTTGGCGGCTGCCACGGCCCGGTGCGTGGCGAGTTCGGCCGTCTCGGCCTCGGCGTAGACGATGCCCGCGTAACCGCGGCTGTCGGTCAGGTGTTCTACGGGATCACCGGCCCGTTTGACCGGATACCAGGCGGGCGCCCCCGGCATGTCCGCCAGGCGGTCCAGCCCGGCGACGCCGGTGAACACCCCGGACTCGGCCGGATAGCCCAGGACGAAGGCCACGGCCGGGCCGCCGGGCGGGTCCGCGTCCATGAGGCGGGGACGACGGCCCAGGGCGGTCTCGACCATCGCCTCGTAGACGTTGACGCCGAGCGCCCGGCACAGGCCCTCGCCCACCAGCGCGCCTCCGATCCGGGGGTTGATCTCCACCACCTCCGGGCCGTCGGCGGTCAGTACGAACTCCACGTGCGCGAAGCGGTCGGTGTACCCGACGGCGGCGAGTACCTCGTCGAGCCACCTCTCCAGGGAGGCCCGCGATGCCTCCGGGAAGGCGACGGGGAAGGCGGTGATCTCCTCGCGGAAGTGGGGCTCCGCCGACATGAGCCTGCTGGAGACGCCCAGCAGCCGGGTGCGGCCCGCCCAGGTGAGGGTCTCGGCGCTGTACACCGGGCCGCTGAAGTAGGGCTCGGTGAACAGCCGCCCCTTCAGCTCCCGCCCGGCCGCCTCGTCCAGAGCCGCCTCCAGCTCCGTCTCGTCGCGGACCAGCCAGACGTTCTGGCTTCCGGTGCCGGCCGTGTCCTTGAGGACCGCGGGCAGGCCGGTCTCCTTGAGCAGCGACTCCCGCGGCTCCGTGTCCGGGCCGACGGCCGCGGCCCGCCCACGGGTGAGGCCGGCCTCGTACAGCCGGTTGCGCACCGCGGCCTTGTCCCGGGTCGTCCGCAGGACGGAGGGGGCGAGCCCAGGCAGCGCGAGACGTTCCGTGAGTTCCGCCGCGACCAGGGTCCAGGTGTCGGTGGAACTGATCAGGCCGCGCAGCCCCGGGATTTGGTTGAGCAGGCCGGCGGCCCGCTCCACGTCGAAGGTGTCGGTCTCGACGATGTCGAGGGAGCCCTCGGGCAGCCGCTCCAACTCGTAGGTGTAGTAGGAGGGGTCGCGGGTCAGCAGCAGCAGTCGCTCGCCGAGCGTGCCGGCCGCGCGCACCAGATGCCCGAGGCCGAAGGTCAGCGACTCCAGACAGGCCACGGTCATGCCGCACGCCCCTTCCGGCGGTCGGGGCAGGAGGCGCGCCGCCAGGACATCCTCGACCAGGGCATGGTCATCTCCTCCGGTGCGCGGATCTCGGCGGGTTTCAGCGCCGTGGGGTCGAGGGCCTCGGCGTGCCGGGCGAAGACGCGTTCCACGTAGCGGTTCCCGGTGTCGGCGCCGATCACCAGGTGTGTCCGGTCGGGGTGGCGGCGGGCCTCGTACGTCGCGGCCAGGTAACCGGCGCCGGTGGACAGTCCGGCGAAGACGGCGTGCTCGCGCAGCAGGGCGACCGCGCCGGACATCGCGTGGGTGAAGTCCAGCCAGTGCACGGTGTCGTAGAGGTGGTGGCGGACGTTGTCGAAGACGATCGACGACCCGATGCCCGCGATGATCGCCTCGGGATCGTGGTGGTCCTGGCTGCCGAAGGTGACACTGCCGAACGGCTGGACGCCGACCAGCCGCACCGAGGGGTCTGCGGCGCGCAGGCGTTCCACGAGACCGCCCGTCGAGGCGCCGGAGCCCACTCCGCCGACGACGGTCAGCCCGGCCGAGGGGAACGCCGCCGCTATGCGGTCGGCCACCTCGTGGTAGCCGAGGTAGTGGACCTCGTCGTGGTACTGGCGCATCCAGTGGCAGTCGGGGCGCTCGGCGAGTATCTCGCGCACCCGCCGCACCCGGAGCTCCTGGTCGAGTTTGAGGTTCTGCGACGGCCTGACCTGCTCGACGGTGGCGCCGAGGATCTCCAGCTGGGCGAGAGTGGTGGCGTCGACCGTGGTGGACGCCACGATGTGGCACCGCATGCCGTACCGGTGGCAGGCCAGCGCCAGCGCGTACGCGTAGATGCCGCTGGAGCTGTCGACCAGGGTCTGCCCCGGCCGGACCGTGCCCCGCTCCAGCAGGTGTCCGACGGCGGCGAGGGCCGAGTAGACCTTCATCGACTCGAAGCGGAGAAGAATCGTTTCGTCGGTGAGCCGGACCAGGTCGGGGATCTTCAGCGCGTCGGTGATGTGGGGGTGGATCACCCGTAGCCTCCTTGGGCGAATGAGCACTGGTGGCCGAGCGAGTGGAAGAACGCGGACAGCTCGGACTTGACGTCGGCACCCGGGCGGCGGGTGAAGAGATAGCCGGCCAGGCAGCCGGTGTGGGCGACGAAGACGCCGTCGGCCCCGAACCGCCCGCGGTGGGCGAGCAGATCGCCGAACGTCGCCTTGGGCAGCACCTCCTGGGACAGCGCGGCGCTGACGGTCGCGGCACGGGCGACGGCTGCCGGATCACCCGAGTCGAAGCCCTTGAGGAGGTCGGCCAGGCACCGCTCGTACTCCTCCCCGCGTCGCCGGTAGTGCTCCAGCAGCAGGGGCGTGACGGCGGCGGTGTCCACCGAGCCGGGCTCGCGGACGAAGGCGGTGTGGAAACCGATGTCCGTGCCCAGCCGCCGGACCACCCGGTGCCGACCGCTGAGGTACAGCGCGAACTCGTCGAGGAAGACGCTGTCGGCACGCTCGATCGACGCCAGGACGCCGAGCACCACGTCCGTGTCGCAGGGCATGGAGAAGCCGCGGAACAGGCAGCGCAGCGTCGCCACGACGTCCGCGGTGGAACTGGCCATCCCCACGCCCACGGGCAGGTCGGAGTACGTGCTCCAGGCCCCCGGCGGCAGGGTCAGGCCGTAGTGCTCCAGGAAGAGCCGGACCGCGGTCGCGGCCTTCTCCCCGAGCGGCGGCCGCGGCGGGCCGGCCGTGGCCCCCGGAGTGAAGTACACCCATGAGTGGCGGTCCACGGGGAAGGACACCAGGGCGATGTCCGGATCGGCGCCCGCCCGCAGCGGTCCCTGGTACAGCTCACCCAGAGTGCCGTGGCAGACACCGGACACGGTGCGGCCCGGTCCGTCGGGCCGCGGGCCGGCCCACCCCGCGGGGACGGTGGGGCCTTGCGTGGTCACGAGCACGTCCTCCTCCCGCAGTCCAGCCCTGGACACCGGTCGGTGAGGAGGTGCGGCCGCGCGCGCAGCGTGGCCTTCCGTACCGCCGACCCAGTCCTCGAGGTCACCGTGAGCAGCCCGCGCGTCCCGCACGGGCGCAGTGGCAGGTCTTCGGACTCGCGGGCACACCCGCCGGAGAACCGGCGGACACCTACCGGCCGTCGCTTCCCCGGCCCGGTACGGGCCCAGTGCTGGATGACGGCGGTCGTTCCCACTCACCGCTGCGGGACAGTCCCGGATTCCCACCGGATTCCCTCTTGCGTCACGCCACCGGACATCCGTACCGGACAGGAGGCGCGAACCGACTGCGCGCATCAGCGTAGGGAAACCCGACTTCCCGCGACAGCACCTCTCCCGCGGTTGGCCTGAAGTGACCGGTGTGCCGAGTGCTGCGGATGCGCCCCGGACGCGGTTCGGGACGGGCCGGCGGCCCGGGCGTCGCGTTCTGCCCCGAGGTGCTGGAGCCGTACGCCTTCGCTCCGCCCGGCAGGCACCGGGCAGGGCCCGACACCCCGCGGTGACCGGCGTGGCCCGAGCTGGGGGCCCGGCGCGGGCGTGCACGTGGAAGCTCCCGTGTACGGCGCGAACCGCACGCCGTACACGGGGCGGATGACCGGCCGGCCTCCGGAAGGCCGCCGCTCTCCGGACCGGATGACCACCGGGACGGCTCGGCCTCCCCCGCCGGCCGTGCGGGGCCGCGACGGTGTGCTCGCGGCCGCCGTCCCCTCCGGACCCCGGCCTTCCCCGTGGGCTGTGGTCCCGAGTGTCCGGGTGCGGCGGACGAGGGGGCGAGCACGTGCCCCGCGGCCCGGGGCGGGGCCGGCCGGGACCGGCGGGCGCCGGGTGAGAAGACGATCACCTCTCGGGAAGGCCGCACCGTTCGTGGCGCCGCGCTACCGAAAGCTGACTGGCCGGCCCCGCCCCGCCATGTTGCTGCATTCGACTTGTTGTTGCAACTGACTCGCAACAAGGGTCATGCTGGCATCCGACGATCACCGCCTGGAAAGGGGTTGTGCCGATGGGCGCCTACGCGCTTCCGGACCTGCCGTACGACTACTCCGCGCTCGCTCCGGCCATCACGCCGGAGATCCTGGAACTGCACCACGCCAAGCACCACGCCGCCTACGTCAAGGGCGCCAACGACACCCTCGAGCAGATCGCCGAGGCGCGCGACAAGGACCAGGTCACCCCGACCGGCCTGGTCGGTCTGGAGAAGACCTTCGCCTTCAACCTCTCCGGCCACGTCCTGCACTCGATCTTCTGGCAGAACCTCTCCCCGGACGGCGGCGACCGCCCCGACGGGGCCCTGGCCAACGCCATCGACGAGCACCTCGGCGGCTTCGAGGCGTTCAGGAAACAGCTCACCGTGGCCACCACGAGCGTCCAGGGCTCGGGGTGGGGCGTGCTGGCCTGGGAGCCGCTGGGCCGCCGTCTGATCGTGGAGCAGGTCTACGACCACCACGGCAACGTCGGCCAGGGCAGCGTGCCGCTGCTGGTCTTCGACGCCTGGGAGCACGCCTACTACCTGCAGTACAGGAACGTCCGCCCCGACTACGTCACCAAGCTGTGGGACCTGGTCGACTGGGAGGACGTCGCCGCCCGCTACACCGCGGCCGCCGGTGTCTGACACGAGGTGACCGCACCATCGCATGCGGGCCGGGAAGCCGGGCTTCCCGGCCCGCCCCTTCATCCGGAGCGGTGGCGGAATCCAAGCAGGCCCTGTGCACCTGCCCGTCGGCCGCCCTGCTCGGCGGGGCCGCCGCTCCGACCACTGTCAGCGCGGAGTCCCGCCGCCGGAGGCGTTGTCCGCTCCGGCGGCGGACGGACCGCTGCCGTGCTGTTCCGCCGGCCCCTCACCCTCCCCCGCGGGCGGGGGAGGGTGAGGCGTGGAACGCCGGGGAGGCAGGGCATGGTGTGGGCGGTGGTCCTGCTGGTGGCGGTCGTACTCGCGGTGCTCGGCTGGTCCGTGCCCGCGCTGGGCCGGCTGCTGGTCGTGGCGGCCGTGCTGCTCGCCGTCGGTCCGGTGAACGGCTGGGAGAGATGGAGAACGTGACCGGCCCGCGGCCGTGGCGGACCGTGTCCAGGGATACACACGCGGACCGCGGGAACCCGACGGACCGGACGGCAGTTGTTACCTGCACGGGGGGCGAGCCGTGCGGCGCGACGGGCCACCGGGCCCACCGCCGGGGCGTGCTCCGCCGCCGCCTGCGCGCCGGCCGCGGAGCGCGGCCGTATCGTCCTGCGCGCAAGTCCACCGAACCGGTCCACCGAACCCAGGAGCCATTCTTGCCACCCCGTTCACAGAGTGAGGCCGTCCGGCCCCGCTCCGTCGCCCGCCAGGGGGGTGGTGAGCGGTGACCGCCTGGCTCGGTCTGCTCGCCGTCCTCGTGCTCACCTTCGGCACCGGGTACTTCGTCGCCCAGGAGTTCGCCTACGTCGCCGCCGACCGGCTCGCGCTGGAACGGGAGGCCGCCGCCGGCGACAGACGCGCCGCACGCGCGGTGAAGGTGCTGGGCCGGCTGTCGTTCATGCTCTCCGGAGCCCAGCTGGGCATCACCGTCACCGGCCTGGTCGTCGGCTTCCTCGCGGAACCGGCGCTCGCCGAGCTGCTGCGCCCGGTCCTGACGGGCGCCGGGGTGCCGGAGGCCGCCGTGGGCGGGGTGGCGCTGACGGTCGCGTTCGTCCTGGCCACCGCGCTGCAGATGGTCATCGGCGAACTCGCGCCCAAGAACCTGGCCCTGGCCGTTCCCGACCGGCTGGCCAAGGCCCTGGCCTCCTCCACGCTGGCCTATCTGAAGGTGACCGGTCCGCTGATCCACGTCTTCGACAGCACCGCGAACAAGCTGCTGCGGCGGATCGGAATCGAGCCGGTGGAGGAGCTCCACCACGGCGCGACGCTGGAAGAGGTCGGCCACCTCATCGAGGCCGCGCACGAGGAGGGCCACCTCCCGCGGCACACGGCCGACCTCATCGACCACGCCCTGGAGTTCGGCGACCGCAACACCGGCACGGTCATGGTGCCCCGCGTGGAGACCGCCTTCGTCGCGGCGAACGCCCCGGCGGCCGAGGTCGTCGAGCTGATCGCGGCCCACGGCCACTCCAACTACCCCGTGCTCGGCGACCGCCCCGACGACGTCGTGGGCGTCGTAGGGGTGCGCGAGCTCATGCGCCGCGACGCCGCCTCCATCGCGGCGGCGACCGCCGGGGAACTGGCCCGTCCCGCCCTGCTGCTGCCCGAGACCCAGCCGCTGCCGGACGCGGTCGACCGGATGCGCGAGCGGGACGAGGAGTTCGCCGTCGTCCTGGACGAACACGGCGGGCTGGCCGGGATCATCACCTTCGAGGACATCGCGGAGGAACTGGTCGGCGAGATCGCCGACGAGACCGACCGCCTGGCCGAGACGGCGGTGCCCGACGGCGACGGCTGGCGGGTCGACGCCGGCCGCCGGCTGGACGAGGTCGCCGAGGCCACCGGTATCCACCTGCCCGAGGCCGAGGACTACGAGACGGTCGCCGGCCTGGTCATCGACCACCTCGGCCGCTTCCCCACCGTCGGTGACCGCATCACCGTCACCCTGCCCGCGCGGGACGGGCACGCGGCCGTCGAGGTGCTGTCCCTGGACCGGCACGTGCCCGAGCGCGTACGGCTGGCCCGCACCACCGCCGAGACCGGCCGCACCGACGGCACCGGCCGCACCGGCCGCACCGGCCGCACCGGCCGCACCGGCCGGGAGGAGAACGCATGAGCCCGTGGACCGCCGCGCTGGTCACCGTCCTGCTGCTCGCGGCCAGCGGATTCTTCGTCGCCGCCGAGTTCGCCCTCGTCGCGGCCAAGCACCACCGCATGGAACGCCACGCGGAGCAGGGCCGCAGAGGAGCGAAGTCGGCGCTCGCCGGGATGCGGGAGCTGTCCCTGATGCTCGCCGGCGCCCAGCTGGGCATCACCGTGGCCACCCTCGGCCTGGGCAGCATCTCCAAACCGGCCATCTCCCACCAGGTCGAGCCCCTGCTGGAGGCCGCCGGCCTGCCCGATGAGCTGTCCTACGCCATCGCCTTCCTCCTCGCCATGGCGATCGTCGTCTTCCTCCACATGGTCGTCGGCGAGATGGCCCCCAAGTCCTGGGCGATCGCACACCCGGAGCAGTCCGCGATGCTGCTCGCCCCGGCGTTCCGCGGCATCACACTGCTGGTACGGCCGCTGCTGTGGGTCCTCAACAAGATCAGCAACGGACTGGTCAGGTTGTTCCGGGTCACCCCGCGCGAGGAGCTGGCCTCGGTCCACAACCGCGAGCAGCTCACCCACCTCATCGCCGAGTCCCAGCGCCTGGGCCTGATCACCAAGGGCGAGTCCGGCCTGCTGACCCGCTCGCTCACCGCGCCGCAGGAGCCGGTCGGCGCACTGATGGTCCCCGCCGACCGCGTCGTCGCCGTCCCCGCCGACGCGGACGCCGACACCATCCTGGACACCGCATCCCGGCACGACCGCACCCGGCTGCTGGTGCTGGACGGCCCCCGGGTCGTCGGTTCGGTCCACGCCCGCGACGTGCTGGTGGCCCGCACCCGCGGCCGCGCGGCCACCGCTCGCGCCCTGGCCCGCCCGGTCCCCGAGCTGGAGCCGCAGGACACGGTCGCGGACGGCATCGAACTGCTCCGGCAGCGCCGCGCGACCCTGGCCGTCCTCCGGGACGAGCGGGGAAGTCTGTCCGGGATCGTGAGCCTGGACGACCTGATCGCCCGCCTGACCCACGCGGCATGACCGTGCCGGTCGCCTCGCGGACGGAGCCCCGGCCGTGAGGCGACCTCGGCGCCGGCACCTCTTCGGGACGGTGCCGGACGGGCCGGCTACCCCCCGGAGCCGGGCACCCAGCCCGTCGTCGCCGTGCTCCGCCTCCCCGGCGCTCCGCCCGCCGCCGGTCCGCCTGAGCCGGACCGCGGTGATGGCGTGATGGTCGACGTCCGCGACCTCGAAGGTCCATCCGGCGGCCTCGACGCGCTCCCCGGGCCGCTGCGGAACGTGCCCCAGCTCCGTCAGGACGAGCCCGGCCACGGTGGTGTACCGGCTGTCGGGCCGGTCTCCGATGCCGACTCCGACGTCCGGCAGGTCGTGGACGGGGAAGGTGCCGGGGATCAGCAGCGCCCCGTCGGGCTCGGTACGCACCGTCGCCACGTCCCGGTCGGTCTCGTCGTAGATCTCCCCGACGATCTCCTCCAGCAGATCCTCGATGGTCACGATCCCGTCCACCACCCCGTGCTCGTCGATGACCAGCGCGAACTGCTCACGGGCGGCCATCAGGCGCCTCAGGGCCTCCGACAGCCTCGTGAACTCGAACAGGTAAACCGCCGGCCGGGCCAGCTCCCCGACGACGGTGTCGCCGCTCTCGCAGCCGACCAGATCGCGCAGATGGACGACGCCGACGACGTCGTCCAGGTTTCCCGAGGAGGTGACCGGGGCGCGGGAGTGCCCGGAAGCCGCCAGCACGGCCCGCGCCCTGCTCGCGGACATGCCACCGGGCAGCGTGAAAACCGCACGGCGGGGGACCAGCGCCGTACGCAGGGTGAGTTCGTGGATCTCCAGGGTGCTGGAGATGATCGTGCGCTGCTCGGCCGTCAGACCGCGGAGGCCGCTCACCAGCTCGCGGATCTCCTCGGGGCCGGGTGGCCGACCGCTCTCCCTCGGGTTCCCGCCGAGCAGCCGGACGAGCAGGTCCGTCGACCGGCCCAGAGCCCATACCGCGGGCCGTGACGCGGCGGCCAGGAAGCTCAGCGGTGCGGCCGCGAGCAGGGCCCACCGCTCCCCGAACTGCATGGCCAGCCGCTTGGGGGTCAGCTCGCCCACCACCAGTGTTACGAAGGTCAGGGCCAGCGTGACCAGGGCGACGGCCAGCGGTTCGGCCGCCCCGCCGGCGAACGACAGCAGGGGCACCAGCGGTTCGGCCAGCGACACCGCCGCCGTCGCCGACGCCAGGAAGCCCGCCAGGGTGATCCCGGTCTGGATGGTGGCCAGATACCGGTTCGGGTCCTCCACCAGCCGGGCGAGGCGGGCGGCCCGCTTCCCGCCGCGGCGGCGCAGACGGCGCAGCTGGCTCTCCCGCAATGAGATCAGGGCGATCTCCGCCCCGGCGAACAGCGCGTTCAGCACCAGCAGAATGGCGATGAGGGCCAGGTCGGACCAGTAACCGTCCATATCTCCAGTGTCGCCGCGGAAGGTGCCTTTCGGGCGGCCCCGAGTGCGCGGCGCGCCCCCGGCAGCCCCGCACCCCGGCCGCCGGTGCAGCCCGAACCGCCGCGCCCGGAGGCCGTTTTGGAGCGAGACGGCGGAGATCAATAGGATCCGCCGATGATCAGAAAACAATGGTCGGCGATGGGCCTCGGAGCCCTGCTCGCCGTACTCGCCGCCGGGCTCGCGTTCCCGGCCGGGGCGGCCGCCGACGAGACCACCGCGGACGCGCCGAAGGTCAACCTGGTGATCGACGTCAGCGGCTCGATGCGCGAGCGGGACATCGACGGACAGTCGCGGATGGCCGCGGCCAAGCAGGCGTTCAACGAGGTGCTGGACGCCACCCCCGAGGAGGTCCGCCTCGGCATCCGCACACTCGGTGCCGACTACCCCGGCGACGACCGCAGGACGGGCTGCAAGGACACCGCGCAGCTGTACCCGGTCGGCCCGCTGGACCGCACCGAGGCCAAGACGGCGGTGGCCACGCTGACGCCGACCGGCTGGACACCGATCGGGCCGGCCCTGCTGAAGGCCGCCGACGACCTCGACGGCGGCACCGGCTCCAAGCGGATCGTGCTGATCAGCGACGGAGAGGACACCTGCGCCCCGCTCGACCCGTGCGAGGTCGCCCGGGAGATCGCGGCCAAGGGCATCGGCCTGACCATCGACACCCTCGGCCTGGTGCCGAACACCAAGATGCGGCGGCAGCTCAGCTGCATCGCCGAGGCCACCGGCGGCACCTACACCTCGGTGGAGCACACCGACGAGCTCACCGAGAAGGTCAACCAGCTGGTGGAGCGGGCGGCCGACCCGGTGGTGACGCCGGTGGCCGTGGAGGGCGCGGCGCGGTGCGCCGACGCGCCGGCCCTGGAGTCCGGCCTGTACACCGACCGCGAGGAGTTCGGCCAGGAGCGCTGGTACCGGGTGGACGTGGCGCCCGGCCAGGAGCTGCGCGCCTCGGTGAGCGTGGCGGCGGACCGGGCGGTGAACCCGGACTACGCGGTGCTGCTGCGCGCGGTCACGGAGCACGGCCGGGAGATCGTGCGCGGCGAGGCGGCAGGCAACGGCCGCACCGACGTGATCTCCACCGGTCTGCGCTACCCCAAGCCGGAAAGCGACGGCGACGGCGGCGACGGCGAGGAGGCCGAGACCGGGGCGGAGACGGTGTGCCTGCGGGTGACGAACTCCTTCTCGGCGGCCTCCGGGGTCAAGACCAGCCCCGGCATGCCGCTGGAGCTGACCGTGGACGTGGTCGACGGCCCGGCACAGGCCGCTGATGTGGCCTCCTTCGGGCTCGGCCGCGGCTGGTGGCTGCTCGGTGTCCTGGTGGTGGCCGGCTTTCTCGCGGGTGTGCTGTGGGGCTGGCTGTCGCGTTGGCGTGTCGCGGTGTGGAGGACCAACTGATGCGGATCACACGCGTGGTGAGTGCCGCGCTGCTGACACTCGGCCTCGCGGCGGGACCCGCCGCGGCCGACTCGACACCGTCGGCGAGCCCGTCCGACGGCGACGCGGCTCCCACGTCGGCGGGCACGTCGTTCCGTACGGCGACGGAGATCGACCAGGGGCGGACGGCGACGGCGAACGCCTCGGCCGGCGACTACCTGTACTGGTCGTTCCCGGCCGACACCGGTCAGCGCCCCACCGTGAAGGCGACGGTCAAGCTCCCCGCGGAGCACGCGGCGCAGACCTGGCAGATCGACGTCTACGACGGTCTGAGGCGACGTCAGGCGTGCCAGCACGGCGCGCAGACCCGCACCGCCGCCGCGGGCACCGAGTCGGTGGAGCTGGCGTGCGTGCTGCGCACCGTGCGGGCCTGGTCGGAGCCGTGGGCCGATGACCCGCTGCCGGGCACCTACTACCTCCGGCTGACGGCGGTGGGCGTACGGACGGCCGACCTCGGGCAGCCGGTGGCCGCCGAGGTGCGGGTGGAGTCGAAGGACATGGGCGGGGCGGCGGCCGTGGACGGCCGGCTGGCCGAGCCGCTGATACCGGGCGTCGCGATGGAGCGGCGGCAGGACGAGAACGAGAACGGGGCGGGGGCCGAGGCCGAGGAGGAGTCCGGGGCTTCGGCGGTGCTGTCGGCCATCGAACCGGACGACGGCTGGTCGTCGGGTTGGTGGTCCGACCGCTGGGTGTGGACGGCGTCCGGCGCGGTGCTGGCGGCACTCGCGGGCATCGGGGGATACGCGCTGACGCGGGGCCCGGGGCGCCCGCGGCACGTGCCGCCGAACGTCTGAGGCCGCCCGGGCCCGCCGCTCACCTCGTGCGGCGGGCCCTCCCCACGGGTGTCCGGCGGGCGTTCGCCGCCGGACACCCCGACGCGTTCGCGACCTGCGCAGGCCGCCGTACGCCCGCTCTCCGGCCCTGCCGCCGGTCCCGGGCGGACGGAGGCGGGCGATGTTTCGCACCGGACGGCACGGTTACCCAGGCGGGGGCCACCGCCCATGGAACGGACGGATACCGGCCCCGCCGCCGGTGGCGGGGGAAGGGCGTCCACGGCGATGCGGCGGCCGGGCACTTCCAGGACGCAGGGAACGGAGAGACGAGTGGCGAACACGAAGGTGGCCGACTACGTTCTGCGGCGGTTGCGCGAGTGGGGGGTGGACCACGTCTTCGGCTACGCGGGGGACGGAATCAACGGTCTGCTTGCCGCCTGGGGCAGGGCGGGGGACGAGCCGAGGTTCGTCCAGTCCCGGCACGAGGAGATGTCGGCCTTCCAAGCGGTGGGGTACGCGAAGTTCTCCGGCAAGGTGGGGGTGTGCGCGGCGACCTCCGGCCCCGGGGCGATCCACCTGCTCAACGGCCTGTACGACGCCAAGCTCGACCACGTCCCGGTGGTGGCGATCGTGGGCCAGACCGACCGCAGCGCGATGGGCGGCTCCTACCAGCAGGAAGTCGACCTGAACAGCCTGTACAAGGACGTCGCCTCCGACTTCTGCGAGATGGCGACGGTGCCCGAGCAGCTGCCCAACCTCATCGACCGGGCGATCCGCACCGCCTACGGCCGGCGCACGGTGACCGCGGTCATCATCCCGGCCGACGTGCAGGAGCTGGAGTACACCCCGCCGGGCCACGAGTTCAAGATGGTGCCCTCCAGCCTCGGGCTGGGCAGGTCCGCGCCGGTCCCGGCGGACGAGGACCTCGCGCGGGCGGCGCAGGTGCTCAACGCCGGCGAGAAGGTGGCGGTGCTGATCGGCCAGGGCGCCCGGGGCGCGCGGAGCGAGGTCGAGCGGACCGCCGACGTGCTCGGCGCCGGGGTGGCCAAGGCGCTGCTGGGCAAGGACGTCCTGCCCGACACGCTGCCCTACGTCACCGGCGCCATCGGCCTGCTCGGCACCCGGCCCAGCCACGAGCTGATGCGCGACTGCGACACCCTGCTGGTGGTCGGCTCCAACTTCCCGTACACCCAGTTCATGCCCGAACTCGACCAGGCGCGCGCGGTACAGATCGACATCGACCCGCACATGGTCGGCATGCGCTACCCCTTCGAGGTGAACCTAGTCGGCGACGCGCGCGCCACCCTGGAGCGGCTGCTGCCGCTGCTGCACCGCAAGGAGGACCGCGGCTGGAGGCACACCGTCGAGGGGAACGTCTCCCGCTGGTGGGAGGTGATGCAGCGGCGCGCCGCGCTGGAGGCCGACCCGGTCAACCCCGAGTACGTGGTGCACGCGCTGGACGGACTGCTGCCCGAGGACGCCATCGTCACCGCCGACTCCGGCTCGTCCGCCAACTGGTACGCCCGCCACCTGCGGTTCAGGGGCGGGATGCGCGGCTCGCTGTCGGGCACGTTGGCGACCATGGGGCCGGGCGTGCCCTACGCCATCGGGGCGAAGTTCGCCCACCCGGACCGGCCGGTCATCGCCCTGGTCGGCGACGGGGCGATGCAGATGAACGGCCTGATGGAGATGGTCACCGCCGCCAAGTACCACTCCCGGTGGTCC
This sequence comes from Streptomyces verrucosisporus, assembly GCF_017114865.1. GTDB lineage: Bacteria > Actinomycetota > Actinomycetes > Streptomycetales > Streptomycetaceae > Streptomyces > Streptomyces fenghuangensis. The sequence continues at coordinate 2,162 of NZ_JADEYH010000005.1, read as the reverse complement.
GATCCGCGGCTGATCGTGTGCGTGCTGAACAACCGGGACCTCAACCAGGTCACCTGGGAGATGCGGTCGATGAGCGGCGCTCCGCAGTTCGAGGAGTCCCAGCACATCCCCGACCTGCCCTACGCCGAGATCGCCACCCGGTTCGGCCTGGACGGGACGCGTGTGGAGAAGCCGGACGACGTCCGGCCCGCCTGGGAGCGGGCGCTGGCGGCCGACCGTCCCTTCGTCATCGACGTGCGCACCGACCCCGCCGTGCCGCCGATCCCCCCGCACGCCACCTGGGACCAGATGGAGGCCACCGCCTCCGCGATCCTGCGCGGCGACAGCGACCGGGGCTCGATGGTCCGGCAGGGGGTCAAGGCCAAGGTGCAGGAGTTCCTGCCCGGTGGCAAGCGCCCCGAGGAGGAACAGGGCGGGTAACGCCCCACCCGCCGCGCTCCACGGCGCCGGCCCCGGATGTCGTCCCCCCGTCTGCACTCGCTGCACATCCTGCTGGTGCCGGGGCCGCTGGGAGGAATTCTCGGCCGCCCAGCAGGCACACAACCGCTCCCGTGCCCGCGTCCGCGCCCGGGGCGAGCAGGCGGTGGCCGCCCTCAAGTCCTGGCGACTGCTGTGCAAGCTCCGCTGCAGCACCACCCGGATCAGCGGCCTCGTCAAGGCCGTCTTCACCTCCACCTCGCCGCATCAGCCTGAGGTTGGAGAACGCTCAAGCACACGAGGCCCCTGGCCGGACAGGTCGATCCTGGCCGACCCCCCGTCTACCGGGAGCTTCGTCTGTTGTTACCGCCAGGGTCCGCCCCCAGCGCCGGGTTGGAAACGGCCTGGTGGGCGTTGAGCGGTCCCGCCCATCAGGGACACCAAACATGGGCCTTGACCCCGGATCTTGGACACACGAGACACTGGATCCTGAGGATCTGAGAACGGACATCTCGTGGTCATGAAGAACTATCCGCCGCAGTTCAAGGCAGACGCGGTCGCGCTGTACGAGTCGCGGCCCGAAGCGACGATCAGATCGGTCGCCGCCGACTTGGGGCTGAACCCGGAGACGCTGCGGAACTGGGTCAGGGCGGCTGGTGTGAGCCGGCCGCGGGGCCGCCGGGCCGGGGCGTCCGTTGAGCCGCCCACTGCGCTGGAGGCGGAGAACGCGACCCTGCGCAAGAGGATTGGCGAGCTGGAGGAAGAGCGCGAGATCCTGCGGAAGGCGGCGAAGTATTTCGCCGGGGAGACGCGCTGGTGAACCGCTTCCAGTTCGTCGCCGACCATCAGCGCCGTTACGGCGTGAAGCGGCTGTGCACCATCCTGGGCGTCGCCCGCTCCAGCTTCTACTACTGGCGCCGCACGGCCGCGGACCGGGCCGCCCGGCAGGCGGCCGACGCCCGCCTTGCCGCACGGATCCGGGCCGTGCACCGCGAGTCGGACGGCACCTACGGTGTCCCCAGGATCACCGCCGAGTTCCGCGAGGCGGGCGAGCGGGTCAACCACAAGCGGATCGCGCGCGTGATGCGAATCATCGGCCTGGCAGGCGTGCGCTTGAGTCGCAGGCACCGCACCACGGTCGCGGACCCGGCCGCGGCGAAGGCCCCGGACCTGATCGGCCGCGACTTCACGGCACGCAAGCCGAACACGAAGTACGTCGGCGACATCACCTGTCTCCCGCTGGAGAGCGGGAAGTTCCTCTACCTGGCCACCGTCATCGACCTCGCCTCACGCCGCCTGGCCGGATGGGCGATCGCGGACCACATGCGCACCGACCTCGTCACCGACGCCCTGGCCGCCGCCGAACAAACCCGCGGCAGCCTCACCGGGGCGGTCATGCACACCGATCACGGGGCCCAGTACACCAGCGCCGCCTTCGCCGACGCCTGCCGCCAAGCCGGCGTCCGCCAGTCCATGAGCACGATCGGCAGCTCGGCCGACAATGCACTCGCCGAGTCCTTCAACGCGACCTTCAAACGCGAGACCCTTCAGGGCCGAAAGCGCTGGTCCAGCGAGCGTGAGGCCCGCCTCGACGCGTTCCGATGGCTGCACCGCTACAACGTCCGACGCCGTCACTCCCGCCTCGGACACCGCAGCCCGATCGCTTACGAGAACGCCTTCCGAACGACATCAACTACGCTGACGCAAGCCGCATAACCCGTGTCCAGGAACCGGGGTCAAGGCCC
>NZ_JADEYH010000049.1 GCF_017114865.1 Streptomyces verrucosisporus | reverse complement strand
GGACACATCGCTCCCTGGGTTTGCAGCGGCTGCTGGCTGACTTGGTGTGCGGATCCGGTCGTCGGGCTGGCCCGAGCGCGGTCCGCCGTCAGTTTATCCGCAGCTCATCGCGGATCCGCCAGGACGTCTCGCACTCCGACACACGACCAACGTGCCACACGGCTCCCGCGAAGGGGAGAGGCCGTGCCGGGCGGGGGCCCGCGACCCTGGTGGCACGGCCGTGCGGGCCTCCCGCCTCCGGTCTCACCCGGCGTTCAGCATGTGGACGACCTTGTCCCACACCGTGTCGGCGAGGTCCTCCTTGGGGCCGTGCGGCACGGGTGTCTCACTGCCGTCCGAGCCCAGGAGGACCGCCTCGTTCTCCTCCGCGCCGAAGGTCCTGTCCTCCCCGACCTCGTTGACGACAAGCAGGTCGCACCCCTTGCGGGCGAGCTTGGCCCGGCCGTTGGCCAGGACGTCGTCGGTCTCGGCCGCGAAGCCGACGACCACCTGCCCGGGGCGGGTGCGGGCGGCGGAGAGCTCGGCCAGGACGTCGGGATTGCGGACCAGGGCGACCGGCTCCGGTTCCCGCCCCTCTCGCTTCTTGATCTTCCCCTGCGCGTAAAGGGCGGGCCGGAAGTCGGCCACCGCCGCGGCCATGACCACGGCGTCCGCGTCCTCGGCGGCCTTCAGCACGGCTTCCCGCAGCTGCACGGCGGTGCCCACCGGCACCACGTCCGCGCCCGCGGGATCGGCCAGGGAGGTGTTGGCGGCCACCAGGGTCACCCGCGCGCCGCGCGCCACAGCGGTGCGGGCCAGGGCGTAGCCCTGTCGGCCCGAGGAGCGGTTGCCCAGGAAGCGGACCGGGTCCAGCGGTTCGCGGGTGCCGCCCGCGCTGACCACGACGTACCGCCCGGCCAGGTCGCGCCCGGACGCGGAGCCGCGGGCCAGCAGCCGGCGGCAGACCTCGAAGATCTCGCCGGGGTCGGGCAGGCGCCCCTTGCCGGTGTCCTTGCCGGTCAGCCGTCCGACCGCGGGCTCGATGACGACCGCGCCGCGGCGGCGCAGGGTGGCCACGTTCTCGGCGGTGGCGGGGTGCTCCCACATCTCGGTGTGCATGGCGGGCGCGAAGACCACCGGGCAGCGGGCGGTGAGCAGGGTGTTGGTCAGCAGGTCGTCGGCGAGTCCGTGGGCCGCCCGGGCGAGGGTGTCGGCGGTGGCGGGCGCGACGACGACCAGATCGGCCTCCTGCCCGATGCGCACGTGCGGGACCTCGTGGACGTCCTCCCACACCCTCGTGGTCACGGGGTTGCCCGACAGAGCCGCCCAGGTGGGCTCGCCGACGAACCTCAGCGCCGACCCGGTCGGCACCACCCGTACGTCGTGGCCGGACTCCGTCAGCCTCCGCAGCAGCTCGCACGCCTTGTAGGCGGCGATGCCGCCGCTGACACCCAGGACCACCCTGGGCCTGTCTGACCTGTCCATCCCTCGCCTCTCCCCGGCTCGGCGGCCCGTCGGCCGCTCACTGTCGCGCGTCGGCGGCGGGCGCGTCGGGGACGCTTCCGCCGGTACCCATGACACACCATGGGCCCGGCAGCCGCGCTGCCGGGCCCATGGAGGTGGTGATGCCGTTCGTGCGGCCGGCCGCCGCGGGCGGCCGGGGCCTCACTGCGTCGGGTTGTCGACGGCCTCGGAGGTCAGCAGACCCGCGTTGATCTCGCGGAGCGCGATCGACAGCGGCTTCTCGTGGACGTGGGTGTCCACCAGCGGGCCGACGTACTCCAGCAGGCCCTCGCCGAGCTGCGAGTAGTAGGCGTTGATCTGGCGCGCGCGCTTGGCGGCGTAGATCACCAGGCTGTACTTCGAGTCGGTGGCTTCGAGCAGCTCATCGATCGGCGGGTTGATGATGCCCTCGGGCGTGTTGATGGGAGAGGACACGCTCTACCTTCCGCTGCGGTGGATAAGACGGGCAGTGATCCGGCCGGACCTCGGTACGGGAGGTCTCCTGCCGGTGTCCCGGATTCCGGCGGCTGTCCTGCCCGGCCCTCCGGTGACGATTCCGGCGACGATCACGAAACCTTCATCAAGGCTAGCAGCTCGCGGCTGACGTCCTCGACGGAGGTATTGACCAGGGTCACGTCGAACTCCGACTCGGCGGCCAGCTCGACCCCGGCCGCGGCCAGCCGCCGATCGATGACCTCGGGGGACTCGGTGCCGCGGCCGGTGAGGCGGCGGACCAGCTCGTCCCAGCTGGGCGGGGCCAGGAAGACGAGCTGTGCCTCGGGCATCGATTCACGGACCAGCCGCGCCCCCTGGAGGTCGATCTCCAGGAGCACCGGCTCTCCCGCCTCCAGCCTCTCCAGCACGGCCCGCCGCGGAGTGCCGTAGCGGTTGCCCGCGAACTCGGCCCACTCCAGCAGTTCGCCGTTGGCGACCAGCTTGTCGAACTCCTCGTCGTCCACGAAGAAGTACTGGACACCGTGCTGCTCGCCGGGGCGCGGCCTGCGGGTGGTGGCGGACACCGAGAGCCAGATCTCCGGATGGACCTTGCGCAGATGAGCGACGACCGTGCTCTTGCCGACCCCGGAGGGGCCGGAGAGCACGGTCAGTCGCGGACGTTCACTCATACGGCGATTATCCCGGTTCCCAGGCAGGCCCGGAAACGTCAGGCGGAACCGCCGCCGAACTCACGCTCCAGGGAGGCGATCTGGTTGGATCCCAGACCGCGCACCCGGCGGCTCTCGGAGATGCCGAGCCGCTCCATGATCTGGCGGGCCCGGACCTTGCCGACGCCGGGCAGGGACTCCAGGAGGGCGGAGACCTTCATCTTGCCGATGACGTCGTTCTCCTGGCCCTGCTTGATGACCTCGTGGAGCGAGGCGCCGGAGTGCTTGAGTCGGTTCTTGACCTCGGCGCGCTCCCGGCGAGCCGCGGCGGCCTTCTCGAGCGCGGCTGCGCGCTGTTCAGGGGTAAGGGGCGGAAGAGCCACGCCTACGTCACCTCGGATGTCGAACTGGTCGGATATTGGTCGGTGAGGAACCTAGTGGCCCCGCACCTGCGGAGCAACGAGCAACACGTCCCCCGGCGCCCCCGGACCTGCGAGGACCCCGGAATTCGCGGTGCTCTCGTCGGAGACTAGCGGCCCATCGCGTCCGAGTCAGCGAGAACGGGGGAAAAGTCCAGGTCAGACTTGAGCCGACCTGGACTTTTCCAGACAAAAGGGTGTGGCTGAAGGGTCGATTCCGCAGGGTGCCCCGGTTTTTCCGGACCCTCCGGTTCTGCCCCGGCTGATCAGCCCAGGACCTCCCGCAGGGCGTCGGCCTCCCTGGCCGCGGCCTCCCGCAGGGCCTGCGGAGAAGGCCCGCGGCCCAGGACTCCCCGGCTGATGCTCGGCACCACGTTGCGCACCGCGCCGCCGAAGACCCTCGGCAGGTCGGCCGCGGTGGCACCCTGGGCTCCCAGCCCCGGCGCCAGCAGCGGGCCGTTGACAGCCAGGTCCGCGCCGGCCTCCTCCAGCGTCGCGCCGACCACCGCGCCGACCGGGCCGAGCGGGTGGGCCCCGGCGTTCTCCCGCGCGATGTGGTCCAGCACCGTCTGGGCGACCGACGCACCGCCCCCGGCGGTGGCCCGCTGCACCTCGGCGCCCTCCGGGTTGGAGGTCAGGGCCAGGACGAAGACGCCCGAACCCGCCGCCCGCGCCGCGTCCAGGGCGGGGCGCAGCGAACCGAAGCCCAGGTAGGGGCTGACGGTGACGGCGTCGGAGAACAGCGGGCTGCCCGGATCCAGGTAGGCGGCGGCGTAGGCGGCCATCGTGGAGCCGATGTCGCCGCGCTTGGCGTCGGTGAGCACCAGGGCGCCGGCCGAGCGCGCGTCGGCGATCGCCCTCTCCAGGACGGCGACACCGCGCGAGCCGAAGCGCTCGAAGAAGGCGGACTGCGGCTTGAGGACGGCGACCCGGTCGGCGAGGGCGTCCACCACCGTGCGGGTGAACCGCTCCAGGCCCGCCACATCGTCGTCCAGGCCCCAGGCCGCCAGCAGCGAAGTGTGCGGGTCGATGCCGACGCACAGCGGGCCCCGGTCGTCCAGGGCGCGGCGCAGCCGGGCGCCGAACGGCTCGGGAGCGCCGGGGGCCTGCGCGGCCCCGGAGGGCTGCGGGGCTTGCGGAACGGTCATCGGGAGGTCACCTTCCGGGTGTCTGCGCCGACGGCCGCGGCGAGGGTGGCGTACGGGCTCGCGGCCAGGCGCGCGGCCAGGCCCCGGTGGATTCGGCGGCACCACAGCGGGCCCTCGTAGACGAGGGCGCTGTAGCCCTGGACGAGGGTGGCCCCGGCCAGGATGCGCTCCCAGACGTCGTCGGCGGTCCGCACCCCGCCGACGCCGACGAGCGTGACGCGGTCGCCGACGCGGGCGTACAGGCGGCGCAGCACGGCCAGGGAACGGTCCTTCAGCGGCGCACCGGACAGCCCGCCCGCGCCGGCGGCCTCGATCTCGGCGCGGCCGGTGGTCAGGCCCAGGCCGTCGCGGGCGACGGTGGTGTTGGTGGCGATGATGCCGTCCAGGCCCAGCTCCACGGCGAGGTCGGCGACCGCGTCGACGTCCTCGTCCGCCAGGTCGGGGGCGATCTTGACCAGCAGGGGGACGCGGCGGCCGGGCACCGCGTCGTCGGCGGCCGAGCGCACGGCCGCCAGCAGCGGGCGCAGGCGCTCGGTGGCCTGGAGGTTCCGCAGGCCGGGGGTGTTGGGCGAGGAGACGTTGACGACGAGGTAGTCGGCGTACGGGGCCAGGCGGGAGGCGGAGAGCGCGTAGTCGTCGGCGGCCTCGCTCTCGGGAGTGACCTTGGTCTTGCCGATGTTGACGCCGACGGTGGCGGGGAAGACGGCCCGGCGCCCGGCCAGACGGGCGGCCACGGCGGCGGAGCCGTCGTTGTTGAAGCCCATGCGGTTGACCAGGGCCCGGTCGGCGACCAGGCGGAACAGCCGGGGTGCGGGGTTGCCGGACTGGGGGTGGGCGGTGACGGTGCCGGTCTCGACGTGGTCGAAGCCGAGCATGGTGAGCCCGTCGATGCCGACCGCGTTCTTGTCGAAGCCGGCGGCCAGCCCGAAGGGGCCGCGCATCCGCAGGCCGAAGGCCTCGGTTGCCAGGGCGCGGGCCTGCGCCCGGCCCGGGGCCGCGACGGCCGCGACGAGGTGGCGCAGGCCGGGGACGCGGGCGGCCAGCCGGATCAGGGCGAACGCCAGGTGGTGCGCCCTCTCGGGGTCCAGGCGCTTGAGGATCAGATGGAACAGCAGGGGGTACATGCGGGTCTTCCGTGCGGCGGGCGGTACGGGATCCGGCGGCGAGGTCCGGTGGCGGGGTGCTGCGGGTGCGCTCGCGGTGAGGGGGACGCCGCTGCCGGCGTCCCCCTCACCCCTGGTCACTTACCGCGGGCGGCTGTCAGGTGTTCCGCGTGCTCCTGCAGGGAGCGGACCCCGACCTCCCCTCGTGAAGTGGCCTCGATGCCCTGCACGGCGGCGGCCAGCGCCTGGACCGTGGTCAGGCAGGGCACGGAGCGGGCGACCGCGGCGGTGCGGATGTCGTAGCCGTCCAGACGGCTCCCGGTGCCGTAGGGGGTGTTGACGATGAGGTCGACCTCGCCGTCGTGGATGAGCTGGACGATGGTCCGCTCCCCGTTCGGCCCCTCGCCCTCGCTCTGCTTGCGCACCACGGTGGCGTCGATGCCGTTGCGGCGCAGCACCTCGGCGGTGCCGGAGGTGGCCAGCAGCTCGAAGCCCATGGCGACCAGCTCCCGGGCCGGGAAGATCATCGAGCGCTTGTCGCGGTTGGCCACCGAGACGAAGGCCCGGCCCTTGGTGGGCAGCGCGCCGTACGCGCCCGCCTGCGACTTGGCGTAGGCGGTGCCGAAGACCGAGTCGATGCCCATGACCTCGCCGGTGGAGCGCATCTCCGGGCCGAGCACGGTGTCCACGCCGCGGCCGTGGACGTCGCGGAAGCGGCTCCAGGGCAGCACGGCCTCCTTCACCGAGATCGGCGCGTCCAGCGGCAGGGTGCCGCCGTCGCCGCTCGCCGGCAGCAGGCCCTCGGCCCGCAGTTCGGCGATGGTGGCGCCCAGCGAGATCCGGGCGGCGGCCTTGGCCAGGGGCACGGCGGTGGCCTTGGAGGTGAAGGGGACGGTGCGCGAGGCGCGCGGGTTGGCCTCCAGGACGTAGAGGATGTCCCCGGCCAGCGCGAACTGGATGTTGATCAGCCCGCGCACCCCGACGCCGCGCGCGATGGCCTCGGTGGAGGCCCGCAGCCGCTTGACGTCGTGACCGCCCAGGGTGATCGGCGGCAGGGCGCAGGCGGAGTCGCCGGAGTGGATGCCGGCCTCCTCGATGTGCTCCATCACGCCGCCGAGGTAGAGCTCGGTGCCGTCGTAGAGCGCGTCGACGTCGATCTCGATGGCGTCGTCGAGGAAGCGGTCGATCAGCACCGGGTGCTCGGAGACCAGGCCGGCGTGGCGGGTGAGGTAGTCCCCCAGCGAGGCCTCGTCGTAGACGATCTCCATGCCGCGCCCGCCCAGCACGTAGGAGGGGCGGACCATCACCGGGTAGCCGATCCCGGCGGCGATCTCCTTGGCCTCGGCGAAGGAGAAGGCGGTGCCGTACTTGGGCGCGGGCAGCCCGGCCTCGACCAGCACCCGGCCGAAGGAGCCGCGGTCCTCGGCCAGGTGGATGGCCTCCGGGGAGGTGCCCACGACGGGGACGCCGTTGTCCTTGAGCGCCTGGGCCAGCCCGAGCGGGGTCTGGCCGCCGAGCTGGACGATGACGCCCGCGACGGGGCCGGCCTGCCGCTCGGCGTGGACGATCTCCAGGACGTCCTCCAGGGTGAGCGGCTCGAAGTACAGCCGGTCGGAGGTGTCGTAGTCGGTGGAGACGGTCTCGGGGTTGCAGTTGACCATCACGGTCTCGAAGCCGGCGTCGCGCAGCGCGAAGGAGGCGTGGACGCAGGAGTAGTCGAACTCGATGCCCTGCCCGATGCGGTTGGGGCCCGAGCCGAGGATGATCACCGCGGGCCTGGTGCGCGGGGCGACCTCGCTCTCCTCGTCGTAGGAGGAGTAGAAGTACGGGGTCCTGGCCGCGAACTCGGCGGCGCAGGTGTCGACCGTCTTGTAGACCGGACGCACCCCCAGGGTGTGGCGCACCTCGCGGACGACGTCCTCGCGCAGGCCCCGGATCGCGGCGATCTGGGCGTCGGAGAATCCGTACCGCTTGGCCTCGGCCAGCAGTTCGGGGGCCAGGCGGCCGGCCTCGGCCAGCTCGTCGGCGATCTCCTTGACCAGGAAGAGCTGGTCGGTGAACCAGGGGTCGATCCTCGTGGCCTCGAAGACCTCCCCGGGGCTCGCGCCGGCCCGGATGGCGGCCATGACGGTGTTGATCCGGCCGTCGGTGGGGCGCCGGGCGGCGGCCAGCAGCTCGTCCTTGTCACCCAGGCCGGCCACCGGGGTGGCGAAGTCGAACTGGCTGCCCTTCTTCTCCAGCGAGCGCAGCGCCTTGTTCAGCGCCTCGGGGAAGTTGCGGCCGATGGCCATCGCCTCGCCCACCGACTTCATGGTGGTGGTGAGGGTGGAGTCGGCGGCCGGGAACTTCTCGAAGGCGAAGCGCGGGACCTTGACCACCACGTAGTCGAGCGTGGGCTCGAAGGAGGCCGGGGTCTGCTCGGTGATGTCGTTGGGGATCTCGTCGAGGGTGTAGCCCACGGCCAGCTTGGCGGCGATCTTGGCGATCGGGAAGCCGGTGGCCTTGGAGGCCAGCGCCGAGGAGCGCGAGACGCGCGGGTTCATCTCGATGACGATGACCCGGCCGTCGGCGGGGTTGATCGCGAACTGGATGTTGCAGCCGCCGGTGTCGACGCCGACCTCGCGGATGACGGCGATGCCGATGTCGCGCAGCGTCTGGTACTCGCGGTCGGTGAGCGTCATCGCCGGGGCGACGGTGATGGAGTCGCCGGTGTGCACGCCCATCGGGTCGAAGTTCTCGATGGAGCAGACGACCACGACGTTGTCGTGCTTGTCGCGCATCAGCTCCAGCTCGTACTCCTTCCAGCCGAGGATGGACTCCTCCAGGAGCACCTCGGTGGTCGGGGAGAGCGCCAGCCCCTGGCCGGCGATGCGGCGCAGCTCGTCCTCGTCGTGGGCGAAGCCGGAGCCGGCGCCGCCCATGGTGAAGGAGGGCCGCACCACGACCGGGTAGCCGCCGAGCTCGTCGACGCCGGCCAGGACCTCCTCCATGGAGTGGCAGATGACCGAGCGGGCGGACTCGCCGTGCCCGATCTTGCCCCGCACCGCCTCCACGACCTCCTTGAACTGGTCGCGGTCCTCGCCCTTGCGGATGGCCTCGACGTTGGCGCCGATCAGCTCCACCCCGTACTTGTCCAGGGTGCCCGCCTCGTGCAGGGAGATGGCGGTGTTGAGCGCGGTCTGGCCGCCCAGGGTGGGCAGCAGGGCGTCGGGGCGCTCCTTGGCGATGATCTTCTCGACGAACTCCGGGGTGATCGGCTCGACGTAGGTGGCGTCGGCGATCTCCGGGTCGGTCATGATCGTGGCCGGGTTGGAGTTGACCAGGACCACCCGCAGGCCCTCGGCCTTGAGGACCCGGCACGCCTGGGTGCCGGAGTAGTCGAACTCGGCGGCCTGCCCGATGACGATCGGGCCCGAGCCGATGACCAGGACGCAACGGATATCGGTGCGCTTAGGCACGCTGGCCCTCCATCAGGGAGACGAAGCGGTCGAACAGGTACGCGGCGTCGTGCGGCCCGGCCGCCGCCTCGGGGTGGTACTGGACGCTGAACGCGGGGCGGTCCAGCAGGCGCAGGCCCTCGACCACTCCGTCGTTGAGGCAGACGTGGGAGACCTCGGCGCGCCCGTAGGGGGTGTCGCTGGGGGCGTCCAGGGGGGCGTCCACGGCGAAGCCGTGGTTGTGCGCTGTGACCTCGACCTTGCCGGTGAGGCGGTCCTGCACGGGCTGGTTGATGCCGCGGTGGCCGTACTTGAGCTTGTAGGTGCCGAATCCCAGGGCGCGGCCGAGGATCTGGTTGCCGAAGCAGATGCCGAACAGCGGGGTGGAGCGCTCCAGCACCCCTCTCATGAGGGAGACCGGGTGGTCGGCGGTGGCGGGGTCCCCGGGGCCGTTGGAGAAGAACACCCCGTCCGGCTCCACGGCGTAGACGTCCTCGATCGTGGCCGTGGCGGGCAGCACGTGGACCTCGATGCCGCGCTCGGCCATCCGGTGCGGGGTCATGCCCTTGATACCCAGGTCGACCGCGGCGACCGTGAACCGCTTGGCGCCGATCGCCGGGACGGTGTACGCCTCGGTGGTGGCGACCTCGGCGGACAGGTCGGCGCCGGTCATCTCGGGGGCGGCCTTGACCCTGGCCAGCATCGCGGCCTCGTCGGCGATGGCGTCGCCGGAGAAGATGCCGACCCGCATCGCGCCGCGCTCGCGCAGATGGCGGGTGAGCGCCCGGGTGTCGACGCCGCTGATGCCGACGACGCCCTGGGCGGTCAGCTCCTCGTCCAGGGTTCGCACCGAGCGCCAGTTGGAGGGCACGCGGGCGGGGTCGCGCACCACGTAGCCGGCCACCCAGATCCGCTTCGACTCCGGGTCCTCGTCGTTGACGCCGGTGTTGCCGATGTGCGGGGCGGTCATGACGACCACCTGCCGGTGGTAGGAGGGGTCGGTCAGGGTCTCCTGGTAGCCGGTCATGCCGGTGGAGAACACCGCCTCGCCGAGGGTCTCGCCCACGGCCCCGTAGGCGCGGCCGCGGAAGGTTCGGCCGTCCTCCAGGACCAGTACGGCGGGCGCCCTGGAGGCTTTGCGGGCGGAGGTCGTCATCGTGCGCCTTCCTCGTGGTGCGTGGTGGCGGCAGCGTCGGTGGTGCCGTGGGGTTCGTCGGCGGCGCCGGAGGCGCCGGGTGCGCCGGCCGTGCCGGGGCCGCCGCCGGACATGGTGCGCAGCTCCTCCAGCCAGGCGGCGTGCTCGGCGGCGCGGTCGGAGCGGAAGCCGGAGTCCAGCAGGCGGTCGCCGTGCTCCCAGGTGATCACCAGCAGGCCGTCCTCGGTGAGGACCTTGCCGGCGATGCCCTTGTCGAGCCGGGCGCCGCGCAGCCTGCCGGCCGGGATGAAGAAGTCGTTCGCCCCGGGCCGCACCACGTGCACGCCCTGTTCGGTGAGGGTGAGCTCGGCGCGGCTGCGGGCGCCCAGGCCGTGGGCGACGATCCGCTCCAGCCACTGCCCGGCCGCGGTGGAGCCGTGATAGCGGCCGGTCATGGTCAGCCTGGGCTCACCGGGGGCGGCGGGTGCCTGGGGCAGTTCGGGGAGGTCGGACTGGAGCACCGAGCGCCACTTCCAGCCCTCCCTCATCAGCCAGTACACCAGGGCGACGAACAGCAGAAGGCCGATCACCCAGGCGATCCGGGGCGCCCAGTCGGTGACCTGCCGCGACTCGGGCGCCGCGGCGAAGCGGATGGCGATCGGTACCGGTGAGAGGTTCATACGAGCTTTCCGTCCATGACTGTCGCCCTGCCCCGCAGGAACGTGTGTGTGACGCGGCCCGGCAGCTCGCGTCCCTGGTAGGGGGTGTTGCGGCTGCGGGAGGCGAAACGTGCGGAATCCACCGTTCCACGGTATGCCGGGTCGACCAGGGTGAGGTTGGCGGGCTCACCAGCCGAGACGGGCCGCCCCTGGCCGGCCAGCCGCCCGATGGCCGCGGGCCGGAAGGACATGCGGTCGGCGACGCCGGCCCAGTCCAGCATTCCGGTCTCCACCATCGTGTGCTGGACGACGGAGAGCGCGGTCTCCAGGCCGACCATGCCCATGGCGGCCGCGCCCCACTCGCAGTCCTTGTCCTCGTGGGGGTGGGGGGCGTGGTCGGTGGCGACGCAGTCGATGGTGCCGTCGGCAAGCGCCTCACGCAGGGCCCTCACGTCGGCCTCGGTGCGCAGCGGCGGGTTGACCTTGTAGACCGGGTCGTAGGAGCGCACCAGCTCGTCGGTGAGCAGCAGGTGGTGCGGGGTGACCTCGGCTGTGACGTTCCAGCCCTTGGACTTGGCCCAGCGCACGATCTCCACCGATCCGGCGGTGGACAGGTGGCAGATGTGCAGCCGGGAGCCGACGTGCGCGGCCAGCAGCACGTCGCGGGCGATGATCGACTCCTCGGCGACGGCCGGCCAGCCGCCCAGGCCCAGCTCGGCGGAGACCGTGCCCTCGTTCATCTGGGCGCCCTCGGTCAGGCGGGGTTCCTGGGCGTGCTGGGCGATGACGCCGTCGAAGGCTTTGACGTACTCAAGCGCCCGGCGCATGATCACCGCGTCGTCCACGCACTTGCCGTCGTCGGAGAAGACCCGCACCGAGGCGGCCGACTCGTGCATCGCGCCCAGCTCGGCGAGCTGTTTACCCTCCAGGCCGACGGTGACGGCGCCGACCGGCTGTACGTCGCAGTGGCCGGACTCCCGTCCCAGCCGCCAGACCTGCTCGACGACGCCGGCGGTGTCGGCGACGGGGAAGGTGTTGGCCATGGCGTGCACGGCGGTGTAGCCGCCGGAGGCGGCGGCCCGGGTGCCGGTCAGCACGGTCTCGGAGTCCTCGCGGCCCGGCTCGCGCAGATGCGTGTGCAGGTCCACCAGGCCCGGCAGCAGGATCTGCCCGCCGGCCTCGACCACGCGGGCGCCGTCGGCGTCCAGGCCGGCGCCGACGGCCGCGACGGTCTCGCCGTCGATCAGGACGTCCAGCGCCCGGCCGCCCAGCACCTTCGCGCCGCGGATCAGGGTCTTGCTCATGGGTGTCACTTCTCCTCGCTACGGGCGGTGGTGTCGGCGGTCCCCGCGGTGCTGCCGGGGGCACCCGCGTGCTCGGAGCCGCCGAGCAGCAGGTACAGGACGGCCATGCGGATCGAGACGCCGTTGGCGACCTGCTCGGTGACGGTGCAGCGTCCGGAGTCGGCGACCTCGGCGGTGATCTCCATGCCCCGGACCATCGGGCCGGGGTGCATCACGACGGCGTGTCCGGGCATCCGCTCCATGCGCTGCACGTCGAGGCCGTAGCGGCGGGAGTACTCGCGCTCGGTGGGAAAGAAGGCGGCGTTCATCCGCTCGCGCTGGACGCGCAGCATCATCACGGCGTCGGACTTCGGCAGCACGGCGTCCAGGTCGTAGGAGACCTCACAGGGCCAGCCCTCGACGCCGACCGGCAGCAGGGTGGGCGGTGCCACCAGGGTGACCTGGGCGCCCAGGGTGTTCAGCAGGTCGACGTTGGAGCGCGCGACCCGGCTGTGCAGGATGTCGCCGACGATCGTGATCCGCCGGCCGGCCAGATCCCGGCCGAGCCCGGCGTCCGGGCCGATCAGGCGGCGGCGCATGGTGAACGCGTCGAGCAGCGCCTGGGTGGGGTGCTGATGGGTGCCGTCGCCTGCGTTGACGACGGCGGCGTCGATCCATCCGGAGGTGGCCAGGCGGTAAGGGGCGCCGGAGGCTCCGTGCCGGATGACGACGGCGTCCACGCCCATCGCCTCCAGGGTCTGGGCGGTGTCCTTGAGGGACTCCCCCTTGGAGACCGAGGATCCCTTGGCCGCGAAGTTGATGACGTCGGCGGACAGGCGCTTCTCGGCGGCCTCGAACGAGATGCGGGTGCGGGTGGAGTCCTCGAAGAAGAGGTTGACGATCGTGCGGCCGCGCAGCGCGGGCAGCTTCTTGATCGGGCGGTCGGCCAGGCGCGCCATCTCCTCGGCGGTGTCGAGGATGCGCACGGCGTCGTCGCGGGTGAGGTCGGCGGCCGAGATCAGGTGACCGGAAGTCCGGGGGTTGCCCCCGGGGAAGAGCGGCATCTGGATGTGCTCCGGTGTGTGGAGGTTTCAAGGCGTGCGGACACGCGGACGCGGCCGCGGGGCCGCCGGGCCCGGGAGGGCGGGAACGGCGCGGGGTGCGGGGTGGGTGAGGAGGCCCGGAAGGGGAGCGGGGACGCTACCGCTCGCCGGACGGGGCGGCCTCCGCCTCGCGGCGCTCGCCCAGGAGCACGCCGTCGCGGCCGTCCTCCTCGGCGAGCCGGACCTTGACCGTCTCCCGCAGCGACGTGGGGAGGTTCTTGCCGACGTAGTCGGCGCGGATCGGCAGTTCGCGGTGGCCTCGGTCGACCAGGACCGCGAGCTGCACGGCGCGGGGGCGGCCGATGTCGCCGAGCGCGTCGAGCGCGGCCCGGATGGTGCGGCCGGAGAAGAGCACGTCGTCGACCAGGACGACCAGGCGCCCGTCGACGCCCTCGGCCGGGATCTCGGTGCGGGCCAGGGCACGGGCGGGGCGCATCCGCAGGTCGTCGCGGTACATGGTGATGTCGAGCGAGCCGACCGGCAGCGGGCGGCCGGTGATCTCCTCCAGCTTGGCCCCCAGCCGCCTGGCCAGATGCGCGCCGCGGGTGGGGATGCCCAGGAGGACCACGTCGTCGGCGCCCTTGGCGCGCTCGACGATCTCGTGGGCGATGCGGGTGAGGACCCGCGCGATGTCCGGTGCCTCCAGCACGGGGCGGACCGGGCCGGGACCGTTGCCGTCCAGTTCTCCCATGGATGTGTCCACGGTAAACGGACCTCCTTCCCCGCCTCACGGGACGGGCCTTAAAGGACGTCGGATGGTGCGCCGTCAACGGTACCAGCCCTCCCGGACGGGCTGTCCGGGGCGTCCGCTCCGGGCGCCCGCCGGGGCTGCCCCCGCACGGGCGCGCGGGCCCGGGACTCCCGTGCACCCCCCGGTATGGACCGGCCCGGCTTGACGCCGTACATTACGCTGCGTAACATCACAGTGAGTTACGAAGACGTCCTCCGGGGAGCCATATGTCCAGCGAATACGCCAAACAGCTCGGGGCCAAGCTCCGCGCCATCCGCACCCAGCAGGGGCTCTCCCTCCACGGTGTCGAGGAGAAGTCCCAGGGCCGCTGGAAGGCGGTCGTGGTCGGCTCGTACGAGCGCGGCGACCGTGCCGTGACCGTGCAGCGGCTGGCCGAGCTGGCGGACTTCTACGGCGTCCCGGTGCAGGAGCTGCTGCCGGGCAGCACGCCGGGCGGAGCCGCCGAGCCGCCGCCGAAGCTCGTTCTGGACCTGGAGCGGCTGGCCCACGTGCCGTCCGAGAAAGCGGGCCCGCTGCAGCGGTACGCCGCGACGATCCAGAGCCAGCGCGGCGACTACAACGGCAAGGTGCTGTCGATCCGCCAGGACGACCTGCGCACTCTCGCCGTCATCTACGACCAGTCGCCCTCGGTGCTGACCGAGCAGCTCATCAACTGGGGTGTGCTGGACGCCGACGCCCGTCGCGCCGTCCAGCACGAGGAGGCCTGAGGCACTCCCCCCGCGGCGCCGCCGGCACCGCCACCGGGCGGGACCCCGTCAAAGGGTTCCGCTCCCGGTGGCGGCCGCGTTCCGCGCCGTTGCCCGGGGATCCTCGACGGTGAGGGGCCCGGGACACCCGTCGGGTGTCCCGGGCCCCTCACCGCTTCCCGGATACGGCGGACCCGGCCCGGATCGCCCGGACCGGACCGCTCAGACGCGCTTCAGCGTCGGCTTGAGTTCCTTCAGCCGGCCCAGCAGGCCGTTGACGAAGGTCGGGGAGTCGTCGGTGGAGAACTCCTTGGCGAGCTGCACCGCCTCGTCGATCACCACCGCGTCGGGTACGTCGTCCTCCCAGATCAGCTCGTACGCGCCGAGCCGCAGGAGGTTGCGGTCCACCGACGGCATCCGGTCCAGCGTCCAGCCGACGGCGTAGGTGGCGATCAGCTCGTCGATCCGGTCCGCGCGCTCCGCGTACCCCTCGACGAGCTGCATCGTGTACTCGCCGACCGGCGGCTGCCGCTCATCGGTCCGCGCGTGCCGGATCCAGTCCGCCAGCACGGCCGTCACGGCGCTGTCGCGCTGGTCGGCCTCGAACAGGATCTGGAAGGCCCGTTTACGTGCCTTGGTGCGGGCTGCCACGGTTAGCTGTTCACCCGGCCGAGGTACTCACCGGAGCGGGTGTCGACCTTGATCTTCTCACCGGTGGTGATGAAGAGCGGAACGCCGATCTCGTAGCCGGTCTCCAGCCGGGCGGGCTTGGATCCGCCGGTGGAACGGTCGCCCTGGACACCCGGCTCGGTGTACTCGATGACCAGCTCGACGGCGGCGGGCAGTTCGATGAACAGCGGGTTGCCCTCGTACACGGCGACCGTGCACTCCTGGCCCTCCAGCAGGTAGTTGGCGGCGTCACCGACGACCTCGGGGGTGATGGGCATCTGGTCGTAGGTCTGGGTGTCCATGAAGACGAAGTCGGCGCCGTCCTTGTAGGAGAACTGCATGCCGCGCCTGTCCACGGTGGCCGTCTCGACCTTGGTGCCGGCGTTGAAGGTCTTGTCGACCACCTTGCCGGAGAGCACGTTCTTGAGCTTGGTGCGGACGAAGGCGCCGCCCTTGCCGGGCTTGACGTGCTGGAACTCGACAACGGACCAGAGCTGGCCCCCTTCGAGCTTGAGCACCATGCCGTTCTTGAGGTCGTTCGTGGTGGCCACGGTCGCGGAATCTCCTGAGACTGCTGCTGCGGAAGACCGAAGGACCACGCCCCCGTGTCACAGGGCGAGCAGTTCCTTGGTCGTGATGGTGAGTAGCTCCGGTCCGCCGTCCGCCTGCGGGCGGACGACGAGCGTGTCATCGATCCGGACGCCGCCCCGTCCCGGGAGGTGGACCCCCGGTTCGACGGTGACCGGCACACAAGCGTCCAGTTTACCCATGGCCGCGGGCGACAGCCGAGGGTCCTCGCCGATTTCCAGCCCCACGCCGTGCCCGGTGCCCGCTTCCAGGAAGTCACCGTACCCGGCCGCCTCCAGCGGCTGGCGGGCGGCCCGGTCGATCTCACGGTACTCCGTCCCCGGCAGCAGTGCCTCCCGCCCGGCGCGCTGGGCCGCGAAGACCAGCTCGTACAGCTCGATCTGCCAGTCGGCGGGGGCCGGGCCGATGACGAAGGTACGTCCGACCTGGCAGCGGTAACCGCGGTAGCGGGCGCCCAGCCGCACGCTCAGGAAGTCGCCCTCCTCCACCCGCCGGTCCCCGGGCCGGTGGCCGGGCAGACCGGAGTTGCGGCCGGTGCCGACGCAGGTGGGGAAGGCGAGGCCGTCGGCACCGTGGTCCATCAGGCGCCTCTCCAGTTCCAGCGCCAGATGGCGCTCGGTGCGGCCGACCAGGATGGACTCCAGCAGCTCGCCGAGCGCGTGGTCGGTGATCTCCGCGGCGACGCGCAGGGCCGCCAGCTCCTCCTCGTCCTTGACCAGGCGCTGCTGCTCCACGGCGCGGCCCAGGTCGGCCAGGCGCAGCCGGGGCGCGGCCGCGGCCAGGGCCCGGTGCCGGGCCACGGTGAGGTCGTGCTCCTCCACCGCCAGCAGCTCGGTCCCGGCCCGGGACGCCGCCAGTTCGGCGGCGGCGACGGCCGGGTCGGGCGCGTCCCCGGGCAGGACGGTGCGGTGCAGGTCGCCCGTGGAGCACGGTGGCCCGGTGCGTCCGTCGGTGACGGGCACGGCCGGGCTCAGCAGGGTGTCGTGGCCGTCCACCCCGAGCAGCAGGACCGCTCCGGGGGCGGACCAGCCGGTCAGATAGCGGACGTTGGCGGGCCGGGAGACCAGGGCGGCCTCACCGCCCGCCGCCGTCCAGCGGTCGCGCAGTCGGCTGCGGCGGGCCACGTACACCTCGGACATGCCCCCGAGCGTACGCAGTGTGACGCTCGGGGGCGTCCCGACACGTCCGGGCGGCCCGCCGTACGGACGCTCCGTCGTACCCGCCACCGGTCCGGGCCGGGCGGGTGCGCTACCAGCTCGGCGGGCTGGTGAGCGCGCGGGCCACGGCCTCGTCCAGCAGGCGTGCGGTGGTGGCCACGTCCTGCCGGGAGTTGTCGATGATCGGCAGGCCGGAGCCGTACCAGCCGGCCATCCGCCCGTGGATGCGGGCGACCTCCTCGTCCGACAGCCGGCGGTTGCCGGTGCGCTCGGCGTTGCGCTCCAGGACGACCTCCAGGCCGGGCAGCAGCACCACCGGGATCAGGCCGGGGCCGACGTGCCGCTTCCAGCCGCCGAGGCCGACGACGGGCCGGTCGGGGAAGACCGCGTCGTCCAGGATGCAGGAGATGCCGTTGGCCAGGAAGTTCCGGGCGGCGAAGCCGCAGGTGCGGCGGGCGAGGCGGTACTGCGCCTCGGAGTGCTCGTTCCAGCCGGACTGGGGGTCGGCGAAGCCGGAGCGCACCCATTCGCGGACGTCGTCCAGGCTGATGTGCGCGGTGGGCACGCGGCGGGTGTCCGCCCAGTACCGGGCGACGGTGGTCTTGCCGGCGCCGGCCGGGCCTATCAGCAGGACGGCGACGGCGGCGGTGTGCGCGGCCTCCACCGTGACGGGACCGGCGGCCGGGTCGGCGGTGCCCGATATCTGCACCGGTGCGCCGGGCGGCAGCCGGAGGTGGCCGGTGGCGTCCGGGGCCCGGGGCGGAGGGGCCGGGGTGGGCGCGGAGGCCGGGGGCGGCCCGGCCGGAGGCGCCGCGGGCGGGGCCGGGTGCGAGGGAGGCGGGGGCGGGGGGACCGGGTGAGGGGTGTTCCAGCCGGGGTGGGCCGCGGACCGCGGATGCGCATGGGGATGTGGTGGGTGTCCCTGCGGGTTTCCCTGGGGGCGGCCCTGGGGTGAGCCCGAGGGCGGGACGGGCCGCTGCGTCCCGTACTGCTGCATCCGGTCCCAACTCCGTTTCCGTCCGGTGCGCCGGCCGGGCGCGGTGGGCCCGGCCGGACGTCACCTCGTCCGTCCGGCACCGAACGGTACCTTCCCCCGGCCGGTGCCGTGTCAACGGTCGGCGGTTCGAAGTGGTGCCCGCTCCCCGTGCCGCCCCGTGTCGGAGTCTCCCGTACCGGTACGGGGCA
>NZ_JADEYH010000048.1 GCF_017114865.1 Streptomyces verrucosisporus | reverse complement strand
GCGCGTGGGCGTGAGAGGGCGTCCGGGCCGCCGCAGGCGGCGGCCGGCTCAGCGCGCGATGATCCGGATGCCCTCCGGGACCCCGCCGACCCGGGGCAGCCGCGGGTTCACCCGGATGGTGTGCAGCCGCGGAAAGGCGCTCAGCCACCCCATGTCCACCCCGAGGTCGTAGGCGAGCCACAGGTGTGTGAGCCGGTCGCGCACCGTGCCGTGCAGCAGTTCCTCCGGAGTGAAGCCGCCCGCGATCTGGATGCGGTCCCGGCCGCCCATGTCGCGCAGCGCCGGCTGCCCGGAGGATCCCTCGACGGGGGTGGCGAACTCGGCGCCAAGGCTCAGGTAGGTGGCGTCCAGCGGCCAGCTTCCGGGGGCGTTGGGCAGGTCGATGCCGTGGATGGTCAGACGGTTGTGCCGCCGGACGAGGAAAGCGGCGTACTCCTCCTCGAAGGCGAGGTCCTCGGGGGAGGGTCGGGGGCGGCGCACGGCGTCGGCGTCGTTGAGGTCGACGAGCTGCCGTATGCGGTGGCTCTGCTCGGCCAGGCACCCGGCGATGTACGGCGAGTGGCGGACCAGGAAGTGCAGGATGTGCAGGCACACGTTGTCCAGCAGCTGGTCGTGGAACCAGGCCTGCTCGCCGGTCAGCTCCCGGTCGGCGCCGGGGACGGCCCGGCGCAGCCGCCGCGCGCAGTCCTGCGGCCCCATGCGGACGGCCGCCACGTCGTCGAGGTCCAGCTCGCCCAGTGCGGTCAGGGTCCGCCCCAGCACCAGGGCCACGGGCCGGTCGGCCGGATCCTCCGGCGTCCTGCCGCCGCCGCCCGGCCGGGCGAGCCGCACCAGCTCCCGTGCGATCCGCGCCACGTCGTCGTACGTCCGCCCGGGCCGCAGGCCCCGGAACGACACCAGCCCGGCCACCAGCCGTGGGCCGTCGCAGGCCGGCGGGAGGTCGGCGAACAGCTCGCGGATCAGGGGCGCGGCCCTGTTCGAGGGGATTCTCGCGACGGCTTCTTCCATTCGGCCCTCCCCCGACGGCCCTGCTGTTTGGCGATGCGGTCCGGCGGTGTTGTCCGCTGTGGTCCGCGGCGGTGTGTGACGGGCGGCCGGGCGAGCGCTCGCTCCACCCGCCCCACCCGCTCCCCAGGCTAGGCCAACTCTCCTGACACGTAAGGGTTTTCGTAGATCGCACCGCGGCGCCGCCCCACACTGTGGACGGACCGCCGCGCACGGCGCGATCCTGGAGGGACGGGCCGGTGGGCGTGCTGCCCACGGTGGCACCGCACGTCCGCGACCACGGGAGGCACCATGATCAAGGGTCTGGCCGCAGCCACCGTCTGGTCCACCGACCAGGAGCGGGATCTGAGGTTCTTCACCGAGAAGCTCGGCTTCGAGGTACGCGGCGACGTCACCGAGGACGGAACGCGCCGGATCACCGTCGGGGCCAGGGACCAGCCCGACGTCGGGCTGACGCTGGTGCCGGCGTACGGCCCCGGCATCGACCCCGAGTCGGCCCGGGCGCTGGCCGGTCTGGTCCGCCGGGGAGTCCTGGGAGTGGGCGTGCTGCGGACGGACGACTGCCGCTCCGCGTACGAGTGGCTGGTGGAGCGGGGCGTGGAGTTCCTCCAGGCGCCGAGTGAGGGGCCGCACCGCACCGAGGCGGTCTTCCGGGACGAGTCCGGCAACCGGTACTCGCTGACCGAGGAGCGGGCGAGTGGGCCGGTTCCGAGCCGGGAGTGGTCGGAGGTGTGCGACTGATCCCCGCACCCCGCCCCGCCGTACCACGGCGGGGCGGGGTGCGGCGGTCACGGCCGCCGCACCCCGCCTCACACGGTCGGGACCCGCCCCTGGGGCAGCCGGTAGACGCCGTTCTCCAGCGGCTCGACCAGCCCGTCGGCGACCAGTCCGTCCAGCGCGCGCGCCCGCTGCACCGGCTCGTCCCACACCGCGTCCAGCGCGGCCTGCGGCACCGGTCCCACGGCCTCGCGCAGCACGGCCAGCAGCCTGCCGCGCACCTGGCGGTCGGTGCCCGCGTAGCTCTGGCCGCGGCGCGGGGGGCCCTCGTGCGCGGGTGAGCCGGCGCGGCGCCAGGCGCACAGGTCCATGACCGGGCAGTTCTCGCAGTCCGGTTTACGGGCCGTGCACACCAGGGCACCCAGTTCCATCGTGGCCGCCGCCCAGCGCGCCGCCGTCGTGTCATCCTCGGGCAGGACGGTCCGGGCGAGTCTGCGTTCGGCGGCGGTGGTGGCGGTCGGGGGGAACTCGCGGCCGCCGAAGGCGCGGGCGAAGACCCGCCGGACGTTGGTGTCCAGCACCGCGTGCCGCTGCCCGTAGGCGAAGGAGGCCACGGCCGCGGCCGTGTACTCGCCCACCCCGGGCAGGGCCAGGAGCTGTGCGTGTTCCTTGGGCACGTCGCCGCCGTGCCGTTCCGTTATGGCGGCGGCGGCGCCGTGCAGCCGCAGGGCCCGGCGGGGATAGCCCAGCCGGCCCCAGGCTCGCACCGCCTCGCCGGGCGGTTCGGCGGCCAGGTCGGCGGGGCGCGGCCAGCGGGCGAGCCACTGCTCGTACACGGGCAGCACCCGGCTGACGGGCGTCTGCTGGAGCATGAACTCGCTGACCATCACGCCCCAGGCGCCCGCCTCGGGGCGGCGCCAGGGAAGGTCGCGGGCGTTCTCGCCGAACCAGTCGATGACCGGTCCGTGGAGGTCGGAGGGGGCGGGGGAGTCGGGGGGAAGGAGGCCGGTCGCGGTCAGACCGGTGGCGCTGTGCTCGGATGTGGTCGCAGTCATGGCACTTCCGATCCTGACACGGAGGGGCGCGACGGCGAAGCGGCCCGCGCCGATGGGCGGCAGGCACCACCCGTCCCGATGTGTCCCTTTCGTTCGAGGGGAGTGCCGTCCGGCCCCGGCGCGGACACGGATCGGGGCGACCGTCGCCTACGAGGCGGGGCTGGTGTAGCCGAGCCTGGTCCGCACCCGGTCCGTCAGCGCGGTCGCGGGCCCGGCCGCCGAGCGGGTCACCAGCAGTACCGCGGCCGCGCCCAGCAGCGCGCCCGCCACCACGTCGTGCGGGTAGTGCACCCCGAGGAACACCCGGGAGAAGGCCGTCAGCACGGCCAGCGGCAGCGCCAGCCAGGCCGTCGCCCGCCAGGTCAGTACGACGGCCACCGCCGCCGCGGCGGCGATGGTGGCGTGGTTGCTGGGGAAGGACCAGTCGCCCGGCTCCGGACAGGGGGCGATCGGGGTCGGCGCGCCCGCCACGGCACGGCACGGCCGCTCCTCCCGTACGACCAGCTTGACGGCCTCGCTGACGCCGTACGCCACCGCCACCGCGGCCCCGCCCAGCAGGGCCCGCGCGAGAACCCCCGGCTCGGCGCGCCGCACCCGCCAGCACGCCGCCGCCAGCAGCGCGGCGAGGATCAGCGGCCCGCCCTCGGTGCCGTACTCGGCGAGCGAGTGCATCCAGCCCGGGGTGTCGTGCGCGAAGCCGGTGACGTCCAGGTAGAGGTCGCTGTGGAGGCCGTCCGGGGGAGTGCCCGGGGCGGAGTCCGGGGGAGCGCCGGGGAGATCGCTTCGAAGATCACTGCTCATGCGTGAACGGTACGGAAGGGAAGTGCCCGGTCACTCCCCGCGACAGCCGGGTGTCACCCCTGACGATCGCCAGGTCTTGCCGAGCCGTTCATCATAAAAGTTGGTCTTCTGCGCGGCGGGTAAGACCGTATGGGGCACATGATGTCTCGTAAGGTTTGCGCGTGGGATCTCTGCGCAATCCGGTTGGGCCCCTTCCCTCCACCATCTACTGGAGGCGAAGGGCGGTCGTGCTTGCGCTCCTGCTGGTCCTGGCACTGCTCGCCATATGGGCCGTCAGGTCCGGGGGGCCGGGCGGAGGCGGCGGGAGCGACCAGGGCGGGAAGCAGGGCGGTGGTGAGGTGCCGGGCACCATCACACCCGGGCCGTCCTCGTCCGAATCCCTGATCAGCGAACGCCCCGGTGGGCGCGAGGAGTCCGACGGCGGCACCGGCGGACCGGGAGGATCCGGCGGATCCGGCGGCTCCGGGGGCGGCACGGGAGGATCCGGCGGCTCCGGGTCCGGCGGCGGAGGCGCGGACGGCGAAGGCGAAGACGGCGCGAACGGTTCCGGTTCGGGCGGTGCGGGCTCCGCGGGAGCGGGCGGTGGCTCCGCCGGCGCCGTCTCGGGCGGGGTCGAGGCCGTGCCGGCCGACTCCACCCTCCCCGACTGCCGACCCGGCTCGGTCGAGGTGACACTGGACAGCGAGAAGAACCGGTACGCGCCCGGCGAGAAGCCCGTCTTCCGGCTGACCGTGCGGAACGAGGGCGGCGGCGCCTGCAAGGTCGACTTCGGCACCGGTGCCGCGGCCTTCACCATCGTCGAGGCCGAGGACGGCGACGAGAAGGTCTGGAAGTCCGAGCACTGCCCGAAGGGTGCCCGTTCGGCCCTCTACAAGGTCCCGGCGGGCGGTACGGCAGTCCGCGTCCTGGAGTGGGACCGCAGGCACAGCGAGCCCGAGTGCGGTACGCCGGGCGCCGAGGCGAAGGCCGGCACCTATCTGGTCGAGGCCGAGGTGGAGGGCCTGGAGAAGAAGCGCGTCTCGTTCGTCCTCGCCAAGGACTGAACCGGGGACCGGACCGCCCCCGCAGCCGGTGGGTCCGGGCGGTTCGGAGCAGGACGGGCCCGGGCCGCGGTGTCCGGCACCCGGCGGCGGCGCGGACGCGTCAGACGTACCGCTCCAGGATCGAGGACTCCGCCAGCCGCGACAGGCCCTCGCGGACCGACCTGGCCCGCGCCTCGCCCACCCCGTCGACGGTCTGCAGGTCGTCCACGCTCGCGGCCAGCAGCTTCTGCAGCCCGCCGAAGTGTTCGACCAACCGTTCGATCACGGCGTTCGGCAGCCGCGGCACCTTCGCCAGCAGGCGGTAACCGCGCGGCGAGACGGCCGAGTCCAGCGTCTCCGGCGACCCGCTGTACCCCAGGGCCTTGGCGACCGTGGGCAGTTCGAGCAGCTCGGTGTGGGTCAGCCGGTCCAGCTCGGTCAGCGCCTCGCCGACGGTACGGGACCGCTTGGCGGTCGGCTCGGGCACGTAGTCGCGGGCGACCAGCTCGCGCTCGGGCTCCACGCCCGCGATCAGCTCGTCGAGCTGGAGGGAGAGCAGCCGCCCGTCCGTGCCCAGCTCCACCACGTACTCGGCGATCTCCGTGGCGATCCGCCGCACCATCTCCAGCCGCTGCGAGACGGCGGAGACGTCCCGGACCGTCACCAGGTCCTCGATCTCCAGCGCGGAGAGCGTGCCCGCCACCTCGTCCAGCCGCAGCTTGTAGCGCTCCAGCGTGGCCAGCGCCTGGTTGGCCCGGGACAGGATCGCCGCCGAGTCCTCCAGCACACGCCGCTGGCCGTCCACGTACAGCGCGATCAGCCGCATCGACTGGCTGACCGACACCACCGGGAAGCCGGTCTGGATCGACACCCGCTGCGCGGTGCGGTGCCGGGTGCCCGTCTCCTCCGTCGGGATCGAGGCGTCCGGCACGAGCTGTACGCCCGCCCGCACGATCTTGGTGATGTCCTTGTCGAGGATCAGCGCGCCGTCCAGCTTGCACAGCTCGCGCAGCCGCGTCGCGCTGAACTCCACGTCCAGCACGAAACCGCCCGAGCACAGAGCCTCGACGGTCCTGTCCATGCCCAGGACGATGAGCCCGCCGGTGTTCCCCCGCAGCACGCGCTCCAGGCCGTCGCGCAGGGCCGTACCGGGCGCGACCGCGCTCAGTGAGGCGCGCAACAGGCCGTCGGCGCCGGTTGCTGCCCGGTCGTTGGCTGCCACGGCACTCCTTCGGGTCATGCGTACGTACGGGCGAGACCAGGGCAAAGTCTACCGGCGGTGTCAGCCCTCGTGTGGCGTGCTCCGATCGGCCCCGTCGCGGTCGGCCCGCCCGGACCGCTCGGACCGGGCCGGCCGGGCGGGCAGGACCCGCAGCGCCTCCCCTATGTCCGCCACCTCCCGCACCCGCATCCCCTGCGGCACCTTGCCCGGATCGGTGGGCACCAGAGCGTGGGTGAAGCCCAGCCGCGCCGCCTCCGCCAGCCGTCGCTGCACACCCGTCACCCGCCTGACCTCACCCGCCAGCCCCACCTCGCCGATGGCCACCAGGTTCTTCGGGAGCGGCGTGTCGCTGGCGGCGCTGGCCAGCGCGAGCGCCATCGCCAGATCGGCGGCGGGCTCCGACAGCCGCACCCCGCCGACGGTGGCGGTGTAGACGTCCCGCTTGCCCAGCGCGTTGATCCGGCCCCGCTGCTCCAGCACGGCCAGCATCATCGACACGCGCGAGGTCTCCAGCCCGGACGTGGTGCGCCTGGGGGAGGGGATCTGCGAGTCCACCGTCAGCGACTGCACCTCGGCCACCAGCGGGCGGCGGCCCTCCAGGGTGACGGTCAGACAGGTGCCGGGCACGGGCTCGTCCCGGCGGGTGAGGAAGAGGCCCGACGGGTCGGCCAGACCGGTGATGCCCTCGTCGTGCAGCTCGAAGCAGCCCACCTCGTCGGTGGCTCCGTAGCGGTTCTTCACACCGCGCACCAGCCGCAGCCGGGCGTGCCGGTCGCCCTCGAACTGCAGGACCACGTCCACCAGATGCTCCAGCAGGCGCGGACCGGCGATGGCGCCGTCCTTGGTGACGTGGCCCACCAGCAGCGTGGACATCCCGCGTTCCTTGGAGGCCCGGATCAGCGCTCCGGCCACCTCCCGCACCTGCGCCATGCCGCCGGGCGCGCCGTCGATCTCGGGGGAGGCGACCGTCTGCACCGAGTCCAGGACCAGCAGTGAGGGCTTCACCTCGTCCAGATGTCCCAGGACGGCCGACAGGTCCGTCTCGGCGGCCAGGTACAGGTGG
This sequence comes from Streptomyces verrucosisporus, assembly GCF_017114865.1. Taxonomy (GTDB): domain Bacteria; phylum Actinomycetota; class Actinomycetes; order Streptomycetales; family Streptomycetaceae; genus Streptomyces; species Streptomyces fenghuangensis. Next base: position 11,449 of record NZ_JADEYH010000048.1, on the reverse strand, counting down.
TCGCTTATCGCCCCGATCCGGTCCGCCCGGAGCCGCACCTGCCCGGCCGACTCCTCGCCGGTGACGTAGAGCGTGCGGCGGTCGGCGTCGGCCGCCTTGGCCGCGACGTCCAGCAGGAGCGTGGACTTGCCCACCCCCGGCTCGCCCGCCAGCAGCACCACCGCGCCCGGCACCAGCCCGCCGCCCAGCACCCTGTCCAGCTCCGGCACGCCCGTGCTGCGCGCGGTGGCCACCTGCCCGTTCACCTGGCCGATGGGCAGCGCGGGGGACGAGACCCGGCCGGGCGCGGTGGTGCGGACGGCCGGGGTGCCGCCGGTCTCCTCGACGGTGCCCCAGGCGTGGCACTCCGGGCAGCGGCCGAGCCACTTGGCGGTGGTGTAGCCGCACTCGGTGCAGCGGTAGGCGGGGCGGTCCTTGGCGGACGACTTGCGGGCAGCCATGGGCCTCACGGTAGCCGGAGCCTGTGACATCCGGGCCCGGGCGGGCACGGGGCGGGCACGGGGTGGTACGCGGAGCCGTGCGCGAGGCGGACGCGGAGCAGGCGGGTGGAGGGGCGGACGCCGCGCCGGCCCGCCCCCCCCGTGCGCCCTCGCGCACCCCCCTGTCACCCTCCACTGAGCGTTTGTGCGTTTTACCGCAGATCGTCACCCGTAGGGGTTAAACCCACGCAAGCATCACCAGCGATGCCCGGCCTTCCGCCTACGGTCGGCTGGGTGATGAGCACTCGGCGCGAGCACCCCACGCACACCACCGGCGTACACCGGGCGCACCGTGGCACGCACCGCGCCGCGGCCCGGCCGCCGGTGCCCGTCGATCCCTACCGGGACCACCTGGACGGGCTGTTCACCTACTGCCTGTCCGTCATGTGCGAGCACGAGGCGGCGGTCTCCGTCCTCGGCGAGGCCCTGGCCGTCGCCGAGCGGCAGCGCCGCCGCGGCCGCACCCCCGCCGACACGGCACTGCACCGGCCCTGGCTGTACGCGCTGGCCCGCTGGGCCTGCCTGCGGCTCCTGGCCGAGCGCCGGGGCGTCCGCCCCGAGCCCCCGGAACTCCCCGGCCCCCTGGCCACCGCACGCCGCCGCGAGCTGGCCGCGCTCGCCTGGCCGGAGGCCGCCGGCACCGGCCCCGAGCAGCGCGAGGCCCTGGAACTGGCCGTACGCCACCACCTGCCGGTCCACGAGGTCGCCGCCGTCCTCGGCACGGACCACGACGGCACCGAGCTGCTGCTGTCCAGCGCCGCCTGCGAGGTGGAGCGCACCCGCACCGCGCTCGCCGTCGTCGACCGGGGCGGCTGCCCGGCCGTCGCCCGGCTCGCCGGGGACCGGGAGGTGCTGCTGGGCAGCGCGCTCCGCCGGGAGCTGGTGCGGCACGTGGACGAGTGCCCCGAGTGCCGCCGTACCGCCGAACGGGTACTGGCGGGCGGCCCGTGGCCGGGCACCGCCCCCGCGGACGTCGGCGCGCTCACCGTGCTGCCCGCCCCGCGGGCGGACGTGCACGCCGCGATGCTCGCCGCGCAGCGCGCGCGGGTCCAGCACACCCCGCGCTTCGACCGGCGAGGTTTCCCCGTCACCGTCCGCGACCGGGCCGAGCGCTTCGACCGGCTGCGCAGCCGCGCGGTGACCACCACGGTCGTCGCCACCGTCGTGGCCGCCCCGCTGCTGGCGCTGTGGGCCGCGTACCGCGGCGCGCCGCCGGTGGACGGCGGCCCGGGCGCCCCCGTCCCGGCCTCCGAGCGGCAGGACCCGGGCAGTGCGTACGGCGGCCCCCGGGGCGACGGGAGCCGGACGGGGGGCACCGGCTCCTCCCGCGACGGATCCGGCGTCCGCGTCGACGTGGCCGGCGCGGACACCGGGGAAGGGCGGGACGCCCCGTCCTCCGGCACGGAAGGCCCTGACGGGGCGGACGGGGCGGGCGAGGAGGGCCCGTCGCGCGGGGACACCGGCACGGGGCCGGGCCGGCTGACGGTCGAGGCCCAGCCGTCCGGGGACGCCACCGTCGTCACCCTCGTGGCCTCCGGCGGCTCCCCGGTCGACTGGACGGCCTCGGCGGACGCCTCCTGGCTGCGGCTGGACCGTACGCACGGGACACTGCGGCCGGGCGAGTCGGCCGCCTTCACCGTCACCGTGGACCGGTCGCGGGAACCGGCCGGCGCGTGGACCGCGCGGATCTCGATCGCCCCGGCGAAGGCGCTGATCACCCTGCGCGGGCACGGAGCGGAGGCGCCTACCCGGCCGCGCCCCTCCGAGCCTCCGGAGCCGGAGCCCGGGCCGTCCGAGCCGCCCGCGCCCGAACCGACCCCCGAAGCGCCGTCGAGCACACCGCCGGCGGAGTCCTCGCCGCCCCCGGCGGGGCGGCCGGACTAGTGCCGCGTCGGCCAAGGCTCACCCCGCTCGCCGCCCCGGCACGCACCCCCCGGCCTCCGGCCGTCCTGCGATCGCGTCCCCTCGGCCCTGCGGGCCCGGAGAGGCCCAGCACCTGGGGCTCCAACGGCCGGAGGCCGGGGGAGCCCCGCTACCGGGCAAACCCTGACTGACGCGGCACCGGCGTCCGCGCAGGCCGGGGTTCACCCCGGCATCGTGTGCCCCGGCTCCGCGCGCCCCGGCTCGGTACGGCCCGCGGGCGGCCCCGCGGCACCCGCGGCGGGACCGCCCGCGGGCCCGTCCGCCGGATGCGGCGCCACCAGCGGCAGCTCCGAGGCCAGCCGCTCCTCGCACAGCTCTGCCAGCCGCGCGTACCCGGCCGGCCCCATCAGCTCCGTCAGCTCCGGCCGGTACGAGACGTACACCGGCTCGCCGGCCCCGTGCGCCGACGGCGCGCCGGTGCACCACCAGTGCAGGTCGTGCCCGCCCGGGCCCCAGCCGCGGCGGTCGTACTCGCCGATCGACACGTACAGCCGCTGCTCGCCGTCCGGCAGCTCCACCCACTCGAACGTCCGCCGGACCGGCAGCTGCCAGCACACGTCCGGCTTGGTCTCCAGCGGCTCGCGCCCCTCCTTCAGGGCCATCGTGTGCAGCGCGCAGCCGATGCCGCCGGGGAAGCCGGGGCGGTTGAGGAAGATGCACGCGCCCCGGTGCAGCCGGGTCTGGCGCTCGCCGTCCTCGTTCACCTCGACCCAGCCGCGCCCGGAGGAGCCCTCCGCGTGGAACTGCCAGCTCTCGGGCGTGAGCCGCGCCACGTGCGCCGCCACGCGCTTCTCGTCGTCCTCGTCCGAGAAGTGCGCGCCCAGCGTGCAGCAGCCGTCGCTCGCGCGCCCCGCACTGATGCCCTGGCACCCCTGGCCGAAGATGCAGCCCCAGCGGGAGGTCAGCCAGGTCAGGTCGCACCGGAACACCTGCTCGTCGTCCGCCGGGTCCGGGAACTCCACCCACATCCGGGCGTGGTCCAGTCCCACCTCGTCGCCCGCGGCCCGCCGCCGCTCCCCGCCCGTGTTCGCCTCTTTGCCCGGCTTCGCCGTTTTCGTCTTCGCCACGCACACAGGGTATGCACCCCGGGCCGGGCTCCGGACCACCGTCCCGCCGCAGTAGCGTGGCCCCCCATGAGACTCGGTGTCCTCGACGTGGGTTCCAACACCGTTCACCTGCTGGTGGTGGACGCACACCGGGGTGCCCGCCCCCTGCCCGCCTACTCCCACAAGGCGGAACTGCGCCTGGCCGAACTCCTCGACGAGGACGGCTCCATAAGCCCGGCGGGCGTCGAGAAGCTCGCCGCGACCGTCCGGGAGGCGATGGTCGTCGCCGAGGACAAGGGCGTGGAGGACCTGCTGCCGTTCGCCACCTCGGCCGTACGGGACGCCGCCAACGCCGACCATGTGCTGGAGCGGGTCGCCGCCGAGACGGGCGTGGAGCTGAAGGTGCTCTCCGGCGAGGACGAGGCCCGGCTGACCTTCCTCGCCGCCCGCCGCTGGTTCGGCTGGTCGGCCGGACGGCTGCTGGTCCTGGACATCGGCGGCGGCTCGCTGGAGATCGCGTACGGCATCGACGAGCAGCCCGACGCCGCCGCCTCGCTGCCGCTGGGCGCCGGCCGCCTCACGGGCTCCTGGCTGCCCGGCGACCCGCCCGACCCGGCCGACGTCCGCGCGCTGCGCCGCCATGTGCGGCACAAGATCGCCCGGGTCGTCGGGGACTTCAGCCGGCTGAGCGCCCCCGACCACGTGGTGGCCACCTCCAAGACGTTCAAGCAGCTCGCCCGGCTGGCGGGCGCCCCCCGCTCCGCCGAGGGGCCCTACGCGCAGCGCGAGCTGGTGCGCGCGTCGCTGGAGGAGTGGGTGCCCAAGCTGGCCGCCATGCCGGCCGCCGAACGCGCCGCCCTCCCCGGCGTCTCCGAGGGCCGGGCCAGGCAGCTGCTGGCGGGGGCGCTGGTGGCGGAGGGCGCCATGGACCTGTTCGGCGTGGAGCGGCTGGAGATCTGCCCCTGGGCGCTGCGCGAGGGCGTCATCCTGCGCCGGCTGGACACCCTGTCCGGCAACGGGACTCCGTGACCTTCCCCACACCCCGGCCCGCGGGCCCCGCGACGACCCCCGTAACGCGCTCCCGGTCGCCGTAGGCTGTTGTGCGTGGTCGATCCAGAGCTGTCCCTCCCGGCACCGAAGGTCGCCCTCTCCACGGCCTCCGTCTACCCGGAGACCACGGCGACGGCCTTCGAGATCGCCGCACGCCTCGGTTACGACGGGGTGGAGGTGATGGTGTGGACCGATCCGGTCAGCCAGGACGTCGAGGCGCTGCGCAGGCTCTCCGACTTCCACGGCGTCCCGGTCCTCGCCGTCCACGCCCCCTGCCTGCTGATCACCCAGCGCGTGTGGTCCAAGGACCCCTGGACCAAGCTCCAGCGCTCCCGCGAGGCCGCCGAGAAGCTGGGTGCGGGCACGGTCGTGGTGCACCCGCCGTTCCGCTGGCAGCGCTCCTACGCCCGGGAGTTCATCCGCGGCGTGTGGCGGATGGCGGACGAGACCGATGTCCGCTTCGCCGTCGAGAACATGTACCCCTGGCGCTACCGCGACCGCGAGATGCTCGCCTACGCCCCCGCCTGGGACCCGACCGAGGACGACTACCGCCACTTCACCCTCGACCTCTCCCACACCGCCACCGCCCGCAACGACACCCTGGCGATGGTGGACCGCATGGGCGACCGCCTGGCGCACATCCACATCGCCGACGGCACCGACTCCGCCAAGGACGAGCACCTCGTCCCCGGGCGCGGCGACCAGCCGTGCGCGGAGGTCCTTGAGCACCTGGCGGTGAGCGGCTTCGACGGGCACGTGGTGGTCGAGGTCAACACCCGCCGGGCGATGTCGTCGGCCGAGCGCGAGGCCGACCTCGCCGAGGCCCTGGCCTTCACCCGCCGCCACCTGGCCTCCGTGCCCCGGAAGGCCGGACCGTGAGCGGGCAGGACGCCGACGCACGGGCCGCACAGCCGGCACAGCCCGCGAAGGACGCCGAGGGCGCCCGCCGCCCCGCCCGCCGCCGCGGCCGCCCCGCCTCGGCCGACCGCGCCGCGGCCGGGGAGGCGGCCCGCGACCGCATCCTGGCCTCCGCCCGCGCGGAGTTCGCCGGGCGCGGCTACGACAAGGCGTCCATCCGCTCCATCGCCCGCGGCGCCGGGGTGGACCCGGCCCTGGTCCACCACTACTTCGGGACGAAGGAGCGGGTCTTCGAGGCCGCCGCCGAGGTCTCCTTCGCCCCCGCAGCCGAGGGCCTGGGCCACCTCGCCCCGCACGGCCCCGACGGCCTCGGCGAGGAACTCGTCCGGTTCTTCCTGGGCGTCTGGGAGAACCCGGCCAGCCGAGCGCCCCTGCTGGCCGTCGTCCGCTCGGCGCTCAGCAACGAGACCGCCGCCCGGATCCTCCGCGGCATGGTGACGCGGCAGCTGATGGCCCGGGTGGCGCGCCGTCTGGACGCCCCGGACCGGGAGCTGAGGGTGGAGCTGGCCGCCGCGCAGCTGGTGGGCACGGCGATCATGCGGTACGTCCTGGAGATCGAACCGCTGGCCTCCGCGGAGCCCGAGGAGCTGGTCGCCCGCCTCGCCCCGGCCGTCCAGCACCATCTGACCGGGTCCGCCGCACCTGCCGCACCCGCCGGCGAACACCCGCGCGGAGAGTGAATCAAGCGCCCCTCATGTCTTACGATCCGGACTTTTCGTCCAGATCTTGAGCGGGAGGCGTACGCTCGGCAGCCATGGCCCGAAGACCGCGCCCGACGGTCTTCCCACGGTTCACGAAGGAGTGGAGCACCATGCCCCAGCTGAGGTCCCGCACCGTCACCCACGGCCGCAACATGGCGGGCGCCCGCGCCCTCCTGCGGGCCGCCGGCGTAGCGCGCGAGGACTTCGGCAAGCCGATCATCGCGGTGGCCAACAGCTTCACCGAGTTCGTGCCCGGGCACACCCACCTCCAGCCGGTCGGCCGGATCGTCAGTGAGGCGATCAAGGAGGCGGGCGGCGTCCCGCGCGAGTTCAACACCATCGCCGTGGACGACGGCATCGCCATGGGACACGGCGGCATGCTCTACTCCCTGCCCTCCCGCGACCTGATCGCGGACTCCGTGGAGTACATGGTCGAGGCCCACTGCGCCGACGCCCTGATCTGCATCTCCAACTGCGACAAGATCACCCCGGGCATGCTGATGGCCGCGATGCGCCTGAACATCCCCACGGTCTTCGTCTCCGGCGGGCCGATGGAGTCCGGCCGCACCACCCTCGTCGACGGCACGGTCCGCAAGCTCGACCTGATCAGCGCCATCGCCGACTCCGCCAACGACGCCGTCTCCGACGAGGACATGGCGCTCATCGAGGAGAACGCCTGCCCCACCTGCGGCTCCTGCTCGGGCATGTTCACCGCCAACTCGATGAACTGCCTCACCGAGGCCATCGGCCTCTCCCTGCCCGGCAACGGCTCGGTGCTGGCCACCCACACCGCCCGCCGGGCGCTGTACGAGAACGCCGGCCGCACGGTCGTGGAGATCACCGGGCGCCACTACGAGCAGGACGACACGACCGTCCTGCCGCGCGCCATCGGCTCCCGCGCCGCCTTCGAGAACGCCATGGCCCTGGACATCGCCATGGGCGGCTCCACCAACACGATCCTGCACCTGCTCGCCGCGGCCCAGGAGGCCGGGCTGGACTTCGGGCTGACCGACATCGACGCCATCTCGCGCCGCGTGCCGTGCCTGTCCAAGGTCGCGCCCAACGGCTCGTACTACATGGAGGACGTCCACCGGGCCGGCGGCATCCCCGCCATCCTGGGCGAGCTGTACCGCGCGGGCCTGCTCAACGAGGACGTCCGCACCGTCCACTCCGACTCCCTGGCCGAATGGCTCAAGACCTGGGACATCCGCGGCGGCTCCCCGTCGCCGGAGGCCGTCGAGCTGTTCCACGCCGCCCCCGGCTGCGTCCGCTCCGCCAGCGCCTTCTCGCAGTCCGAGCGCTGGGAGTCCCTGGACACCGACGCGGCCGGCGGCTGCGTCCGCGACGTGGAGCACGCCTACTCCAAGGACGGCGGACTGGCCGTACTGCACGGCAACCTCGCCGCCGACGGCTGTGTGGTGAAGACCGCCGGCGTCGACGAGTCCATCCTGACCTTCACCGGACCGGCCGTGGTCTGCGAGTCGCAGGAGGAGGCCGTCGAGAAGATCCTCGGCAAGCAGGTCAAGGAGGGCGACGTCGTCGTCATCCGCTACGAGGGCCCCAGGGGCGGCCCCGGCATGCAGGAGATGCTCTACCCGACCTCCTTCCTCAAGGGCCGGGGCCTGGGCGCCAAGTGCGCGCTGATCACCGACGGCCGCTTCTCCGGGGGCACCTCGGGCCTGTCCATCGGCCACGCCTCCCCGGAGGCGGCCGCGGGCGGCACCATCGCCCTGGTCGAGGACGGCGACCTGATCAGCATCGACATCCCCGCACGCACCATCGAGCTGAAGGTCGACGAGGCCACCCTCGCCGCCCGCCGCGAGGCGCTCGGCGGCCAGTACGCGCCGGCGGCGCGCGACCGTAAGGTCTCCGCCGCCCTGCGCGCCTACGCGGCCATGGCCACCAGCGCCGACAAGGGCGCGGTGCGGGACGTCACCAAGCTCGGCTGACCCCGCCCCCGGCGGCTCCCGGGCGGCCGCCCGCATAATCGACACCATGAGCGAGAAGCGGGAGCGCCCCGAGCCCGAGCCGATCCGGTTCTACGGCACCACCTGGGTGGACCACTCCGGTGGCTACCTCCTGCGCCGGATCGCACTCGGGCTCGGGGCGCTGCTGCTGGCCGCCGCCGGGGCCTGGGTACTGCGGCTGGCGTACGAGGGCAGCACCTTCGCCGAGGGCGGCGTGATCGGCGTCCTGCTCGTGGTGGCCCTGGCCGTGTCCAGTTCCATGGCCTTCAGCCGCACTCTCACCGATTACACCCGCGAGCCCGGCCAGGCCCGCCCCGACGACGCGGCGATGCGCCCGGTCAAGATGATCGGCTTCCTCGGCGTCCTGCTCGCCTACGCCGCGCGCAGCCTGGTCGAGGCCCCCGGCGAGAAGCTGCGGCGCGCCGAGTACGACCGGGCCGTCGCGCGGCACGAGCGCCGTGGCGCCGCCCGTGCCGCGCGACGCGGCAACCCGGCCGTGCGCCGCGGCTCCGGAAGGCCCGGCCGCAGGCGCTGAGGAAGCCGGGAGCGGGCCGAGGCGCCCACCCCGGGACACCACCCGAGACACCGCCGGCAACGCCCCCCGTCCGTCCCGGACGGGGGGCGTCGGCATGTCAGGGCCCGCCCCGCTTGACGCCCGACACCGCGCGGGAGCAATATTCAACACATGATGAATTCCATTGCGGGGCCGGCCGTCAGAGCCGACGGCCTCACCGTCGTCCGCGGTGGCCGCACCGTCGTCGACGGCCTCTCATTCGACGTCCCGCGCTCCACCGTCACCGGCCTGCTGGGCCCCAGCGGCTGCGGCAAGACCACCCTGATGCGCGCCATCGCCGGCACCCAGGCGAAGGTCACCGGCACCCTCGACGTGCTCGGCCGGCCGGCCGGAGCCGCACCGCTGCGCTCCCGCGTCGGATACGTCACCCAGGCCGCCTCCGTCTACACCGACCTGACCACCCGCCAGAACCTGGAGTACTTCGCCTCCGTCCTCGGTCTGCCCCGCACCGACCGCCGCGCACAGGTCGAACGCGCCCTCACCGACGTCGACCTCACCACCCACGCCGACGCCCTCGCCGGCAACCTCTCCGGCGGACAGCTCTCCCGGGTCTCCCTGGCCGTCGCCCTGCTCGGCTCCCCCGCACTGCTGGTCCTCGACGAACCCACCGTCGGCCTCGACCCCGTCCTCCGCCGCGACCTGTGGAGCCTCTTCCACCGCCTCGCGGCCGAACGCGGCACCACCCTGCTCGTCTCGTCCCACGTCATGGACGAGGCCGACCGCTGCGACCGCCTGCTGCTGATGCGCGCCGGCCGCCTCCTGGCCGACGGCACCCCCGACGCCCTGAGGGCCCGCACCCGCACCCGGACCGTCGAGGACGCCTTCCTCCACCTGGTCGACACCGCCAGGGAAGAGGACGAGAAGACCGAAGAGGAGGGGAGCCGGTGAGCGCGCTCCGGACCCTGGCCACCGCCCGCCGCGTACTGCGCCAGCTCGCGCACGACCCCCGCACGATCGCGCTGCTGCTGCTCGTCCCCGTGCTGCTGACGGTCCTGCTGTACTACGTCTACGCCGACGACCGCGAACTCTTCGACCGCATCGGAGCCTCGCTGCTCGGCATCTTCCCGATGATCACGATGTTCCTGGTCACTTCCATCGCCACCCTGCGCGAACGCACCTCGGGCACCCTGGAGCGCCTGCTGTCCATGCCGCTGGGCAAGGCCGACCTGATCCTGGGCTACGCACTGGCCTTCGGCCTGCTGGCCGTCGCCCAGGCGGCCCTGGCCACCGGGGTGACCATCTGGTTCCTGGACCTGGACTTCGCGGGCTCACCCTGGCTGCTGCTGCTCATCGCCCTGCTCGACGCACTGCTCGGCACCGCGCTGGGCCTGTTCGTCTCCGCCTTCGCCGCCACCGAGTTCCAGGCCGTCCAGTTCATGCCCGCGCTGATCCTCCCGCAGCTCCTGCTCTGCGGCCTGCTCACACCGCGCGACACCATGCAGCCCGTCCTGGAGGCCGTCTCGAACGTCCTGCCCCTGTCCTACGCGGTGGACGGCATGAACGAGGTCCTGCGCAGCCCCGACGTCACCGGCGACCTCGTCCGCGATATCGCGATCGTCGCCGGAAGCGCCCTGCTCGTCCTCCTCCTCGGCGCGGCCACCCTCCGCCGCCGCACCCCTTGACCGCCAGATGGACGAACCGGCGCAGCCGCCGCCGTGAGTGCGAGGATTGCAGCGCAGCACGCGCGCGCACATACGCAAGCGCAGCACGCACGCACGCACGTACCGGACCCGGACAAGGTGAGCTGTCCCATGACCCAGAAGATCGCCGTACTCGGAACCGGCAAGATCGGCGAGGCCCTGCTGTCGGGCATGATCCGCGCCGGCTGGTCCCCGTCCGACCTCCTGGTCACCGCCCGCCGGCCGGAGCGCGCCGAGGAACTGCGCTCCCGCCACGGCGTCACCGCCGTCACGAACGCCGAGGCGGCCAAGACAGCCGACACGCTCATCCTGGCGGTCAAGCCTCAGGACATGGCGGCTCTTCTCGGCGAACTGGCCCCTCATGTCCCCGCCGACCGCCTGGTCGTCAGCGCGGCCGCCGGAATCCCGACGGCGTTCATCGAGGAACGCCTCGCCCAGGGTGTTCCGGTCGTCCGCGTCATGCCCAACACCCCGGTACTGGTGGACGAGGGCATGTCCGTCATCTCGGCCGGCACACACGCCGGCGAGGCCCACATCGTCCGCACCGAGGAGATCTTCCAGCCGGTCGGCAAGACCCTGCGCGTCCCGGAGTCCCAGCAGGACGCCGCCACGGCGCTCTCCGGCTCGGGTCCGGCGTACTTCTACTACCTGGTGGAGGCCATGACCGATGCGGGCATCCTGCTCGGCCTCCCCCGGGACAAGGCGCACGACCTGATCGTCCAGGCGGCCGTGGGCGCCTCGGTGATGCTCCGGGACAGCGGTGAGCACCCGGTCAAGCTCCGCGAGGCGGTCACCTCCCCCGCGGGCACCACGATCAGTGCCATCCGCGAGCTGGAGCGCCACGGTGTAAGGGCCGCGCTCATCGCGGCCCTGGAAGCGGCCCGGGACCGCAGCCGCGAACTGGCCTCCGGCGGCAACGGCTAGGGCTGTTTGATGGACCGCTCACGGTCGTGTAATCTTCTCCGAGCTGCCACGGAGTCGATCCGACACCGGGCAGCTCTTCTGTCGCCTTCGGCGGCGACCACTCACTTGGTGTGAATCCCTTCCGGGGGTGAATTGCGGCGTGCCGCAATTCCGGTCCGGGTGGCTCGATTAGGAGCCGGACGGGAAATCCGCTACGGTGGTGGAAGCGCCGGAAACGGCGCGGAAGA